>NZ_JAUOFB010000010.1 GCF_030542105.1 Hymenobacter sp. BT730
CGGTGGTATCGCCCCCTGCCCCGGCGCCAGCTGTTGCCCCCACCCCGCGCTTTACGATGGACGACTTACTCGCTTCCAAGAACTACCAGCGTTTGAATCGGGCCTACCAGAAAGCGCTGGAAGCGCAACTCCTAGAAGGAACCTTAGATCACTTCTTTGCTTAAAAGGCCATTGGATAATGCTTTTCAATTTGTCGTATCAGGAGCAAAAACAGGCTTTTTAGGTACGCCATAATGCCGACATTGTAGTTTATTATATATCCTATCTATGAAGCATAGGAACGTCTGTTTTCCCCAGACTTGTCCACGGTCGTTTTCCACAATCGATAGAAGGGCTGGCTAAAAGAAAAATGAGGGGGGGCGGGGGGCGCCGCCGAATAACCTTTCCGCGCGAGTCATGAGCGGGCCCGGAGAAAAGGCTTGGCAGCGGTTAACGGATAGGGGGAAGCTCCCGTAGGTTCCGGTTGGTAAACTTTATCGGAACCTATCGGCGCTATGGGCACTGCTCTTCCAAGAACGTTTAACAAATGTGACACCCGGTTGAGCTCATCGGATACCTTCCTTTAAACATCTGTTATAGCAAGGGGCGCTAGGCGTACCTGTCCAAGCCGACGATACGGAAGAATACTTTTTTTTGTAATTAGGTGCTGTCTAGACGCCCCGCAGGCCTTTGGGCGGAGTTCGCGCTTTCCTTATTCTCTCGTATGCCTCCTCAGGAGCCTGCTACCCGTACCATTACCTATCGCCCGGATCTAGAGATTCTCCTTGTGCGCTGGCATGCCGATGCGGAGCTCTCCGTCTGGCAGGAAGACTATCACACGATGCTGGCCGTTGCCCAGCAGCATGCCTGTGCGCGCTGGCTGCTGGATGTGCGCCGGCGAGAAGGCACGGATCCGGCCCTGAGCGCCTGGGCCAGTCAGACCTTTTATCCCTTTGCCTCCCAGCAGGTGGCCCCCCAGCTTTTGTGCCTGGCGATCTTAACGGCTAACCCCATTTATGGACGCTTCGCCGACGATCCGGCCCAGCGCCAGTATGTCGAGTACATGCTGGCCGAGGAGCGGCCCTTTCTGACCCAGGTATTTGACGATGAAGCAGAGGCGCTTCGGTGGCTACAAGCCCAGTAGGAAGCGGCAACAGCGCGGTGGGGGGATGCTACCGACGGGCCATAAAAGTGAAATGAAGGCGTGAATTGTCCATCCGTATCCGGATGAGCGGTCGGTTGTCACAGGGGCGGGAAGAGATGAGGCCCGGCGTTGTACTATTCGCTGAAAGAGCCTACGGAAAGGATCAGGTAACTCGTTAGCCGAAAACAAAACGGGCTGCGTAGCCGATTATCCCCTACTTTCGGCCATGATGTCGCTGAAACTGGACTATGACCACCCCGCCGCTGAGCTAAGGACGGACCCCACGGGTTTTATCCGCCTGACGTGGAAACCCCACCGCCGGACATTGGCCGAGTTTCAGCTCGTGATGGAGCAATTCCTGCGGCTGCTGGCCCGGCAAGGCACGGGTTTGGCGTTGATTGACCAGCGACAAATGCCGGCCCTGATCCCGGCCGAACAGGACTGGACCTTGAGCGACTGGCTGCCCCGGGCGACGCGGCAGGCCGGCTACCGGTACGGCGCCGTGCTGCCCGCCGACGATGTGATTGCGCGGCTGGCCACGACCAACATCCTGATGCAGGCGCCGGACTGGCCCGTCTACCGGCTCTTTGCCGAGGAGCTCGTAGCCATCGATTGGCTCCAGCGCCAGTTGGCGGTAAAGTCCTAAGGGCATAATACATACACCGGTACCTACCGGCTACATATCCGCTTACCCCCTCCTACGTTCGCACCGCTTCTGGATGGCAGGCTTCGGAGCAGCGGCTTACCCACAGCAACCTTGGGGACCAGCCACCTGAATGGGAGGACAAGGCACCGAGCCGTACGAGCAAAACACGCAGCAGTCCCCGGCCAGGGGCTTGAGCACGGTGTGACAATGCGAGCACTCGTAGAAATACTGACAGGCATCCGTCGGCATTTGCTCCTGGCTCCGGTGCCCGCACACGGGGCAGGTAAGCAGGGAAGTTAACTGCGGCACGGGAGAGGGAGTCGTCGTCACGGGGAAGGACGTTTAGGGAGTGGGAAGGATGGCGTAACCCGTGCCGTTGATGGCTTGCTCGATCTGGGCTGCGGGGGTACGGGCTGCATCGAAGCGTACCTGCGCCGTGCCCTGCTCGTAGGACACCTGCACGCTTTGTACGCCCGCTAGTTGCTGCACGTCGTGCTCGATGTGCTGGGCACAGGCCGCACAGCTCATGCCCCCAATGCGGTAGGTACTCGTTTGCCACACCGGGGCCACGCGGGTGGCCACTGCCGGTTTGGAAGTGGTCGACGGGTAGAACCGGGCGCCATAGAAGGGAAAGGCCAGCAGCAGACCGGCCAGCACGGTGACGACGCCCAAAAAGCCGCGCGACTGCCTCCAGGAGGGCCTGGCCGGCACCGGGCAGCCACAGGCATCGGCGTCAGCCAGCCGGGGCCGCAGCTGCTGATACCAAGCAAAGCCCAGCACCCCCATGGTCAGGGCCACTAGGTAAGGACGCAAGGGCTCCAGCCATGAAAATGAGGAGGTGGCCACGCCGCCCAGCCCGCCGACGATGGCCAGTAAGGGTGTGAGGCAGCACAAGGAAGCGGCCAACGCCGCCAGCAGCCCCGTTCCGGCCAGGGATTTGGAGGGAGGGGAAGCGGGCTGGTTCATCGGAGGGAGGGGATTTGGGCAGCGGTGGCCGCGGCCAGTAAGGGCTGCATTAGGGGCAACGGCGCGGGGGGCAGCGAGTAAAATACGGTTTGGCCCACTTGGCGGTCCTGAATCACGCCTCCGTCCTTGCGCTTGCGCAGGTGCTGGGAGATAGCGGACCCGCTCCTTTGCAGCACGTCGGCCAGGTCGCACACGCACAGCGGTTGCTGCAGGCACTGCGCCAGGTGGGTGGGGTCGGCGAACACCCGGCTACAAGCGGAAGTAGTCATCAGGGAATTTTAACAAAGGTATCGGTTTCGTATTTAAGCAAAATCTAAAATAGCAACTCTCTATTTAGTCCCACCGGAGCGGCATGACGGCGCCGTCCCCGAAAAAATAAAAGTGGGGTGGGGGCGCAAGTTTTCGCCGGGCTCGGGACCTAAGGGGTAGCCGCTACTTCTTGGGTTTCTCGTCTCCAGTCCCGTAGCGGTCCTTTCGTTACGGCCTTACCCTTCTTCTCTGCATGCCCCTACTCACTTCCCTCACCTGGACGGTGAACCCCGTTATTCTGGACTTCGGCATTTTCAAGCTGACCTGGTACGGCCTCTTCTTTGCCAGCGGCTTTGTGCTGGGCACGTTCCTGCTGCGCCATATCTACCGCACCGAACGCGTCGCCCTCCCGTGGGTGGATACCCTGACCATCTACATGGTGCTGGGCACGGTGCTGGGGGCCCGCCTGGGCCACTGCCTGTTCTACGACTGGGCCTATTACGCCCGGCATCCGCTGGAGATCTTCTTGGTGTTTCCCTGGGCCGGATTGGCCAGCCACGGGGCCACCCTCGGCATTCTGCTGGCCACGTGGCTGTTTAGCCGGCGGCACCGGTTCGATTACCTGTGGGTACTGGACCGCATCGTCATTGTTGTGGCCGTAGGCGGGGCCTGCATTCGCCTGGGCAATCTGATGAACTCCGAGATAGTAGGCCAGCCTTCCGCGGCCCCCTGGGCGGTGGCCTTCCCCCGCGATGCCGAGCACCTGCAAGCGCCCGTATCGCCCTTACCGGCCGGGGCCGTGCTGGTGCAACGCCCGGTTAGCCACGAGGCGTCCCTGCAGGTACTGCCCGCGGGCACCGTCGCCACGACCAGTATGGCCATGGCCGTGCCGCGCCACCCCACGCAGGTGTATGAAGCCTTGTTCTGCCTGCTGCTGCTGGCCCTACTTTACAGGCTATGGACCAAATACCAGGAAAAGACGCCGCGGGGCCTGCTCTTCGGCTGGTTTGTCACCCTGCTATTCTCCTTCCGCTTCTTCGTGGAATTTCTGAAAGAAAATCAGGTGGACTTCGAGAACGGACTGCCACTGAACATGGGGCAACTGCTGAGCCTGCCTTTGATTGCCCTGGGGCTGTGGGTGGTGCTGCGCGCCGGCAAATGGAGGGGCAATCCCTACGGACATGCTCCCCGCGAACCGGATGCGTCGTTGGTAACTGAGCAGATACCCGCTATTTTACCGGCCGCCAGCCACGCGTAACCCCTCCTACTATCGAGCTGACTGCGCGACTGTTTTTTGTTTCCCGCCTCTTGTTCCATGGCCTTCCCTCCGATTCCCGCTTGAACTGCTCCCCCACCGACCCCGAGCTGGTAGCGCAATTGCAGGCGGGCCGGGCCGCGGCTTTCCGCACGCTGGTCGAGCGGTACCAGGGCCCCGTGTACCGCACGGCCCTGAGCTTGCTGCGCTCCCCGGAGGAGGCCGAAGACGTGGCCCAGGAAGTGTTTGTGGAAGTCTACCAGACCATTGACCGGTTCCGAGGCGAGGCTGCCCTCAGCACCTGGCTCTACCGCCTGGCCACCTCGCGGGCCCTGAAACACCGGCAGAAGGCCCGCGCCAAAAAGCGCCTGGCCTTCCTGACTAGCTTACTGGGCGCCCACCACGAGGTGTTGCACGAGCTACCCGACCACCGCCACCCGCAGGCCCTGCTCGAAGGCCAGCAACAGCAGCAACAGCTGGTGGACGCCATTGCCCGCCTCCCCGATTCCCAGCAGGTGGCCTTTACCCTGCGCCACGAACAGGAGCTGAGCTACGAAGAAATCGCCGCCGTGCTGGGCACTACCCGGCCGGCGGTGGAGTCGTTGCTGTTTCGCGCCCGCCAACGCCTGCGCCAGTTTCTCCAACCCCATCTCGTCTAAGTCGCCATGTCGCTACCTCCCTCTTTTTCCGAAGACGACGCGGCCTGGACCGCGCTGCTGCGCACGCTGCCTTCGCCAAGTCATGCGGAGCCCCGCCCGTACTTCTTCACCCGCCTGCAGGCCCGGCTGGACGCCCAGCAGCCTCAGCCGGCCGCGCTGCCCACCTGGCTGCGTCGCCCGGTCTACGCCTTGCTCCTGGGTGCGTTGGTGCTAGCGTTGAACGCGGACACGGCCCTGCATTACGTCCGCCAGCACCGGGTGACGGCGCCCTTGGCCATAGATGATTATAACTCCTATGCTGCCGCGTACTAGTTGGAATCTCTTCATCACGCCCCGGTTGCTTTCCGCAAGGCTGTGGCCTCATTTCTATCCAACCTTCTACAGGGCTATGCTATATTCATTGATATTTCCATTGCCTAAACCTGGTACTTTGGCGGCTTCAAACCCGAACGGTTAGAGCTGATTGGGGGTGAATCGTCATGGCCAGTGTCAGTGTCATATTGTGGTGGCCACGCGGAGAACTATGCGTGAATGGCTGCTAGATTAATTTACGTCGGCTGTAGCTACTGCCAAGCTAGGAAACAGACCTTTGCCGTATCCCTAGCTCTATTTATGTACACCCCATGACTTCTACTCCCTCCCTACCCCCATCCATCACTAATCGGGAACGGGCTGAACGCGGCCAAGCTTCCACACTGCTGGGTATCGGAGCCAATGTGGCCTTGGTGCTGGGCAAAGGCACAGCCGGCGTGCTGGGCCACTCCTATGCCCTCATTGCCGATGCCATTGAATCGGCTACGGACATTGTCAGCTCTGGCATCGTGTGGCTGGGGCTACGTACCGCAGCTCGGGAACCCGACGAAAACCACCCCTATGGCCACGGTAAGGCTGAACCACTAGCGGCCATTCTAGTAGCTGGCGCGCTGATGGGCGCGGCTACTTTTATAGCCTATGAAAGCATCCAGCGCATTCAAACACCCCATGCGTTGCCGGCCCGCTTTACGCTCGGAGTGCTGGCCATTATCATTGCCATCAAAGAAGCACTCTACCGCCGGGTGCTTCGCGTGGGCCAGGAAGTGGATAGTGCTGCCGTGAAGGCGGATGCTTGGCACCACCGGGCCGATGCCATTACCTCGCTCACCGCCTTCATCGGCATCAGCATCGCTCTGCTAGGGGGTAAGGGCTACGAAGGTGCCGACGACTGGGCCGCGCTGGTGGCCTGCGGCTTTATCGTGTACAATGCCTACCATATTTTCCGGCCGGCGTTCGGGGAAATCATGGATGAGGCCCCTGAAGGCACTTGGCCGGAGGACCTGAAGGCACTGGCCGAAACCGTGCCTGGGGTAGTGGCCACTGAAAAGTGCTTTGTGCGCAAAATGGGCTTTGACTACTTCGCTGACTTGCATGTCATTGTCGACGGCTCTATCAGTGTAAGCGAAGGGCATGCCATTGCCGGGGCCGTGAAGGCGACCATTAAGCAAGCCAAGCCGGCGGTGTACAATGTGCTGGTTCACATTGAGCCGGCTGAGTAGCCCCGTTTTTTGATCTTACCCCACGCCATGTAATTACCCTTTCTCTCATTTTGGGTGGTGTGGTCCCACCCGTTCTGGCAGCACCAAGCAGGAGCCAGGGAGAAGCCATACTTTTTGCTGTTCCCCACCGTTTGAAAGCAAAAACGCCCCCTACATTTATTTTCTATTCTCCCTGCCTTTCCCCTTTTTTATCTACATCATGAACCGTTTTAGCCTGTTGACCTTCGCTGCCGTGCTGACCCTTGCCGGGTGTAAGAAAGACGATAACTCGCCAACCACCATTCCCGCCAAGGACTATGTGCAGCAGGGCAAGTGGAAAGTAACGCTACTGCAGGAAGACAGCCGTAATGAAACGGCTACTTTCGCGGGCTACGAATTCCAATTCCTGTCCAATGGCCAGGTGACGGCGGTGCACAGCAGCGCGCCCACCGGCTCGGGCACTTGGTCCACCCGCAGCAGCGACGATGACAACACCCCGCACTTTACCCTAAGCTTTGGCAACACGGCCCCCTTCCAGGAATTAAACGATGACTGGCACGTGGTCGAGCAAACCAGCACCAGCCTGAAGCTGACCGACGTGAGCGGTGGCAACGGGGGCACCGATTACCTTAACTTGGAGAAGCTATAAGCACACGCACCATGGCCATATATTCGCTGCCTTGGCAGAGCCTTCGCTCCAGACGGCGGGCACACGGCCATGGCTTGCTCTTCTGAGTAGAAACGCGAAGCCAGAAGGCACCCGGTTGCTGGAGTCCCTGTCTGCCTCGGAGCCGGCCGCTACGACTGTCGGCGCACTTCGATTTGCCCCGCGGTGACGCGCACCTCCAATGTAGGCTGCGGCTCGGTAGCCGGCCCGGCTAGCACCCGGCCGTCAGCCAGCGAGAAGACGGAGCCGTGCCAGGGGCAGCGCACGCTGCCATCGGGCAGCAGTTCTCCCTCGGAAAGTGGCCCTCCTAAATGCGAACAAGTGTGCGCAAGGGCAAATATTTCCCCGTTTTTACGAGCCAGCAGCACGGGCACCTGGCCGGCTTGGACGCGGCGCATGGTGTTTTCGGCCAGCTCCGCGTCCGGCAGCACAGCCACGAAGTCCTGGGGATATTGGACCGAAGTAGCCGTGTGATCTACACCCACCTGTTGCGAAAAGACTAGGTGGCCGCCTAGGTAGGCAGAGAACGAGGAGATGCCATAGCCAGCCATCGACAAGCCGATGGCGGCTCCACGCGAGCCCTGCTGGCGACGCAGCGCAAAAGAAGTAGCATACAGGGCGGTGGCGCTAATATTCAGCAGCGCATGTACCAGCCCCAGCCTGCGTTTTTTCTTCGTCGTGCCCGTCCAGTCGGTCAGGCCAGTCACCGCCGCCCCCAATGCGCCCACCAGCCCCACGGCCACGGCTGCATCGGCTCCCGGTGCCAATTGGCGCTGGCCGGTGAGCGTCAACCCATCGAGCACAGCCGCTACCGTCCAGGCACCTATCGGGACGTCGGTGAGGACTGGATGCAGCGGGTGGCCGAGCCAGGTGCCATGCAGGAAGTTCTTTAACTGCTTACCGGGTTCACCACCCGCTTTATAAGCTTGCAGCACGGCTGGCTGTAAGGCATCACCGGCTGCGTCAAGCCAGTTGGGTTGGGTAATAGCCTCGATCAGGGTATCAGACTTCATCAGACGGAACAGTTAAGTGCTGGTGGAAACTTTTATACCTTAAGGTACATTACGGGGTTAAAAAAATCCAAGTATAAATCAAAACAATACCTGAATGTAGCGCAATGCCGGTAGGGGGCTCCTCATGGTCCAATTCCATTCTAACTCATCCTGGAGCTTTACGGCTGTCCACCGACCCAACCAAAAGCCCCTCTATTTAGACGCTTTCTAAAAATTTTCTCGCTATTTATAATAATTCCAAATAGAGCCTATACCTTTGTCCCATTCTTCCTCCCTTCTACATTAACCCTGTTTACATGCTCCGCCATTACGCTCCTGTAGCTCTGCTCGCCCTCACTTTTGGCTTTTCTTCCTGCGACAAAAACGACAACGAAACAGCCCCCGCGCTGCGCACTAAAATGGATGCCAGCACGCTGACGGCTTCCTCCAAGTACACGGAGTCCTTCAAAGACGCCAGCGGCCAGTCGACCGTCGACCTGACGACTTCGAACCAGCGGCTGAACATGTTTTCCGAGTTTAACTCTTACATGGCACTGGTGGCGGTAGCCCCACCAGCTACGCCTTCGACCCTTGATGTAGCCAAGCTACGTGGGCTGTATGCCAACACGGGCAGCTACTTCACCGGCGATGGGCTGAACGCCTCGGGCCTGCAGCTGCGCACCACCACGGCTGCTTCCTTCCCGACCAACAATGCGGAAGTGGTACGTTCCTATGTAGACCAGAAGATAACGGAATTGGCCACGGCCAGCCAGTCAGTGAACAACGTGGCAACCCCGGGTACTGCCGGCCGCCTGGGCCGTTACTTAGTGGATGAGAAAGGCTACGAAGTAAACCAGATCATTCAGAAAGCCCTGATCGGCGCCGTCCTGCTCGACCAGATCGATAACGTGCTGCTGAGCGACAACGCGCTGAAAGCCGATAACAGCAAAGTGGTCAGTGGCAAAGCCTACTCGGAGCTGGAGCACAACTGGGATCTGGCCTACGGCTTCCTGACGGCTAATGCTATCATGACTACCGACATCACTGCCACGCCGCGTGAGCGCTTCCTGGCGGGCTACCTGAATGAGAAAAATGGTACAGCTTCGCCCAAGGTATACCTGGCTTTTCTGCAGGGTCGGGCCGCTATCGTAAATAATGACGCGGCTGGCGTAAAAGCGCAGGCCAGCGTTATCCGCACCGAGCTGGAGAAAACGATTGCCTTGGCGGCGGTCTCCTACCTAAGCAACTGGAAATCAGCTTCCACCCTGGACGCCAAAGCGCATGCTCTGGGAGAAGGAATTGGCTTTGTATACTCGCTGCGCTTCTGCAGTCAGTATGGTGCTGATGCTGCTTTCTCCGACAGCATTCTCAGCGGCCTGACCTCGGGCAACCAGGGTGCCTGGAGTCTGACCAATGCGCAGGCCGACGTAGCCATCAACGCCATTAAAGCGAAGTTTAACATTCAGTAACTTTCGGCCCGCTTGCGTAAGCGGAATTAAGGCCAACGAGTAAGGCAGCCAGTGCTGCTTTGCCCGTTGGCCTTCGCCGCGAAAAACCGCCCTGATGAAAAAAACACTTCTGTTTGTCTTTACCCTGCTGCTACTAGCGGTGGGCATCTTCAGCTGCCAGAAAGATCCGGGCGGCGGCACTCCTGGTCCGGACACATCCCTGGACCGCAAAGCGCTGCTCACACACTGGGCCGACAGCCTGATCAAGCCGGGGTACCAGCGTTTCAATGAAAAGCTGACAGCCCTGCAGGCGGCTACCACTGCCTTCACCACCGCCCCGAGCACGGCTACCCTGCTGGAAGCCCGGCAGGCCTGGCAGGTTGCCTACGTGGAGTGGCAGAAGGTAGAGTTGTATGAGTTCGGGCCGGCTGAGTCGGTGAGTCTGCGCAACCACTTCAACATATACCCGACCGATGCGACCGGTATCGACCGCAACATTAGCTTAGGCTCCTATGACTTTGAACTGGCCACTGCTATTCCCCAGCAGGGATTTCCAGCCCTGGACTACCTGCTCAACGGCATCGCCCCCAGCGACGCGGCCATTGCCCAGCAGTACGCGTCTTCCGCAAATCACCGTCGCTACCTGACCGACGTGGTCGCCAAGATGCAGCAGACCTTCGGCACGGTATACAGTCAGTGGAATGGCTCCTACCGCGATACATTCGTGAACAATGCCGGCACTGACGCCAGCTCGTCGCTCTCACGGGTTATCAACGCTTATTCCCTCTACTTTGAGCGCTACCTGCGGGCGGGCAAGGTGGGTATCCCCGCCGGCACGATGAGCGGCACGCCCCGGCCTGAAAAGATCGAGGCCTACTACCAGGGCGGCAAGTTGCCCCTCCAGCTGGCTACCACGGCCCACACGACGGTGCAGCAGTTTTTCAACGGCCGCGCGGGACAGCCTTCGCTGAAAAGCTACCTGGATGCCCTCGGCGCCAAGGATAGCCGCACGGGCCAGAGCCTAACCAGCATTATCAACACGCAATTCGGGGTATCCTACCAGCAGCTTAGCTCGCTTGGACCTGATTTGTACACCACCATGACGGCGCGCAATGGCGATGCGGTAGCTTCTTACAACGAGATGCAGAAGGCCGTGCGTTTGATTAAGGTGGACATGACCTCCGCCCTGGGCATCACGGTGACTTATGTCGACAACGACGGCGACTAATGGGCGAGGGGCTTCGGCGCTACTTCCAGACGTATACCTCCGCGGCCCCGCTAGCCACGTTCCGGGTGGCCTTTGGGCTGCTGGTGCTGGTGAGCGTGGGCCGCTTTTGGGCTAAGGGCTGGATTGCGGAGCTCTACCTGAAACCCAAGTTCTACTTTACCTATTACGGCTTTGAGTGGGTGAAACCGCTGGGGCCCTACACTTACGGCTTGTTTGTCCTGTGTGGGCTGTGCGCGCTCTTGGTTGCCCTGGGCTGGTGGTACCGCATGGCGGCGCTGGGCCTGTTTGTGAGCTTCACCTACATCGAGCTCATGGACAAGAGCACTTACCTGAATCACTACTACTTCGTGAGTCTGGCGGCGTTCCTGCTTCTGCTGTTGCCGGCCGGCCGCTATTTCTCGCTGGATGCTCACTTCAACCCGGGACACGGACGCCACCAGGTCCCGCGCTGGACAGTGGATGCGTTGCGCCTGCTGGTAGGTATTGTGTATTGCTACGCTGGCCTGGCGAAGCTCAATTCCGACTGGCTACTGCAGGCCATGCCCTTGCGCATCTGGCTGCCCGCCAAAAATGATCTCCCCCTGGTGGGGCCGCTGTTTAATTTCCCCTGGGTTGCTTTCGCCTTCAGTTGGTTTGGGGCCTTCTACGATCTGACGGTGCCCTTCTTTTTGCTGTGGAGCCGTACCCGGCCTTGGGCCTACGCTACTGTCGTGATTTTTCACGTGCTGACGGCTTTGCTTTTCCCCATTGGCATGTTTCCCTACGTCATGATCGTGGCCGCGCTGGTATTTTTCCCGGCCAGCTGGCACCAGCGCCAGGTGGACCGCTTTCGAAAGATATGGGGGTCGCCCGCCTACCCACCCCAGGCTGCTGTGCCGCTGGTATATGGGCCACGTAGTCGGCTGCTGCTGCTCCTGAGCCTGGGGGTCTTCTTCGTGCTGCAGCTGCTCCTCCCCTTTCGCTACTTGCTCTACCCCCGTGAACTGTTCTGGACAGAGGAGGGGTACCGCTTTTCTTGGCGGGTAATGCTGATGGAAAAGATGGGCCAGGTCCAGTTCAAGGTAGTGGACAGTGCCACCGGCCGGATTCGTCTGGTCAACAATGACGAGCACCTGAGTGTGCTGCAGGAAAAGATGATGAGCACACAGCCCGACATGCTGGTGCAGTTTGCCCACTACCTGCGCGATTATTATGCCCACCAGGGCGTACACGACCCCAAAGTATATGCCGATGCCTACGTGAGCCTGAACGGGCGCCTGGGCAAGGCTTTCATTGATCCTACCGTGGATTTGGCGCAGGTGTCGGATGACCTGCGGCCCAAGCCCTGGATTTTACCTTTCGACGATGAGATTACCGGTTTATAGCGTTACCCTGGTGGTGTGCGTGATTTCCACATTCTCAGCCATAGCGCAAGCCAGTCTGCAGGGCCGCGTGCGCGAAGCCGTTACGGGCCAGCCCGTGGTGGGCTGCGAAGTGTACGTGAAGGGCTCCCGCCAAATTGCTCGCACCGACTCTGCCGGCGGGTTTACGATTGCCCGGCTCCCGACCGGCCGCCAGCAGCTGCAATTCTCCTCCATCGGCTACGAGCCTTTAAGGTCGGAAGTGGAGGTACCAGTGGAGGGCATCATCCTGGATTTCACGCTCACGCGCCGGGAGCGCCAATTAAAAGAAGTAGTAGTTGAAGCCCCGCAGTCCCGCTTCGGCCCGCAACGCCTGCGCGAAGTGGAAGGCACTGCCATCTTTGCGGCCAAGAAGTCGGACGTTATTGTGCCCGATAACCTGGTGGCCAACCTGGCTACCAACAACGCCCGGCAGGTATACGCGCGGGTGGCCGGTCTTAACATCTGGGAAAACGACCAGGGCGGGCTGCAGCTCAGCATCGGCGGCCGGGGCCTCGACCCTAACCGCACCACCAATTTCAACGTCCGCCAGAACAACTACGATATCTCCGCCGACGCCCTGGGCTACCCCGAAAGCTACTACACCCCGCCTATTGAGGCCATTAAGCGCATTCAGCTGGTGCGCGGGGCCGCGTCCTTGCAATACGGCACCCAATTTGGCGGGCTCCTCAACTTCGAGCTGCGCCAGCCTGAGCCGGATAAAACCGTTTCTATCGTGTCGCGACAGACAGTGGGATCTTACGGTTTCTTTAATTCCTTCAACAGCGTTAGCGGCACGGTGAAGAAACTCAGCTACTATGCTTTTGCCCAGTATAAGCGGGGGGATGGCTGGCGTCCCAACTCACACTTTGACAGCAAGACAGCCTATGCCGATGTGCGCTACCAATTCACCGAAAACCTGAAAATCGGCGCGCAGTTCACCCACATGGACTACCTGGCCCAGCAGCCTGGGGGGCTGAGTGATGCCCAGTTTGCGCAGGATGCCCGGCAGTCGAACCGGGAGCGCAATTGGTTTCAGGTGGACTGGAACTTGTTTAACGCTTCGGCTGACTGGAAGCTGACGCCCCAATCCAACGTCAATGTGACCACCTTCGGACTGCTGGCCACGCGCAAGTCACTGGGATTTCGGCCGAACCAGGTTGCCCTGCCGGACAATGAAACATACCTGCGCGATCTGATCACAGGTGACTTCCGCAACTATGGTGTGGAGGCCCGCTACCTGAACCGCTATCAGTTGGGTGGTAAAAATGGGGTGCTTTTGTTGGGCAGCCGTTATTATCACGGCTATAACCACAGCGTACAGGGCTTCGGACCTGCGGGTCGGGATGCAGATTTTCGGTTTGTGGGCCCGGAGGGCGTGACGTTCTCCAATGGCTTCTCCGACTTTCGCTTTCCGAACCGCAATGTGGCCGTGTTCGCCGAGAACATCTTCTACCTGAGCGATAAGGTATCCGTGACTCCGGGAATACGCTACGAGTATATCCGCACCACTTCCGAAGGAACCTATGGTAATGTGATACGAGACAACGCCGGTAACATCGACGCCATCACCCAGATCGGCGAGCAGCGGGTGAGCCCGCGCGGCTTCGTGCTGGGGGGCATTGGGGTGAGCTACAAACCGGTGGAGACCCGCGAGCTCTACGGTAACATCTCGCAGAACTACCGCTCCATTACCTTCAGCGACATGCGCATCGCCAACCCCTCGGCCGTTATCGACCCTAACTTGCAGGACGAGCGCGGCTTTTCGGCCGATCTGGGCCTGCGCGGGGAACAGGGCCAGTGGCTTACCTACGATGTGAGCGGGTTTGCCCTGCAGTATGGGAACCGCATTGGCGAGGTGCAGACCTACGACGCCGCCGACCGTGTACTACGCCGCCGCGGTAATATCGGGCGGGCCCTGATCCTGGGTGTGGAATCGTATGCAGAAGCCGACCTATTGCGTGTGGCGCATCCCGGCTCGGAGCCCGGTCGGTGGTCGCTGGCCACCTTCGGGAACGTGGCCCTGATTCGGGGACGCTACACGCGAAGTGAGATAGCGGGCGTGAAAGGCAATCAGGTCGAATTTGTCCCGGCCGTCAACCTGAAAGCGGGCACCCGGGCTGGCTACGGTCCATTCAAGGGATCGGTGCAAGTCACTTACCTTTCAAAGCAATACACCGATGCTACCAATGCCGAGGAAGGCGGTGTTTCGGCTGTGGTGGGCCGCATTCCCGCGTATTCAGTACTGGATGCCTCCGTGTCCTGGGAGCGGCGCTGGCTAAAACTGGAAGGCAGTGTGAACAACCTAGGCAATGCCATCTATTTCACCCGCCGGGCCACCGGATACCCGGGGCCCGGCATTCTGCCCTCCGATGGCCGCAGCTTCTTTCTGACGGTCGCTGCCAAGTGGTAGCGTATGGCTCCAACAAGTCTTCTCGTGCATGTCAGATCGAGTGACTTCTTAAAAGCCGATCATCAGAGAACACAATATAAGTAGCTCACTCTACCGCAACTCTGTAACGAAGATTCAAGCCTACATTCAGGAAAGAGGCCCTCATTAAAATAGGTTTCGTTTGTCATAGCACCTGAGTAAACATAAGTGGACTTATCAGTTTATCTGGGAAGTGCCCGTAAGTTCCGGCAGGTAGAGAACATTTAGAACACCTGTCAAATGTCTTATTTTTTAAAGCCGGGATATTCGAAATCCAAGGCCATGCCATACGCCGTCTGGTAGCCGTAGCGCTGTTCAATACCGGCCAGCACCTGAGTGAACAGCGGTTCCCAGGCCATGACGTGGAGGGCAGGCAGTACCCAGACCAGCTGATGGGCGCCACCCTGTACCCTGTCCGGTACCAATGTAAGGCCGTGCCGCGTGCGCAAGGGCTCAGAAGTAGCCGCCACGGAGTAAGCCCGACTGCGGCCGGTGCGGGAGTAGGCGTCGGCCGTGAGGGCCAAGACCAGGTCATCGACGCCCGCCGAAACGGGCACTCCCACCTGTTCGGCGGTATGAAACCAGGGGTTGCTCATCAGCACTGTCGCAAATGCCAGCAGATTGACGCCGAAATGCGGGTGAAACCGATCGCTGTTATGCTGCGTGCCCCACTCGGTAACGCCGACTTCCTGGGCCACGGCCGCCGCTCGCTCCAGGCCGAAAATCGCTTCCACCAAGGCCAGGGCCGTGGGCATGGCGGCGCTGATCCCCGCACTCGACACGACCCGGCCATCGGCCACGTAGCGGACGTTGGTTAGCCACTGCGTCGCCGGGTATTTCTGCTTCCGCATCCCCTCCGTGGCCCAGTGCGCCGTGGCCCGATGCCCATCGAGCAAGCCGCTGTTGGCCACCACCAGGGCCCCGTCGCAAATGCTGACGATGGTGCCGCCTTTGGCCCCCTGCGCGGCGACCCAGTGCACCAGGGTCGGGTCGTCACTTTTGACCACGGCCGGGACAATCACGTAGTCCGCCCCTTGAGGATAACGGGCGTCAAACTCCTGGATGGTTTCCTGCGGCTGCAGCGTCAGTGCCGGGCGCATGCGCAGCACACCAGGCTGCGTGGCAACCGTCACTAGTTCGCTGCCGCCGGCCTGGGCGAGGACTCCGTACGGTATCACAAAATCAGTTAGTTCCGTCCCGCTGTTTTCCCCGATCACGGCAATGACCGGACGGCTTCGGCCAAACCGGGCGACATACGGGGCAATTTTGTCTGAAATAGGTTGATTGGTCCTCTCCGCTTGGAAAGGCGCGGGTGTCCCGGACGTCTCGGCCAGCTGGCAGCTACTGGCCGCACACAGGGCAAAGGGGATGGCAAAGCCAAGCCCCCCCAGCAGGAGGGGGCGAAGAAAAGGAATTCGGAACATCTTACTTGACTGAAAAAAGGAGGGAGAAAGCGAGTGCCCACGGCAGTAGGCCAGCCAGAGTTAGCCAGCGGGAGCATGCCCTCCACCGGGTTTGGGCCTGGCCCAGATGCGCTGCAGCTGCCGCACATTTTTAAATCCGCACTGGGCGGCAATAGCCTCCATGGTCTGCGCCGGGTTGCGGGAAAGCGTATCGGCTACTTCCCGCCGCAACGCGGTGGTGTAGGCCTGGATCGTGATGCCCGTGGCCTGGCGAAATGTGCGCGTCAGCGTGCGGGGACTCATGCCCACCACGTCGGCCAGCATCGGCAAGGTCGCCCCCACGGCCAGGTGTTCCCCCAGCCAGTCCTGCACGTGGTGGATGCCGGCGTGCACGTGCCGGCGGTAATTGAGATAAATGCTTTGCTGGCCGTGCTGGGCCCCACGGCGGGAATAGACTACCAGCCCCCGGGCCACTTGGGTAGCAAAGCGCGGGCCGTGCGCTTCTTCGAGCAGGTACAGGGCCAGGTCGATGCCGGAGGTCACGCCTGCGCTGGTATAAATACCGCCATCTTCGACAAAAAGCGTATCGCCCTGCGACCGCACCCGGGGGTAACGCGCCTGCAGTTCGGCCAGGCGCCGCCAGTGGGTGGTGCATTTACGGCCGTCCAGCAGCCCGGCCTCCGCCAGCACAAACGCGCCGGTGCAGATGGAACCGATGCGGGCCCCCAGTGCCTGCTGGGTGCGAAGCCAGGCAAACAAAGCTTGTCCTTCCCGGCGAAACGCGGCCGAGCGCAGATACGCCATCTCCAGGCCCGCGACCATAATGAAATCCCCTGGTGCAATCGGCACCTGCTCAAAAGAAAGCAAGGGCCCCAAGCCCAGGCCGGGCGAGCTGACCACCGTTTCCTGATAGGAACAATAACGCAGCTGGTAAGGCTGGCCCTGAAAAACGGCTTCCTGGAACACCTGCACCGGGCCCGCCAGGTCCAGCAAATAGACGGTGGGCGGGACGACAAAGACGACTTGAGGCAGCACTTTCATGGACCGGAGGTTATGCGAACAAAGGTATCGGTCAGGAGTCCCCGGTTATGGCCATTCATCGGACATTTTGAGCCACGACATTTCCTCCCGGGATGGCGCAATGGTTGCAGTCAACCAGGCGGCAGCCACTCGATGCGCTAGGCAGGGCTACAGTTGCATTTCCGGAAGTCGCGAATCACTCCTGCAACTGCCTCACCAACGTCATCACCACGGTTTGTAGCTCCTCGGTGAGCACGGGGTCGGCTGGATGCCCGCCGGCTACGCCCAGGCGGGTACGGATGAAGGGCACAGCTAGAGTAGCTGCGGGTAGCACGGCGGCCCCGAGCGCCTCCAGCGTCGACAGCAGGCTGGCCAAAGCACGGGCACCCCCTTCGGCCGAGGGTGAGGCCCCCAGGGCGCCGGTCGGCTTGCCGTACAAGCTACCCGCGGCCACCAGCCAGTCAAGCGCGTTTTTGAAGCTGCCCGGTACTCCATAGGCATATTCGGGGGTAGCAAAGAGCACGGCGTCTGCGGCGGCCAGGCACTGGTGGAGCGCCGCCACGGCGGGCGGCACGGGTAGGCCCGGGCCCGTCAGGGCCGGGTCGAATAAGGGCAGGCCCAAGTTCTCTTCGAAAACGGAAACGCGCAGGCTGCTTGGGGCCAGCGCAACGGCCGCCCGCAACAATTGACCGATAGTGGAGCCGGGAGTAGGACTACCGGAAAAAGCGAATAAGTTCATCAAGCAGAAGTAAGCCCAGGGGGCTAAGGGATAAAAAACAGCGAGTCAGCGCTCCGCTCACAAGGCTAGGCTTTTGGGCGGTCTTCCTATTGAGAGCGAGGTAGCATATACGCCACCATGGCCTAGGCGTGAATTGGGGTGGTGTTTCGGCGCCTTAACCAGGATATGATTAATCTCTTTATTGCTGATGCAAAGTAGTCACGCATTAGTAATCGCAGCGTAAAAGGTCGGATACAGCAAGTATCTTGGCCCGCGTGCTAGGTTGTCAGATCATTCTTTCTGTTACCCCAAGCTCGTCAAAGATCAGTCGAGACCCTACTCCTACATCTACCAGCCCATGGCGCGCCCCCAAGAATTTAACACTGCCGAAGCCCTGCACAAAGCCATGGAGGTGTTCTGGCACAAAGGCTACGAGGCGACTTCGCTCAGTGACCTGCTCGAGGCGACAGGGCTTAGCAAGAGCAGCCTGTACAGCACTTTCGGGGGAAAGCACGCGTTATTCCTCGCCGCTTTCGACGCCTATCGCCGGCAGCGGGCCACCGATATGCAACGAGTGCTGGCGCAGGAGCCGGCTCGCCCCGCTATCGAGGCTTTTTTCCACCTGCTTCTAGGCGACGTGGATGCCCCCGCACCTGCCCTGGGCTGTATGAGCATCAACCAAGCTATCGAAATGGCCCCGCACGACCCCGAGATTCGCGAACGGGTCTTAACAGACTTTCGCCGCATCGAGGAGGCGTTGCTAAGGATCATCCAACGCGGGCAGCACAAGGGGTCCCTGACCAGCACCCGTAGTCCCCGGGAACTGGCCAACCTCCTGGCGCTAGCCTACCCGGGGCTGCAGGTAATGGCGCGAGCGGGCTATACCCGCAGCGACCTCGACGACCGAGTACGGCAGCTCCTGACCAACCTCGACTGAAGGAGTAGGGCGCAATTGGTTTTTTTTAACTAGTTTTGGACCGTTCAGTCCAAAAATATCTAACGCCTCTTCTTGAGGAGCCATTCATGAACATCCAGCAAATTCGCAATGCCACCCTGCTCCTTGACTACGCGGGTTCCAAGTTCCTCATCGACCCGATGTTGGCCGACCAGGGCATCTATCCCGGCCTGGCCGGCACGCCCAACAGCCACTTAGCCAATCCCACGGTCGCGTTGCCCGTCCCCCTGCAGACGTTACTGCCTGTGGATGCCGTCATCGTCACCCACACGCATTTGGACCACTGGGACATGGCTGCCCAAGCCCTGCTGCCGAAGCAGCTGCCGATTTTCACCCAGCACGAACAAGACCGGGCGTTACTCACGTCGCAGGGCTTTACCGACGTTCGTTTACTGAAGGGAGCGGAATTCCAGGGCATTACGCTGACACAGACGCTGGGCCAGCACGGCACGGATGATGCCCTTCGGGCGATGGGAGACTTTCTGGGCCAGGTGTGCGGCGTGGTGTTCCAACATCCCCAAGAAAAGACGCTCTACATCGCCGGGGACACCATTTGGAACCAGTACGTGAAGGATACCCTGCAGCAGTTCCAGCCAGACATCGTGGTCCTCAACGCTGGCGATGCCCAAATCCTCGGGGTGGGCTCCATCATCATGGGGGCTGAGGATGTCTATCAGGTCTATCAGGCGGCGCCCCAAGCCACGCTCATCGCCAGCCACATGGAGTCGGTGAACCTGTTGACGCTCACGCGCCAAGCGCTGCGCGTATTCTCCGCCGAACACGCCTTGACGGACCGCCTACTCATACCTGAGGACGGCGAGGGCTACACCTTCTAAGCCACCGTATTGGAGCGCATAAAAAAGAGTGGGGCCATCCAGGGTCTGAGCGCCTCGTTGCTTTGTTTGCCTAGACTATTTGTTTGCCTAGACTAACTGAAAAGGGCATTGCTTCATCCCTATTGATTGCTCTCGTCATGAATCGTGCGGCTTAGGTAAGCCGCATTCGAAATACATTTTCCCTCCATTTTACCATGAAAAACGCTCCTGCTTTGTTACTGATTGATATCCAAAAGGCATTTGACAACCACGCGTACTGGGGTGGAAATCGAAATAATCCCCAAGCCGAAGCGAATGCGCAACGGTTGCTGGCCCACTGGCGGGAACAGGGGTGGCCTGTCCTACACATCCAACACGACTCCACCAGTCCGACCTCCCTGTTGCGCAAAGGACAGCCCGGCAACGAATTTAAAGACGAGGTACTGCCCATGGCTGGAGAACCGGTGTTCTCAAAATCTGTAAACAGCGCTTTTATTGGCACTGGCTTGCAGGCGCACCTGGAAGCGCAAAACATTCACGTCCTCGTCATCGCCGGTCTGACCACTGACCATTGCGTCTCGACCACGACCCGGATGGCGGGTAACCTGGGTTTTGAAACCTATCTCATGGCGGATGCTACGGCGGCGTTTGATAAAACGGGCTTCGACGGGCAGCGCTATTCCGCGGAAGTAATCCACCAAACCGCCTTGGCTAGTTTACACGGGGAATTCGCCACCGTGCTGACTACCGACCAGGGGTTAGCAAAATGGCGTCGGGCACTCACTTAAGTGATCTGCGGGATGTTCAGCCGCCTGCGCAATGTTGGCCTCACTCAGGTACTTGTCTGCTGGATTATCTAGGCTTTAAAGGGCATCGTTCATGGTAGCTCTATATGGCAGAAAGCTGCCAAATTACTTCTTGGCCACCTACCCCAATTGCCAGCAGAACCCTAGGGCAAATTCCTGTGCTTTGCTACCCAGAATATGCCGTATTCTGGGTACATTCCCTTCCTCCCCTACCTGCGGTCACTGCCACCCCAACACTCCCCAACCCATGGATGTACCTCATGCTACCGGCGGTCATCATAAAAAGAAGTGGAAAGAGTACCTGCTGGAATTCTGCATGATTTTTCTGGCCGTCACTCTGAGCTTCTTTGCCGAGAACACGCGGGAGCATTACGTGGAAGGGCAACGGGAGAAAGAATATGCTCGCTCGCTGTATAACGATTTGCGCATCGACACTTTCACCATCCGGCGTACGCTGCAGGAAAAGCGCTGGGCCGGGCAGAAAATCGACAGCCTGCAGCAAATCCTGGAGCAGAACACCGTAGCCCAACACAATGAACTGCTCTATTACTATGAGCGGGTCCTGTTTCTCTTCGATGTATTTACCGCCCAGGATGTGACCTATAAGCAGCTAGTGAGCTCGGGTAATTTCCGCTACTTCAAGAAAGTGGACTTATATAAGCGGCTGTCGGATTACTACAATTTATACAGTCGCTATGAGGCCATGGCGCTAGCAGGCTCGGCGGGCATCGACGACTTTTATACCCTGGAGGCGCAGTGGTTTAATGCCGGAGATATGCGCAGCCTGTATGCCACCAACCCGCATAATTTTTATGAGGTGCTGCATCGCCCCACCCGTCGGTTTGCCCCCGTGCGCCTGAGTGCATACCACCGCAATCTGTTGATTCTGAAGGCCGAGCAAATGCAGTCAGCCAATCGGGCGTCCATTTTCTTTCTAGAGGCACTGCAGGGAAACGCCACGGCCCTGCTTCAGGAATTGAAAGCAGAATATCATTTGAAATAAGCCCCAAAGAAGTAAGTAAGACACGCGCTGTTGCCACTTCCATTACGGAAGAAGCCTTTGGCCCATCACCTTGAAACCACTTCCTATTCATAGATGCTTTCGTTAGAACACTTTATAGGTGCCCCAGAACCCATATGAACACCTTTAGCCAAAACAAGGGTAGGGCGTTCACATTCTGTTGAATTTGGGGAACCTCCTCCTATGAAAACATAAGATTTACTTATTGGACTGGTTTCGTGAACGTGGAGGTTGTTACCCCTCTATCAGGACTAGGCCATCCGCCTTATTTAGACCACCTAATCACGGCGGATGACGGAAGAATTCGTTGCCTCCCGGTACGCCGCTGGCGCCGAGGTAGCCCCGCGCAACGCGTACCCGGAATGGGGTGATGCGGTGCCGCTTGTGGCCCTGTTTGGCAAGCCCTCTCTACCCTTTCGCTGAACTAGCAGTCGGTGCCGATAAGCTCGTCGGCGTGCAAAGCGGCTAAAAAGGGAGCAGGGTCACCCGTGAGTAGCGGGGCATAGCGGGTAATCTTCTCGATGGGCCACTCCCACCAGGCTATAGCTACTAGTTGGGCCGTGATCGCTTCGTCAAACCGTGGCCGAAGCAGTTGTGCCGGGTTGCCTCCCACGATGGTGTAGGGGGCTACGTCGCGCGTCACCACGGCATGGGCGCCAATAATGGCCCCGTCGCCGATGTGCACGCCGGGCAGGATCGTGGCCCGGTAGCCAATCCACACGTCGTTGCCCACGGTCGTGTCGCCCTTCGTCGGGTACGACTTGCCGTCCATGGCTCCGGCCCAGTCCCCGCCGAAAACAGCAAAGGGGTAGGCGCTGACGGCCTCGGTCAGGTGGTTAGCGCCGTTCAGGAGAAACTCCACGCCCGAGGCAATCATGCAAAACTTGCCAATCGTCAGCCGGTCGCCCGTAAAGTCAAACAAGTAGCGCACGTGCTCTTGAAAGCGGTGCACATCTTCCATGTCGTCGTAGTACGTGTACTCCCCGACCGTAATCTGGGGGTGGGTGATTATGTTTTTGAGGAAGCACAACCGCTCGTAACCGGCCAAGGGAAAGACAGTGGAGGGGGCAACAACGGGCATAAGGGCAGACCGAATGAGGGAAGGTGGCAAAGGTAACCGGACGCATCCCGCCTAGCAAGCAAAGCACCGCTGAGCCCGCAGAGGTAAAAGTGTCTAGCCCTATGGCTAGATCGTTACAATATTGGGCTGCTTTTGTTAAACGCCTGACCGCTGGCCCGCACCAGGTGCCCGTGGGCCGCTGCCGGGCCATGCGAGTTGACGAAACGCGTCGACGATGCAACGTTTAGGAAACTGGCCGAAGGGATGAGGTTCGTACACGCGCAACGAGCCGCTTTCCCGGGCCTGGGCAAACTGGATTTTTCGACTCCACGAGATGAGTACTAGGCCGATGATCTTCTGGGTATTCTCTCTTAACGTAATAGTAGTGGCTGTTGCAGAACTCCTCGAGAAGAGTTCCAGTCATGCGGCGATCGGGTGGAAAGACCCTAAAATGGATCTGAAGCCGCGTTTCTGTTGGCGGAAGCGCACGTCCACCGGGTTCGCAATACGAAACTGAGAGTTCTGCAACATCCACGGTCCGAAAGGCAAAAGGAGGAGTTCGACAGGGTTCGGGCACTTATCCGTTTAAGCGGGCCGCGATTCCCATTCTTCTTTTAGCACGGCCATGACGAGTTTGTCGTGAAAGAGGCCCCGTCGGCAGCAGGCCTGCCGTAGGCGCCCCTCCACAGCAAAGCCGGCGTTGGCATATGCCTTGACCCCGCCCGTGTTGGGCTCCGACACGGTGAGCATGATCCGATTGAGCCGGTGCTGGGTAAAACCGAGTGCCAGCACCTGCTTCGTGACGGCAGTGCCCACACCTTTACCCCACCAAGCTTTGTCGCCGATGAGGATAAAGTACTCGCCCGACTGGTTGGTTTCCGAAAGATCTACCAGGCCCGCGTAGCCGATCAACTTGTTCGTCTCGTGCGTATAAATGCCCAGCGTGAGGCCGCGGTCTTCCGCGAGGGTGGCGGCAAACCAGGCCCCGATCTCTTCGTCCGTATGCAGGGACTGGAACTGCGACAAGGAGTATTCGATGACTTCCGGGTCGCGGAGCCACTGAAGGAAACTAGCAACGTGTTCCCGTTGCAACGGAGCGAGTGTGACCATGGCGTTGTTGTACTCCCCGACACTTGGCTGCATAGCGCCGGCAAGCAACTAGGCAGCGCGTTCAGCGAAAGGTCGTGGCTGTTGCAGAACTCCGCGCGGTTCTGTTGCGTGATGCTCATAGAAGTTAACCCTCGCTAAAAAGGCTATTCAACAATTCTTTTACGCAGCCTCAATTGCGTTTTTGCGTGGTTTCTGACTATTAGGCGAGTTCTGTAACAGCCACAGTGAGGTCTTAAACGCGCCCACTACTGGAAAAAGCGCAAACTAAGGGGCAACACATGCCCCTTAGTTTGCTATCATTTTAACATCCACTAGTTGCCGCCACCTTGGCCGTTTCCACCTTCGCCTTGTTTCTGGTCGTCGTTGCGGATGCTGCGCTTGGGGCGGCTGGGCTTGTTTTCCAGCTTGCCAAACCGGTAGCTGAAGGCGGCCCGCACGCCGCGGTTGTACACATAGGTGGTGTTGGTGGACACGGACTGGCCGGTGTCGAAATCGTTGGTCAGCTTGACGTAGGAGCTGAAGGGGTTGTCCGCGTTCAGGGTCAGGTCGCCTTTGCCTTTCCAGAGGTCTTTGCGCAGGCCCAGGGAGTACATTTGCCAGGGCGAGCTGGTGCCCTGCAGCTGAATGCGCGGCGAGTTGAGCATAGCAAACATCTGGAAGCTAATTCCCTTGCCCAGCTTGTAGCCCGAGTTGATGTTGGCCGAATACACCACGCCGCGGTTGCTGGTGTTCAGGGTCTTGCTGCTCAGGTACACGTAGTAGGCGCTGATGTTGCCGCTGATGTCCCATTTCGGCAGGGGCTTGGCCGAACCGAACAGGTTGAGGCCGTAGGTCTGGTTGCGGGCCACGTTGCCATAGGTGGCCAGCACCCGGCCGTTTTCGTCGGTGGTGTACACCCGCTCGATGGCGTTGTTGGTCTGGCGCGAAAACACCGACACGTTGATGCTGGTGCCCTTGGCAAAGGTGTTCCAGTTCAGCTCGTAGTTGTCGGTAAATTCGGCGTCCAGCTCGGGGTTGCCCTGCGAGATGTTGCGCGGGTCCGACTCGTTGCGGTACGGGTTGAGGTAGAAGATGCTGGGGCGCTGAATGCGGCGCGAGTAGGTGGCTCGCAGCGAGGAGCCCGGCTGCTTGAGGTTGTGCGTGAGGGCCACGTTGGGCAGCACGTTGGTGTAGGTCAGGCGGAACTCGTCGTCCTGGTTCTGGAAGTTGCCGCGCAGGTCGGTGCGCTCCACGCGGGCGCCCAGCCGGGCGGTGTATTTCTTGCCCAGGCTGGTAGTGAAGGTGGCGTAGCCGGCCAGCACGTCCTGGTCGTAGTCGAAGTTGTTGGTCAGGCTGGGTTCGAGTTCGAATACGCCGGTACTCAGGTTGGTGCGGAACACCTCGTAGTCACTGAACACGGTGCGCTGAATCATCTTGGCGCCCACCTCCACGGTTTGTTTCTCGCTGATGGGATGCACGTAGTCGGTTTGCAGGGTGCTTTCGAGGTTACGGGCGATGTTGGGGCTTTCCTCGCGGTACTGCGGGTTGTTGAAATCAGGGTTGACGAGCGGAAACTGCGTCACGTCGTAGTCGCGCTGGTTGCGGTTGCGGCTGTGCTGGGCCAGCACGGTCCACTCGCGGCGGCTGTTGGCGCCGAAGCTGCGCGTGTAGGAGCCCAGCAGGTCGTAGCTGCGGTTGGTAGCATCCATCGTCTGCTCGCGGGTGTAGTTGCCAAACAGCGGGCTCGTGCTCGTGGGCTGGCCCTGGTCGAGGGTGTAACGATTGTTGATATCGATGTCGAAGCGGTTCCCGAACAGGGCGGAATTCAAGCTCAGGCTGAGGGCGTGGTTGGGCGCGGGCTCATACTCCAGCCCGATACGGCCCTGGCCGCCCCCGCCCATGCCCTTACCATCGTTGCGCTGATACAGGCGCCCCGTGGTTTCTATAGTTTGACCGGGTTGCCCAACTACCTGGGCGCGCACGCCCCGGTCGATGCGGTCTACTTCCTGGTCGCCGGGGGCGTAGAACGAAAAGGCGTTCAGGCCTGCCGTCACGCCCAGTTTCCCTTTGCGGGCGTTCAGGGTGAAGTTGCCGTTGGAGTTGCGCGTGCCCACGGCCAGGCCCACGTTGCCGTTCACGCCCTGCAGATTGTTTTCCTTCAGCACGATGTTGATGATGCCGGCCGAGCCTTCGCCGTCGTACTTGGCCGAAGGGGAGGTAATGACTTCCACGCTCTTAATCTGGTCGCCGGGCAGCTGCTTGAGGGCCGTGGCAATGTCGCCGGCCACCACGGCCGAGGGCTTGCCGTTGATGAGCACGCGCACGTTGCCGGAGCCGCGCAGCTGCAGGTTGCCGTCGGGGTCCACGCTCACCATGGGGGCCTTGCGCAGCACATCGGCCGCGGTGGCGCCCTTGTTGGTGTTGTCCTGCACGGCGTTGTACACCAGGCGGTCGGGCTTGCTTTCCACCACGGGCCGCTCGCCGGTTACCGTCACCTCGTTCAGCTGCTGGGAGACGGGCGTCAGGGCCACGGTGCCCAGGTCCAGGCTTATTTTGCCTTCGGCCAGGGTCACGGGCTGCGTGAGGCTGCCGTAGCCAATAAAACTCATCTGTAGGCGGTACGCGCCAGCCGCCAGACCCTTCAGGGCGAAGCGCCCTTGGTGATCGGCCACGGTGCCGTCTACGGGCTTGTCGCCGTTGGCGGGCAGCAGGGCCACGGTGGCGTACTCCACCGGCTTTTTGGTGGCACCGTCCACCACCACTCCGCTGATACGGCCGTTGCCGCGCAGGGTGGGCAGGGTTACCAGAGCCGGAGCTGCCGCGCCGGTTGGCCGGGCGGCGGGAGCTGTAGCGGGAGCCTGAGCGGCGACTTCATGGGTTACCAGGCCAGCAAGCACCAGCAGCGGAAGGAAAAGGTGTTTCATCGTATTGCAGAAAACCGGCGAGAAAAGCCGAATGAGAAGGGGAGATGAAAGGGCAGAAAGGGAAACAGCAGGCGGGCCGGTTTCCCGCGAATGATTCAGGTGCTAAAAAGTGTATCGATGCGGAGCGCGCGGTTGCCTCAGGCCTCGTGTCGGCGGCGCAGCAGCCCGTAGCCCAGGGTCAGCACCACGGCAAACCAACCCAGCGACCGCCATTCCGAAGCAGCCAGCGCCCCGTTCACCGCCAGCGCCGATTGGGTGTGGGCGATGGCGCGCAGCGAAAGCAGGGGTGCCGCATAAGGCACCCAACTGATGTATTCCCAGCGCATCAGGGTTAGGGCAGCAATGGTGGCGCCTAGTCCCAGGGCCACCGGCGCCACAAACGAGCGCCACCACAGGCTGGCAATAAATTGAATGGCCAGCAGGCCTAGGGTTGCCACGAAAGTATGCCCCAGCAGAACCAGCAGGGGTCCGAGCGGCAGCGCGTGGTCGAGAAAGTGGAGCTCCGGCCGTAGCAGCCCCAGCAGCAGACCCGAGGCCGCCAGTAGCCCTGCATATACCACTTGGGCCAAGGCGTTCAGGCCCAGCAGCAGGCCCAGCTTGCTGGCAAACAATGCTCCCCGGCCCACGGGCTGGGCATACAGATGCTTCCAGGCGCTGGCCTTGTTCTCGATGTTCAACAGCAGGCTGGTGAGCAGCACCACGAACAGCGGCAGCAACAGGCCGGAGGCCGTTTGCCAGCTTTGCAGCACGTATGCTTGCCAGGGGTTCTGGCCGGGCTTGAGCAAATACTGGCCTTTGAAGTAGTAAATGAGCAGCGACAAAGCCACCGGGAAGGCGCCGCTGAGCAGCGTAAGCCATAGGGCGGCCGTCCCCCGCAGCTTGAGTAAGTCTGATGAAAAGGAGCGGCGCAGCTGGGCGCCGGGGCTGGGCATTTGCAGAGCAGGAAAGGCAGCGTTCATGCGCGTTGGGTGGTTTCGGTGATGTCGAGGAAGGTTTGTTCGAGGCTGGCCTGCTCGCGGCGCAGGCTGTAGAGGGGCTGGCCCGCGCTCACCAGCTGCTGGGCCAGGTAGGCCATTTGCTCCGGGGACTGATAAGGCAGCGCCAGCGTGCCGGGGGCCAGCACCGTGGCCGCGCCCAGGTCCAGGGGCAGCAGGTTGCGGCAGGTGGCCGCGTCGTCGGTTTCGATAACCACCTGCGCCGGGCGGTGCTCCAGGCGCTGCAGCTCGGCCAGCGGGCCCTGAAACACCAGCTCCCCCTGGCGGATAACGCCCACATGGGTGGCCAGCCGCTCTACTTCGCTGATGAGGTGGCTGGAAATGAGAATGGTTTTGCCCAGGTCCTGGCGCAGGTGCCGCAGCAGCTCACGCATCTCCATAATACCGCTGGGGTCCAAGCCGTTGGTCGGCTCGTCGAGGAGCAGCAGCTTGGGTTCGGGCAGCAGAGCCAGGGCCAAGCCGAGGCGCTGGCGCATGCCCAGCGAGTACTCGCGCACCGGCCGGTGAGCATCGGTGCTAAGCTGCACAATGGCCAGTACCTCGGGCGTGCGGGCGGCGGGCAAGCCCCGCAGGCGGCGAGTTACTTCCAGGTTGTCGTGCCCGCTGAGGTGGTCGTAGAGGGAGGGCATTTCAATCAGGGCCCCCACCCTTCCCAACAAGGCCAGCCGGTGCTGAGCCAGGTCGTGCCCGAAGAGGCGCACGGCCCCGGTCGGCGCGGGCAGCAGCCCCAGCAACAGGCGCATCGTGGTGCTTTTGCCCGCGCCGTTGGGCCCCAGAAAGCCGTAGATGCTGGCCGGCGGCACCGCCAGGTTCACGTTGTGCAACACCTGCCGCTGGCCGAAGCAAAACGACAGGTCGTGGGTGGTAATGAGCGGCGAAGGCTGGGACATGAGGGCTGGGAATGGGGAGGGAACTGGCACAAACGTACCGGCCGCAGGGGGACGTTTTTTAAGTAATCAACCAACCCCGTTGCCGGCGCCGGCAACGGCAGACTTCCTCCCACCAATGCCTTTTCCACTCCCCGCCCGCATCCTGGTGGCAACGCAGGGTGGGGGCTGGCTTGTTGGTTGAGAAAAACGCGGTGTTGATTGAAAGGCTCCCCTTAGTCGCACCCGTTCGCTTACCTTGCCAGTGGTTTGGCTCCGCCGCCAGCCGATGCATTCCGCTGGTATGATTGGTTCTATATTTCGTCGGGTATACCAGGCTGTTGCGCAGCTCAGCGCTGGGCCGGCACTAGCGCGCGTCCCCTGGTGGGTGCATGCGTTGTGGCTGACGGTGTTGCTGCTCAGCGACATTATGCAGGTGTATAACCACACCCTGATGAAAGAGGCCTTTCATTGGCCCGTAGTGCTTCGCCGGGCCCTGTTGACCGATGTGCTCGCTTCCATTGTTTTTTACACGAACTGGGTGGTGCTGATACCGCGCACGCTGGGCCGCAGCCGGCTTGGGGCGTATATCCTAAGCGTCCTGTTGCTCATCCTGTTTTACGTGGCCCTGCGCTTAGGCATTTCCCTGCTGCTCAAAGGCGCAGCTGAGGAGAGCAGTAAGCTGACGACCAGCTGGCCCTGGCTCACCGTTCCCTACACGATTTTCGCGCTCATGGGCGTCTTCTTTAGCTCGGGCCTGAAGATAACCGGCGATTACCTGCAGGTGGAGCACAACCGCCGCGAGCTGGAAAAGCAGCAGCTGCTCACCGAGCTTTCGCTACTCAAAATGCAGGTCAACCCCCACTTTCTGTTCAACACGCTCAACAACATCTACTCGCTGGCTAGTCAGAAGTCGGACCGCACCCCCGAAGCCGTGCTGCGCTTGGCCGAAATCATGCGCTACATGCTCTACGACAGCAGCGCCGACACTGTGCCCTTAACCCTGGAGCTCAAGCACCTGCGCTCTTTTCTGGATTTGCAGCGCCTACGCCTGCCGGCCGCCGCCACCGACGCCATCGTGTTTGAGCTGCCCGCCAGCGTGGCCGACACAGCCTGCCCCATTGCCCCGATGTTGCTGTTCCCGCTGGTGGAAAATGCCTTCAAGCACGGCGACCTTTCGGCCCGGCCGGTGGTGGCCATCGAGTTGCAGTTCCCCGAGCCGCATCGGTTGCACTTTTTGGTGCGGAACCCCGTAGCGCCTCCCACCCTGCTCCTGCCGGCTCAGCCCGGCGGCGTAGGCCTCACCAACTTGCACCGCCGCCTAGAGCTGCTGTATCCCGGGCGCCATACCTTAACCATCACCGAACGAGGCGGCCAGTACCTCGTGGAGATGGTGCTCCACATTGTCTGATTCTCTGCTTTCCCTCGCCCATGCGCCCGCTCACCTGCGTAATTATCGACGACGAACCCCTGGCCCTAGATGTCCTGGCCGGCTACTGCGCTCAGGTGCCCATGCTGGAACTGAAAGGGCGCTTTCACGATGCCTTAGAGGCCCTGACCTTCGTGCAGTATACGCCGATTGACCTTGCTTTTGTCGACATTCACATGCCCCGCATCACCGGCCTGCAACTGGCCCAGCTCCTGCCCCGGCCCGGCCCGCGGGTAGTGTTTACCACGGCCTACCACCAGTATGCTGTGGAGAGCTACAGCCTTAGCGCTACCGACTACCTGCTCAAACCCATAGCCTTCGAGCGGTTTTTGCAGGCCGTGAACAAGGTGCGCACCGCGCTGTTCACCGGCCAGCCGCTACCCCTCCCGCCTCCGGCACTGGCCGAGCCCGCCGCACCCGCTTCCGCCGCTGCTCCCGATGCCATGTACGTTAAAACCGAGCACCGTCTGCAACGCATTGCCTTTGACGACATCCTCTACATTGAGGGCCAGAAAGAGTACTTGATGTTGTACACCGAAAGTGGCAAAATCATGACGCTGCAGTCCTTTTTGCGCGTCGAGGAAGTGCTGCCCCCCGAACGGTTTGCGCGCATCCACAAATCCTACATTGTCGCCCTTAACCGCATCGAGCACGTGGAGCGTGGTAAGGTGCAGGTAGCCGGCCGGCTGCTGCCCATCGGGGACACCTACCGCGATATCTTTAACCTGCGCATCCGAGCCCAAAATCTACTATAATACTGAGCTGGTCTTTCGATCAGGTAGACGTATAAGCGCTCCGCCACCGAACCGAGGCTCATGTAAGCTTCCCTGACTTTTTGCACTGCCCTGCTGGCCACCTGCCGCCAGTGTCTTTTTTCTACTGTTGCCAACATGCCCGCCCAAGCCCTTTCTATTCGACCCTTTATCGGAGCCCGAGACTTCGCCGTTTCGCGCAGTTTCTACCGTGCCTTCGGTTTCACCGAACGGGTTCTCTCCCCCAGTATGTCGTATTTCGGGCTTCAGGGCGTCGGCTTTTACCTGCAGGATGCCTACGTGCCCGATTGGGTGGATAACACCATGCTGTTTTTAGAAGTAGCGGATGTGGAGCAGTACTGGACGGAACTAGCGGCCCTGGACCTACCCAGTCAATACGAGGGCGTACGCCTTCTGCCTATTCGGCAGGAAGCCTGGGGTAAGGAGGGTTTCGTCCACGACCCTTCCGGCAACCTGTGGCACATCGGCGAGTTTAACCAAGGATAGAACCCGCCTTACCGCTGGCCGCTTTGCTTTCCCCTTATAGAAGACTGGCTGGGACTCGCTACGCGTGACGGACGGGCGATTTTAAGTTACTTGGTATGGCTTCGTTGGCCTGACCCACGCGGGACCTGGAGCAAACAGGATTTTAGGGGCAGTGAGGGGAGGAAAATAGTTCCTGCTCCCTCTGGGTTTTATCCCTTAACGTAATGGCAGGTATCAGACGAGCCTGGGAATAACACACCTTTGCTCGGCCTCACTCCTCCGGCTTAGCTGTAGTACTTTGCGGCCGTATCATTAAGCTCCGCTTGCATGAGGTTTCCAGGCGTCTGTTTCCTTGTCCTAACTCTTTGGCTTCTGTGTCCACAAGGTCATGCCGAGCCCTCTCCTCAACGCGTGAGCCTGCTACGCGTGGTGCAATCCTCCTTTGGTGAAGAAATAGAGTGGCGCGTGACCTCTGATTCTATTAAAGTCACAATCTCTCGGTTCTGGGAAGAGGGATCTACCAAAAGCGATACGGTTTTTGTTCGGCGGATCAGTCCTCCACAACGTGATTGGCTATTAGCCTCCTTTGATGCCACCTATCTTTCCGCCATTTCGCCTTGCTACGAACGTACGGGGGGTATTACCCATGGAATGACCTACTACATCGGTATTCACAAAGGGCAGCAGGTGCAAGCAACGACCATCTACAAACGGAAGGTTGCTTTCTTTTATCAATTTTGTCAACGCCTGAACCGTCTACTCCCACTACCCTATCAGATAGGCTATACCAATGCCTATTTTAAGCAGTAACGGCCTAGTTATTGGCCCAAAGGCTTGTTGCTAGCCAGAAGATAATGGTATGGAAATACCCCTCAGACCCTGTTTTAAGATCCGATAAGTTTGAGGTAGCAGCTTGTCACATTTTACAAACGGTGGTTTCCATAAAGTGACAAGCTCGAGTATTAAATCCCGACCGTAAGTAGATTTCATGCAAACCTATTTTACTAGAATGACTGCCGCCTACAAAGTACTTATCTGTCAACGAGCTACTGGGCACGTGATGAATGCCGACGCCCAAACGGTTTTCTTGCAGGTGGCAGGAAAGGAAGCAGTCCTGCCCTATCGCCACTTTGAATCCTTAGCAGAAGCAGAGCAGTTCGCCTGGCAGTTGTATCAGCAGGACTCGAGTCTTGAAATGGCGCTCTATTTTGGCAATGACTATCTCCATATGATTCCACCTATCGAAGTATCCAATTGTTAAGGGTGCTGCTGCATCTTAGAACGATGATTTAAGCAGCTGGTGTCTTTCGGATAAGGTCCGATAAATCGGCCTTCCCGAACCATATAAAGGGCTGAAAATTAGTATATATAAGGATCAATTATTTTAGATTGAAAAGTTGTTTGGTAGGAAGCAAGAAGACAACTAGTTTTACAACTAAAATTACAACCGAAAAAAGTTCAATAAATACAACATGATCTACACGGTAGGCGGCATTAAAGGCGGCAGCGGGAAGACTACTATTGCTACGAACCTGACAGTATACTTGCTCCAACAGGGTCGAGATGTCATTCTTATTGATGCCGATGATCAGGAGTCATCAACAGACTTTACCTCCTTCCGACACCAAACGCTGACTGGGGACTTAGGCTATACCACAGTCAAAGTAACAGGACGAGAACTCAATGCCCAGGTACAGCGCTTGGCCTCCAAGTGCGATGATATCGTCATTGACACGGGTGGTCGTGACACCGTTAGCCAGCGCTCTGCTCTGACCATCTCTCATGTGTACTTAGTACCCTTTGCTCCTCGCTCACTGGATATCTGGACACTGCGCAAAGTTGAGAACCTGATTGCTGAGGTGGCACCATTCAATCCACAGCTGCGCTCACTGACTTTCATTAACAAAGCTGATCCCCGTGGCACTTATAGAGAAGAGGCCGCTGAATTACTGCGAGGTTCCGAATACCTACAATTTCTGGAAGCATCTGTCGGCAATCGTATCTCCTTTGCTAATGCGGCAGCATCCGGTTTGGGTGTATTGGAAATGAAACCTGCTGATGAAAAAGCAGTGGCCGAGATTAAAGAGCTGTGTGCTAGCGTACAAAATGCTATGGCCGCTTCTGTTTCTAAAACTTAATTTGGAACTTAATTTACAACTAAATCTAGTTGTTCTGATTGAAGCAATAACACAACTTATTTAGCCATCAATTATCATGAAGAAACCAAAACTCGGCCTCCCTCCTACTACGCCTACTCCGCTGTCCAATACAGCCATGCAGGACATGATCAATAAAGGAGGATCGGTTCTGGAAACGCCGGCGCCTATTGCAGCGAAACTGAAGCCTGATGAGGATAAGCTTAAGTCCTTCACCTTTAAAATATACGAAAGTGAACTGGCGCAAATTCGTGCCATTCAGGATAGCTTACCCAAGCGTGACAGGATATCTATTCACGACTTTGTTGTTGCAGCGGTAAAAGAGAAAATCACCAAAGAGAATAAGAAACAGAACTAATTCAACGTGCGAATCAGGTTGTGATTTTAGTTGTAAATTAAGTTGTAAAGTCAGGCGTTGCTAGTTGGTGTTTTAGCGACTTGCCGTGTTGCTCGAGCATAAATTCTCGAAAGGGCGTCATATTATCCGTTTGCCGACTTATCTCTAGAGCTGTAAAGTACGCGGCTTTGTCTTCCCGAAAGACCACGGTTAGCGGTTGGCCATGAAAGCGTTCCACATAATTCATCAGTAAGCGGGAGGTACGGCCATTACCGTCATTGAATGGGTGGATACTAACCAGTTGTTGATGGGCATCAAAAGCCACATGTAACTGCTCCTGCAGGCTGCTAGCCTGCAGCATGCGTGTACTGAGCTGTTGGGTGAGCTGCTCCACTAAGGCAGGTACCTTCTGCGCATTTGGGAACGAACTTGCTCCCATGATGGAAACCTTATCCAAACGAAAGTCGCCGCGGCTAGCATCAGTACTGCCTAGAATGCTATTGGTCTTCAGTCCCGTAGTGCGCATCACCGTGCCGGCGAGTTTCTGCAGCAGACTAGGCGTGGGAAGCTGGTGCTCATCTGCAAGGCCCAAGGCAAGATCCAACGCCTGCGCATGGTCTGCCAACATGTCGTAGCCTTCCCATGGGAGGCTCTTATCTACCTTGGCTTCATCGCCTACTAAGAAGTTAAAGGCCGACTGCACTGTTACCCGTGACCCCTCAATCATGGTGGAGTGTGCCGAGACCATTACATGGTTCAGCTGCTCCCGGGATATCTGCTCTATTGGGCTTAATTGCTGCACTAAAGCAGTCAGTCGTTCAATCTCTTCCCAACTCATGCGGCCATGGCTTGGCGCAGGCTGTCTACGTCGACAGTGGCAAGCGATACGGGGTACTCTAAGCCTGAGACATGAATGACCTGGTGTGCCCAAGAGGCAAGGTCATGTGCGTAGATAATTGGTCGGTCGGCTGCATCATGGTAGACGGTTTTACCCAGCATAAATGCTTCTACGCTGGCCCGTAGCGGCGCCGGCACCTCGTCAAGGGCTTTGTCCCGTGGATTGATAATTAAATGCGTGAGGTAGGCCCGGAGTACGCGATAAGCTTCTTGATCGTGAGGATTCATAGCAGGGGAGGAGGGGACCAGTGGTTATGAGCTGATTTTAGCAGCTGTTTTCAGCCCGAGGACGGTAAGAAGCAGACCTGCTGGGTTCTTATCCGCTTTGATCTTGTCGGTCTTTAGGCGGTACATAAATTTGAACAACTCGTTTACGAGGTTCTCATCGCTGATGATTTGGCTGACCAGCTTCAAATCCTTAATGCCCAGTGACTCCAAGTGGCGACGGGCCATTAGAATCTTAGCCTCCTCAGGCGTATCCTCAAAGGGAATGGGCAGTTGCTTTGGTTTTTGTTTAGAAACATAAAAGCGGACGGCATGGAAGGAACGGCCTTGCTTGAGCAGGGTGTAGCCAATCTTGAGCTCCGTATTCTCATTGATCTGTCGAACAGCAATGTCCAGGACTTTGGCCTTCAAGTCACTGATGCGTTGAAATTGCTCTGGTTCTTTCCCTTTGGGGTCTTTCAACTTGAGCATGAGCTTGAACTCATCCAGGTCATAGGTCTTGGTTTCCCCGATATCTTTCCATTGGCTAACTAGCTGGTAAATACGCTTAGCATACTTACTGGAAATCTTCAGGGCGGAGAAGAGCTGGAACGAGGTGAAGTTATTCTTCAACTCAAATAAATAGGGACGGATATCTTCTGAGAGCCGAATACGCAGAAACCCCTGACCCTTTACATACTCTACCTTCTGAAACATCCAGAGCTGCACATACGATTGTTCATTCTCTACCTCGAACATGCGCGAACCCATGGATTCTGTTGCTTCTCGCAGTTGCTTATAGTGCCATTCCCTCCCCGTCATAGCCACTACCTCATTCATATGAATTTGGTACTCCTGATTGGGATGATCTTCCCGACGGAGTTTAGATAGTAGGAAGAATAATAAGTCTAGCTGACAGGCCGTATAATCATATCGTGCTGTCGTGATGGCATTGTGTTGCCGAACTTCCAATGATTCAGATGGATCCATAACACGGGGGATAGGCAGCAAATATAGGAATGAGCCGAAAAACTACAATGCTTTTTATAGGGCGTTTTTAACTGATAAAAAGTCGTAGTTAGACTTTAATACAGCTGATAAAAGGTCGTTTTTAACTGATAAAAAGTAGTTTTTAACTGATAAAAGGTCGTTTTTAACTGATAAAAAGTCGTAGCATATGCTTGTAACTAGTATATAATCAATGAGTTGGCGCCTCTGCAAATAGACAAATACTTAAAAATACACAAGTTGTTGACTCATGCGCAAGAACAATAAGATAGCTTTTAGGGAGAGGGTATATCATCAAAATGACTTCCACAAAACAGCAAAACAAACGGCACAAGAAAGTCCAAAACCGCACTAAGTGATTGTACTATTCTAATACTTAATTATACTTTATTGGCCTAATGAATTGATAGCGAGTACTAACTATCACTCCAGTATTTACCATATTTGTAAACTTTACTAGTTCACAAATCGGCTCGTTACAAGCTAATTAGGTAAAGTAAGATTACCAGAGGCAACGTTTAGGGAGTAGATCAACTTTTTGTTGACGCTTATTACGACTTTTTATCAGTTCGATACCAGCAACGGAGAACAAGGTAGGCATACCTTTCCAACATCATATTAGTAACGCACTGCTCTAATTGACTAACTGATAAAAAGTCGTTTTTCAGATTGGCTTGTTTGCTGTGCCTTAGCAAAGAAAGGTGCGCTTCGAATCGGACCGAGCTTATGCACCTGTGGCACTTCTTCTTTCCGTTGGTACCTATCAGCTCGAGAGTATACATTACTAGCGTATACTCCATTATTATCGGTAGAAAGCCGTTGTTCCGCGGGCAGCATATGGGCGAGGAATAGGGTCGATCTTATGCTACTTCAAGTACTACTTGAAGTAGGCAACTGTAAGCACGATACCCATCGCGCCGGAAATTCCATTGCTTGGAAACAAATGGCTCCTACAGCTTTGATATACTCATCGCTTGGAAAAAGTCAATTCTTACTATTGACTACTTTTTCTTCCCTTTTTCCCGTTAAAATGTGGACACAAAAGCACTGGTTCCATGACGATTCTCCTACGAAATCATCCTTTCTTATAGAAGAGCCTATGAGCTGCTCGGTCACTCGGACTTAGGTAGCACAAAACCGATCGTATTCGGCTGTTAAACCCGTGGGGTAGGGATTGGGTGCAGTTGGTCTAAATATGCCTTTTGCAGCTAGATGGCCGTATTTTTAGCCGTAGAAAAGCCTTCGTGTCGTGTGGCCGCACCGCAACGCTTTCCAGCGACCATTTTACGGGAGATTCCATGCGCCCACGCCATGTCCACCGCCGGGCAGACTATGTAATAACTACGGCGCCACAGGCGCTTTTACAGGGGGCTTAGAAGCGAACCAAAAGGAGACCGAGAAATCGCATGTGCTTCTGGGAAACATGCCTGCCGATTTTATAAGAATAAGACAAAATCCTTCCCTAAACCGTACCATCAGCCCAAAATCGCCGGCAAAACACGCGATGGACCGCTCTAAGGCACCTATCGCCATTTGTCGGAAGTGCTTGCGACATTGCTACAAGTACTTGTGACAATGCGAGAAGTACTTGTAGCATTGTCACAAGTACTTCTCGCATTGTCGCAAGCACTTCCGACAATGGTGGAAGTACTTGCGACAAATGGCGATCTCGGCCGCGCCTAACCCAATGCCCTCCCCAGCGACACTAAAAAAACGCCTGGAATATGATTTCCTGCACGTTTTCGGCTATCTTGGCGACTTGGATGGAGCATTCCCTCCACACGCTCCAGCGGACTAGTCCCTCCGCGGAGCGACTAGTCCACTTCTTTCGCTTTCTCCTTTTTCTGGATGGAGCGTTCCCTCCAATGCTTTTGGCCATGCCTTCGACCAAGCCGACTACGACCCGAGAATCGATCCTGCACGCGGCCGCCGTTATGTTCGGCGATAAGGGCTTGGTGCACACCACCACCGAGCAGCTCATCCAGGCCGCCGGCTGCTCGACCGGTACCTTCTATCGCTGCATTGGCCGCAAGGAGAATCTGGTGCATGTGGCTTACGAGTACGTGGACGAGTTCCTGGGCCACACCGCTGGTCGCTGGCCCGACCACTGGGTGCCGACTCAGGACGAACGCTATAATGAGCTGCTGGGCCTCTGGGTCGGGGTGGCCGCCCGCGCCCTGGAGCAGCCCCGCTATTTTTACTTCTGGCAGCAGTACCGCAGCTCCACCTATGGCGAGGAGCGCCTACGGGAAGAGGGGTGGGTCTTGGGCCCTTTCCATGACCGGGTCCAGCCCATCCTGCAGCAGCTGCTCTTGGAGGTGCCGAAGGCCTTAGAGCCGCGGCCGGTCAGCACCGAGCTGGCCGGCCTGCTCTGGATCGGGCAGTGGACGGCCGTGCTGGCCTATAGCCAAGCGCGCGCGGGCATCGAAATCGACACCCGGCTCCCGATCATGGCGCAAGCCTTTCAGGCCTGGTGGATGGGGCTGCAGCTCGGGCCCCTGCCGCGGCCCGCGGCGATGCCCGTGGTGGAAGAATTTCCGCCCAAATATGGGTTCTATCAGGCCCCGCGCCCGCGTTAACTCACTCGCAGACGCTGGCGTTGACCCAGCCGGCTCGCGCTCCTCGAGCACGATGCCGGCTTGACGGTCGCAGGGCCCCGGCTGCCAGAGGCGTTGGAAGGCCGTGCGGGCATGGCGGACGAGCTCCCCGGTGTCCTGGGTAGCCATGGGTAGGGTCAACCCGGTAGACGCGGAATATGGAGGTATTTTTAGGCCAAATGGGACGGGCTTCCACCGACCGGCAGGTGGTGGGCCTCCGCCCCCTCAAGAAAGCCTTCACCTCGGGAGTCTGCTTTAGCATTAGGTCCGACACGGCCGATTTATCGGACCTTATCCTGAGCTTGTCACTTCCCTTGACACACCTGAATCAGGAACGCTAGCCTTCGCTTATCTAAGTTTAGGATGAATGTGACTGATGGTAGGACGCCAACAGCTGAAGCGAAATCAAATAATCCGTCTCCACTTCCACGATCTGAATCCGTTTAAAAAGAAAAGTGTCTTCTTCCAACCACTGGCCTTTCGTACTTAGGAGCTGTAGCCGAAAGGACTGGCGATTCACCTGGCGCACGATCCCCACCAGACAGGAATCATCCCGCAAGTAGATGGCGATTAACTGTTGATTCAATCGCCATCCCTCAAACAGGTCCACTTCGCTGGCGAGGGTTAAGTGGGGGCTCGCGCCTGGTACTTTTTCCTTTAGCCGCAGAACAGTTTCCACCTGCTCCTCCGACTCGGTTCTTTCCGCCCGTAACACAGCCTCGTTTCGCACAAGTCGGTACCCATCTAGGGCATAATCCACTGGGATGCTCTGGAGTAAAGTTCTTATGGCCCCGACAGTGAGAACTAACCCTGAAAAAGGCTGATAGCCTCTTAATTTGAAGGAATACACCTGCTGGGGAATTGGCTGTTGGCTTTGTATCATTAATCGAATTAGCAGTATTAAGTTGGGCTTTGAAATCAGGTCCACTAACCTTCTCTTATCGGACCTTATCCGAAGAGTAGCAATCTGCCTTTCTGCTGGACCTGCTCCGAAAGACGGTATCTTTCCCACCTATCCTAGGGGGCTGCCATGACCGAATTCAAAAACGATTTGCTACACCTCGCGCGTGACTTGAGTATAGCCGAGGCAGAGTTTGCCGCCGTTGGTATTCATTCTTGGCCTGCTATCATGCACCGGATAAAAACCACGTTTTTTATCCAACACGATTCTAGCACTTCCTATTCCTGGTCCTGGGATAACCTAAAAAAACCTTACTGTCAAGTGCCCTTTGCAAATGGGCAGGCTTACAAGGTTTTGCCGAGCCTCGTGGAGGAATCGGAGAGGGTATGGTTTGTCGCGTGTGACACGAAGTTCTGGCTTTTTGAAGGCACTGTCCAAGCCATCCAGCGCCTGATCCAGGAACATTACGCCTTTGAGTATTATCTCGTTTCTAAAAAGTATGCGTGGCTACTGTGCGAAACAGACCATGACGTACTGCTGGGTGCAGGAAGCATGATGCCCAAGATGCGCCCGCTGCTATCTGGGCAACTGGAGGGGGAAATCAGCACCGCGGGGGGAGACCGTAAAGAGGGGGAGAAATAACCTTGCGCTATCGCTGATCTTAACATAGGAACTGCTACCCCAGGCTTATCGGACCTTATCTAAAGTGTATTTGACCTCAATGCCCCCGCTGATACTTGGGTTCTATAATCACGGCCTGTTGCATCGGATTCAGGTTATCAAAGAGGTACTTATGGTTAAACTGTAAATTGTGGACGATATCCTCCATACGGGGGTTGGTAGCCGCCTGTGTCTCGGGCTTGCGCAAGCGGATTTTGATTTGATACACATACGTCTCGTTCACATAGAGCATCAAGCAATCGTCGTAGGTTAAACCAGCGTGTTGCGTTACTAAATGGGCCTCGTATAGGGTGTGTTGGTCAAAAACCTCCTTTACCAGTCCTTCTGATTCTATGACGTCCGACTCCTGCAGGACTAGTTGGTAACGCCCTTTGGCTACCGCATCGTGAGGCTGAGGAACGTCTGCGCGGCCATAGCGAATAATTTCTATCCGTTCATCGGTACGAGGCTGGCTGCCTGTGGCGACAAAAAAAACGGAGTCAGTCTCCTGATAGCGCCACTCGATGGGAAGACAAATGAGATCTTCGTCAGCATAAAAGACTTGCCACTCTTTGGTGGGCAAGGACCTAGTGCGGGTAATATCAAACTTGGTTACTTGAATGGTATCGTGACTCTCGAGGCCAGCAGATTCCTGGTCACCAGCAGTTGGTTGACAACCGATGCCACTCAGCGACGAGCATATCACCAAGCTAATTTTGGCAAAAGGAAGCAGCGCAGGACGCAAGGTAAAGAACATAAAAAGGCGCTACCCTGTACTGAATAGCTCTTTCAAAAGTACAACTCAGACCGGATTAAATAGGAATAGACGTAAACTACCACGTTTCCAAGGAGTGTCCGCGATCTAATTATATGTTAAGGGATGAAAACCAGACGAGGCCCAGAGTACTTGTACTTTCCTACTGTCCCCAAAATACAGTTTGCCTGAGCCAGTGAAAGGGAAGTAAGGCCCATAGGGAGGTGCCGCTGGATTGTTTAATCATAAAGACAGGGGAGCGATAACAGGCACCGATTTTTGACGGCTTTGCCCCGGTAGCTTTTGGCGTCTACCACATGGGGTTGTTCGCAGGCTTTCCAGTGGGCCAGAACTCCCGGAACGATGTCTTCGCTGTCGGGCACCCTACCCGTCATCCAGTCGTCAAAGCCAAAGTGTTCCAGTCAATAAGATGTGGTATCAGTGGAATGATTCATCGGTCAAGAAAGGTTAGAGCACCGCACACGCTATCCTAGCTTAGGGAGCAAGCAGTACACTTGACCCAATCACTTCTGGATTGCAACTCAGGCCTCTATAACAAGCGTTGCTTCTGGGTACAGCTCGGGCTCTGGCATCCGGTCCTTGAGCAGACGGCCCATGAGTTGCAGGCTTTGCTCCACCCGCTCATCAAAGGGAAGTCCATAACTCAGCCGCAGACAGTGGGTGTACTGCGGTTGAATGCTGAACAGGCGCCCGGGGGCAATGACAATCTGGTGGTCCAGCAACGCATGGTAGAACTGCGTTGTGTCAATTTCCCGGTTCAACTCCACCCACAGAAGAAAGCCGCCCAGCGGCTGGCTTACCTTGGTATCTGGTGGGAAGGAGGCCAGAATCGTCTGTTGGTAGCGCGCGCAATTGAGGGCTAGGGTCTGCCGCAGACGCCGCAAGTGCAGCTCATAGCGGCCCGTGGCCAGAAAGTTGCCGACCGCCTGCTGGGTCAGCGCGGGCGAGCGGCCCGCCCGGCATTTCTTTAACCGCAGAACGGCTTCCAGGTAGTGCCCGGGAGCTACCCACCCTACCCGGTATCCAGGCGCCAGGGTCTTGCTCACCGAACTACACCACAGCACCCAGCCCTGCCGGTCATACGCCTTACACGGTTTGGGGCGGTGTGCCCCAAAATGCAGGTCACCGAATAAATCGTCTTCAATCAGGGGCACCTGATAGTGTTCCAGCAGGTGTACGAGTTGCTGCTTGTGCTCGTCCGGCATACAGCAGCCGATGGGATTGCTAAAGTTGGGGGTGAATAAGCAAGCCTGTACCTGGCCCTGCTCCAGATGCTGGGCCAGGGCCACCAGGTCCACGCCGGTGACGGGGTCGGTGGGCAGTTCGAGCAGCTGCAGGCCCAAGGACAAAGCCAATTGCAATACCCCGAAATACACGGGACTTTCCACGGCGATGGTATCCCCGGGCTTAGTTACCGCCGTTAAGCAAAAGGCTAAGGCGGAAGTACAGCCTTCGGTCGTTACCAAGTCTTCGTGGGTAAGGGTACTTCCCCAAAACAACGCATAGCGGGCAATCTGACGCCGTAGTAGCAGGTTGCCTTGCAAAGGTTCGTAGCTAGTACCCGCATGGGGCAGCTCCCGCTGCGCCTGGAGCAGTGCCTTATTCAGTTTGGTAATGGGCAGCAGGGCGGGCGAAGGTCCCCCTTGGGAAAAGAGTAAACGATCTGGCGTGGCTACCTGCTCAAAGACCTGCGCCAGTAGTGAATCCACGTCCTCTTCCCGGGGTACGGCCGGCACCCGGTGCGGGGCGGGGCGGCCCGGTAGCGCGGACGCCCGGTGCTCTCCCCGTACGTAGTACCCCGATTGGGGCTGCGCTTCAACTAGCCCTCGCGATTCCAAGGCGTAATACGCCTGCAGAATGGTGCTGATACTCAACTTCATCTCCTGACTCAGCGTCCGCACGGAAGGAAGCTTTTGCCCCGTTTGCAGCAGACCTTGCTGAATCTGCTGTTCCAGCTGAGCGGCAACCACCAAGTATTTATGCGCTGGTGGGCCTACGGCATCTGATTTCATAAGCAAGGGCAGAATGTCCTGGGCGGTTCACTACAGCGAAGGGAATTCGCCGCGGAAACAACCGTTTTACAGTGGTCGCCAAGGTACGACTCTGCTGGAAGCTATACACCCATACAGAAAGCGATTATCAGACCAGTACAGCTGTTTTTACGGCTCCCAGTCGCGTGGGCTGTCTGACTTGTTTCCGGGCCGCCGCTGCAGACCCTCTGCCCAAACTGTACTGGCCCAATTCACGAGAAAGTGCCTCTGTTTCTGTCCCGCAGGGACCAAGAATTTTGTGCCAGCCTTTCACCCTCCTAGCATGCCGGATGACCCTGCCCCTTGAAATTATCGCGTATGCGCCCTGCTTTCAACTCCACTTTGCGCGGTTAAACAAAGCTTGGCTGCAAGAACACTTTGTGGTCACGCCCCTGGATGAGTACGAACTCGCCCATCCACAAGAGTCCATTTCACAATTGGGGGGCACTATCCTGGTAACTCGCGAGGGCACCGACATCATTGGTGTGTTGGCGCTGAAGACCATCAGCGCAGTCTCCGGGTGAGAGACCCTTGAAAAGCCCCGTAGTCAAGCCACAGACCCGAAACCAAGCATAAATCATCGACCAAGGCCAAAAACACAGCCCTAGCAGGCGAATGGCAACTTGCCTGCTAGCCACGCTGGCAGTTCGGCGACCATCTCTGACCGGCATGCAAGCTGATTTGGGGCGAGTCGAAGGTATCCCCTAGTTAGTTAACCCTACCCCAGCTTCAATTTACTCCATCTACTCACCCCCAATGGCAATGGAAACATCTTTCTTCTCGCATAAAGAGCCCGTTCGTCTGGACTTTCCCAACGTCTTCAAAGCCCTCGGCGCGGCAGTGTCCTACCTGCTGTTCAAGTCAGCCGCCAAGCGGGCCAACTGGCGTAGGGATGGCTTCGGGGGCAAACGGTTGGGTAAGACAAATCACAGGGGCCCTGTTGCCTGAGGGCAGGAGGGCATGCAGGTAGTGGCGGTAGCGTGTGACGCCGGAGAGGCTGCTACCGGTCAGCTCCACAGTTTCGGTGACGGACAAGCCCTTGTCCAGCGCCTTCTTGAACTTACTCAGATTCTTACTAGAAACAGAAAATAACGGTAGGGAAAGCCAATTAGCTGGGTGTTGGCCGGCTCCCGTTTAGGGCGGGGCAGCTCTTCAAGCCAGCAGCTTCCAGATGCTTTTTGGTACGCTACTTCGGGGACAATCTATACGCCCTGGTACCCTCACTTTTACTACAGGTCAAAACCGCCGATGGAAACATATATCGTGGATTCCTTTACCCAAGAGCCTTTTAAGGGCAATCCGGCCGGGGTGTGCTTTCCCCGGCAGGAGCTAGGCGTAGCGAGCATGTTGAAAATGGCGCAGGAATTCGGGCTTTCAGAGACGGCCTTTGTCTGGGAAACGGATACGGATGGCCTATATGCCATCCGCTATTTCTCGCCGAAGCAGGAGATTCCCTTGTGCGGCCACGCCACCCTAGCCGCCGCCAAGGTGCTGTTTACAAAAACACCCCAAAAGGAAATTCACTTCCTCACCCACGAACAGGTCAACTTAGGTATTACCTGCCGGGGCGAGGACATCACCATGGCCTTTCCGGTGTATGATACCGTGGCGGCCACGGCGCCGGCGTTGCTGCTGGCCGCCTTGGGGTTGCCGACGGTCGTCAACTCCGCGTTTAGCCCCAAGAATAAGATTCTGCTCCTGGAAATAGCCGACGAGCAGTTGCTCGCCGCGCTCCAGCCCGACTTCAACGCGCTGCTGCGCTCCTATACCGGCATCAACGGCGTGTTGGTGACGACCGCCAGCCAGGGGGCATACGACTACCATTACCGGTATTTTTGGCCCTGGGCCGGCACCAACGAGGACCCCGTCACCGGCGGCGTACAAACGTTTCTGGCCAAGTACTGGGCCACCCGGCTGCACAAGCGGGTGATGCAGGCATTTCAAGCCTCCCGCCGCACCGGCTATATGCAGGTGGAGTTGCTTGCCGATACGGTCTTGCTCACCAGCCAGGCGTGCATCGTCTTCGAAGGCCAGTTGGTGGCCGACGCTGAGTAGTACTATTTCATCCGCTCCCCATGCTGGTAGACACCCTGAAATTGCTCTTCGACCGCGACCTGCAGAAGCTGCAAGAGGAGATCGAAGCCTATCCAACCGAACCAGCGCTGTGGTGCCGGGCACCGGGCATCCGCAACTCGGCCGGCAACCTGTGCCTGCACGTGCTGGGCAACCTGAATACCTACATCGGTGCCGAACTGGGCCAAACCGGCTATAGCCGCGACCGCGACCGGGAGTTTTCCGCCCAGGGCATCCCCCGCGCCGAATTGCTGGCCGGCATCGCCGCGACCCGGCGCGTGGTCGAAGAAGCCCTCACGCCCCTGCCCGACGCCCAGCTCGCCACCCCCTACCCGGAGGTGGTATGGCAGGCCCCTACTTCCTTGGGCTACCTGCTGGTGCACCTGACCACTCACCTGGCTTACCATCTGGGGCAAATCAACTACCACCGCCGCTTGATGGATCAGGGGTAGAATGGGAGCTGGACCGGAAAACAACCCGCAGGAAAAACGGAAGTGAGGAACGTCTCAGAAAACGAACGGTTATCGGAATCTATCCACGCGGTTGTCACCGCTCTTCTAGGAGCGTTCAATAAATGTTATAAAGTGATAAGCTGAAGCGTAATACCCGTTGAACATCCGTTTTTTCGAGACGCCCTGTCCGCCCATGCCCCTTGACTCTCCACCCAAGCCGAGCGCGTCCTGCGCCAGCACTTTCACCTGACGGGGCTGACCGCGAATTTGTCCAGCGTCAACGCCACGACAGCAACCGCCTAGGCGAGAACACCTTCCCCAGCCAGGTAAACGGGCTACGCAGCCTGCAAAAGCTGCTGGAAACGACTTCCTGTCATTTTCCCCCACTGCTATAAGAAGGCCAAGCTGCGACAGCCTGCTGGTGGTGCGCAGCTAAGATATATCGTCATACTCCCTACCACATGAAGCCAAACACCTTTCGGTCGTTGCGAAGCCGCAATCTCCGGCTCTACTTCGCGGGCCAAGCCCTGTCACTGCTGGGTACCTGGATGCAGAAAGCGGCCGTGAGCTGGGTGGTGTACTCGCTCACCCACTCCAAGCTGCTGCTGGGCGTGAGCGTATTTGCCGCACTGTTTCCGGCAGCGGTGTTTTCGCTGGTGGGCGGCGGGGTGGCCGACCGCTACAACCGCTACCGGGTGCTGCTCACTACGCAGGTGCTTTCCATGGCCCAGGCAGCGCTGCTGGCCCTCACCGTATACCTGTGGCCCGGCAATGTGTGGGGCATCATCGGCCTGAGCGCGGTGCTGGGCGTCATCGATGGCTTCGACGTGCCGGCCCGGCAGTCGCTGGTGCATCAGCTCGTAGCCGACGAGCAGGATGTGCCCAATGCCCTGGCTCTCAATTCGTCGCTCGTCAACCTCTCCAAACTAATCGGCCCGGCTGTAGCAGGCTTTGCCATCGAGCGCATCGGGGCCACGGCCTGCTTCGGGCTGAACGCGCTGAGCTTCGGTGCCGTCATCGGTTCGCTGCTGGCCCTGCGGCTGCCCGCCTACGAGGTAACGCCGCGTAAGAAAAACATCCTGGGCGAACTGCGCGAGGGCCTGCATTACCTGCGGGCCACGCCCCACCTCCGCTTCGTAGTGCTGATGCTGGCGCTGGTGAGCTTGCTGGCGCTACCTTTCACCACCCTTATGCCGGTGTATGCTAAGGACCTTTTCCACGGCACGGCTACCACGTTCGGGCTGCTGGACGGCGCCATCGGGGCGGGCGCGTTCGTGGGGGCGCTGTACCTGGCCTCGCGCCCGCCGGGCACCAACCTCAACCGGGTGCTGATGCGCAGCATGTTCGTGTTCGGGGCCGGGCTGGTGTTGTTTTCTCACGCGCCGTATTTCTGGCTGGCGCAGCTATTTGTCGCCCTGGGCGCGTTCGGCATGATGGCGCAGGTCACGCTCAGTAACACGCTGCTGCAAACCACGGCCCGGCCCGACATGCGGGGACGGGTCATCAGCTTCTTCGTGCTGGCCTATACGGCCATGGTGCCGCTGGGCAGCCTGCTGGTAGGCTGGGCGAGCCAGCACCTCGGGGTGCAAAATGCCGTGCTTGGTCAGGGCCTGGCGGCGCTGCTGCTGGGCGGCCTGCACTGGCGCGAGTTGCACAACCAACCGGTAGTGCCGACCGCGCTGCCGCTGCAAGCGACTTCCACGCAAGGGCTGGAGCTGTCGAGTGGATGACCGCATAGGACGAAGGGCTTTTCCGATGGTGCCGTCTCAAACCAAGCGAATTAGGGCTTATTTTAAGCCTTCAGCTGCACGCTGCTATTTTGCACTATATAATTTTCTATGAACCTGGATTTGTGTCTATTGGAGCGCTGGTTGACAGGTTGGAGCCTGTCCCGTGGCTTGTCGCTTCCCCGACCCTACAAGGGCGGATTAGTGGTTGACGTGGGTTGGCCCGAGCAGGTACGGCGGTACGTATTTACGGAGGCCGGTGAAGCCCTGCAGGCCTGCGCCGCTGATATCCGTGAGCCGTTCGTGCATCTCAAAGCTGCGGTTGAGCCGGCGCACTTGCGGCGCGCCCTACCCGCCGCCTGGCAGATTCAAAGTCCCGGCTATCTGATGTCCTGTTCAGCAGCGATGACTGCTTCCAATCCCTTGCCCGCAGGTTATGAAATGCAGTTATCTGTCGACCAGGGCGCTTCGGTACTGCGCTTGGTCGATGAAGCTGGGCAAATGGCGGCTATGGGACGCGTTGTGGTGCACCAGGGAACGGCAGTTTTTGACCGGATTGAAACCCAGGAGACTCATCGGCGAAAAGGACTGGGTACCCATCTGATGTGCGGCCTCGACGCCTTAGCCGTGCAAGCTGGTATCACGGAGCGCTTACTCGTGGCGACCGAAGCCGGTCGAGCGCTGTATTTGACGCTAGGCTGGCAGGTAATTGCACCTTACTCAACGGCTATCCGTCAAATGTAAGGCATGTTCTGTGGCGGCTGCGCTCCCTCCGTTAACAGCATAAGCGCGAACAGCAGCGTCATCACGCCGCGGGTTACACACCAAAGTCGATGGCTCATCCACACACCGGGCTGGGGCTGGTAGTCGGCAAATTCCAGTGCAAACGAGCGGTTGCTACCAAAGCAGCACAATGTCATTCGTTCGCCTTGTTGTACCAATGGCCTTGGTTAAAAGTTTGGTACAAAGGTTAAACAACTAGCTGGCCATCGTCCTCAACTTGACTACAAATACTGTCCATACGTCAACTGAGTAGGCATTTACGTGCTTCCCCACATATCGGTCGAACTCGCCCTGAAGCTTAAGCAGTAGCCAACTTTGCAGAGAGTCCTCACTTCGTTCATCCCGGGTTGAAATGGTCGTCGTTGGTCCTGATGAAGGAAAATCGCTGATCGTACCGGATAGGTCAAGAAGTTGGGGGCATCACGATATATAAGTGGTTCCACTTTCTGGTCCCGTTCCTACCTGCACCAGCACCGATTGGCGGGGGCCAGCAAGGCGTACCTCTCAGTGTCACCTTATGGGCTGCTTCTGTCTGGCTACCGCCGACCACCTCCGCCAGCCAGAAGGGAAACCTCGCCTGAGGGGAGGCGGGAAGTGTTTGAGCGACCAGCAACCGCGGATAAAATATCAACCTTCGCCGTCGCAGGCGGTAAGCTACCGGCTTAACAGCCACGAGCTAATAAAGCAGCCCGTGGCGATGAGCAAGCCCACGAACGGAATGCGAAACCAATATCGTTTGGCCAGAAAGACATAAGACAGACTCGTCCCGATGGTCAGGAGCGGCAGCGCCACCGAATGGGTGTAGAGGTCAAGGTATTGGGTGGCGAGAATCAGGGTGCTACTCCCAATGAATATGGCCCCAATGCTGTGGCTGGCATTGAAGCCCACCCAGGCGCGCCACATGGTGGTTTCGCGGGTCAGTACAGGGGTGTCCTGAACCATGTACTCTTTAGTGGTGCCGTGGCGCGGGTCGAACTTCGGAGTGAAAAACGTATACAGCAGATGGATAGTACCTAGAAGCAACAAGATAAGGCTTCCGACTATCAGTAGGCATTGTGCGACCATAGAGAAGAGGGGGTAAGAAAGGAGCGTGGATGAAAAATCGGGGCAGCCAGGGGACCGCGGGCTGCCCTACCAATGAACCGCCTTGACCAAGGCGACGGGTACCGGAATCCCACGGAAATAATTGGTGAAGCCCAGGACAAGTAACAGGCCCAGCACGAAGCCCGAAACCAGAATAAGCAGCGCTTCCATAGGTGCTCGGTCCCGGTTGCGTCGGTTCCGGTAATGGGCTGCAGCCAGGTGCCCGAAGATAGCCCCAACGGCCAGCAGGTAATACGGCCCGAAAAACCAATACCAGGGAGCCGTGTTCAGGCCCCGTGCCGCGAAGTAAAAATCCGTTTCCACGTGCCAAACGTAGCGGCCGACCAGCACGGCCCCCACGTGAATCAGCAGGAAGAGCGCCAGATACAAACCCGAGTACCCCTGCACCCGCTCAAAGAAGGGCGTGGCCGGCGGCCAGCCGCGGCACACCAGCAATAGGCCGCTGCCAATCTGCCAGAGGACCGCCGCCAGTAGCAGCGTCTCGACAACGGGTTGGCGATAGACCAGCCGCAGCCGGGTCATGCCCCACTGGTGCCACGCAATGCTATGCAGCGCCAGCACATGATTGCCCAGGTGCAGGGCAATGAAAACGCCCAGTACCAGGCCCGACAGGCGGTGCCCGGCTTTCAGGGAGGAAGAAGAAGAAGGCATACAATACGTGCGTTTCCCCGAAGACTCGCCCGCCTGTCTTTTGTGACAGTCCAGCCCATGTTTTTTGCAACCCCTGGCCGCAACCCGTTACCGGGGTAGCTTGTCGGGGTCCAGGACCAAGTACAACGCCGTGATGCAGGCCGCATCCAATTCCAGCACCATGACCGAATCCAGCGCTTCCGGCCTGTTCCGGTAAAACAATACGGCCCACGAGTCGTTGACCCGGCCGAGCCGGGACGTCAGTCCCTGGCCGTATTTCTGCTGGATGCCGAGCAGATAGCGGGCGCACGCGGCGGGTCCCACCACCGGATGCATAGCCGCGGGCCGCTTGGGGCCGCCGTCGGCGTACACGCGTACGTCATGGCGCAGCAGCTGCGTGAGCGCCGCCAGGTCGCCCGTTTCGATGGCGTGCCCAAACGCCTGCAGGAGCCGGTGCTGTTGTTCAGCGGAGGGGGTGAAGCGCTGCCGGCGCGCTTGCAAGTGCTGTCCCGCCCGGTGGTAAAGCTGCCGACAATAGTCTGCGCGCACCTCCAGCATGTGCGCCAAGTCCTCATAGTCGAACCCAAAGCCATCCTTTAAGAGGAATACGGCCCGCTCCAACGGCGCCAGCTCGGCCAGCAACAGCCACAAGCCGAACGAGAGGTCCAGCTTGGCATCGAGGGCCGGTACTGGATGCACCAGCGGCTCGGGCAGGTATGTGCCGCGGCGCGGCGCGCGTCGCTGCAGCCACGAGAGACACCGGTTTTTGACTGCCTTGGCCAGGTATCTTTTGGCATCGGCCACATGGGCCTGCTCGCCGGCGTACCAATTGGCCAGCACTTCCTGAACGATGTCTTCACTATCCGTCACGCAGCCCGTCATCCAGTAGGCAAAGGCCATGAGTTCGGCGTGATACGTTGGCGTAGCAGGGGAATCGCTCATTAGTCGAGATAAAAGAGACGGCCATCCCCGCTGGGCTGATTTCGGGACTAGGCCGTGCGAAGGAGTTCATCATTGAAGGGTCGCAAGCCAGGACTAAGTACCCAGCTCGGCTTCTTTCTAAGGAAGGAATCTACTGAATCCAAACAAAGCTGGGAGGTGGTTGGAAGTAGGACATTGTATGGGGTGGAGGCCAGCGCACCAAGGGGCGGATTGGCGTCGGTCAGCCAGATCGATGGAGTGACTGATTGCCAGGCACACGTCTTCCAAACCGGGGAAGACTCCGCCATTGACCAATTCGGTTTTCAGCCGGCTCCCAAACGGTTCGGCATTACTTCAGCTACTGCCGAAGGTGAGCAGTTCAGTCACTACCCGGGTGAGCCGGCGGATGCCCACCTCACTGGTGAGCGTCAATTCCGGCGAAAAATCTGTCGCCCGTAAGGTGACCCGCGTTGGCGCTAGCCAGGCGCGTAATTCCGTCACGCAATCGGCCATGTGACCCAACGGCGTTGGCCCTGCAAGGGAGAGCAGGCCTACGGCGCGGCCTTGCAAATAAGGCGCCGGGTCTCGGGCTAAGAGCTGCATGTAGTCGATCGCATTTTTGAGCGCGCCGCTCATCGTGCCGTGATAGGTGGGCGTTGCCCACAGCATGACATCGGCGCTCTGAAAGGAGGTCACCAGTTTTCTAATGGCTGCTTGTGAACCAGGAGGGTATCCTTCGATGGGCAAATCGGGGATGTACAGGGGCAGGGGTAGCTCCCGAAGGTCCAGTAGTTCCGTGATGGCGCCTCTTTCGGAGGCGATGCGCAGGCCGGTGCGAAGGGCGGCCGTGGAGTAGGACCCTACCCGTAAGCTGCCGCTCAGACCAACCATTTTGGGGGCGGGATTGCTCGTCAAATCTGGATAGAAAAATGGGCCTGCAAGGCCTGTGAGAATGCGGCTTCCGACGGGAGGATCGTTTCCGTCCGCATCGCGCCCTGGGTGACAATCAAGCGCTGGTCACTCAAAGTAACTCTGCCCTCTGCTGTGGCTCGGGAGCAGATCCTCTTTTGGGTAAAGTGTGATTCCGGGGACGTTTGGTGGTAGTGGCACATGCGGCTGAAGTCGGCTAGCTGCCGCGCCTGCCGCGTGAACCGATACTGTATTTCCCAATCGCTCCCTGGTTCTGCTAGATTTTTCTGATGGAGAATATAGGTGTCCCTTTCTTGCCTGATGAGATAGGCCGTGGTCCCGTGCACTTGTGGGCCGCGCTGCTCGAGGCGCAACGGCCGGGTAAAGGAATCGCCAAAGCCGACATCCACCAGAAAAACGTCGTCCAGCTCCACCAGCAGGGCCAGGTGGTCAAAGGCGGGACCGAAGGTGCCATCCTTTTGGCACACCTCGGCGGAAATCAGCGTGACCGTAAAACCGATTTCTTGCAGCAGCTTGGCGAATAAACCGTTCAATTCATAACAAAACCCACCGCGTCGGTTACGAACAATCTTCGTGAACAATAGGGCTTCGTCTAATAGGATAGGCTGCTGGTCATGAATCGCTAAGTTTTCAAACGGCACTTCCCGCATATGGCCCAGCTGTAACGCCGCGAGCGTATGGAACGTCACCCGAGGCGTGCCGTGGTAGTGAATTCTCTCTAAATACGCGTTAACATTCATCCTATATATAGTTGACCGACAGACCCGCGCGGTTAAACGTGCTTCCGCTTGGCCCGCCGCGTTTGCATGAGGGAACTATTGCCGGTGTGGTAAAAGTAGTAGTTGAAATGAAAAGCGCCTGCTAGTGCGACAAGCGGTGCGCCCCGTTGCCCTGCTGGTCCCCAAAGAGGCCTTCGTATCGCAGCGGGGATAAAATGACGCGAAGCCGTTTCCAGCGGCTTTTGCAGGCTGCGCAGCCCGTTTACCTGGCTGGGGAAGGGGTACTTGCCCAAGCGGTTGCTGTCGCGGCGCTGACGCTGGACGAATTCGAAGTCAGTCCCCGTCAGGTGAAAGTGCCGAGCGCAGGTCGCGCTCGGCTTGGGTAAGAGAGTCAAGGGGCATGGGCAGACGGGGCGTCTCGAAAAACGGACGTTCAACGGGTGTTATGCCTCCGCCTTTCGCTTTATAACATTTATTAAACGGACGTTTAATAAACGTTATAAGACCCTATCTTGCACCGATTCTCTCCTCTTCGGTGCTTTATGCTGCCTGCTTCACCTGCTTTAGCTGCTCCTTCCCGCTACGTGCCCTACTACCGGGTCTCCACTCAAAAGCAAGGCCAGTCCGGCCTGGGACTGGAAGCGCAGCGCGCGGCGGTCCACGCCTTTGCGCCCCAGCCCGGGCAGCTGGTGGGGGAGTTCGTGGAGGTGGAAAGCGGCAAGCGCAACCAGCGGCCTCAACTGGCGGCGGCCATCGAAGCGGCCCGGCGGCTGGGCGCCACCCTACTGATCGCCAAGCTCGACCGCCTCTCCCGCAATGCCGGCTTTATCTTCGCCCTGCGCGATAGCGGGGTCAGCTTCGTGTGCTGCGATATGCCCGATGCTAATACCTTAACGGTGGGCCTGTTCGCCGTCATCGCCCAGCACGAGCGGGAAACCATCTCCAAGCGCACGAAGGAAGCGCTGGCCGCCAAGAAGGCCCGGGGGGCCACCTTAGGCACGCCGGCCAATTTGACGATGGAAGCGATTGTGAAAAGTCGCCTCATTCGCCAGGACAATGCCCGCGACCACCAGGCCAACCGGCAGGCCGCCCGCCTGGCCGGGTTGCTGGCCGGGCAGGGGCACACGCTGCAGCAGATTGCCCGGGAGTTGAATGAAGCGGGCTACCGCACCCGTCGAGGTAAAGATTTCTTCTCGATGTCCGTATTACGGCTTCTCAAACCTGGAACACCCGTTTAGGGTATGGGTTCGATTTAAAACTTAGAATATCGCACAGGCCCTACCGACTCCGTTTGAGGCGATAGGCTTCTTACTGTATAGAAATAGGAAGAATCCGAGGAAGTATGGATATTGGAGGAGAATTGGGGCCAATTTAAGCCGGTTTTAGTCTAGTATATTTATTATCAACAGCATATCAGGTGGCAGGGCCAGTCTACCTGTCAGTTCATACTAACCAATAATAGCCCTACCCAAGCGCTTTAACAAGATGCTCTGTTCTTTCTTACTGTTTCTCGGAAATATTGGTGGTACTGAAGTACTTCTCCTTTTAGTCCTCTTTTCCCTTTCGTTAATCTTCGTAATTCGAAGGTTATTCCGCTCAAAGCCCACCGTCATTATCAACCAGTCTCAACCTACTTCATCTGTGGCAGATGAACTGCGCAAGCTGCAGCATCTTAGGGAACAAGGCGTGCTGACTACGCAGGAGTTTGATAAGCAGAAAGCGCGTCTGTTGCACTAGTTGATTCAACAACTGACCTAAGCTTTTCTCAAAATGAGTAATACGTTTAAGATATTATCCCTAGATGGAGGGGGAATTAAAGGCCTCTATACAGCGAAAGTGCTTAGTCATTTGGAGGAGGTATTTGGTGGCCCCATTGGTGACTATTTTGATATGATATGTGGAACGTCTACAGGCGGATTAATAGCCTTAGCACTTTCGCAACGAATACCAGCTAGCCAATTAGTTACTTTCTATAAAGAACAGGGACCTAAAATCTTTCCGGTAAATAAGGTCCTTAACGAGAAAAAAGGGCTGTTGCGGCAAATTTTTGGTAAAGGGAAATATACAAACACAGCCTTAGCATCAGCCATTATGGGTGTATTAGGTGATGCTCAAATGAGTGATGCTCAAAACCTATTATGTATCCCTTCATTCAACTTAACAAGTGGTCGTCCACGAGTCTTTAAGTTTCCACATCCAGAAGGGAATAACTACGCTGATAAGTATGGCAGTATGTATGATGCGGCCTTAGCTACTAGTGCAGCGCCTACATATTTTCCTGTTAAGTATACAAATGGAGCTTACTATGCTGATGGAGGTGTTTGGGCTAATAACCCTACGCTTTGTGGCATTATGGAGGCCTTGGAATACTTTGTTGGACCTGAAAAGGTATTAAAGCATCCTAATCTTTCGGTGCGTTTCGACAGCTATTCTGTTTTATCTATTGCTTGCCTCCCACAACAGAATGGCTGGGCTCATCAAGGCACCGAAGAAGATTTGCCGTTGTCTTTTATTGATTGGAAAGATAGGCTCTTCGAAACGTCACTAGATGGGCAAAGCCATTTTGCTGACAACTTTGCACAGAAGCTGATTCAACATACTAAAGCCCACGGAACCTATCACCGGATTGGAAGCCCTACGAACATCTCGCCGGCGCAACAAGCGCTGATTAAGTTAGACAATTCATCTGCTCGGTCTATTCAGACCTTAGAGCATTTGGGTAACATGGTAGGTGATGACTACCGGACCCGAAATAAAACAATCATAGACCACTTTTTCGCTCAGAAGAAAAAGTATCGTACTCACTAATTCTTCTCCTTACTCCACCCAGTTATTCCATGAGACAACTGAATTTCCAAACCTTATCGATTCGTCGGATGATAGGCCATGTTATCCATGAAAAGCAACAGCATGAACAGTGCTCTGTAGCTGAGTTGTCTTCTGAATTGCTTACTTATGACTCTGAAATGGAGCGTCTGATTAAGCGGCGGTTACAAGATGCTATGGGCCGTAAAGGGAAAGGATTTTATCTTGAGGTAGCCAATTCGTCTCCAAGTAGTTTCTTTGGAATTAGTCACAATCTTAATACTGCCGACAACGATGAGTTTGTTCGCCGATCACAAGCTATAGCTACTTTATTGGCCGGAGCTCAGAGGAGAGCTAGTATCAAATCGGGATTCCTGTTCATAATTGAAGCAACAGATGCATCGTTTCGGAATCTCCCTATTTTCATCGTTATTAAAGCAGAACCTCAAGAAGCCTTAAGACGGAATGCTCATGCCTTAGAGCACGTGACGGATCTACTCATGAGTCCATCACAAAAATTTTACAAGGTTGGTGTGCTTTATCGGGATGATAATGACGATAAAACTTATCCTAATGACTCCTATAGTGGCTACGTCTTTGACGAACAATTCACAAATCTTAATAGCGGCCTATCTGGCTACTTCTATAGCGAATTTTTAGGGTTTGATTACATGAATAATGGCCCCCTCCAAACTAAACACTTTTTTGAACTGACTACTAAATTCCTTGAAGCTGATATTAAAGACCTTGACAAAAGGGAAGAATTAGCTGAAGCTTTGAGAGTCATGGTTAAGACGGATAATTCTGAACTTTTACGTCCCCGTGATTTTGCAGAACATTTCTTAGACTCTGATGAAGACAAGGCAATATTTAATCATAAGGTCAGCAATGAATTTCCCGATATGTTGCAAAAGGACACCTCATTACTGGATTTTACGCTAAAAACGCGTAAAATAAAGTTTAATGATGTGCAAATTTCTGGACCAGATAACGATTTTGCTGAGAACGTTCAAGTAATTAAAAACGAGGATCAAATGGCTAATCTGGATCCTAAAAATGAAAACTACACAATTTTAAAAATTATTGGCAGACCTAGTCTGGTCAAGCAAAAAGGTAATAAAGTAGCGGTCAAATAAATATGACCGTTGATGAGCGTAAATTGCTAAGTGACTTTATATCTATTAAGAACGCTCTAAATAATTGGGGTGACTTTGTAGATTCGAAAGTTATTGATATAGTTAATTCCGTATATAGCGGGACTAACTTTATACAAATGCGCCCTTTACATAGATGTAAAAATGAGCAGACGTTCATCAAAAAAGCCCTATATAGGGATAAAGGTTATAAAAGCCCCCTTTTGGAGATAGAGGACAAGGTGGCGACAAGAGTAGTCCTCTTAACTTCAGATAACGTATATCAAGTAACTGCCTTACTAACAGAGTGTAGCGATTGGGCTCATAAAATTAGCAAAGACACTAAACGTATTAGCGAAGACAACCCGAACTTATTTGACTATCAGTCAGTTCACTTGGTGGTATGGCCAAAAGGAACTTTTGATAGTCAAGTAGATTCCGCCTTACTAACATGTGAAATTCAGATCAGGACATTACTGCAGCATGCATATGCGGAGGTAACACATGATTCTGTTTACAAAGGGCCTTACCAGAATGACAATAGCATTAAGCGACAACTCTCGAAATGCATGGCACTTATGGAAACGACTGATGATATGTTCTGTAGTATCTTTAATAAAATATCGCTGACGACTAATGAATCAAGCCCATATAAGGATCTATTGAAGCAAGTTACGGCATTGTATAATGATTTAACAGGGCAGTTTATAGATTACAAAGATGCTGATATATCAATTGCTGAAATGGTTTTTTCGCTAGTCCATCTTAAGCCGGTGAGCTTCTCTCAAATAGAACAATATGTTTCACAATTTAGAAGTCATATATTACATGCAATAAAAAATAATGATAGTCTTTTAGTTAAAGAACCTATCATATTAATTTTATTTTATTACATAGAGAATTACGACACTTTTGTGATTCAAAATTGGCCATTATCGCAAACCGTTCTCGAAAATTTGGTAGAGTCATTAGGCATTTCTACCAGTTTTTATTAACCAAAGTATCAATCAAAAAAGCACCTCAAAGGAGGGACTTTTTTGATTGATACTTATCAGTTTAGTTCTCTACCAAATACGCTCGCGCTATATATTCCTCAGTACTATCTGTTAACTTGACCTATACCCACTTATCATTAGTGACTTCTAGAGCGGTCACGATGTTATGTGCCGTCAGCATGGCCATTACTTGGGCTTCAAATGGAGTTTTGGCCCAGCAGATCAATGTCATCGCTGACACGTGGTAAGACATATTTTCCTCTAGCCCCACCTCAGGCGGAACTGGTGCTGTGTAGTTGCGCAATTAGCCACCGTGCACTAGTACGACGGCTTTGGTTACGCGCTGAAGAGCTGGAGCGGAAAGCACGAGAAAAATAGCAGGTAGCACTTCATAAGCTTGTTCCATTAGTTCAACTACCGGCTAATAGATCTAATAAGGTGGGGTGCCGATACTTACATCTGTCTATTATGTTCAACATCTGTTGAACAAATAGTTGGTGACTTAAGTACACTAAAAAGCAAACTCCGTATGTTTGCAATGTCTAGAAGAGCTAGGAACAAAATAGCGGGCCGAACCAAAGCCCGACCCGCTACCTTCTAATGGCGATCCAGCCAGTGGGAAACCACCGCTCGGATTACCGCTCCCAGCGCTGTTTTACACAGCTCTAAGGAGACGCGAAACAAGCCGGTCTCGCCGGTCTGCTTCGCTTTCGCACTTGCCCTTTTGTCCATTGCCTTGGATGTTTAGGGTGTCAGATACCCTACTTATCCAGAAGCCCAGGTTGTTCCACCAACTTGGGCTTCGCTGTTATTAGCAGCAGCCGTGTGGTGAGGGACCAACCAGTACGATGCGATAAAGGTAAGTTTTCAGTGTCGAGATTGTTACTGCAGCAGGGCTTTTAGTCGATTTTAGCAACCTTTTAGAGCCTTCCTTACCATATTCTGCCATCACTTACCGCTGACCTTCCTGGGTTCGCCTCAGGGAATGGATAAAGCCCTATTGTGGCGGGGAGCGGAAGCTGTACCTTTCGCCCGCTTTATCCCGCTATCCGCTACATGCCCGAGTTACTGCCGCTTTTTCCGGCGACCACCCTCCCCGCTCGCTTTACGCATTTCACGCCAGCCACCACCTTACCCGACTTCGCTGAGCGGGTCCGGGCCCTGCGTCGCTGGCAGCAGGCGATTCGCGATGGCTACGTGCGGGCTCATAAGGAAGAAGCCCTGCAGGCGGAGTTCCTGAACCTACTCTTCGGCGAAGTGCTGGGCTATGAGTTTCGGGCCACCACCCACCGGCAGCTGCAGCTGGAGCTCAAAACCCTGACCGATGGCACCAAGCCCGACGGGGCCCTGGGCGAGTTTGTGGCTACGCCCAGCGGCGGGCTCGGTGGGCCGGTGCGGGCCATTGTCGAGCTGAAAGATGCGCGCACCTCCCTGGATGCCAAGCAGCGCGGGGGCGGTGGCAAAGGCCGCGCGGAAACACCCGTGGAGCAGGCCTTCAGCTACCCCAGCAAGTTTGGGGGCCAGTGCCGCTGGGTGCTGGTCAGTAACTTCCTAGAGCTACGTCTCTACCATGCGCAGGACCAGACCCGCGCGGAGGTCTTCCAGCTGGAAACCCTGCCCGACCAGCCCGAGCAGCTCCACCGCTTCTTTGCGTTGCTGCTGCCCCAGCACTTGCTGCCCGCCGCAGGCCAGGCCGAGGCCCCTTTGGACGAAGCCCTGCACCAGCGCCAGCAGCAGGAGCTGAAAATCACGAAAGCCTTTTACCAGGACTACAGCCGCTCCCGCCGGCAGCTGCTCGACCACCTGATTGAGCAGAACCCCGCAGTGCCCCCGCTGGAGCTGCTGGCCCACACCCAGAAGCTGCTGGACCGCGTCATCTTTGTGTGCTTCTGCGAGGACAAGAACATCATCCCGCGCCTGACCTTCCGGCGCCTGCTCGATGCCGTGCGCGCCAACGTTTTTGACCCGGCCGGCGATAAGGTCTACCGTACCGTACGGGGCCTGTTTCAGAGCATTGACCAGGGCAACCCGGCCGCGCACATCAACCGCTTCAATGGCGGGCTATTCGCTCCCGATGCCGCCCTGGATGCGCTGCACATTCAGGACCGTACCCTGACGCCCGTCATTCAGCTGGAGCAGTATGACTTTGCGTCCGATCTGAACGTGAACATCCTGGGCCACATCTTCGAGCAAAGCCTCTCGGATCTGGAGCAGGAGCGCGCCCGCCTCAGTGGGCAGACCTACGACCAGAAGCAGGGCAAGCGCAAGCAGGACGGCATCTTCTACACCCCCGAGTACATTACGCGCTACATCGTGCAGCAGGCCGTGGGCGGCTGGCTGCAAGCGCGGCGTCAGGAGGCTGGCCTGGAGCAGCTGCCGGAGCTGGACGAGAAGGACCGCCAGAGCATTCGGGTGGATAGCAAAGGGCGGCTGGTAGCTCCCTCGGCCCGGGTACAAAAGCATCTGGCCGCCTGGGAGCAGTACCGGCAAGCGCTGGAGAACATTCGGGTGCTGGACCCGGCTTGTGGGTCAGGCGCCTTCCTCATCGAGGCCTTCGGTTACCTGCTGCGCGAGGGCCAGCAGGTCAACCAGGAGCTGGCGGCCCTGCGGGGCGGGCAGACCACCGTCTTCGATCTGGATCGGCACATTCTTCAGCATAACCTTTACGGGGTAGATTTGAACCCCGAGTCGATCGACATTACGCGGTTGAGCCTCTGGCTGCAAACGGCTAACCCGGGAAAGCCGCTTACTTCGCTGGACCACAGCATCCGTTGCGGCAACTCGCTTATCTCCGAGCCTGCCGTAGCCGGTCCCCGCGCCTTTGACTGGCCCACTGCTTTTCCCGAAGTATTTGCCCAAGGAGGCTTTGATGTCGTCATTGGGAATCCGCCATATGTGCGGGCCGATGCCCCGGGCAATGATAAATCTTTCCGGGAGTACATGGTAAAAAGCGGGGGCTATGAAACCCTTGCCGGTAAGTGGGATTTGTATGTGCCTTTCATAGAAAAAGGCTTACAACTACTAGCTGCCGGGGGATTATCAGCCATGATTATTCCCGATGCCTTTGTGCATGCTACTTATGCGCAAAAAACGTTGCAGTGGCTAAAGCAACGGCAGCACCTTCGATTCATTGACTACTACCCGGACATGGAAGTCTTTGAGGGCGTTGGTGTGAAGAGTATTACGGTACATCTGAGTAAAACTCCCCAAGCAGGTTTTGAGCAACGTATCCATCAAAACGAGCAGGAGCACCATGTCATTCCTTTCGTTGATTACCCAGAGCATTTACGGCTGGATGCGACCAAGAGCCTGTCGGGTCATACTGATACTCCCTACTACTCCTTAAGCACTATCTGTTATAGTAGTGTCGGGATAGTAGGAAACAGCGACGAGAAGTTACATGCTGGGGCATATGTGCTAGCGGAGTTGGTACAAGAAACCCCGGATACTGAGCACTCCAAAGGCTACTTCGAAGGGAAGGATATTGGCCGGTGGAATGTAAACCGCTTACGATGGATTGAATATGGCACGGAGCGCTCGCCGGGCTGGTGGCGGCGCAAAGGCTTTCCGGAGTTTTTTGCCGGCAGCAAGCTAGCCACGATGTTGAGCCCCGGTCAGACTCCCCGGACCTGTCTCGATGAAACGGGGGCCTACTTCAATCACAGTGCCATCGGATTCAAGCGCTGGATTGATTTGCAAGGCGTGGAAAACAACAGCCTGCGTAACGCTTGCTCTGACACAAAACGCCGGTCGGAGTACGAAGAAATATCCAGCCGCTTTTCGCTTCCTTTCCTATTGGCCATATTGAACTCCAAGCCCGTTCGCTACGAACTCAATACGAATCGGCGTAGTAACATTCACATCTACCCAGAAGACTGGAAATCTATTCGGATTCCCAAAGCAGCGGCATCGCCAGCTATTCAGCAGCCTATCATTGCGGCTGCAGAATCCCTGCTGATCGGCCATAAAACGCTTCAGGAAGCAGAGGCACGCGTTGCCCGGCTGGTACAAGCAGAGCTGGGGCTGTCGGTGCCGCTCATCGGCAAGCTAGCCCTCACGCAACCATGGAAAACGTGGAGTGCGGCTCTGGAAAAAGCTTTAGGTCGTAAGCTTAGTCTCGCGGAGAAAAGCACTTGGCTGGAGTATCTCGACGACTTTCAGCAGCAACACCAGCAGCGCCGGGCCGCACTGGATGCCCAGGATGCGGCTCTGGATCAATTGGTCTATCAATTGTATCAACTTACCCCCGAAGAGATTGCCCTAGTAGAAGGCCGATAGACTGGTCTTCCTCTCTTTACTTTCCTTTCCAAGACCCCTTTGACTACTTCTGCTACTACCGCTACCCAAATCGAGTTTTACGCAAAGGGCCACGCGACGCCCGAATTCCTGCAGGCTACCCATATCTACTACACCAGCCAGAGCGGAGACCAGTATTTCTTCGCGGAACAGCAGCCGGGAAAGGCTATTCGACTCTATTGCCTGGATTTCCAGGAAGAACTTTATCTGCTTCATCAACCGATCATAACCGAGCGTTTTGAGCTCCCGGATCTCACGGCCAACTCGCTCAGGACCATACAGGCCCATCACCTCGACCTTACGGATGCAGCACTTGCCCAGCGCGTGTTCAAGCTGCGCTATGAGGACGAAGACGCTCGCGGGGGAGTAGTTCCAGCGGCGCATGATACCGTCTTGCGTTTAGGCGGCACGCACGCGACGGGGAAATGGTTTTCGTTCCTCGTGGAGAGTGTCCTGACGGGCTATTCTTTCGGGTTTGTCATTGAATACACCTTGCAGGGGGTACACCTCTCTATAGACAGCTTAGGGGCATCGGTGGTGACTGTGGAGCGTCACCTAAAAAAGCTCCAAGCCCTGAACGTTTTAACGGCGGTCCCCCTACAGGGCTGGGGCAAGGTGCAAGTCCGGTTTAACCGAGAACACCTGGCCGGACTGACCTTTCCCCTGGCGCCGGCCTTCTTCGATACGTTCCTGTACTAAAGTTGCTTCACTCAGCGAGAGCGCTCCACCAGACCAGGATCACGGGAAAACAGCCTGCGGCGATCATCTTTTTCTCCTTTGGAATAGCTTTTGGCTACGCCCTTAAAGTAGTAATTACTTTCCTTTTTGCTAATGGTTTCTTCTCCTGCTCCGCTTCACTTTCGGACAGCGTATGTACTGAACGTAAAATCCTCCTGGCAAGGCATTGCGGCCCACCGCAAGCAGCATTCCAAAGCCCGGGCCTCGGCTGCCCGCCGGTTGCAGCAGCGCGGGGGAGAGCCCGGTACGCCACCCCCGAGCATTATCCCGCCAACCGGGGCCGTGCTCCTCTGTGCCAGCAAAATGCGCACCCTGGATACCATTCTGCGCCTGGCGATGAACCAAGCGCTCCGAGAGTCGCATGCGGGTCCTTTCCCAGCCAAGGAGATTCGCTTAACTACGACCCAGGCGGGGCTGGCCATCACGTGTGATTGCAGCGTGCGCACCCTGCAACGTCACTTGGAAGACTTGCACACGCTGGGCTACATTAAGGTGCGACAGCAATTACAGCGGGGCTTTCAGCTGGTGTTGACGGCGCCGTTTTTGGATTGGACCGAAGTGCAAGTGCCCTTGCCCGCTCCGGTGGTATCGCCCCCTGCCCCGGCGCCAGCTGTTGCCCCCACCCCGCGCTTTACGATGGACGACTTACTCGCTTCC
>NZ_JAUOFB010000011.1 GCF_030542105.1 Hymenobacter sp. BT730
TGTACTTTCTGGCAAGAGTAGGCAAAAGATTAATAGCTTCCCTTCTCAGAAATTTCCCTTTACATAAGATTAGGTATCAGACACTCCTCGGAATCGTGGAAATTATAAGCCGGGTCAGATGTTAAAGTAAATTAGCACATTCCCTTCTTTCGAGGGGATGGTTGGTTCGCTCTTCGGGCTGTTTGTTTTGTTCCTTATGAAATGGCTGCTACTCATCGGTTTTCTGCTACTACCGGCCTTCAACTCTTCCAGTAAGACCATTGGATGGCCTAAGCGGATTGTCCTGCGCAGCATTCAAGTTGTAAAGGATGGAAAGCCTTTGCCGGATTCGACTTATCAATTCACTACCCAGACATACCGAACCCAGACCTATGAAAACAGCGAAAGGCCGTTGACTGCAGGAACTACCTTTGTGTCTGATGATACTTATTGGACTGTGCGCGTGGGCAAATGGGAGCACCGGCTCGAGGATGTAGCAGAGTACGTTCGTACTGCCCGCACCTATGATTTGCGCCTGGAGCTCCCTATCAAAGATCAGCTGTTCAACTGCCTGAATCTGAGCTACTATGACAAAAATGATGGCGAAGTAATGCGCGATATTGAATCCATATCTGGGGGGCATGGGGATGAAGTAGTGTATTATCAACCCACCTGCCCCAGGTTATTCTTTGTTCCTGTGAAGAGAAGCAACAAACGGTAAGGATTCGCGCTCAGCACCCCTACTACCTGCCTTGCTTCACTAGCTCTGATAATCGGTGTTTAACGGCTGGCGGGAAGGTCGCTCGCAGATATAAGGTCCGATAAGAAAGAGGTAGCGGTCCTACTGCAGCTTGTCACATTTTACAAACGGTGGTTGTCAAAGGTGACAAGACAGACAGCAGGTGGATATATCTTAGAGGGTAATCCTTGGGGGAGGCAATTCATGTCGAGCTCTGTTCCCAGTAGGTCCAGGCCCCTCTCTTTCTGGCGGGGCCGCGCTGTCTCCTCGGTCGGTGCCACCCCGGAGGCGAACAATCGATAACGCCCTATCGATAAACGGGTGAATCTGAGGGGAACGGGCAGCAAAAACCAGGAAATAGTTCGGCGCTATATAGTAGCATATTATGCTAATTATATTAGCTTTGTGCTTGTCGTCACTTCGCCCTCCTACGCCCTGCTGCTATGAAGAAGGAACCTTGCTATTGTGTGGCTTGCCAGGTGGTCCTGGCCCGGATGGATAACGGGATCATCGCGGGGACTATCCGGACCGATTATTCGCTTCAAACGGATTCCGAAGAACCCAACGAAGTCTTTGCCGACTTGTATGCGCGCTTCCGAAGTCCCCGGTTGCTGGGGCTGCAGATTCTGTCCATCCAGCCGGTCCCAGTCGACGTACCGGTCCACTAGGCTAGCTTATACGGGGAGGTGCGGCGGATTTTTTCCGCTTTTTATTACTAAATTTATTAGTAACGCGTATACTTGTGGACACCTACTTGTCTATCGGATGCGCAACGTCCAATTAATCCCCGTTTTTGACGCCCAGGTCCCCTTCCTGTTGCCCCTCTTCAGCTGCCGGGTGCCGGCGGGCTTCCCCTCCCCCGCCGCCGACTACGCCGAGGAGCTCTTTGATCTCAACCGCCTGCTCTTGCGCCACCCCGACGCCACCTACCTGGTGCGCGTGAGCGGGGACAGCATGCAGGGGGCCGAGATCCACGAGGGGGATTTGCTGGCCGTGGACAAGCAGCTGGAAGCGGATCACAACCACATCGTGGTGGCCGTGGTGGAAGGCGAGTGCACGGTCAAGCGCCTGGTGCTGGAGCAGGGCCAGTGGTGGCTGCGCCCGGAGAACCCAGCCTATGCCCCCTACCCTATTGCCGAGCCCGATGCCGTGCGCATCTGGGGCGTGGTCACCCACGTGCTGCACGAGCTGGTACCGGGCAAGCTGAGCGCGTTGCTGCGCACCCGCGATTAAGCCGAGGTAGATGTTTGGCTTAGTGGATTGCAACAACTTCTATGTCTCCTGCGAGCGGGTCTTTCAACCCCGGCTGGAAGGAAAGCCGGTGGTGGTGCTCAGCAACAACGATGGGTGTCTTATTTCCCGTAGTGCCGAGGCCAAAGCCCTGGGCTTGCAGATGGGGGATCCCTACTTCCAGGTCAAGCCCTTACTGCAGCAGCATGGGGTCAACGTGCTCTCCAGCAACTATGCCCTGTATGGGGATATGTCCCGGCGGGTGATGTGGTACCTAAGCCAAGTGGTGCCGGCCGTGGAAGTGTATTCCATCGACGAGGCCTTCCTGGATCTCTCCGGCCTGGAGCGCTACGTGACCCCGAGCCTGGCGGAGCTGGCCCGCACGCTCCGGGCCAATGTGAAGGCTCGTACCGGCATTCCCGTCTGTGTGGGCGTGGCCCCCACCAAAACGCTGGCTAAGCTGGCCAATCGCCTGGCCAAGAAACGGCCCGAGCTGCAGGGCGTCTGCTACCTGGACAGTGCAGCCAGGCGGCAGTGGGCCCTGGAGCAGGTGGCCGTGGAAGATGTCTGGGGCATCGGACGGCAGTATGCCCAGAAGCTCATGAGTCGCGGCATTCTGACCGCCGCGCAGCTGGCCGGCTGCAGCGATGGGTTTGCCCGGCAGCACTTAGGGGGCGTGGTGGGTCAGCGTTTGGTGCGGGAGCTACGCGGGGAGCCCTGCCAGGGGCTGCTGCCCAGTGAGGACGGCAGCCTGGCCCGGCGGAGCCTGTGCTGCTCGCGCACCTTTGGCCAGCCGCTGAGCGCCTTTCCCGATGTGCTGGGGGCCGTCTCGGCCTTTGCCAGCCGGGCGGCCGAGAAGCTGCGGCGGCAGGGCGATGCGGCGCACCTGCTGACGGTGTTTCTGAGCAAAAGCCGATTTGGCCTGGAATTGCCCCCGTATTCGGCTTCCACGGTGCTCACCCTACCCGTGGCTACCTGCGACACCGTCGAGCTCGTACGCTATGCTAAAACAGCCTTAAAACGGTTGTGGCAGCCGGGACAGCGCTACACCAAAGCCGGCATCGTGCTCGATGGCCTGGAGCCGGCCGGGCAAACGCAGCTGACCCTCTTTGAAGCCCCAGGGATGTCGGCCCAGCGTCAGCGCCTGCTCACCGAGCTCGATGCGCTGAACCGGCGCTTTGGGAAAGGCACCGTGCAGCTGGCGGCCACGACCCGGCTGCCGGGCCAGGTGAGGGCGCCCTGGGAAGGGCAAGCGCAGTGGCGGAGCCCGCAGTATACCACCCGCCTGGAAGAGCTGCTGCTGGTACGCTAAAACGCATCGGGCCACCCGGCACGGCTTGCCAGGGAGGCAGGGGTATTCCGTCCAGCCGCGATTCGCTCGCAAGCCATTACGATTCGCTCGCAAGCCATCCGATTCGCTCGTAAGCCATTCTATTCGCTCGCAAGCCCTTAGAAACCCTTAAAAGGAAGGCTCCCCCGGAGCCGCATCGGGGAAATGGACCCATTAGGCGAGCCGGAATGCCCCTATTAGGACGATTCGAAGCACACAATCCGCCCCCAAAGCCGGTATTTTCGTCCGTTTTCTGGATTTTTCTCTCGCTTCAGGAAGCGTCTGCGTACAGGCGGATCATTTCACCCAAAAATCCCGCAGGTACCCGTTCCGGTTGCCGGTGAAAAGACAGGGAATAACGGTCCTCTGCCGGGGCCGCCGGCAGAGGAGCCACGGGGAAGTAAAGAAATAGCCTTCGTCACGGCCCATCAGCTGCAAACGCCCTATTTCGCGGCTTCGAGCGTCGACGAGTACCCTATCCCCCACACCGGCATGCGATGGTGGTCACCCTGCTTTAGAACGCCGCTCGGGCACCCGCTGAAAAGGGCACCGCCTTGCCGGCCGAATCCCCGCCTTTTTTCCGTGGAAATACGGGGAAAAAGAGGCCGCCGAATGCTTCCCTTGCAGGAGAGCCTTACTAGATAGAGAGGAAATGGCATTTTAAGGCCAAATCGATTCGAGCTGACCCTTTCGCTTACTCCGTGCGGAAGTACTTGAAAGGACTTCCGGTACTTGTGGTACTTCCAAGTACTTAAGTACTTGTAAGTACTTCCCAGGAGTTCCGTACTTCCAGTACTTCCAAGGAGATACAGTACTTACAAGGGTTTCAAATCCTTGTAAGTACTGTATCTCCTTGGAAGTACTGAACAAAGCAGATATTGCATCCAGGAACAGAGCATCACCGGGTGAAAGCGCTCATCAGGCGGCTTGAAATAGAATAATTCTCTGCCCTATGCCGCCCAGATACCAGCTACTTTCCATCGCAAACGATCCTTTTTTCGGGGTTGCTATCGGGACTATGGTACGAACAGCGCGATTGGCCACAACTCCATGGGTGCCTGCATAGGGTTTTTATGTCAACACGCGGGCAGGATACATCGAATGATAAGGGGCTAGCGTGGTGGTACGGGGAAGGCATGAAAAGGCGCCCTGTTCGCAGCCCATTCGCTGCAAACGCCCTTTTTACCCGCCCGCACCTACGTTGCTGCCCGCGTGGCGCAGGACGCCCGCTGGTGTGGCCATCGGCCATTTTTCTGCTCCTCGTTGCCTAGCGGAAAATTTGCCGTTCCTCCTGGTACTGGCACGGCCTTTTTTGCCTGATATTACCGGAGAAATGACCCATGGATAGCCGCCTATTGGCATGCCCGTCTGCGGCTAGCGGTGAAAGTTGCATTTTACCGCTCATTTCGCTTCACCAGCCGCACCATGTAGACGAATCGGGCTCATCGCGCGCGCTATCGGCCCTTACTGCACCAGTATTTCCAAGGGTTTCCAGTATTTCCAAGGGTTTTCCAGTATTTCCAAGGGTTTCCAGTGTTTACAAGGGTTTCAAACCCTTGTAAACACTGGAAACCCTTGGAAATACTGGAAAACGAGCGGGTTCTTTCCCCTCGGGGCCCTCCTACAGGAGTGCCATCGTATGAAATCCGGTCGAAATAGGACCATTCGATGCTCAGCTCCCCGGAATCCTGCGTGCATTTGGGTTCTGATTCTTGCTTTTTCGGGGCGTCGGGAAGAGGTGGTGCGCGGCCGGTGCCGCCAGCATGCAAAAAGCCAGTGCACGGACGTGGATTGCCGGTGAAAATAGGGGCCTTCTACACAGTAGGAGTGCAGATATCTGGGCTGGCTGCTGCAAAGCCGCGAAACATATCCTCTCTCGCAGCCCATTAGCGGCAATCGCGGTTTTAGCCGGCACGCGGACAAGTCATTTCTCCGTGCGGCAAGCACGTGTTCCCGTGTCGCCACGCCTCCTGTGGTATGTCGCCATTACCGACGCGGAGCAGCGACCGCAAGTTGTGCTCGAAACACCGCATTTTTTCGCAAAAATCCCTGTCAAAACGGCTGCGAAGTGCCGGCAGGAAAGCGCCCAGTTATCGATTTTCCGAAAAATGGTATTTTTCCGGGCCTGCTTCATGTAGTAGAGCGGATAGGAATTACTTGTCGCTAGGGTAGCAGTGCTTATGCCTTGTTCACAAGTACTCGTTCCGTCATCTGTGCGGCGTTTACGGTAACGTACTTCAAGTACTACTTGAAGTACTCCAGCCGCGTGGTAAGCGCTCGCTCTGCCGCATACGCTCGACTAGACTCCCCCTTCAAAAGCAGGCCTCGTTTCCTCGTGGCGTGTAGCGCTACTCGTCTTCTCAGGCACTCGCTTGGCGAGGGGATATCCCCTCTTACCGGAAGTGATGCCCGTCCCCTCCCTCCTACCTATGTGTTGCCCTTGGGAGCACACCCTTCCAGCGGGCGAAGGGGTTAGCGCAACCCTTGCATTTTAAGAAATAAGCCCCCCGGATTTCTATCCGCTTTCACCTTCTCTGTTTTCAGCTTGTACATAAATTTGAACAGCTCGTCCACTAGTCGTGGTTCCGATAGAATTTGCTGGAGTAATTCCGGTTGAGTAATGCCTAAGGCATCTTCGCCCGTCACGTTACGGCGCACGCTGTGGGCACTCCCCGGCCCATGGGGCCTTACAAAAGCTAAGCACACCTCCCGGAAGGCTACCGAATCCAAGAGTACCGGGCCATCGACGCCCACTACTGAGGATATTACCTCGGCATGATGTACCATACCGATGAGTTCTGGGCCAGCGATGACTAGCGAATCTGGGTCATGCACAAAGTAGAGCACCGCTGGAAACTCCAGCCCGTGGCCGGGGTGGTGGACGGCGTGCGGACCTTGACGGGGCTCAGGGGTAACCACCTCTCTTCGCGTTAGCGGCCTGCTCGGTCTTGTTCAGGCAACGGTGCATGAATGACTGGTTGAAACAGTCCAGCGCGAGCGCTGCTTCCATTCCTCTACCGGGATCTCCAGCTTCCTGATGCGCCGAAAATCGGGACTGCCCGGCGGAGTCTTAGAACCGCTGAAATACCGGAGTAGCCACTGTCTGATAAGCTCATCTTTAGCGATATCTATCACACTGATAAACAGGTATATAAAGGTACAAAAGATATAGATTTTTATAGATTTTTATACTTTTATATACCTCTTTATTAGCCGAATTTACAAAGGCTTCCGTGGGGATAGTTACTGAGCGGCTAGCTATTTCACCGGACACCAATTTTGTAGTCGACCAGCGCCATATATGGCGCTGCTGGACACCAATTTTGTAGTCGACCAGCGCCATATATGGCGCTGCTGAAAACCAAGAACGTAGTCGATAGACACCAATTTCGTAGTCGATAGACACCAATTTTGTAGTCGATAGGATTGAGAAAAAGGCCATTTCCAGCGTTTCAACCGCGAAAACCTTTAATCAATTCCTATCAAGACCTGCTCCGCCCCCATTTACTACTGAGTGGCTTTGGTCCTCCTGTTCCGGTGCTGTTTGAGCCTTAAATTTCAAAACAACAAAAAAAACTTGCAGTTTAACCTGTTTATAAAGGTTTATAGTAGTTTACACTGCTCACAAAATTCTAATAACCAAATAGTTGTAAGTGTAACCGACTACAAAATTGGTGTCTATCGACTACAAAATTGGTGTTTATCGACTACGTTTTTGGTGTCTATTGACTACAAAATTGGTGCAAAAGCTAGTATCAATGACTACAGTTTTGGTGTCTATCGACTATAAATAATTTTATTTGTAGTCGATAGAAATGTTTTCCTGTATATTTAGTTTCACATATGGCTGCTAAACTTACGATGCCTTCTTCGACTACTCCGGTTACTCACCCCTTGGTCGTGCAGCATAATGCATTGGTCAATGCAAGATTTGATCTTAATACTACCGAAGCACGTCTATTCTTGGCGATGCTAGCCTGCATAAAACGAAACGACGATTCCTTTGGAAAATGCGAACTGAGCGTGCGTGACGTACTTGATCACGGCTCCAGCCAGAACTACGGCCACGTTCGCAAAGTATTAGAAAAGTTTGCTAGTCGCCTCATCACCATTGAAACGTTGGGTACTGGTGGTAAGCGTATGAAACATCGTACGTATTCTGCTATACCCTTACTAGCTCGCGCTGACTATGTGGAGGGCGAAGGACAAATTGTGCTGCGTTTTAACGACGAACTTCACGATTATCTGCTTGAATTACACGACAACTTCACAAAGGCTCAGATTACTGAGTTAATGAAGCTTAAAAGTGCTACCTCTTACCGGATATATTGGCTATTGCGTGAATATGCTGCCTTTGGGAAACGTACCATACCTCTTGATGAGTTAAAGGCAATTTTGGGGCTTTCTGAAGGTTATGACAGGTTCAACAACTTTCGTGCACGCGTGCTGGAACGTGCTAAAGAGGAACTGGCTGAAACAGACTTGCCTTTCACCTATTCTACCATTAGTAAAGGTCGGCTTGTAACTCACATTGAATTTGTTTTTAAACCAGTCAATTCCGCTACGTCACTACCTACACGGGCCGAGTTATCAACAGGAACAATTAGTGAATGGGAAGCAGCAGTGTTAGCAGCTGGTGTATCGCCTGGTAGTCTATCCCAAATTCAGGACCGTTTGAGTTCTGGGGAATATGACGAGGGATACGTGAGCTTTGTGCTCGCTACAGTGCAAGCCCAAGTGAAAGCCGGAAAAGTTAAGAATGAGGGCGGAGCCGTGTTCAAGGCGCTTACAGAAGGATATATGCTGCAAGCATATCGTAAGGCCAAGCAGGTTGCTGCTACTTCTAAAGTTAAGATTAGCCCAGCTCTAGCATCTAAGCGCAAAAAATTGTTAAGCGAGCTTGAAGATGCGTATGGCAGCTTACAGTTTGCGAAAACGGCTGTTATATATACCGATGAATCCCGACCCGGTGTGCTAGCGCTCATCCAAGATGGAATAACAAAGCTTGAAAGCCAATTGAGGGAACTAGGAGCTTAACACGTTTTTAGTGAAAACAGGAATATTGTAGAGCGTAAACACCCTGGCTCCATTATTTAAGTATAACTTCACCCTAAAATAGGTGTTTTTTTATACCCTATTTTGGGTGCTAAATCACACCTATTTTAGGGTGAAGTTATACACCCAATTTATACTTTTTTTGTTCTCTTTCCAGCTTTTCGTAAATGGCTTCTAAAAGCCAGTCTTGGGTAGATATGCCAAGTTTTGGACTGGTCGGCTTGCGAGGGCGTTTTGCCCGAACCTCATCAATACTAGTCAGAGTTTCAGCAGGAACTTTGATGTTAAAGTTCTTTAGTTGAGTAGTTGTTGGTGGGGTCACTCCTACCGACGAACTACCTCGATTAATGATAGCTTCTATTTTCTTCTCATCAACCTTAGTTGTAGCCTGAGAGGGTGATATAGCAGCGTTCTTCCTGGGTGGTGGGGAAACAGCCATTAATTCTATTTGGTTAGGTGAGTTACATGCCGGAAGAGGGCTTCTAATTCAGTTATCGCTTTTTCATCGTGGGGCGTAGTCTCAAAAACCGATAATCCTTTGCTGGCAGCGGTAGCAAATACCTTGCGGCTGACTAATGGAAAATCTACATAATTCAGCTCTGGATTCTCGCGTAGCACCTCAGTCGCTTCGCTATTGTCAACTCCTCTTGTGTCGGCCTTATTGAGAAAGGAGTAAATCTGTAGCGGATTGGCTCTACCAGGTTGTACTTCACCCAACAAGGCTAGAACCTTGGATAAAGTCCAAATTTCGTAGCTCCTTGGTGCGAAAGGCAACAGATAAATGTCAGCCACGAATAGTGCTGCACGCTGGCTCGCCGTATCACGTCCACCAGTATCAATAACAATGTGTTCATACTTTGGTCGCAGTTGCTCTATTTGCCGGCGCACTGCTCCACCAGTAAGCTGAACTAAAGTATATCCTAACTGGCCTTGGCGTGTCTCATCACGCCACGAAGTGAAGTCAGAAGCTGACTCTTGTTCATCGGCATCAACCAGTAATACATCGGAGCCTTGCCGGGATAGCCATACAGCTAAATTTGTGGATATGGTAGTTTTACCTGTGCCTCCTTTGATGCCTCCGACAGTGAATATCATGAATTTAATCCGATTTATAAGGTGTGGTTTTAGGTGCAAAAATGCAACTTAATTTTAGTGCTGAAGCACAAGGGGATTAAGGTGTATAACGACACCTGTAATCTAGTGGATTGGTTAAAAATAGGGATTTCAGACGAACTAACAATAGACCTTGATTGGCCTGTTAGGATCTGATCAGCAGTCAGGTCATGAACTATCAGCGATATCTCCTTTGTCGAGCACTTTACATCTGTAGTACGGTCGACAATAATGCTGTTAAAAGCATCTCTCATCAATAGTCTAAGGCTTACTACTTCTGATGTAAGTTTCGTTTTTAATGGCAAGGAATAAGGGAATTATAGTATTCTTACTATCTGCCTAATAAGTAGTTAATATGTAAATACTAACCTAAAAGAAGGTGAAATTTTAGGTGTGAAATTTCACCTTCTTTTAGGTTAGTATTTACACCTGTATTTGTATTTTGATCTAGTTTTCCACACCAAAGGTACTGTCTCGTCCGGCTACAGATATACATTACCCGGTTGATGTATATCTGTAGCAGAGCAAGCCCCGCGCAGGGGGCAAGAATGACCCTTATGCAATTTCTGTTCGCCAAGAGGCCATGCGCCTGGTCGAATCGAGCTTGTCGCAACAGGCCGTCTGGCTGCAGTTCGGCGTGGGCCGACGCAAGCAGGGGAGAAGAGCGGTTGGATTTCCCGCCGTAAAGGAGAACTTGGCGCCGGCTTTCCTGCTTCCCTCTTGCCATGGCCCCTCTTCCTTTTCTGCTGCACCTGGTCCTTGTCCACGGGGTGCTCAATGCCGGCTTTGTCCTGGGCTTGACGATGCTCCACCGCCTGCGGGGCAATCCGAAGACGTTGGGCCGGGTTCTGGCCTGGTCGCTGCTGCTGGCCGTGCTGGGCCACGTGCTCGTGCTGCTGCAGGCCCGGTATAGCGCGCCGACCAGTGTTTCCTGGGCCCTGGTTTTGTACACGGGCTCCTTTCCCCAGCGGATGGCCACCCTGCAAGCCATCAGCCTGCTCTCCGTGGCCACGCCGTATGTGCTGGGCAAGTACCACCAGAGCGAGCCGGAGTAGCAGGTCAGCAGTAGAGCATCGCCAAGCCTGTCCTATCCGAAGCTAGAAGCCTTGAAAGAAAGTCTATGTTGCTCCCGTAGCATTCATTACAAGGCTTGATACCGTTGACATATCTGTCCTTATCTGGGGAGGCAATAGGGCACTAGCGGGAGGTACTTGTCACAACTCTTCAACGACCGTTTGTAAAATGTGACAAGGACGACATTAGGACCGTTGACTTAGGTTGAATCCTCATCACTGGAGCAGGAGGCGCAGCGCCAAGTAACCCAGCAACGCGTGCGCCAGACCGGGCAGCAACATAGCCGTGAAAGTAGGATAGGCATGTAAAGGCCGATTATATAACTTGCTTTAGCCATCATTTCCCTGAACAACTAGGAAGGAAGACGTACTTTGTCGCATGAATTCCTCGCGTTTATGCATGCTCCTAGGGGCATTTTTGGCTTCTTTTAATGCTTGGAGCCAGCCGAGTCTAGTCCAGAGTCGAATTGCCGCTTTGGCCACCGATACGCAGGTGCTGGCCTTGGTCCGACCATTCGGGTGGGAATTTGAAGACCTTGTGCTCGGGGACTCCGCTCGCTCCGTATTCCAACCCTACGCCCGCACGGCCTTCCGGTGGCAGGGAAAGACGTGGTACCGGGCTGATTTGGACGGCAACGGTTGGCCGGATTTGTTAGTGGTGGGCCGGTGCCGGGACATTCCCTTTATCTTTTGTGTGCTGGACTCGGGCAACAACCGGCTGCACGTCGTGCGTAATTTTTACAGTGCCCTCGACGAGCACCAGCCGATGGCCCGGGTAGTGCAGAAACACGGGAAACCACTGCTTCACTACACGTCTTTCGCCCGCCGTCGGGGAGCATCGGGCGAGTTGAGGGGCCGCCGAACCTTGCTGCTCACGTATAAAGGCGGCGGATTTATTCCCTACGAGCGCCGTCCAACGGCTCACCGCATTCAGCGCATCACCTACACTTCCCGCCTGAATTACAAGGGGCAGCATGACATCCAGGTGACCATTGATTCGACGGGCCTAGCACGATACTCCTACCGTAGGGCCGCCACGGGCGACACCACCGCGTCCACAAAGTACCGGCAGCAGCAGCTACGCCCGGACCAACAGGCGGAAGTGGCCGAGCTGCTGAATTACGTGCGGTTTGCATCCTGTTTGCCCCGATACGGCACGGGCAATGAAAACCATCGGCCTCGTGTAACCTTGTCGGTGACATATGAGGGAGGGGTGAAGACGATTCGTGATTTGACTGGAGGTGGAACGCTTGGTTTGGCGCAGGTCTACGATTGGCTAGAAGCACTTGCGGCACCCCTAACGGGAGCTAAAGAGCATTAAGCTTCTAGCAACAGATAGTCTCAACTCAAACGCATTTCCTGTCAAAGTACCACAAATCCAGGGAAGGGGCAGATGAGGCCAAAACCACCACATTTCCCAGATGGGTCTGATACCTAACCTTACGTTAAGGGAGGAAAGTAAGAGAGCCAATTCGCATTCCCACTCAAGTTTAGATGCTATAGTCCTACTTTGCAGCCTATACCTGAGCCCAGATGCAACACTTCCCAGACGCACTTGATACTGCTGTTTTTACGACCACGCATGTGGTGCGCCACCATTCCGCGATTCTCTACGTCTACCACTTTGAGGATGGGTATTGGCAATTTTCCGGCTCGGAAGAAAACCTTTCCGATCAAGACTACCTCCTCTTAGGATTAGGTGAAATCATCGCGTTAGATCCATCAGTAACTCAGATAGCCCACTTGCCCCTTGGCGCGATGGCGTATAGAGAAAGTAAGCAAGCAGAATGGGTTATCACGCAAGATGCCTAGGCAAGTCGTATAAGTAAATCTTATGTTTCTCAGCAGCTGACCATAATGGCACTTACTAAGCACAAACGCCTCCACCCAGTTCATCACGGCTAACCTTGCCCTGACTGGGAGAAATGACTTAGCGGGCACTAAAATCTACGCTTCCCAGAAGCTTACACGAGAGCAGGACAAGGAAAAAGCAGAGACCAATGACGAGCACGCCGCCAACGGTCTTCTGAAGGGGGGCTTCTTTAGCCCATCTTCGCTGGAGTATGAGATAGCGGTTGGCATAGCGTCGATACATCCAATACACGATGAGCAGGTAAAGAGGCATGGCTACCAGAATCAACATAGCCGGATGGACGGTCAAAAGGTGCTTTCTATGGAGATAGGAGAGCAGGTAAGAAATCGGCACCATCAGGATCAGCACCCACAGAAAGCTAAGGAGAATGCCGGCGCGGGAGCCCCCTTCCTCTCCCTTATCCAGCCAGGTCGCCAATCGGTAAAAAAAATAATCGAGGATGCGCCTACCGGTTGCCATTCGCTTGAAGGGATGCTTAGAAAGAACGGAGTGAAGCCGTGAGGTAGCAATGGAGGGGATCTGGCGGTAGCGTCCCCTTTAGCTCGCTGACCAGAGCGCTATTTTTTCAGCAGGGCCACTTCATTCATTTGCACCACGAGCGTGTCCCCGGCTAGCAGTTGGCTCCGAATGGCGGAATTGAACAAATTCCACTGGCCGCTGCGGCCGAACATACAGCGCCCCGCGGAGAAGTCCGACTTCACCAGGTAGTTGAACACGGGCAGGAACAGCTGCCCGTCCCGGATGCCGATGGCATACGCTTGCTTGAGCCAGCAGAATTGGGCATACCCCGTCGTGCTGGAAATCGGAAAACAACGCCTGCTGGGTGGTGCCTGTTCCATCTGGTCCATGAGCACAGCACAGCGCGTCGGAGTAGCCAGGGGGACTCTTTGAGTGATGGAGTCCAAGCGCGTTAAGGCAAAGGAGTCGTGGGTTTGACCGCTGACCTGCGCTTGGGCAAAATAGGTTTTGTAGAAGGTCTTCGAAACCAGGGTGACCGGCCCTTTCTCGGGAATGGTGAGCAGCAGCAGGCTATCACCAATCGATAGATTGGTACGCGGGAAACCTGCTGGCTGGTACTCGCGGCGAATAAAGTCGTCGATCAGGGCGTCGTTGCGCACCTCCCCCTGCTGGGTATACATGCGGATAGGCTGGGCCACGATTTCGTTCGCACTATAGTAGCTACCGGGTAAGGCGAGCAAGGGTGGGGCAGGGTCTTTCTGGCAGTTACTCAGGCCGAAAAGAGCCGTGAGCAGGAGGAGATAGTACTTCACGTAAAGGAGAGCGGCCCGCACCCGGGCGATAGAAAATAGAAAGCGTAGAAACCGGGTGCAAGCTAGCCATTTAGCCAGCATGTTGACTCCCGTCCTTTCCTGATTTAGGCGCTTGATGTAGGCGCTTGGGCATAGCATCTGATAAAGCGGACGTATGAGGCCTTTTTAGATGCGGGTAGAAGCGAGCTTATTACACCAAAGCAGCAGCGCTATTCTACGACCAATAAGTCCCGCCTTATCCATACTCCTGAGAAGGTAAGCCAAGGGACTTTTTCTTAACGCTTTTCAGTAGGACTTTTTTGCGTCCGATAGGAGAGAACCCAGTGACTTGCCGTACCTTTCCCTTTCTATTGGTGGGTGCTATCCTCTATGTCGTTATCCTGCTGTCGGTTGATTTTCTAAGGCCCCATCCTGCCCCGTTTCGGCTCCGGCGGGAGGCCCTGCTTTTACCTCCTGTTTTTAGTATGCTCGCTTTTATTCGTCTCGGCCTGCTGGCCGCCGTTAGTGCCTTCTCCTTAACCTCCTGCCAAAAGGAGTCAGAACCCACCCCCTCTCGTCAGGAGCAACTCGTTGCCTACCACTGGCAGACGACGAACTATTATGTGAAGAATGCGGGCCAATCCAGTAATGTCGAGCTCTTCGCTAGCTGGAAAGAGTGTCAGAAAGACGATGCCCAGAAATTCGCGGTGGAGGGTACCTATGTCCATAAAACGGGTCCCACCACCTGTGACACGGAGCAGGATGTGACGGGCACCTGGCACTTGTCCGAGCAGGACACAAAGCTCACGTTGCAGGAAGCCGGTTGGAAAGACAACCAGGTGTGGACCATTGTCTCCATGAGTGACCGCGAAATCAATCTCGAGCGCCCCACCGTCATCGAGGGAGGCTTCTATGTGCTGCAGTTACGTGCTATCTAAGTGCCGCTAAGGCCAACGGTCATTCCCTTTCTCCTTCTCAATTTCCCGACTTCTATGACTCCTTTTCTCCGCTGGAGCCTGCTGGCGACCGTGTCTATTTTATCTCTTTCCGCCTGCAAGAAAGAAGAGCCCACTCGGGCTGAATTACTCATGGGCCCCAAGTGGCTCACCACGGCTTTCTATACGGAGCGGAAAGGGCAAGACAACTACGACCTACTCGGCGTGGGCACCTGCTACAGTGATGATTTCAAGGTCTACACAACGGGCAAGTACACCCGGGATGAAGGCGCCATTAAATGTGATCCATCCTACCCCCAGGTCACGGCTGGTACCTGGCAGCTGACGGAGAACGAGACCAAGTTCACCATCCGGGAAGTAGGGTGGGCGGAGAGCGAAACCTGGACGCTGGTGGAGATTACTTCCTCGACCATGACGATTGAGAAACCCTCGGCAAACCCGGATGCCAAGTTCGTCCGCAAGTTCAAAGCCATCTAAGCTTGTCGCCGTCCTTCTTCCTCCTCTTACTTCCCATTTCCATTTGACGATGCTTTCCTTCCTACGCCTGAGCCTGCTGGCCACCGTTGGCTGCTTATCCCTGACCGCCTGTAAAAAAGAAGAAGAGGAGGGGCTCTCTCGTAAAGAGTTGCTGCAGCGCGCCCACTGGCAGGTGCGCGAACTCTATGTGCAAACCAACGGGCAGAAGGGCCACGACTTCTACGCCAACTACCAGCCCTGCAAGCGGGATAATGACTGGGTCTTTCAGGCCGCCGGTACCTACCTGCACCAAGAAGGCCCCACCCGCTGTGCCGAGAATGATCCGGACTACTATGGAGGCCAATGGCAGCTGACGGAGAACCTCTCCCAGAATACGGCCCAGCTGCGGATCAAGAGTGACCGGGAGGTCGAGACGGCCGTGTGGGACATTATTAGCCTGGATAAAACCACCCTCTCGCTGGAGATGCCCACCGCCCAGGCGGGTTCTAAGTATGTCTGGATCCTGCAGGCCTTGTAAGGTTTCCCGTAGCACATGCATCGGTCCTTGTACAAAAAGGGGAGATTAGGATAAAACTTAGCCCCTTGCGTATCTTCCGAGTCCTTACCCCCTTTTTATTCTAGATGCGATTATTCTACCGTGTATCCAGTAGCTATAGGTGGCTCTTGCTTGGCTGGCTAGCCGCGTTGCCCCTTTATTTCGCCCACGCCCAGACAGCCCCTGCGTGGCAGCAGGTGCTCGCCACCACGCAAACAACGGGAGGTGTGTTACTCAGTTCGACCGCCACGGATGCGGCGGGGAACGTGTTCCTGGCAGGTACTTTTTGGGGTCAAGTTTCCATTGGTACGACGCCCTTAGAGGGGCGGAATGGCGGGGTATTTGTGACCAAAGTCAACCCGACTACGGGCCAGTTTGTGTGGGTGCTGCAGGCCGGTAACGCACAAGGGGAAATACGATCGGTTTCCCTCGCCCTTGGTGGCCACAACGTCTACCTGGCCGGGTCGTTTTCCGGTAAGCAAGTCTCCTTTGGGAGCGTCGTGCTGCAAAACCAAAGTTGGACGGAGGAGTCGTCCGACCTGTATGTGGCCAGGATTACGGATTCCGGCAACTCGGCCCATTTTGAGTGGGCCCTGCAGGCCGGGGGAGGAGGCCATGACTTGGCCAGTGCCATAGCAGTCCAGGGAAGCACCCTGTTTGTGGGGGGATCCTTCCACTATACCGTTCCCTTTGGCGCTTTTACCCTGACCAGTGCCGGTAGTTCCGACCTATTCGTCGCCAAACTGGAGGATACCGGCCGCAGTGGGCAGTTTGTGTGGGTGCAGCAAGCCGGTAGTACCAACTTTGAAGGCGTGCGCGCCCTGGCCGTACAGGAGCAGGCTATCTATCTGACAGGAGCCTATGGCAGGGAGCAGTTACCCTTCGGCGCCACCTCCCTGTCCGGTTACCTCTTTGAGAATACTTACTTAGCCAAGTTGACCGATCAGGGCCCCCAAGCAGCCTTTACGTGGGCAACGCTCCTTCCCGGGTACTCCTCTGCCCTGGCCATCCAAGGCACCAACCTCTACGTGGGGGGTAAGTTCAACGAAAATGGCTTCTTTGGCGCTACGTATCTCACCTCTGCGGGCGGGTATGATGCGTTCGTACAGAAATGGAAAGCGGAAGGAACCCAGCTCCGCGCGGTTTGGGCGCAAGCAGCCGGAGGCCCCGGTGATGATCAGGTCAGCGCCCTTGCCCTGAACGATACGAGTGTGTTTCTGGCCGGAAGCTTCGGCATGCACCAGCAGCTAGACGCTGGTGTTACGGCCCAGTTTGGCCAGACTACTCTTACCAGTGAGCGGTATTCAGACTTGTATGTGGCCAAGGTCCGGGATGAAGGGGAGGACAGCCACTTTTCGTGGGTACAGCAAGCTGGGGGACCGTCCATGGACGCCGTCAGTTCCCTCGCGGTTTATGGCGGACAGGTGTATGTGGGGGGATCGGTGCAAAACTCGGCGCATTTTGGCCCATACACCATTTCCAGTCCCATCAACACCTTCCCCGGTTTTTTAGCTTCCCTGCCGCAGGTGGTAACGCCTACTCCACCCATTCCGGCCCGTGGGGCGGGGGTGAGCTTGCAGGTATATCCAAACCCGGCTCGCTCCTCTCTACACCTGCAGCTTCCGCCGGGCGCCCCCACCACCGGTTTGCAGCTGTCCCTGCGGGACGCGACCGGCCGGGTAGTGCTCACGCAGTCTCTGCCGAAGGCTGTGGACGCCAGGATTCCGGTAAACCTGGGGGTGCAGCGCGCCGGCTTGTATCTCTTGCTGCTGGAAGGGCCGCAAGGCTATCACACCAGCCAGCACCTGCAAGTATATTAACCATTTTCTCCTCTGCCCACACGCTCTATTTCTGTTTAGTATGCGCTTTTTTTTACCTCTCCTGAGCCTGACGGCCCTTGGTGTTCTTTCACTGACTTCCTGCCATAAAGACGAAGCCAAGCCCCAAACGGCGGCCCAGAAGCTCACGGCCCATCCCTGGCGGTGGTCCGGGTATTACGATCAGGAAACCGATGGGCACCTCGTGGACCAATGGATGAACATCAACCCCTGTGCCAAGGACGACATTTACACCTACGGCACCGATGGCTCGTTCCAGCGGGCGGCGGGGGAGCAGAACTGCGAACCCGAGTACGACGCGATTCGGAAGGGAACCTGGACGCTCTCTCAGCAGGATACCATCCTGACCCAGACCGAAACCTACCCGAGCTATAAGACCACGTTTCGTGTGGCCGAGCTGACGGAAACCCGCCTGACCCTGCGCATTCCCAAGCCCCAGACCAATCACGAATACTGGGTGTACGTGTACGCGCCCCTGTAAGCACGCGAGGTTCCTCCACATCGCTTCTACTGCTCATATGTGCCGCCCCGATAGGGCAGCACATATGAGCAGTAGAAGCGTTTTTTAATACGGGCTACCCGTGGCAGGACACCGTTAGGGAAATCGAAGAGGAGTAACCGGCGCAATTCTGCGCTTTATAACGTTTATTAAACGGACGTTTAATAAATGTTATAAGCCCTTATCTTGCACCAAATTCCTCCTCTTCGGTGCTTTATGTTGCCTGCTCCACTCGCCGCTCCCCGCTACGTGCCCTACTACCGGGTCTCCACCCAAAAGCAAGGCCAGTCCGGTCTGGGCCTGGAAGCGCAGCGCGCGGCCGTGCATGCCTTTGCCCCGCTGCCGGGGCAGCTGCTGCCGGAATTCGTGGAAGTGGAGAGTGGCAAGCGCAACCAGCGGCCTCAACTAGCCGCCGCCATCGAAGCGGCCCGGCGGCTGGGGGCCACCCTGCTCATCGCCAAGCTCGACCGCCTCTCCCGCAATGCCGGCTTTATCTTCGCTTTGCGCGATAGCGGGGTCAGCTTCGTGTGCTGCGACATGCCCGATGCCAATACCTTAACGGTCGGCTTGTTTGCCGTCATCGCCCAGCACGAGCGGGAAACCATCTCCAAGCGCACGAAGGAAGCGCTGGCGGCCAAGAAGGCCCGGGGCGCCACGTTGGGCACGCCGGCCAATCTGACGATGGAGGCGATTGTGAAAAGCCGGCAGGTGCGGCAGGACAATGCGCGCGAGCACCAGGCCAACCGGCAGGCTGCGCGCCTAGCGGGGTTGCTGGCCGGGCAGGGGCACACGCTGCAGCAGATTGCCCGGGAGTTGAACGAGGCGGGCTACCGTACCCGTCGGGGCCAGGCCTTTTTTCCCATGTCCGTGCAGCGCTTACTCCAGCGCGTGGCGGCATAGGCAGCCGACTGGAGTCTTTATCTTTACTACCATGGGAGACTATACCGACGCGCCCGAGGATAACCTTCTCGGCCTGACCAGCAAGCAGGAGTTGAATGAGCAGGAAGCCCTGGGCGTGGCTACCGTCGAGCGTTATCTACTCGAGGAGCTGGACTATCCGGTAGACTTATCCGTGGCCTTGCTGCAGGATTTGCATCGGCGGGCGTTTGCCCATCTCTACGACTGGGCCGGGCAGTGGCGTCAGCACGTGCCCAACGTAGGGGCTTACCTGCCGCCACCCGCCCAGCGGGTGCCCCAGCTGCTGTATGAGTTGATCGATGAGCTGCGCCACCGGCAAGGCCTATTACCGACTGAGCCCACCCGCGAGCAGGTCGCCGGCTTACTAGCTTATGCCCACCACCGCCTGGTCGCCATTCATCCCTTCACGAATGGGAATGGGCGCACCGCCCGCTTGTTTACCAACCTGCTGGCGTATCATTACGGGTATCAGGAGGTGGTGCTCTACCAACGCGAGGCAGGAGAAGGGCGCACGCAGTACCTGCAGGCCATTCGGCAAGCGGATCGCTATGAGTTAGGTCCCTTACAGGAATTGATTAGCGCCCAGCTGCGGCCGCTGGCTTAGGGCCCGTCTGCTCGTAGAGCGCCTGTAGCCGTTCCAGGGAAACCGTCTGGTCCTCCAGGGCCATGGAGGCATACACCGAGCGGACCACCATCGCCTTGACGACGGCCGGGTTCTGTAGCTGGGGATAACGTTCGCGGAGTTTCATAATATAAAGATATGGGTTGTTCTTCAGCTACTGCCGGGCGTGGGAGAAAGTTCCTTCGGCAGGATGCTTCATAAGGCAGATGATACCACTGGATTACACCATAGGAGAAGCCCACTCCATTCGAAAAATGTTTCTCTTTTGTTCCGTGGTCGCCGCTGCTAATTGTGCCCACACAAAGTCCTTCGCTTAAGGCTTTATTTATTTATTTATGCAAGTTCGAAACAGCTGGCTTCTACTCTTCCTCAACTCGTGCCGGCCTAGCTACTGGAACGATTGCGTCGCTATGGAGGGCAAAAAAGGCGTAGAACATTTCCATAGTTTGCCGCCGAAAGATTTTCAGGTACGATAAGAAAAGTATGCCGCCAATTACCATATACGTCCCCAAAATAAACTGATTGGCCGGCGACAACATGTAAGTAATGCCGAAATGTCCATACACTAAGCGGGAGGCAAAACGAAAAGCCACGTACAACCAGAACGCGGTGGCGGTGTTACGCGAGAAGCCATATAAAGACACAAAATGCTGGTTTCGCTGATAAGAGGTTGGAAGATGTCGAATGATATCAGCATAGCAGAGCCAGTAGTAACTTCTTAACTCTACTTGGCATCCAAACCGCGCATCGATTTTTTGCTTGAATGCAGTAGTAAACTCAGTATCCAGCGGGTGGCAATATCGTGGGAAGAAAAACCGCCAAAAGCTTTGCCAGGCATGCTTTACCCAGCTCACCAAGCTTACGAACAAGCGCTTAGGGAACATCCACCACCTGGTTTCTTGCCGCAGCAGACGCCACGTTTCTATTCGCAGCGGCGTATCCCGCTTTTCTACCAATTCATAAAATAGGTTGCTATCCGGATATTGCAGACTGGACGACAAAAAAAGCTTTTCAATAACCGTACTTGATACTGCTGAGATGATGTGTCCTATCAGATAGGCTAGCACGATTAGCAGTACAAATGGCACAAATTTGAAGTCGGTGGGTGTTTGCTGCCAAGACAAAAACTTCATGATATAGGGCAGTTTATAACGAACGGCTTCCCCCTCGATACCCGTGAAAGAAAGCTTATGACTCAGGTAGTAGGTAAGCGCCCGCCCCATGTCGTACTCGAACACTAGCAAGGTCAGGAAAAATAATCCTGGCAATAGGTAGCCGAGAACATCGTAAACGGTAAAAGGAATCGATGTCGCTTTCATTTCGGGAAGTGCACTCATATATAATAGTAGAAGTAAGGATAAAGAAAAGTGTGTGGCATTAGCTTCCTAAATGGGCCGGTGGCTTAGCGCTCATGCTACTTGGCCATTCACTCAGGCACTATAAGCTTGCGCATCTGCATCTACCCTCACTAACGCCAGCTCCGCCAGCAACTCCAGCAATGGCTGCACCTGCCCGGTCCGCAACTTGCCCGCAAAAAAGCTCGCCACGCTTGCCGCCATACAGGCGTTTAATCCAGCTTCGGCAAAAAACAGGTTAAAAGAGCGCTGGCTTCGCAAGTGTCGACTTTTCAAAGCTCAGGTTATAACCTAGACCGGTCGCAATTTTTTCGGCCTTCATTCTTACAGCTTCGTCACTTGTAGGCGGCAAGATGACTTTGTCTATTAAAATACTAAGGTCTATTTCGATAAACATTCCCCGCTCGAATTCCTGAGTAGTCCAGTAATCCTTGTTCAAACGCGCATCGTTCACTTCATGGATGAGCCGCAATTCCCTTTCGTGCACAAATTCATTGCGCTTATGCACCAATGGCATGAACAAGTTATAATTCCGGTGGTCATAATCTCGTGGATGGTGAAAACAGTCTTTGTCGTAGTCAATGTATCGCACTTTGCTAATATCAACTTCTGTAGCATTGCCCGCTAACGCATCCATTAAGCGCTTAACCGTAGTCTGAATAGCCACCCCTTCGTTCGTTTTTAGATATAGACGCCACATAGCATCTGACTCGTTTGAGTTGATGTGCCAACAATTCACGACGTGCCTACGCCTGAATTCCAAATGCTCATGCGTTAGCCCCGCAATACTTTCAGCTATTTGTTCATCCGTAGTAGTGTGGCCATAAAATGCCGACATTGCCCGGTGAACTTTCGGGCGGTGTTCAAATTCTACACGCGGAAGCGAGCCTTCAAATGGGTCTGCGAATTTATCCGCTCGGCAGAAAAACAATGCTTTTCGCTCAAGCATGGAATGAAACCTGTCAAGCTCCATGTAGCGCCACAACACCGCATTTGGGTCTGGTGCAATTCCGACTTCGGGGTGAATAATTGGCATAGTTTCAAGCAAAGAGTTGATTGCGTGTACTTTTTGATTTTACTGATGCATTCTTAATAAATAGCTTATCCAGCTAGATAAGCACCTTCTGCATCCACACGCACCAGCGCCAGCTCCGCCAGCGACTCCAGCAGCGGCTGCACCTGCCCGGCTCGCACCTTGCTTGCAAAGAAGCCCGCCACGCCCGCCGCTGTCAGCGCCCCGCCCGAGCTTCCTTCCACCACCTCGCGCACGGCCCGCATTTGCTGCGCCAAGCCCGCCGGCCACTCGCGCCGGGCTACCGCTACCTCACTGCTCACCGCTTCCGTCGCCAGCTCCTCGCGCATCGACAGCTGCTCACTGCCCGCACCCGCCGGCGCTTGGTACGCCGGCCGCAGGTAGCGCACCGTCCCCGTCGCTTCTTCTGCCGCCCGCTGCTGATTCAATTGCACCAGCCGCGTCAGTAATTCCGCGTCCGTCAGGTCGGGCGACCAGCCATAGGCCGCCGCCACGGCCGCGTCGAGTTGTTTGTGTAGTTCCAGCACCACCGCGGCCAGCCCGTTTTCGTGGGTCACTTGTTCCTTGGCCGTCAGCGGCTGCCCCTCGCGCAGCTTCTCCACCACGTTGTAGAGGTCGGTGAGGGTGAGCATGGGGTGTTGCACTTGCTGGCGCTTACGGTGGGCGTCGAGCTGTTCGGCCAGCTTCCGGATTTTAGCCTGTTGGGCTTCGGCGGCTGCAGGGAAGGGGAATGGTTCGAAGCATCTGGTCTTGTTGTACACTGAGTCGTTACCAACACCTAATCTTCCACCAGCAGCCATGGCCCAAGTCACATGTATTCTGCTTGATAAAATGCCAAGAAAGTAGGCATCATCTGTGGCGACAGAAACAACTTTATTATCTGGCAAGACGCCTCCATCGATAAATTGAAAGATGCGGTGCCTAGCTGTTTCAGGCGTTGAGATGAAGCGCGGAAGCCCCTTTATCATCTTTCGCAAGCGGGGGTTTGTTTCGCCAAACAACCACCAATTATCCCGACGCGTTGCTCGGTTATTCGTGTCCCGCTCCGGCTTAACAGTTTCAAGTACTCTTTGATAAACGGCGGGATAACGGTCTAGAACTTCATCTTTAGTAAGTCCGAACAAGTCAATTACCATCACACCTCGAGGTCTACCCATTAAGTCCTTTCCATTGCAATAAGGCCTGATATGCTGTTCTAAATTGGGCAAGGTATTCAACCCTAGCTGAGCGGCCTCCTCAGGCGTTACAATGAATCCAGCACCGATGAGCAAAACCCCTAAGCCGCTCATCTCACTGTTGGCTTGTAGCGCCTTGACACCCGATACATCAGCTCCAACGGTTAAATCAGAGTTAATGACACCCACCAGTTCTGCCATTTCCACTTCCTGGGCATCGTCGTCTGCTACAGTTTCCCGGGTCACTCGAAATAAGATTCCGGGCGCCGTGCCGCGTTCAGCTACCGTGAAAGCCACCCTGACCGCCGCGCCGTCTGCGGCATCGACCCACGGATGGTCCGGTATGGCAAAGCAGAGGGCCACCGGCCGGGCCGCGTCCCCCAAAAAGCCCTGCACCACCCGCCGGTTGAAGGTTTGGGTGATGGAATTCGTTGTGATGAAGCCAAACCGTTCCACCTGCCCCAAGGCCAGCAGCTCGGCCGCCTTGTACCACCAGTACACCACCAAGTCCGCCGATTCCGGCACCTTGCCCGCATAGGTTTTCCGTAGGGCATTTACGTACGGCTCACCCAGGGCACGGCGCATGGCTTTGTCGCCCACAAACGGCGGGTTGCCCACAATAAAATCCGCCACCGGCCACTCCGTCGCCCTGTAGTTGCCCTCCGCATCGGTGGCCAGCACGGCGTCACGGTTTTCCACGTTGCGGTACTCGTCCAGCAGCGGCTCGCGCAGCTCACTGGCGCCGTTGGTGCGCAGGTGCCATTGCAGATACCCGATTTTCAGTACCACGTCAGCAATGGCCGCCGCCCGCGGGTTCAGCTCCAGGCCCAGCAGCTGGCGCGGGCTCACCGTCGTGCCCCCAGCCAGGTCCAGCAGGCCCGTTTGCCCGTAGCTGTTGATGGCCGTCAGCACTTCGCCTTCCAGCCGCTTGAGGTGCTCCAGCGTCACGTACAGAAAATTGCCCGAGCCGCACGCCGGGTCCAGCACCCGCACCGACGTCAGCCGCCGCAGAAACGTCACCAGTTCGGCCCGCGCCTCCTTGGGCTTGTTTTCCTCTAGGCGCCGGGCGCTGGCTGCCTGCGCCGCCGCCCACTCCCGGCGCAACGGCGCCACCACGGCCGGCACCACCAGCCGCTCCACGTAGCGGCGCGGCGTGTAGTGCGCCCCTAGGCTGTGCCGCTCCTTGGGGTCCAGCGCCCGCTCCAGCAGCGTCCCGAAGATGGCCGGCTCCACCTCCGCCCAGTCCGCCTTCGCCGCCTCACGCAGCAACGTCAGCTGGTCGGCATTCAGCAGCAGCGCCGACGCGTCATGAAACAGCTGTCCGTTAAAGCGCCGCAGCTTGGCGCGCAGGTCCGGCGCAAAGCCGCCCTTGTCCATCGTATGCCACAGGCTTTGCAGCGCATCGGGCAGCAGCGCCCGCAAGTCCTCCGTGGCCGCATACGCCGCCAGCAGCCCCGTAAACGAGTCCTTCGGAATCAGCGCCACGTCCTCGGCAAACATCGTGAACAGGCAGCGCATCAGAAACTGCGCCACCACGTTCGACGAATGCCCCGCCCGCTCCAGCTGCGCCGATAGCGCCGCCAGCTGTCCGGCCAACTGCCGCGTCACCTGCGCCGCCCGCCGGCTCGGGTCCAGCGCCTGCGGGTCCGTAAACACCTGCGTCAGCCGCGCCCGAACCTTCTCATCGGCCAGGTCCGGCATTCGGAGCCGGTAGGTCTGCGAGTCCGGGAAGGGCACGTAGTTGTCGCCCACCCCTGCGAAGTTGCTGTACAGGTCAATGCAGTAGCCCACGTCCACCACCACCACAAACGGCGGCCGGGGCTCACCGCCCGGCAGCGCCCGCACGTAGCCCAGCGCCTGCTGGCGCGCTGCTTCCATCATCTGGCCCCACTTGGCCGTGCCCCTCACCGCGTGGCCCTTGCGCCGCTTGTCCGCAGCCAGCCCCAGCTCGGCCTTGGCCGCTTTGGCCTGCTGGTCGGGCGTGTCGGTGCCCTGCTTGGTTTCCAGCACAAAGCACCCGCGCTTGTACAAATCTATCCGCCCGGTGCTTGCCTTGCCGCCACTGTTGCCAAACGTCACCGCCCGTTCCAGCACGTAAGCATCCTGCGCGGGGTCGTCGGTGGTCGCATCGGGCCGGGCCACGCCCAGCAAGTCGCATAAGTCAGTCAGAAACAGGCCATAGTTGGCCCGCTCCGCGCCGCCTGATTTCAGCCAGCGCGTTTCAAAGTCGGTGTAGTGCACGATGCAAAAAAGCCTGTAGAGAGAGCCCTGCTTTTCGAAAAAAGTGAGTCCGGAGGTAGAAGGACGAAGGTAGCTTTAGTTGCCAACGCTTTGGCAGGTAGTTGGCATTATTTACCAAAAACCTGCAAACCGTTTCAGTAGCTTTGCTTGCTGTCAACAAGGCAGGAACACCTCTTATCTATCTGATGGATCGCAAAAAACTCCAGCTCCTGCGCGAAAAAATAGAAGCCATTGTGCTGCCCGATGCCAAAGACCGGTATGGTCGTCAATACGGGCAGGACGAAGCCCTTCAAAATGCACTGGCCGCTGCAGCCACTACCGCCGTTGGGCTGGTGGGCAAGGCCAAGCTGGTGCGGGGCGGTAGCCACCAAAAGAAGCTGGTGGAGTTGGCCGAGAAGCTGAAAGTCACCGGCAACGTCTTCAACCACTCCTTGGTTGACATGGCCACCCTGCGCACTGCCCGCACCAGCCTTCTGCGCATCCTCAAAACCGTCGACGACGAAAGCCGCAAAGTCTTCATTGTCCACGGTCGCGACGATGCTATGCGCAAAGACGCCCAAGCCACCCTCAACCGCTTCGGCATCGACGGCATCGTTCTGCACGAAGAAATTAACGAGGGCCAGACCATCATCGAGAAGTTCGACCGCGAGGCCCGCGCCTGCGGCTACGCCGTCGTCCTCTTCAGCCCTGATGATATGGGAGGCCTGCGCGTCGGCAAAACTGCGCCTAAGCTCTCGCCTCGCGCTCGCCAAAACGTGGTGCTCGAGCTCGGCTACTTCGTGGCCCTGCTCGGCCGCAAAAACGTCTTTGTGCTTGTCGCCGGCTCGGGCCTCGAGCAGCCCAGTGACTTCCACGGCGTCGTCTATGAAACCTATGACAAAGCCGGCGGTTGGAAGCGGCGTCTCGCCAATGAGCTAAGCAGTGCGGGCTTCTACATCGATCCGGCCGTGTTGAAAAAAATGTAATGACGTCGGGGTCCATGTTCCCATGATCTTTCTATTGATTAGCACTTCGGTAGCAGTATTACCAAGCGTTACAGTCAACTTAAGTGGACCATCTGATTCGCTCGTTTCATTTTACCTAGCCTCTAAATCGGCGGTTAGCCTTGCAACTTCCCCGAATGCTAAATGAGAACGGCCCACCCTAAAAGACATCTCATAGGGCTAAAGATGAGCCATTGTAGCATTGTTCAAAAAGAACCAGGTGATAAGCAGATCAGCAACGCGTTCGTGTGCTTTTTAACATCACCCAAACGTACATTTGTTGAGGCATCTGCTTAAAATGTACGTTTAAACAACAGTATGCGTACTTTACTGGGTAATCGGAATGCTATACAGAATCCAAATAGAATAATGAAGCTAGATTTTAAGGGGGAATACAAATCGATAGACCGCTTGCCAATTGAACACTTGCCGGCATTAACTCTCCTTACCGGACTCAATGGCACGGGCAAAACGCATTTGCTCAAAGCGATCAAAGAAGGGGCGCTAGTGATTGAGGGCATTCCCACCCAAAGAATGCGCTATTATGATTGGAACAATATGGTTCCCTCGAGCGATACAGGAGTAGTCCCTCGAAGCCAATCTATTGCACACCACGCCGAAACGTATGCAGTATTGTCGAAAGTCCTGCTTCACAATCTTTTGTGGCCATTAAAGCAAAAATATGATATTGGCGAATTCGCTATTACAAAAGACCATTTGCTTCAAAGCGTGGACAATGGCCCTCTGTACGCTGCCCTACCGCGCGACATACAAGCTGATTTAGCAACTGAATTTCGTAAACACCATGATTTTTGGACCCAAAAGATAACAGATGGGATTATCCAGAACGATTTTTCTGTAGATTCCAACCCTATCGTTTCCTATCAAAGGAAAAGCCCTATTGTGCTAAATGGGGAGCAGTGTATTAGCTTCCTGCATATTGTCAAGAAAAGCGGAAAGACTCTCTTCGATCTATCGGAAACAGATTGCACTAATTGTCATCCGTTAGTTACTCGGCCAATTGATCCTTTTAATGGGGCCCTCACGCAGCTTTTTGCAGCGTATGTTCGAGAAAAGGAAAGAAACGATTTGAATGAGATTCGTTTTCGGCGTGGGGATGCCGAATCCTTCCTTACCGATGAAGAGTTTTTGAATAATTACGGGCTTCCGCCTTGGGAAATAATGAATCAGGTGCTAGCTGAAGCGAATATGACCTTTCGCTTTGCCATACCTAGTCCGGATGCTCATCGATCACTGGAATTACAGCTGAAGCATACCGTTTCAGGAGCAGACGTTGGGTTTTCATCGTTGTCTTCGGGCGAGCGGGTCTTAATTGCCTTAGCACAGTTTCTCTATCTGGCTCAGGACCCCCGACAGCCCACAGATATGCCCGATCTGTTTTTGCTGGACGAAATTGATGCACCCTTACATCCATCAATGACTGTTGCCATGTTGCGCATCATTGACAACGTGATGGTACAAGAGTACGGCTTGCAGGTCATCATGACAACGCATTCCCCTTCCACTATTGCGCTGGCGCCCGAAGAATCGATTCACATTATGTCTTCGGATCCAATTCAACTTCGTAAAGCGACACGAGACGAGGCTATTCGAGTGCTCACGGTGGGCGTACCGATATTGAGTATTAACCGAGCAAACCGTCGCCAAGTATTTGTGGAAAGCCAACACGATGTAGGCTTTTTCGAAAGTATTGCCGCACTAGCACAACCCTATCTACTACCGGATGTATCCCTTTCCTTCATCGCCAGTGGCCACGATAAGGACGGCGGTTGTGCCCGCGTAAAAAAGCTAGTAAACAGTTTAGCCGAAGCCGGTAACCGTTCCGTATTTGGCATTGTAGATTGGGACGGCCACCATGTTAGTACTAACCAGGTGCACGTACTCGGCGAGAATGCCAGGCACAGTATCGAAAACTTTCTATTCGATCCAACTCTATTGGCCGCGTTGCTCGTTCGCGAGAAGTTAATAGATCGTGGAATCTTAGGTCTGCAAGCTGATCAGACTTACGTTGATATGCGTGGTTTAGCTGATGAACAACTTCAGCTTATCGTTAATACTGTCTTGAAGCACTTGGATTTGCCTTCTGCGAAAGAGGAGGTATGTGTACCTAGCTGCTACATCAACGGCCGCACTGTACAAGTGCCTATTTCATATTTCCATGTCCGGGGGCATGATTTAGAGCAGCGAATCAAGTGCAAATTTCCTCAGTTGAACAAGTTTAAAAGCCCCCCGGAGCTGAAGAGAGAAATCCTGGCTAAAGTACTAGACGATCTGCCTGGTTTCTTGCCGATGGATTTGGTAGAACTCCTGCGTGGCATACAGGACAATTAAGCAGTTGGCAAGTGGACAATATGTAGCTAAATAACTCGACTCAAGCACGTTCGTCCTTAACTTGAAACTTACCCGAACGCAGCTGAAACCTTCCCGCATTTTCACTGTCGTAACCTCCCCGGTGTAGGGAATATGGCAAACGCACAGGTGGTGTTCGGCATCGTGTTGCCGGAAAGGCAACTACTAATCCCCTCCTGACCGGATGAAGACAGGGGTGCCTGTTCCTTGGCCTTTTGGGTTTTCCTATTCTCCTGCTCTTGCTTATCCCTTTTTAGATAATGACACTAAGTGAAAAGGGATGGCAGCTATTGGATATGGTGTGGGCTTATAGTCACCCAGGGTATGCTTGCGGTTTGTGGGCGCCGCCTATTCCCATGCCGAAGCATCTTGACTCGAGAGCCGACTACAACCCCGATGATGGAGACAATGACATAATAGGCTAATCCCACTGGAGGCCATTTAAAAGCAATCAAAATGGGGACAGCCGACAGAGGGCCTAGCAAGAGCGTTACTCGACTTAGACCAAGAAGAACGTCTCTGTCAATATACTCATGAATATAGCCCTGCGTGTCTGCCCTTTTGAAAATCAGATAAAACAGGAACGGGTTTATAATAGCCAGTATACCAAAAAGCGTGATACCTATCGAGCTGGTCGGAAATAATCCGATAAGTGAGATCGGAAATGGGGTAAGCGCTACACTTAATAATAGGATATTGTTTAACCATATAATAGAGTTGTCCTTTCTACGGAGGAGTTTAAAAATCTGATTATGATTAAACCATAAGCTGCTGATAAAGAGGAACCCTAGCATTACACTCAAGAATTTGCTACTAATATGGAGTAGTTGATGCGCTAACTCGGAATCTAACACGATATCTCTACTGATCCACTTAACCGGATTGCTTGCATGGTGCAGTTTATCAATGGCATCCGGTTCGAATTTAAGTTCGATGACTAATAGCGTCAGAGCAATCGCAAAAACACCGTCACTGAACATCTCCAGCCTCTCATTCTGATGAAACTGATGTTCTAAATCTTGGGCCTCCATAGCATATAGACTAGTTCCATGACTAATGGAACTAATGCGCCAGCGGGGTGTGAGCCTGCCGAGCAGATAGGGAATAGGAATTGAGTGTATGTTCTAAAATAGTGTTTATATATAATTATAAATAAGATTATTTACAATTTTTTGATTACATAAGCTTCTCTGCTCAATTGCGGGGCATATAAGGTTCCGATCGGCAAACTTTATCGGGACCTATTTTATTTGGCTTAGTCTGCAGCCGGACAAGATTTAAGGCGAGCTTTCTCCCCAGAGCCACACCTCGTGGTGTAGCCTTCATGGTATTCCTTTCGCTCCACTTGTAAGCGGCTTTCCTGCTCCAAGGGGAAATCAAGGCCTGTATTGCATTAATGCAAATTAATATTAGTTTACATCAAAATATACTCCCTCTACCGTAGGCTTTCTTTTATCCCTGCGTCCGGGCCCCCACCTTGGAGGCGCCGCGCGCTCTTATATACCTGTATCCCATGAAAACTGATAGGAAGGGCGTATGGCCGATCCGGCTGGGGTTACTACTCCTGCTGGGCTTATGGGGGCAGCTGCCACTGCCAGCCACGGCCCAATCTGCTACGGCCGCCTGGCAGTGGGCGACGCGGGCGACCAGCAGCGCCACCGACCCGGAGGACCATAGCCGCGGACGCTTCCTGGCCGTCGATCAACAAGGCAACGTCTTTAGCTCTGGTCACTTTTATGGGTCGGTGGCCCTCGGTAATACCACCCTCGACTCGCCGAAAGCCTATGACAGCTTCTTGGTGAAATACACACCCACGGGCTCCGTGGCCTGGGTGCAACACCTGAACAGTTCGTTGCAGGAAACCATCCTCACGGGCCTGGCCGTGGATGCCGGTGGCAATTGCTACGTAGGTGGCTACTACGTCCAGGGCACGCTAATCATCGGCTCCACCGTCCTCACGGGTGGGGATGGGTTTCTCATCAAGTATGATCCGCAGGGTGCCGTCGTTTGGGTACGCACCGCGGGCTACTTCATCAGAGGGCTCGACTGCACCCCAGCCGGAGAGCTCGTCGCCCTGGGCGACTTTCGAGGGGCCGCAGTTTTCGGAAGCACGACGTTGAACAGCCCGACGAGCAGCAGCTTTCTGGTCCAATACGACCCGGAAGGAACCCCGCGCTGGGCCCAGCAACTGGAAGGGCTTGCCAACGACGAGGGGGCCGTGGCCCTGGATGGCGCGGGCCATATTTATGTGGCGAGTCAATTTCAAGATAAGGCCACGTTTGGCGCCATCACCCTTACGGGGAGTACCAGTGATGAAGACGTTTTTGTGGCTCGCTACACCGCGGCTGGTGTGCCCGAGTGGGCGCTGCGCCAGCCCGTAGCAGGCCCCGCAGGCGATGAAACCGTCTGGGGCCTGACCGCCCATGAGGCGGGCGGCGCCTACCTGGTGGGCGTCTCCTACCCACCGGCCGGCGCCGCTCGGCAATGGTTTGTGGCGCAGTATACCCCGGCCGGGGTTATCGGCTGGAACTATGGAACGACGGGCACGCCCAATAGTGCTCTGACTACTCTCGCGACCGATGTGGCCGGCCATGTCTACGTGGCGGGTATCGTCGCCGGCAGCCTGAGCATAGGCGGCCTCACGCTGACTTCTTCCAGCAACACGGATGCGGATATCGCCCTGTTCTCGTTTACGGGAGCGGGGGAGAAACGCTGGGCCCTGCAGGCCGGCATGGCGACCGGTACCGAGGCCGCGCTGGGATTGGCACTGGACCGAACCGACCATTTCTATTTCACGGGCGCCTTGCAGGGCAATACCGCGCTGGGGTCGGTCTCCTCGCCGCAGAATAGCATTTCAGAGGAACACTTTGTGGCCAAAGCGACTGTCAGCAGCGTGACCGCATCCCATGCGCCCCACCTGGCCCAACCGCTGCAGATTTACCCCAATCCCGCCGGCGGCACCGCGGTCAATCTACGCTGGGCGGGGGGAGGGCAGTTGCCGGCCCAACTCCAGTTGCAGGATGCCCTGGGGCGTTGCTTATGGGCCGGAACGCTCCCGGCCGGACAAACCGAAACCCGTTTACCGGTACAGCACCTGGCTACGGGCATCTATCTGCTGCGTCTGAAAACGGCGACCACCACGGCCACGGGGCGGCTGACCATTGAATAGGTATAAGTACCCATAGAAAGCTACCGTGCGGGAAGACGACAAGCAAACAAACCCTGAAAACGGTTAAAAAGCACCTACTAGAGGTCTCGTTAGGGTTTTTATTCCCCTAAACCACGCTTGTAAACGTCTTTGCAGCGGGGGTACCCCCAGGGGGTACCCCCTGGGGGTACCCCGTCCATGTGGCCGAAAAAATGCCTATTTTTCGTTTTTCCGCTCCGGTTCGCCTCGGGGGTACCCCCTCCAGTGCGCTCCGCATACCGGGGGTACTCCCACTACGGCCCAGGAATACCCCCCCCTTTTGCTCCCCTATTCGTCTGGTCTATGCCCTACGCCAACCGCCCTAAACAGCTTAATCTTAAATTAACGGAGGCCGAATATGAACTGCTGGACGCCGAAGCCTATTTAGCCACCGTGAGCGTGGCACAGTATGCGAAGCACTTACTGCTGGCACGCGGCGAGCAGCCCTTGGCCATCCAAGCCGAACACCTCATAGAAGAATATGAGGAGCGCGAAGCCGCCTTACGCGCGAAGCTCCAACAGGTGCAGGAACAGCTCTGGGTGAAAACGCTGGAAGCAGCCACCTACCAGCAGCAGGTGCAGACCCTGGCCCAGGAGCTGGCCGAGTGGAGGGATCCCGCTCGGCTCGCCCAAGCCATCGATCAGGCGATGGAGAAGTACCAGAAATAACGACTTGCTCAGGTGGGCAGCGTCAGACTGTTTCCGTCGTCTGATCGCCGTGGTGCCTCCCAGTAGCGGTACGGCTTACCAACCGGCTTGCTACTCCCGTACGGGCTGACCAGGAAAGGGTCTCGGAATCTATCTACTCGGTTGTCACCGCTCTAGAAGGAGCGTTTAAGAAATGTGACACGCTAGCCAAGCGGCTTAAGAACACCTGTTGAACGTCTTTCGGCACATGGGACACGGCGCCCCGCTGGTGTCCCTTTCTCCCTCTTGTTGCGGCTGTCTTTTACCGTCGCGCAACCTGCCTTCAGACGGCTACAGAAAAACAAGCCAGACGCTATAATCGTCGTTCGGTTACCCGGTCAGCCACTTGCGTAACGCGGGGGTACGGTGGCTGCTGCTAACTAAGGGCGCATCGGGCAGCCCACGCAGGTAGACGGCTAGCGCGTCATTAAAGTACGGTTCCAGCCGTTCAATAGCGGTTAGCGCAATGATCTCCCCCCGGTTGAGGCGGAAAAAGGCGTGAGGATCCAAACAGGCTTCTAACTGGGCGAGGGTTTCGGACAGCGGGTAGGCCCGGCCCGTGCGGTCAAGGGCATGCGCTACCCCGTGGCGCAGCTGAATGGAGGCAACTTCCGCTACATCGACCAGATACAAACCCTGGCGCGACTTGCTCAGCAGCCGTTGCTTGTAGCGCGGCGTGCTGGGCAGGGCGGCCGCCAACTGCTGCCAGGCAGCCCCCTGCAGCGCCTGCCGGAGCCGGTCGTACTTCTGCAAGGCAGCTGCAAAGGGCGCGTACTGCACCGGTTTGAGCACGTAGCCGATGCCGTTTTGCTCAAACGCCTGCACCAGGTACTGATCGTAGGCCGTCACAAAAATGATGGGGCTGCTTACAGCGACCTGTTGAAACAGGCGAAACACGTTGCCGTCGAGCAGCTCGATGTCCGTCAGGATCAGATCCGGGGCAGGATGGGTGCTCAGAAAGTGGGCCGCTTCGGCGACCTGTTGGAATTCCCCTACGATGGTCGCGGCCGGGTAATACGTCAGGGCGAAGCGGCGCAGCAGATCGAGCGCCGGTTCTTCATCTTCCAGCAGGAGCAGACGCATCGGTGGGTGGGGCAAGGACGGGAGTAAGGGGCAAGGTGACGGCAAAATACGCGGGGGTATCGTCAATGTGCACGGGCACATCGGCCAGCAGTGCCAGCCGGCTCCGTAAAGCTGTCAGGCCGCTACCTTCCCCGGCAGCAGGCGTAGGGCGGGGACGGCGATCATTGTGCACGGTCAGGGCGGTGGGGGTTACGAGCACCCGCACGCGCAGTGGATGGGCCCGGCTGGCCAGGTTGTGCTTGACGGCATTGGTGAGGAGCTCCTGTAGCACCCCGGGCGGTACCAGGCGCGTGGCTAGTTCCTCGGCACCGACCTGCATCTCCTCCGTAAACTCATACGCCTTGCCGAAACGGCAGGTCAGCAGAAACTGGTAGTCACGCGCAAAAGCTAACTCCTCGCCCACGGGCACGGCCTCGTGCTTCCGGGTGCGCACCAAGTATCGGTAAAGACTGGCTAAGTGGGTGAGGTAGTTTTGGGCGGGATGGTTGCCCGGCTCAATCAGGGCGGCCAGAATGTTGAGGTTATTAAACAGAAAGTGCGGGTCGACGTGCTGCTGCAGAGCCAGGAGCCGGGCGCGGCTAGCGGCCTGCTCAGCCTGGGCCACCGCCGTGCGCGCGGCGGCCAAGTGGTGTTGGTACACAAACCCCAGGTAGAGGCCCCCAATGAGCAGAAAATCCATCAAACCCAGCAGCACGCTGCGCAGCAAGGCGTACCAGCCCCAGTCGTGGGGTCGGGTGCCCGGTAGTAGGCGAATGACAAATTCCAGCAGCTCGGTACTCGCCAGCCACAGAACGCTTCCCAGCAAGAGTAGCTGCAGAAAGTAACCAATTCCCACCGCTTCCAGGGGCGGACGCCGCCGCCGCAGCCAGTCCAGCAGGGCTGTGATGGCCATGATCTGCAGCAAGAGCCACACGGGCGCATCGGGATGCCAGATGAAGTGGTCGGCGGTGGACGCCCCGCGCAGGCTACCTGAGAGCGTGAGGAGGAGCGCTAGGCCCAGCGCGAGCAGGTAAAACCAGAGGTTTCTACGCATCGGAGCGAAAGATACGGAATGCCGTGTCGCCAGCCACACGCCTACTTCGTTACCCGTCCCGGTTGCTTGGCGGCCACCTCCTGCCCGTTTTCATCCAGGAAGCGCAGCACTGGCTGGTTGTTTTTGTCCACCCCGATGGTCAGGCGGGTGCGGCCCTGGCTGTCCTGGAAGTCCAGGGTCGATTGTTCCGTGTTGGCCACCAGCATCATGCGCGTGGCGCCTTGCTGGTCAGCCATGATTAGGGCCGAGGAGCGGCCGGCGGTGGTGCCCACAAACAGGCGGGTCTGCAAGCCCAGCTTACCGGCTTTCTGGGCCTGTTGCTTTTCCTCGGGCGTGGCGGCTTTGTATTTTTCCGCCAGGGCCGTCGTCGACTCCTCGGGCGCATCGTTGAAGGTGAGGCCCGCCTTGTAGAAGCCGCCCTGCTCCTGGTAATTAAGGGCAATGACCTGATCCTGGCCAAAGCGGTCAAGCGAGAAGTGGCCGCCAGCGGACACCTTTCCATCCGGGCCCTTCTGCCCGCCGAAAATCAGGCCGCCGCATTCCTCGCCCTTGGTGTTGTAGAACAGCATCCCGGGATGAGGACGCTTATAGTCGATATGCTTGCCGTCGATGGTCACGCCCTGCGGAAACCGCTCCTGATTGCTCATAACCATCTTCACCGTGCCGTCGCGCTCCACTAGGTTCAGGCGCTCTATCGTAATTTCACCGAAGCGCACGGGCTTGTCCGGGCGGGCGGCCGAGGCCAGCAACAGGGCAGCTGGCAGCAGGGTGGCGGCCAAGGCGTAAGCTTTCAGGAATTTTACGTCGCGGGTAAGTTTTGCCATCGAAGTCATGGGTGCTGGGGTAAAGTGGAAGAAGGCCCCAAAAGTGAGATGCAAAACCACGGTCGGCTCTATGGTTTCGGGTGAGTGCCGGAAAAATTGCATGGTGGTGGGAAAAGGCAGGGCGAATACAACAAGACGTTTCGCTGAACCAACGGCGGAGATGTGTTCCTCTTCTACCAATGCATGGAAGGCACAAGGCTGTTATCCTTGTTGACCGAGCGGCTATGAGACGCTAGAAGTCGTTAGGCCTAGGCATAACACCCGTTGAACGTCCGTTTAATAAACGTTATAAGCCACTATCTTGAGACTGGGTAGGCAAGAATGCTTGCGAACATACCAATCTGCCATGCCCCAGGGTGTGCTAGTCATAAAAGTTTAGCTAACAAACTATCCAAGGAAGGACCCAGGCTTCAGTCTGTTCATCTAGTAAAGGCTGAGCAACAACAACGATTTTAGGCCAGTTGGACAGACTGAATTAAGGAGCAGTAGTTTTGGTAACTTCCCCTCGAATCAGACTTCATTTCCATGCTCAGTGCCTTGGTACTACCAATAAATCGTTCACTGCTGAAGCAGCTTCCTGCCAAGGGCCTTTGGCTGCTTTTGTTAGGGCTGGCCGGTTTTCTAACTGATTGTACTACGCAGAATCCGAAGGCCCAGTATCGGATAGGGTTTTCCCAGTGCACGACCGGCGACGCCTGGCGACAGGCCATGCTGGCGGGCATGAAAAAGGAGCTCACCTTTCATCCGGGGGTGAGCTTCCGCATGAAGGACGCCCACGATAACAGCCGCCTTCAGCAGCAGCAGATTCAGGAATTTCTGCGGGAGGGCATTGACCTGCTCATTGTGTCGGCTAACGAAGCCGAGCCCATTACCCCAATTGTGGAGGAGGTGTTCAATCGGGGGATTCCGGTGGTAATTCTGGATCGGCGCACTACTTCCAAGCTTTATACCGCTTACGTGGGGGGCAATAACCTGGAAGTGGGGCGGGCTGCCGGCAGCTATGTGGGCAGCCTGCTTCGGGGCCGGGGCCAAGTGCTGGAAGTATTAGGAGCCCCGGGCGCCTCCCCGGCCGTAGACCGGCACGCCGGGTTTGTGCAGGCCCTGGCCCATTTCCCCGGCGTACAGCTTCAGGCCCAGGTGCACGGCGACTGGAAGCGCCCCTCCGTTATGCAGCGCCTGCCCCAGGTACTGCGCCAGCATCCCGATATCGACCTGATCTTTGCTCACAACGACCGAATGGCCCTGGGCGCCTACCAGGTGTGTAAAAGCCTGGGGCTGGACCGCCGGATCCGGGTAATAGGGGTAGATGGGCTCCCGGGCAACCAAGGCGGTATTCAGTTTGTGCAGGATGGGGTGCTGACCGCCACCCTACTGTATCCGCCCGGCGGGGAGGAGGCCATCCGCACGGCTATGCGCATTCTGCACGGGCTGCCCTACGAAAAGGAAAACATTCTGGGCACGATGGTCATCGACTCGACCAACGTGCACACCATGAAAATGCAGACCGAGAAGCTGGCCAGCCAGCAGCTCGACATTCAGCAGCAGCAGGAGCTGCTGCGCCGGCAGCGGGCCACGTATTCTAGCCAGCAAACCGTGCTCTACACGCTGGCGGCCGCCTTGCTGGGCGCCGCGGTGCTGGGGCTGATTGCCTTCCGCGCGTACCGGGCCAACCGCCGCATCAACCAGCAGCTGGAGCTGCAGAACCAGGAGATTCTTTCCCAGCGCAACCAGATTCAGGACTTTGCCGAGCGGGCCCGCGTGGAGACGGAAGCCAAGCTTCGCTTCTTCACCAACTTCTCCCATGAGCTGCGTACGCCCCTTACCCTCATTTTGGGTCCGGTGGAGGAAATGCTCACCAGCAGCCCCGACCTGCCCCCCACGCACCGCCACGACCTGGGCTTGGTGCGCCGCAATGCCCAGCGCCTGCTGCAACTGGTCAACCAGCTCATGGATTTCCGCCGCATTGACGTCGGCAAGATGCCCGTGCGGGCTACCGAAGGCAACCTGGTGGCCTTTGTCCGGGAAATCATGGATGTATTTGAGCGCCCGGCCCGGCAGCGCGGCATCACCCTGCGCTTTCTGCCCGCGGAGCCCGTGGTGCAGCTCTGGTTCGACGTGAATATTCTGGATAAGGTTTTCTTTAACCTCCTTTCCAACGCCCTGAAATTCACTCCCGAGCGGGGGCAGATTACCGTCAGCATTCAGCCGCTGCCGGCCGAGCGCACCGTGCGGGTCAGCGTGGAGGACACCGGCCGGGGCATCTCCGAGCAGGACAAAGCCCACATTTTCGAGTGGTTTTACCAGGGGCAGCAGTCGGCCGCCAAAGGGTCCGGCATGGGCCTGGCCCTGGCCCTGGGCCTTACCCGTTTGCACCTGGGGCAGCTTTCCTTTACCAGCCAGCCAGGGCAGGGCAGCTCCTTTGTGGTAACGCTGCCCCTGGATCTGCCGGCAGAGCTGAAGTCAACGGAAACGGCGGCCCTGCCTATGCCGGCCCTGACCATTGAAGAAAGCGGCGTGCCCGGCCCCGAGGAAAGCCCAACCGATATCCTAGCTGCCGGTGCCAACCGGGAGGCCCTCATCCTGGTAATTGAGGACAATCCTGATGTCAATACTTTCCTGGTCCATAAGCTGCAGCCTCACTTCCAGGTAAGCTCGGCCTCCGATGGGGCCACCGGGCTGCGGCTGGCGGCCGAAGCTATTCCCGACCTGATTATCTGTGATGTGATGCTCCCGGAAATCAGCGGACTGGAAGTAGTGGCCCAGCTGAAGGGCGACTGGCGAACCTCCCACATTCCGGTTATTCTGCTTACGGCCCGCAATGCCCCCGAGCAGCAGGTAGAAGGTGTGCAGGCCGGCGCCGACCTCTATCTGACCAAACCCTTCAACCCGGCTTTCCTGCTGGAGAGTGTGCGCACGCTGCTTAGCAACCGCGACAAGCTCCGCGAGCATTTCCGGCGGGAGCTTTCTGTGGATACGGCCACCGTAGCCCCGCAGCGCGTCGACCAGAAATTCCTGGCCGACCTCACCGCCATTGTGGAGGCCAACCTCACCCGCTCCGACCTGAGCGTGGAGGATGTGGCCCGCAGTATGGGTATCTCCCGGGTGCAGCTCTACCGTAAAGTAAAGGCCGTGCTGGGCACCGGCGTCACTGAGTTTATCCAGGGGGTACGGCTGACCAAAGCCCGCCAGCTCCTGCTGACCGATGAGCTGACTATTGCCGAAGTGGCCTATCAGCTGGGCTTCTCATCCCCCTCCTATTTCTCCACCAGCTTCAAGGCCCGCTACCATGTATCCCCATCCGAGTTCCGGGCACTGCACACAACCCCCAGCTTGTGATTCAAAAAGTGAAAATCGGGTATCAAAAATAGAAGTCCGGCACTGAATGAAAGTTGCAACAATTAGTTAATCAGTTGATTATCAATACACTAACTATATATGAAGAGAAGTCTAAAATTTGGAAGAGTTTGAGTGAATAGAGCAAGCCATAGGTAAGCTTTTGACTGAGCTTTGAGCAAAAGATCAGTCGTGAAAACTTCCCCCTCCTCCTTGTCCATTGCCGTGCCGGCCCTAATGCCACCAGTACTTCTGGTGTCTATGGGTGGGCACGGCAATGTTGTTTTCGGCTAATCCTTCCCCACGCTTAAGCTGCTTTTTCCGGCTACCCATTTTTTCCCAACTCCCCTCCCCAACTTCCCATGAAAGAAACTCGACCCTTAGTACGGCAGGCATTGTTCCTGTCGCTACTGACTACAGCGCCGCTGGCTTTCCCGGGGGCTGTGCAAGCAGAAACCAAACGGCTGAGCACGGCCGATGCCCGGCAGGCAGACACCCCAGTGAGCGGCCGCGTCACGGATGAAAAAGGAGCCGGCCTCCCCGGGGTAACGGTAGTAGTGAAAGGAACCACCGTTGGTACTTCTACCGGCCCCGATGGCGAGTTCACTATTAACGCGCCGGAAAATGGCACTCTCGTCTTCTCATTTATAGGCTACAAAACCCAGGAAGTAGCCGTGGCGGGTAAAACTTCCGTCACCCTCTCTCTGACGCCCAACGTCACGGCCCTGAACGAGGTGGTGGTAACCGGCTACCAGGTGCAGAAAAAGGCGGACCTGACTGGGGCGGTGGCCGTGGTTAAGATTGATGAGGTAAGAGACCTGCCGTCTTCCAACCCCGTGCGCAACCTGCAGGGCCGGGTGCCCGGCGTGAACATCACCACCGACGGCTCACCTAACGGCAATGCCCAGGTACGCATCCGCGGCTTCGGCACGCTCGGCAATAATGATCCGCTGTATGTGATTGATGGTATTCCGACCAAGGAAGGCATCGGACAGATCAACCAGAATGATATCGAGTCGATACAGGTGCTGAAGGATGCTTCGGCGGCCAGCATCTACGGCTCACGCGCCGGCAACGGGGTCATTATCATCACCACCAAGAAAGCGAAGAAGGGCGTCAGCCGGGTAGATTTCTCCACCTTCCTCACTATGCAGAAGCCGGGCAAGCATATTGATATGCTGAACACCCAGGACTACGGCCGGGTATACTGGCAGGCATCGGTGAATGACGGTATCACCCCCAACAGCCCCTTCTACACCTTCCAGTCCAGCACGGATGCCAACGGGCGCCCGGTGCTGGACGGGGTGACGGTGCCGGAGTTCCTGGACGCCGACAAAACCATGCGCACTGCCGATACCAACTGGTTTGATGAGACGCAGCAAAACGCCATCATTCAGAGCTATAACCTGAACGTAACCAACGGTGGCGAGCGGGGCGGCATGCTGCTTTCCCTAAACTACTACGACAACAAAGGCACGCTGAAATACACCGGCCTGGACCGCATGACGGCCCGCCTAAACTCCGACTATAGCTTCCTGAACAACAAGCTTAAAATCGGGGAAAACCTGACGCTGGCCAAAACCCGGCAGTCGGAGGTGGGCATTGATTACGTGCGCGACCGGAGCAGTCAGCTGCTGGCCATTGTGCCGGTGCGCACCGTGGACGGTGTAGGCTGGGGCGGCCCCGTATCGGGCATTGCCGACCGTGACAACCCCGTGCGCGTGCTGACGGACAGCAAGCAGAATCGCTCCAACACTGGCCGGGCCTTTGGCAATATGTTTGCCGACCTGGAGGTGCTGAAAGGCCTGCACCTGCGCAGCAGCTTCGGCATCGACTATACCCTGTACAAGTTTCGGGACATCTACAAAACCTACCGCGCTGGTTATCTTTCCGAGGCCAATAACCGGGTAACGCAGAACGAGCGGTTTTACGGCAACTGGGTGCTGCAGAATACCCTGAATTACAACCTAAACCTGGGCGACAAGCACCAGCTGGACCTGTTGGCCGGCCATGAACGGATCAGCTATAACTCTGAAAGCTTCTTTGCCTCCCGCACCAACTTTGCCAGCGAGGACCCGGACTACGTTTTCCTGGACGCCGGCGCGGCCAACCAGAACAACGGCGGCTCCGGCACGGCCTACCGCCTGGCCTCCCTGTTTGGGAAGGTGAACTACTCCTTTCTGGACCGCTACCTGCTGTCGGGTACGCTGCGCCGGGATGGGTCTTCCCGCTTTGGTAAGGACAACCGCTTTGGGGTATTCCCGGCCGTATCGGCGGGCTGGCGCCTGAGCGAGGAAGCCTTCGTGAAAAACACGGCCCCCATGGTGTCGGATCTGAAGCTGCGCGTGGGCTGGGGCCAGACGGGTAACCAGGACATTGCCGACTTTGCTTCCCGCGGCCTGTATCAGTCCATCCTTGGCATTCAGGACCCCAACTTTGAGTACGACCGGGGCACGGCCTATGATATCTACGGCACCAACAGCAACCTGCCCTCCGGCTACCGCCGCGTGCAGCAGCCCAACGACCAGCTGAAGTGGGAAACCACCACCCAGACCAACTACGGCATCGACTTCGGCTTGCTGGATAACAAGCTGACGGGCTCAGTGGACTACTTTGTCAAGAACAGCAAGGACATTCTGGTGAACCTGCCCTACCTAGGCTCGGTAGGTGAAGGTGGCGACAAGTTCGTGAACGGCGCCTCCATTGAGAACAAGGGCTGGGAGTTCCTGCTGGGCTACCAGAACCAGCTTAGCAGCGGCCTGACTTACAGCGTAACCGGCAACCTGTCCTCCTACCGCAACAAACTCACTTTCCTGCCAGCGGAGGTAATCAACGCTTACGGCGGCAACGGGCAGGACGTCACCCGCCTGGGCCACTCGGTTAATGCGGTGTACGGCTACGTGGCCAACGGCCTGTTCCAGAGTGAAGAGGAAGTAAACAACCACGCTACCCAGACGGGTGCCGCCCCGGGCCGCATCCGCTACGAGGACCTGAACAACGATGGTAAGATTGACAACTTCGACCAGACCTGGATTACGGAAGCCACCCCGGACTTTATCTACGGCCTGAACCTGGGCAGCAGCTACAAGGGCTTTGATCTGCAGCTGTTTCTGCAGGGCGTGCAGGGGCTGGAGGCTTACAACAACGTGAAATTCCGCACCGACTTCTCCTTTGTGTCCGGGGAAAACTGGGGGCAGCGCACCCTGGATGCCTGGTCGCCGACCAACACGGGCTCCTCTATTCCGGCTTCCTCGTTGATTAACACCAACAACGAGGGACGTGCTTCTACCTACTTCATAGAAAACGCTTCTTACCTAAAGCTGCGCAACATTCAGCTGGGCTACAGCCTGCCGGAGAGCCTGGTAAGCAGAGTAAAGCTGCAGGGTGCCCGCGTGTATGTGCAGGGCCAGAACTTCTTCACCATCAAGAGCAAGGAACTCTCCACGCCCGACCCGGAAGTGACCAACTACCAGTACCCCATTCCGGTCATTTTCACCACGGGCCTGAACATTTCCCTCTAACCGCTACTGCCTTTTCATCATGAAATCGATAAAAACCTGTGCGCTGGTGGTTTCCCTGCTGGCCGTTTCCTTCAGCTGCTCTGATAAGAACTTCCTGGACGTGTCGCCCAAAGGGACCCTGGCCGACGAGGACCTGAATACGCCCGCCAACATTGAGAAACAGGTTATTGCAGCCTATTCCCAGCTCGGCAACGACGTATACCGGGCACCCTACACCTCTATGTGGCCCTACGGCAACATCCGGGGCGGCGACGCCTACAAAGGCGGGGGCGGCACCGGCGACGTGGATGCCTTCCATTTCTACGAAACCTTCACCTTCAACCGCCCCGACATCGGCAACACCGATGAGGTGTGGTTCCTGCTCTACATCGGCATTTCGCGCACCAACGACGCCCTGCGCCGCCTGAATGCGGTAAGCGAAGCGGAGATGCCCAACAAGGCCGTGCGCCAGGGCGAAATGCGCTTTTTGCGGGGACACTTCTATTTTCTGCTGAAAGAGCTTTTCGGGCGAGTGCCCTACATCGACGAAACCATACCCACTTCGGATTATGGCAAAGTCTCAAACGTAGACCTGACCAAGGAACAGCTCTGGGACAAGATTGCCGAAGACTTCCGCTTTGCCGAAGCCAACGTGCCGGCCTCCCAGCCCGAAATCGGCCGCGTAACCAAATCGGCCGCGCAGGCCTATCTGGCGAAAACCCTGCTGTATGCCGCTTACACCCAGAACGAGAGCCATACCGTAACGGGCACTGACCAGGCCAAGCTGCAGGAAGTGGTTCGGCTGACGGATGAGGTAATCAGCTCGGGCAAGTACTCGCTGCACCCGGATTTTGCCACCAACTTCCTGTCTTCCGGCGATAATGGGTCCGAATCGGTGTTTGCCATTCAGTTCTCCCGCAACGATGGCACGCCCAAAGGGCGCACCCAGCGCGGCAACGAGCTGAACTACCCCATGAACCCGGACTACGGCTGCTGCAGCTTCCACCAGCCCAGCCAGAACCTGGTAAACGCCTTTAAGACCGATGCGCAGGGCCTGCCCATGTTCGCCACGTTCAACACCAGCGGTAACCTGACGGACTCCGCTGACTTCAAAAAGAACACCGTGGATCCCCGCCTGGACCACACCGTGGCCATCAACAGCCACCCCTACAAGTACGACCCCAACTTTGTGTTCCGCAACTCCTGGGTGCGCGTGCCGCAGGTGTACGGCTACTTCATGTCGATGAAGGAAACAGTGCTTCCCTCCGACCCCAGCTTTCAGAAGAATCCGCCCTTCATGAGCACTTCCAAGAACTGGGCGCTGATCCGCTACGCCGATGTGCTGCTCTGGAAGGCCGAAGCCCTGATTGAGCTCAACCGCCCCGCCGAGGCGCTGCCTTTGATCAACCAGATCCGGGAGCGGGCGCAGAACAGCACGGCCATGCTCAAGCAGAAAGACGGACAGGCCACATCCAACTACAAGATTGGCCTGTATCAGGCCGATAAATGGACGCAGGAATACGCCCGCGAAGCCCTGCGCTTTGAGCGCCGCCTGGAATTTGCCATGGAAGGCTACCGCTTTTTTGACCTGGTGCGCTGGGGCATTGCCGCCGAGTACCTGAACAACTACTTCACGGTGGAGAAAACCCGCCGCCAGTACCTGCAGGACGCCAAGTTCACGAAGGGCCGCGACGAGTACCTGCCCATTCCCCTGAATCAGATCAACTTCAGCAAGGGCCTGTACAAGCAGAATCCGGGCTGGTAAAACGTCCTTTTGTTAACGAGCTGGGGCAGGTGGGCGCGGCGGCGATAAGTGGGTAAGGGCACTTTTCGCCCCGAGCAAAAATCGGCCGGTTATGGTGGGTAACTGGCCCGACCAAATGACCGGGGGCGAAGCCGCCGCAGCCGCCTGTGCCGGCTCAACAAAAACCTATGGTGCAACGAGTTGCGCTGGATAAGCAATTTTAATATCAACAGGGAAGTAGGTTGCTGAAGCCAGCAGCCCACCTTCCGCATCGAAATACCGCGGTGAAAAACAGCAACGTCTTTTTCTGGTCCCTGGTGGTTGCCCTGGGGGGCTTTTTGTTCGGCTTTGATACAGCCGTGATTTCCGGGGCGGAGAAGGCCATTCAGCAGCTCTGGGGCCTGAGCACGGTGGAGCACGGCTTTACCATTGCCATTGCCCTGGTGGGCACCGTATTCGGGGCGGTGTTCGGCGGCCTGCCTTCCGATAAGCTGGGGCGCCGCAAAACCCTCATCATCATTGCCGTCCTTTATCTAGTATCGGCTTTAGGCGCCGCCCTTACCTCCAGCTGGGTGGCCTTCTTGGTGTTCCGTTTCCTGGGTGGCCTGGGCGTAGGTGCATCCTCCGTTACGGCTCCCCTGTACATCTCGGAGGTGTCGCCGGCCGCCCGCCGGGGCCGCATGGTGGCCATGTTCCAGTTCAACATTGTCTTTGGCATTCTGATAGCCTACCTCTCCAACTACCTGCTGACTGGCGTCGGCGAAAATGACTGGCGCTGGATGCTGGGCGTGCAGGCCCTGCCGGCGCTGGCGTTCTTCCTGCTGCTGTTTCGGGTACCGGAAAGCCCCCGCTGGCTGCTGGGCCGCGGGCGTGTGGAAGAAGCGCGGGCCATTCTGAACCGTATAGATCCGACCACGGCCGACCAGGATGTAAACAGTATTCTGACGGCCAACGCCCTGGATGAAGCCGGCGGGGGCGAGTCGCTCTTTGCCCGCCAATACCGCACCCCAGTGATGCTGGCGGTGCTGTTCGCTGTCTTCAACCAAGTATCCGGTATCAACGCCATTATCTACTACGCCCCGCGCATTTTTGAGATGACGGGTCTAGGTAAAGGCTCTGCGCTGCTTTCCTCGGCCGGTATCGGCCTGATCAACTTCCTGTTTACGCTGCTGGCTATGAACTTCATTGACCGGTTCGGGCGCCGCAAGCTCATGCTCATTGGCTCGTTTGGGCTGATTGCCACGCTGGGGCTGGTGTCCCGCGCCTTCTACCTGCAGCAGTTTGGGGGCATGATGGTGCCGGTACTGCTCTTTGTGTACATAGCCTTCTTCGCCTTCTCGCAGGGAGCAGTTATCTGGGTATTCATCTCCGAAATCTTCCCCAATACCGTGCGGGCCAAAGGTCAGGCCCTGGGCTCTTCCACCCACTGGGTTATGGCCTCTATCATTGCCTTCACCTTTCCCTATTTTGCCGAGAAGCTGGGCGGCGGGCATACCTTCCTGTTTTTCTGCCTGATGATGGTGCTTCAGCTCATTTTTGTATGGCGCTTCATGCCGGAAACGAAAGGCACCTCCCTGGAGCAGCTGGAAAAAACGCTGGTCATCCACTAAACTTCCCACTAAGCGTCGTAGCGAGAGTAGTTGATAAACCTTACCGGGACGGAAAACAGATTACTGCATCAGCCCCTAAGGTGCTAAACCCCCGCTCGGGATGACGCCCTTTTTTCATCAACTGACAGCCACAGGTTATGCCTAATGAGAAGAAAATAGTTTGTTTCGGCGAAATCCTCTGGGACGTGCTGCCCACGGGAAAGCAGCCCGGCGGCGCGCCCTTCAACGTGGCCGTGCACCTGAATCAGCTGGGCGTGCCCGCGCAGCTCATCACCCGGGTGGGCGACGACGAGCTGGGCACCGAGCTGGTGGAATTTGTGACCTCCAAAGGCATTCGGCCCGATTATGTGCAGCTGGGCAAAACGCACCTTACCGGGGTGGTAAAGGCGAATGTGGATGATGCCAACGAGGTAACGTATAAAATTGTGCACCCCGTGGCCTGGGACTACATTCAGCACGACCCGGCCCTGGACGAGCTGGTAGCACAGGCCGATATGTTTGTGTACGGCAGCCTGGCGGCCCGCAGCCTGGCCACCCGCGAAACCCTCTACCGCCTGCTGGAGCACGCAAGGTTCCGGGTCTTTGACGTGAACATGCGCCCGCCTCACTATACCAGGGAAGTAGTGAAATACCTGCTGGGCAAAGCCGACCTGGTGAAGATGAACCACCACGAGCTGGCGGAAATCATGAGCTGGTTTGGGGAGGAAACCGACCCCGCCGCCGCCATGCAGTGGCTGGCCGCCCGCTTCGACCTGCAAGGCGTGTGCGTTACCTGCGGCGCCGACGGGGCCCTGCTCTGGACCAACGAACAGTTATATCGCGCCCCGGGCGTTGCCGTCGAGGTAAAAGACACCATTGGCAGCGGCGACGCCTTTCTGGCGGCCCTGCTGAAAGGCTGGCTGGCCGGGCAGGAGCCGGGCGAGAACCTGCGGTTTGCCTGCGCTACCGGCGCGCTGGTGGCTACCCACCTGGGGGCCACGCCGGTCATTAGTGCGGCTGATGTGCGCAATTTGCTGCAGGAGCGCGCCGCACTTTAAAGCTCCCTGGCCTGCTCCTTATCCTCTTTGTACTTCCTTTCCAGTATCCCATGAAAAACTGCCTCCTGTTAGCCCTGTCCCTGGCTTTAACGGTTCAGATAAGCCAGGCCCAGACGCCGGCTGCCAAGCCGGCCATACCCCCGGCCACGCCCCAGTTCCGCCCGGCCTACCACTTCAGCCCGGCCAGAATGTGGATGAACGACCCCAATGGGATGGTGTACTACAAGGGCACCTATCACCTGTTCTTCCAGCACTACCCCGACGGTATGGAGTGGGGCCCCATGCACTGGGGCCACGCCACCAGCCCCGACCTGGTGCACTGGCAGGAGCAGCCCATTGCCCTGTTCCCGGATAAGTTGGGCTGGATTTTCTCCGGCAGCGCGGTGGTGGATGAAAACAACACCTCCGGCTTCGGCAAAAACGGGCAGGTGCCCCTGGTGGCCATCTTCACGCACCACAACGCCGAGGAGGAAAAGAAGAAAACCAACAAGCACCAGTACCAGAGCCTGGCTTACAGCCTGGATGAGGGCAAGACCTGGACCAAGTACGAGGGCAACCCGGTGCTAAACAACCCCGGCATTCCGGACTTCCGCGACCCAAAAGTAAGCTGGCATGCCCCCAGCAAAAAGTGGGTGATGACCCTGGCCACCAAGGACCGCATCACCTTTTTCTCCTCTCCCAACCTGAAAGAGTGGACTAAGGAAAGTGAGTTTGGCGAAAAGCTGGGTGCCCACGGCGGGGTATGGGAATGCCCCGATCTGTTTCCCCTCACCCTGGAAGGTAAAACCCACTGGGTGCTGCTGGTGAGCATAAATCCCGGCGGCCCCAACAGCGGCTCGGCCACCCAGTACTTTATCGGGCAGTTTGATGGCAAGACTTTTACGCCCGCTGACACCCAAACTAAGTGGGTGGATTATGGCAAGGATGATTATGCGGGTGTCACCTATAATAACACCGGCGCGCGGCGCATTTTCCAAGGTTGGATGAGCAATTGGGAATACGCCAACCAGGTCCCTACCTCTCCCTGGCGCAATGCCATGACGGTACCCCGGGAGCTGGCTCTGCGCCAAGTGGGCGCGGATCTGTGGCTTACCTCGCAGCCCGTGAAGGAAGTAAGCCAGGCACTGCAGACCGGCAGTGTGAAGCTGCAAAAGCTGGCCGTGCTGAAGGAGCTTGACCTGAGCAGCAAGCTGCCTAACCTAGGCGACAAGTTCCAGCTCAAGCTCAGCACCAAGCTGCTGAAGGACTTTTCCCTTATCCTGTCCAATAGCCGGGGCGATGAGCTGGTTATCGGCTATGATCAGAAAGCCAATGCCTACTACATAGACCGGAGCAAGTCCGGAATGGTCGCTTTCAGCGACAAGTTTCCGGGCCGTCACGCCGGGCCCCGTCGGGCGGTAACACCGGGGGCTGATCTGACGCTGCTGTTTGATGCTTCCTCCGTTGAGCTGTTCGCTGATAATGGTCTGACCGTGTTAACCGAACTCTACTTCCCCCATGAGCCGCTCACCAAACTCAAAGTGAAGTCAAGTGCCGGCGTACTTATTCAGGAGCTAAACTATGCTCGCTTGGCCAACGTTGTTAAATAGGCGGCTCAGCAGTTGGTCAGGCCATGCGCCTAGCAGTGGCATAAGCTCTTAATGCAAGCATACAAAAAGGACCGGCGTCTGACGCCGGTCCTTTTTGTATGCTTGGGTAGCTCGGATCGGCCTGCAGCAGGCGCCCTATCAGCATGGCAGCGGGCTTGTAGACGGTAACGGGCCCGCATGGTGCCTGATCGGACGAAAATGGAGAAGTTCACAAGAAGGCACTTAGCATAATTCGACTTATCGGACTTGGATAGCGGCGAGTGGCTCGGTTCTGCGACCCGTACGCTTGGCGCAATCGCTTTCTCCTCAGGCCAGGGCCGCGGTCAGCTGCTGCAGGCGTAAATACTGCAAGAGCATAATAGTCTTGCCATCTTGAATTTCGCCGGTGGCCACCATCGCCAGGGCCTGGGACAGCGGCAGCTCCAGGATCTCAATTTCTTCTTCCTCGATGCCGCCCCCACCCCGTTGCTCGGTGAGTGGGGAGTATTCGGCCAGGTAGAAGTACAAGCGCTCGGTCACCGAACCGGGACTCATGTAGGCTTCCATGACTTTTTGCACTGCCGTCAGCCGGTAACCGGTTTCCTCTTCTGTCTCGCGCAGGATGGCCACGTCGGGGTGCTCGTCGTCCAGCAGCCCGGCGCAGGTTTCAATCAGCAGCCCCGTCGGATGGCCATTGACGAAGGTGGGCAGCCGAAACTGCCGGGTCAGAATAACCGTGTCGGCCGCCGGGTGGTGCAGCAAAATGGTGGCCCCGTTGCCCCGGTCGTAGGCTTCGCGTGACTGGGTTTCCCAAGTGCCATTTTTGCGCTGGTACGCAAAGGTGAATTTGCGCAGCGTGTACCAGTTATCGGACAATACTTCAGGTTTTTGCAGGCGAATGCGTTCGTTCATATTAATTCGATTGTTCGTTTGTGTTCGAGTATGTTTCTTTGTGATTGTATAGGAGCAAGTAACAGCAAACCCATGAATTCTCCATTGCGCAAGCAGTATTTGTTGGCCGCCTTGGCCCAGCACGGCAGCCTGGAAGTGGCGCCCGCCGCCCAGCAGTTACAGACTACTCCCCTTACGATTCGCCGGGATTTAGCGCAGCTGGCAGCCGAGGGGTTGGTCGTGCGCACCCACGGCGGGGCTGTGCTCCCGAGTGTGGTGCGGAATCCGGTGGCCTTCACCCGCAAATCGACGGTGTATGCCGCCGAGAAAGCGGCTATCTGTCAGCGGGCCGCCGCGCAGATTGCGGCGGGGGATACGATTTTCATCGACTGCGGCAGCACCACTTTCCCCCTCTGCCCACTCATCCGCCACCTGGCGATTCGCGTGGTCACAAATTCGCTGCCCGTACTCTTCGAGTTGGTGGGGTCGGCCGTGCAGGTCGTGCTCGCCGGTGGGGAGGTGGATGCCGAGCGCCAGGCGATGCACGGCACCGTGGCGGTGGAGCAGCTGAAGCGCTACCGCGTGGACAAAGCCTTTCTAGGAGTGGACGGGCTCTCGCTGCAGCGTGGGTTGAGCGCGAACAGCGAAGCGGAAGCCGCCATTAGCCTGGCAGTGGCCGGAGCAGCCAGCCACGTATACCTGCTGTGTGATGCGAGTAAATTAGAGCAAGAAAAATACTTCCAGTTCGCGCCCCTCACCCTGGTCGACACCTTGATTACCGATGCCCGCGCGTCCCCGGCCTTACTGGCCCAGTATCGGGAAGCGGGCATAGAGGTGCTCGTCTAGTCTCCTAACACAGCCAAGCTGAACGTAACGTTTACTTATCGGACTAATAAGCTGATATTTTGTCCACGAATAGCCATTCAAATTCTATCGTTAGCTGCAGCTCTGGCGCCTCTACTTTCAACACTAAATGTTCTGCCCTTCGAACAAGCGTAATGTCGCAGTGCCTGCAAAATGTTGCCCCTTGTAAGCTTGCTGCTTTGATGTTGATTCGGCGTAAAGAGATGGAGACCGTATTGAAGCCGTTGGCAGTCCACTTCAATGGTGGTTTAGACGGGGAATTCAGTGGACTGAAGCGAATAACCACCTGCGTATAGCCATTAAATTCAAAGTTGACTTCATGAAGTAGTCCACCTTGCAACGCCGGCATCTCTGGCCCATACACGGCTTCTATGGCTTTATAATCTTCGGCTAGTTGGTACCACATGGTTTGTACTTTCTGGCAAGAGTAGGCAAAAGATTAATAGCTTCCCTTCTCAGAAATTTCCCTTTACATAAGATTAGGTAT
>NZ_JAUOFB010000012.1 GCF_030542105.1 Hymenobacter sp. BT730
AGCCCCACGGCCTCATCCCAGCCCGTCGACAAGGTCGTCGACGTAAACCCCGTCACCGGCGCCTGACCGCGCAAGGGCACCCAGTGGATAAGTGTTATCAGAAATAATAGAAGCGAGAAACGGTTTTTCATTATCTGCCTGCCTTGAAATATTAACCACCTATTCATCCTATCCTATCACCCCTTTACCTTCCTGAATTTTCCGGGGCTTTCTGCTGGCAACTCCAGCCTGGCATCCATCTGCTCGGGGCGCTGGCCTAATAAAAAGTTAGCGCCGTTTTCTTCTTTATACAGCCCTCTTACTGTATGTCAGACCTATGACCGTGTTTTCAGGTAGCGTGGCTCATTGAAGTATGAAGGCGTTATATAGTGATAGAGAGGACTACAGGAAGCGTTTTCTAAGAAAGAAGCGCCCGCCGATGGTGAATCCCTACCCTAATATAATATGTATTATTTTTATATAAAATATAAATAATTATTAGTCAATTGTCGAGTTTCAAGATAATGTGGGCACAGGGCAGCCCCTGCCGAGCTTTAGTAGCCATCAGCATCCACCCAAAAAATACCCCAGGGTTATAATTAGCTCACTTTCTGTTCTTCTGGCCGAACCAAAGGAGGTGGCTGGGAAAGCTCCACAGCCATTGGCCATGCGGGGCTTTGGAATGCTACCGTTCGTAACCCTGGGTGTGGGAATCCGGAAGTAGGGGGAAGCAGCATGCGTTGCGCCGACTCTTGCTTCAGGGCCTCTCCTACTGTACGTACTGCCCCAGCCGGAACCGCCCGTTTCTCCAGCTCCTGCAGAAGCTGCAGACCACTGAGAGCGGCTATCCGTTCCCGTAGTCGTTGCTCCAGTTCCGGGCGGTAGGCTACACGGGCTGGGTTGGTGGCAAAGCGGGCATCGGCAGCCCATTCCGGGCGCTCCAGCACAGTACATAGCTCCTGAAATTGCCGATCGGCGCCCACGGCCAACAGCAGGCGCACGCCATCCTGCGCCGTGTACACGGTGCCATAGGGCACAATGCTGGGGTGGCCAGAGCCCAGCGGCTGCGGGTCCTGCCCCGTTATCAGCCAGGTAGCGGCCTGGTTTGCCAGAGAAGCCAGCGCGCTTTCCAGCAACGAGACCTGCACCAGAGCACCTTGCCCGGTTTTCTCACGGCGGTACAGGGCCGTGAGTAGTCCTTCCTTAAGCTGATGCGCCGTGAGCAGATCAATCAGCGCTACGGGCATTTTTTGGGCATCGTGGCCGGGACCGGCTGCATTCAGGTGCATGAAGCCGGTTTCAGCCTGTAGCACGGCATCGTAGCCAGCACGGCTTACCAGAGGCCCGTAGCCAGTGATGTGGCCATACAGTAAGCGTGGATTCAATTGGCGCAGGGTAGCGTAGTCTACCCGCAGCTTTTCAGCGTCGCCAGGCTTGTAGCTGGTCAGTACTACATCGGCGCGGGTGGCCAGTTGGTGCACGGCGGCCTGCCCGGCCGGGGTAGTCAGGTTCAGAACTACGGACTGCTTGCCCCAGTTGGCACAGCTGAAATATGCCGACACATTAGTATCTGCGGCTTCCGCGCCGGTTTTCCAGGTGCGGGTCACGTCGCCGGCGGGAGCTTCCACTTTCAGGACCTCGGCCCCTAATTCGGCAAAAAACTGCCCCACCTGCGGGCCGGCCAGCACCGAGGCCAATTCCAGAACGAAGAGGCCGTGCAGCGGCAAATCAGCAGGTAAGGCAGCAGACATAGCGGAAAAGGATGGAACTAGCTGCTAAATAAGCGGCTTAAGCGGACTAAAGTGAATAATAACGCTACTGCTACTGCACCCGGCCTAGGCGCAGAAATACCGGAAACCGCACTTCCCGCTCTCCTTCGCCCCAGAGCCGCGTCAGTTGGTCGGCAATCAGTAGCACCGCATCTGCCTGATGCTGGCGCTTGTAGTTGGCCACACTGGACCAGGTGCGGAGGTAATTCAGGAAATGGACGGCGGTCCAGTTTCGGGTTTCCGTAAAGCGGGCCGTTTCTACCTCGGAAAATGGGAATGGCAGGCGGGCATACTCATCGTCAATGTGCCAGCGGTTAGCATCCCAGTAGGCATGTAGGGTTTCGGCATAAAAGGTTTGAATGATGGGGTCCAGTTGCGGGCTCACCTGCACCAGGCCGTAGCCCCACTCGGCAATAACGCCGCCCGGCTTCAGCACGCGCTGCACTTCCTGGTTGAAAGCATCCGGCTCAAACCAATGCACGGCCTGCCCCACCGTTACCAGATCAAAGCTATGGTCGGGGAAAGGCGTATGCTCGGCCTGGGCCAGCTGGTAGGTGATGTTGGGCCGTAGCGGCGCCTGCGCCAATTGGGCCCGGCTGATGTCGGTGGCATCTACCCGGGCAAAGTGTTGGGCCAGCACCACAGCCACCTGGCCGTTGCCGGTGGCGCAGTCCCAGGCGCGGCCGCGGCCGGACACGCGGGCCAGCAGCCACTCGTAAAGCTCCGCAGGGTATTCGATGCGGAAGGTGGCATACAGCGCTGCCTGAGTGGAGAATCGGTCGAGGATGGGCATGGCCGTAAAGAAAGAAATAATGGGTGTCTTATGAATTACTATGGTTGAGCTTGCTGGCGGACAGCACAGGCCCTTGCCAGCATGCCTCAGCCGGAAACCAAAACGGCGGGCCCGGCTAAAATGCCGTATCTTTACCTCATCACAGCCGTTTTGCTGACCAGGAAACCAAGGTCAGCCATGTATCATTTTAACTCGCTGAACCTTGACGTTTCACGAATTTAACCTCCACGACGACCTGCTGGCCGGGGTGGATGCCATGAACTACCTGCAGGCCACCCCTATTCAGGAGCAGGCCATTCCCAAAATCATCGACGGTAAAGACCTGATTGCCTGTGCTCAAACCGGCACCGGCAAAACAGCCGCCTACCTTATTCCCCTCCTCGACCGGATTTCGCACGCCAAGCACGGCACTACGTCCACCCTTATTCTGGTGCCCACCCGCGAGCTGGCTACCCAGATTGATGAGCAGGTAACCGGCTTCGGCTACTTTGTAGAAGCCAGCTCCATAGCCATTTATGGCGGTGGCAAGAGCGAGGGCTGGGAGCAGCAGAAGCGCGCCCTCACCTCCGGTGCAGACATCATCATTGCCACCCCCGGTCGTCTCATTGCCCACATGCAAATGGGCTATGTGAAGTTCGAGGACCTCAAGTACCTGGTGCTGGACGAGGCGGACAAGATGATGGACATGGGCTTTTCGGATGATATCCTGAACATTGTGCGCCAGTTGCCCAAGAAGCGGCAGACGCTGCTGTTCTCGGCTACCATGCCCAACAAAATCCGGGACTTCTCGAAGCAAATTCTCAACGAGCCCGAGGAAATTCGCCTGGCCGTATCCAAGCCTGCCGCCGGCATCGACCAGCAGCTGTACATGGCCTTCGACCGCCAGAAAATCTACATTCTGGAGCACATTCTGAAAACTCAGAACGTGCAGAGCATGGTGCTGTTCACCTCGCAGAAAGCGGCCGTTAGTGGCATTGTGCGCTCCATTAACAAGCTGGGCTACGTGGCCCAGGGCATCAGTTCCGACCGTACCCAGGAAGAGCGGGAGCAGATCATGCGCGACTTCAAAAACAAGGCGTTTCCCATTCTGGTGGCCACCGATGTTTTGAGCCGCGGTATTGATATTGACTCCCTCAGCCACGTGGTGAACTACGATATTCCCCGCGCCGCCGAGGATTATGTGCACCGCATTGGCCGCACAGCTCGCGCCGCTACCAAAGGCACGGCCATCACCTTCATTTCCGACCAGGACCAGGACCGGGTAGTGAAGATTGAGAAGCTGATTGAGCGCGAACTGGAGAAAAAGAACATTACCGAAGAGCTGGGCCTGGGCGCAGCTCCTGAGTTTGACCCTAAGCGCTTTGCCGGCCTGCACGGCAAGATTGGTGGCCGCCCCGAGCGGGGTGGTGGCCGTTCCGGCGGTGGCAGCCGCTCAGGTGGTGGCGGAGGCCGTGACCGGGGGCCGCGCACCGAAGGCAGCGGTGGCCGCGACGGTAACCGCCGCGACGCCCACGACCCCAAAGACCCCAAGCACCAAGAGCGCATTGCCAAGGCCAACGCAGCCCTGGCAGCACTGGACGCCGGCCAAGCTCCTGCTCAGCCCTACCAGCGCCCACCGCGCGAGCCACGCCCCGAGGGCGAAGCCCGTCCGCCCCGCGCTCCGCGGGAGCCACGGCCGGAAGGTGAAGTGCGGGAGCCCCGCGCTGATGGCGAGAAAGGCGAAGGCCAGGGACGCCGCAAGCGCGGCGGCCGCAACCGGAACCGCAGCAACCGCCCGGAAGGCCCCACAGCTGAAGCAGCGCAGACCACACCAGCAACGCCTACCGCAGAGTAGTCCAGTAATAACAAAAAGCCCCGACACATATGTATCGGGGCTTTTTGTTGCCGGATAATAACCTACCCCAGTCCAGTATGAGACTACCGGGATACAGGGCAACTAATTGCCGACAGCAGGCCTGGGAATGATAACAACCTTCCTACGGCAGTCGGTTTAGCAGGACAGAGTTGATCTTTAGTACTGAAATGCCCTAGTAGAAAGTGTTCTATAATAAGTGAAGAATGCAGGAAATTAAATTAGAACAATCGATTGTGCAAATAATTAACTAGTGAATGCACAATCGATTGTGCATTGTATACATAAATGCCAAAAGTAAGAAAGACAGCGAGGGGAAAGGACTGTTTTCAATGTTATCAACCTTGATTTCAGGCAGAAACATCTAGTCTTTTAATAACAGGCACTGCAAACTAAGGATAAATACAAAAATTGCACAGAAACAGGTATGTATAAGTTTGATCATCCACCTTTAGCTTATTCTTATGCCTATGGCAGGGCTACTCTCCTACTTCACTAAGTGCTACTGAATTCGTCAAAGCCCGCTTTAGAGCTATTGTAGTAAGTGCTTGCCCATACTTCATGTTACTGTACAGATGCACCCTGAAATTTCGCGCTTAATGCCTGGCTTCAATACTGATAAGCCATATCTGAAGTGGAGCATCTCGACAAAGTATGCCGGCTTCCCAATGGGGAATGGCCAATTTGCAGACAATAAAGTGCCTATAAGAAGTATTAGCAAAGCCTTATTAAAGAGAAGCCCGCCGCTGCAGCTGCACGGCGGGCTTCTCTTTGATTTTTACACAACGTTATGCCGTGCGTACGTGGCCTTTCAGACCATACCACATGATGTAGAGGTAGCAGAGCACTGGCAGAATCAGGGCCATGCGTAGGGTGCTGGCATCAGCAACAGCTCCGAACAGGAGCGGCACCAGGGCACCACCTACAATGGCTACATTCAGCAACCCGGAGGCTTCCTCGGTGTGGCGGCCCAGACCTTCTACAGCAAGTGTGAAGATGGTGGCAAACATAATGGAGTTCATCAGGCCCACGGCCAGCAGGCTCCACATGGCAATTTCGCCGTGCGTGCTCATAGAAATCAGCACCAGTACCACAGCACCCAACGAATTGAATGCCAGCAGGCGGCCAGGATTAATCTTATTGAGCAGATAAGCCCCCAAAAAGCGGCCTATCATGGCTCCTCCCCAATAATACGCCACCATGGACCCAGCCGCTTTAGGCGCCAGGTTCATCACATCAGGCAGGTGCAGGTAAGAAACTATGTGCGAGCCAATAGCGACTTCTCCTCCTACATATACAAAAATACCCACCATCCCCAGTACCAGATGGCGGTAGTGCCACGGCTTGGAACGGGTAGCATCGGTATCCGGTGCATGCTCAATGCGCGGCAGTTTAAGCATTCCCAGAAGCAGGCTAATGAGAATAAGCACCCCACCAATGACCAGATAAGGCACCTGTACGGCCCGTACGTCAATGGCTGCTGCCGAAGTAGCAGTATCCAGATCGGGCAGATTGGACAGAATCAGGGCCGCGCCTAGCAAAGGAGCTACCGTGGTACCCAGTGAGTTGAATGCCTGCGTGAGGGTAAGGCGAGCTGGAGCCGACTTTGCAGGCCCCAGAATAGCTACGTAGGGGTTGCCGGCAACCTGCAGCAACACTACCCCTGTAGCCAGCACGAACAAGGCGCCCAGAAATAAACCATAGGAGCGGCTGTCAGCAGCGGGGTAAAACAGGAAGCAGCCTAGCGCAGCTACCACAAAACCCAGAAGCATACCACCCTTATAGCCGATTCGCTGCACCACTTTGCCAGCAGGAATGCCCATCACGAAGTAAGCCCCGAAAAAACAGAGGTTAATCAGGTTAGCCTGCGTATAGCTCAGCTGGAAGATGGCCTTTAGATAAGGAATTAGAATGTCGTTCAGACAGGTGATAAAACCCATCATGAAGAACAACACCGTCAGCGAGGCCAGCGCGGAAGTATAGCGCGGCTGCTCGCCAGTAGTGGGCGCCGCCGTAGCGGATGAAATGGAAGAAGGCACTGCCATAATTGGAGGAAACGAAGTGGTAGAACGGCGGGGCTCCGGTATGGTCCCAATGCGAATATATGATTCCGGAAGGGCCGACCCACTCCCCTTACAAACTGGGCCGGCCCCGGAACCGAACAAACGCTGCAAAACAACGCCTGAACGGAAGCTGAATCAGGCAATTAGCCTGTTACAGGCGATTCGCCCGCGTGAAGAATTATTTGGATTGGAGACGATAGAACCGCACATAATCGACCAGCATGCGCTGGGGAAAAGCGGTTTCATCAATGCCCATTTTTCCGCCCCAATCTCCACCCACAGCCACATTCAGCAGCAAATGAAACGGGTGGTCCCAGGGCCAGGCTTCCCAGCCCGAATGCTCATTGGTGCTGGTGAAGTAGGGCTTGTCGTCGACAAAGGCCGTGATGGTTTCGGGCGTCCACTCCAGGGCATACACATGAAAGGCCGTGGTGGCATCTTCTACCTGGATGGAGTCGGTTTTCTGGTTGTTGGTGCGGAAATAGTATTTGTGGCAGTGCGTAGAGGCCTGCACTACGCCGGGGCGGTAGCCTACGTACTCCATAATGTCAATTTCCCCGTTATCGGGCCAGCTTTTGTCGCCGTATTTCCAGTCGTCGGGCAGCATCCAGATAGCGGGCCAGATGCCGCGGGCGGCGGGCAGCTGGGCACGTATCTCAAAACGACCATATGTCTGGCTGCCGCCTTTGCCGGCCCCACCGCGCGATACCAGCCGCGTGGAGGTGTACGGATTACCGGGAAAGAGGGCCTCGCGCCGGGCCTCAATAATGAGGTTACCGTTTTCTACGCGGGCATTTTGCAGGCGGGCTTTGGTATAGTACTGCAGCTCATGGTTGCCCCAGCCCTTGCCGCCTACGTCATAGGTCCACTTAGTAGAGTCGGGCAGGCCGGGCTTATTAAACTCATCCTGCCAGGCCAGTTCCTTAAAGGTATAGCGTGGCTTGGCAGCGTCAGCGTTTGTCGGCGTATCTGGCGTTTGGGGCGTACGGGCCGAGGTGCAGGCCCCCAGCAGGAGTCCGGAAGCCAATATAACAAAGCGCGGAAACCCGTCAGGCAAGGAGAAAGTAGGCATACAGTAGATTATGGCTTGCGCTTCACCGGCTCTACCGGCAGTAGCGTTCCAAAAATAGACGCGTCAATCCAGCCCCGGTTTTTATCGGTACCGGCCACTGGCACGCTTCCGAAGAAATTTTCCCGTTCCTTGCTGGCATCGTTGTCGCAGTAAGCCAGCGCAAACCCAATGGCCTTGTTGGGTCGAATGATTTGGGGCTTGTTGGCCGTCGGGTTCTTCTCGTCGTAGCTATCAGGATACAGGGCCACGGCGGTTTCCCAGGTGGTTACGCGGCCGCGCCGGGTGTGGCGGCTTTGCACGTGGCTGTCGTAGAGGTGGCCCTTCTGGTCAGTACCCATATCCACCACATGTCCGTTCAGGGCCACGTGGTAAGCCCAGGCATTGTAGTTGTATTGATGATTGCCGCCGGAATTGTCCGGATCCACGAAGATTTCCAGGCAGTCATCATCCCACCAGGTAACGAGCGGATCGGGATGCGTATCCCGCACCACATCGTCGGTTATTTCGGCCAGAATGTACAGGCGCTGTGGCGTCCAGACGGCTTTGTAACGGCCCGTGAAATCGGCAGGGGTAGCCGGAGGGCCTACCCAGCGCTGGTCTAGCGGGCGCCAGGGCGCGGCCGACCAGCAGGCGTCCGTGGAGCGGCCATCCACTACGGGTGCCCGGGCAGCCCGGGGCGCCTGGTACTCGGGGCGCCCCGGACTGAGGGGAGCCGCCGCCGTGCAGCACATGGCAATGGCCGCTCCCCAAGCCAGCACGACGAGGCCGCTCCGCCGCCCATCGAGCTTTTGTCTTCCACCCATCCATCTACGGTTGCGCACTGGTTTGTCTGATTTATTTGTACTGATAAAAACGAACGTAATCCACCGTCATCCGCTGCGGAAACTGCGTGCTGGCATCGGGGTTGCCATCAAAATCCCCCCCTATAGCCAGGTTCAGAATCATGAAGAATGGATTATTGAACGGATATGGCGAGCCATCGGCCGGCGTAAATGTGAAGAACTGTTTGCCATCAAGAAAAACCCGAATCTGGTCTTTGCTGCGCACCACGCTATAGATGTGAAAATCATCGGCGTAGGTACCCGATGCCAGTACCTGCTCCGGACTCGACTTGTAGCGGTGGTCTGCCGTGCTGGTGCCAAAGTGCATGGTGGAAAGCACCTTGCCGGGCTGGCTGCCGCGCAGCTCCATAATGTCTATTTCTCCGCAGGCCGGCCAGCTTACCTGGTCTATATTGGAACCCAGCATCCAGATAGCCGGCCACACGCCTTTGCCTTTCGGCAGCTTGGCGCGCACATCTATACGCCCAAACGTGAAGCTCTGCTTGCCTTTGGTAATCAAGCGCGCGGAGGTATAGGGGTTGCCGCCGTTCTGCTGCTGCTTCGCTTCAATAACCAGGTTTCCGCCGGTGAGATAAGTGTTTTCGTTGGAGTTGGTGTAGGCCTGTAGCTCACGGTTGCCCCAGCCGCCACCGCCCAGCTCATACGTCCACCTGGATTGGTCCAGAACACCGGCCTCAAACTCGTCGCTCCATACCAGCTCGGTATACTGCGCGTAGTCCCGGGCTTCGGCGTTTACTTCGGCAGGCTTGGGCGTGGGCTTGGGCACTACTTTGGCCTTTTCCTCCGTGCAGGCCAGGGCTGTCAGGGCCAGCGAAAAGCTGGCCCCGATGCATAGTCTCCGTAGGGTAATCTTGAATGGTACTGTCATAGATACTTTGGAAAGATAGTAGCCCACTATTTCGCTACCAGCTTCATTTGGAACACGGTGCCGCTGGGCTTACCAGCCCGCAGTACCAGATGAGTCTCATCAATGGAGATAATACGATACGTCAGATCCGGCGCATCGGTCACCCCAATAAAAGTACCTGGTTTGCTGAACTCAAACTGCGCAATACCGGCACCATCGGCAGGGCCGAAGGAGAAAGTAGACGTGCCCGAGCGCGGCGCCTGGCAGGTATAATCACCGGCTACAAACGTCTGGTCTTTGGCATTGTAGGTAAAGACGTTGGCATCCGAGAAGGTATATTCGTCATCAGACTGGCAGGTGGGCAACTCGCCAGCTTTCACGCCGGGGAAGTACTCGGCGGGGTTGCCTTCAGTACCCACAATAATGGGCGCGTCCACATCATTCTGCAGGAGCCAGGTTTTGGAGCTGCCGCCCGTGAGCAGTTGCTTCACGCGGTCCAGAGCCGAGAGCTGGGGCTTGTAAGTGAGCACCGTGAAGGTACCATCCGGGTTTTCGCCACGCAGCTTTAGCGTGGTGGCAGTGGCTTCCAGGATGTCGTAGGTCTTGTTCTTAACAGAGTCGGCTACGCCAATAAAAGCGCCTTTGCGCTGCAGCACAATCTGGCCGCCGGTGGTGCCATCGGGCCGGAAAATGAAGTCCGAGGTAGTGGTTTTAGCCGTGCCGCAGGCCCCATTCACGTACGTGCCGTCGCCAGCATTATAGCTGTAAGTGAAGGTGCTGGTGAAGGTTACTTCATCATCGGCCTGGCATGCGGGCAGGCTGCCGGCTGCTGAGGAAGATAATACCGTAGTACCATTGGCCGCCAGCTTGGTTATGGCGCCCGCCTTATCCGACAGCACCCAGGCGCGGTTGCCGGTGGTGGTGCTGTTGGTGAGGCCCACGAAGGCCGTATTATCGGAGGCGGAGGGAATTACCACTTCTTTCTGGGGCGAGACGCCCGTACCGCCTCGGCCGGCCGTAATCAGCTGGACTTTGTAGGTACCGGGGCGCTTGTAGGTGTGCGTCACATTCTGGCCCGAAGCCAGCGGCGAACCATCCCCAAAGTCCCACTGATACAGGAAGGCGTCTTTGCTGTTGTTAGTGAAAGTAACTACCGAAGGATATGCCGTGGTGTTCACCTGGGCCGAGAAGTCGGCAGTAGGCACGGCACCCTCCAATTTATAGTCTTCCTTTTCGCAGGAAGCCAGCAGCAGCGGGCCCGCTACGAGCAGCGCCAGCAGGCGCCGCCACGTCGTGCTATGATAAGTTGTAGTAGTCATCAGTTAAAGGAAATACGGCCTAGTAGCCGGGGTTTTGAGTAAGGTTTGGGTTGGCGTCACGCTCGGCCTGCGGAATGGGCAGCAGTACGTTGAAAGGCTTAATACCCTTAGCCTGCAGCGCGGGCGTGGTCAGCAGCTTGCCGGTACGCTTCAGGTCAAACCACCGGTCGTTTTCGAAGGCCAGCTCGTAGCGACGTTCCCGAATCACAGCATCATCAAAATTGGAGGTGTTGCCCGCGTTCAGGTCATGCGTGGAAGCTTCATTGATGTTCTCCCCAAAAGCGCGGCGGCGCACCATGTTCAGGTACTTAAAGCCATCGGCCGTAGGTCCCACTGCTTCGGCATAAATGAGGTACACCTCTGCCAGGCGCAGCACCGGAATGTTGAGTGGCGAATCCCATACGTTGGTGTTGGTTTTACCCACAAACCACTTTTTCACATTGTAGCCGAAGGGCGAGCCTACCAGCTGCGCGGGCTGGGCAGCCACCGAGCTACCCGCCGGATACGCGTCGCCGGGCTTCCAGATGGTTACGTCGCGGCGCTTGTCGCCTTCCTCATAGCCGTCGACAAACTCTTTTTCAGGAATATTGAAGCCATAGCCGCCCTGAGGCACTAGGCCCATACCACGGGGTCCGAAGAACTCATTTCCCACAAAGCCCAGCCCATCAAAGGTGTACTCGTTCTTCCCGTTGATGTACTGCACCTCGAACAGCGACTCCTTGCCGTTCTCATTGGCTACTTTAAAGTTGTCGCCATAGTTAGCCCACAGGCTTTTACCGCTGCCATTTATGACTTCCAGCGCACGCTGGGCGGCCGCTGTCTTGTTGCCACGGGTGAGGTGCACTTTCGCCAGCAAACCGGTAGCGGCCCACTTGGTAGCACGGCCCAGGTCCGCACCACTGTAGCTTTCGGGCAGGTTGCCGATAGCATCGGTCAGGTCTTTTTCAATCTGCGTCCACACCTGCTCGGCGGGGGTACGCGGAATGGCCACGTCGGCGGGGCTGGAAGGCGGTACCGTTACCAGCGGTACATCACCATAAGCACGCACCAGGTCAAAATAGTACTTGGCGCGCAGGAACTGCGCTTCGCCCAGGCACCGCTTCCGGATGCCCTCGTTCATGTTCGCAATGCCAGGCACTTTTTGCAGTACCAGGTTGGCGCGCCCAATGCCCACGTAGCAGCCACCCCACAGGCGGGAAGTCAGCGGGTTGCTGGTCGGAATGTTGAAGTTATCAAGCTGTTGTTGCTCGGCACCGTCGCCACCGCCCCCACCACCGGTGAAGGAGTTGTCGGACATAATGTCGCCGATGCCCCAGAGGGCGTAATTATACTGGCCGCCCCGGCTTAACTCAGCATACACGGCATTTACGGCCAGTATGGCGTCGGTCTCGTTGGCATAAAAATTCTCTGTCGTAACCGAGTCACGCGGCGACTCATCCAGGAAGCTCTCACCGCAGCCGGCCAGCATTCCTGCCAGCAGCAGCGCGCCAAGTACGTTTTTGGAAGTATTCATTAGTGTGATTTTAGAGGGGAGTGCGCCTCTTGCCTAAGCAAGCGCGCAGATGAGAAAGGTTAGAAACCAATGTTCAGGCCGGCCAGCAGCACGCGCGACTGGGGGTAGATGCCCCGGTCTACCCCACCCTGCCCCAGCTCTGGGTCGAAGCCCGTGTACTTGGTGAGGGTGAGTAGATTCTGTCCTGACACATACACCCGCATCTGCTGCGAGTAGATGCGGCCTAGTAGGCTCTTAGGCAGGTTGTAGCCCAGCGTCAGGGTTTTGATGCGCAGGTAAGAGCCGTCTTCCACGAAGTAGCTGCTCACGCGCAGGTTCTGGTTGGGGTCGCCGGCAATGGCGCGGGGCACATCGTTGCTGGTGCCCGGGCCGGTCCAGCGGGCCAGCACGCGGGTGCTGGAGTTGCCGTTGCTATACAAGCCTCCTTCGGTGTAGAAGCGGTTCAGGTTGTAGATATCGTTACCCTGTGCGCCCTGAATAAACAGGTTCAGATCGAAGCCTTTCCAGGTCAGCGTGTTGTTCAGGCCGTAGGTAAAATCAGGGTTCGGGTTGCCAATGAACGTACGGTCCGCATCATTAATCTTTTTGTCGCCGTTCAGGTCCTTGAAACGGATGTCGCCGGGGGCGGCACCCGTCTGGGTGGCGTGGCTGGTAACATCTTCCTGAGTCTGGAACAGGCCGTCGGCCACATAGCCGTAGAAAGCGCCAAAGGGCTGGCCTTTATCGTAGCGCACAATGGGGGAGCCCAGGCGGTTGTTGAGGCCATTGAAAGGCACAGCCACGCCCAGATCCTCAATATCACTTTTGTAGGTGGAGAAAACCAGGGAGCTGGTCCAGCTCAGGCCGGTTTCGCCGCCGTTGAAGTTGCGGGTGGTAATAGACACATCAATGCCCTTGTTCACGGCCGAAATGGCGTTGGTCGGCACCGATTCGTACGTTCCTGATACCAGAGAAGGGGGCACGGAGCTGATCAGGTTCGGCGACTTGCGGCTGTACAGGTCCACGCTGGTTTCGATGCGGTTATCCCACAGGCCCAGGTCGATGCCCACGTTAGTCTGCTCGTTGTTTTCCCATTTCAGCTGCGTATTCTGCTGACGCGTAGGGGCAGCACCTGCCACTACGGTTCCATCGGGACCAAACACATAGGTAATACCCGAGTTTATTCCCGCCAGGTAAGCAAACTGACCAGCATTCAGCGGGTTACCTACCCGTCCCCAGCCGGCGCGTAATTTCAGGTTGCTGATGGTACGGATGTCTTTCACGAAATTCTCTTCCGAAAGCCGCCAGCCCGCCGATACGCCGGGAAACCAGCCAAACTTCTCACCCAGCGCGAAGGCTGAAGAACCATCACGACGCAGCGTAGCTGAAAACAGGTACTTGCCGGCATAGTCATAGTTGGCGCGACCAAAGTAGCTGGCCAGGCGGTTCTGGCTGCTGGTGCCGCCATTGCCAAGGGCCGCATTAATGGGGCCATTGTTGATTTGCTGCAGCACGTTGTTGAGGTAGCCGGAGCGCCCCGCCGACAAGGTGCTGTAGTTAAACTCCTGGGCCGACTGGCCCAGCAGCAGCGTTACCTGGTGCTTATCTGAAAACAGGCGGTCATAAGTCAGCGTGTTTTCAATCAGGTAGCTGGGGTTATAGTTGTTGAAGGCTGAGGCACCTGCTACCGAGTAGCGGGGCGAGTTGGGGCCCATAGAGGGCGTAAAGGCATTGTAGTTATCGAATACCAGGTCGGCACCCACGTTTGTGCGGAAGCGCAGGCCTTTCAGCGGCTCCAGCTCGGCGAAGAACGTGGTGAGTACCCGGTTGCGCACAAACTTCGATTTGGTAATCAAAGACTGTAGCACGGGGTTGGGTTCCACGTAGTTGTCGGCCGTAGCGGTGGGCTCATACCAGGTACCGTCCTCGTTGTATACGGGAATAGTGGGCGGAGCCTGCAGCACATTGCTGAGTACGCCAAACTCGCTGCCACCAGTGTCTACCTGCCGGTCCGTGAGGTGGGTGAGGGAAAGGCTGTTTCCAATTTTCAACACCCGGTTCAGCTGCACGTCGCCGTTGGCCCGCAGGGTAAACCGGTCGAAGTGGGAGCCGTTCAGGGTACCGTCCTGTTGGAAATACCCACCCGCTACGGCATAGCGCGCCTTCTCGCTGCCGCCCGAAGCCGACAGGTTGTAGCTCTGAATAACCGCCCGACGGAACACCTGGTCCTGCCAGTCGGTGCCTTCACCCAGGGCCGAGGGGTTGCGCAGCGCAGGCAGAGTGGCGTCGCCTTTTGCCAGCCGGCTCTCGTTGTTTATTACGGCATACTCTTCAGCGTTCAGCAGGTCCAGCTTGCGCCATACTTCCTGAACACCACGGTACACATCCAGATTCACATTGGAAGTACCGGCTTTGCCGCGCTTAGTAGTGATAATTACTACTCCATTGGCTGCCCGCAAACCATAAATAGCCGTGGCCGAAGCATCTTTCAGCACATCAATGCTCTCAATATCATTGGGGTTAATGGCATTCAGCTGATTTTCAATGCTGTTGCCGCCGGCGTCGCTGGAAGGCAGTGGGTACCCATCAATAACATACAGCGGCGAGTTGTTGCCGGCCGAGGTGATGCCGCGCACGCGCACGGCGGTGCCGCCTGCTCCACCCGGAGCCCCGGAATTCTGAGTTACCGTTACCCCCGCCGCACGGCCCTGCAGCGCCTGCGTAGGATCTGCAACTGGCTGCGTGGCAATGTCTCTCCCGGAAATAGAAGAAACGGCGCCGGTTACAGTGGCCCGCTCCTGCGTACCATAGCCCACTACTACCACTTCACTTAGTGCCTGTGTGTCTTCCTGCAGCGATACGTTCAGGCTGGTGCTGGCGCCCGTAACGGGCACTTCCCGGCGCTGAAAGCCAACATAGCTCATCACCAGGGTACTTCCTTCGGGCGCAGTTATGGAATAATAGCCATTAGCATCGGTGGTGGTACCACGGGTAGTACCTTTCACCACCACCGTCACGCCGGGTAGTCCGTCGCCGTTGGGCTGGGTTACGCGCCCGGCCACGGTAACATCAGCCGCCGCAGTATACGCCAGAGCAGGTAGCCCTACGCTGAAGGGCAGCGCTGCCTGGGCCGGCAAAACCAGGGCTGGCCACCCGCAGGCAGCCACCAGGGTGGCTCGCCGGAGTAGCAAATAAGTAGTAGAGGGTTGAGACATGTAAGTGGGGTTGGGATAAGTAAGGGAATAAAGGACACGAGCAAGCCGACCAGAACTGATCGGCACCGAGGTGTTATTCAGAAGTGGAACCAGCCTTAGTAGGCGTATTAGTTGGGGCGGAAGCCTTGGCAGCAGCCTCCGCATACCGGAAGCGGGTTGTCTGGTCACCTACCCGCAGGGTGAAGTAGCCATTTTCCAGTTGAGGGCGGCCCTGCGCATCGGGATAGCTCAGGTGTTGTTGCGGGTTGATAACGAAGGTCATCTCCCGGCTTTGGCCCGGTGTAAAGGCTTGCTTGTCAAAGTGCTTAAGCAGGCGCACGGGTCGGGTAATGCGGCCTACCTCATCGGTCAGGAACCACAATACGGCTTCCTGCCCGGCCTGCTTGCCGGTGTTGGTTACGCGTACGGTAGCCCTCACTGTACCGGAGCTATTCACTACGGTGTCGGAAAGTTGTAGGTGGCTGTATTGGTAAGTGGTATAGCTCAGGCCCTGCCCAAACTCAGTGAGCATCGCTGGCTTGAATTTGACACCGCGGTTTTCGAAGCCCGCGCCAAAGTCACTTAGCTCCAGACTATTCTCATTATTATCGTGGTGGTAGTTGGAAATATGGCCGGCAAATTGGGGGTAGGTAAAGGGTAGCTTACCGCTGAAATTGGCGTGGCCGCTAAGCAACGCGGCCAGCGCCTCTCCCCCACCAAAACCAGGTAGCCCGCCCCAAATAATGGCCTGCGACTTTTCCGCCACCGTGCGGATAATGCTCGGTCGCCCGCCAATCACTACCAGAATTGTAGGACGGCCGCTGGCCTGCGCCGTTTGCACCAGTTGCAGTTGGTCCTCGGGCAAGGTCAGGTCGCTGGTATTGCCCAAGCCCTCAGTATAAGGCCTTTCGCCAATGGCTACTACTATTGCATCGGCACGGCGGGCCGCGGCCGCAATGCCCGCCAGTTGCAGCTGGCCTTTGGCATTGCGGTACGGCACCATTTCCACCTTTGCATTCGGGTATTCGCGCTGTAAGGCTCCTGCAATCGTTTGCACCTCGCGCGGATATTCATTCTCTGGGCGCCCTTGCCAGGCCAGCGTCCAGCCCCCGGCCAGGTTGGCCCGGGAATCAGCGGAGGGGCCAATTACCAACAGGCGCTTCTTAGTCGCCTTGCTCAGGGGTAAGGTATTCTTTTCGTTTTTGAGCAACACAAACGTTTCCGTAGCAGCAGCCACAGCCTGCTGTTTGAGGGTTGGGTCGCCGATGCGGTTGAGGCGGTCGGCACGGGGCATGGGGTTCTCAAACAAACCCAGCTCATCTTTCAGCTGGAGTACCCGGCCAGCCGAAAGGTTGATTCGATCTTCTGATAGGCGTCCTTCCTGCACCAGCTCCTTCACGTAGCGGCAAAAATCGGTAGTGTAAGGCGTCATGGCCATATCTACCCCTGCATCTACGGCCATAAAGGTGGCTTCCTTCTCGGTAGCCGCAACTTTTTGAATGCGTACCAGCCGGATGATATCTTCCCAGTCGGTTACGGCTACGCCTTTAAAGCCCATCTGGGTGCGCAATAAGTCCGTGAGAATAGCTTTGGAGGCGTGCACCGGCTCTCCGTTGATTTCGCCTGAGTTAATCATGATGGTTTTCAGCCCAGCGTCCATAGCTGCCTGAAAAGATGGGCGGAAAAACTCCTGAATCCGCTGATCTGAAATTATAGCATTGGTCCGGTCCCAGCCATTGCGAGGGTCAGAATAACCCAGAAAGTGCTTACCGCAGGCGGCCACTTTGTAAGGCAGAATTTCCTTGTTTTCCTGCAGTTCCCGCACAAAGGCCACACCCATAGTAGAGGCCACCAGGGGGTCCTCTCCATAGGTTTCATAGAGACGCGGCCAGTAGGCATTCACACCTAAGTCCAGTACAGGCGCAAAAATCCAATGATGCCCCAGATCGGCTGATTCCAGCACGGTGGCGCGGGCCGTTTGGCGGGCCAGTTCCGGGTTAAAGGAAGCCCCCAGGTTGAGGTTATGCGGGAAAATAGCTGTGCCGGCAACGTAGCTGGCCCCATGGATATGATCAATGCCATAGATAATGGGGATATGCAGGCGGGATTCGCGCATGGCAATGCGCTGCAGCGCGGCAGAATAGGCCAGCCATTGTTGGGCCGGCACTGCCTCGCCGTTCAGAAAAGATCCTATATGAAACTGTCGGATCAGAGCCGTGACTTTGGCCGAGTCCAGCACTACATCCCGCTGCACTCCTGTTGTATTAATAACGGTATTGGTGAGTTGGGTCATCTGCCCAATCTTCTCCTCCAGCGTCATCTGGCTCAGGAGCTGTTGCACCCGGGGGCTCCACTGCGAAGCAACTGGAGCAGCTACGGCAGTAGCACTGGAAGATGTGGTGGCTGTAGCAGGCAACATCGGGCGCTGGCAGCCCGCAAGCACGCCGGTTGCTAATGCAAGTACGAGCAGGTGCCGGGGAGATACGTGCCAAGAGGAGCAGTTGCCGGCCAATTGCCGACGGCTGCCCCGAAGCACAGACTGGGGGAGAGTCAAGTTGGGCTTCATAGGTAGGTGGGATGACCAAATATATCGGAGCTTGTTTGGCAAATGCAAGCCCTAAAACCTCCTAAACAAGCCAAAAACCGCGTTTTTTAGTTTACATCACAATAATTACATACGCTTACCTCACAAGCCCACTTCCTATTTTTGGCGCTACCTGCGCGTCAGCAAGGTTTCGTAAGAGGAGGCAAGACGGCTAAAAAACAATCAAAAAAAGGCAAAAATTGTCCGCCTTTTTTGATTGTTTTTTCCGGTACCGTCCTAAGCAGTCAGGGTTATGTCATTTTTGCACTTACTCTTGCTCCGCTTCTACTGGCACGGAATCATCCAGCAACACATGTGTCCAGCCTTCATGCTGATGGAACTCCGGAGCTTGCCGGCGGCGCTGCATAGCTTCCAGTACCTTCTGCTGAAAGCTCCAGCAGGTGGCCTGCCGTAAATCCAGCACTCTGGATAGCTCCTGGGAAGAGTAGTTTCCTTTGTGCGTATGGATCAGAAAGACTGCATATAGAGCCTTAACAATAGAGAACTTACACTTCTGAAACAGCGTGTAAGCCGTAGCCGACTCTACATAACGGCAGCGCGTGCACCGGCGCGAATGTGGCTCCCGGCCGTCGCAATATTTCTCGTGCCCGCATTTGCGGCAGTGGTATCCGTGCGCCCATTTTAAATCAGCCAGGTATACCAAACAGGCATCCTTGTCGGGATAGATGCGGCTGAACTCGCCAAAGTCCACCTCTTTGGAAAGTACCCGGGCTGTCTGGCTTTGATATAAGTCGCGCTGCAGATCCGTATTCAGCTTCTCAATAGCCGCCGCCTGCAAGGCCAGTAACCCGTTAGCCTGCAGCAGTTCACGGTTCTGCGCGCTGATGGTGTCACTCTGCTGGCGCAGCTCTTCGGTACGGCGGGCTACCTCCCCTTCCAGTTCCGTGTTTAATTGGTCTTTCAGTTCCTGATTCTGCCGTAGCTGCTCTACTAGTCGGTCCTGGGCCAAATGCTTTTTATGCAGCTGTTTTACCAGTTTAGCCTGCGCCCTGATGGTGGCATCTTTAATGGCTTTGATCTTTTCTCCCAGCGCGTATGAAAGCACTACCACTTCTATCACGAAGGCGGCATTCATACTATATACCGTGGCCGTAGTAGTGAAGGTATTAATGCCCAGCTTGCGCAAAATCAGAAAGCCTACACTAAGCGCTACCAAAGCATGGGCCAGCAGGAAAAAGCGGGCTGCCCGCATGCCACTGCGCCATATCCGAAAGGCAGCGTAGTACAGCATGCCGTATGGCAGCAGATAAAACCAGAAACCCCACCCCGAATGCAGCCAGACGGCATCCAGCAACAATACCCCCACACTACTGAGCACCACCACGCGCAGCCACTTATCATAGCGCGGTAGGCGCTGGGGAGCATCCAGAAACTGCCGGGCGTAATAACTAAAAGTGAGCAGCAGCAGAATAGGTGAACCCAGAATAACTACCTGATTTAAGTAAGGCTGATTTGGCCATAAATATTGAAAGCCCAGTCCATCTTCAGAGAGAAACAACAGACTACAGCTCAGCACATATAGTACATAGCGCAGGTAGGTCTGCTCGCCAATAAACAGGTAGAGGCACAGATTATAAATTACCATAATCAGGAGCACTCCATAGAAAGCGCCCAAAAGGCCATATTCTGCCTGAAAGTGCTCGGCTAATGACTGCTCCGTCCGCAGGCGGCTAAGAAAGCTGGTTTTGGAAGTTGACTTCAGCCGTAGATAGAAGGTTTGGGTCTCATTGGGCTTCAGCGGCAGATAAAACAGAAAGTTTTTGTATGCCAGCTTCCGGGTAGCCAGCGGCCGGTCGGCGCCGGTATACACGCCCTCTGCGGCATCGGCGGAAGGAAAAAATGCTATGTCATTCAGATGGGAGTCAAACAACTCCAGGTACCAATGCCGGCGCACAGCACCCTTAGCCTTTACCTGCAGCTTCAGCCAGTAGGCTGAATTGGGGTGCTCCATGTTGGTAACGGCCTTATCACCGGGCACAAAGCGGGCGGCATAGGCCGGCTGCTGCACTTGGGCCAGCGTAAGCCGGCCGGTGGTGTCTTCCAGCAAGCCATAGGAAGCCGGATCAACAAATAACTCTTCCAGCCCGGGGTGCACCTGTAGGGCGTGAGTTTGTGCTGCAACCTGACTTTCCGGAGCCCAAACCAGCACCAGAATCAAGCTCAGCCAGCCACCCAAAAAGCGGCGCAATATGTGGGAAGTAGGATAAGGTAGACAGCCGTGCATAAGGACTTCCAAGATACTAAAACGCCTGACGTGCTTACTCTACTGCCGTAGCGGAGCTACCAGGTATAAACCGCAGCCAACTAAGCTGCTCTACCGGTTGCTCCACCCCAATCTGTAACGTATGCGTCCCAGCCGACAGTGGCGTAGTAGTCAGCGAAATAGTTGTCCAGATGGGAGTGCTGCTGGCTGGCGGTACCGAAGCTGTTACTATGGGAGCGTCATCTATCCGGAAAGTAAGGCGCCCCGCGGTCGTAGCAGGTTTCAGCCGCACCTGCAGTGTGTAAGTGCCCGCCGCGGCTACAGTTACCGTGTAGCGTAGCCACTCTCCCACCTGTAGCTCGCTCACCACAAAACCACTGGATTGCTGATCGGGTGTGCGCTCAATATCCACGCCGTCGTTCCGGTAGGCGCCGCCCTGATTTACGGGAGCCGTATTGCGGTAATCTACGCGGGCCGCATAGGTATCCTGATACGCAATGCCCGCTCTGCCCATATCATACGCCGTGGCCTGAATGGTGCCGGGAATTTGCAGGGGCGTAAAAGGAAGGCGGGTGTCAGCGGGTTGCGTGAGAGCCGCTACTACATCTTTGTTTATCAGGCAATTCTTAAACTCAACATTCTGCAAAAGCTGGTTACGCCCGCTTGCCGTTAGAATGCTGCCGTAGGGTAATGCCTGCAACAGGCCGCTGGTAGCATCTACTCGTTTCAGATTCCAGTGACACCACCCAATGTTTTCCGCATTTAGTCCCTGCACAGCGGTAATAAACCAGTCGTTGGAATTTTCGCCGGTTTCTCCTACCCACACCGGTACCTGATGTTGGTCACGGAAAGCCGCCAGGTTATGCAGCAGGTTGATTTGGTTCGGGTTAGGGTCAGTAGCGCTGGGACTGTTGGAGCACCAGTAGCGGTGCGCATTATACACCAGGTTGGGACGCAGCTCAGCGGGTAGCTTATCGGGGGTCAGGTTGGTGTATTCATTGCCATAGCCATTACCTTCCAGCAGCACCAGGTGCTTGTCCTGCTGGCCTCGGACAGCTTGCAGCAGACGGATGTACAAGGCTCGCAACTCCTGATTATCAGCACTCAGGCCATTGGCAGGATTCAGATTGTGTGGCTCATTAATCAGGTCGTACATGGCCACACGGGTATCAGTGCGGTACCGGGCCGCCAATTGCTCCCAAAGGCGCACAGTAGCATCCTGGTACACCATTCGGCCGCGCTGGTCTTTTCGTTTCCAGAGGTCCAGCGGCACCAGGTTATCGTTGATGTTCCGGTCCGTACCCTGGCCGCCGGGAGCTGCGTGCAGGTCCAGGACTACATAAAGGCCGCGGGCGCCGCACCAGCGCAGCACATCATCAATGTAGCCGAAACCCTCCAGCTTTCGGCCGGTAAAGAGTTGGCCCCGGTCATACCAGGCAGCCAAAGAATCGGTGTAGGCAGTAATGCTGGCGGGGTCCTGCAGCGCCCGGAAGCGAGTAAGGCGCTGGCCGGGAGTCAGAAACAAGTCATAATGCAGTGGCAGGCGCACGCAGTTGAAGCCCTGATCTGCCAGGAAATCCACATCCGCTTTTGTTACAAAGCGCGCCCGATAGCGGCGGTAGAACTTCTGCACCTGTTTAGGCGACAGGTTGCGCAGCAAGGCCGCCTGAATGCGGCCCTGGGAGTTCAGGGAATCAGTACCCAGGATGTAGCTTTCCTGCAGGAGCCACCCGCCCAGGTTTACGCCGCGCAGCACCACTTTCTGGTTCTGAGCATTCACAATGTCGGGCCCCTGTGCCCGCAACAGTTGCTGAGCATTGGCGCCATTGGCCAGCAGGCTCAGCAGGCCAATGAACGTGATGCGGCCCACCCCTTGGCAGAAGCCCTTTAGGGTATTCGATAAACAAAAGCCAGTGGTCATACCTGAACTGTGCTTTGCCTGGCAAGGGCAAACCTAGCCTGAGCAGACTTCTTTATGAGTCTGTGGCCAGGAGAAATCCGGAAATAAGGGGAGTATCCGCTACCAGGATGGCTGCTGCCGCCGGCACCCTTCCGCTATGCAAGATTGGAAGGATAACCAGACAGCCACCGGGTAAGGGCAGCAGATCAAATTAACAAGCCGTGTGCGGAAAAAACAAGCAAAAATCTGCTCCCAGGCTACTAAAATGGCATTTGCGCTTACCTCACCATGGCTCACTATACACTTACACCACAACCGAAACCATTCATTTCGGCCTGCTTCCTGAATTATTTTTGCGCTGGTGGCCAGGTAGCTACACTTATAAAAAACAATGCGGCAAGCCGGAGCGCTGCATTGTTTTTTTCCTACATCCTGATTTTATAATCCGGGTTATTTTATAGCACCTGCCCTAGCCCAAATAGCAGGGTAAAGGCCAGTGTGGTCATGGCCATTTGCTTCAGGAGCGGATCCAGCTGCATAGACTCTTGCCGTAGCCAAACCTGCCGGGCATTAAAGATGAACAGCGGTAAAGAAAGCAGGAAAAGCCACTGCCAGGGAGAGTGATAGGTTAAAGTGACGTACAGTATCGCGCAGCCGAAGCCTAAAATCAGCAGCAACCAGTGGTAGCGCCGCGCCCGCACTGGCCCCAACCGTACGGGCATGGTAATTTTGCCCGCTAACTCATCGGAGCGGATGTCGCGGATATTATTCACGTTGAGTACTGCAGTAGCAAAGCAGCCCAAGGCAGTGGCAGGCAGTAGTACGGTAAAAGGTAGGGTGCGGGTATGCAGATAGTAGGTGCCACACACGCCCACCAGTCCAAAGAATATGAATACGGACACGTCGCCGAGGCCGGCATAGCCGTAGGGTTTGGCACCAACGGTATAGTTGACGGCCGCCCAAATAGCCGAAAGCCCCATTACAAAAAAAGCCAGGAACACCCAGGCGCCCCCGGTGCCCAGGGCCACCCAAAGCAGCGCCACACCCGAAACCAACGAGGCCACGCCAAATACTGCCATGCCATGCTTCATTTGCTGCGGCGTTATAGCTCCGCTTTGCACGGCTCGTTGCGGGCCTTCGCGGTGCACACTGTCGGCGCCATTCTGGGAGTCGCCGTAGTCGTTGGCCAGGTTGCTTAGTATCTGGAGCAGAATGGTAGTGAGGGCAGCCAGCGCTAGTACCAGCCAGCTAAAATTACCTACTGATTTTGCCAGAAAGCTTCCCATAAAAATACTGGCCAGTGCCAGGGGCAAGGTGCGCGGCCGAAAAGCTGAAACCCAGGCCTGGGCCGGGTTGAGGGAAGCAGAAGTATTCAAAGGAATAAGACGTTTGACGGTAGTTGCCGATGCTTGTAAACAGGTTGTCAGCTGCCCTTCCCACCGGACGGACAACTGACAACCATTTGTTCAGGCAGAAAACGGTATTTACTTCAGAATATCAGCCACCAGCTCGTCGCTCATGGGCTTTACTTTAGAAGGGTAGAATTTAAGCACGTGCCCCTGCTCGTCTACCAGGTATTTGCAGAAATTCCAGGAAGGGGCATCACTCACAGCGCCATTTTTTGACTTATCCGAGAGATACTTAAATAGTGGCTCTGTATCGTCGCCTTTCACCGAAACCTTAGAGAATAGTGGAAAGGTGACGCCATAGTTTTTCTCACAGAAAGTGGCAATTTCCTGGTTAGTCCCTGGTTCCTGGCCACCAAAGTTGTTAGCGGGAAAGCCCAGCACGGTTACCCGGTCGCCGTATTTCTTGTTCAGCTCTTCCAGCTCTTTGTACTGGGGCGTGTAGCCACACTCGGAAGCGGTATTCACGATGAGCAGCTTTTTGCCTTTGTACTGACTCAGGCTGACATCTTTGCCATTGATATCCTTCACGGTGTAATCATACACGGTGCCTTGCGCGGTAGCTTCGGTCATGGTAGCAGAGGCTGTAGTGGAGGGTTTAGTCGCAGTAGAAGAAGAAAAGCCACAGGCGGCCATCCCGCCCAGCACAACTAAGAAAAAAGCTTTCATACGGGTAAGATATTCGGTACAGGTCTACGTGAATAGGAATTGTTCTCCCGGTCAACTAGCAACAGCAAGTTATTGTTTTTTCCAGGGAAAGAACAGGGTTTCTTCCCAGCATTTAAGCACTCAGGTGCGTGGCACCGTAAGCCACTTTTCCAGGTTGGTGGGCTGATAGGCCAGCATCTTATCGATAAGGCCGGCGGGCGTATCATCCTGCTGCAGCTGGGCGCGGTTTTCGGGGCGCAGAAAGCCTTCATCTACCATGCGGTCCAGGGCCTGCAGCTGGTGGCTGTAGAAGCCATTTACGTTGAACACACCGCTGGGCTTTTGGTGCAAACCCAGTTGGCCCCAGGTCAGCACTTCAAACAGCTCTTCCAGGGTGCCGAAGCCGCCTGGCATGGCAATGAATCCTTCGGCCAGATCGGCCATCAGCAGCTTCCGCTCGTGCATGCTTTTCACCACGTGCAGCTCGGTAAGGCCCATATGTGCCAGCTCTTTATCGGCCAGAAAGTCGGGAATAACCCCGATGGACTTACCGCCATTCCGGATAACGCTGTCGGCTACGGCACCCATCAGGCCTACCCGGCCACCACCGTACACCAGCGTGAGGCCGCGCCGAACCAGCTCCTGGCCCATTAGGTCGGCTTGCTGGCGGTAAATTTCATTGAACCCGGAGCTTGCCCCACAGTACACGGCAACGCTTTTCATATCAGTCGTTTTTTGAAGAACAGGAGGAAATAAAAACTCCCCTGCTGGTCAGAAGGGGAGTTTTCTATTTGTTACATACGCTCGGGCACCGCAATGCCCAGCAGGCCCATACTGGCCTTAATGGTGCGGGCCGTTTGCGCCGACAGCGCCACGCGGAAGGCTTTCTTCACCGGGTCTGACTCCACAAAAATGGGCACCTCGGTGTAGAAGCGGTTGTAGGCTTTGGCAATATCATAGGCGTATTGCGCCACCACGGCTGGCGAGAAGTTGCGGGCGGCCTCGGCCACCACGGCGGCGTAGCGGCCCAGCTCCTGCACCATCTCCTGCTCGGTTTCGTGCAGGGTGGTGAGCGTGCTCAGATCGGTGCTTTCCGAAACGCCCTGCTCCAGGGCCTTGCGGCGGATGGCCGAAATACGAGCGTGCGAATACTGAATGAACGGACCCGTGTGCCCCTCCAGGCTCACGGACTCCTCGGGGTTGAAGAGCATGCGCTTCTTGGGGTCTACCTTCAGCAGGTAGTACTTCAGGGCGCCCAGGCCCAGCATGTGGTAGAGCTGCTCGGCCTGCTCTTCGGTCAGGCCTTCGGTTTTGCCTTTTTCCAGCGTGGCGGCTTTGGCGGCCTCCACTACTTCGCGCACCAGCTCGTCGGCGTCTACCACGGTGCCTTCACGGCTCTTCATCTTGCCCGAGGGCAGATCTACCATGCCGTAGCTCAGGTGATGGATGGCCTCGGCGTAGGGCTTGCCCAGCTTGTGTAACACGGCCTTCAGCACCTGCATGTGGTAGTTCTGCTCGTCGGCAATAACGTACACCGAGAGGTCATAGTGGTAGTCCTGGTACTTCAGCTCGGCGGTGCCCAGGTCCTGGGTGATGTACACGGAGGTACCGTCGGCGCGGAGCAGGAGCTTTTCGTCGAGGCCTTCCTCTTTCAGGTCAACCCACACGGAGCCGTCTTCCTTCTTGAAGAACACGCCTTTCTGCAGGCCTTCTTCTACCCGCTCTTTGCCCAGCAGGTAGGTTTCGGACTCGTAGTAATACTGGTCGAAATCGACGCCGATGTTCTTGTAGGTTTCGTCAAAGCCTTCGTACACCCAGCCGTTCATCTGCTTCCAGAGGCGGATAACCTCCTCCTCGCCCTGCTCCCACTGCTGCAGCATCTGCTGGGCATCGGTCATGAGCGGGGCGGTGCGCTTGGCTACGTCGGTGGCTACGCCCTCGGCTTCCAGCTGCTTTATTTCCTCGCGGTAGTGCTTCTCGAACAGCACGTAGTACTTGCCCGCCAGGTGGTCACCTTTGATGCCGGAGTCCTGTGGGGTTTCGCCGTGCCCGAAGCGCTGGTAGGCCAGCATCGACTTGCAGATGTGAATACCCCGGTCGTTTACCAGGTTGGCTTTGGTGACGGTGGCGCCGGTGGCCTTCAAAATCTCAGCCACGGAGTAGCCCAAGAAGTTGTTGCGCAGGTGGCCCAGGTGCAGGGGCTTGTTGGTGTTGGGCGAGGAATACTCCACCACCACGTCCTGCGGGCCGCCAGTGGGTACCGGCGCACCATCGGGCTGCCGGCGAAGCTGCTCGAACAGGGCCAGCCACTGGGCATCGGCAATTTCCAGGTTCAGAAAGCCCTTCACCACGTTAAAGCCTTTCACTTTGGGCTCGTTGGCCACCAGCCACTCGCCCAGCGCCTGCCCAATCTGCTCGGGGCCTTTGCCCAGTGTTTTGGTCAGGGGGAAGGTGACCAGCGTGAACGAGCCGGCAAATTCCTTGCGGGTAGGCTGAATGGTAAGTTGATCCGGAGCTACCGAAGCCCCAAAGGCTTGCTGAATGGCGGTGCTGAGGGCGGCTTTAATCGACTGTTCGAGTTGTTGCACGGGGTGCGGAAGTCTTAAAAAAGCCCATTTCAGAGCCTTTACGATAGTATTAAAAGCAAAACGCAGCGCAATGCTCCGTTTCTGACCGGGCAGCAGCTAACCACTCTTTCGAAGCCAACAACCAAGTACTAGTGTCGGTGCGGCAGCGCACCATAACAGAGTTTGGATACTTGCCTTTTGAGAAGAGCGCCTTCTACTGACCAATGCTACAAAGGTAGAAAGCTCTACCAGAAGCAACTCAAAAAATACAGCCCTCCTCTTTTCCTGATAACCCTGATAACGGAAATCTTGTAGCGCCCTCAGCCCCCAAAGAGTAGCTATCTACTGTTGGCTCCCTTACTAAACCAGCTTGTGCGTATGGAATTATGCTATGTTTAGAATCAATAGATTTGAACTTTATTTAACTGATATGAAATTTCTCGCTCCCCTATTGGACCTACGGCTTCTCCTCCTTGTTACAGGCAGCATTTCTTTGGCTGCCTGTAACAAGGAGGAGAACGATAAATTCGTAAAATTCCCCGTGAAAGGAACCGTGCAATTACTAGACGAATATGGCCGCCCGGAAACCGATAATAGTGGGGTTGATATCCGGGTATACACTGATCTTACAAAAGACAATCCTACTGTAAGTAATGCTGCTGGTAGCTATACGCAGTCAGCATACAAAGGCAAGCAGCTATTTTACTTTGCAAAAAAAGACTACGCTGAATTTCTGTTGTACGACCAGCCTGTGGACGCGGCCCATACCGTTCTTCCTAAGGTTACCCTTGCTCGAATGGCTAGCGCCAGTGTAACTAATCTTGCCATAGTAGAACGTAACGATACCCTGTTTATTAGCGGACGAATGACCAAGCCGTCGAGTCCTGGCTTACCTCGTCAACATCGAATCTTTTTTATACAGCATAATTTCGGCAATCCACACCAATATCGAATGGACTGGTATTGGATTCGAGGTGAAGCATTAGAGTCTAGGCTCAATAGTAACCTTGTAACGATTTCAGGAACTACTAATTCGGGGGAATATGCTTTTATTGATACGCTAGCGGTAAAAGAATTAAGAGAGAAAATGGCTACAACGTATCCTCCTGGCATAGATGTAGTTGCCTATGGAGATAATCTATCGGCAATATCCTCACCCTATCTATGGACAGGCATCAATGCATTTGAAGTAAACTCATATACGGGCAAGCATTACATAGGCGGTACTTGGCCAGCACTCAGCAGAGACTCCTCTAACATTGTGCATTATACAGTCCGTTAATTATTCGCGGATCAACATTTAAAATCAGCTTCCGGCTCCAGCCAACCAGTCCTTATTTAGGAGGGAACTGTTGACTGGAGCCGGAAGCTTTATCCAATATAGTTACCTGCTCGTCACTTCCTCCATGCGCAGTCGGTTCTGAATAGCATCCGTAGCTGCTTCCAGAATATCGAAGGCATTGGTGGCCATGGTATTCTCACTGTCCAGCGTGGGGTTGATTTCCACCATCTCGAAGCAGATGACCCGGTCGTTTTCCAGCAGGGCGCGGCACAGGCTAATGGCTTCTTCCACGTTCAGGCCCTCCTCTACCGGCGTGCCGGTGCCTTTGCTGAAACGGGAGTCCAGGGAATCAACATCGAAGCTGATGTAGACCATGTCGCAGAAGCGCAGCCGCTCATAAATTTCGCGGGCAATGCGGCGGGTGCCTTTGGCCTTTACTTCGTCCAGCTTGTAGTTTTTGATGCCCAGGCGCTCAATAATGGCATTTTCCTCGTGCTCCGTGTCGCGCACCACCACATATACTAAGTGGTCGGGGGTAATTTTGGGGCCGGGCTCGCCTAGGTCTTTGAGACGCTTCCAGAAAAACTCGGTTTCCGGCTCAATGACATTGCGCTGGCACTCCATGTTATCATCGCCCAGGCTGATGGCCAGCGGCATGCCGTGCATGTTGCCGGAGGGCGTGGTGTAGGGCGAGTGAATGTCGGCATGGGCATCAATCCAAACCACGCCCAGGGTTTTGTGCGGATACGCCGCTTTAATACCCGCAATGGTGGCCGAGGCGTTGCTATGGTCGCCGGCCAGTACCAGCGGAAACTCCCCGAAGCGCAGGGTTTGCTCTACCGTGTTGGCAATGCCTTTTTGCACGGTATAAATGGAATCAATGTGCTTGGCCTTCGGAAAATGATTTTTGTCGAAGAGCACGTGGTTCAGATCCGGGATGGCCACGGAGTTGAACCGACGAAAGTAATCGGACCCTTTGTTGAGGCAGGCCACTTTGAGGGCATCTACCCCCAGGCTAGCGCCACGGGTACCAGCTCCGAGTTCGGAGCGTACTTCCAGAAGCTTTATGCGTCGCATATTACATGGGCAGGAAAGAGGTTAGGGTGGTTTTAATGCTTGCCGATTGAGCAGCTGCGGGCCACTCAGGCTTGACGCGCCCGGACCTTCCGGCGCAACCAACGAACAAAGCACAACCAAAACCCCGCGGGCGGGGTATCTTTGCGAGCACTAAGTTCGGGGTTTTCGTTGTTGGTTTTGGTTTTTCGTGGGTCAATTTTCATTTCAGCCAACTTTTTAGGCTGATTTTGGGAATAATGCACGCTTTTCCAGCCGTCCAACCACGAAAAACCGCTACGAACCCAGAAAAACCTAATTCCCTGAATGGATACCTATCACGACCTCATCAGCCAGACATTTGACTGGCCCACCCCCGATTTTCATGTGGAAAGCAACGAGCTGCGCTTCCACGATATTGATCTGATGGCCCTGATTGAGAAGCACGGCACGCCGTTGCGTCTCACGTATCTGCCTAAAATCAGCAGCCAGATTCAGCGCGCCAAGCAGTGGTTTGCGCAAGGCATTGAGAAAACCGGCTATACCGGCCGCTATTCCTATGCTTACTGCACCAAGGCCTCGCACTTCAGCTTTGTGGTAGAAGAAGCGCTGAAGAACGATGTGCACATCGAAACCTCTTCCTGGTTTGATATCAGCATCATTCGGGCCATGCACAAGAAGGGCAAGGTTTCGAAGGATACTTATATTATCTGCAACGGCTTCAAAACAGAAGAATACAAGCGGGAAATCACCGACCTCATCAATGATGGTTTTGTGAACTGTATGCCCATTCTGGACTCGCCCAATGAGGCTGACTACTACCACGACAACGTGCGCGAAAAGTGCAACGTGGGTATGCGCCTGGCTTCTGATGAGGAGCCGCGCTTCCAGTTCTACACCTCGCGCCTGGGTATTCGGTACGCCGATGCCATTCCGCTGTATGAGCAGAAGATCAAAGACGACCCGCGCTTTGAGCTCACCATGCTGCACTACTTCATTAACACCGGCATCAAGGATACCTCCTATTACTGGTCCGAGCTGAGCCGCTTTGTGCACAAGTACACGGAGCTGCGCAAAGTGTGCCCCACGCTCACGACCATCGATATTGGCGGCGGCCTGCCCATTCAAACATCGGTGCAGCCGGAGTACGACTATCCTTATATGATTGAGGAAGTGCTGCGTACGGTGCAGCGCATCTGTCAGGAAGAAGGTGTGCCGGAGCCGGATATCTTCACGGAGTTTGGCATTTTCACCGTGGGTGAATCGGGTGCGGTTATTTACTCCATTCTGGATGAGAAGCTGCAGAACGACAAGGAGCTGTGGTACATGATTGACGGCTCGTTTATCACCAACCTGCCCGACACCTGGGCGCTGAACCAGCGCTTTATTATGCTGGCCGTGAATGGCTGGGAAAAGAAATACAAGAAGATTCAGCTGGGCGGCCTCACCTGCGACTCGCAGGATTACTACAACGCGGAAAAGCACATTTACCAGGTATTCCTGCCGGAGCGCAAGCCTGTGGACCAAAAGCCACTGTATGTGGGCTTCTTCCACACGGGGGCTTACCAGGAAAGCCTTTCCGGCTACGGCGGCGTAAAGCACTGCCTGATTCCGGCGCCTAAAATGGTGATTCTGGACCGCGCCGAGGACGGCACGCTCACCGATTACGTGTTTGCCGAGGAGCAAAGCGGCGAGTCGATGATGCGCATTCTGGGCTATACTTCGTAGGGAATTCTGCGGCGGCTTTTGGTACGGCCGCCGCGAAGCCGTACTTTTGATATCTTCGTTTTCTCCTCTTTTCTTCTTCTGCCTTTCGTTATGAAAAAATTACTTCTGCTGGCTTCGGTAGCCACACTTACTCTGGGTAGCTGCAATAAGAGCAAGTGCCCTACGTATAGCAGCACGAAATCTGCCAATCGGGTTTCTTCTCCCATTATGGCCAGCAACGCTACCCCAATCAGTCACCAGTAGTTTTTTTTCTGAAGCTGGAATTTTTGGCCGGTTTCCTGTGTATTCAGGAAACCGGCTTTTTTATTGACTTTTTTAGATACGTAATCGGCTACATACTAAGCTTCAAAATCTTGCGTTTCTTTGCATTAGGACGCGCTTTTCACACATATCATTCATTTATCCGCACACCTTTTTTTTGCACTCAGGCATGAATAAAGTTTTGCTATTGACAGTTGTAGGTTTAGTAGGGTTGGCGTCATGCAAGACCAAATGCCCCGCTTATTCAGAAGTTAAGCCTGCCACGCAGGTAGCCTCGCCCGTGGCCGCTACCAGCCAGCTTCCTCCCTCTGAGCAGCAATAGTTGCTTAAAACCCTTCAAAAGAGAAGCCGCCTTTCCGTAACCAGGAAGGCGGCTTCTCTTTTGTATCAGGATCTATTTTTATAGGACTAAATCCTATAATGCCAAAATGAGGTCAGTAGCCGCTAATAAGTTGGGGGCAGAACGAGTGTATTCTACCTGCTCGGTACTGCCTATCATAATACCCAGCACCCCTACGCGGGCACCGGCTTCCATATCGCGCAGTCTATCCCCCACCATCCAGCACTGATCCGGGTCCAGTTTAAACCGGGCCATAGCCTTTTCCAGCATCAGAGAATCCGGCTTGCGCATCAACGACTCCGATACCGACGGGTGCGCCGAGGCAAAGTAAAACGCGTCTATCAGGTTACCGCACGCTTCCTGCAGCTTTTGATGACAGGCATGTACATCGTCGGCCGTGTACAGGCCTTTGGCAATACCTGCCTGGTTGGTGACGACTACCAAATAATAGCCCGCCGCTTTTAGCCGCGCCAAGGCCTCGGGCACGCCTTCCAACACCACAAATTCCTCTGGGTGCCACACGTAGTGGCCTATTTCTTCATTCAGGACTCCGTCGCGGTCCAGGAACACGGCTTTGTTAAGGATAGTAGGAGAAGTTTTCAGCTCATTCATCGGGCCAAAACTACTGATTCCTGCGGGGTATGAATGTAATTTGCGGCCTCCTTCTGCGTCTGTCTCTTTGTTTATGCGCATTGCCATTCTGGGTGGCGGCATCACCGGCCTCACCACCGCCTACTATCTGCACCGGGCGGGTGTTTCTTTTGATTTGTTTGAGGCCAATGATGACCCCGGCGGTACCATGCGCACCCGTCGTGAAGGTCCGTATCTGGTAGAGCTGGGCCCTAACTCCCTTCTGCTCTCAACTGAGCTGGAGCAACTGCTGCAGGACCTCAACCTAATTTCCCAAATACAGGAACCCACTGCTACCAGCGCTAACCGCTATGTACTGCGCGGAGGCCGCTACCGCAAGCTTCCCGGCTCACCGCAGGGCCTGCTTCTGTCCGGGTTTTTCAGCCTTCAGGCTAAGCTGGCTATCCTGCGGGAACTGTTCCGGCCGGCAAGGCCGGTAAACCCTACGGAAACCATTGCCGCATTTTTTCGCCGACGCTTCAACCAGGAAATTGTTGATTACGCCGTTAATCCATTCGTATCCGGCATTTATGCCGGCGACCCGGACCAGCTTCTACTACAGGCCACCTTTCCTAAACTGGCCGAGCTGGAGCAGCAGCACGGCTCCGTACTGCGGGGTTTAGCCAAGGCAGGTACCGGCCAGCGCCGCCGCACCATCTCACTACGGGGTGGCCTGCATACTCTCCCCAATGCGCTGGCGGCACAGTTGGCTGGTCATCTGTTCCTGCACCAGCCCGTGACCCAGCTCACGCGCGCTGCCGATGGCCGCTTCCACGTGCACACGCCCAGCGGCGCCTTCTCCGACCGCGCCTATGACCGAGTAGTTATAGCTCTGCCTACGGCAGCAACAGCCCAGGTATTGGCCAACCTGTTCCCCAGGGAGGCAGAGGCTATCCGCCCGGTATATTACCCTACCATGTGTGCGGTGCATACGGCTTATCGCCGCGCCGATGTGCAGCATCTGCTGGCCGGTTTTGGGGCCCTGCATCCTAAAGTAGAAGGTGCCTATTCCGCCGGTAGTATTTGGAGCAGTTCCCTGTTTCCAGACCGCTGCCCTGCCGATGAAGTGCTCTTTACCACCTTTGTGGGTGGTGCCCTTTCCCAGGAAGCGGCCCTTGACCCAGAGGCCGCCATGTTGCTCCATGTGCACCAGGAGTTATGCCGGCTGTATGGCATCCGGGCTGGGCAGCCGCAGTGGCAGCGGCGCTTTGTGTGGGAACACGCCATTCCTCAGTTTGATGCGCGCATTCTCCCGGCTCGCGAAGCGGCAGCCAGATTAGCAACATTTGGGGTAGATGTGGTGTCTAATTGGCAGGCGGGCGTTTCCGTTCCGGACTGTATCCGCTATGCCCGGCAGACCGCCGAAAAGATTTCGGCGGGCAAGAAGCGCTGACCTGCTATATTTGACCAATATGAACGATTCGCTCGTTATCATACCGACCTACAACGAGCGGGAAAACGCTGAGCTCATCATTCGCAAAGTGTTTTCGTTGCCCAAGCCATTCGATGTTCTGATCATCGATGACGGCTCTCCCGATGGCACCGCTCAGATTGTGCGCGACCTGCAGACCGAGTTTCCCGGCCGCCTGTTTCTGGAAGAGCGCGCCGGCAAGCAGGGCCTGGGCACAGCTTATCTGCATGGCTTTAGGTGGGGCCTGAGCCGTGGCTATTCCTACTTGTTTGAGATGGATGCCGACTTCTCACACAACCCCGAAGACCTGATTCGGCTGTACGAAGCCTGCACTCTGGAAAACCAGGATATGGCCATCGGCAGCCGCTACATTCACGGCGTGAACGTGGTCAACTGGCCTATGAACCGGGTGCTGATGTCCTGGTTTGCCTCCGCCTATGTGCGCTTCATCACGGGCATGCCCATTATGGATGCCACAGCAGGCTTTAAATGCTACACGGCACAGGTGCTCCGGGTTATTCCTCTGGACCGTATCCGGTTTATCGGCTATGCCTTCCAGATTGAGATGAAATGGCTGGCCTTCAAATATGGTTTCCGCATTCGGGAGGTGCCTATTATCTTCACCGACCGCACCCGGGGCGCTTCTAAAATGAGTAAAGGTATCTTTAAAGAAGCCTTACTGGGAGTTATTCAGATGAAGGTCAGCAGCTGGTTCCGCCGCTTTGACCGTTTTCCCACTCCCCCTGCCCTTCCGGTTTCGGCTACGGCCGCAACTTCCTCGCCCGAAACACGGTAGGGGCTTTACCCCCTTATGCGAGGGGTTGTCTTTTGTGTGGTTCCTGATGTCGTTGCATGGAAAATACTCCCCTGTTTTGGGTTGCCTTTGTCGCTTTTGTGCTGGCAATGCTCCTGCTCGACCTACTCGTATTCAACCGCAAAGCACACGTGGTAAGAATGCGCGAGGCCCTGGGCTGGAGTGCCTTCTGGATTTTGCTTTCGCTGCTATTCAACTACCTGGTGCTGCGTACCATGGGCAAGCAGGCAGCTATGGAGTTCCTGACCGGCTACCTCATTGAGAAGTCGCTCAGCGTAGATAACCTTTTTGTTTTTCTACTCATTTTCAGCTATTTCCGAGTACCGCAGGAGTACCAGCACAAAATCCTGTTCTGGGGTATTATTGGCGCGCTGGTGCTGCGGGCTATATTTATTCTGGCTGGCGCCGCACTCCTGGCCAAGTTTCACTTCCTCCTATATGTGCTGGGCGCCTTTCTGGTGTATACCGGCGTGAAGATGGCCACCTCTGCCGGCGAGCCGGAAATTGACCCCGATGCTAACCCGATAGTGAAGTTCCTGAGCCGCCACCTTCCCATTACCAGTAAGCTGGAGGGTGGCAACTTTTTTGTTCGGAAAGAAAAGCTGCTGTTTGCTACGCCCTTGTTTGTGGTGCTGGTCATGGTAGAAACCACTGACGTGGTTTTTGCGGCAGATTCCATCCCCGCTATCCTGGCTGTTTCGCGCGACACATTTATTGTTTTTACCTCCAACGTCTTTGCACTGCTGGGTCTGCGGGCACTTTATTTTGCCTTGGAAGGGCTGATGCGGCTGTTTCACTACCTGCACTATGGCCTGTCGCTTATCCTGATCTTTATTGGTGTGAAGCTGCTACTTTCAGAGTTCTATGAGCTGCCCATGAGTATTTCTCTCGGGGTGGTGGGCCTGATTCTGGTCTTATCGGTAGTCTTGTCTTTGTTGCTGCCTAAGCCAAAAGAGGAACTACATCTTCCCTCCGCCGATGATTCAGTAGAAGACTCCAGTCTCTAATAAGCACCCAGTTCATATAAACGCCTCACTGCCAGCTGGCAATGGGGCGTTTAGTTTTAGAATGCAGGTAAGGCTATTGCTTGGGGGGCGCGGGTGGCTCGGTTCCTTCCGGCACGTTGGTATTAACGCCTTCATCCTGACCGCCGCCCAGCAAATCAATCAGGTTAAGCGGCTCAAACTGCGCGGAGTCGGCGGGCGAGACAGTGCGCACAGTGTCCCGTACGGCCCGCACAATGTACTTGCGCGCTGGCCCATTAAAGTTAATATGATACCCCAGTCCTTCGTAGTCTCCCTGCGAGATGTAGCCCTTCCGGGTCATAAGCTGCGCAATGAGGCGGTGGAAATAGCGCGCGCTGCTCATCATCTCCCCATACTGGTTAAAGCCGTTCCGATAGAATTTAGGGCGCGGAATTATACTGGCCAGATACAGGCTTTCTGACAAGCTCAGATTAGCGGGCTGCTTGTCAAAGTAAAATTGCGCGGCCTCTTTCACCCCATAGATTTTCGGCCCCCATTCAATAATGTTCAGGTATACCTCCATCATCCGCTCTTTGGTGGCGATGTGCGTATTTTCAATCAACCAGACAATAAGTGCTTCTTCTACTTTGCGCGTCACAGTCTTCTGCCGGGTCAGAAATACGTTCTTCACCAGCTGCATAGAAAGCGTGCTACCACCCCTCGCAAAGCGTTTCTCCTTAATATTTTGGATGATGGACTTCACAAAAGCTTTTTCCATAAAGCCTTTGTGGGTAAAGAAGCGGGGGTCCTCTGCCGTTAGAATGGCATATTTCAGGTACGGCGACACCTGGTTGAAAGGTACGAACTTGGGGTTAGGCGGACCTACCTGGAAGGTTTTAATGGAGTCGCCCTTATCGTTATAGGCCGTGTACCAGAAGGGGGTATTCAGCTTGCTCAGGTCCTCGCGGCCAAAGCGCGTAATGCGGAAATCCCTGCCTTTCAGCGAGGAATTAAACTTGAGGCTATCCAGCTTATTCATATCCAGATCAGCGCTCAGGCGGTAGGTTAGCGTTCCTTTGCCCTGCATACCTTCCAGGGTACTGAACATACCTTCGGGCAAGGCATTGAAAAAGTCGTTGGCAGGCGTTTCGCCAGATTCAACCAGGGCTTTCACCTGCAAGCCGGCCAGCATCTCATCCCGCGACTTTACCCCATTACTTTCTCCTATCACCCGCTTGTTGCGCGGCAGTTTGCGCACGCTGATTTGCGGAAATACTTCCATCTGGTTCAAGGTCACTTTCGTGCCTTTTTCCAGCGCAGCGTAGGCCTGGCCCAAGGTAGCTACATAGTCTATCCCCGCGCGGGGGAAGCGCACATCGTGGTCGGCTAGTTTGGGGTGGTGCACCACAAAGTTGCGGGCCCAGGCCGTGCCTTTGATAGTCAGCTCATCATTGTTCAGGTCTTTTCCGGTCAGGCTAACCCGTACGGTATCAAACTGTACCCGGGCACCATAGCGGCGCTGCACATAAGGCATCACCACGGGGCGCCCATCCAGCCCATATACATTGGCCGTGAGCGAATAATCACCGGGCTCTACGTGCCCCTGCAGGCCAAACCGATTTACCACGGAGTCGATATCGGCCGTGAGCTGGCCCTGAATGTCGCCATCTTCAATAGAGAAGCGCGGCATCGTGATGGTAGCGGAATGATCCGGGCTGCGGTAAGTAACCAGGAAGCTGCGGAAGTCGGCCTCCCCGGGAATATTGTCGAAAACTGTTTCCAGCAATTGGTTAACCATCAGGCCATAGTTGGCGCCCTGCGTGGTATCCCGCTTAACGGCGGTTTTCTGTTTCTTGAATAGAAAAGAATAATTGTCGGTAGTAGCGGTTTTGCGGGCTGTGAAACGGGCGCTGTCAATCTGCAGACCGCTGAACACGGGGCGCCGCGCAAACAGGGACTTCAGACTAATAGAAGCATTAATGTGCCGGGCCTGCAGCAGCGTATCGGGCCGGGCAGTGGGCACCAGACTTACCCCATCAATACGCACGGTATTCAGATCCACAAAACGGGCCGGACCTAAGGCTAGCGTAACGGGATATTTGGCTTCTACCTTTGCTTTTACCTGGCGTAGCGCATACTGCAACAGTTCCTGACGCTTTAGCAGAAATATAGCCAAGGCCAAGGCCAACAGCACCACCAGGCTACCCAGAGCAATGCCTATTCTTTTTTTCGTAGTTGAAGTCACGCGCAAACAGAGGAGAGAAGTTGCGGCCGGGCATAGCTAGATTCATGCCGAACCCAGTGCCGCTCGGAGGACAAAGGTAGTGAAAACCGCCGCGTGCCCTGTCGGGCAGAGCGGGCATTCCTTACCTTTGGTCCACCGGTCCAACTCCTCTATACGCATGTCTGCCTCAACCGATACCACTTCTTTCTCTGCGCTTACTGCCGTTTCGCCGCTGGATGGGCGCTACCGTCGCCAAACGGCGCCGCTGGCCGCCTTCTTTTCCGAGCTGGCCCTGATTCGCTACCGGGTGCTGGTGGAAGTGGAGTATTTTATTGCCCTGCGCCAGCTACCGCTGCCCCAGTTGGAGACAGTATCAGAGGAAGTTATTGGGGCCCTGCGCCAGATCTACCTCGATTTTTCGGCAGAAGATGCGGAGGCAGTAAAAGCTCATGAGCGAGTCACCAACCACGACGTGAAGGCCGTGGAATACTTTCTGCGGGATAAATTCATGGCTTTGGGGCTAGAGCAATTCGTGGAGTTTATTCACTTTGGCCTCACTTCCCAGGACATTAATAACACGGCTATTCCGCTGAGCCTGCAGCATGCTGTAGTAAAAGTGCTGCTACCTGCTTACGCCAACGTGCGCAACCATCTCTCCGACCGCGCCACTACCTGGGCGGCCATACCCATGCTGGCCCGCACCCATGGGCAGCCTGCCTCGCCTACTCGCCTGGGCAAAGAAATTCAGGTGTTTGTGGCCCGCCTCGATGCCCAGGTAGACCTACTAGCGCAAATACCCTTTGCGGCAAAATTCGGCGGTGCTACCGGCAACTTCAATGCTCACCACGTAGCCTACCCCAGCATCGACTGGCACGAGTTCGGTCAGCACTTCGTGAACGACCGGCTGGGCCTGCACCGCTCCTTCCCTACCACCCAGATTGAGCACTACGACCACCTGGCAGCTCTCTGCGACGGGTTGAAGCGCCTGAATACCATCCTCATTGATCTGGCCCGCGACGTGTGGCAGTATATTTCGATGGGGTATTTCCGCCAGACTATCAAAGCGGGGGAGGTAGGCTCTTCGGCCATGCCGCATAAGGTAAACCCCATCGATTTTGAAAACGCCGAAGGCAACCTTGGCTTGGCCAACGCCGTGCTGGAGCACCTGGCGGCCAAACTGCCCATCAGCCGCCTGCAGCGCGACCTGACCGACTCTACCGTACTCCGTAACCTGGGCGTGCCGCTGGGTCATACGCTCATTGCTCTCACGGCTCTGCAACGCGGCCTCGATAAGCTGGCGCTGGATGAGGAAACCCTCCGCCGAGACCTGGAAGCCAACTGGCCGGTAGTAGCCGAGGCTATCCAGACCATTCTGCGCCGCGAAAACTACCCAGACCCTTACAACGCCCTCAAGGCCCTCACGCGCACCCACGGCCCCATCACGCAGCAAACCATCAGCGAGTTTATCGGCACGCTAAACGTGAGTGATGCCGTGAAAGCGGAGTTGCGCGCTATTACGCCGATGAATTACGTGGGCATCTAGCTCTTCGTAAAAGCTTGCTTTCCTCCCTTTGACTAAGTGGGGCTACCATCTGGCTCCCAAATATTCTCCCAATGCCTGAGCTTAACGGCATCTCCGTTCATCCAGACTGCCGCCATTTTCGCGGTGATATTCCCTGCCGCCCGAATAAAGAGCATGGCTATCAATGCGCTGATTGTCCTGTATATGTGCCGGTACTACAGCGCATCCTGATTATTAAGCTGGGAGCTATTGGTGATGTTATTCGGACGACGCCTTTACTGCGGCGGCTCCGGCAGGAGTATCCGGCGGCTAAAATCACTTGGCTCACGCTCACGCCGGCTATTCTGCCGCAGGGCGAAATTGACGAGGTTCTGAAGCTAGAGTTGTCCTCCGTCCTACATCTACAGGCGCGGGAGTTTGATATTCTGTTTAACCTCGATAAAGACAAAGAAGCCTGCGCCCTGCACGATTCTATCCGGGCTACGCAGAAGTTTGGCTATACACTGCACCCTAATGGCGTGGCCTGGCCCAGCAATACACTGGCCAACCACAAGTTCCTCACGGGCGTGTTTGATGAGCTTAGCCAACAGAATGAAAAGCCTTATGTGCAGGAAATCTTTGAGCTGTGTGGCTATGAGTTTCGGGGCGAGGAATATGTATTCGACAACCACCAGGACAAAGGCTACGATTGGTCGGCGCTGCCGACGGGCAAGCCGCGCATCGGCCTGAATACCGGCTGCGGCGACCGGTGGACCACGCGCCTGTGGTCAGATGAAAAATGGATTGAGTTAATCACCCAGTTACAGCAGGCCGGATACGCACCCATACTGCTGGGCGGCACCGCTGAGGATGAGCGTAACCAGCGCTTACGGGCTACTACCGGCGCTACTTACCTGGGCACATTCCCACTGGAGCAGTTCATCAACCTGATGCACCAGATGGACCTCATAGTAACGCAGGTGACTATGGCTATGCACATCAGCATAGCCCTGCAGAAGCCGACAGTGCTCATGAACAACATCTTCAACCCCTGCGAATTCGACCTCTACGGTCGTGGCCAGCTAGTGCAGCCTGACCGCCAGTGCGTTTGTTTCTACCGGGGAACGTGTAAGCTGGGCACCAGCTGCATGGAAGATTTACCGGCGGATAAGGTGTTTGCTGCCGTGCAGAAAAGCCTATAACGGCCAGTTTTTACTTCGTACTACTTGGGCTGCGCTACGTCTTTCAGGGCCTGCACCATTTCGCTCCAGGAAAACTGCTTTTTCCGCTCCCATACGCCGGTGGTAAACTCTGCCTCGCGCTGATGCTCGTAGAAATCTACCAAAGCATCGGCAATGGCCTTGGGCGTAGGTTTTACTACATAGCCTACTTCCCCATTCGGAATCAGTTCGGCCAGTCCGCCTACGTCGGTTACTAACATGGGCCGCTCAAAGTGGTAGGCTATCTGAGAAACACCGCTTTGCGTAGCGTTTTTATAGGGTTGTACCACCATATCGGCTGCACAGAAATAGTAGACTACTTTCTCGTTCGGGATGAAGTCGGTGGCGCGCACGAGGCGGCTTTCCAGGTGGTATTTCTGAATGAGTACCTCATAAGGGGCGGCGTCTTCATAGAATTCGCCGGCCACTATCAGCTTCACGGGTAAGCGCGCTAGTCGCTCATCAGCAAAAGCCTCCAGCAATATATCCAGCCCTTTGTAGGCTCGGATAAAACCAAAAAACAGCAGATAGCCAAACTGGTCATCCAGCCCCAATGCACGCAGTGCATCAGTTTTTGATTTCAGGGGACCAAAGTTGTCATAGAGCGGATGCGGTTGGTAGCGGGCCGGCTGTTTAAAATGCAGCAGACGCAAATCGGCCAGCACCGCTCGTGACATGGTTACAAAACCATGGCAGGCCGAAAGAAAATACCGCGTGAGTGGCCGGTCGCCGGGCCGTTTTTCGTGCGGAATTACATTGTCAGTGATGGCCACAATACGCGTGTGGCGGTTGCGGCGGATGCGGCGGGCTATGAACCCCAGCGCGGGCCCCATAAAGGGCAGCCAGAACCGAAAAATCACCAGATCCGGCTTTTCCCGGCGCAGCTTCTCCCCCACCTTCAGCCAGGAAAGGGGGTTTACAGAGTTAATACTGACTTCTATATCCAGATCGGCCGGGCCAGGCTCGGTGCTAAACTGAGTTTGCCCCGGAAACAGAAAGTCGGGATACTGCAATGAAAACGTCACCAGTCGCACTTCGTCGCCGGCTTCCCGGAAAGCCCGTGCCAGCCGCTCATTGTAGGTGGCCAAACCACCCCGCAATGGATATGCCGGACCAATGATAACAACTTTCATAAGCAATATGCTTAGCGAAATGACGGATGCTGGCCTCTATGAGCTATTCCAGATTAAGCTTATCCCGCACCAGATACTGGTTCTTGCGCGGGCCGTTCAATTGCACCATTTCGGCCAGAAAACCACCCACAAACACCTGTACACCCACAATAACTGCTGCTAAAGCCAGGAAGAACAAAGGCTGGTCGGTTACGTCCCGGGCTTTTAGATTTTGGGCCGCCAGGTACACCTTCTCCCCTATCAGCCATAACGTAATGAGTATACCCGTCAGAAAAGAGAGCATGCCCACCGTGCCGAAGAAATGCATGGGTCGTTTCCGGAACCGACTCACAAACGTGATGCTCAGTAAATCCAGAAAGCCGTAAACGAACCGCTCCAGGCCAAATTTGGTGGTACCATACTTGCGCTCCTGGTGCTGCACTACCTTCTCGCCAATCCGCCGGAAACCAGCCCATTTGGCAATAACGGGAATGTAGCGGTGCATCTCCCCGTATACTTCAATAGACTTCACGACCCGGTAATTGTAGGCCTTGAGCCCGCAGTTGAAGTCGTGCAGTTGAATGCCCGAAATCCAGCGGGTAACGCCGTTGAAGAGCTTCGTAGGAATGGTTTTGCTAATCGGGTCGAAGCGCTTTTTCTTCCAGCCGCTCACCAGGTCATACCCATCATGGGTAATCATCTGGTAGAGGTCCGGCAGCTCTTCCGGCGAGTCCTGCAGGTCGGCGTCCATTGTGCAAACTACCCGGCCTACAGCCGCTTTAAAGCCCACATTCAGCGCCGCCGACTTCCCGTAGTTGCGGTTAAAGCGAATACCGCGCAAATGAATATCCTCCTGCGACAGATCCTCGATTACCTCCCAGGATGCATCCGTAGAGCCATCATCAATCAGTAGAACCTCATAGGTAAGCCCATGCAAAGAAAGCACGCGGTGGATCCACCGCGTGAGTTCCGGCAATGACTCGGCTTCGTTAAGCAGCGGAATTACGATAGACAGCTCAACGGGAAAATGTTGCGGCAAACGCTTACTCAAACTCGGGACGGGTATTTTTGGTGATGGCCGAAATAATCAACGAAAGGATCAAGCCAATTACAACGGCACTTACAATAGCTATGACCAAGCCAACTGGACCAGCGCTGAACTTCTGGGACATAGCAACAGCCTGATCAATTTGCTCATCGCTCAGATTTCCTTTCTCTTCCAGCTTGGTGCGGGCCATTTCCATACCACGTTGCATGGCAGCCGGGTCAATAAACTCCATGTAGATATAGCGGAAAGTAGCACCCAATATGCCGGACACGAGTGAAAGCAAAACCCCAATGGTTATACCCTGTCCATAGGACATAAAGCCTTCGTTGTGAGCTTTAAAGTATTTATGGGCCATCCAAATACCGCCAATCCAGATTAGAAAGGCCAACAGGCTTAAGGTGGTATTTCCTTCCTGTTGGGTAGCCAGCAGAATAAAGGAGTAAATAATGGACACCAAGCCCGTTAATACGCCATAGCGGATACCAACTGAGGAAGGTGTAACAGAAGTAGCAGTGTTTTCCATAAGATGATTGGGGGTGAAGGGAGAAAGACAGGAATGCGCACTTATTTCCGGAAGAAAATAGCTCCCGGCAATACAAACAATACTCCTAGAATCAATTTTTTATAAAACTCATCCATTGCCAGCTCATCCGCTTGCGGGGTATGCCGCAAGGCAGCTTCTTCCAGCTGAAAGCGCTTGGCACCATCTCGCTGCTTCAGGTAAGTACCTTTTCCTGCTTGTAATATGGCGCGCAATTCATTGCCATTCTTTTCAATCAGCTCCGGGTCAGCAGCGCGGGCGAAACCATAAAGCCCACCAGCGGAAATAACAGAAGCAAATATGACTGTGAGAAGACCGGTGAGCACAGAGCGCCCTAAACCAGGACCTGTAGGCATAAAATAGCGCCGGATATACCATTGACATAAAACGGCGGCAAAAGGAAGCAGCACCGTCGACATCAGGCGTTTAGGGCCGTATGGGTTATCCCCACCCAGATAGAGGAACACCAGCCAAAGCAAGGAAAGCACCCCCACCCCAATGCCAAAAAGCAGGGCCGTACGTAGAATGCGCTGGGAAAAAGAATGCGTAGTTGACACGGGCAAAAACTAAAAGCGGAAAGATAGAGGCTTTTCCGCAAAACCAGTCCTTATGCCACTGGGACTGCAACAGCAGTAGCCACTTTTACTTTGCGCCGGAAGCGCAGTAACACAACTTCGGCTAAAAGGCAAGCCAACGCCGCTACCAGGCAATACTGCCACAAGGGCTTGCCTATACGTTCCGCTTTATACTGAGCTGCTACCGAGTCCCCTTCCCTTACCTCGTATAAATGCACGTTAGGATGCGTTGCACCAATAAGCTGGCGCAATTCCTCCACAGAATAGCTCGCCAGTTCCGACTCGCGCTTAGCCTGATTAAATGCTAGAGTGGTAATAGGTTTCTCCTTCTGAGTAAGCACATAAAAACCTGGAGTAGTTAACCCTGTAGGAACAGTTAAAACTATCTTACCAGCTTGTATCCGTTGGACTGGAATGAAAATATTACTGTCTTGCTGCAGTTTAAATACGGCTTTATCTGCCAGGTTTTTAGTAGAGTTTACTGGCACAGAGAGTGCCACGCTCCCCTGCGTGAGCTGATAAGCTGGAAGCTGACCAGTTCGGTAACTTTCCATCGCCAACCGATACATTACAGGCACAAACAAAGCATGGCTGCTAAAATCAGAAAAGCCACCACGTAAGGGTGCTGCCAGCAGATATACTTTGCCTGGCCCGCTCGGAAACTCCCCCAGATACCCATCTCCATCCCGCATTTTCAATATATCCTGGCCCGAGCGAGCCCAGCGCAACACCGGTGCCGCCTTGGGCATACTCCCTACCTTGTTTTGCTTTGCAAATACTTCCCGGAAAAATGGGTTGTGCTGGTTAGGCGGCGCCACCTCCCGTAATACGGGCACCCCAACAGGCACAGGATTCCATTGCACCGCTCCTACACCTAACTCACGTAATAATCGGCTATAAGCCTCTCTTGTATTACTTTCTGCTGAGGGTACAACCAATACACTTCCCCCTTGCGAAACGTGGCGTTTTAAGGCCTCTATAAGTCCACTTGAAACCTGCTTTAACTCCTGCACCACTACTAAATTACTCTCAGCAATGCCAGAGTAATTAACTCTATCAGGAGTATTTAGAGAATAATCAAATAAAGGCTCATTTCCATACACTTGTTGGGTTGGAGAGGTACCCGCCACAATATCAGTAATATGAATCTTGGCTGAAGGCTGTAAAGTGAAGTAATATGTATTGTCGAATGTAATAGGCTCATCTTCTACTTCAATCCGGCATAAATGAATGCTATTTAAAGCCAGCCGAACTCTCACCAAACTCGTGGATATCCCACCCGCCGGCAAATCCGCTTGATACGTACTAACCAATTGTTGCCCAACAAAGACTTTTACCTGGGCATTGTTCGCTGTTGCATTGCCTCCATTTCGTAACCGTATTTTCAGTGGAATATCAACGCCTGTACGAATGAAAGGATCATCTAATACAACACTATCTACATAAACATTAGCAGAAGCTGAACGGTGGATTGGCACCAAAAACGCCTCTTTAGTTGAATCTATAGTAGAAAGAAAATTAGCTGGGAAAGCTGACTTTTGAAAATCAGAGAATAGGAAAAGTTGCTTAGCTGGTAATACATTGCTTCGGGATTTACTTATAGCAGATGTTAATCCTGTATTATGCCCCGAAATGGAGAGGCTCTCTAACTGCTTCCTAAAAGCTACTGCATCTAAGAGTTGAGATTGAAGAGAAGGTAAATAAAATTGGGTACCACGAGGCACAACTAAGGACAGATCACTGCTAAGGTCTACAGCTCTATCTAATAACGATATATCACGCTCTGTATGACCTTGCATACTAGGTGAAGTATCCACTAAAACAGCAATAGAGTTGTTATCCTTGGTTTGTCTGTTGGCCGCTGGCAGGAATGGTTGACAGAATAATAATACTAGAAAGAATAAGAAGCCAAGGCGAGTAAGCAGGACTAGCAAATGCCTCACTTTACGTTGCCGAGCAGATATAAGCTTTACTTCTCTTATAAAGCTGACATTTGTGAAAGCAATACGCTGAACTCGCCGCAACTCAAATAGATGAATCGCAACTGGTATTGCTAATGAAAGCATCCCCACTAAAAACCAAGGATACACAAATGCCATGTAGAAAGTAATTAGTTGGGAAGATAGACACAAAAATAAGTCTACTGCTGCAAGAGGAGCTTCAGGGTATACAAAACAGCATCCTCATTCTTCTATAATAATAGTCAACAAAAGATACTATAAGCATAAATCCTCATATAGTAACAAATACTACATGAGGATTTATGCGCATATTCTATAAATCAGTCAAGATAATTTCCTCAGAAGCAGCTTACCCTTTTCAACTTTGTGTACAAGCAAGAAGGCCTCCCGCAGCACGAAGTCGCGGGAGGCCTTACAAGATAGGGTTGGCGGCG
>NZ_JAUOFB010000013.1 GCF_030542105.1 Hymenobacter sp. BT730
TGTACTTTCTGGCAAGAGTAGGCAAAAGATTAATAGCTTCCCTTCTCAGAAATTTCCCTTTACATAAGATTAGGTATGGGACCCGCCTCGGAAAAATGGTAGGTTTTACCTCCTCTAACCTTACCCTGGAATGGTGGTACTTTCGCCTTACCCACAGAGTACATCTGATGCTTGGTTTTCCGCGCTATCCCATGACCTGTTCTGATTCCTGTTCTGCAGAAGGTGCCTTTGTCTTCGGCGAAACGGGCTTTCGCCTCATCCAGCCCTATGGAAAGGGGCATTATGAGTGGGCTGCTCTGCAGAGTGCGTTTGGCTTTAAGCTCGACTGCCTCACTACTGACGAAATCTGCCTGGACCTGTTCTTTAGCAATGGATCGTACTTGAGGTTGACGGAATCCCTTCTCGGATGGCCCGCTTTTTTGCAGCAGCTCAGCAACCATTTTCCGAGCATCCCCTTGGGGTGGGAGTGGGACGTGATGCAGCCGCCCTTTGCCACCAACATGACCCTGCTCTTTGACCACGTCGGGCGAACCCTCCAACAAGCCGAAGACGCTTGGTATAAAGCCTAGCATCGTCCTCATTCCTTTACAAAACAATGCTTTAACCAAGGCATTGGCGGGCCTTAGCGCCCTTGTCCCATCTTACAAACGGTGGTTTCAGCAAAGCGACAAGCGCGAGATAGGAGGCCTAATAACTCTGCCATTATAAAATCATGACTTATAAGCCATTAGAGATTATGATAACATAGTGTTACTGATATTACTGTGTAACATTTAGTTTGGATGCACTTATAAAAAGTGGTTTTTCGACTTATCGTAAACCCTGCATCTTCAGAAATAACCCCCCTGGGTTACGATCAGCCTTTACTTTATCTGTTTTGAGCTTATACATGAATTTGAATAGCTCATCTACTAGCCTTGGCTGGCTTAAAATCTGCTGCACTAATTCGACTTGCGCAATACCTAACGTTTCCAAATGCTGCCGGGCTATCTGCGTCCGCGTATCATCCGGCCCATCGCCAAAGAGAATAGGTAATTGCTGTGGCTGTTGGCGCTGCACATAAAAGCGAACCCCAGTGAAAGACCTCCCCTTCTTCTGTAGCTTATAGTCAATCTGCAGGTCAGTGTGCTCATTGATCTGCCGAACCGCTATATCCAACACCCGGGCTTTGAGTTGACTGATGTTCTGGAACTGCTCGGGTTCTTTTCCGGTCGGATCCTTGAGCTTAAGCATGAGCTTAAAATCTTCCAAGTCATAGGCTTTCGTCTCTCCAATGTCCTTCCACTGTGAAGCCAGCTGGTAAATGCGCTTAGCATATTTGCTAGTCAGCTTAAGAGCAGAATGCAATTGATAGGAGGTGAAGTTATCTTTCAGCTCATAGAGGTAGGGGCGGATATGACGCGAAAGCTCAATCTCTAGATAGCCCTTCCCTTTGATGTATTCTACCTTCTGAAACATCCAGATCTGCTTATACACCTGGGCATTTTCCACCTCAAACATCCGTGAACCCATATCGGCGGTGGCTTCACGCAACTGCTGGTAATTCCACTTACGGCCAGTCATGTCCTCGATATCTTTGACGTAGATGCAGTATTGGGTATCCGGCCCATCATCTTTCCGCAGCTTGGAAAGTACATAGAATAAGATATCTAACTGACATGCCGAGTAATCGTACCGCGCAGTGGTTATCGCATTGTGCTGGCGAATAGCTAAGGCCGATAAGGATGTACTATCTTGCTGCATAGGGGGAATATTTCGCTAAATGTAGGAAAGAGACAGTACAAAAACCACTAGTCTTTTTATACGTGGTTTTACACTTATAATATGTGGTAGATAGACTTATAAAACGTGGTTTTTCGCTTATAAAACGTGCGTCCTAACTGATAAAAAGTGGTATAAAACTTATAAAACGTGGTTTAATACTCTTATATACCATTGATATTTAGTGAGTTATATCCCCTGCAAATAGATAAATGCTTAAAGATTTCACAAATTTGATGTTACCCTCTGACTTAAGCTCTTAGAGATGTTGTGCCGCTTATAAAACGTGGTTTTATCAGAACAGCAACAAAAAGCATCAAATGGGTGGGAAAGACCCATACGAGCTCGGCGATTGCACTATGTTAAGTATTTGTATTACCAAACTAATATAAAACCACATTTTATAAGTCGCTTTCTAAAAACCACGTTTTATAAGTTTCAATACCCCCTGCCAGTTCAAGCCCTGGTCACATTCCTACCTCAAATAACAAGATGGCGTCACCGCGCTTAGTAAACCACAATAGTTAGGTGCCGATCCCTAGCATCTCTACCTAACTATTGGTATTCCATAAATTGTAGGATTAATAAACTGGTGTCACATTAACATGTTACGTGGGTAATACCTGGAACATTAATAACAAAATGAACATAAGTAACACTAGTAACATTAATAACACTTGAAACATTTATAACACGCCCGTGCATCAGTAACATATATAACCTGAATTTCTATTTGTAGTATTGCCGCATGAGCAAGATTATCGCTTTCACAAACCAAAAAGGTGGGGTGGGCAAGACCACCTCTGCCGCTAACGTGGGTGCTGGATTAGCCCGGGAAGGGTATAAAGTACTCCTAGTCGATTTGGACCCTCAGATCAATCTAACCCGTGGACTGGGCCTAACGGATGCTGAGTTCAACGTGTATGGCGCCCTGCTGCAGGAGTATAAAGTCAAGGCGTATCCTCTTCAGGAGAACCTTGCTCTGATTGCCGGCTCTCCTGCACTGTCCAGCTTTGAGAAAGTGAAAGGGGATGAGCTTGACAGGGAATTTCTGCTGAAGGAGCTTCTGGAACCACTACAAGAGCGCTGCGACTACATCCTTCTGGACTGCCCTCCAGCGCTGGGACTGATCACCCTCAACGCTTATGCCTGCGCTGATGCTCTGTATATTCCGCTGGAAGCGCAGCTCTACGCGACGGATGGGCTGGAAAAGGTACTGGAGATGGTTTCCCGGGTTAAGAAGCGCCTAAACCCAGGTTTAACGGTGGGAGGTATCTTCTTTACCCGCTTCGATGCGCGCAAAGTGTTGCGGCGTGAAACGGCCGAGACTATCCGGGAGAAGTATCCGGATATGGTACTCACTAGTACGGTACGGGAAACTATTGCCCTGGGCGAGGCACCCCACTTGGGCCAGGATATCTTCAGCTACGCCCCTAGCAGCGCTGGGGCTGCCGACTACCACTCGCTCATTCAGGAAATTTTGACGCGTTAAACACGGCTCTTTATGGCAAAATCATTTAAACAGTTGCCGGCTAAACCGGAAGCCGCCAAACGGATATCGGAGAAGGACATCCTAGATTTTCTAGAACAAGACCGTAGCCCAGTAGATTTGCAAACGGTAAAGGAGAAAGCTGCGCAAGCAAGGGAAAGGATCAAAGTCTTAAACGCCAGGGCCCTGGCTAGTAGAGAAGCCAATGATATTACTAGTGTTACTGATGTTGCTACTGTTACTAATGTTCCTGAAGAGGATATTGATGTTCGACAGACCTTCATCATTGGCCAGCAGTACCTAGAGCAGCTAAAAGACTACGTGCATACCAAGCGCACGAAAGGGCAGTACGAGTACACCCAAAAGCAGGCTTTACATGAAGCCCTAGACATGCTCTTTAAAGGAGCGAAAATAGAACCACGCCCGGCCCATATCCGGCAGCAGGAGGAAAGCCGAAAGCAGAAAATCCGGCGCGGAATTCCTAAGTAGAAGGAAGTCCATAGTAAAGGTTAGCTTGTTTAATGTGCCTTAACTAGCCGAAGCTTTTTGGGCTTGAAGCATGAATAAATATTCCTGATAAAACTTCTTCCGGTTGGTACCTATCACCTCGGTAGCATACGTTACTAGCCTACACTCTAGAAGCACCGGCAGAAAGCCGTTGTTCAACAGGCAACATTAGGGCTAGGAATAGAGGCAACCAAACCATACTTCAAGTAATACTTGAGGTTCTCAGCAACTCTGTATTCCTCACAAGCACTTATGGAACTTCCGTAAGTGCTTGCTGAAGTACTTCTCGGAGTGTTACAAGAACTTTGTATCAGCGGCACGACGCGCCACTTACTCGGCAAAATACCATTTTCCGGGAAATTGATTCCTATGCTCCTCAAAGGGGGTACTGCGCGGCCTTTTTTGCAGGAATTTTCGCTGGAAACAGTGGCGTTTCACGCGCGAAATGGGGGCTCTTCTCCACGAAGGAAATCGCGACAGGCAATAGGAGGGGTGTTGATACGGAAGCGCCTGCTCGCCATGGGATGGCATGACGCGTCCGCATAGCGTGTAAAACCGCGTTTGCAGCTCATGGGCTGTGACAGGGGGGGGCGCTGCTTTCCAGCAGACGACACGGAAGCCTGCTGTTCTCCCCTGTACCAGGTGCCGTTTTTCACGGTATTTGGCGTACGCGCACCGGCTGTTTTCTGGTCCGCGGCATCCTGCGAACACGCTCCCTTCCCGATGCCCGGAAAAGGCGGGACAGCGCATCCGAAAACAGCGCCTATTAACGGCGAGAGACCCGTAGAATTATCCTGTTTCGGCCTGAATTTTCGCGGTAGGCACCTGATTTCTCTGTCCAGTTAGGCCAACAGGGGAGACGACGAGCTCGCTTTTCCGTATTTCCAAGGGTTTCCAGTAGATACAAGGTTTCAAACCCTTGTATCTACTGGAAACCCTTGGAAATACGGGCGCAGTACGTGCTGATAGCGCGCACGATAACCCTGGCTTCTCTACCTAGGGCAGCTGGTGAAGCGAAAAGAGCGGCAAAATGCAATTTTTACGGCTAGCCGTTAATGGGCACGCAAATAGGCGGCTATTGATGGGGCATTTTTCAAGGTATTTCAAGCGAAAAAAGGCAGTACCGGCACCAGGAAAGAGGACTCCCTATCTGCCCGGCAACGAGGCGCAGCAAAATAGCGGATGACCATAGGAGCGGGCATGCTGGGCCACGCGGGTTGCAGCGTGGGCGCGGGCAGGCAAAAAGGGCGTTTGCAGCGAATGGGCCGTGCCGAAGCGGCTGTTTCTAGTGTCTCCCGGTGAAGCACGCATATGGGTCGTGTCAAGTACCGGCAGTAGGGGGGCTTTTGGCATGTAATCCCTATACGGTACGGCCTTTTTTTACGGGCCCAGAGGGGGCTCGTGCACTGCCGCCCTCTGCCGCAGCGGCAGACCCCGAAAAACGGGTCGGAATCGAGGTGTTTTTTGCCAGGTACGCCCTTGGAATCGGACTATTGGGCGCGTTCTTTCCTTCTTTTGCGGGCGGCGGCTCGGATCAAGCCGTATTTCCCCGTACTTCCCAGGGTTTCCCAGTACTTACAAGGACTTCCAGTACTTCCAAGGGGTTGAAGTACTTCCCAGGGTTTCCAGTACTTCCAAGGGTTTCCGGTACTTACAAGGACTTCAACTCCTTGTAAGTACCGGAAACCCTTGGAAGTACTGGCCTGCAGCCAGGCGGAGCGAGCCCTCGCCTACCGGCCACGGATGCCGCCCCACTGGGAAGTCGCAGCACCTGGACGAGTTGAGCCTTACGCGTACCTCGGAGGAGGCTTGCCGCGGCAGGTTTTAGCGCACTAGCAGCAGCTTCTCCAAGCGGGTAGTATACTGCGGGCTGCGCCACTGGACTTGCCCTTCCTAGGGCGCCCGCGCCTGGCCGGGTAGGCGGGTGGTGGCTGCCAGCTGCACGGTGCCTTTCCCCAAGCGACGGTTGAGTGCGTCGAGCTCCAGCAGCAGGCGCTGGCGCTGCGCCGACACGACCGGGGCTCGAACAGGGTCAGCTGCTGCTGGCCCTGTTCGAGCCCATCGAGCACAATGCCGGCCTTGGGGTAGTGCTGCCCCGGCTGCCACAGGCGTTTTAAGCCCGTTCTAGCATCGCGTACGAGCTTCACCGTGTCTTGAGTGGCCACCGGTCACCGGTAGGGTCAGCACGGTGGTGCTCGTGTAGGGGGGCAATTCCAGGCCAAACCGGCTCTTGCTCCAAAACACGGCAGCAGGTGTGCCTGCACACTAAAGGCATGACCCGCGCGCCGGCCATCAAGTACAGGATGGACAACGAACCCATCTCGGAACAGGGCGCCACGGCCGAAATAGAGGGCTGCCTTGTTTCGCCGGGGCAGGATGCCGCTGGCCGTGCTGGAGGGGAAGATGGATGCCTGGGCCGCCCAGCAGAAAAAGGCGCTTGAACTCGCTACCTTGCCTAGCCAATCACTCCGACGCTCTGCTTTTTTGACAACGGCTATGCACAAGTATTTTCCCGGGCTCCTTGCCGCGGCGCTTTTGGTTTCCGCCACGGCTTCGGCCCAGCAGCCTACCCTCACCGACCAGGACTACGCCCGGGCCGAACGGTTCATGGGCTACAACACCGCCCCGCTGGTCGATGGCCTGGCCGATCAGCCGCACTGGCAGGCCAACGACCGGTTCTGGTACCGGGTGATGACGGCCCAGGGCAGCCAGTTTGTGCTGGTAGACCCGGCCCGCAAAACCCGAAAGCCGGCCTTCGACCACGCCCAGCTCGCCGCCGCGCTTTCTACGGCCAGCGGCAAAACCTACGAGGCGAGCCGGCTGCCGTTCCGCACGCTCACGTTTTCGCCCGATGAGAAGACCATTTCCTTCGCGGCGGGCGGCAAAAGCTGGAAATACGACGTCGCCCGCGGCCAGGTGAGCCCCAACACCGAGCCCGCGGCCAAGCCCAACCCCAACGCCGCAATCGAAATAGAGTCGCCCAACGGCCAGCTGGCCGCCTACATTCAGGACTACAACCTGTGGGTACGCGACACCAAAACCAATCAGAAAACCCAGCTCACCACCGACGGCGCCAAGGACTACGGCTACGCCACCGATAACGCCGGCTGGACCCACAGCGACAAGCCCGTGCTGCGCTGGTCGCCCGATTCGCGCAAGATGGCCACCTTCCGGCAAGACCAGCGCAACGTGAGCGACATGTACCTGGTCACCACCAACGTGGGCAAGCCCACCCTGAAAGCCTGGAAGTACCCGCTGCCCGGCGACAAGGACATTGCGATGATAGAGCGGGTGATTGTGGAAGTGAACACCCCGAAAGTGGTGCGCTTCCAGATGCCGCCCGACCCGCACCGCGGCTCGCTCTCCGACGATATTGCCAGTAGCGGCACCTTCGACGACGTGGACTGGAGCCCCGACGGCAGCCAGCTGGCCTTCGTATCGACATCCCGCGACCACAAGCAGGCCAAGATGCGCATAGCTGATGCCGCCACTGGCGCCGTGCGCGACGTATTTGAAGAAACCGTGCCCACGCAGTACGAGTCGGGCCAAGGGGCCATCAACTGGCGCTACCTGCCCAAAACCAAGGAAGCCATCTGGTATTCGGAGCGCGACAATTGGGGCCACCTGTACCTCTATGATACCTCCACCGGCAAGGTGAAGCACCAGATTACCAAGGGCAACTTTGTGGTGACGCAGCTGCTGAAAGTAGACGAGAAGAAGCGCGAGCTCTACTTCCTGGCCGACGGCCGCGAGCCCGGCAACCCCTACTTCACCCGCCTCTACCGCATTGGGCTGGACGGCAAGCACCTGACGCTGCTCACGCCCGAAGCCGGCAACCACCAGGTGACACTCGCGCCCTCGGGCCGCTATTTTATCGATAGCTACTCGCAGCCCGACCGCCCCGGCGCCACCCTGCTGCGTGCCGCCGATGGCAAGCTGGTGACGCCGTTGGAAAAGACCGACATTTCGCGCCTCACCGCCACGGGCTGGAAGGCACCCACGCCCATTATGGTGAAAGCCCAGGATGGCCAGATTGACCTTTACGGGCTGATGTTTACGCCCACGAACCTGGACCCGGCGAAGAAGTATCCCATTATCAACTACATCTACCCCGGGCCCCAGGGCGGCGGCGTGGGCAGCTGGTCGTTCTCGGCCGCGCGCGGCGACAACCAGGCCTTGGCTGAGCTGGGCTTTGTGGTGGTGGTGATTGAGGGCAGCTGCAACCCGCTGCGCTCCAAGAGCTACCACGACCTATGCTACGGCAACATGGCCGAAAACACGCTGTCGGACCAAGTGACCGGCATGCGCCAGCTGGCCCAGAAGTACCCCTACATCGACCTGAGCCGGGCCGGCATCTGGGGCCACTCGGGCGGCGGCTATGCCACGGCAGCGGCCATGTTCCGCTACCCTGATTTCTTCAAAGTGGGCATCTCGGAGTCGGGCAACCATGAAAACCGCAACTACGAAGACGATTGGGCGGAGCGCTACGTGGGCCTGCTCACCACCAACCCCGACGGCACCACCAACTACGACAACCAGTCGAACCTCACGTTCGCCAAAAACTTGAAAGGCAAGCTGCTGCTGGCCCACGGCCTGATGGACGACAACGTGCCGCCCGCCAACACCCTGCTGCTGGTCGAGGCGCTCACCAAAGCCAACAAGAGCTACGACCTGGTGGTGTTTCCGAACGCCCAGCATGGCTACGGCAGCTACTCGCCTTACATGACACGCCGCCGCTGGGACTACTTCGTGCAGCACCTGGCCGGTGCCCAGCCCCCGCAGGACTACGAAATGAAGCCCAAGCCCGACCCGCGCAACGCCGTGCTGTAAGAGAATTGACAGGCAGTAGGTTGGTTTCAGGCTACCCGGAAAGCCCGTCCTTGCGCCAAATAAAGGCAGGAATCAGCGCATCGTTGCGTCACCCATGCAGGCGCCCGTAATAGTATCCGCAAATCGGCCACTTATCAGACCTATCTAGTGCCTGATAAGTGGCCGGCTTATCCGTACGTGTCCATGGCTGGTAATAGGATAGAAGTGGTCGTGAGCACGACGTCAAAAAAGTTGGCCTTGGTTAAAAGTTTGGTACAGAAGGTAAGCAGGGAGACGCTTCCACAGGAGCACCCACTCGCTTCACTTCCGCATTCAGCCGGTAAGCGGGTGGTTTGTTTACGGAAACCTCTCTATCCCTGTACCCCTTGGCTGCGTACGCAGCAGCTGGCGAATCAGGCAGAAGACACGCCCAGTTGGTACAGCTAACGTGTTCAGCAATCAACGTATAAATAACCTTGCCTGCGCGATCGGAACATGGTCCTGTGCCCACGCCAATCGTTCCCTAAATGCGCTCCTTACGGGAAGCGTTGGCACGCACTCACCTGCCAGTGTACCGACCTGGAGCTAGCAGGAATGGCCTCGTCCGATGGCCAGCAGCGGGGTGGGCAAGCGCGAGACCTCCGTAGGGAGAAAAAACAATTGAACTTTTTCTCCCTGTAAGTCAGGTGGATACCCGTCTACATCCAGAGCTTCCCTAAGGATTCCTCGCTTTCCCCGACTAATCGGCAAACACCGAGCATCTTGAAAGAGCAGTTCCTTCTCCTCATCGAAAGCCACCCGGGCCTGATCCAAAAGGTCTGCAGCATGTACTGCCATTCCAAGGAAGACCGGGAAGACCTCTTTCAGGACATCGTGCTGCAGCTCTGGCGTTCCTACCCCAATTTCCGGGGCGGCTCCAAAGTCACCACCTGGCTGTACCGGGTCGCACTCAACACCGCGATCACCCGGCTGCGGAAGGAAACCAAGGCCGAGCGGTTCGCCGAACTGGGGCCTGAGGCCTTCCAGGTTCCGGCCGCGGAGGGTGGCCCCAGCGAGGAAATGGCGGCCATGTACCGGGCGATCCGGCGGCTCTCCCAAGTGGACCAGGCCCTGACTCTGCTCTACCTGGAGGACTGCAGCTACCGGGAGATGGCCGAGGTGCTGGGCATCTCGGAGGCGAATGTGGGATATAAACTCAACCGGATCAAGGCCCAACTACGAACACTCATCAGCATAGCCTAGCATGGAACTGGACGAATTCAAAAAAAACTGGGGCGCCGCCCGCCGGGAAGGGCCCGAACAGGGGGGACCTACCCGGGAGGCAGTAGCGAGGATCATCGAGCGCAACACCAGCTCTTTGGGGGAGCTGCGGGAGAAGAGTGCCTTCTGGAACCGAATCGGCGGGTGGAATGCCGCCCTGCTGGTGCTGCTGACGGTCGGTTACCTGGGGTGGCAGTACCACCGGGGCTTGGCAGGGGCCGCGCTGGCCGCAAAGATTCCCCTGGTTGCCGTGCTGGTAGGTTTCGCGCTGTTCTCCGGGTGGACCTACCGTCGACAGGAGGAGATTTTCTCGCAGAATACCGACGCCAGCTCGCGGGAAGCGCTCCGCCGGACCCTGGCGGCGTTTAAACACTACTACCGGTTCACCAACGCTGTATTCCTGGTGATCTCCCCGGTGGCCTTCTACGCGGTGTTCGAGGTGCCTGGCATTGGCCTGTCATTTTCCGCCAGCAGCCTGGCTGCCGTGGCCCTGACGGGTTTCTCTTTCCTGCTCCGGTACGGGTACTACCGGGCGGTTTTTTTCCGGCGGATCAGGGCCATGGAAGCCAACCTGAGCGACCTGGAAGATACCCCCGGCTTCTAAGCCTCTTATCGGCGTCCTTCTTACCCACTAACCCTTTCTAAACCCTTACCCTTTCCACATGAAACAGATTCTATTCACCCTGGCCTTGGTCGTTAGCTGCCTTGTGGCCCCTGCCCAGAACTTTGAGGGCAAAATCGTGTACCGCAACACCTACACGAGCAACACCCCTGGTCTCTCCGACGGGCAGCTCAACACTATGATGGGCAATGTGCAGACCTGGTACCTAAAAGGAGGGGATTATTTGTCCGAGATCAACGGAACGCAGCTGATCTGGCAGTTGTACCGTCACAGTGACAACAAGCTGTACAGTAAGGTCGTCGGTTCTGAAAAGTTACTCTGGCAGGCGGGCGCCTCGAACCCCGACAGCGTACTGAGCACAACGCTTCGCAAAGGCGCCATCGAGATCCTGGGGTACAAATGCGACGAGTTGACCCTGGTTTGCAGAAGCGGGGTGCAGAAATACTACTTCAGCCCGCGACTACCCGTGCAGCAGGATCTGTATAAAGGGCACCGGTACGCTAACTGGTATGCCTACCTCTCGCAAGCCGGGGCAGTCCCGCTGAAGATCGTGATCGAGACCCCTCAGTTTAGCCTGGAGAGCGTGGCGACCGGTGTCCACCCGCTCCAGCTCAGCGATACGCGCTTCGCGCTCCCCGCCGATGCGCAGATCAGGAAGAGCCCTTACTGAGTCCTGCCAGGTTCTGCTTGCCAACGGGCGGATTCACACCCTAACGTTTAACTCCTCGTTTCTGCTGGATTGCTTGGATTTGGCCTTTTTAAGCCGGTTTCTGGGTTGCCCTTTCTGATAGGGAGGCTTAGCGTGTAAATCCACCTGTTTGCAGAAAAACTCGATATATACCTGGTTTTCTTCCGGAGGAAAGTCAATGCCCAAGCGCTGTTCGATCACTTCCAGGACCAGATCCTGTTAGAGCTGCCGCGTGGGGCGGTCTGACGGTTGGGACATGGCCGGTACTCGGACGCGCCGCTGCTGAGGACAAGCAGTAGCAGGAGGGTAGGATAGCAGAGGCGCATCGGATAGGACGAGAAAAAAAGGAATAGAAGGCGAAATGTTCTATCCCCGAATCCTGTAGTGAACCAGGCTTAAACTACGACATTTCCCAGCCGCGTCTGCGATCTACCATTACGTTAAGGGACACAACCCAGATGGAGGCGGGAGTATTTGCACTTCTCCACTGCCCCCATAATCCTGTTTTGTGCAGAGCGTGGGAAAACCACCGTTAGCCCAGACGCGTCAGGCCGCCTTTGAGCAATTGATTCCGCTCGTAATGGCTCAAAACCAATTCGCCACCAGTATTCCGTTGTAACGGGAACCCCTTGGGGACGGCTTTTTTTATTAGCCTGGCTACGGAATTATCCAGCAATATTGGGGATAATCAAAGTGAACCCGGCTATTTCCACCCCACCTATGCGCCCTTTTCTTCTCCTACTCTGTTTGCTATTCCCCGGGCTGCTCGCTGTGGGTCAACCCGTGCCCTACGGCCATAACCCGGCCGCGGGCCACTATCAACTAGTGCGGGGAGTCAAGCTCTACTATGAGGTGTATGGCAAAGGCCAGCCCCTGCTGCTGATTCACGGCAATGGTGGGAGTATCGAGAAGTTCAAGGCCAACATCCCCTACTTTGCCCAGCGCTACCAGGTGATTGCGGTGGACAGCCGGGCGCACGGCAAGTCGGTGGACCCGGGCGACTCGCTGAGCTTTGAGATGATGGCCGATGACTTTGCCGGCCTGCTCACCGCGTTGCACCTGGACTCGGTGAATGTGCTGGGCTGGAGTGATGGCGGTATTAACGCCCTGGTGCTCGCACTCCGGCACCCCAAGAAAGTACGGCGCCTGGCGTCCACGGGGGCCAACTTGTCGCCCGACTCCGCGGCCCTCGTGCCGGCGGTATGGAAAGAACTACAGTTAGCCTACCAAGCGGATAAAGGCAAGATCTTCACTGACCCGGTGCAGCGTAATGAGTGGAAGATACTCAAGCTGGATGTGCTGCAGCCCCACATTCCGCTACCGGCGCTGCGGCGGATTGCGGCGCCGGCTTTCATCATCGCCGGCGACCGGGACGGAATCACGCACGCCCATACGGTGGCTATCTACCGCCACTTGCGCCGCTCCTGGCTGTGGATAGTGCCCAACAGCGGCCACGCCACGCTCCGGGAGCATGCCGACGAGTTCAATCGAAAGGTGGACGAGTTCTTTCAGGCTAGCGTAATACCGGCCCTGGCGCATTGACGACGGGAGTGCTTCGCGCCGGGTGTGTTTTGACCTCAACGGCAGAAAACCTGCCGATAAGTTCAGTAAAAGGGTCATATAAGTCGAATTATGTTTATCCGTAGGGCATCTTGTTCCCTCACCTAAGAAGCCCCGTTCCCCGTCTTTCGAAGATGGATGGCCCGGCCGCACTATCCCATGGGGCTACGATCGGAGAAAGCCCCTACCTTTCCCCCATGTCTACTCCCACCTCGATTGAAGCTGCCTTGCAGAGTTTAGCTGACCGCCACTTTAATGGTAATGGCGTCTACACCGAAGTCCGGCTGGCCGATGGCAGCACAGCCGTCTTTGTGCGCTCCTGCAGCGGGCATCCCTGGCGCCATCGTCCAGCCCGTCCGTAGGCCCCGCGGATCCCTACCTCGCTAGCGGCAGGAAGATTCGGCTGAGTCTGCGCCTGTTGAGTGAGATAGGGCAGCTATGCCTCGTTACGAAAGTGCCACAGTAGCCCCTCTTCTATCTGATTCGCTGGCCTCTGTTATCGTTAGCACCCTATCCATGAAAGTCACCGACCGGCAGGGAAGAGTTTTTCTCACCATCGAATACGATGCTGCCCATCACTGGCTCTGCAACAAGTGGCAAGGGTATCAAACCTATGAGACCACTGTGCAGGGGTCGAATGCGTGCCTGGCCTGGCTGGCCAAACACCATTCCCCCTATTTGGTCAATGATATGCGCCAGGTGGTGGGACTGTGGGACCAGGCGGAGCAGTGGCTGCTGACGCAGTGGATTCCCCGCGCCGTCCAGCTAGGCCTCACCCACATTGCGCAGGTGATCAGTCCCGAGACGCTGGCCTCTGCCTCCGCGGAACTCATTCAGCAGGGGAGTGGGGAGCTAGTCACGATGCGCCTGTTTCTGAGTAGGAAGGAGGCGGAAGCCTGGCTGCAGCAGGCCCAATTGGGATCGGCTGCCCCCCGGTTGTAGCCTTCTTCCTGCCCCATATGCTTTACGCATTTATCCCTACCTGCTGCTACACCTGCACCCCGGCCGCCGGACAGCCCTGGAAACCGAATGGCTGGGATTCGTGAGCAGCGCTGACTTTCGCCGCTATGTCACCGAGGCGCTTGACCTAGCTAGGGAACACAGCGTCACGGCCTGGATTGCGAATGACCGCCTGCTAGGGGCCATCCGTCCAGTGGATCTGCAGTGGGTCGGAGAGTACGTGCTGCCCACGATGGTGGCCTTAGGGATTACCCGCTTTGCGCGCCTGGAAGCGGACCAGGCGGTGAACCGGCTGCTCATCGGCCACCTGTACCAGGAGGCAAGCCCCGAACTCCCCTTGGAGATCCGGGCTTTTGTCAGTCTACCGGAAGCCCGACAATGGGCCGGCGATGAGCTACCGGACTAGACCAGGAGGCGCAGCACCTGCTGGAGCACCTGGTACGCCTGGAGCCAAGTGGGCAGGGCCTGCACCGGCAGCGGCTGGGCGAGCGAGCAGGGCAGGGGCAGCGTGCGTAACAGGCGTTGTGCCTCTGCTATGCTGGCTCGGACCTCAGCGGCGGCGGGCATGCTTTCTCCCTGCAGGCTCGTGGCCGGCCACTGGGTGAGTGGCACGAGCTGCAGGCAGTAGTCGAGTTGATCGGCGATGCGCAGGAGCCGTGCGCAACTATAGGGGGCGCGCGGCGGCAGGGCCAGCAATTGGTTGCGGATAGCCCGCAGCAGAATGGTAATATCTTGCGGGAGATGGATGGGAGGCATGTTTAAGGGCGTACAGCGGGGGCGATCCGTTTCCTCCTGGGACCGCCTGCTCCGGGGGTGCGGGCTTGCCGGTTCAACTGCGGAGGGGAGGCGACCCATACCTGCCGCAGGATCGCCAGACCCTCCCCCAGCAGGTCGCGTTGCGCTTCCCAGCCCAGGTGCTGGTAGGGTGAGGGCGCCAGCAGCGCCAGCACCTCCTCGGCGCGGTCGGGCACCTGAGGCTCCTGGGCCAGGTGCTCGAAGAGAAAGGCCCGCGCGGCCTCCAGCGGACCCTGGCGGCTGCCATCGAGCGGGTCCGGGGCGTGCTCTAAGGCATGACCCAGCGCCGCTAACTGGATCAGGAGGGAAGGAGTATCCATTAACCGAAATAAGAGGGTGAGGTGTTTGGCCAGCGCATCATCAGGGGAATTCCCCCTTTACGTCATGGAGGCCCCGATGGATGGGGCCGGGAGGTCCTAGCGGGGATGGAGGGAGTCGCGCGCCTGGTCGCAGCAGAGTCGAACCGTCCAGGGAAATAGGCGGTCGCGCGTAGCATCATAGCGGGTGAGGGAAAACGAAAGATGGATCAGGCTTTCCTGCAATACCGCTTCGGCCAGTAGGGGGCGGTGTACGATGCCGAGAATGACGCGATACAAGGCCACCCCATAGTGGTCATAAAACGCCGCCAGGGCGGCGGGCTCTCGGGCAGTCATCCGCTGCACGAGGGTAGATTCTTCAACAGGCGACATGATGAGCAGTAGGTGACAAGCTGCAGAGAGGAAGACAAAGGTGCCGGCGGGACCCGGATAGCGACGCTCGCTATCCGCTGGGTTGTCCTGGCTTCAGCAAACGGCTTGGGAAAGGAGAGGAAAAGAGAGCAAACCCGTAGTCTCCTGCCAGGGGCTCATCCGTGGGAGGGATACGCAATAGTTACGCCCAGGGTGGGCGTCGGCCGCGCCTTTTCGATCAAACCCACTCTTTCCCCTGTGAAAACCCCCTTACCCTCGGTCAACCACTGGTATTCCTGTCTTTACCTGACGTGCCCCCGCGGGTCGTACTAGTGACCCGAGCTGACTCTCGGGCTTTTGCCTGCGTAAGGTGTTGGGAGTGAGGGGATCTAGTTTAGCCGGACAGAAGAAGGACGTATCTTCCTTCTGTGATGACCGCAAAAAAGAGCGGGCCGTCGCCCGATAAACGGCGCCAATACAACGAGGCCTTCAAGGCCGAAGCCTGCGCCTGGCGGCGGAAAACCGCCGCACGCAAGCCGCTGCGCAGCAGCTGGGCATCAGCGCCAAGCTGCTCTACCGCTGGCAGCAGAGCGTCGGGAAAGGGGTAGGCGGAAGCCATGCGGGACGGGAAGAAACCAGCGGGAGGGGATGGCCCGCCGGTGAAGAGGCAACTTAAAGCCGACCGTAACCGGCCGTAAGGCAATGGGTACAAAAAGGGACGCGAAAGCGACGGGCCAGCCACGGGTCATTGGAAGGCACGAGCGACAACCCGCAGTTTGTGGCCCGTTGGGGCAGTTTTTCGTTTTTGGGCATGCCTCGTTCAGCCGTTTCGGGGGGCCGGCTGTTATAGGGCTGTACTTTCTTTTTCACGCGTTTTCATTCTCCCGTTTATGGAGTTGCATTTTGTCCGCCGCGGCACCGGCCGCCCCCTGTTACTGGTTCACGGCATCGGCGGCAGCTGGCGGTCCTGGAACACCATTATCGAGGCCCTGGCCGCCGAGCGCGACGTCATTGCCGTCGATTTGCCCGGCCACGGCGAAACGCCCCAGCTGGCCGGCGAAAACTCTATCGCCACCTTGGCCGACGCGGTGACGGGCTTTCTCACCCAGCACGACCTGCTCGGGATTGATGCCGTGGGCAGCTCGATGGGCGCGCGGCTGGTGCTGGAGCTGGCGCGGCGCGGCGGCGTGCTGGGCGCGGTGGTGTCCCTGGACCCGGGCGGATTCTGGCAGGGCTGGCAGATTCCCTTTTTCTACCACTCGGTGGACGTGTCGGTAAAGCTGGTGAAGGCCCTGCAGCCGGTGATGCCCGCCCTGGCCGGCTCGGCGGTGGGCCGCACCGTGCTGCTGCCGCAGTTTTCGGCCCGGCCCTGGGCCGTGGACGCGCAGCAGGCCATCGACGAGATGTACACCTTCGCCCACTCGCCCGCTTTCGACGAATTGCTCGACCAGCTGGCGCACGGCCAAGTGCAGCAACCCGCGCCCAAGGGCAGCATCCCCGGGCCCTTGGTCATTGGCTGGGGCCGGCAGGACCGGGTGTGCCTGCCGAGCCAGTCGAAACTGGCGCTGGCGAAATTCCCTGATGCGCGCCTGTATTGGTTTGAGCACTGCGGTCACTTCCCGCAGTGGGACCAGCCCGCCGAAGCTACGCGCCTGATTTTGGCCGTTACCAGCCGCCAGCCCTTCACCGACGAATCCATTGCCTTGTCAAAATCAGAAGAGGCGGCCCCGGCTTTGCCTAAGGCGGCCGTCGTAGCAGCCGCGCTGGCGCTGCTGGCCGGCGGTATTTGGCTGCTCTCGTCGCGGCGAAAACGGGGGCGATAGCAGGGGCGCACGAGAGTAGGAACAGAAAACCCCGCTAAGAAATCGGATACTGCTCATTACCTGGGTGCCGACGTCTTCCAGGGTGAGGACCATCGTGAGGACGCTGGTGCGGCCGGCGAAATTGACGGAGGAAAAATCAAACGGCAGCTTAGGTACTTTTTTCAAGGCTAGCACCTCGCGGAACCATTCGCGGTGGACGATTTCATCCTGGCGGATGTCGACGAGCAGGTCTTTTTTCAGCTCGGTCGCCCCGGCGTAAAAAACGGGCTGTCACTTTGATGTAAAAGGCCGCCTCCAACTGCTCCAGGGCATAGGCGTAGTTGAGCACGGCCAGAGCGTGCTTGCCCACGTTCACGCGGTTGGTCTCTTCATCTTTGTTGGCGGGGGCACCCGGCCGAGGCCAGGGCTGCCCCCGCCACGCCAAGGCCCGTAAACGTTAAGAAGCCGCGGCGGAGCAGGGACGCCGGTTGGGGCGGGGTTGCACTGGGTCCAAGGAGTGACGGGGTGAGAGGAATCGTGGGGTTGCCTGGTGAAAAGGGAAGCGTCGTTTGCCACTAACAAGTAGCCGGGTAGCCACCGCTTGCCGCCAGCGGTAAAAAGCACGGCGTTGGCCGTTTTCACCCTCTGGAAGAACTCCTCTGCCACTTGGGCCATTGCCTGGTCCCGGCCCGCACTTGCTCCCAGGGCACGGGCTGGGAGCAAGTGCGGGCCATCCACCGTTACCACCTGCCGGACGAGGGCTTCGGACCGGTTAACTTAAACCACCTCACAGTAACCTAGGCGATTAGGGACTCGTTAGCCAAATAACTTTTGTTTTCACGCTTCACCCCAACCCGCTATGGTTTCTTTTACGAAATGGCGACTGCCCACCCTGGGCCTGTCCGCCCTTGCCGTGATGACGCTGGCCATGTGCCAGGGCAATTCCAGCAAGACAACCGAGGGCACCGCGCAGACGGCCGCCGATTCGACGGGGGTTGCCCCTACGGTGGCGAGCCCCACCGGCCATGCCGAAGCGGGCCGGGACGTGTTTCGAAACGAAACCTTCGGCACGGAAGGCTACTGGACCAACGCCGTGCGCATGCCCCAGGGCATGAAAGCGGCCAAGCTCACGGTGCTCGACGCGCTGAAAGCCGGCGTCAGCTTCGACGTGGACGCCATGCCCGCCGATGTGAAAGCCGCCTTCGCCAACGAGTTAAAAACGGACCATTCGCCGGCCAAAGCCCCAAAGCTCAACGACCCGGCCACGATGGAGGCGCTGGTGAAGGCCAACGCCGTCATCGGCATGGTACCCAAGGGGGCCCTGGTAGGCGTGAGCTGCGCCCTGTGCCACGCCGTGACCGACAAGTCGATGTTTGACCTAGGCGGTAAGGGCAGCATCGGAAAGCGGATTGACGGGCCCACGCCCCATCAGCTCAACGTGGGCAAGCTGCTGGCCACCGCCGCCAACTCGCGGGCCCTGTTCACCACGCTGCAGCTGCAACAGCCGGACGGCAGCACCATTGGCCGGGCCCCGAAGGGCCTCACCGCCACCTCCACTGAGGCAGAGGTAGACGCTTACCTGAGCAACCCCAAATTCTACCCCATCGGGACCTTTGACGACTCGCCCGATGGCAACGGCAACCCCGTCCACATCACGCCTTTCTTCCGCCAGGATTTGGCCGCGCCCTTTGGCAGTTCGGGGCAAAACGACAAGCTGGACGATTTCAACAACACGGTCTATACGGCCCTGTTCGACCAAAGCAACCTGCTCTCGCCCGGCGGCAAGCAGTTTATTCATGTATTGGGGGGGGCCAGCGGCGACGCCATGCTGGCCGACTACGCGAAGGTACTGGCCGCGACCGGGGTCACGGGCTTTCCCTACGTGACCGCCTCCACGGAAGGCAAGCCCGGCGAGGCGCCCACGCCCACCGGCAAGCGCGTCGACGAGCAGAAGCTGCGCGATTTGAATGCCTACGTGTCGGCCCTGGCGGCCCCGAAAGGGATGGTAACGGATGCCGCGCTTGTGAGCCAGGGCCGGGCGTTGTTTGTCTCGAATAACTGCACGAATTGCCACAACACCGACCAAAGCAAGCCGGTGATGGCCAAACTGATTCCGATGAATCAGATTTACCCGGACTACAAGCCCAAGGTCTTGGCCCAGCGCCAAGCGCCGCTGAGCCCCATTCAGAATGCGCCCGGCACGTTCGACGACAAGATGATTGTGGTGGATGCCAGCCCCGGCGGCGGCATTCGCGGCAACGCCCTGCCGCTGCTGCTCGACCTGGCCCGCAAGCCCGTGTTCCTGCACGATAATTCCGTGCCCAGCCTGGAGGCGCTCCTCAATCCCAACCGCGGCAAAGGCGCTCCCCACCCGTTTTACGCGGTCAGCGCCCAGGAGCGGACGGCGCTGGTCGCGTACCTGAAAAGTTTGGACACGGGGCCTGCCAAAGGCGTGGCCATGCGTCGGTAGCGCAACCGCGAGTTACCCACCAGCAACGGAGCCGGACTTCCTCGTAGGGGGTCCGGCTTTTTTTATACCTCGTTCGGCAAGTCAGGAATGATACCACCAGAAGTGGTCGGGCAATTCACTTTTGGCCTGTTTTAAAAGGCTGGTTCAAAAGTCGCATTTGCCAGTGGACTACGCTGGCTTGCGCACCGAAAATCCGTCGGCTGGGCCTGGACCGAAACGGTCGCCCACCACCGCACCAAAGGCAAGGCACGCGGGCGGGCGGGGGTTAGCGTTTCAGCACGGCGGTCATGGCCAAGCGCACCAGGGCGTTGGCTTCTTGTTGGGCCCGGGACACAGGCTGGTCGGTGAGCAGCACGTGAATCTGCCCGGGGAAGCAGTGGTACCACACGCGCACGCCGGCCTTGACCAGCCGGGCCGCATAAGCAGCTCCCTGGTCGCGCAAGGGGTCAAACTCGGCCGTCACCAACACGGCCGGGGGCAGCCCCGCGACATCCTTGGCCAGAATGGGGGCCACGGCGGGGTTGGTATAGTCTTTGGGGGCGGCGTACGTCTCCCCCGCAAAGAGGACGCCGGCGGTCGTCAGAAAATAGCCCGTGGCGTTTTCCTGCATGGAGGGATACCGGGCCGCGTGGCGGGGGTGGTCGGTGGCGGGGCAAATCATCACCTGCAGCTTGATGCGGTGGGCGAGGCCCGCTTGCTTGGCTCGTTGGGCCACAACGGCCACCAGGGTGGCGCCGGCACTTTCGCCTTTCAACACGAGGCGACTGGTGTCGCCGCCGTAGGCCGTGCCGTGCTCGCTAATCCACTGGAAAGCGCGGTAGCAATCATTCCCGGCGGCGGGAAACCGGTGCTCCGGTGCCACCCGGTAATCCACGGCGAAAACAATCGCCTGGAAAGTCTGTGCCTCCTGCCAGTAGGCCTGCTCCATCCAGGGCACCAGGGGCTGAATAAACCCGCCGCCGTGGTACTGGATGATGATGGGCAGCCCTTGGGCATGGGTGGGATGGAACACCAGCACCCGAATGCTGTCGGGGGTGATGGTGAGGCGCGTGACATCAGCCGCCGGGTAGGGAAGGGCCGGGGGGCCGGCCTGCTTGTATTGGGTGAAATTGGTGGTCTGCCGCAGTTGTTGCAGTGAGCGGTTGTCGGGGGGCATGTTTTTCAAAAAGCGCGTGACGGCCGGGTCTACGTGGCCCGTGTGGCAGGTTTGCGCCCAGGCTGCTGGGGCCTGAAGGGAAAGAACGGCGAGGAGCAAGGCGAGGCATTCAGCTGCTTTTTGCATGGCAGTGGGGGCAGAAAAAGAGGGAAGTAGCGGCAGGGCTTCCCCTTAAGAGGCAACCCTTCGGGCGGTGCTCGGAGGCTTTCCAGAAAGTCCTGGAAACGGGCGCGGCCCTCCTGGAAGGTAACAAGACGGGCGCTAAATCGCACGCGGAATTCTGTCTCATTCTGCCTTGAAGGTCTGGCGGGACACGGGCGCATCGGCGCAGCGGGTCGGCTTGTCTTCGAACAGAGCCCGGTAGGTAGCACGCCGCCCCGAGGGCCATCACTCGCTTGTTTACCGGGCCCAGGGGAAAGCTTGTTTCGCGCCGGTAAGAGTCGACCGAAACGGGTGGGGTATGGGTTAGTCTAAGTAGCGTGTCACATTTCTTAAACGCTCCTTGAATAGGTGTGACAGCAGAGCAGATAGGTTCCGATAAAGTTTACGAAGCGGAACCTATCCCGAAAGCGCCCGATAAGGTCCGATAACATTCACTTATCACAACTTAAAAATTAGTGAATCAGTTATTAACTGGTCACAAAACCTTCTTTTGCAAAGCAAACTATTTGTGGAAATCAGTACAGTCAATCGACTCCGGTTTCCATAAGGTGTCGTAGGACTTGTGCACTGGCAGAAGCGCAGAAATGCCGGAAACTATCATCCTTATGGTCATCTGCAAAATCACTAGCCGCTTTAATAGAAATAGCCCTTGGCCGTGGCATCGTTGCTTCAGCAGCAGCACTGTACAATCCATATGACTCCATTTCTATTCCAATCAACTTTCGGTGTTGAGCTTGGATATGATCCGTCATCTTTTGAGTTGATATAACAGCTGAACCTGAGGCAACTGGCCCTATATGCATTTTTAAAATGGTCTCGGGTTTGGGACCATCGCTTAGCTCACGAATGGCTGCCATAGCCATGCTGTTGCGTTTTAATCTTAAAGCGGCCCCGTGAAGGTTCGACTCAAGTGAAAGGTGGTGAGGGCCGGGCACAAACAATGCGTTACCATCAAGTTGTGTCCATTTTCCCATTCCCCAATCCCAACATTCTTCGGCGACAATGACATCTCCCAAATTAGCTTGACCTCGTACGGCACCAGTAATACCGGTCATAGCGAGAATTTCGGGACGAAATGCTTCAATCAACTTAATTGAAGTTATTGATGCAGCGCTCATTCCCATTCTTGGGCAAAGTGCCGCAACAACTTCTCTACTGATGCCTTTTTGCGAAAAGTGTCCTTTAATATAGACAGTGGAATCGCCATCTATATAATAAGGCTCAAAAAACCAAGGTAACTTTTGAATGGCATCAAATTCAACCTCTAATGCACACACAATACCCAAATAAATATTATAAGATTTTTTTGTACTGTTCTCGGCATTTTTAGTGGCTATTATTTGGCGTAACTGCATAATAAGCGGCATTTCCCACGAATCAGACTTATGGTCATAATGAACTAAAATGACTCCGTGGGCCTGAAATTCGGCAGATAGTTCACCAGCAAGATTTTCATAACCGGTTAATCCGATAATTCGCCTAGGCATGTGATATTCTTCACTTTCAAGTAAATCTTCAAGTAAGTGTCTGCCGCCGTCTGGATTCGCTCTTTGTCCCAGCTGTTCGGGCACCAAGAGATCTAGTACTAATAAATCAAATTGTTTATCTCTAAGCCGAATACGAGCAGATAATGTATCAGCAACATTTACAATTGATGAACTGTCAACGAGCCCAGTGCGAATTAATGTGCTTGCTATTGCAGTAAGTTTATCGTTATTATCCTCCAGAATCAATACTGTAAGCATTTGTTAAATTTTAAATTTTTGGTTAATTAGCTTTAAAAGCTCATCCTGCCATCCATCTTCAAGTGAATTATACCATACACAGCCTACATACTGTTCTGGGTAATCCCTTTTGAATTCCAAATCTAACTCGCTAAGAGTTACGGCATTATTGTCATCACCGAATCTGTCAAAGGCTGTAAAAATTATCACAGGAACATTTATGTCGAAATGAAACAAATGTTCCAGTATATCTTTCCCAGCATAAGAACTGTGTTGAAAGCCCTGTTCCTTAGCCGAATATGTAAAAACTGGCAAACTCATGTCCAAGACCATTAAGTCGGGCACAAAATGACGCAGGCTAGTCAATCCTTCTTGTACAGATTTGGCCAGTATAAGTTCAGGAAATTCTAGTGTAGACTCCAAGAAGTTTTTAAGCCTTTCCCACTTATGCTCGTCATCTTCAATTAGAAGTATTTTCATTTTGATTTAGGAAATTTGGCAAGCTAAAACTCACATTAAAAGTCTTATCATCTCCCACTTTAATACTTAGTTTGGGATCGAAAAACATTCCCTCATTAATTGTTTGAAAAACAGTATATAAGCCAGTCCCGGCCCCATTACCTAACTTTTCCTGATATGTATCGTCATTAATGCGGTTCATCATCATTTGCATTTTTTGCTTAAGAAAAAGAGTGTCAATTTCTTCTCCCAACAAATTAATTAATTCGAATCGTGGCACCCCATTGACTTCTGAATATCCAATATGAATGCTTGGATCTTCACCTAAACCAGCATGGATTATTACGTTATGGAAAAACACAACAAATATATCAGTAATTATATTTATTGCTAATCCAGGAATTATGATGTTATTAGATTTCGAATTGAATATAGCATTGAATCTAGGGTTAAAATGCTGCACCATTTCAATGGATATTTGAACGACGTCATTAAGTGGTAAAGGTTCGTTGGATATCTCGTAAGCTGTATTAAACCAAGCAATTACCCTGTCAAATGCACGAGGTACCGACCCCCTGACATCTCTGATAGAGTTAATCAGTGCAGCAGGAGCACAATTAATTGCTTGTAGTTCCCCCTCTAATCTATCAATCAGAGCTAATGCTCTTTGTTTAGCCTCATCAGCTAGGCGTTCACGTATTGCTGTTAAACCTGGCTCAATACTATTGGCACAGAGGAAGAAAATGGTTTGAGCGAAATCATCAAATGCGGTGACTCTGGATGCCAACCACCCTTCGACAGTGGCTATTTGGTTATCATCTAGACCCACGTGGATCAAACCTTTTTCCGAGTTCCCATGACGGATTCTCACCCATTCCTCATTTATCTCAACAATTAATGAATCGTATTGAAGAGCGAATTTGCTTAATACAGTATTAAGCAAATTCGCTTTTTCCATCTCTACTATTTTCAGTTCACCCAGCCAATAGTCATTAAATCTGTAATTGCCTTGAACATCACGAGACGTAACGAGTCGATTAGCAACTAAAGGGCTCCTTAACTCACTTTCCAGAACATTATGCCTAATTCTCGTTCTTAAAAAACCATCTAATCCATAAGTTTTATCTTTTGTGAATATATTAGTAAGGTCTCTAATGATGAGTTTGAACAGTTCACTAACTTCATCAATGGGAAGTGGCGAAGGCAGTTGAGGTGTTGCTGATTTAGAAGGCCCACTTTGAATATTTGCTACGGTCTCGCTTTTCAAGCCAGCTTCATTATATGCTAAATATCTATCGTAGCTTTCTTTGGTAGATTTCTCAGCTTCTTTTATTAATCCGGCGAAATTAAGCTCTATCTTACTCTGTTCGACCTCTATTCGTCTTGCTGCTAGTACAATACGCCTAGTCAAATTGATTATTTCATCTTGATAATCCTTTTGATTCGTTGGATCCAACTTTTTAAGCCACTCAAGCACAAGAATACGTTCCTCTAATAGTTCTTCAGTGCTAGTATAGCCCCCTGTCATGTAGATTATATCGGGCAAGCATGTATACCTTAAAAAATATATAAGTTTTTGAATTACAAATGTTGACTCAAACTTTCTAAGTTCAGATGGCCTCAAAGCTTCATTACCTTGAATGACCCCTGATACTGCTGGACGTAATAGTCTTTCATATGCACCATCTATATGCCTTGAGTAGATTTCATACAAAATTGCTAATGATATGTCAGATCGCATTTCCCGCCGCAAAGATTTATCAACCTTGTCAGCTAGCTCTTTAATAGGTAAAAAGTGATGAATCTTCGGGTTATTAATATATTCATCACTTACGAAGTTGACGCATTTCAAAATTTCATTTTTCTCAATAAGCGTAAATGAAATTAACCTGATAGCTTCAACTTCGTAAGAATTTACACCGCAGGTTTTAAGAGACTCAGCTAATTCAATAGCTTCACTAAACATACCAGAGGCTAAGCATTCAATTGCTTTTGATTTAGCAAGCTCTAAGGCATGGTAATCTTTTCCATTATATATCAACTTCTCATCTGATAACCTAAACTCTGTTCCATTCGGCTTATTAATTTTAAGGTAAACACTATTTATTTTATTAGCGACTTTTTCAGGTAAAAACCTCAATAGAAATGGATGGTACCCGATCATCGGTGAAAAAGCATACATCAACCTTGATTCTCGGTTATGAACTTCGCTATTCATTCTAGCCGTGTTACCATCATGATAACCTATTGGAATAGCTGACAATTGGCGCTCGGAAACCGCTTTAAGAGCACTTATTACCTCAAACCCCGGAAAAGCAATCGCGATTCTATCAATCTCTGCAGCATTATTATCAATTTCGCTGTCACCCGAAAACACACTAGATAAAGCGCTTATTAGTTGAGACGATATAGCAAATTTATTACTGCTTTGTTGATTAGTGATTGCAGCTATGGCATAATCGCCGATTTGAATTGGATTCTTACGCAATGCACCTAAGCATGCACTTGGAGTCTCATTGAACATTAAGCTATTGTAACCATGTAGATCGTGTTCTTCAAGCGGAATTGAGTCCTTTTCATTAAGAATAAAAATAAGCTTTTCGACTCGGGTATCTTTGATAACCGTTTGCAACTCTTGTAGAACAGATAATACTATTGCAGACTCCTTGGTCAAGCTTGATTGAGATGCAACTGTTCTTGCAACATGTAATAATGCTTCGTATAAATCAATTGCGGACTCAGCTAAAGAATGTCTTAGAACATGAATTGCGTCATCAAGTGCGCCATATCTTCCCCCAATTACATGGTATTTAAGAGCTTGTTTCCAACTTTTAGGAAAGGGGAATTGCTCGATTTCTTCCTCTAGTTGAAAGGTGAATCTGGAAGGTGTTACAGATGGCTCATTGCGAACACTTATTTGATGTACAATATATCCGTTTATGTTCCAGTTACCAAAATCATTTTTAATTTCGGTTGCAAATTTTTTCTGAGATTCGATTCCTTCTGAAACTTGAGATACAGCTAAATTGTGTTTAATCCACCAAAATGACACACCCAAGTTTGATCTAAGGATATTTAAATTTTCTTTAGCATCAATAAACTCACCTTGTAACACATATTGTTGAATAGCCTCACGAAGGCAGATAAATTGTTGTAGCTTCTTTGAATGTGATACGATAATGAGTTTAGCCCATTCCATTTCACGTCGCAAAGAGGTAGGCTCATATGTTCTGTATGCACCAAGTATCTGAGTATCCTCTGGGAAAGGAGGATGCAAAGCAATTAATAGATTAGGTTGGCGTCTTATCCACTCTAAAGATTCGGCAAAAAGAGGTAGTGGAAGCCATGTCCTTGCTTCAATCAGAAATGCCATTTTATCCCTAACGCCCCGGATTCCATCTCGAAACTTTATTCTGATTTGAGCGTCGGTCATCACACTTTTATTCTTATTATTCATATTTTCGCTTATATAATTTTAAAACTAATACCTTGGTTTGGATTTTTAACTAAACGAGGGACAGGCATTGCTTTCAGCAGTTAATCGAATGTTGATTAAATGATATTTATATAATCATAAACCCAAAAACTGAGCCGCATTAAACCGCTTAACATCATCCAATCGAGCGTACCGCTCAATCATGGCATCCGTTTTCTGCTTGGTCTGATTTTTAATGGCTTTGTTCGATTGCCCGGCTTCCACGGCAATTGTCACAAAGGAAGCTCGCAACGAGTGGGCCGAATACATGGCTCCCAAATGCCGCTGCACCAAATCATTTACACTCTGATCCGTCAACCGCTCTTTCCCAGGTTGCGCGGGTCGCTGCTGGTTGCCCCGGCTCATGCGCGTGAAGAGAGGCCCTTGGCTACGACCTAAGCATTCCACCCATTCCTGTACGGCCCGTACGGGACAGAAATCCGCACTCGGCGAATAGAATACGGCTTTGTCTTCTTCCAACCCATATTGATTGGTCTTGCTCTGGCGCAGATGAATCACCAGGGCCTGCCGGGTTAGTTCGGTATCCTCCACGTTGAGAGCCACCAACTCCGAGCGCCGAAAAGCACCCGCAAAGCCCAGCAATAACAACGCCCGGTCCCGCAGGCCCGTGGGTGTGGTCAGATCCAGAGTGCGAATGGCCTGCTTGAGCTCGGCCACAGTAAAGGCGGGGGCCTGCCGTTGCCGTTTTCCCACCACCCGTGCAATGCCATCGAGCACGACCTGCAACGCTTCGTGTCCCGTGGGCGAAGGCTTTCCTGCTAGCTGGTGCAGCTTGGCAATGGCGGCCACGTGCCGGCGAATGGTGGCCAGCTTTAGGCCGCGGTCCGCCATCTGCGAAACATACCCGGCAACGGTGGTGACCTCGGCCGGTAGATGAAGTACTTGGTGATGCGTGCAGTAATCCTGGAAGCTCCGCAGATCAGCGGCATACCCGCGCTTGGTATTCTCCGCCCCGTGCAGTCCGGCCTCGACATACTTACCTACCGAAGCGGGCAGTTCCACGAGGGAATGATTCCGGGTGGGAACCAGAACCGGCAGGGACGACAGGTTTTCCATGTACCTATATATAAGGAGCAAAGTTCAATCTTCACTCGAAAATACAAGATAGCAACTTAGTACCGATAAGTAAGTATTATCGGTACTAAGTTGCGGTAGGAGCAGTCAACCTTAGCAGTTCTTATGCGCGGTGGCATCCCTCGCCCTAGACGGTCGCGCCGCGCTGCCGCCGTGGCTTAGCTTGGTGGCGCTAAGCGGTAGCTCGTGCTGCGCCCGCCGGCGCTCTCCTTTACCAGAATGCCTTTATCAATCAGGTCGGCAATGTCGCGGCCGGCCGTGTCCTGGGAACACCGGGCCATGCGCGCCCACTTGGAAGTCGTCAACTTTCCCTCGAAGCCATCGAGCAGCCGCAGCACCAGCCGCTGCTGTCGCTCGGTCAACGGGGTGAGGCGATGCTGTTCCCAGAACCGGGCCTTCGCCAGGACCTGCGAGAGGGTCTGCTCGGCCCTGGTCAGCGCCCGGCCCAGGCACTGCAAGAACCAGGTCAGCCAGGGCGTTAGGTCCAGCGAGCCGCGCTGGCTCGTTTCCAGCAGGTCGTAGTACGTCTGCCGCTCGGCTTGAATCTGCGCCGACATGCTGTAGCCCCGCTGGGCCGTGCCGTCGGCCCGGGTCAGTTGCAGGTCGGCGATGGCCCGGGCCATGCGCCCGTTCCCGTCGTCGAAAGGGTGAATCGTCACAAACCAGAAGTGGGCCACGGCGGCTTTCAGCACGGGGTCCAAGTCGAGCGGGGCGTTGAACCAGGCGAGAAATTGCTGTATCTGCGCGGGTAGCACGTCGGCCGGTGGCGCCTCATAGTGCACGCGCTCCCGTCCCATTGGACCGGAGACCACCTGCATGGGCCCCGTGCGCCAGCCTCCCACGTGCACCGCATACAGTCCGCTGTACCCCGTGGGAAACAGCGCTTGGTGCCAGGCAAAGAGGCGCTCTTCCGTCAAGGGCGCCTCCGCTTGCTGGGTGGCGTCGAGCATCAGGGCCACGACGCCTTCCACCCGGCGATCCGCGGGTGGCAGCCCTCCCTGCTCTAAACCCAGACGGTAGGCAATCGAAGAGCGCACCGACGCCGGCGGTAATACCTCACCTTCGATTTCACTGGACTTCAGAACCTCCAGCGTGAGCGTTTGCAGCGTGGCCTCGGCTTGCAGGTCTAGGCCAAGCCCGTCGAGCCGCCCGAGCAAGCGTCCCTGCTGGTGACGCACTTCTCCCAACAGGCTTTCTAAGGCCGCCGGCTGCCAGGTGAACTGCGGCCAATCAGGCAGTTGATGAATGTAAGGGCCTATTCTCCGCATCATATGCGGTAAATATAACCACTATTCTCCGCAACTAGTTCTGCATTCCTGTATAGGACGAACGGCGCTTAGGAGTAACCTCCCGTGATCTGGAGCGGCTAGGGTCGCATAAGGAAACTTTATCGGAACCTATCCGCTCTGCTGTCACCACTCTTCAAGGAGCGTTTAAGAAATGTGACAAAGCCCCAACAGTCTGTGGTCATCTGATCAGGAGTCAATCAAAACTTGCGTACTTTCAGTAGGCCCACCCCGTAACACCCTGCCTACATGAACTGGAGCGAAGAACAGGTGCTCGCTTTGATTGCGTACCGCGAACATAACGAGCACATGCAACTGCTGGCCGCGGCCCACCACTGGACGGAGCTGGGGCAGGCCGACACGGTCTGCTGGGGGCAGGGGCAAGAAGGCGAGCAGGTCTGGCGGGCCGGGGTCGATTCGGCCAGTGCGCAGTTTGCCTGTTCCTGCCCCGACGGCAGTCATCCCTGCGTGCATAGTGTGGCCTTGCTCCTGTTCTGGATGCGCACGCCAGTACACTTTCCCCTGGCCGAGCCGCCAGAGTGGATGACGTGGTGGCAGGCGGAGCGCCCAGCCGATGCCGCGCGGACGGGCGGGCGCACCCGCTACACGCCTATCTGGGTCGTCCAGAAAGCCTTGGAGCACCCCGACCAACCGGAGCGGCTGGCGCGGCAGCAACATGGTGCCGCCACGTTGGCGACCTGGCTCCAAGCCCTGCTGGCGGAAGGCCTGCCCTTCGCCCAGTATCTCTTCTCTTCGATCTGGGAAAACCAGATCGCCCACTTGTTTGAGCACGAGCTGCCGGGCTTGGGCCGGGCCTTGCGCCAGATCGCCGTTCTGCGCCATCAACCGGGGCCACAAGCGCTGGATGACTTGCTGGCGGCCCTGGGAGACCTCTACCTACTGACCCAAGCATTTCAGCACCCCGAACCCTTGTCCCCGGCCGAGCGGGAGGACGTGCGCCTGCGCGCCGGCATTCACCTGCTGGCGCGGGAACGGGTGCTGGCCACGCAGCCCGGCGTGGCCGACACCTGGCGGGTATTGGCCCGGCATACCCAACCAGAAGAGCGTTTCGGGCCTTGGTATCACCGCCGGACTTGGCTCTGGGGCCAGCGCACGGGGCGCTACGCGCTATGGCTGGAATCGGATTGGAACCCGCCCCCCTCCTCCAGTGGGTTACAGCCCAGGGGGCAGTACACGGGTCCGCTGCATTTCTATCCCAGTGCGTATCCCTTACGGGCTACGCTGGACCTAGCGGGGTGGGTCCGACAGCAATCGGGGGGAGAAATGGTCCCCCCCGGCATCTCCCCCTGGCAACTGGCTGAGGCGTACGCGGCTGCCCTCCAGCAGCAACCCTGGCTCACCGAGTGGCCGGTGACACTGGGGCCCGTGGTGCCGGTGCTGACCAGTCCCACCGAAGTCCAGCTGTATCATCCCCAGGAGCAGTGTCTGGTTCCCTTGCACGGGCCGGCCCAGGAAGTGTGGCAACTGCTGGCTACCAGCGCCGGGGCCCCGCTCGCCGTCTTCGGGGAATGGAATGGCCAGGCTCTGCAGCCCTGGGCGCACTGGGCCGTCGCTGCTTCCCCAACGGAACTTTCTACGCCATGAGCTTTCCCATTTGGTCTCAGCTACGCGCCGTCGCCCTGGCCGGAACACGCCACTACTCCGCGCCGGTGCTGCCCGCGCACGAGCTGTTGCTGGCCGCGGGCACGCTCCGGCGCCAGGAGCGCGCCGCGTGGCAGCCGATGCGGGGCACGGGGACGACGCCTCTAGCTCCCCCACCGGAAACGCGGCCCGCCGTTGGGCCTCTAGGCCAGCAACTGCTCGAGACCATGCTCGCGGGCACTTACTCGAGCTTCCTGTATAGCTATTATCAAGACTTGGCCCTGAGCGGGCGGCGGGTGCCGCATCGGCTGCTGGCAGCCGCGCTGGAGCAGCAGATCCAGCACCCGCCCGCTTATCCGAACCCCTACCTGCTGGCCGCGCTGGGGGAGCGAGGCGCCTGGCTGGCGCGCCTGCAGCCGGCCTGGCGTTCGCTTGTAACGCTGCCCGAAGAGCGGACCTGGACCCATGGCTCCCCCCAGCAGAGGTGGCGCTTTCTGCTGGTTTGTCGAGAACAGGATCCCGCGCGCGGTCGCGCCTTGCTGGCCGCCTCGCTGCCGTTTGATCCACCCTGGTTGCAGGCCGACTTTTTATCTGCCCTATCCTGGCAGTTGACGGCCGATGACACCCCATTGCTGCGCCCCTGGCTTCACTCCCCGGACCGGGGCGTCCGCCAGGCGGCGCAGGGGCTGCTGCAGCAGCGCCCAAACAAGGAGGTAGTTACGCCTGCCCCCTGGCAGCAGGGCCTTCAGCTGTTGGAGGACACCCTGCGCCAGGCCGCCGAGAAAGGATATGGCCACGTGGAACGGACAATCAGGCAGCTGGTGCACCACCTCGTGGAGCAGGTCCCGGAAGCCCACGAGGAAGAGCTCGAACAACGCCTTCAGGGGGTAGTCGACGCCTGTGTCGGGCCGCAGGAATTCATTGGAAAGGAGTTAAACGTGCTCCGGTTCAAGCGCCAGCTCCGTTTGTCCCTGCTGGAGCCCCCATCGCAGCAAGACTAATTAAGCACCTTACTTCCGCCAGCCCTAGAAAGGTCCAGACCCGCCCGGCGTAGCACAATGTTCTTAGAAACTGCCCCGTACGCAGGACCAGTTGGACCATCACGTTTCCTCAAAAGATGCTGCTCCGAAAATTTTGAAAAAGCAATCCGCTCTGCTTTCACCGCTATTGAACGTCCGTTTCATAAACGTTATAAAGCCGGCCGCAACGCGTAAAGGATCAGCGTGGCCGGACCAGAAGCGAGAAGGACCAATAATTCCTAAGTGAGAGATGCGGACCACCGGCTATGCCCCGGCCGGTTAGTCCAGCCGGCTTACTACCCAATTCATCAACGTGTTGCGCCTGTTCGGAACACCTCCGGCTGCAAACAACCATTCGAGGTAACTTCGGTATAACTTTCTAACGAACCGATTGGGCGCAGGTGAGCGTACTCTCGTCGCGCTGCTGCTGGTTAACGTCCGCCCGCCGCCCTTCCGCAACCCATTTGCCTTTGGTATGAAGCTCCGCCTGCTCCAGCAGTGGCAGTTACTACGCGAATCGCTCTGGTTTGTGCCTGGGTTGATGGTGCTGACAGCCATTGCAGCGGCCTTTAGTCTGGTACGCTATGATGCGCACACCACCGTGCAGGGCACCAAGCACTTTCCCTTGCTCTTTGGCATTGGGGCCGATGCTTCCCGGGGCATGCTCACGGCCATTGCCGGCTCCATGCTGACGGTAGCTACGCTAGCCTTTTCAGTGACGCTGGCCGCGTTTTCTCAGATCAGTACACAATACTCTCCCCGGGTGCTCCGCAACTTCATGCGGGACGAAGTCAACCAGGTGGTCATGGGCTATTTCGTTGGCGTGTTTGCCTATTGCCTGGCCGTGCTGGGTACCATCCGTGGTCCCGAGGAAGGCAAATTCGTACCCTCTACAGCCGTGCTCGTGGGCTTGCTCCTGGCCATGGGCGGGGTAGCGGCCCTGGTGTTTTTCATTCACCACATTGCTGAATCCCTGCAGACCGGTACACTGGTGCGCCGCATTGCTCTGGAAACCCTAGAGGCCATCGGCAACCTGTTTCCCGGTCAGTTGGGGGAGCCGGTGGCCGAGGAAGCGCAACCAGCGGCCAAGCAGTTGCTACAGGAGGAAGTGGGCTGGCACCCGTTACCTGCCACCGTCTGCGGGTACCTGCAGCGCGTTGACGCCGCCGGCCTGCTGCGCTGGGCCCACCACCATCGGGCCGTGTTGCACCTGCACTTTGCCGTCGGCTCGTTTGTGGGCCAGGGCCAGCCCCTGTTTAGCGTCCGTCCCGGGCAGGACGCCCCCGGGGAACCCCGGACCACCTGGCCCGCGGACCTAATGAAATATGTAACCATCGGCCGTCATCGCAACATCGAGCAGGACATTGGCTTTGGCATTCAGCAGCTGGTAGACATTGCCCTGAAGGCTCTTTCCATCGGCATTAATGACACGACCACGGCCATCATGGCCGTTAATTACCTGGGCGAAATCAACGGGCAGTTAGCGCGCCGGGACTTTCCCGTGCCGTGGCGGGGCGATGGGCAGCACTTGCGCGTCGTGGTCAGCACGCCCTCGTTTGAGGACTACATCCGCCTATCCTTTGACCTGGTGCGCCTGAATGCACGCGGCAACCCGGCGGTGCTGCGGCACCTGCTGCGGGCCTTGGCCTTAGCGGGAGGCCAGGTGTTGTATGTCGAGCGCAAAGCGGTGCTGCGGGAGCAGGCGGCCCTGGTGATGGCCTGTGCCCAGAGTAGCATCACGGGTAACTATGAGCAGCAGCAGGTGCAGGCACTATACCAAGAGTTGCATGAGCGTTGGCAATAGGGACTTTGGGGTTGGTAAATGAATCGCCTACCACATTGGTGTCTCTCCCTTTTACTTCTGCGTAAATCAGAATTCCTCGGCCTATACCTTTCTTGTCTGCTGGTATTCTCCTCTTCCTTTTTCTCTGCTATGCCCTTGGACCCTACCCAAATTCTCACCCTCACGCTGAGCCCGGCCGTGGACAAGAGCTCCTCCGTGGCCGGCATCGTGCCCGACCACAAGCTGCACTGTGCTCCCCCGGTCTTTGAGCCCGGCGGGGGCGGGATTAATGTGTCCCGGGGCCTGCAGCGGCTGGGGGTCAGTTCCCGGGCGGTCTTTCCTGCCGGCGGACCGGTGGGCTTGCAGCTGCAGCAGCTGTTGACCGCCGAGGGAATTGCGCAGCAGGCGGTGCCCATTACGGGAAATACCCGGGAGAACTTTACCGTGGTGGATACCACTACCGGCCAGCAGTTCCGCTTCGGCATGCCCGGCACGCCCCTGACCAGTAGCGAGCAGCAGCAGATCCTGGATTTTCTGCGCACCTGCCTGCCCGTCCCGGCTTACTGGGTCATCAGTGGCAGCCTGCCCCCGGGCGTAGCGCCAGACTTTCTGGAAGAAGTGCTGCACCTGGCGAAGGCCCGGGGAGTAAAAGTCATTGCCGATACCTCCGGCCCCGCTTTACAGCGCATGGTGGAAGCCGGCGTCTATCTGATTAAACCGAACCTGCGGGAGCTCAGCCAGCTGGTGGGGGCCGGCGGCGAAATTGAAAGTGCCCAGCTGGCCCCCATGGCCCGCCGGCTGATTGGGGCGGGTCGCTGCGAGGTTGTGGTCGCGTCTTTAGGCCCGCAGGGAGCGTGCCTGATCACCCACGACCTGGAAGACCACATTCCCGCCCCCGCCGTCCCGCGGCGCAGCACCGTGGGAGCCGGGGACAGTATGGTGGCCGGCATCGTTTACGGTTTAGTTCAGGGCCTTCCCCTGCGCGAGGCCGCCCGCCTCGGGGTCGCCTGCGGCACGGCGGCCACCATGAACCCGGGCACGGAGCTCTTCCATAAAGCGGATGTCGACCGGCTCTACCACTGGCTACGGCAGGCGATGCCCGCCGCCGCCTGACAACCGGGACTTCCCTCCTGACCAATAGTGCGGGTCATGCATCCTAATAAGGGAGCTGCACTACCTGGGATTAATCGTTACGGTCCGTATCCGTCACCGTGATGACGTTGGAGCGGTCGATGGCAATGGTATACTCGTGGCACTGACTCACGTCCGTGGTGCTGACATAGTCCACGTTGTTGACTTTCAGCGTGAAGGTCGTCTGACCAGGGGCATAGCTGGCAAAATCCGAACTGGTGCCGGGGGCTACGTTGTTGATATTTATCGTGTTGCCCCCCGAGGTTTTGACCTGCACACTGGCCGTCTGCGTGCCATTGTTGGTGATCCGGGCCTGGGGATCTTCATCTTTGCATTTGTTGCAGCTACTGGCTACCAGACCGAGAAGGCTGGCTAGAAAGAATGTCGACAGGGAATTTCCAGCTTTCAAGGGAGAGAGGTTAAGGAATAAAAGCAACCCTGGCAGGCAGGTGGGCATGCCGGGGGTGCACAAGATACACGCTTGCCGCGAAGCATACGAAAGGGCTGGTAAAACCAGGCTAGGCCTTGGTAAGGGGCCCCATGCCCGCCGAGGAGCAGGTAAGAGCACCTCCCTTTATCAAAATGCCAGGTTTGTTGACTTATCTTCGCTGCGGGAAGCAAGCATCCTCCCAGGGCATATGCGAGAAGGCACCCTCCTGTTCATCGATGACGAAGCCAGCCTGCGGCAGGTCCTCTCCCGGGTTCTGGAGTTAGAAGGGTATGCCGTTTGGCAGGCTCCTGATGCCCGCCGCGGGCTTGAGCTGTTGCAACAACTGGCTGCCGACGTACTCGTTATCCTCTGCGATGTGAAGCTGCCCGATGCCCACGGGGTGGAACTGTTGACTCGTTTAAAGGCTATCGCGCCCTTGGCGGAAGTCATCCTGCTGACCGCCTACGGCACCGTTCCCGATGGGGTGCGCGCCATGAAGCTGGGGGCTTTCGATTACCTGACCAAGGGAGACTCGGACGACCAGCTGCTGGTTGTCGTCGAGCGGGCAGTGGAAAAGTCCCGCCTGCAGCGACGGGTGGCCGACTTAGAAAAGCAGGTAGGAGCGCAACACAGCTTTGGCTCCATGATCGGGAACTCTCCTGCCCTGCGGCAGGCCAAAGCGCTAGCGGAACGGGTTGCCCCCACCGAAGCGGCCGTTTTGCTGGAAGGGCCTACCGGCAGCGGCAAGGAGCTCTTTGCCCAGGCGATTCACCAGGCCAGTTCCAGGCACATCAAGCCCTTCGTGGCGGTCAACTGCAGCGCGTTTCCCAAGGACCTGCTGGAATCCGAGCTCTTTGGCTACCGGAAGGGGGCCTTTACCGGGGCCCTAACCGACAAGAAAGGGCTATTCGAGGAAGCACACGGCGGCACGCTGTTTCTGGATGAAATCGGGGAGCTCGACATCAACCTGCAGGCCAAGCTGCTACGAGTCCTGGAAAGCCAGGAGTTTAACAAGCTGGGCGACACGAAACCGACGAAGGTCAACGTACGCCTTATTGCCGCTACCAACCGCAATTTGCGGCAGGAAGCCGACCATGGACATTTTCGGGCCGATTTGTTTTACCGCTTATCAGTGTTTGTCGTACCTGTACCCTCGCTGAATGCCCGCCGCGACGACATTGAGACCCTGGCCCGTCATTTCCTGCAGCTGTACGCGGCCAAGCTGGGCAAGCGCCTACGGGGCATGGACCCTGACTTCCTCCACCAACTGCGGCACTACGACTGGCGCGGCAATGTCCGGGAGCTGAAAAACGTGCTGGAGCGCGCCGTGATCCTGGCCGATGAGGAGCTGCTGACCTCCGATACCCTGCCGCCGGAGTTTCAACAGCTACCCGCCGCCGAGGCAGAGAACAGCCGCTCGCTGCGCGCGATGGAAAAGCGCCAGATCCGGCTGGTCCTGCAGGAAACCGCCGGCAATAAAACCGAGGCCGCCCGGCAGCTCGGTATCGGCCTGAAAACCCTCTACCGAAAAATACAGGAGTACGGCTTATAAGCGTCGCGCCGGCTAAGTCTGCCCTATCCTTTTGACCACATACCATGTCAAAAGGATAGGGCTCTATGTACTAGACAGCTTGGCAACTCGGGGAATTTAATAAATAAGCAACTCTCCATCAGGGGCTTGCAAGTTGTTTTTAGAACCGGACCTACCCTGGCTTGTCATTGGCTTGCACTTGGACTGCTCTCCACTATGAACATCAAAACGAAAATTACGCTGGGCTTTCTGGCCGTATTGGTGCTCCTGTTGAGTATGGGTTGGTATGCCCATACGACCGTGCAGCGCCTGGATCGGAGCTCCCGCGCCATTCTGCAGGATAATTTTCGCTCGGTCCAGCTGGGCCAGCGGATGCTTCAGGCGTTAGATGTGGCCGAAATAGCTCCTAACGCGCCGAAGGGGCTCCCCCGCTTCCGCGAGCAACTCCACCAGGCCGCGGCCAACGTCACCGAAGCCGGGGAACAACCGGTTGTGGACAGCCTGACCGCCCTGGCGGGGCTCCCTATCCAAGCGGCCGGGTACCCCACCGAGCTAGCCCGGCTGCGCCGGCTCACCCACCGCCTAGTGGCCGTCAATATGCAGGCGCTGACTCGTCAAAATGAGCGCGCCAATCGCACCGCCGAGCAAGCCAGCTACTATTTACTGGGTTTCTTGGCGGTTAGCTTCCTCGTCGCGCTGGGCTTAGCCGTGGGCGTACCTGAGGTAGCCGTAAGCGGGCTGGCTAAGCTCTCGGCCAGCATCGAGCACGCCGCGCAGGGAAACTTTACCGCCACTATTCCCCTGGAAAGCCGCGACGAGTTTGGGCAGGTTGCCCTCGCTTTTAACCGCTTGTTGGGGCACCTGAATGAATTTCGCAGTACGAACCTGGCCGAAGTACTCACCGAGCGCAACCGGGTAGCCAGCATTGTGCAGACCCTGGACGAGGCCTTGTTCTTGTTGGACGAAGCCCGCGTGGTGCTGGTGGCCAACCCACCCGCCTGCGCCTTGCTGGGGTTACCCGAAAACCAGGTGGTGGGTCAGTCAGCTGCCCAACTGGCGCAAACCAACCGCGTGATGGCCTCCTTACTGCCCCAGGTGCTGGCGTCCGAAGCCCAGCGGGCCGCCGAAGCATTGCCCTTTACGCTCACCCGCGACGGCGAAGAAAATCACTACCGCCTGCTGGTGCACAATGAAACGTGCTTTAACCCGGTCCGGGGCCAGATGGAATTTCTGGGGACGATTGTGTCCCTGCACAACGTGTCGGACTTCAAGCGCCTGGACCAGGCTAAGTCCCAGTTCCTAGCCACCGTCTCCCATGAGATGAAGACCCCGCTGTCCACTATCCACTTTCACCTGAAACTGCTGCAGGACCAGCGCGTGGGTCCCCTGAATGCGGAGCAGCAGCAGATGGTAGCTACTCTCAAGCAGGAAAACCAGCGGCTCCTCAAGCTCACCCGCGACCTGCTGGACGTCGCCCGCCTGGAATCGGGGGCTATCCCCCTGAATGTACAGCCCACGGCCGTCCCGGCGCTGGTGGCCGCAGCCACGGACCCATTGCAGCTGCAGCTAGCCCCGAAAGGCCTGAAGCTGGACGTAAACCTGGCGCCCGACTTGCCGCTGGTGCACGCCGACCTGGAAAAATCCGCATGGGTACTCTTAAACCTGCTGGCCAATGCGGTACGCTACTCGCCCGATGCCGGTCATATAATCGTCAGCGCAGCCCTAACTCCTGACCATGGCGCCATACAGGTCAATGTACAGGACCACGGCCCTGGGATTGCTCGGGAGCACCAGGAGCAAATATTCCAGCGCTTTGCCCAAGTGCCCGATGCCGCCGGCATGTATCGCAGCGGCAGTGGCCTGGGCCTGAGCATTTCCCGGGAGTTCATTGCGGCCCAGGGCGGACAGCTCGGCGTGACCAGCTCACCGGGCATGGGCAGCACCTTCTTCTTCACCTTACCCTTGGCCTCCTAACCTTTGGGGCACGTACCACACCGCCTTCTTACTTGCTATTCCCTATGTCTACTCTGGAAAACGATAACGCGGAGACCCATCATACCAGCCGCATCACGACGGCGGGCCTGCTCATTGCGCTCGGTATTATCTATGGGGATATCGGTACCTCCCCGCTGTATGTCATGAAAGCTATCGTGCCCGGCCGGATCGATGCGAACCTGGTATACGGCGGTATTTCCTGTGTATTGTGGACGCTCACGCTGCAAACTACCCTAAAGTACGTGCTGCTCACCCTCAACGCGGACAACAACGGGGAGGGCGGTATTTTCTCCTTGTATGCCCTGGTGCGCCGCCGCGGCACCTGGCTATCCGCGGTGGCCATTATCGGCGGGGCTGCCCTCATGGCCGACGGGATTATTACCCCGCCGATTTCCGTGTCCTCCGCCGTGGAAGGGCTGGAAGCAGTCTACCCCCATCTCCCGACGGTGCCCATCGTCATCGGTATTCTGGTGGCGCTCTTCCTTCTCCAGAGCTTCGGCACCCAGATTGTGGGTAAGGCTTTCGGCCCCATCATGTTCGTGTGGTTTGGCATGCTGGCCGTGCTGGGTATCATGGGTATTCTGCATCACCCGGAGATCCTGAAAGCCGCTAACCCCTATTATGCCTATAACCTGCTGGTGAACACGCCGGGCGGCTTCTGGCTGCTGGGGGCCGTGTTTCTGTGTACTACCGGGGCCGAGGCCCTGTATTCCGACCTGGGTCATTGCGGCAAAGGCAACATCCGCATCAGCTGGATTTTCGTCAAGCTGTGCCTGCTGCTGAATTACTTCGGGCAGGGCGCCTGGCTGGTGGCCCACCAGGGGGAAGAGCTTTCGGGACGCAACCCGTTTTATGCCTTAATGCCGTCCTGGTTCCTGCTCATTGGCATTGGCATTGCCACCATGGCCGCCGTCATAGCTTCCCAGGCCCTGATTACGGGCTCGTTTACCCTGGTCTCCGAAGCTATCCGCCTGAATATGTGGCCCAAGGTGAAGCTCAACTACCCTACCGACGTGAAAGGGCAGCTCTACGTGCCCAGCATGAACCGCCTGTTATTGCTGGGCTGTATTGGCATTGTACTTTACTTTCAAAAGTCAGAGCACATGGAAGCCGCCTACGGGTTGGCTATTACGATTACCATGCTGATGACTACCCTGCTGCTCTCTATGTGGCTGCAGGCTAAAAAGGTGCCGATGCCGCTGGTGGTCCTCTTCCTGTTGGTCTACGGTTTGATCGAAGGCTCCTTTCTGGTGGCCAATCTCATCAAATTTCCCCACGGCGGCTGGGTGTCGGTGGCCATCAGCCTTTGCCTAATTTCGGTCATGTACGTCTGGCTGCGCGCCTACTACATCAAGCGCCGCCTGACGGAGGTGGTGCCCCTGGCTACTTACCTGGATGCTCTGCGCGAGCTCAGTAAGGATGAGTCCATCCCGAAGTATTCCACCCACCTGGTGTTCATGAGCTCAGCGGAGCGGCCAACGGAAATCGAGTCGAAAATCATCTATTCCATCTTCCAGAAGCGCCCTAAGCGGGCTGATATCTACTGGTTTGTGCACGTGGACACCACCGACCAGCCCTACACCATGGAGTACTCGGTGAAGGAGCTGGCCGTGGATGATGCCTACCGCATCACCTTCCGCCTGGGTTTCCGGGTGGAGCAGAAAATCAACCTCTATTTCCGCAAGGTCATTGAGGAGATGGTGCGCAACAAGGAAGTAGATATCACCTCGCGCTACGAGTCGCTGAGCAAGCAGCACGTCACCGGCGACTTCCGCTTTGTGGTGCTGGAAAAGTACCTGTCAGTGGAAAATGACTTCCCGCCCATGGAGAAAGTGATCATGCAGGCCTACTTCTACATCAAGCAGTTTATTGCTTCCGAAGACAAGTATTTCGGGCTGGATACCAGCTCTGTGAAAGTGGAAAAGGTGCCCTTGATCATCTCACCGGCTCAGGACATCACACTCACCCGCATTGAAGATCAACCCTCCCCGGTAACGGCCCCATGAAGCTGCTAGTAACCGCCGGGCTAAGCCTGGCGGGGGTGGGAGTTGCTTGGGCTCAACCACCCGTTGTGGCAGTGGCCACGGAAGTGCCGGTCCCCGATTCGGTGGCGGCCCCTGCTTCGCCGTTAACCTTTTACGGGTTTGTGGACGCCTATTATGGGTATGACTTTGGCCATGGGGACACGCATGATCGACCGGCCTTCCTGTATTCCCACGACCGCCAGAACGAGTTTACCGTCAACAACGCCGTACTGGGCCTTCGTTACCAGGACGAGCGGGTGCGCGGGGCCCTGGGCCTGCACGCGGGCTCCTACGTAGTAGTTAATTACGCCGCCGAGGAGCCGGTGATCCAGCATGTATATGAAGCCTACGCCGGCTTCCGGCCCTTTCGAAAGGCCTGGCTCGACGTGGGCATTTTCACCTCGCACATCGGCTTTGAGTCAGCCCTGAGCCAGGACAACTGGACACTGACCCGCTCGCTCATGGCCGAGAACTCCCCCTACTTCGAGAGCGGGGCCCGCCTGACCTATGAAGTCAGCCCGCCGCTGACCCTGACCGCGTTGGTGCTGAACGGCTGGCAGAACATCCGCGAAACCAATCAAAGCAAGGCCGTGGGCACCCAGGTGCAGTGGAAGCCCGCGGGCGGCAAATGGGTGCTGAACAGCAGCTCTTTTTATGGGAATGAGCAGCCAAGGGACTCGTTGCGCCGCCGGCGCCTTTTCCATGACTTCTACGGGAGCTACGCGGCGACCCAGCGGCTCTCCCTGGCCCTGGTTTTCGACATCGGCCAGCAGCAGGCTACAGATGATGGCAAGCGTGATACGTGGCATGCGGGGGCCGCCTTCCTGCGCTATCAGCTGGCCCCGCAGTGGACCGGTGCTCTACGGGCAGAATACTACCAGGCCGAGCGGGGGGTAGTGATTCAGTCTCTGACGCCAGCGCCCGGTGCTGCCGCAGTCACTCTGAGAGGCGCTTCCCTGAACTTGGACTATGCCCCCGCCCGCCAGGTGCTCGTCCGGCTGGAAGGCCGACTGTTAGCCGCCAGGCACCCCACCTTCCCGCGGCGGGAGGCAGGCCTCTCCAATCACTACGGCAATATCACGACCTCCGTAACCATCCGCCTATAAGTACCTGAGGGCTCCCCATTATATGCCGCTGGAGGGATAAGCCGGCCGGAGGTGCGGGGCGAAATTCATCTTAAAAACAAGCAACTATTCATGTTTCGCAAAGGACTTGGGGTATGAAGGTGCACAGCTCGTTTTGGCCACCCGCGCTCCGGGCGCTGTTGGGGCCGGCCACGCTCGCCGCCTGGCTGGTGACGTACCGCCCCGCGGCTTCCTTGGCCAGCTGGCTGCTGATCATAGGGGCGGCGCTGGCGGTAAGTTATGCCGTGGCCTTCCAGGATTTTGTGCACATCACCAGTCGGGATGGCATCCTGCTAGTTACTTACCCGTTCCGTTTTTCCCGCAAAACGTACTTGCTGGTGCTAGCGGAAATTACCGCGCTCTCCTGTCAACCGGGCTGGCCGAACGTCTTGGTATTTCATCTGGGTAAGCAAGTGTCGCTCCGGCTTCCTTTTGCCGCTTTAAGCTCCGCGGCTATTATGACTATGAAGAAGGAAGTGATGAGGTAAAAGGAGGCATGAACCTCTGGTAAGGGTAGCAGCTTACCATAATTCGACTTATCGGACTTGGATAGCGGCGAGTGGCTCGGTTCTGCGACCCGTACGCTTGGCGCAATCGCTTTC
>NZ_JAUOFB010000001.1 GCF_030542105.1 Hymenobacter sp. BT730
ACGGCCGGTGCCGGCTCGCACACTATTACCTACACGGCGAATGGCTGTTCCGCTTCGCAAGCTATTACAGTAAAAGCCCTACCCACGCTGGCTGCCTTTACGGCCGTTTGTGTGGATGCAGGACCTTTTGCCCTCACGGGTGGGGCACCCGTTGGTGGAGTTTATTCTGGTCCGGGCGTGACTACCCCAGCCCAGAATGGCACGGCGAACTATCAATTTAATCCCGCTACGGCCGGTGCCGGCTCGCACACTATTACCTACACGGCGAATGGCTGTTCCGCTTCGCAAGCTATTACAGTAAAAGCGCTGCCCACGCTGGCTGCCTTTACAGCCGTTTGTGTGGATGCAGCCGCTTTCAACCTGAGCGGTGGCCTTCCTACGGGCGGCGTCTATTCCGGTCCCGGCGTAACGCTGGTCAGTGGCACGACTTACCAGTTTAATCCAGCCACCGCTGGGACGGGGAACAAGACCATTACCTACACCGTCAATGGCTGCTCCGCTTCGCAAACCCTGACGGTAAAAGCCCTGCCCACACTGACAGCATTTAGCGACGTATGTGCTAATGCTAATGCCTTTGTTCTAACAGGTGGAGCCCCTACGGGTGGCGTCTATTCCGGCCCCGGTGTGACGCTGGTCAGTGGCACAACCTATCAATTTAACCCGGCTGCAGCTGGTTTCGGCACCTATACCATCACCTATACGGTGAATGGGTGTTCGGCTTCTCGCAGCATCAACGTAAAAGAAATTTCCTTAGCTGCGTTTAGTGATGTGTGCGCCAGTGCCTCAGCGTTTGTGCTGACGGGTGGAGCACCAACGGGTGGGGTATACTCGGGGCCCGGAGTCTCTTTGGTGGATGGTAAGTATCAGCTCAACCCAGCAGTGGGAGGAACTGGTAGCCGCACCATTACCTACACCGTCAATGGCTGCTCTGCCACACAGAACGTCAATGTTAAAGCTATTTCTCTCACGGCATTCGGTGATGTTTGCGCCAATGATGCTGCCTTTGATCTATCGGGTGGGGCTCCGGCCGGTGGGGTATACTCAGGAACCGGGGTTTCTTTGGTGGGGGGCAGTGGTAAGTACCGCTTCACTCCTTCCGTGGGTTCTGGTACCTATCTCATTACTTATAGCGTGAATGGCTGTTCCATCTCACAGAGCATTACGGTAAAACCAGTGCCCACACTGACGGCTTTTTCTCCCATTTGCCAGGGCACTTCCCGTATCCTTTCCGGTGGCGCTCCTACCGGCGGTATCTATAGCAGCCCCACGGCCGGGGCGGTAACGCAGCCATCGGCAGGAACCTATGTGTTTAATGCGGCTAAAACGCTGGGGGCCGGAACTTACCAAATCACCTACCAGGCACCTAATGGCTGCTCTGTTTCGCAGTCTATCACGGTAGTGGCTACTCCTACGCTGACTGCCTTCAATGATATGTGCCAGACGGCGGCGGCTATCACGCTTACCGGTGGTGCCCCTGCAGTGGGAGCTGATGGTATTAATGGTGTGTACTCCGGACCCGGGGTTTCGTTCTCCGGTGGCGTTTACCGCTTTACTCCATCAGCCGCTGGAGCAGGAACTCATACCATTTCCTATACTACCTCCTGCGGAGTGGCTTCTCGCCCCGTTACTGTTATTGCCACGCCTACGTTGGCTCCATTTGCAAAGCCCGTCTGCACTAATGGTACGCTGGCCCTCACGGGAGGAGCACCGGCAGGCGGCACCTGGTCAGGGCCGGGGGTTACGGGTTCTACCTTCAGCGCGGCAGCAGCTCTGCTGATTGGTCCCGGGCCATATATCATCACCTATACTACCGGCTGCGGAACTGCCTCCCAGCCCCTCACCGTAACCAACACCACTACCTGGACGGGCGCTGTATCCAACAACTGGTTTGATGCCAATAACTGGACGGCCTGCGTGCCTGATCCTACCATTAACGGTATTGTTCCGGTTCCCAGCGGCTCACGTCCCTACCCTGTTATCAGCGGGGCTACCGGTGAAGTTCTTACGCTTACGGTAAGCGGTAAATGGACGCTGCCCAGCGGCAACCTGGACCTATATGGTGATTTTGATACCAGTGGAGGCGGCACCTTTAAGCAGGATGCCGGTACTTTCACCCTTAAGGGTATAAACCAGGCTATTGCTGGAGCCACATTCTATAACCTCACCTCGGGTACAACGGGAATAAAGTCCCTCACCGGCAATGTGAGTGTAACGAACCTACTGAACATGCAGGCTGGTATTATGGAAACCTCCATGGGCTACATGGTAGACCTGGGTACCTCAGGGGGCATCAGCGAATCCGATGCCAGCTATGTGCTTGGGCGGGTAAGAGCCATTCGCACCGTTCCGCTTTCGGGTGTGCAGCCATTCGGCGGCATTGGTTTGTCGCTGGCAGTTAATTCCGGCCAGTCTACGGGGATTACTACCGTGATGCGGGTAACCGGGCCCAATACCGCTCAAACCGGATTGCCGGGCAGCACCAGCATTCTGCGCTACTTTGACGTTTCTGCTGCCGGGGTAAACTTAACCTCACCGCCACTGGACCTGACCGCTACGTTTGGCTATCGGGAAATGGAGCTGAATGGCATTACGGAAAGCAACCTGGCGCTTTTCCGGTCTACCAACAATGGAGCGAGTTGGGGTCAGGTGCGGGGCATTATCTCCGAATCGGCCAATAACTTCTCCGGTGCCCGGCTAACGAGCCTGGGCCGCCTCACCCTGGGTGACCGGGGCCTGCCGCTGCCTGTTTCGCTGATGTCTTTTGCGGCCAAGCGCCAGCAGCAGACCACGCTGCTGACCTGGAGCACAGCCAGTGAGAAAAACAATGAAGGCTTCTCGGTGGAAACCTCGCACAACGGGGTCAGCTTCCAGCCCATCGGCTTTGTGAAGTCTCTGGCTAGTAACTCACAAACGGTGCAGACCTATTCCTTTGTTGACCGCGCCAACCGGCCAGCCGGCGTACAATACTACCGTCTGCAACAGGTGGATCTGGATGGTAAAGCCGGCTATAGCCCCGTACAAACAGTGGTGGTACAGCCAGGAGGAACCCAAATGGCCGCGTACCCCAACCCCTTCCATGGTACGCTGTCTGTTGATGTGAGCCTGGTGGCCGCATCACCGGTTACCATTATCATGCACGATGCCTTGGGCCGGGAAGTGTACCGTACCACAACCAGAACCTTGCCGACGGGGATGCATACCCTGCAGGTTACGCCGGATAGCAAGGCGCAGGGCATGTATATGCTAAATATCAGTATTGGCAATGGCCCAACTCAGCATATTCGGGTAGTACAGCAGTAGCCCACTCATAAGTGCATTAAAAAGCCTCCTGCGTTATGCAGGAGGCTTTTTTTGTTGTTTAGCTTACTCCGTATCCTCGTCGGGCAGGATATTGACATCCTGCACCAGCACCATCTTTTCAATTTCCCGCCCCCGGGTAGTATTAGCCAGGCCGCCCAGGGCAGTTTCCTTATAGCGGGTTTCCATACTTTGGCCTACCTCACCTAATGCAGCCACGCACTGGTCTACCGGAATAACGGGGTCTACGCCCGCAATGGCTATTTGGGCCGAGGAGAAGGCAATAGCCGCAGCGGAGGCGTTGCGCACCACACAGGGCACTTCAACCAGCCCGGCTACCGGGTCGCAGACCAGGCCCAGCATACACTGAATGGTGACAGCCACTGCCGCAAAGGTGTAATCAATTGAGCCCCCTAAACAGTATACAATGGCTCCGCTGCCCATAGCTGCCGCCGAGCCGGTTTCGGCCTGGCAGCCCCCCACCGCTCCGGCCAAAGAAGCGTTTTGCTCAATGATGAGGGCAATACCGGCTGCCACCAACAAGCCTTCCAGAATCTTTCTGTCCTCGAGTTTGTGTAGATCCTGCAGGGTAACCAGCACACCAGGCAGAATGCCCGAGGCCCCGGCTGTGGGCGCGGCTACCACGCGGCCCATACAGGAATTCACTTCTTTAGCGCCCAATGCCCGCACTACCAGCTGCTTAAACTCCGGCGAGAGTACCGTAACAGGTGAAGCAGCTATCTTCTTTGCACCATTGTTGATCATACCTGAGCGGGAGGTCATGTCTCCGGTCAGGCCGGTATGCACGGCGTCGCGCATCACATCATAGGCGCGCTGTAATCCGTTCCATATTTCCTCCTCGGTACGCCCTTTCTGCTCTATTTCGTAGGTGAGCACAGGCTGATACAGGGGCTCACCGGTTTTAACGCAGTGGGCCTGCCAGGAAGCAAAATCAGTGAATAATAAAGACATGGGTGGGATAGTAAAGGTGGAAGGGCCATCCAGTAAACAGAGGCGCCCGGGTGGAGGTGCGAAAATCGTCATAATTTCCGGCAACCCACACGCACAAAGCCCCTATACGCCTGTACGACATATAGGGGCTTTATGCAGGTGCAAGGGAGCAGTATTATAGCGCAGGGGCGCCTTCACTGACCAGCTTAATAGCGGCCGAGTTGATACACAGGCGCAGGCCGCTGGGTGGGGGGCCATCAGGGAAAACATGGCCCTGGTGGGCATCACAGGTATTGCAGAGCACTTCTACCCGCGTCATGCCATAGCTGGTGTCCTTTTTATATTTCAGGGCATTTTCCTTCACAGGCTGTGTAAAGCTGGGCCAGCCAGTGCCCGACTCAAACTTGGTACGGGAGTCGTACAGGGGGGTGCCGCAACATACGCAGGCATAGAGGCCTGCCTCGTGGGCTTCGCAGTACTCGCCGGCAAAGGCACGCTCGGTACCATGCTGGCGCGTAATGTAGTATTGCTCGGGTGTTAGCTGGGCTTTCCACTCAGCATCCGTTTTCTCTACGCGCTTATCGGGGGCCGGGCTGCCGTGGTTGGCCAGCCGGATGACGTCGTTCCAGGTTTGCATAGCGGGCACTTCAGAATTTTAGAATACAAATAACAGATACCAGGCAAACGCCCAAAGCCCACCCGATGTTTTCAGCCCTCCCTAATTGCCCGCCATACGTAGAGTTTAGCTATGAAACTTCTCTCCGCTCACCAGATTCGCCAGGCTGATAAGGCTACTATTCAGGCCGAAGGAATTCGCTCCGAAGATCTGATGGAGCGGGCTGCTACCGGCTTTGCGCAGTGGCTGATGCCACGGCTGCCGCTACGAGCTCCGGCCCGGGAAATCCATGTGTTCTGCGGCCCCGGCAACAATGGCGGCGACGGGCTGGCCGCCGCCCGCCTGCTGCACCAGGCGGGCTACCCCATGCAGGTATGGCTATTGCCTGCCGACCAGCACTCCCCTGATTTCATCCTGAACCGGCAGCGCTTACCGGCTGATGTTTCTTGTCAGGAGCTTCAACCATCTGCACTTCCCAGCCTGCCCGCCACCGCCGTGGCCATAGACGCCCTATTCGGCACGGGACTGAGCCGGCCGCTGGAAAGCATGGCCGCCACGGTAGTGCATCACCTCAACCAGGCAGCTACTACGGTTATTGCCATTGATATTCCTTCCGGGTTGTTGGTTGATGCACCGCAGCCTGCCGAAAGTCCGATAGTAAAAGCTACGCATACTGTCAGCTTTGAGCTACCGAAACTGGCGTTTCTGCTGCCCCATAATGCCCTGTATGTGGGCGAATGGCACGTGCTGCCCATTGGGCTTGATGCCAGGGTTATCCACAATTTACCTGTGGATAACTACTTTGTAGACGCTTTAATGTTGATGAACCGGCTACCCCGCCGACAAAAGTTCGCGCACAAGGGCACTTATGGCCATGCGCTGCTCCTGGTGGGTAGCTATGGAAAGATAGGAGCGGGAGTACTGGCCGCCCGGGCTTGTCTGCAAAGTGGCGTGGGCCTGCTTACGGTTAGTATCCCGGAAGCAGGGTACTCCATCCTGCAAACTGCTGTGCCGGAAGCCATGGCCCTGCCCGATTCGCAGCCGCATCACCTCTGTAACCTTCCTGACCTGAAGTCCTACTCTGCCATCGGCATTGGTCCGGGCCTGGGGCAGCACGATGACACCCGCGCCTTGCTGGAAGAATTGCTGTGCACCAGCAAAGCCTCTTTAGTGCTGGATGCCGATGCCCTGAATTTGATGGGTGCCAACCGCCCACTACTGGATTTACTACCACCTGACTCTATCCTGACGCCACACCCCAAGGAGTTTGAGCGCCTGACAGAACCGGCCCGCGACGACTACCACCGCCTGGAATTACTTCGCGACTTTTGCCGGCAGTACCGTTGCTATACCGTGCTGAAAGGAGCTTATACCTGCACGGGCACCCCCGCCGGCCAGCTATACTTTAACAGTACCGGCAACCCCGGTATGGCCACTGGCGGTAGCGGCGACGTGCTGACCGGGGTGCTCACCGCCTTACGCGCGCAGGGTCTGGCACCGCTGGATGCCTGCCTGGCCGGCGTATATGCCCACGGACGCGCTGGCGACCTGGCGGCACTGCAAACCGGGGAAATGGGCCTTACGGCCGGAGAGCTGGCCACCCAGCTCGGCCCGGCCCTGCGGGAGTTGACGCCACCCCATGCCTTATAGCCTCTAGTAGGCTGCCCAGTACACGGCCAGAAACTGGAGCAGCATCACCCCATCGGCCAGCAAAGCAAAGTAATAGTCAGAGCGGGATTCATTGGCCTGCCAGATAACACCAGCCGTCAGGAGCAAGGGCAGCGTGAGCACCCATACATGCTGATTGGTGGCGCCCGGTGGTACCAGCACTGCCGAAATACCTAGCGCACCTAAAGCCAACAGTTTAGCAGCGCGCACGCCAAAAAGCCCCGGGAAAGTACGGGTACCGCTGAGCCGGTCTTTAGTATAATCCCGAATATCGAAAACAAAGGTCAACGACAGGATAAAGAAGAACCGCCGGGCAAACAACACCAGCACCACGGGAGAAAACAGCGGCTGGTGTAGCTGTAGTGCTGGTAGCCACACCGTAATGGCCGACCAGACGTACGCAATGAGAAAGCCTTTGAGCAGGGGCACGTCGCGCAGGCTGCGTTGCTGGCCCTGATGACGCAGCACCGGTAGTGAGTATAGTACCGAAATAAGGGCAAGGTGCCCCAGAAAAGGCGTGAGGTGCAGCCAGCCATCAAAGAGAAAAACCCACCCGGCTATGCCCAGGCTGACAATGGCTACGCCCAGCAGCGCCCGCCGATGCTGGAGCATCCAGCGCTTGCGGGCCGAGAGCAACTCCGGCTGCGTATATTTATAAGGCAACACACTGTCCAGGTTATATAAAAACAGGGTGGCCGTAAATATCAGCAAAGCCAGCCGCAGGGGCATAGGTTGCTGCCAGAACAGAAACGTAGCGGCAGTGAGCCCCGCCGCGGCCGCGGCCACTAGCAGGCTGCTGTAGAGAATGGCATTCAATACCCCCAGAAGCCCTTCTGCCAGTTGCGCCGCTACGCCTGCCGAGGCAGTATGGGGAGAAGGGCACATGGCGAGAGAAAGCAGAGGTTGTACAGCACTTCAGAGATGCGCCGTAAAGATACGTTGGCCGGCTGCTTTCTGACCCTTATTCGCCAGTTTCGTCGTTGGGAGCATCTACGGGCTTAGACTCCGGTGAGCCCTGCTGCCGCAGATAAATAGAAAGTCCCACAATAGAGACAATAGACAGGAACTCACTCTGCCAGTTCTGGAAAGACTCAAACCAGAAGCGGGAAGTGGCCATGTAGCCCCACACGGTAACCAGGGGTTCCTGCTTATGCATCTGCTCCATATTATATACCTCAGCCCCACCTTTGGCGTGCAGCCAAAGGGAGGCCAGGAACAGCAAGGTGAAGGCAATACTAAGCGAGTTTTTATAAAGTGTCAGCCATAAGCCGCCCCAACGAACGGGGGCGGGGGCTCCTTTGCGGCTGGGATTAGGTTTTCGGTCTACTTCCTCTTCCTCGTAGAGCTTTTTAGACTCAGAGGAGCCTTTCTGGCGCAGGCCTATGGTGAGCAGCACATAAAGAGCCATTTGCAGAAACTCGCTTTCCCAGTTCTCGAAGGTGGCCTCCACAAAATGGCCGGAGGTAAGATATTGGGCAAAGGAAAGGGAGGAGCGGCCTAGCTCCTGCAGCTCATCATTATACTCGTACCATCCGGTAATACTCTGACCAATTAAGGTGAGAACAACCAATAGCCCGCCTACCAGCAACAGGCCGTTTTCATAGAGAAACCGCCGTAGCGGTGACGATGGGGGATTTTTGCGCATAAACGCCCTACGTAAATTCGCTCAAAAAGTCACTTTAATTCACGGCGTCAACAAAAAACACCTGACTACTTCCGCCAGGGAAGCAACCAGGTGTTTGGGTAAACAAATGCTAAGCAGCGGGAACCTGCCTTACGACTGCAGGCTGGCCGACTGCTCGGCATGCTTCTGACCGAACGTTTCGTTGTAGAGCTGAATGCTCTTCTCCACAATGTGGTAGGCATCTTCGCGGCCCATAAAACGCTCTACGCTCACGTGCTTATGCTCCAGGGCTTTATAGTCCTCAAAGAAGCGCTGCATCTCCAGCAGGGTGTGTGGGGGCAGATCGGCAATATCGTTGTAGTGGTTTACCGATACATCGTGGGCAGCTACGGCAATGATTTTGTCGTCTTCCTCGTCGCCATCAATCATCTGCATCACCCCAATTACTTTGGCTTCTACCAAGCACATGGGTACAATGTCTACCGAGCAAAGCACCAGAATATCCAGCGGGTCTTTATCGTCGCAATAAGTGCGGGGAATAAAGCCATAGGCTGCTGGGTAGTGCACGGCCGAGAACAGCACCCGGTCCAGCTTGAGCAGGCCGCTGTCTTTATCCAGCTCGTATTTACCTTTTGAGCCTTTGGGAATTTCAATAATGCCGTTCACAACCTGCGGGGCATTGTCGCCAAGGGCTACGTCGTGCCAAGGGTTAAAATGAGTCATTTTTAAGTAGCAGTTAGCTAGCAGCGCAAAGCGGGGTAGCCGTATGAAAGAGAAACTGTGTTTTTACAAGTATTTGGCAGTAGACTGACCAGTAACTGCTGGTAGCTCCTCCCGGTTTTAGCGGCCCAGTACTTCCTGCAGCGGTTGGCCGGTGCAGCCGTTGGGCTCCTGAATATGCAGCCAGCGCGCCACGGTGGGGGCAATGTCCGTGATATGCGCTGTGGAGTTTGATTCCCCGTGCTTTACGTGCCAGCCCCAGAAAAGTAACGGCACGTGCGTATCATATGTACCCGAGGAGCCGTGCGTGGTGCCTTTATTAACGGGATAAGTATACGACTCCAGCCAGCCCGGCGCCAAAACTACCAATACATCCCCGCTTCGCTTGGGGAAAAAGCCGTTTTCCAGGTACATCGGCAGGCCGGTTTCCCAGTGCGACTGCTGAATATCGGGCGCCGTGTAGGTGCGGGCTACGCCCGTCATGCCTAGCATCACCTCGGCCACTTCGTGCTGCATCTGATTTAAGTCTAGCTTCTTTTGCTCCAGCAGGGGCCGGTTGAGGTATATCTGCTGGTTCTCGAAGCTGAGGACCCATTTGCCGGCTCCATGCCGGCGCACCATCTCCCGCTGCACGGAGTCGCGCATGAGGGCGGAGCCTACGTTCCCGGCTGGAATGCCTTTATCCTTTAAGAAGTCGGGCGCATGCGCGGCGCCGTGGTCGGCTGAAAGAAACACCAGTACCTGGCCTTTTCCCACGTTCTCATCGAGGTAGCGTAATAGGCGCTCCAAGTCCTGATCCAGGCGCAGGTAGGTATCTTCTACTTCAATGGCATTGGGCCCAAACTGATGCCCCAGGTAATCGGTGCTGGAAAAGCTCAGCGCCAGAAAATCAGTGACGTCGCGCTGGCCCAGCTGCTCGTTACGGATGGCTTCCAAGGCAAAATCCAGCGTGAGCGAGTTGCCAAAAGGGGTGGAACGAATCAAGTCCAGGTTCTGAGAGGTGGCAACTGGTGCCTTCTCCCCTTCGGCTTTCAGCGCATCCTTCACGGCGGCCGGCGCCCCGGCACTTAGCAGCGGCAGGTTATGCGGAAATACGGGCTTTTCCTCCCCTTTATAAGCCGATTCCCACGGCACGTCATCCGCGGTGCTTTCGGTGTATTCCGTGATAGGTAGCAGGGTTTCCCAGGGCTTGCTCAGGTATTGAGCGGCTTTCTGCTGACTGTTGAAGGTGGCCACCCAGCCCGGTAGCGTATTCTGATAGTAAGAGCTACTGATAAAAGCGCCATTGCTGCCATCGTACCAGTAGGCGGCGTTGGCGGCGTGGCCGGCCGGCAAGATGGAGCCCCGGTCCTTTATGCACACGCCGATGACTTTGCTCTGGAAATTGGTAGCCAGGCGCAGCTCATCGGTAATGGTGCTGGTAAGCATGTAGTGCGGCGACTGTTGCCCGGCTAAGGCTGTGCCGCCCACCGGCTTCACCGATTTATCTTCCGTCACATACGTGCCCCGGCCTTCTTCCCGCACATACCAGTTGTTGCCCACAATGCCGTGCACTGAGGGCGTAGTACCGGTATAAATGCTGGCGTGGCCGGGCCCGGTGTAGGTGGGCACGTAGTTATAATGCGTGTTTTCGTAGCTGAAGCCCTGGCTCAACAGGCGCTTAAAGCCGCCGCTACCATACTTGTTCCAGTAGCGGTATAGGTAATCGTAGCGCATCTGGTCTACCACAATGCCCACTACCAGCTTTGGCCGCTCCAGCGTTGGCGTCTTACTTTTCTTCTGGGCAACTGCGGGCAGCCACACTAGGGCAGCTACCAGCCACAACAGGCTCTTTTTCAAATGGAAAGACTATTAAGCACCGCATCTGCTTTCAGGAAACTTCCTAAAGCGGCTGCAAAGATAACCGCTCCTCCGTGGAGTTCCGCTGCTGGCAGCTAAATCGGGCCGGCTTGCGTAGGCACTACCGGTTATTTCTTTATTACCTCAATTGATTTCTTCATGTCTGATTCCGCTACCTATGCTCTCATCTTCGATATGGATGGGGTACTCATTGATAACACCCCCACGCAGGCCCGCGCCTTTCAGCTGCTCTTCCGTGACCTGGGTCTGACTACAAACGCCCGCCGCCTGCTACGGCGCCTGAACGGCATGCCCGCCAGTAAAATTCTCGAAACTGTCTTCAATACCCCGGTCCCCAAAAAGCAGCTGGAAGAATACGCCTCGCAGCGTGAGTTCCTGTACCGCACCTTGTACTGGAACAAACGCAAACCGCTGCCTGGCCTCGTTTCCTTTCTCGAAAAGGTCCGCGCCGCTGGCTTCAAAATCGGACTGGGCACCGGTTCCGCTACGGAAACCATCCATTACATCATCGACCACCTCGACTTGCGCCGCTATTTTGATGTCATCATCGGGAAAGATGATGTGGAAAATGGCAAGCCTCACGCCGATACCTACACCGTAACGGCCCGCAAGCTAGGCGTGCCGCCGGAGCGCTGCATTGTGTTTGAAGATGCTATTCTGGGTGAGCAGGCGGCCTATAAAGCCGGTATGCGCTGTATCGGCGTAGCCACCACACTGAAGCCGACTGAATTTCAAGCCCCACTCACGGTTATCAAGGACTTCACCGAAATCAGTCCCGCGCAGGTGCTACAGCTCCTGAAAAAGCAACCTAATGCCCCCAAACCTGATGCGCAGCTGGCCAAGAGACAATACATGAAGCTGTAGCGCAATAGGCTAGGCTTTGAAAAATAAAAGGTCCGTTTCCAGCTGGAAACGGACCTTTTCAATTCGTAATAAGCAGAGACCTTACCGGCTGGCAGCCAGGGCTTCGGCACCACCTACGATTTCGAGAATCTCGGTCGTGATGGCCGCCTGACGCGTACGGTTGTACGTTAGCTTCAGCTGTTTCAGCAGTTCACCGGCGTTGTCGGTGGCTTTGTCCATGGCCGTCATACGGGCGCCGTGCTCCGAGGCGTTGCTTTCCAGTACAGCCTTGTACAGCTGTACTTTCAATGACTGAGGAATCAGCGTCTGGATAATCTCTTCTTTCGAAGGCTCGAAGATGTAATCTACGTTCATCGTTTCCGTAGCACCCTGGGGCAGCTCGGCGGGCACCAGCGGTAACAGTTGCTGCGTGCGTACGATTTGCGTAGCGACGTTCTTGAACTCATTATAGACCATCACCACTTCGTCGAACTGACCCGTGCGGAAACCTTCCATAGCCTGCTCAGCTGCCACGCGCACCGTGTCAAAAGACAGCTTGGTGAACACGTGGTTATAGTCGCCCAGCAGAGGACCACGCTTCCCGAAGTAGTCGTGGGCCTTCTTGCCGATAGCCAGAACGTTGATGTTTCCAGCAGCAGCTTGTGCCGCGTAACGCTCCTGCACCAGTGCATTCACCCCTTTGAAGATGTTGCTGTTGAAAGCACCAGCCAACCCGCGGTCTGAGGTAACCGCAATGATCAGCACGCGGCGCACTTCGCGCTGCACTGCATACTCGCTTACAATTTCGCCACCGGCCAGCCCCGTGAGGTTGCTCAGAATGCTGTTCAGCCGCTGGGCGTAAGGGCGCATGCGCAGGATGTTGTCCTGGGCGCGACGCAACTTAGCCGCTGCCACCATTTTCATGGCTTTGGTGATTTGCTGCGTGCTGCTCACCGACTGAATTCGATTACGGACTTCTTTTAAGCTAGCCATTAAGCTACAATGTCAAAATGTGAGAGACTTTTCAACGAAGGTTTAATATAATAAGTTTATAAAACAGCGTCCGTATAAAACTTTTTCATTCTTTTTACATATACCTCACATCCAAAATTATTTATTGCGTATTCTCGTATTTTTTCCGGCTCGTAACAATATTTTTGATTCATTATATCAAAAATAGCCAAAGCCATCTGATGGGGATTTCTTAAAGGAACAACAACTCCCGTATCAGCAGTAATTGAATCTTCAATTCCGCCACATGCCGTAGTTACAACGGGTACTCCTGACATCATTGCTTCTCTTGCCGCATTGCCATATGTTTCGGCTATACTAGTAGAGGCAAAAACAGAAATGTTATTATAGAATTCGGGCATCATTTCCTTATCTACTTTCGGCAAGAAAGTACCTAAATGCCAAACACCTAATTCCTTAGCATAATTTTCAAATTTACTAGTATTAGCTTTTGATATATCACTAAAAGAATCATTGCCAATCATAATATATCGAAAATCCTTAGTCATTTTGCTCAATTCGAGCATTGATTTCAGAAAAGTTCTATAATCTTTTATTGGATCCGGGTAAGTGACTGTTGCTACTGTAAATATTTCCGGTTTATGAGTATTTATATTGTAAACCTGCTCATTTACAGCATTCCACAAAGTAATTGGCTCGCAACTAGGTACATGCATAAGCACCATTCTCTTTTGATGCTCACTTACTACTCCAATTGATTTAGCGTTCTTATATGCTTGGAGCACTCTTTTGCCTTCAGCATGATCAATTCTATGGGGCAAGAATGTATTATGCTCAACAATAACGTATGGAATGCCTAATACATTGGAAAATAATTCCGCGTATATAGCGCCATTGGGAAATGACAACCCATGAATCAGGTCGGGCTTCCACTCTTTAAAAATCACTGGCTTAACTTTTTTCAAAGCAAACCCAATCATTTTATTTGTTATGAAAGCGGGAATACGCCCATAAACTGGGAAGTTGATGGTTAATGCAAGCGGATCTTGCACTAAGGTCTTATTATCAATTATTGTTGATGGATTAAGTAAAAATTTAATCCAACGAAAGACCAGATTAAAAATATTTACATATAAATAATCCGGCTTTACAACTAGATAATCGAAACCATTTTCTTTTAATATTTGAGCTCTTTCACGAAAAAAATTCCCCAAGAAAGGGTTCTTCTTATGCGGATACCATGAGGCCACCAATAATATTTTCATTATGGCTACTGTTTTGATGAAACATGTATAATGAATATATAAAAGGTTAGATAAAGGCAAAGAAGCTTTTTAAGGACAGTGCTAAAATATTTAAGATTCAGCAGGGTGTTAATATTTAACTAACGCCCTACTGAATCTTAAAGAAGCAATCATCTAATTACTTATTGGCGTATACCGCTGACAGGTCTTTGGCAACCTGACGGATAGCACCGGTGATGGAATCGTCCAGCTTACCAGCCTTCAGTCCTTGCAGAGCTTCCGGGTGGCGTGAGGTCATCACCTGCACAAACTCCTTCTCAAACTCGCGCACCTTGTTTACCGGTACTAAGTCGAGCAGGCCGTTGGTAGCGGCGTAGATAACGGCCACCTGATCTTCTACCCGCTGGGGCGAAAACTGGGGCTGCTTCAGGATTTCGAGGTTACGACGGCCACGCTCAATGGTGAGCTTGGTCGAGGCATCGAGGTCGGAGCCAAACTTGGCGAAGGCTTCCAGTTCACGGAACTGCGCCTGGTCCAGCTTCAGCGTACCAGCCACCTTCTTCATCGACTTGATCTGCGCGTTACCACCTACGCGGGATACCGAGATACCTACGTTGATAGCAGGGCGGATACCGGCGTTGAACAGGTTGGTTTCGAGGAAGATCTGACCGTCCGTAATCGAAATTACGTTCGTGGGGATATACGCCGATACGTCACCTGCTTGGGTCTCGATGATGGGCAGAGCCGTCAGCGAACCACCACCTTTCACCAGCGGCTTGATGCTGTCGGGCAGGTCGTTCATGCTGCGAGCAATTTCGTCCGAAGAGTTGATCTTCGCGGCGCGCTCCAACAGGCGGCTGTGCAGATAGAATACGTCACCGGGGTAAGCTTCGCGTCCGGGAGGACGACGCAGCAGCAGCGACACCTCGCGGTAAGCAACTGCCTGCTTCGACAAGTCATCGTATACCACCAGAGCCGGACGACCCGTGTCGCGGAAGTACTCGCCGATGGCGGCACCCGTGAAGGGCGCAAAGAACTGCATAGGAGCCGGATCAGCAGCCGAAGCCGAAACAACCACGGTGTAATCCATGGCGCCGCCGCGCTGCAGCGAGTTTACGATCTGGGCTACCGTAGAGGCTTTCTGACCTACGGCAACGTAGATGCAGAATACCGGCTCGCCGCGGTCGTAGAACTCACGCTGGTTCAGGATGGTATCCAGAGCTACCGTCGACTTACCCGTCTGACGGTCACCGATGATCAGCTCGCGCTGGCCACGGCCAATCGGAATCATGGCGTCAATAGCCTTGATACCCGTCTGCATGGGCTCATTTACCGGCTGACGGAAGATAACACCGGGGGCTTTACGCTCCAGTGGCATATCGTACGTCTGGCCCTGGATGGGGCCGCGGCCGTCGATAGGCAGGCCCAGCGTGTTTACCACGCGGCCTACGATACCTTCGCCTACCTGAATAGAGGCAATTTTATTGGTGCGGCGCACAGTGGCTCCTTCCCGGATTTCGCTGTAGTCGCCGAGCATTACGGCACCTACGTTGTCTTCTTCCAGGTTGAGAACCAAGGCCTGCAGGCCGTTTTCAAACTCGAGCAATTCCCCCGACTGGGCTTTGCCCAGGCCGTAGATGCGGGCTACACCGTCGCCAACCTGCAGTACCGTACCAACCTCTTCGAGTTCGGCTTCGGTTTTGAAGTTGGACAGCTGCTCCCGCAGAATGGCGGATACTTCATCCGGACGTACTTCTGCCATGGTGGGTTATAGTTGGGGTTGGTAGGGGTTCTTAGAGAATTCGCTGCGCAGCTTGCGCAGGCGGTGACGAACCGAGTCGTCGATCTGCCGGTCGCCCACGCGCAGCACAAAGCCGCCAATGAGGGAAGCATCGATTTTCTCGGTGAGTTCGACCTGCTGGAGGCCGGCTTGCTGGCGAACCAGCTGTTCCACTTCAGCGCGCAGCGCGGGCGTGAGCGGGGTGGCCGTAATAACCTCGGCTACCTGCACACCACGCAGCAGATTGTATTGGCTGCGAAACTCGGAGCCAATAAATTCCAGTGCGCTTTCGCGGTTTTTCTGGGTAACGATGGTGAGGAACTTCTCAGTCAGTTCCGACACCTTGCCCCCAAATATGGCCCGCAGAATAGCGAGCTTCTTGTCGTGCTTGACGATGGGGTTACGCAGCAACAGGCGCAGGTCACGGTTCTCTTCCAGCGTTTTGCTGAACAGATCCATGTCCTCTTTCACCTGGGGCAGCGTCCCCCGCTCCTCCGCCAGATCTAGCAGCGACTTAGCGTAACGGGAGGCAACTCGTTGTTCAGACATACTAATTAGGAGTTAGGAGCTGGGAGTTAGGAGGTGGGAGCTATTGGTCGGGTGACCAGTTGTTAGCGCCTATCTGCTAGCTCCTGACTTCTTAGTTCAGTTTTACTTCCTTCAGGTACGAGTCCACCAGCTGGGTTTGTGCCGAGGCATCCGTCAGCTCGCGGCGCAGAATGCGCTCCGCAATATCAATGGAGAGTTGCGCAGCCGTGTTTTTCACTTCGGCCAGAGCAGCATTCTTCTCATTCTGGATGGCTTCGCGGGCTTGCGAAATCAGGCGCTGGCCTTCTTCCGAAGCTTTGGTTTTGGCATCTTCAATTTGCTGGGTAGCAATGGCTGATGCCTCCTTCAGAATGTTGTCGCGCTCCAGGCGCGCTTCGGCTAGCAGCTTTTCGTTGCCGGCTTTCAGCAGCTGCATTTCCAGCTTGGCCTGGTCGGCCATGCGCAGAGCACCTTCGATGGAGTTTTCCCGCTCCTTCAGCGAGCTGAGGATAGGCTTCCAGGCGAATTTGGTGAGCAGGAAGAGAAGGATCAGGAAGATGACCAGCTGCCAAAACAGCAGGCCAATACTAGGGTTGGTAAGCATGGATGCTCAGCTAAATCGGTGAATAATCGGCCGTGAACTCCAGGGGTTGAATTACCGGAGAATCCGGCCGCCACAACCCAAAGAAAACGCAAACCCGACGAACCGGCCGGACTAGAAACTAGCCCGGCCGGTGTATCGGGTTTTGCAGGTTCTCTACTGAAGCTTCAGGGCAATCAGCAGGCAAACTACTACTGCGAACAGAGCAGCACCTTCTACCAGAGCAGCTACGATCAGCATAGCAGTCTGGATTTTGCCGGAGGCTTCCGGCTGACGGCCGATGGCTTCCATGGCCGAGCCACCGATGCGGCCGATACCCAGACCAGCACCCAGAATAGCCAGACCGGCACCGATACCGGCACCCATTACAGCCAGACCAACAGCATTAACAACCTGCAGCAACAGAGAGAGCAGCATAAGACAAAGATTTTGAGGAATGTGTGAGAAAAAACAAAGAAAAATAAGGGGGAATTTGGTGCTTAGTGACCGTGGCCGCCAACTACCGCCGGCGCATCGGCATCATCACCGCCAATGCCGTAATCGTGGTCGTGGTGTTCTTCCACGGCGCCACCGATGTACATGGCCGTTAGCAGGGTGAAGATGTAGGCCTGCAGAATGGCTACCAGCAGCTCCAGCACGTTAATAAACAGGCCGAAGGCAATGGATAGCGGCGCAATGCCAATAGTATTGAAGATAAAAATCAGGGAAATGAAGCTCAGGATGATAATGTGACCGGCCGTGATGTTGGCAAACAGTCGAACCATCAGGGAGAAGGGCTTCGAGATAACGCCAATCAATTCCACCGGAATCATGATCGGGCGCAGCCAGAGCGGAACACCGGGCGTCCAGAAAATGTGCGACCAGTAGTATTTATTAGAGCTGAACGTGGTGATGAGCAGCGTGATAAAGGCGAACAGGAAGGTAACGGCCAGGTTGCCGGTAAGGTTGGCTGCACCCGGCAGCAGGCCCATCAGGTTGTTGAACCAGATGAAGAAGAAGATAGTCAGCAGGTAGGGCAGATACTTCTCGTACTTCGGGCCAATGGCTTTCTTGGCTACCTCGTCACGTACAAATACAATAACGGGCTCGAAGAAGGACTGAATACCACGGGGGGCCTGGCCATGGTTCTTGCGGTAGCCAGCAGCTACAGAGAAGAACACGAACAGCAGCAGGGCCACGCTCAGCAGCATAGAAGCCACGTTCTTGGTAATAGAGAAGTCATGCACCTCGGTTCCGTCTACCGACTCCAGGTGCTCGTGCTCCAGCTTCAGGCCATCATGCACGGTACCTTCGGGGTACAGGTGATGCGAGGAGAAAACCGACAGGCCGTGGCCCGCGCGATAAGCAATGATGGGCAAAGGCAGCGTGAAGTGCGGACCTTCGTTTGCTTCACCAAAGAAATGCCACTCGTGCGAGTCGCCTACGTGATGAAGAATCATCTCGCCGGCATTGAAGCCTTCTTCTTTGGTAGCCTCGTGGACGGAAGCCGTTTGCTCTTGGGCAAAAACAGGAAGCGTAAGAATGCAGAAGAGGGCTATCAGTAAGCGCTTCATTCAGAAGACCTTAGGGTGGGATTCGGGAGGTACTTAAACGGTGGGCTCCCCCGGTTTTGAAAACGGGCGCAAGTTAGTCAGAACGCTCCAGACTTCAAACCCCGTAAAGAGAAAATACCCAATAAAGAAGGCGCCCAGGAACGTATACGTACCCATACCCTCGTGTGCGCCTCCTTTATATAGGTATACCAACACAATGCCCATGGAAAGCAGCATACGCAGCACCATGGAGCCAAAATAGGCGGACATAAAATTATCGGGGCTGGCTTTTACCAGGCGGGCCGTTACCCAATAGATAATAGCCGTGAGCACCGCAAAGTAGCCCAGAATGTAGCCAGCCAGCGGGTGAATAACCTGCGTGCCGTAGCGGGCATTCAGCAAATAAGCCGTGCCGTAAAGCAGCAGAATTAGCAGCAGAAGGTTGCGGAAAAATCGAAGCAAAGCGGGGTGGTGTTCACAAGTGAGGCGCAAAGGTAGCACCTGGCGCCACAGTCTGGTACCTCCCACCTATAACAAGTCCACTTCTCCCCTATTTCTCCGACACGGATCGGATAACCTGATACATGGCCAGAAACACTCCCAGCAGGGTGAGCACCACTGTTCCCCAGGGCCCGCTCCCGAAACGGCCGTCCAGCCATATGCCCAGCCAGGTGCTCAGGCCAATAGTGGCCAGCATTTGAATGCCCATACCGGAATACCTGCCAATGGTGCGCATCTTATCCGATGCCGGCTTGGGGGGTTCTGAGGGGAGTTGATCGGCCATTAGATGCGGGAGTAGTAGGTGAGAAAATAGTTTTTGCCTCCTGCCGGTTGCGCTCCTATCTTATACGTAGCAGAACAAACAGCCGTGGCCGGGAATTTCCCGTAATTTTACCCGAAGTGCTGCGTTGTGCAAGATACCTCCCGCGCGCTGCCGAACGAATCGGCTGCCGGAACGCGTTTTTCTTTTGCCTACTGCCTATCCCGCCGTTTTGACAAATTATTTGCCTCTACGTCTTTTCTCTGCCCCACTGGTGCTGGCTTTGCTGCTGGCCTGCCTGCAGGCATGCTCCTCCGGCGAGCGAACCTCGGTGGTAGGGCGCACCTATCAGAATATTGCGGCCCGTGACAATGGCTACTTCTTAGGCCGGGAAAAGATCCGCGCTACCGAGGCCAGCCTCTACAAGACGCGCAACAACGACTATAACCGCATCCTACCGCTGCTCCCCGTAGTGGACTCCGTTACGGCAGTCCGGCTGGCGGCCGATATGGAGGACATCATCAAGAAAGCTTCCATCCCCATTCAGCACCACGCTGCCAGCGACTGGACCGACGACAGCTACATCCTCATTGGCAAGGCCCGCTACTACAAGCGGGAGTTTGAGGAAGCGGTGAAGACGTTTAAATACGTTAACACCACCAGCAAAGACCCCAACGCCCGCCACGAAGCTCTGATTTGGTTGATGCGCACGTTCCTGGCTACCAAGGAATACGAAAGTGCGGCAGCCGTATCGGATATTCTGGATAAAGAAAAAGGCACCGAGGTAAACGCCCGGGAGTTGTTCCTGACCCGGGCACAGTATTATCTGCTGACCGATAATCAGCCCCTGGCCATTGAGAATCTGGAGAAGGCTATACCTTATATAGAGCCGAAGGATGAACGGTCGCGCACGCGCTACATTCTGGCACAGCTCTACCAGGCTACCGGCAATGATAAGCAAGCCTACGCCCAGCTTAACCAAATTCTGAAGCGCAACCCGCCCTATGAGCTGGACTTCTTCTCCAAGCTGATGCTGGGCCAGGTATCCGACCTGAACACCACTGATAAGGCCCGACTGGATAAGTACTTTGCCAAGCTGCTGAAGGATGGCAAGAACACGGAGTACCGCGACAAGATTTATTACGAAATGGCGCGGCTGCAATACCGCCAGCAGCGTTATCCGGAGGCTATAGCCTTGCTGGAGAAATCGGCCAGAGCCGCCGGCCCTAACCGGGCGCAGAAGGGCTATACCTACCTGCTGGCCGGCCGCATTTATTATGACAACCTGCAGCGCTACCCCCTGGCAGCGGCTTATTATGACAGCACCATGCAGATGCTGCCCCGCGAAGCCCAGGACTATGCGGCCCTGGCAGAGCGCGCCAGCATATTAAAGGAATTTGCCAACCAGCTCAACATTGTGACTACCCAGGACAGCCTGCAAATACTTGCCCGACTAGATCCTGCCACGCTGCTCACTCGCCTGACTGCTTATGCCCAGGCTGAGCTAACCACGCGCCGGCAGACCGAGGAACGGGTAGCCGCGCAGCAAGCCCGCGCAGCACAGCGCCAAACGGCCACCGGCGTCAGTGATGTGCGCAGTGGTAACCCCGACATTGATCCGTTGGCCTTTACAGCCAGCAATACCGGCGCCCAGTGGTATTTCGATAACCCCACCGCCATGAGCACAGCCCGCTCGGAGTTTGTTCGGCGCTGGGGCGACCGGCAGCTGCAGGATAATTGGCGCATCAGTAGTCAAGCCAGCAACTCACCTGTTACCCGACAGAACGGCAATGTACCTGTAGCAGTGGCGGGCAATGATGCCACACAAGTCAATATGGCCCCCGTGGATCCGGCGGCGCAGCTCACCGCCTTGGTAGCGCAGTACCAGAAGAATATTCCCGTCGATCCGGGGCAGCTAGCCGCCTCCAACAAACAGATAGAAGAAGCTTTATTCGCTTTAGGCGCCATTTACTCCCAACAGCTAAAGGAGCCCGACCGCGCTATTACCACTTATGAAACCCTGATTAGCCGCTTTCCCCGCAGCGCGCACATGCCCGAGGTATATTATAGCCTCTACCTCCTCTACCGCGACAAACAGGACCCCAAGGCGGAAACTTACGCCCAACGCCTGCGTCAGGAATACCCTACTACTTCCTACGCCCGGCTGGTAGCCGACCCGGAGTATCTGCGCCGCATGTCGGTTGCTAATGCTGGGGTGAGTATACAGCTGGATTCTGCTTTCACCTTCTATAAAAAGCAAGAGTTTAAAAAGGCCAGTGCCGTGCTGACCCGCACGCGCAAGAAATATCCGGAGAGTGACTACAGTGACCGACTGGCTTATATGGATTTGTTGCTGGCGCTGCGCACGCAGGCCCCCGCCACCACTAAGCCGCAAGTAGAGCGCTTCCTGAAAGACTACCCCAACAGCCCCCTGGCCACCGATGCGAAGACCCTGCTAGCCACCTTTACTCGCTACGAGCAAGGCCAGTTGCCTGGGGCACTGGCCTCGGCCCAAAAACCTACGGTTTCCTATTTCCGGCCCGGTGAGGTAGATAACCGATTACGGATTTTCTATAATGAGCCTGCGCCCGGTACGACTTTAACACCCAGTTCTGCTACAACTGCGGTTCCTGCTACTTCGGCGGCACCTAATACCAAGGTACCTGCAGCAGCTGGTACCGTTCCGGCAAAGTCTGCTCCTACTCCTGATTCTACCCGGACAACCCGGGCAGGTGTGCCTGCCACAAGCCCTACTACGTCTACAAACACTCCCGCCGCTGCTATACCGCCCGCTGCAGACCCAACACCCCCGGCAGCACCGGCGTCCCCTTATGCTGCCGGTACCAGCGGGGCGCATGCGGTGGTCCTGGTAGTAACTCAAAACTCGCCTTTGCTAAAGGACTTGCCCGGCCAGCTTGGCACCTACAATAACCGCTTCTACCGCGCCGGCAACCTACAGGTCCGGCAACAGACGCTTACGGATTCGTTGTCGCTGATTGTGGTACAGCCCTTAGCCAGTGCCAAGGTGGCCCAAAGCTATGCGCTAAAGCTGCGAGGCCCGCAGGGGCCCCTGGGCCGCTTACGGGGCGTGGGTTACCAAACCCTGATTGTAGGAATTGAGAATGTACCTATCCTGCTTCAACGTAAGGACGTGGAAGAATACCTCCGTTTTTACCAGCAAGTATATCGTCCGTAAATTTGCGGCAGTGTGCTGCTATCTGATGATAATGCTGGCACTTGATTTTGCTTTTTAAATGTCTCCAATGGCTTATTCTACTGCCAAGCCTAAAGTTGCTCCCCGAAAGCCGGTTCGCTCCGGCCGCTTTGCCGCTTTCACCCGCACCTTATGGACGTTGCTCGCGCTGGGAGTAATAGGCACCGTTGTGTACGTGTGGGCTGTTAGCGTTAACCTGCTAAACCTGTTTGGCAGCATGCCTAACCTGCGCACGCTGGAAAATCCCAAAAGTGAGCTGGCCTCTCAGGTATACTCGGCTGATGGTGCCCTGATGGGCAAATACTTTCGCGAAAACCGTACCCCGGTTGACTACGACGACTTACCTCAGAACCTGGTTGATGCCTTGATTGCCACCGAGGACGTACGCTTCGAAAACCATTCGGGCATCGACCTGAAAGGCATGGCAGCCATTCCATATTATGTAGCCACGGGCCGCATCCGACGGGGTTCCAGTACGCTCACGCAGCAGCTGGCTAAAATGCTGTTCCGTACCCGCGAAGATTTAAACGATGGCCGCCTGAATGACACACCGGGCATCGGCATGCTTATCACCAAAACCAAAGAGTGGATTCTGTCGGTACGGTTGGAGCGCAACTACACCAAGCGCGAGATTCTGCGCATGTACCTGAACACGGCGGAGTATGGCTCGAATGCGTTTGGCGTGCATACAGCGGCTAAAACCTTCTTTAATAAGCGCCCTCAGGATCTGAAGCTGGAAGAATCGGCGCTGCTGGTGGGTTTGGTCAACGGTCCGTCGTGGTTTAACCCGGTGCGCAACCCGGAGCGGTCCGTAAAGCGGCGCAACTGGGTGCTGAGTCAGATGCAGAAGTACGGCTACATCACGCCCCCTGCCTACTCTGCAGCAGTGGCCAAGCCCCTCAAGCTGGATTACAAGGTGGAAAATCAGAACGAGGGTATTGCGCCTTATTTCCGCATGGAGGTGAGCAAAATGCTACGCGAATGGGCCAAGGAAACCGACCACGACCTGTACGCTGATGGCCTAAAGATTTATACCACCATCGACTCCCGCATGCAGAAGTATGCGGAAACGGCCATTGCCGACCACATGAAGCTGCAGCAAAAGTGGTTTGATGCTCATTGGAAAGGCCAGCAACCCTGGCGCGATGAGAACGGCAAGCTCATTCCCAACTTTCTCAATACGGCTATAAAACGCACCGAGCGGTATCGTGCGCTGGCCGCCCGCTACGAAGGCCAGCCTGATTCCATCAAGTACTATCTCAATAAGAAGTACAAGATGAAGGTATTTACCTGGAAGGGTGAGAAAGAGGTGCTGATGTCGCCGATGGACTCCCTGGCCTACTACAAGCGCTATCTGCATGCCGGCTTTATGGCGATGAACCCGCTGAATGGCCAGATAAAAGCCTGGGTGGGCGGCACCAATTACAAGTACTTTAAGTACGACCACGTGAAGCAGGGCAAGCGCCAGCCCGGCTCCACGTTTAAGCCCTTCGTGTATGTAGCCGCCATCGACCAGGGCTACTCGCCCTGCTACCAACGCCCCGACGTGGCTACGACCTTTCCCGCTGTAGCCGGTCGGGCAGCTTATACTCCCCAGAACTTTGAGGGAGAATTCTCGGGCCGTACGTTTACATTGCGGCAGGCCCTGGCCCGCTCCATGAACTCCATTACGGCCTGGCTAGTCCAGAAGCTGGGCCCGGAAACCGTAGTGGCCTACGCCAAGCGCCTTGGCATTACCTCTCCCATTGAAGCAGTGCCCGCTGTGGGCTTTGGCTCCAGCGACGTCAGCATTTACGAGCTAAGCGGAGCTTACAGCACCTTCGTTAACAAAGGGGTATGGACGGCTCCTATGATGGTTACCCGCATTGAGGACAAGAATGGTAACGTGCTGCGCGAATTTGTGCCCCAGACCAAAGAAGCACTGAGCGAGGAAACTGCCTACCTCATGACCTATATGATGCGCGGCGCGGTAGAAGAAAAAGGCGGTACGTCTATTATTCTGCGTGGCGGGTTCCAGTTCCCGAACCAGATTGCGGCCAAAACCGGTACCACTTCCAACTACTCTGATGCCTGGTTTATGGGCATGACCCCTGACCTGGTGTGCGGCATGTGGGTGGGCGGCGAAGACCGCAGCATTCACTTCCGCACGGGTGCCTATGGGCAGGGCTCCCGCCTGGCCCTACCTATTTATGGGCTGTTCATGAAGCAGGTGTATGCGCACAACAAGGAAATCGGCATCAGCACCGCCGATTTCCCAGTGCCCGCGCAGCCGCTTAGCGTGGAAATCGACTGCTCGCGCTACTATGGCGGGCAGCGGGATACCATTCCTTCAGATCAGAAGCTGAACCAGACGGACTTGCAGGATTTGAACGATCAGGACATTTAATTTCAGCCCCCAGGGTGCAGAACAGAAGTGGCAGGTGTTCTACATCTGCCACTTTTGCTTTCTTAGAATGGGCCCAGCCACACGGCCCCACCCAAACAAAAAGCCGGATTTGGAGTATTCCGCAATAGTCATCTTCTAGCATTTTATGGCCGCCAACGCCCAATTACAAGAGCAAATCCGCCAGTTGCCGCACCGTCCTGGTATCTATAAGTACTTTGATGAGGAGGACAGTATTATATATGTGGGCAAGGCTATTGACCTGCGCAAACGGGTAAGCAGCTACTTCACCAAGCAGGACCACAACAAGAAAACCATTCAGCTGGTCAAGAACATCCGTCGCATTGAGTTTACTATTGTCGACTCGGAGTCGGATGCGTTTTTGCTGGAAAACAACCTCATCAAGCAGCATCAGCCTAAGTACAACATCCTCCTAAAGGATGGCAAGACTTACCCCTACCTGCTGCTCACCAGCGAACGATTCCCGCGCCTGATTCCGACCCGCAACAAACGCCCCGGCGACGGCCGCTATTATGGCCCTTATGCCAACTTAACGTCCATGAACGTCCTGTTGGAGCTGATTCGGGCGCTCTATCCGCTTCGTACCTGTACCTATAACCTCGCTCCGCAGAATATAGAGGCGGGCAAATTCAAAGTTTGTCTGGAGTATCACTTGGGTAACTGCAAGGGCCCCTGCGAAGGGCTGCAGGATGAGGAAACCTACAACCTGTATATTCAGCAAATTCGCAACATCCTGAACGGCAACCTGACCATTCCCAAGCAGTACTTCCGGGAGAAAATGACCCAGGCAGCACAGGAACAGCAGTACGAGCTGGCGCATCAGTTCAAGCAGAAGCTTGATAGGCTGGATGATTTCCAGGCGAAAAGCACAATTGTGAATGCTTCGCTTTCCAATATTGATGTGTTCAGCATTGCCTCAAATGAGAAGCTGGCTTTTATCAACTATCTGAAGGTGATGAACGGCAGTATCATTCTCACACAGTCTTTAGAAGTGCAGAAGAAGCTGGATGAGCCCGATGACGAGATTTTAGCTTCCATGGTGATGCAGATGCGGGCAGAGTTCGAGAGCCAGTCGAAGGAGATTCTAGCCAACGTGGCACTGCCGGAACTGCCTTTGCCCGGCGTAACGATTGCGCAGCCCCAAATTGGGGATAAGCGCAAGCTACTGGAGTTAAGCATCAAGAACGTCATGTACCTCCGTAAGGAAAAGGAGAGCATGAATGACCGCAGCAAGGATGTAAACGAAGTCCGCATCATGGAAACCATGAAGAAGGACCTGCGGCTGAAAGACTTGCCCAAGCATATCGAGTGCTTTGATAACTCTAACTTTCAGGGCGACAACCCGGTGGCGGCCATGGTCTGTTTCCGCAATACCAAGCCCAGCAAGAAGGACTACCGACACTTTCACATCAAAACCGTCGTTGGGCCCAACGACTTCGATTCGATGTACGAAATCGTGACCCGTCGCTACCGTCGTTTGCTGGATGAAGGCGCCAGCCTACCGCAGCTCGTTATTGTGGATGGCGGCAAAGGCCAGCTCGGGATGGGTGTAAAAGCACTGAAGGATTTGGGCCTGTGGGGCCAGATTCCTATCATCGGCATTGCCAAACGCCTGGAGGAAATTTATGTACCTAACGACCCCTTGCCCCTGTACATTGACAAAAAGAGCGAAACCTTGCGCCTTATTCAGCGCATGCGCGACGAAGCCCACCGCTTTGGCATTACCTTCCACCGTTCCCGTCGCGACGCCGCTACTCTGAAGACCGAGTTGACGGATGTAAAAGGACTGGGCCCCGTTACGGCTGATAAGCTCCTTACCAAGTTTAAATCAGTAAAGAAGATAAAGGAGCTAACGGAGGCTGAGCTCGTTGCCGAGGTAGGCAAAGCCAAAGCCCGCGTGTTACTGGATTATTTCGCCCAACCAGATACACCTTCTGAAAGCTGATTAAGACGGTAAACATCATAAAAAAAGCCCCGACCAGTTGGCCGGGGCTTTTTGTTTTAGCACATACGCAGAAGCTTAGAAGCTCCACAGGTTATACTCGTATTCAATGAGGTCAGACGCAGCTTGCTGAGAAGCCAGAATGCCTTGCTGAGCACCACCGTAGATGTCGTCCAGACGGGAATCGTTCGGGTTAGATACCTTTACGATATACGAGTTGAACAGCCACAGCTCAAAAGCATCGGCCAGGTTCTTATGCTGGGCGTCGTTCTGGGGGTTAAACCAGATGGCCTTATCCGGGTTGTTGCGGAATACACGCACCAGGTCACTGTACTTGAACGTAGCAATCGGCTTTTCAATGCCAGAGGTGTTCGAAGAAAGCGTGGAAGGCACCAGCAGCGTAATAGTTTTGATGTCGTGATACATCCGTGACCGTTTCTTGTCAAAGATCATATCCTCCTTCAATTCCATCTGATAGATGTCTTTGGGGCGGTACTCGTAGCTGGCAGGAGCAACAGGAGCCGCTTTCGCTACTGCCTTTTTGCCCTTAGCACCTTTCTTAGCGGCCGGGGCTCCCCAACCATCATCAGAGGCACCAAAACCAGCGTCAGCATCGGTAAAGCCGGCTGCTTTTTCTTCCTCGCTCAAGCCAGCGCTGGCTTCAGCGTATGACATGTTGCTGGAAGCTTCCTGAGGCGTGAAGGTGGTAGTCAGCGAATCGTTACGATAAGCCTGCAGCTCGCCGCGCTTTACGGCTTCCATAATCACCCGGGTGATTTCCTTGCCTTCAGCGAACATTGGCTTGTTCTGCTTTTCGCGCAGGTCAATGGCACGCCAGATAGTCTTCCGGAACATGATGTCCGAATTCGGAATCGGGCGATACGAGCCGTTGCTGCTCGCGGTGGTGGCTTGTTCCTGAGCCGAAGCTGCCACCGACAGCGTCAGGCCGGCCGCCAGGGCGGCGAAGGAGAGGAATTTGTTCATACCAGATAATCAAAAAAGCGCAACACTAAGTTCAGAAGAGGAACGCTTAGATCAGCGGAATATTGAATTGCTTCGACACTTTTACTTCCTCGGTGTTACCCTGGAAATTCATACGCTGCACTTCTTTTACCTCAATGTAGAGACGGTCACCTTCGCGGGCAGTATTTACGATGTCGCTCAGGTTAGCATCGGGGCCGTTGATGGTGCGTGTTCCTGCAACAGGGCGCTTACCACGTACCAGCGTAAGCTCGTAGCGCGTTACCCGGAAACGGGCATCATCAGGCAGGAAGGTAGCAAAGCCAGCATCTGGAATAGCCTTCAGGCTCATGTTCCGAACAGCCGTGATGGGCGTACCTTGCTTTTCGTTGGCTTCGCGGCCACCTACTACGCATTTGATTTCCGGCTTAGGAATTGGGCGAACCTGGAAGGTTTGCGAACCGATGGGGTTACCACCACTGCTAACGCTTAAAGTTACCTCACGTGAGTTTGGCACCAGCGTTACCTCACCTTTTGCAGAACCTTTGATAGCAGCAGCACCCGAAGCCGAGAAGCTAGGATCGTACTGCGGGCCCAGTGCGGGAACCTGTACACTCAGCTTGTTGCCGCACCGGAAGTACAGTGCCTGCACCGAAGCCGACTGAATCTGCATAACCGGCTTGGTAACCGTATAAGGCACAGTTACTTTGAAGGTTGTATCGCGGCCGTTCTGGTTGAAGCGAATCGTACCAGTCCAAGAAGCTTTAGCGTTGCCGGAGGCATCAAAGCTACCAGGGCGGGCCGTGAATTCTACCTTGCCTTTACCATCCGGACCAACTTGCAGCGGCGAGCCGTTAAGGGTCATGGAAGGACGCAGGTTGCTGGCAGAGGCCGTCAGGAACAGTTCCGCCTTGTACTTGGTACCAGCTGCAACCGTATTCGATTCAGCACTGGCAAAGGCACTTACCTTGTCAAATACAATGGTAGAAGCACCTACCTGCGAAGCCAGCTTATTCAAAGCATCTGACTCGTATTTCAGTACTTCCGTTTCTTTCTGCGAAAGAGTAGCCAGAGCAGCTACAATAGGCGTATTCTCGAAATTCAGCTCAGCAAAGTTTTTGCTTTTCTGACTGGGCTCCAAAACGTTCGGGTCCTCGTTAGCATCAAGTGCCAGTGGCCCGGCCTCTGGTACAAATTGCTTGATATAAGTAGCGTAACCGTTGAGCTTATCTTTCAGGGGATAGGCAAGACCATTCTTTTTGCCACCAATCATAGTGATGGCAACTTTATCTTCCATGCTCATATTCTTGAAAGCATTCTTGCCCTGGTTCTCAGTGGCAACCAATAGCTTCTCCCGAATATCGCGCAGGTAGCTGACCATATCAGTGGTCTTGGCCCGCACATCCTCGCTTTGCTTTAAGATGGCAAGGTCACGAGCCTGGTTCCGGTTTTTAGCAACCGTTGCTTGAATGCCTTTTACGGCACCCTCGTTAGCTGTCGCCGTTTTTCCATTTACTCCGAGCAAGCTGTCGTCCAAAAATTTGAACTTGAGCAGAATCGCGGAGTTTACTTGTAGGGCCAGAAGCGCAGTCAGTACCAGGTACATCATGCCTATCATCTTCTGCCGTGGAGTTTCCTTACCTCCCGCCATTGTATCTTCCTATTCTAAAACTAGTGGAACTGAAACGTTTAATGCACTTACTACTCAGCAGCTAGCTTAGCTGGTAGCACGCATAGCGTTCAGCATGTTGCCGTACACGCGGTTGAGGGAGTTGAGGTTCGTGGTCAGGCTGGTTACTTCCTGCTTGAACTGCTCGGTCTCTTTGCCAGCCTCGGTCAGGTTCTCCATGGCCTGGCTCAGGGTGCCATAAAACTTGTTCATCGACTTCAGGTGCGTGTTGGCATCCTGCAGCTCCATTTCGTACACTGCGTTCAGGGCGCCCAAGTTCTTGGTTACATTCTGCACTTGCAGGTGGTATTCCTTAGCATCCGAGGTAGCGCTTGACATGGCCGTGATGGCCTCTACCGTGTTAGAATAAGCTTCGTTGATACGCTCCAGTGAGTTAGCAGCGGTGCGCACCTTAGCGGTGTACTCGTCGGTTACGTTAGTAGCTTCGCCCAGTGAGGACAATTGCTGCGTAGTGGCGCTCAGACGATTCAGACCTTGGCCCAGGGAAGAAATAGCCTCGGGCGTTACGTTAGCGTCTTTCAGCATATCGTCCAGCTTGCGGGTCAGGCCTTTGCCGTTATCCGTGGAGAAGCTATTGCTATTAGTGGAAGGGTCATAGCCTTCGCTCAGCTCAGGATACACCAGTGACCAGTCGTGCTCTTTGTGCTGGGGTTGGAATGCGCTCAGGAAGAAGATGACAGCTTCCGTGCTCAAGCCCACAATCAGCATTAAGTCAGCGCCGGCCCAGTGTTCAATTTTGAACAGTGCTCCCACGATTACTACTGCTGCCCCAATGCCGTAAATTTTCGGCATTAATACGTCATATAGAAAACTGCCGCCTTTTTGTGCCATTGTACTTGTGTTGTTGAAAAGAAAGGTGAAGGTTGTTAAAACACTAAATAAGTTGGAACGAAAGAGGGCTTAGTTCAGGGCGTTGTTGGTACCCATGCCAATTTGAATCATGGCTGTGCGGAAACCAATATAAGAGCGGGCAGAATCCTGATACTCAAAGTTACGGGCACCCGTTTCCAGGAAGTAAGCAATGTCTTTCCAGGAACCACCACGCACTACTTTGCGGGGTTCGTTATCATCCGGGTTGGTTGGGTTCAAATCCCATACTACCGGTACGGAAGCTTCCATATAAGCATCATCGCACCACTCTGATACGTTGCCTGACATATCGTACAGGCCAAAGTCGTTCGGGAAGAACGCACCTACTGGTGAGGTATAAGCATACCCATCGGAAGCATAGTCACCACGTCCGGGCTTAAAGTTAGCCAGCATACAGCCTTTGGAGTTGCGCAGGTAGGGACCACCCCAAGGGTAGGTAGCTAAGTCGCGACCACCACGAGCGGCATATTCCCATTCAGCCTCGGAGGGAAGACGGAAGTTTGGCGTAGGAGCCAGACCAACTTCTTCGTTAGCTGCATTCTTGTGCTTGGTACGCCAGTTGCAGAAATACTTAGCTGCAAACCAGTCTACACCTACCACCGGGTAGTCGTCGAAGGCAGGGTGGGTATAGTAATACTCCATCAGGGGGTCACCCATGTGGTAGGTGAAGTCCCGTACCCAAACCGTAGTGTCGGGGTAGAGTTCAGTCATCACATACTCTTCGCCTAGCACGTCAATGGAATCCTGCCGGATAGCATCCATGAACTGGCGGTATTCATTGTTAGTAATTTCGGTCTCATCCATGTAGAAGCCGGCAATAGTTACCTGCTTGTTCATGTTCACCATAGAGGCAGAGATATCCTGGTCGGTCTGGCCCATGTGAAAGGTTCCACCGGGGCAAGGTACCATGCCATAAGGCACTTCCTGAGGGTTGAACTCAGGCCGATCCTCAGAACCGTATAGGTCGCCCTGAGGCCCTTTACCAAAACCACACCCTCCCAGGAGCAGTGCCGACATGGCGACGAGAGGCAATACGAAAAGCTTGTTCATAGTCAGGAACCGAAAGACTTACTAGGAGGCGATAACCAAAGATTACAATTTTTACAGCTGGCAAATTTAGTACTTTAAACAAACGCAAACAAGTTATTCGTTTAACATTACCAACTTGCCTTTGAAACCCTATTTACACGGGATAAATCGAAGTAGTTCAACTCCTTGCAGCTGTAGCAGGGGAATACATTCGATTTACTTTATCCTACCCCAGCTATACGCTTAATATACGAAGAAGGCCTAAAAGCTATAACGAGGGGTACGGATGGCGGGGCGCAGAATATTACTAGGCTTAGGGAGTCGATAAGAAAGCATTATTTCATGAGAGCTCAATGCACGAGCATCTTGGTTAAATGCTATAAAATCAAATCCATAGCCCACTTTAAAAGCGTTATCTTTTGCAAAACTTATGCCGAGTATTGCATTAAAGGATTCCTGAAAACGGTACCCAACGCCACCCCAATATTTATCATTAAAGGTAGCTCTAGCGCCTAGTTCAAAGGAGCTTTTATCTTGGGAGAATTTACCAGCATCACCCACTTTACCAGGCAATACCATTTTTACCAAGACGGTAGGTGTTACCACAACGGAGGAGGAGGCCTGAATATTATAGCCACCGGTTAGATAGACGTGGTTTTCCCCAACAACACTTGCCGAATCTGCTCCGCGAGCATTTTGGAATTTATACTTTGCCCTCAATAAGTTATTAACGCTTAGGCCAGCATACAGAGTTTCGGTCTCATACCATGCCCCTAGTCCGGCATCTAACTTACGGTCGGAGCTTTCTTCCGGTACGGCCGGGTCGTTAGGCTCGGCAGGACGAAAATTCCCCTGATGAATATTGGAAAAGATTCCTTGTACGCCCACACCCAGAACACCCTCTCCTATAGCTATATGATATGCGTAGGATAAGTTAGCGGAGGTAACATCCGTTTGTGCAATTTTATCTTTATAGATATTGATACCTAATCCCCCCCGCAACAACTTAATGGGTAAGGAGGCCGAAAGCAGATAGGTTTGGGGGGAGCCACCAGCATCTACCGAGGCATTATATCCTACATATTGATAGCGGCCGATGGTAGTTATCTCACCGAAACCTTTCACTCCAGCGTACCCTGGATTAAGGTACATGCCATTAAATCCGTATTGAGTGAACTGGGGCTGCTGCTGCCCCAATACCGTACCGGCTGCTATAAATAGCAGAATAACAGAGAGTACTAAACCCTTCATAGGTGCAACCGGATAGAGGTAAGAGATAATTTGTGCAGGATTTCTTCTCTTTCAAATGTAACAAAAAAACGTCACCCCAAAGAGAAGAAGCCTATTCACCGATTTCCCTTCCTCAACGAGCAAACTAGTTGCTCGGTTTACCTACTTTACTTTTCGCGTTGTTATGTTCGGCAGCGCCGGAATGATACAGGATATACTGCTCAATAGCGCCCGTCATAGAAGGGGCATTTGGATGTGGAGCCTGGATATCCAACTCCAACCCAGCATCCAGCACTGCCTTAGCGGTGGTGGGACCAAAAGCTGCTATGCGGGTACCGTCCTGCACGAAATCAGGAAAGTTGATGAATAGCGAGCTAATACCGGATGGGCTAAAAAACGCAATACAATCGTATTTTACATCCGAGAGGTCCGATAAGTCGCTGGCTACTGTACGGTAGATAACTGCCTCTGTGAACTTGAAGTTATTGGCCCGCATAAACTCCGGAATGTCATCTTTACGGATATCGGAGCAGGGGTACAAAAACTTCTCGCCTTTGTGCTTTTTGATAACGTCAAAAAGGTCAGCAGCGGTGCGGCTACCCACGAACAGCTTACGCTTACGCAGCACGATGTATTTCTGCAGGTAATTAGCCGTTTGTTCTGAAATACAGAAGTACTTCATTTCAGCAGGCATTTCAATCTTTGCCTCCTGACAAATGCGAAAGAAATGATCTACCGCATTACGGCTGGTAAAGATGATTGCCGTATGCTCCAGAATATTGACTTTCTCCTTACGGAAGTCCTTATAAGACACAGGGTCCACCTGAATAAACTCCCGGAAATCAACCTTGATACCGTATTTCTCGGCAATGGAGAAGTAAGGGGAAACGTCGCCGGTGGGCTTAGGCTGGGTGACAAGGATGCTGGAGATGCGCTTGGCGTGACGGCCAGTCCCCGGAATATCTTTGCTTTCGGCCATAGTTAAAAAAGAGAGTAAATCTAGGGCTATAAGGAGGAACGGTGAGGTGCTTAAACTGATATTCACAACCTAGTACCACCAATAACTCCTTGATTAATAAGGAAAAACGATGATTTTAAGCAGTACAATAAAAGGCAGAACTTCTGTGGCGCAAAGGTACGAAAACAAATGCAGATTTAAGAGTGACATTCGCTGATTCAATGTTCGGCCAATTCGTAAGACAGTTACAAGTAATAGTAAGGTAACCACCCCATTAGAAACCCACAGCACCATAGACGGGGCTGAGGAATTCAGGGCTAGATAAAGAAGCATCACAAAAGGCAATACCAAGCCCATCAGCAGGATAGTGCGGATAAACTCCCGGTATTGTACCATAACTAGCCCCGATACATCGAAGATATATCCCATTATCTGCAGGTACAGGTATTTTAGCAATACAAAGGCCGCAATCAGCCCGGTATAGAGCAGCACCCGTACTACCAGCGCCGACTCGGGTACGTTGAACATACGCCGGATAATGGGCACATTTTGCACACTGGTATGAATAGCTACTAATAGCAGTGCAAACGATAACGAAAACACAAAGACCAGTACTACATTGAGCCACGTAATAGTGGGCTTTACTAAGAAGTCCTGATCAGTGGAAGATTTGCTCCAAAAGCTGCTGAGCTGATAAATCCGCGCAAAGCCCGGACGATAGGTAGCCCGAATGCTGCCATAGCCCAGCCCTATTACCAGTAAAAAAACGATGTACACGTTCTGTGGTCCGGGTACCCGCTCCTGAGGCAACAAGGTGCTGGCAGTCTTACCAAGCTGAGGAGCTGGCTGCGGTACCGTATTGACAAAGGAGTTGTAGGCGGGCGACTCATCAGGGTGCCATACGCACAATAAATGGCGAGCGGAGGGGGAATCAGCAGGAATCAGCTTAGCCAAGTCCAGGGAAAACACTCCTGCCTCCGGTGCCGTGAAAACGAGTCGGTTATCCAGAAACAAGCTCAGATTCTGACGAGCTGTGAAGGTAATAGGCACTGGCTGGCCCCACTTCAAACTAACCCATTGATAGTAGGCGTGGGCGGGCTGATGGTAATCTGGCAGGTAAAGTGTTAGTCGGTTCTGTGCCGGATTATAAATGAGCCAGTCATTGGTAAGGCCTTTTTGGGGGGCGGGCGGTAATGGTCGGTACTCAGCACCTAGTGCCGCATGCCCCAGCAGCAGTATGCTTAGCACTACTCCCCACAACCACTGATAACGCCCCGTTGGCACTGGATTACCTGGTTAAGAAGCCACCCGCTGCCGGGCGCTACGGCTCTGATACACGCCCAAAAACACACTCAAAGCTACCGAGAAGGCTACCAGATACACGATTAGCAAAGTATTGCCCAGGTAAGCGAAGTTGATGACAAACAAAATCACCAGAATATTCAGCAGGGCCAGTAACATTACGGTGCTGATCTGCTGAAAGCCCATAGCCAGAATCCGGTGATGCACATGGTTTTTATCGGGCGAGAAGGGGGAACGGCCGGCCATCATGCGCACAATGAAAATGCGAAGGGTATCAAACAGCGGCACAAAAAGAATACCCGCTGCAACGGAAGGGGCTGATTCCGGAAAAGGCTGCCGCATCTCAATAAACTGAATAGTCAACACGGAAACGATAAACCCACAGACCAGCGAGCCGGTATCGCCCATAAAGATGGTGGCGCGGTGAAAGTTGTAGCGCAGGAAGCCTATCAGCCCCCCTATTACGCATACGGAGACATACACATAGTTACCGTACCGGTCGCCGCCATAACGGAAGAAGAAATAGCCAAGGGTGCTCACGATAATCAGCACAATGGTACCCGCCAAGCCATCCAGCCCATCAATGAGGTTAATAGCATTGGTAATACCCACAATAGCAACGAACGTAATAGCGTAGCTGATGCCAATAGGAAGCTCCTGAATACCCAGGATGCCTTGAAAGCTGGTAATCCGGATGTCGGCCATAATCATAACCACACCGGTAGCCAGTAGCTGACCTACAAACTTTTTGGAGACGGAAATACTGACCAGGTCATCTTTTAGCCCCACAAAAAACAGCACAATACAGCCCGCCAGCAACTGCTGAACGCCATTTGCAAGGTTTCCGAAAATGGTAAGCGCCGACATAAAGCCAGCAAAAACGGCCACCCCACCCAGGCGGGGCGTCAGCGACTCATGCACGGTGCGCAGGTTGGGCGCATCAAGCATATTCTTGAGATGGGCAATGTAAATAATGGAGGGCACTGCAAACAGCGCCACCAAAAATGCCCACAGGAACGAGAGACTCAGCGAAATACCTAATGCAGTCATATGGCAGGGCCCGAAGTTAAGCAATTACGCTTGAAGCCCGGTGGGTGGTTTGCGAATGAATCCCGAAGCTTAACTGTGCAGAATCCCTTCCCGGTCGAGCAGGGCAATCCGGATAAGGTTTTCAGGCACAATAGAGTCAGGAACAAAGATGAACTTCTTATCAAAAATCTGCGAGCCCCGGTAATAGCTTACCCAGTACTGATTGTTAAGATGAAACAGATCCGGGTCGATGGGCTCAATGGGGACGGCGGTGTGGGGCTCTACTTCCAGAATCACGTGGCGCAGTGTGGAAGTGCGCACCGATTCGCCGTTGGGCTGCACCCCGTAGCCGTTAGAGCTCACGATGACATTGCGCAAAGGAAAATCGTTATGATTCAGCAGATATACTTGCCAGCCCTGTTTGCCTTCTTCCGTGGCGGCCGCCTCATCGGGCACTACTGCCACCGAAACGCCTTCTACCGGATCGAAGATAATATCGTCTTTCATAAAGGACTTAGCTGATCAGATCGGCCTGCAATAAGTTGGCCAAATGCGGCAAAAGACGGTTTTCTACTTCCGTTATCGAGACTGCGCGGCCTAGTTCCTGCTGCAGCGAGGTCACGGCCTTATCGGTAATGCCGCAAGGCACGATATGGCCGAAGTAGGACAAATCGGGATTCACATTGAGGGCAAAGCCATGCATGGTTACCCAGCGGCTGCACTTCACGCCCATGGCGCAGATTTTACGCGGATTGGCTGCGCCTTCCTCAAAACCCAGCCATACCCCTGTGAGGCCCGCAATGCGGCCGGCCTGCAAGCCAAATTCGGCCAAAGTCAGGATAACGGCTTCTTCCAACACCCGCAGATAGCGGTGAATATCGGTGAAGAAGTTGTCGAGGTCGAGGATGGGGTAGCCTACCAGTTGGCCGGGGCCGTGGTAGGTGATGTCGCCGCCGCGGTTAATGCGGTGAAACGTGACGCCGTGCTGGGCTAAAGCCGCCTCATCAAGCAGCAGATGCTCGGGCTTGCCGCTTTTGCCCAGTGTGTATACGTGGGGGTGCTGGCACAACAGCAGGTGGTTGGGCGTAAGCTCCAACGGCGTACCGGATTCAGCGGCCAAGCGGTTGCGGGTTTTAACCGCCAAGGCCGCTGCCAGCAACTGTTCCTGATAGGCCCAGGTAGACTCATAGTCTACCAGACCCAGGCGCTCAACCCGAATCTGCCGGTTTTGGCCCGGCACTGCAGCCACCGCTCCGACCACTGGGGCCGGAGCGGGGCTGGTAATAGCGCAGGAACTATACAGAGAATCCATGCCGGAAAAATCTAACGCAAACCCGAGGCCTGAGCCGCTCTATTAAAGCCAGCTTAGGCAGGCTGAGCCGACAGCTGGTTTTTCAGCTTGTCAATCACCTTCACGGGCGCCGGATCGGTACCGTTTTTCTCCGCCAGGTAAATACTAACCCAGTCCAACAGGTGAATCAGGTAAAAAATCTGCGCGGTGAGGGACTTGCCTTTGGCGGTTACGTCCAGCACTTTGGCACCCTGGGCTTCAAATACGGGGCGGCACAGCTCCATACGCTGGGCCACGCGCTTGTGGTCGAAGGCGGAGTGCAGGAACAGAACCGTGGTTTCGCGCAGAATCTTGGTGGGGAACTCCCAGCCCACAATTTCATTATGGTTCATCTCCGGGAAGCTGTTCACGTGGCACAGCTGCTTGGAGTTTTCGTTTACCTGCTGCTGAAAGCGCACAGCGGTAGATTCCAACAGCGCATCACCATATACTACTGGCAGCCGCTCGTACAAGGCTTCCGTAATTGTGTGAGCCTCTTCGCGTACGGCCGTTTCGGTTTCTTCTACCAGAGCAACGGCTTCGTGTAGATCGGCCAGATAGGAGTTATCAATCAGACCAGCTGCTTCCAGTACAAAGAACAGCTGAAACGCCGAGTAGCCGATGTTGGCCCGGGGCATTTTAGTCTCGCCTGGGAAAACGATGGTTGGATAGTTGTGCTCCTGGGCCAGCTTCAGCATCTGGCCGCCAGTGGTTACACACACAATAACAGCGCCTTTCTGCTGGGCCTCTTCCATGCCCGCCAGGGTTTCCTCGGTGTTGCCGGAGAAAGAGCAGGCAATGAACAGGGTATCCTGGTTTACGAAGCCAGGGATGTTATACGTCTTTACTACCGACACGGGAACCGGCAGCTTATCCAGCAAAATAGACTGCACTACGCTGCCGCCAATGCCTGATCCGCCCATACCGGCAATGACCACATTGCGGTATGCCTTTTTCTCTATCGTAATTTGGCTAGCCTGTCCGATGCGGATGGCGTCCTTCATTTGCTCGTTAAACTGCTCGACTAGTGTCTTCATAAGTATCTGGAATTTCGCGGAAAACACGCAAAGTTACTAGATTTAGACCCAACGCCAATTCAAAGAACTAGTACTACCTGCTTTTATCCAATTTAACAGCCTCCTGCTGGAAAGTTACCCTCCCTCTGCTATGGCTACAGCCGCTCATACACTCGGCCAAGCCGGAGAAGATGCTGCGGCGGCTTATTTAAATTCCCTGGGCTATGAGCTGGTTCAGCGTAGTTACCGATACCGTCGTGCTGAAGTAGACCTGGTAGTGCGCCAAGGCACCACACTGCTAGTTTTTGTGGAGGTAAAAGCGCGGTCTTCCAGCCAGTTTGGCTACCCCGAAACCTTTGTTACGGCCCGTAAGCAGCAGCTCTTCCGCCTGGCCGCCGAGCAGCTGCAGGAGGAGCTAAACTGGACCGGCGACATTCGCTTTGATATTCTGGCCGTGATGCCCAGCACTACCGGCTTCCGCATTGAGCATTTTGAGGATGCCTTCTATTGAGCCCTAGTTTTTGGCTCCGGGCCTTGATAAGTCAGGCTGGCCGCGCTTATCCAGTTTATCCTTCTCATAAATCAGCACTGCGTTGCGGTTGTACTCTCTTAAAAGTTCCGGCTGTGTTATTTCAGGGTCGTAGCCCGTTTCGCCGTACTGGTAGACATAGCGGCGGCGGTTGCGGAAGCCCCAGTACTTACTCCACTCTCCTACCTTCTTGCCGTTCTCAAACTGACCATCCCAGTCGCGCTGGCCGTTTTCCAGGAAGCGCACATAGTCCCCTTCCAGTTTGCCGTTTTCATAGGGTACTACTTCCTTGACGTGCTTCTGCTCCCCATCATAATAAGTGATAACCGCATCACGCGGGAAACCCATTTCGTAGTGGGTTTTGCTAAGCAGAATATTCTCTTTGTTATACTTTTCCCAGCGTAGGTGGCGTGTGCCCACCGCGTAAAAGCCGGTTTCTACTACTTTGCCACCCTGCAGTTTTTTGTAGGGACCATGCAATACTTTGTCGTTAGCGGGGTCCAGCTCGCCGGAGGCTTTAAATATTTTGCCTTTGCGCTGATTAAAGTAGTAGCGCGCCGGAGCGTAGGCGTTGGGCTGCTGAAAGTTTTTCAGGTAGTAGAAAATCTCGATTACCTGGTTTTTGCCTTTAGGGCCTGATTTCGTGTAGCCCTTCTTAATAGGTTCACCCAGAAAGACGTTCTTTTTCTTTTTGGGCTTGCGCTGGCTGGCTTTCTCCTGCTCCTTAGCTTTTTTTTCCTGCTCCTTGGTGAGGGCCGCCCGGGCCAGCAACGACGGTGCTTTGGTAGTGTCGCTGGAAGTTGTGAGCGTATCGAGGCCGGCGGCCATTGCAGGCTGCTCGGGTTTGCTGGAGAAGGAAACGGTTTTAGGTGAGCAGGCCGCTACCAGCAGCAGTACCACCCCTACCCACGAACGGAACGGACGCATCAGAAGAACAGACAGGATACGGAGCATCGAACGTAAATATAGCCGGATTTGGTGCCCTTGCCAGAAAGCAAAAAACCCTGACCAGCGCCATAGAGCCAGTCAGGGTTACGTATTTTGCCTAAGCAGTTGGGCTTATTCAGCCGCCAGCAGCTCGGCGCTACGCTTTACAAAAGCCGTCAGGGCTTCGCCTTTCAGCATGCCTTGGGCCAGCAATGCCAGATCGAAGGCCTGGCGGGCCAGACGGCTGGCATCCTCCTCCGATGACTTCAGCACGCGCTGAGCCACGGCATTATTGGCGTTTACACTTACGGTGTAGGAGTCGGGCAGGGAGCCGAACATTTGCATACCGCCGCCGCCGCCGGTGCGCTGCATGTCCTTCATGCGGCGCATGAATTCAGGCAGCGTAATGATAACGGGGGCATCCTGCGGCGACAGAGCTTCTACCTGCACGTGCATGTGCTCGTTGTTGATGGCCTTGGCAAACACCTCCTGTAGCTTGGTTTTCTCGTCGTCGCTAAGGACACTTTCCGTGGTTTCGGCCTTCTCAATCAGCTTGCCGATGGTATCGGCGTCCACGCGCTTGAAAGTGGTTTTCTCCAGCTTCTGCTCCAGCTGACCGATGAAGTGCGAGTCGAGGGGCCCATTGAGTTCCAGCACGTCGTAGCCGCGGTCCTGGGCAGCTTCCACAAAGCTGTGCTGGGCCTCGGCATCAGTGGTGTAGAGCACCACCGTCTGCTCGTTCTTGTCTTTCTGGTTGGCCTGGATGAACTCCTGGTACTCGGGCAGAGTAAAGAACTTGCCGGCTACGTTCTGTACCAGCGCAAAGTCCTTGGCCTTCTCGTAGAACTTCTCATCCGAGAGCATGCCGTACTTCACGAACAGCCCAATATCCGACCACTTCTCCTCAAAGCCTGCGCGGTCCTTGCGGAACAGCTCGGCCAGCTTGTCGGCTACCTTCTTGGTGATGTAGGTGTTGATTTTGCGCACCGCCGCGTCGGCCTGCAGGAAAGAGCGGGACACGTTCAGCGGGATGTCCGGTGAGTCAATCACCCCGTGCAGCAGCATCAGGAACTCGGGCACCACGTCCTTCACCTCATCGGTAATGAACACCTGCCGCGAGTAGAGCTGGATTTTGTTGCGCTGGAACTGCAGCTCGTCCTTCACCTTGGGGAAATACAGAATACCCGTCAGGTTGAAGGGATAGTCCACGTTCAGGTGAATCCAGAACAGCGGCGCTTCCGAGAAAGGATACAGCTCCTGGTAGAACTTGGTGTAGTCCTCGTCGGTCAGCTCCGAGGGCTGCTTGGTCCAGATAGGGGCAGTCTGGTTGATAATCTGGCCCTCGAACTCAATCGGAATCGGCAGGAACTTGCAGTACTTGGTGAGGATGGTGCGCAGGCGGGCCGGCTCCAGGAACTCGTCGGAGTCTTCGGCTATGTGCAGCACCACATCGGTGCCCCGGTCGGCCTTGTCGGTGGTTTCCAGGCTGAACTCAGTGCTGCCGTCGCACACCCAGTGGGCGGCTTCGGTGCCTTCCTTGTAGCTCTTGGAGAAGATTTCCACCTCCTTGGCTACCATGAAGGCGGAGTAGAAGCCCAGACCGAACTGACCAATAATCTGGTCTTTGGCCGAGGCGTCTTTCTCCTTATACTTCTCCACAAACTCGGTGGCGCCGGAGAAGGCAATCTGGTTGATATACTTCTTGATTTCCTCGCCCGTCATGCCCAGGCCCCGGTCGGAGATGGTGATGGTGCGTTTTTCCTTATCCAGGCTCACCTTCACGGTCAGGTCGCCCAGCTCGCCTTTGAACTCGCCGAGCTGCGCCAGACTCTTCAGCTTCTGGGAGGCATCCACGGCATTGGACGTCAGCTCCCGCAGGAAGATTTCGTGGTCGGAGTACAGGAATTTCTTGATGATGGGGAAGATATTCTCGGTGTGAATCGAGATGCTACCTTTCTCTTGCATAACGCTTTGGCAAAGGGTGAAAACTAAAAACCGGACGAAACGCCAGTTCCCAAAGGAGCTGAAGCTGTCGGGCACCGCGCTTCAAACCTCGTTCCACGCCCCCGGACGCTGTCAGATTGGCATTCTTAAACCTCGACCGGGCCTCTTTGCGTATGTAATCCTGCCTCTCCGCTCTATCCACCGTACTGCCTCTTTTCGTATGGCACCCTTTCGTACTACCGTTTCCCGTCGTGATTTTCGTGAGCTAATGGCCCTGGAACGCACACACATGGCTAATGAGCGCACTATGCTGGCCTACGTACGCACCGCCATGACGCTGGTGGTAGCCGGGTTTTCCCTGATTCAGTTTTTCCGGGACAACTTCTTTGTTTGGGTGGGGGTAACGCTGGTGCCTATTGGGGTGGGCGTGGTGGTAGCTGGTTGGCTGCGCTACCGGCAAAAAACCGCGCATATGAGCCAGGACGCCGAAGCCGATTCTCCGGAGTAATCAGGCAAGATATTAACAGTAAATACTATAACTTTTTATATAGAATATACCGAAAAGTCAGACAATTTATCTGCCTTTCGTTTAGTACTATTACCCGCTAAAACAGCAGCCCAACCACATATGCGGCTGGGCCGGGTAAAATTCCTAAGGAAAAAGAAGCAGCTAGGCTACCTGTTTGCGGGCGCCGATGCTTACCTGCCACTGGTGCTCCAGCATTTCGGCTTCGCCGGGACTATGCGCGAGCCAGTCCAGAGCAGCCGGTGCACAGCTAAAAAACTGTATCAGGCCACAATCATACTGATGAGCTTCATGCAGGGCGCTTTCCAGCACCAGTTGGTTATGCAGGCTATCTGGCAGAATAAGAGCCAGGTGATGCACGGCCGTGTTCAGGCCGAACTCCGGTAGCCACTCTTCGCTGAGCCATGCCTGCTCCTGCGGCCCTAAGGGAGGCAGACCACGCGTATCCGCCATCCAGCGCTGCACATCATAGTGCAGCGTGATAAACAATAACTCCTGGAAAGCCTCCTGAAAACGGGACAGACTAAGTGCCCCCTGCCACTGCCAACGCAGTAACTTTAGCGGCTCATGGTACTGCAAATACAGCGACTTTCGGGTAAATATCATCCTAACAACACGTTACTTCTCACCACACTGATAGGGCAAAAGTACGTTTCGCTATTAGGACTAGAACATGAATTCGTCGAAAATATATTAAGTATAAATCAATAGAATTATTCTACTATTTAAAAACATGGATAGCACAACTGTTTACACAAAAAGTGCATCCTGGACTTCAGCTGTTAGAGCAGTAGGTCGTAGCCGAAGTATAAGCTGGCGAAGCAGAAGGCGGGTAATTCGTTTCATGGACTCTGGGGTATAGATTAGGAGACAACACAAAACTACATACCCAGTATTACCAGCAGATGATGAGGGTGTTATGATTTGGTAATTGATATAAGGCAACTCCCTTGCTTCAAATTCGTCCTTCACTTTCTCCGTACTGTCGGAAAGTCAGTATGTTTGATTTGTTGTGAGGTTTCTGATAGACGTACGCTCCTCTCGTTCCTGGCTGGCCCTTTGGCTTTTGCTCTGCTTTTTGCGCGTATTACTGCCTGATAGCTGGCTTCTGGCGCTGCATACCCACCAACATACCCAGAAAGAAGTATCCTTTGCGGCCCAAAAACCAGGCTCCCGCTCTAAAGCCGTGCTGACCACCAAACATCAGCACTGCCCTATTGATCAATTCTATTCAGCGGCATTTCAGCCGGCCTCTCCCCTGAAATTACCGCAGCCGGTGGTAGCCTATGGCACCAGCCAGCTGGCAATATGGGTGCTGCAGCGGCCTGTTAGCCGCATTATTAGTGTACAACTGCGGGGCCCGCCTACTATGGCCTCCTGTCTTCTTTCCTAAGAACCCGCTCAGCGGGCCACAAGCAGGTGCCGTAAAAGCGGTACTACCCTTCTGCTGGCCTGTGCGGATACGGCAGGCGTTTTCCTAAAAGCCTGTGCTCCCAGGCTTCCCTCTTTTTCTTTTCCTGATTTTATTTTTTCGTCCATTCTATATGGCCCGAATTCTTCTTTTACTGTGCTGCTTTATTTGGAGCAGCGCAGTCACGGCCCAGGTAAAGCCCACTATGCCCCCCATGACGGGCCGGGTAATTGACCAGCGCACCCAGGAGCCCCTGCCCGGCGCCACCGTGCTTTTCCCAGATCTTAAACGGGGTACCAGCACGGCGGCAGATGGCACTTTTCGCTTCAACGAACTGCCCCGAGGGCGTTTTCTGATCCAGGTACGCTTTATCGGCTACAGTACGGTGGTACGCTCGGTAGAAACCGGAAGTGGCGCGCCCTTGGAAATTGCCCTTGTGCCGACGGATACTGAAATTGGGCAGGTAGTGGTTACGGGAGTATCGGTCAGCACGGAAATGCGCCGTTCCCCGGTCCCCACGTCCGTTATTGATCATACGCGCCTGAATCAGTCGGCTGCCAGCAATGCCGTGGACGCCATTGCCCATACGCCAGGCCTGTCACAGATTACCACTGGCGCGGCCATCAGCAAGCCTGTTATTCGCGGGTTGGGCGGCAACCGGGTCATTACTCTCAACAACGGCTCCAAGCAGGAAGGCCAGCAGTGGGGGGATGAGCACGGCATTGAAATAGATGAATATAGTATTGACCGGGCCGAGGTGATTAAAGGCCCCGGTAGCCTGCTTTATGGCTCCGATGGCATGGCCGGCGTAGTGAATTTTCTGGCTCCCGACCCCGTAGATGACGGCAAGGTGCTGCTGGAGGCCGCTGCTGGCTACCAGACTAATAACCATCAACAGGGTTATTCTTTAATGAATGCCGGCAACCGCCACGGCTTTAACTGGCTGGTGCGTGGTAGCCGCAAAGTGGCTGGCAACTATCAGAATCGTTATGATGGGCGCGTCTTCAACTCCGGGTTTCGGGAGTTGAATGGCAACGGCTACGTGGGGCTCAACAAAAGCTGGGGATATTCCCACCTCACGTTTAGCTCCTTTAATCAAAGGATTGGACTGGTAGAAGGCGACCGTGACCCTACAACGGGCCGTTTTGTGCGTCCCGGCTCAGGACCAGCGGATGAGCCTTATGTGACGGTGCCCGATGATGAGTTACGCGGCTACGCCATAACAGTACCTTATCAACGCATTAACCACTTGCGCTTGGGAAGCGAAAACAACCTGATTTTTGGGCAGCACCGGCTGACGCTTAATGTGGGCTGGCAGCAGAACCTGCGCCGGGAATATGGTGAGCTTGAAACACCCAACGACCCAGGCCTATACTTCCAGCTTCGCACCGTAGACTATGCTTTGCGCTACTTCCTGCCGGAGAAAAACGGCTGGAACACCACGGTAGGGCTGAGTGGTATGCGCCAGGAAAACATGAATAAGGGTATCGAATTCCTGATACCAGCCTACCGGCTGCTGGATGGCGGCGTGTTTGCCGTGACCAAGAAGTCGTTTGGGAAACTGGACCTGAGCGGCGGGTTGCGCTATGACTTGCGCCACATTACCGCGGACGCTTTATACCTGGGCGCGAATGAAGAGCCAGTGCCTGCCCCGGAAGGAGAGCAAAAATTTGCTGCCTTCACTTCCAACTTCCGCAACCTATCGGGCAGTGTGGGTGGAGCTTACAGTATCACGGAGAAACTGGTATTGAAAGCCAATGCCTCCCGTGGATTCCGGGCGCCCAACATTGCCGAGCTGGGTTCCAATGGCATACATGAAGGCACTATCCGCTACGAAATTGGGGACCCAACTCTGAAAGCCGAAACCAGCCTGCAGCTGGATGGCGGGATTAGCTTTGTATCTGACCACATAGGACTAACGGTGGATGCCTTTCGCAACCGCATCCAAAACTATGTTTTCCCCACCCGTCTGGCAGATTCTGTGGCCGTAACCGGCGACCCGGTGTTTCGCTACAACCAGGGAGATGCCCGCCTGGCCGGCGGCGAAATTACCCTGGACCTGCACCCTCACCCGCTGGACTGGCTGCACTTTGAGAACAGTTTTTCCATGGTACGGGCCGTGCAGCTTAATCAGCCGGATAGCCTGCGCTTTCTGCCCATGATTCCTGCCGACAGGCTGCAATCGGAGCTGCGCGTGAACTTCCGCAAGGTGGGCACCTCCCGGCTGGCCAACCTCTATGCCCGCCTGGGGATAGAATACACCTTCGCCCAAAACCGCTTTTTCTCCGCCTACGATACCGAAACCCGCACCCCTGGTTATACGCTTTTAAACGCGGGCCTCGGCTCTGATGTCCTGAATGCCAAGGGAAAAACGCTTTTCTCCTTGTATCTGACCGGCAATAACCTGTTGGATGTAGGCTACCAGAGCCACCTCAGCCGCCTGAAATATGCGGCATACAATGAGGCGAATGGGCGCACCGGCGTATTCAACCTGGGACGAAACCTAAGCATGAAGCTGATAGTACCGCTGGCGTGGTCCATGGCTACGAAGCAGTGAGTACTCAACTCCGGAAAAGGGAGGCATACAGCCAGATGGCGCGTAGCTTCGTTTACTGGTTGATTCCGTTCCTTTTCCATCTCCGTATTCCCTGGATATATGGTGCATGATCATCACGGCCACAGTCACGGTCATCAGCAAGGGCTGGCGGCTTCCATACAGCACGGGCGGGCGTTTGGCTGGGGCATTGCCCTAAATCTGACCTTTGTGGCGGCTGAAGCCGCGGGTGGCATATGGGCCAACTCATCCGCCCTGCTTTCTGATGCCGGCCACAACCTGAGTGATGTGCTTAGCCTGGCCCTGGCCTGGGGCGCCGCGTGGCTGGCCCGGCGACCTTCCTCAGCCCGCTTCACTTATGGCTTCAAAGGAGCTACCATTCAGGCGGCACTGGTAAATGCCGCTTTACTATATGTGGCGCTAGGTATTATTCTCTGGGATACTATAGAGCACCTGCGGCACCCGGCACCCGTGAATGGCCAACTGGTGATGTTGCTGGCGGGCCTGGGCATTATAGTGAATGGCTTCACAGCCTGGCTCTTCAGCCGCGGGCAGCACGGCGACGTGAACGTGCGCGGTGCTTACCTGCATATGCTGACGGATGCATTGGTATCGGTGGGCGTAGTAGTGGGCGGTGCGCTAGTGTATTGGACGGGCTGGCTCTGGCTCGACCCGGCCATCAGCTTTGTCATTCTGAGCGTGGTGGCTTTTGGCTCGTGGGGACTAATGCGCGAAACCCTGCAGCTCAGCCTGCAGGCCGTTCCGGTGAGCATCGACCTGGATGCACTGCAGCATTTTCTGCTGGCTCAGCCGGGCGTGCAGCAGGTGCATCATCTGCATGTGTGGCCCATCAGCACTCAGGAAACTGCCCTCACGGTACACCTGGTGCGGCCAGACTACCCGCACCACAATGCTTTTCTGCACCAGTTGCAGGCCGATTTACAGCAACATTTCAACATCGGCCACGCTACTATTCAGATTGAAGAAGCCTCCCCCGCCGCGTGCGCTTCTGATGTGTGCGACGTGCGGACAGGTACCTCTTAACCAATCTTTCGGACCTTTTACAAAAAGCCGCTTCCTTGCTGGAGCGGCTTTTTTGGTAGATGGCGGGCCGATTTGGAAAAATCTGCTTATCTCGATATGTCAAACCGTACTTTCCTCTCCTTCCTCCTCATCCCACCTTCTTTTTTGTGCAACTGACTTCGTCTGAAAAGCCCACCCAGCATGCCTCTTTGCTAAGTGCAGCCGTGGTAGTAGCGGCCCTGGGCTACTTTGTAGATATCTATGACCTGGTGCTGTTCAGTATTGTGCGGGTGCCCAGTCTGAAAGCGCTAGGTATTGCTGACGCCGCTATTCTGGACCAAGGAGTGCTGTTACTGAACATGCAAATGGCCGGCATGCTGGCGGGCGGTATTCTATGGGGTATTCTGGGCGATAAGCGCGGCCGCCTAACGGTGCTGTTCGGCTCCATTTTACTGTATTCCCTGGCCAACATTGCCAACGGATTTGTACAGGAGCTGTGGCAATATGCTGCCCTACGACTGATAGCGGGTATTGGTCTGGCCGGGGAGCTAGGCGCGGGCATTACGCTGGTAAGTGAGGTGCTACCTAAAGAGAAGCGCGGCTACGGCACCATGATTGTGGCCACGGTAGGCGTATCCGGGGCTATGCTGGCCTATTGGGTGGGTGAGCAGTTTGGCTGGCGCACGGCTTATTTTATTGGTGGCGGGCTGGGGCTGGCTTTGCTGGTACTGCGCGTGAGTGTATTTGAGTCGGGTATGTTTGAGCGGGCAGCAGCAGCGGCTCACATCCGTCGGGGCGACTTTCTGGGTTTGCTGATGAAACCTGAGCAGTTGCGCAAATATCTGAAGTGCATTCTAATGGGTATTCCACTGTGGTTTGTGGTAGGCATCCTTATCACCTTTGCGCCGGAGTTCGGCCGGGAGCTGGGCATCAGCGGCGAGGTTTCAGCGGGGAAAGGGATATTCTGGTGCTATTTTGGGCTGGTATTCGGCGACTTTCTGACCGGCTGGCTTTCCCAGCGCTGGCGTAGCCGCAACCGGGTCATGCTGCTGTTTCTGGGCCTGAGTGCAGTATTAATTGCCGTGTATCTGTTTGCGCTGCGGGGAGCTTCTCTCAGCACGGCCTATATCATATGCTTTGCGCTGGGGCTGGCCTCCGGCTACTGGGCGGTATTTGTAACCATAGCTGCCGAGCAGTTTGGCACCAATGTGCGCGCTACCGTGGCTACTACAGTTCCCAATTTTGTACGGGGTTCGGTAGTACCCATGACCCTGGCTTTTCAGGCGCTGAAGGGACCATTTACGCTGGTAGGTGCCGCCGCGGCGCTGGCAGCCCTGGTGCTGCTGGTAGCAGTATGGGCCGTGGCTACGCTGCCCGAGAGCTATGGTAAAGAGCTGGATTATTATGAATAAGCGGGGAGAATAGCCAGTAGGTAAACTTTCCGACCCAGAAACCAGTATCTCATTTTCGGCCCCGACCTGGAGTCAGCTTCGTCTCTTTTCCACCTTAGTCATGGCCCCCTCTCCTCCCCGGCGCACGGTTCGCTGGTACGTCCCCCATCACTTTATACTATTGCCGGCGGCGCTGGTTATGGCCTTCTATACCGGCCGGCGCTACACCGCCGTGGCCGGCACTGACAGCAACGATTCGCGGCTATGGTTTTCCATTGCCATGCTGGCTTTCCTGGTACTGGGGATGCTTTGGATGATGCGCCAGCATTATGCCCTTAAGCTGCAAGACCGTATCATTCGCCTGGAAATGCGGCAGCGCTATTTTGAAATCACTCGTGACAGTTTTCAGCCCCTGGAGCAGCAGCTTACTTTTAAGCAGATAGCTGCGTTGCGCTACGCCAACGATGCCGAGTTGCCCGGGCTGGTGCAGGCTGCCATCCGCGAGAAGCTTCCACCGGCCGCTATTAATGAGCGCATCAACCTGCTGCAGCCCGACAATATGCGGGTCTGAGAAATATATTTGCGGCCCGTTGGCCGCGCCGGCCCCGGCCAACCTATTTCATTTGCTTTCCCATGATTCTTTACAACGTCACCAGCAGCCTCGACCCGGAAATTGAAGAACTCTGGGTAGCATACATGCGCGATACCCATATGCCAGAGGTAATGGAAACCGGTTTCTTTCTAAAAAGCCAGCTCTGTCGTCTGCTTAATGAGGAAGACAATGGCATAACCTATGCCGCCCAGTACTACTGCGTGAGCTTAGAGCAGCTGGAAGAGTACCAGCAAGTAGCGGCCCCGGCCCTGCGCGCCGATATGGAAAAGCACTTTGGGGGCCGTTACGCCTCCTTCCGCACTATGCTGGAAGTGCTGGATTAAGCATCTTTTCGATTGAGCTAACTAACGCAAAGGCCCCTTCCTACTCAGAAGGGGCCTTTGCGTTTTAAGTTGACATTTTAGGCTTATCCACGCACCGCAGCCTCTACGGCCGGGTTGCAAACATACGCCTGTAGCTCTGCCGCCGACATATTGCCGTTGTGCCATTCCGGATCCAGATTGGCCCCGATGCGCTTATAGAAACCAATAGCCGGCTCATTCCACTCCAGCACCTGCCACTTCAGGCGGTGGGCGCCGGTGGTGCGGGCCTCCGCTACCACGGCATCAAACAGCAGCTTGCCCAGTCCGGTACCGCGGGCAGCTTCGGTTACCACCAGGTCCTCCAAGTACAGCATGCGGCCTTTCCAGGTAGAGTACGCCGTGTAGTAGAGCGCAATACCCAGAATACCGGCCTCCGGCGTTTCGGCCACGAAAAACCCGAAAATAGGCTGGGGGCCGAATCCGTCGCGACGCATATCCTCCAGCGTAGTGGTTACTTCGTGAGGGGCGCGTTCATATTCGGCCAGTTCCAGAATCAGCTCCCGCACGCGGGGCAGGTCGGCTTCGGTGCCGCGGCGAATGGTAGTCATAGTAAGAAATATAAAGAGGCACGCAAATTACGAGTTGGGCCGAAAAGCAATGAGCAACAGCTCCTGGGGGCCATTGCTCATTGCTTTGTATTCAGTACCCTGGAAAATCACATCTGGGGTTGCATCTTTTTGATGGCATTCGTGGCATTCACGGCGTTGATTTCCTCTTTCGCAGCGGCTTCAGCAGTAGCAGCTGAGTCCTGCCCAGTGGCAGCGGCGGGCAGCGGGGGCAGTGGGGAATCAACAACCTCATCGTTCTTCTGGAAGTCAGGGTTGCTGCACGACGACACCGTGAGCGTCAGGGAAGCGCCGGCCAGCAGACCGAGCAAGAGCGTTTTTTTCATTGGATAAGCCAGAAAATCAAGGCAGATTCGAGTTTGGGGCCGCAAGATACGAAGCCCGTCCGGAAAGCCCATAAATAGTAAGAAAGCAAGCCGGCGTTACTTTAGCGCGCGGCCATACGGGTTAAGACCCATGTTGTAGTACGCAAACGACCAGACATCGGTCCACTCGTCAATCAGCAGCTTGGTGCTCTTGCCCGCGCCGTGGCCGGCATTTACATCAATCCGGATCAGCTGGGGATTGGGCCCTGAATTCACTTCCTGCAGCGTAGCGGCAAACTTAAAGGAGTGCGCGGGCACTACCCGGTCGTCGTGGTCGGCAGTGGTAATGAGCGTGGCGGGGTAGTTTACGCCCGATTTTAGATTGTGCAGGGGGGAGAACTTGTACAGGTTCTGGAACTGTGCGTAGTTATCAGAAGAGCCATACTCCGGCACCCAGTTCCAGCCGATAGTGAACTTCTGGTAGCGCAGCATGTCCATCACACCTACGGCCGGGAAGGCCACGTGCGCTACCTCTGGGCGCTGCGTCATAATGGCTCCTACCAGCAGTCCACCATTAGAACCACCGGCAATGGCCAACTTCTCCGGGTTGGTGTAGTTTTGAATGGTGAGGTACTCGGCGGCCGCAATAAAGTCATCGAATACATTCTGCTTGTTGGGCGTCATGCCGGCCTGGTGCCAGGCCTCGCCGTACTCGCCGCCCCCGCGCAGGTTAGGAATGGCCAGCACGCCGCCATTCTCCAGCCACAGCATCCGAGTTACGCTAAAACCCGGCGTGAGCGACACGTTAAAACCGCCATAGGCGTAGAGGTACGTGGGGTTCTGCCCATCCAGCTTCAGCCCTTTCCGGTGCACAATGAACATCGGAATCTTTGTTTTGTCTTTGCTGGCGTAGAACACCTGCTGCACCACATAGTCATCGGGATTCACATCTACCTTGGGCTGGCGGAAGACGGTGCTCTGGCCGCTGGCTACATTATAGCGGTAAATGGTAGTGGGGTAGGCATACGAGGTGAAGGCGTAATACACCTCCTTATCCTGCCGGCGGCCATGAAAGCCGCTGGCGGTACCAATGGCCGGCAGGGTAATATCCCGCTGAAACTCGCCTTTTTCCGAGTAGGCTTTCACCAGACTGCTGGCATCGTGCAGGTAAGAGGCAATCAGCTGGCCACCTACCTGGGCTACTTCCTCCAGCTTATCAGCGGTTTGCGGCAGCACGTCTTTCCAGTTGGCTTCCTGGGGCTTTTCGGGGTCTATGAGAACCAGCCGGAAGCGGGGCGCTTTGTAGTTGGTGAGCACCAGCAGCTTGCCGTCAATATTGCCTACCACGGAGTTGTTATACTCGTAGGTGCTGCCCACAGCCGTGAATTTGCTGGCCTGTTTCGCAGCTTTCAGGTCGCGCACCAGCAGACGGTTGCCGTCAGCTTTGCCATCGGTCAGGTAAACTACCAGGAACCGCTCATCATCGGTGGTACCGGCGTAGCGGAAGCCCAGGGGCATGGTTTTGTCCTCGTACACCAGCTTGTCGGCGCTTTGGTCAGTGCCCAGGCGGTGGTAGTATACTTTGTGGAATTCGTTTTTGCCGGAAAGCTTGTTTTCCCCCGGTTTGGGGGCATCGTAGCGGCTGTAGTAAAAACCGTTTTTGTCCCAGGCCGCGCCGGATACTTTTACCCACTGCAGCTCGTCTTTCAGCGGCTGGCGGGTTTTCAGGTCCATCACCTTCAGCTGCTGCCAGTCGGAGCCACCGCCGGAAGTGGCGTAGGCCATATAGCGGTGGTCGTTGGAGAAGTAGGTTCCGGCCAGCGCCGTAGTACCATCCGCGGAGAATTTGTTGGGGTCGAGCAGGACTTCTTCCTTGTCCTCCCCTACCTTCTGCACATACAGTACGGCCTGGTTTTGCAGGCCGTCGTTTTTCTGAAAATACAGGTATTCCCCTTCCTGTTGCGGAATACCGTACCGCTCGTAGTTCCAGATCTGGGTGAGCCGCTCCCGGATTTTATCCCGGAACGGAATCTTGTTCAGATACCCGAAGGTGAGCTTGTTTTCCGCCGTTACCCACTCCTTGGTTTCCGGGGAATCCGGATCTTCCAGCCACCGGTACGCATCCGTAATGGACGTGCCGTGGTAGTCATCGGTCTGATTGCTTTTGCGAGGAGTAGGATAAACAAGTTTCTGGCGCGAAACCGGAGAGCTGGTAGTGGTAGACACGGCAGTTGTGGAAGAAGTAGTGTTGGCAGTGCCAGTAGTACCCTGGCTGAGCGGCCGAGACGGGCTACAGGCAGCTAGGGTGGTTAACGTAAGCAGGCAAAGCGTACAAACTTTCATAGCGGGAACTAAGAGTTAGGGCAATGGGGAGATACCCGGAAGATGGGAGGCCACTAAGGTAGTAGCTGGTGCGCATTTTATTAGGAGAACTAAAAGCCCAGTTAAGCACGCATCCTCCCCACCTTCGGAATTACCTGAATCAGGAAGCGTTTGTTCTGGCCTTCGCGGCTGGCCGGGTAGCGCCCGGTGCCATAAAACCCGCTGCCGCCAATGATCAGCTCAATGCTTTGGTCCCGGTTGAAATTCAGGCCGTTTTGCGACCATAGGTTCAGCAGGTTCAGGGCGCGGCGGTAGCTGAGCTGGTAGGCAAATTGCTCGTCGCGCTTGGTGCGGGCCTCATCGTAGAGGTAGCGGGCAGCCATGCCTTCCACAATCACGAGGTAGCGCACGTTCTGGCCCCGGGAGCTGGCGCTCAGGCTGCGCAGGCGGTCCTGCAGCAGGCGCCCGGCCCGCAGCAGCGCCGGCTTGTCGCGCTCCTGAATTTCGTCGCGGCCGGCTTTAAACTGCACGTCCAGCTTCAGTTCGTAACGCTCATTCTGCGGGTCGTAGCGGAAGTACTGGCCTTCCAGCCGGCGCAGCGACTCCCGGATGCGGGTAATCTGCTCCAGCTCAATGGCCTTGGCTTTCAGTTCGCCGTTGGCTTCTTTCAACTCCCGCTCCCGGTCTTTGAAGAGCTTGAAGCTGTACACAAAAAGCACCAGCATCACCACGAACAGCGACGTCATCAGGTCCACGTAGCTGGGCCAGAAGAAGTCGTTGGATTCGCGGCTTTTAGTAGAAGAGGTCGGCATAGGACGATATGGCTGCTAGAACTTACTGCGGCTGCACCCCGCCAAACAGCTTATCCATAAACCGCTGAAAACGATTCTTCGCGGTAGCCTTTACTAGCACGGTATTCAGGTTGGATAACTCCGCGAGCAGCTTGGCCTGAATCTGGGAATCCAGCTCCACTTTGCGGAGCAGCTCCCGCTGGGTGGCCGTAACGTCGCGGCTGAGGGCCTGCTGACTGGCATCTACATTTTTCAGCGGATCCAGCTGGCGCATGATGCGCTCAAATACATTGTCCTGATTAATGCGCTGGAAGTACTCACCCCACTTTTCGTAGGCCTGCTGGGCGTCCCGCTCATGGTACTGCAGGCGCTTCTGCATCAGGTCCGTCAGCGACATAGAAGCCTGGTCGAAGTACTGCTCGGTGCGACTGCGCAGGGCGTCCATTTCCTTCTGGTGTCGCTGGAAGAAGTCGAGCTGGTGCTGGATAAGGTTATCGTTTTGGCCGATGTACTGGCCCAGGTCGTTGATGCCGCGCTCAAAGCCGCGTAGGCGGTCCAGAATACCGGCTACGCTGTGCGCGGTGTTGGTGCCCTCGGCCAGCATCTGGTTCAGCTTCTGCTGGTAGCCGGTAAACTGCCCAAACATTTCCGCCGACTCCCGCACTTTATCAAACACTTCCAGGTTGGCCTGCGCCATCCGGTCGTAGCCTATTTCCTCCAGTTTCACCAGGAAGTCGCGCTGCACCCGGATGTTCTCGGTAATAGTGTTAAGAATGGGCTCGAAGAGCGTGACTTTGCCCACGAAATCCTGATTGAAGGCATCGAGCACCGCTTTCAGGTTAGTGAGCGAGCCGGCCATATCCGAGTGCAGAATAGGCAGCAGCTTCACCTGCAGGAAGGTGTAATACTGGTTCTGGCGCTCGTCTACCACCTTGCGGGCCCGGCGCACCAGACCATTGCCCAGTAGCGTGAGCAGCAGCCCCACAAAGGAGCCGGCCATAGCAATGAGTACCCCGGTCAGAAAGGGCGTCAGTGCATTTTCATCTGATACCCCATTGCGGGCAATGCCCACCAGACCCAAAATCACGCCCAGAAACGTACCCAGCAAACCCAGATACAGAGGCGTAGCTACTCCCGACTGCACTTCATTGGTCAGTACCTCGCTGCGCCGCTCCGATATATCCTTGAGAATATCGAAGTCAGCTGCGGCGCCTTTGTTGTGCCGCAGGTACTCGTTGGTATCCAGCAGAATGTCGCGGAAGTCCTCTGTGGCCGGGTCGGCTTTAATGAGGTCGGCTACATAGGAATCGGCTGGCGCATCAGCGGCATAGTCCGGCATGTCCCGCCCATCGGGCGTTACTAAGCGGCGCTCTACACGCAGGGCAATGCGCTCCGGATACAGCAGCTCCAGCCGCCGCGCGCGGGACCGGGTAAGCAAAAACTCGCGTATCTGCAGGCCCACGACAACCAGTACAACAACTAGTTCGAGAATGATTTCAAGCATAGTGCTGTAAATAACGGTATTCCTGTCCTGTCATCCTGACGAAGGAAGGACCTTATCACGCCGGAACGACAATCGTACGCACGACTCGCTCTTACGGGATAAGGTCCTTCCTTCGTCAGGATGACACTGAAAAAAATTACTCGAAGCGAATGGCGGCCTTATGGTCAATCTGCCAGGCTCCCGCCACGCGGCGTAGCGTGCCATCTTCCTCTGTTACAATGCGCGACACCGGGCCCGTCGGCTGCTGGTAGCGGCATGCCTCCCGCAGAGAGTATTGGGCACTTTGGATGGCATACGCGTGCACCGCCGGGTTGGGATTCACGCGGAACGTGGCCATATCCGGGTTTTGGGGGCTGAGCGTAATCTGGTAGATGCTATCGTGCTGGGGCTGGTCAGAGAGGTCGTACTCACTGAAACCGCCATTCACGGGCACCTTCACGTAGCGCAGCTCCGGGCCGGGGGTAACCGGGCGCGGCGGCTCTGGCAACGTCACGGGCGGCACCAGGCTATCAAACTCATCCCGCGAAGCCGCTGCCGGCGGACCAGCCGGCGTTACTACGGGCGGCGCGGGCGTCTCGGTCATAGCAATGGGTGGTTCGTAGGCAGAGGGCGCCTGGCTGATGTTAGCAAAAGGTGTAGGGGCAGGAGTTGCTGCTTCTTTCACTGGCGCGGCCGGTGCTGGCGCAGGCCGTTGCTTTTCTACCGAGGTACGGTTTTGGTTCTGGTTCCGATTTTGTCTTTGTTGGCCGTCGTTTCCAGTCGGAGTAATGGAAGCGCCAACCGCCGGACGCTTGCTTAGCTCATCAGCTACCCGTTGCTGCACCAGCTGTTCTACCTGGCGCTGCATCTCCGGCGTTAAGCGGATTAACGGCGCGGCGCCGCCACCGCCTGGGGCCACCTGCAAAGCCATAATTTCCTCACGGCGTTTATCAATGCGGGCACTTAGCTCCTTCTGAAAATCATTCAGGCTCCGGCGCATCAGCACATACAGGAACAAGCTGAGTAGGGACACTATCAGCGCCAGAGGAGCAAAGAACTTACTCATCAAATTCTCACTGCCTGCACGCGTCGCCGGAACACTGGTTTCTCCTTCATTCACGCCCACTTCATCCAGCGAAGCCGTGTTGGTTTCGTCCGTAAGCGAGGTTGTGTCGGGGGCGGCTTCGGCAGCGGCTACCTCACCGGGCGGGGTACCGTTCTCTACGTAGCTGTTCAAGTTGGCAGCCAGCGCATCCAGGGCCTGCATCCGAGCCGGGTCTTTGCGCCGGGCCGGCGAGGCTTTCAGCCGGTTAATAATTTCAGTAGCCAGCTTCTGAATGCGCGACTTATCCGAGCTCAAGCCTTTATACATTGCCCCGCGCCCTTCCAGTGGCTGGTACAAGGCACTGTACACCCGCTGACTATCGGCTTTGATGCTGTTTTCGAAGGCTTTCATCGAGCTGCCGCACTGCAGACTATTCTTGAGGTTGGGCCGGCCAGTGTCCTCGTACACAAACTTCACCGTGGCACACCAGATCTGCACCTTTTGCTCATCAAGCGTAGGCTGACCGAGGGGCGTTTGGGCGTGGATGGCTGTTGTTAGTAGCAACAGGCCAAAGAGCAGAGAAGCAGCGCGGTGGGAAAGAAGCATGAGGTTTGGCAAAAAGGTCTTTCGGGAGGATACAGCACAAAAGCGAACTGCTGACTTCGCTTCTTCCAGAAGAAGCGAAGTCAGCAGCAGCCATTAGTTCATTGGGTTCTGCAAATCCCGGCTTAGGTTATACAAAGCCTGTTTCAGCGGGAGGAAGAACAGCGTTTCCGGCAGGGTTTCGTCGGCGGAGAGCAGGCGCTGAAACTGGTGAAGACCCAGGCTCAGGCTGTCCTCGATTTCGCGGAGCAGAATGTCCTTGACCCGCTGCCGGTCCACGTCTACGCCTACTTCGCGCATATAGGGCGCTACTTCGTCGCCTTCCAGTACTAGGGTGAGGAAGTTGCGCACGTTTTCGAGCACCTGAGCTTTCAGGTCGGCATCTACCTGCGCCAGCTTGAGGCGGCGCTGACCAATTTCCCCCGAATCCGGAGCGCCAGTGAACTTCACGGGTTTAATCCGGTCGTAGTCGGCGGTGGAAGCGCCGTCCTCGTAGAGCACGCCGCCGTTGGTGGTGGCCTCCTTGGGGTTGTCGGCCAGAATTACGCGGAAGTTATGCGGCGCTTCAGTGCCGGTTACGGCCTGGAAAATGGCTTTTGTAATCTTCTCAATAGCCACCAGGTTGCTCCCACCGGCCAACAGGCGCAGGTACAAACTTCCTTTACCGGAGAAGCACAGGTAGCGCGGCGTTTTCAGGCCGAGGTGCTGCACCAGCTGGGCGGTGTGGTAGATAATGGCTGTGTAGTGCAGGTAGAACAACACCCGCAGCTGGCGGCCTTTGCCCAGACCCAGCGCCTGCGAGAAGCGCAGCGCATCATCGTACTTAAACAGCAGCGAGGTAACATCCGCGGAGCCAAAGTCAGCGTTGCGCAGGGCGGCGTTGAGGTAGCCTTTGTACTCCTGGTTTTGCTCCGAGTCGGGCAGGCTTTCGGCGTGCGCTACACCCAGGCGCAGCAGGCCGTTTTGCTTGGGCGCGCCCTGCACGCGGGCGTAGCCGTCACCCCACAGGTCGTCGCCGGCAAAGCGGAACGAGGTGCTGAAGGCCGGATGCTGCTCAGCAAACACCAGCAAGTCAGTGGTACCACCGCCAATGTCGATGTTGATGACGTTTTCGTCGCGGTTGGGTACCACCTGGTTGGTGGCCGTGAGGTAGTAGTACGGCGCCACCGATTCGGTGAGGCACACCGTGGAGCGGCGCACTTTGAATACCTCCTGGAACTTCTCGTCCCAAACCTGCTGGAACTGGTTGCGCAGGAAGCCATCAAAGCTCAGCGGGGCAAACCACACCACGCGGGTATCTTCCAGAATACCGCCATGCAGAGCCGCCTTGTGGCGCATCAGCAGCAGCATTTCCTTGAAGAACGCCTCAATGCGCGATACACCCTGCGGGTCCAGCTCGGCCGACCATTTCAGATTTGTCACAAAGCGGTTCTGGGGCAGTTCCGAGAGGGTTTCGGTGTTGATGCTAAAGCCCACGTTGATGTTGCTGAGCACCTTGGCCGGCTCATTGGCGAAGCTGGTGGTTTCGCACACCGCCGTCCGAATCGGAAACTCATACACTGAGCCGCCTTCCCCCACGAAGGAGGGCACAAACTCACGGTTTTGCAACGTGGCTACGTCGTTCTGCAACTGGCCCGCGCCAAAGCGGAACCGCTGCGTAGCCGATTGCCCGGCATCAGGCAGCGGGGCGTGCAGCCACTCCACCTGCACATCCGCCTCTCCAATAGTGAAGGGACGGGGATGCGCCCGTGGGCTGTCGGCGTAGGCAATGTGGGTGTTAGTAGTACCAAAATCGACGGCAAAAGTGAAGCGGCGGGTTCCGCGCTCCAGCTCACGCCAGCGGGGTACCACTAAGCCCCGGGCCGGTGCAGCGCCCAGCACGGCGGGTGGGCAGGTTAGCTCGGCAATATCGAAGTGTGTACCGGTAATTTCGTAGTAGGTACTGCCAGCGCTGGCCACGCTTTTGGTCGTGCGCTCCTGGCGGGTGGCGCGGCGGGCGGCGCCCTGGTCGGTTATCCGCTCCCCGCCGGCAAAGAAGGCCAGCTCGTAGCGGCGTTGCAGCATGGTGGGCGAGTTATCGGCATCCACCAGCATTACCTTGTACAAGTCGTTGTACTCGGGCTGCTGGCGGAACACGTAAAAGGGGAAGATGCCCACGCCCACGTTGGCCCGCACAATACGGCCTTTTTCCAGAATCTCGCGACCCTGCGCGTCTTTCGGGTTCTGCGGATTGGTGTAGTAGCTGCGCTCGAAGGTGATGAAGCGGCCACCCTGCACCGGTACCCGCAACTGCACGCGCACGTGGTTCAGGTCGATGGTAAAAGTGAGCAGCTCGGCCAGCTCGTGCTCCGTGAAATATTCGAAGAAGGCCTGACGCAGCGGCAACAGATACGGGAAGCGGGCGCGTCCCTGGCCATCAGCGCCGTACTGGAACGTCACTTTGCCGGTGTGGTAGCGCTGGGTGTTCAGCTCGTAGGGTAGCTCCACCAGGGAGTCTTCCAGGAAGTCACCAACCGTGAGATACGGGTATTTGAAGCCTTTGCCGGGCAGCACACGGCTTTCCAGTGCCAGCTCGTCGTGGTAAGGCACGGGCGTGCGGTCGTCCCAGGGCTGGCCGTTGAGGTAGTTGGCCCCAGCCATGGTGAGGTTGGGACGCAGCACCAGTGGGCGCGGACGGCCGGTACCAGCTTCGCGTGTAGGTTGAATAAATAGGTCAGAGCTGGTCACGGCCGATTGGTCGGCGCGGCCGGGCAGCGGCACCCCTTTAACCGATACCAGGTTGCCCTGGGCATCGGGCAGGGCCGGGAAACGGCTCTGGAACTGCTGGGCTGTCCGGTCGCCCTGCATCTGCATCTGGTTGATGCGGGTGCGGTCGAGGGCGGCGTACACGCTACCGGCAAACTCGCGGCTGCGCAGCTGCGGATAAGCCAGGAACAGCTCGTATACAAACTCCTGAAACTGCGGGTCGCGCTGCTCCAGCAATACCGTCTGGCCATCGAAATAATGACCCCGGGCCTGCGGGCGCTCCAGATCCAGGGGCTTCACGGCCGGACCGGTGAACAGGAGCGTGAGTGGCGAGGTGCCCCCCAGCAGGCGCGGACCGCCCGCCAGCTCCGGCGACTCATAGAAAATGAGGTACATGTCGGAGAAGCCCTGGAAGCGCTGGTCCTGGAAGAACAGCTGCAGGGTTTCGCCCAGCAGGCGGGTGCCTTCTTCGCTGCGCATCTTCCGGATTTCGGCCTCCGTGTTCCAGCGGCGCAGCGTGAGTTTGCGCCCGGCCTGGGAGTAGAGGTGGAAGTTGTAAAGCAGCTCCAGCAAGTCCCAATAGTGCGTTACCAGCTCATGGTACACCGAGTTGGGGTTGCGCTGCCCTTCGCGGGCCAGAAAATCAAACGCTGTTTCAAACAGGTGCATCCGCGCAAACGGCGTTGGGATGCTGATGGCCAGGTTGCGGGCTTTGCCGCCCGTGGGGTCCGTTACGGTATTGATTTCGGTACTGGTGACGGGGGCAGTTTTCTGCCAGCCTTGAACTTGCTGGGACCCGTTATTATGCAGGCGAAGGACTTTAGCCATTCTAAGTTTGCTTTGATTTGAACAGAGTCCCCTTCTTTTTTTAAGAAGGGGTGCCCGAAGGGCGGGATGGTTCAGGCGTTTTTTCTTCTGGTGCTGCTGGCTCAACCAAACAACATCAGCAACGAGGTCAACCACCCCAGCGGCAGTAAACTGCCACATCCCCTCCTCATCTGAGGAGGGGAGCTTTTGTTCTATTACACCACTTTTACCTTTTCCTCAAAAGCCTTGTCGGTCACATCGTAGAACAGAGCAAGCAGCTTTTTGAAGTTATCGGGCTCGTTGATGGACTTATCGGCTTTGTTGAGGTTATCGAGGATATAGTTGTGACTGAGGCCTTTGTTGAAGAAGTCGTTCCACTTCTTTTCCACGGGCTTGCCGGCAATCATGGCGTTGAAATCCTCGGTAGTCAGGTCGAAGGGACGGAAGGCGCGGCGGTTCTGGGAGAGTTCATTCAGCCACTGGTCTACCCCAAATTCGGGGCTGTGCAACAGGTTGTTCAGCTCCCGGAAGATGGGCTCGTTACGCAGGGCGTAGTCCAGCTTCAGGTTGTCGTGGTAGGGCGCCTTATCATCGGGCAGGTGCTGCTTGTGGTAGCGCGAGAAGTACAGCAACTGGGTAAGGTGCTTGGCAATCAGCTCGCGGGTTTCGTCGGGCAGGTGGCCAAACTGCACCTCCATCGAATCAGAACCTAAGCCATACTCGTGGAAGTGGGGCGCACCGCTGCGCAGCTCGGCATCGGAGTACTGCATGAAGTCCACGATGCTCAGGGCGGCCAGCAGCTCAATGAGGTGGGCTTTGTTTTTCTGCTGGGTGCCGCCGGGCTGGTTGTCGTAGGGCGTGTCGGGCGTGTCGGCCAGGTAGTACAGCGCGTCCAGGCCCTGTAGGTTGTGCTCGTAGTAGCTGAGCGCCGCCTTGGTCTTGGTCAGGAAGTTGTTGGAATCGATAACTTGGTTTTCCTCGCTCTGCAGCGCGAAATACGGCATCACGGTTACGGCGCCGGTCAGCGCGTCGCGCAGGTAACGGGCGTTGCTGAGGCGGGTGTTGGGGTCTTTCAGATTTTTGAGCAGCAGCGGGAAACCAGCTGCGCCGGTACCCCCAAAAATGCTGGACACAAAGAATACCCGGTCACCTTCCTGGAAGTTATCGGCGAAAAACCGCATTTCCGGACTCTCTACCACCTTATTCAGCACTACAGAGCCCACGTTCGGCGAGCCGCGGAAACCAATGGTGAGCGGGCTTTCCAGGTTGTCCTGGGTGAACAGCAGCTCCACCATGGCCTTGGAATCCACGGAAAGCTGGTCGTAGTGCAGGTATTGGCGGAAGCTCTGGTTGATGCCGCCGAAATCGAAGATGAAGGTATCCTTCACGCCGCCATTGGCATCGGCTGAGATATTGCTCAGCGTGCTGATGTCGGTTTTAAAGAAGCCTTCTTCCTGCTGGCCCAGACGGCGGTGTACCTGCTGGTAGCTTTGCAGCAAGGCCACCGTGCGGTTCATGTCGCCGTTGTGGGCATCGGGGTCGATGATGATGGGCACTACCCGGTCGCAGTTGGGCAACTCTACGCCCGAGGCCAGCAGCATAGTGAGCGAGCGAATGACGCGCGAGCCCGTGCCGCCGATGCCGAATAAAAACAGTTTAGCCATTGCAGTAAAGGGCTTAAGAACTTAGGAATTAGAAGCAGGGGTGCTGGGGGCGGATTATCAAAGAATCCATACCCAACAAAACCCAACTCCTAAAAAGGGGTGGTACTGGCGTTGGTAGAACCGCGGCGCAGTAACAGGGAAAAAAGGAAAAACCACAGCATACCCAAAACGGCGTTCCAGGTGGCCAGCCAGTAGATATAGCTGTGCTCGGTAGCCTGCTGGGCATTGGCCTGCCAAATGGCAATGATGAAGGCCAGCACGGCATTCAGGAAGAAGAAAATACCCCAGTGGCGGCCTTTGTTGAACGTAGCCACGCCCATGGCGCGGTTAATTACATAGTAGAACACCACCACCAGCGCCAGGGAAAGACCGAGGTTCAGCAGGCCAATGTTGGGGAAAATAACGTCGCGGTACACGGGAGTATCCGCAGGCGGTTGAGGGGAACCAATGATTTCGTAGAGGAACCGGAAGAATGCTTTCATGGAACGGGGAGAGAGGCGCGCCGGGATGGCGCGTGGGTAAAGGAACGGTAAACGAACAGTTATTAGTACGTAGGGAGGTTGCGCCGGGCAATTACCGGGCCGGTTGCAGGATCAGCGGGATGTTGAAAACGGGCTGGGAGTCCTGCTCACTGGTGGTTACGGCTTCCACCCCATCCAGCAAACTACTGAAGGCGAAGGTTTTGGCACCCGCCTGATTGATGTTGCTGTCGTTTTTGGTGGTCCACTCATTTATCCAGGCAGGGCGCTTATTATTGAGCACTAGCTGAAGCGGGCGCTCGGCCTTGGCCATGCGGGTAAGGCGCACTTTCACAAAGTGCGTGAAGCCGGACTCAGGGCCGCTGCTGGCGCGGGTCTGGTCGTTGGCGGCAAATACCTGGGTGATTTTCGCGTCAGTATCCACGCCTACCAACTGTAGGTTGGCTTTAAGATACGCCAGGTCATTATACAGTGCGGGCAAGGGGGCCAGGTTCAAGCCCAACACAAACTCAACCGGCTGCTGGGCGGATACTTCACTCACGGCCACCGTGTGGTAGGAAGCACCTGCGGCCCGTTTGCTGGCGCCGGCGTCGCCGTAGTACCAGCTACCCTGGTTCTGGAATTTGCTGAGCAGCGAGGAAGCGGGCTTGGGGTATTTCACGCCGAAATGAGCCTGCTGGGCAGGTTGCTTACTGAGCAGCGCAGCATCAAAGCGGCGCACGGCATCGGCCGGGCCGATTACCCAGAAATAGTACGGAATATCGGTATCACAGCAGTTGGCGCGCTTGGCCCCGCCGGATTTCAGCGCCGGGTAGTAGGTACCGTGAAAGTCAGAGGTATAACCGTACACCGATACGGCCAGATCAGACCGGCCGGCGCGGTTCAGAGCATCCGTAATATCGGTTTTGATATAGGGAATAGCGCCAGCGTTTTTCGGCGAGTAGATAAAGTCCGAAATCAGCACGCTGACGGTGTTAGGCTCATAATAATGGCTCGCCAGCGTATCCAGCACGGAGGGAATATCGGTGCTTTTGGCGGGCTCCCGGATGCCCCCGCGCACGGTGCTGGAAAGCTGCTGGTAGGAGTCGCGGTAAGGCTTTTCCTTGATGCGGAAGAACTGCTTTTGCTGCACCGCCGTGCTCCGATTCACATCGGAAAGAAACTGGGCTACGTGCTGCTGAAAGCGGGTATTTTCGGCACTGGCACCGGGTTTTGGCATAAAGCCTTCCATGGAGCCGGATACTTCCAGAAAAATAGCGGCGCGGGCCAGCGGCGCTTCGGGTTGTTCCCCTTCGGGCACCGTAGGTTCCGAAGCCGCTGGCGCCGGGGCCGCGGGCTTTTCTTCCGCCGACGGGGTGGTTTTAGATACCGTAGCGGTGTCTTCGGACTTCATATCCTCCCGCGAATAACAGCCCGCCAGCAGCAGGGCAGCTGCCATAGCCGGCAGCAGGCGAGAAAAAACAGGGTTTCGCATCGAGCCAAAGTAACGTTTCACGGCCGAAGCCGCAACCCCGCGTACTGCCAAGCCGGCCCGCGGGTTGTGCCGAAACGCAATGCTGCGCAGAAAATTTTGTTTTCGGTTAGCCTCACTGTCATCCTGAGCCCAGCGAAGGACCTTTTCACCTTAGAACGTCTATCAAAACAACGACTCGTTCTAGCGTGATAAGGTCCTTCGCTGGGCTCAGGATGACAACTGAACGAAACTGACTTAGCTGTAATCGATTTCCGTGTTATCACCAATATTAATGCTGTGGTTTAGGCCGCGGAACAGCGCATCAGAGCCTACTATACAGTCGTGCATGACGGCGGAGCGCAACTCGGAGTAGGAACCGATAATGGAGTCGCTCAAGATGGTGTTTTTGACGATGGTCCGGTCGCCGATGGCCACGTTGGGGCCGATGATGGAGTGCGAAATCTGGCAGTCCTTGCCAATGCTGACCGGCGGAATAATAATGGTATCGGGAAACTCGGGGTAGAGGCGGGCCAGGAACTCGGGGCGGTTGAGCAGGCGGGCGTTGGCTTCCAGCAGGGTTTCCTTGCGGCCGCAGTCAAACCAATTGTCTACCGGCGTAGTGGTTATTTCCTCGCCCTGCTGAATCAGGCGCATTAGCGCGTCGGTCAGCTGAAACTCGCCGTGGGTGCGCTGGTCCTCGTTTATGATGTATTCCAGGGCTTCGGCCAGCCGTTCGGGGTTGGCAATCTTGTAGAGGCCCACCATGGCGTAGTTCGACTTGGGGATTTTGGGCTTTTCTACCACTTTAGTCACGCGGCCGCTGCTGCTGGTTTCTACCAGGCCAAACATGCCGGGGGTTTTCACCTCTTTCACGGCCAGCACGGTGCCGGGCATAGCCAGCAGTTTGGGCAGGTCTACATCCACAATGGTGTCGCCCAGCAGAATCAGTACGCCGTCGGGGTCGTGACGGAAGGTGTCGCGGGCCAGCCACAGGGCGTGGCCTATTCCCTCGCGCGGCTCCTGCACTACAAAGGTGGCTTTCAGATCGGGGTATTCGCGGCGCACGTAGCGCTCAATTTTCTCGCCCAGGTAGCCAATAATGAACACAAACTCCTCGAAGCCGGCATCGCGCAAACGGTCGATGATGTGCCCCAGAATGGTATTGCCGGCCACGGGTACCAGCGACTTAGGCTGGGTATGAGTGTGTGGCCGCAGGCGCGACCCAATGCCCGCAACGGGAATGACTGCTTTCATGTGCTGTGCAATGGTGGTCAGATAGACTCGCAAAATAAGGATTCGGCGCGGTTAGCAGCAGCTTATACAACCGCTGCGCGCTGATTTCGTACTGGCAGCACGTGTATATAGTATTTCATGCATAGTATTACCGGGCCAGGAAGCTCGTCAGCAACGGCTTCTCCGCGTCGGCCTTCCCCTTTTCCTGATTTTCTCTCCCTCACTTTCTTTCCCAATCTTACCTCATGAAACGTTTCCTTCTTTATCTGGCCGGTTTGGTTATTATGCTGAGTCAGTCCTCATGCGGGTACAACTCTATGGTGTCTAAGGACCAGGCCGTGAAAGCCCAGTGGGCCAACGTGCAGAACAGCTACCAGCGCCGCTCCGACCTGATTCCGAACCTGGTAAACACCGTTAAAGGCGCCGCTAACTTCGAGAAATCGACCTTAACCGACGTGATTAATGCACGGGCCAAGGCCACCAGCGTGCAGCTGTCCGCCGACCAGCTCACGCCCGAAAACCTGAAGAAATTCCAGGAAGCCCAAAGCCAGGTGAGTGCCGGCCTGGGTCGTTTGCTGGCCGTATCGGAAAACTATCCGGACCTAAAAGCCAACGCCAACTTTCAGGAGCTGCAAGCTCAGATTGAGGGCACCGAAAACCGCATTAACGTAGAGCGGCAAAAATTTAACACCGTAACCAACGACTATAACGGCTACATTAAGTCTTTCCCGAATAACATCTTCGCGGGCATGTTTGGCTTCGCTGAAAAGCCCTACTTTGAGGCCGATGCCAGCGCGCAGAAAGCGCCCACTGTACAGTTTTAATTGAGTTGTGCGTTGGGAGTTGCCCGCTAGCGGGCAGGCACTCGTCTGCTTTTTTGCTGGCAACTCCCATTGCATAACTGGCAACTGCCACCAGACCTATGATTAACCCCCTTACGCCCCAGCAGGAGGCTGCTCTGATAGCAGCCATCCGGCAGGCTGAAGTAACAACCTCCGGCGAAATCCGGGTGCACTTTGAAGACACCTGCCCCACTCCGGAACCCCTGGACCGGGCGGCGCAGATCTTTGCCCAGCTAAATATGCAGGCCACAGCTGAGCGCAATGGCGTCTTATTTTATGTAGCCTGGGAAACCCGTCAGTTCGCCATCATTGGAGATGCCGGCATCAACTCCGCCGTGCCCGATGATTTCTGGGAAACCACGAAGGAAATAGTGCTTGAAAATTTCCGAACCCACAAATTTGTGCTGGGCCTGGAGCGGGGTATTCAGATGGTAGGCGAGCAGCTACAACGGTATTTCCCCTACAACGCGCATACCGACCAGAACGAACTCGACGACTCCATTTCGTTTGGCGACGCTACGCCGCCGCGTATATGATTCTACCTCTCTTCCGGCCCGGTGCCGCATTGCGGCCCATCTATCTGCTGTGGCTGTTTCTGCTACTACTGGCTCCGCAGCTTTCCGCCCAGACCCTTCCGGAACGCCCTACCCCTCCCCGCCTGGTGAATGACCTGGCTGGGCTGATGCGCCCTGAGGAAGTAGAAGCGCTGGAGCGCAAGCTGGTGGCCTATGACGATTCCACCTCCTCGCAGATGGCCATTGTCACGGTACCCAACCTGCAGGGTGCCGAGGTAGCCGACTATGCCCAGCAACTGTTTGAAAAATGGGGCATTGGCCGCAAAGGCAAGAATAATGGCCTGCTGATTCTGGTTTCCAAGGAAGAGCACAAAATCAACATCCATACCGGCTACGGCTTGGAAGGCGCCATTCCCGATGCCTTGGCCAAGCGCATCATCACCAATGTGCTGGTGCCCAATTTCCGCGCCGACCAATACTACAAAGGCCTAGATGCCGCCACGGACCGCCTGTTTGCGCTGGCCGCTGGCGAATACCAGGCCGAACCCCGCCCTACGGGCGACTACGACAATGGTGGCGGCTCCGGGTGGCTGTTCTGGGTAGTACTGGCCCTGCTTATTTTTCTGTTTATCTCCCGGATGGGCGGGGGCAAAGGAGGCGGGCGGCGCAACCGCGGCTTTGGCGGCGGCATGATTCCGCCCATCATCTTTGGTAGCGGCGGCTTCGGCGGCGGTGGCTTTGGTGGCGGGGGCGGCTTTGGCGGTGGCGGCGGAGGTGGCTTCGGCGGCTTTGGCGGCGGCAGCTCCGGCGGTGGCGGCGCCAGTGGTAGCTGGTAAGCCCTACTAGCTACCACTACACAAAGAAAGAGCGGGAAGCATGCTTCCCGCTCTTTCTTTGTGTAGTTATCTGACCGCCTAGGGGCTTAATGCGGGCTCATCACACCGGCCTCAATTGCCACGGGCAGACGATTTTCGGCCGGTGGTACGGGGCAGGAGTAGCGGCCACTATAGGCGCAGAAGGGATTGTAAGCCCGGTTGAAATCCAACACCAGGCGTCCTTCCTGAATCTGACCGATGCGCACATCCATGTAGCGCCCGCCCCCATAGCTGGCGTTGCCATTGGTGAGGTCAGTGAAGGGCACGAACAGATAGTCCTCGAAGCCTGGCTTCTTCATCAGCTCCTGGTTTTGGTAAACATTGAGCTTGAGCGCCTTGCCATTCAGTGTGAAGTATACTTCGCCATAGCGCCGGTACATAGGGCGCCGGCTGGTGCTGGTTTGCATGGCAAATGGTGCTGATAGGGAATCCCGCACAAACCGGCCTTCTACACAAACAGCATAGTTAACCGGGAAAAAGGGCAAGCCCGTGAAGGCCGCCCGGTCTTCCGGCGTCAGCGGTGACTCCTCGGGGTTGCGGTATTCCGCATTCAGCTCCTGCTGGAAAGTGGTCACGGCTTTGGAATGCTCGGTAGCTGTTGGCCGGTGGCTGCCATAGGGAGGCGGGGTCTGCGCCCAGGTAGTCAGGCCATTCAACAGCCACAGAAAAAGGAACCATGTTCTCATCACCGCAAGATACGTCTCCTGCCTATTTCCTTGGATAGGTAAAAGCAATATCGGCGCATCAGAAAGTTATTTCCATGTAGTTTGCCAATTGTTAACTTTCGAGAAGGTGCAAAAGGGTTGGCCTGGACAATGAACGGTGCTGCAAGCGCCTCCCTATCTATTTTTTCCTTTTATAGCTGTTGATGCGTTACGCTGTATTCGCTAAATGCTTCCTATTTCTGGCTCTGCTGGCCTGGGGGGTTTCCCCGCCGGCCTGGGGCCAAACTCAGCCCCCGGATTCAGCTTTTCTGGCCACTACTGCCCGGCAGCTAAACCAGCGGTATGAGGCACTGGTGCAGGATCAGTCGCAGCTTTACAATGGGAAGGAGTACGTAGACTACACTCGCTACTACCGCAAGGCCGAAGGGCACCAGTTTTTTGAATCGAACAAGCTGCAGCCGGGCAGCGTGCAGTACCAGGGCCACACCTACCCGAACATTCCGCTGCTCTATGATATCCGGCTGGATCAGGTGATCCTCCAGCAGCCGGCTACTTCCTTTTATCTGCATCTGGTGGAGGAAAATGTGGCCGCCTTTATGCTGGGCGCGCATCGGTTTCTGCGGCTGGAAAATCAACCTGCTTCGCCCCACCCCATCAGCACGGGGTTCTACGAGCTGCTGCTGGATGGGCCGGTGCGGGTGCTGGCCAAGCGCCAAAAAGAAATGAAGGAGCTGTCGGACCAGAAAATTTATTACCCCGTCTTCCGCTCCATCGACCAGCTTTTTCTGCAGGTCGGCAACGCTTATTACCCGGTAAACAAGCTATCCTCCGTTTTCAACGCCCTGCCGGCGCAGCGGAAAGAGCTGCAGAAGTTCAGCCGCAGTCATAAGCTTGGTTTTAAAAAAGCTACCCGCGAGGCCCATCTGGTGCAGTTGATTGGCTACTACAACAGTCTGATTCCGGCGGCAGCATCTCCCACATCCCCTTAGTGACGACTACTCGCCTTATTCCCCGAATGCGCTTTCCATGCCCCAGTTCTATCGGATAGTAATCCTGTTCATTTTCTGCAGCGGGTTGTTGTGGCCCTGCTACGGGCAGCAGCCAACGGGAGGCGTGGTGAGCGGCACCTACACGCGCGTGCCGTTTGCGGAGTTTATCCGGCAGCTGGAAACCCAGACGAGCTACCATTTCTACTATGACCCCGCCGAGACAGACAGCCTGACGATAACGGCCACCCTGCCCGCGCAGCCCCTGGCACAGGCGTTGGAGCAGGCCCTACAAGGCACCCATCTGCAGTTTGTGCTGGATGCGGCAGAAAAGCGCGTATTTATTGTGGGCAGCCCCGCCGTGCTGGCTACCCTGCCCGACAGCTTTTTCCAGCCCCCCACGGCCGAACAAACCGCCAAGGAACCCACGGCCAATCCGGCCGAAAGAAGCACCGGTCGGGTTGCCAGCGTGAGTACCTCAGAGCTTAAACTCTACGAAATAGGACCAGCAGGGGGCGCGCTGGCCAGCGGCAAGGCCACGGTGGCCGGCCACGTACGGGAGCAAGCTTCCGGCGAGCCGGTCATTGGCGCCACGGTGTACGTGGAAGCCCTGAACACAGGCACCAGCACCGACCAGTATGGCTACTACTCCCTCACCCTGCCCGTAGGCCGCCATGAGCTGCGGGTGCGCGGCATCGGCATCAAAAACACCCGCCGCCAGCTGGTTTTGCGGGGAAACGGCAAGCTGGATATTGAAACCGAGGAAGATATTATTCCGCTGAAGGAAGTGGTGATTGAGGCCGAGAAGGACAAAAACGTGTCGGGCATGCAGATGGGCCTGGAGAAGCTCGATATCAAGACCATGCGGCAGGTGCCCACGGCTTTCGGGGAAACCGATATTCTGCGGGTGGTGCTCACGCTGCCGGGGGTGAAATCGGTAGGCGAAGGCAACACGGGGCTGAACGTGCGCGGCGGCACGGCCGACCAGAACCTGATTCTGTTCAACGACGCGGTTATCTACAATCCTTCCCACCTGTTTGGCTTCTTTTCGGCCTTTAATCCGGATATTCTGCAGGGCGTGGAGCTGTATAAAAGCGCTATTCCGGCCAAATATGGCGGGCGTTTGTCGTCGGTGCTGGATATTACCACCCGGGACGGCAACAAGAAGAAGTTCGCGGGGTCGGGTGGTATTGGCCCGCTTACCAGTCGCCTGACCCTGGAAGGCCCGCTGGTGAAAGACAAAAGCGCGTTTATCCTGAGCGGGCGCAGCAGCTATTCCGACTGGTTGCTGCACCTGCTGCCTGGTAAAACTTTCCAGGAAAGCTCAGCTTCGTTTTATGATCTGGCCGCGCACATCAGCCACTCGTTTTCCGACAAAAACACGCTCTACGTAACCGGCTACCGCAGTGCCGATAAGTTTCAGCTGGCCAGTGATACTGCCTACCGCTACCACAACCAAAGCGCCAGCCTGAAGTGGCGGCATTCTTTCAGCAACAAGCTCTACGGCGTATTTACCGGCACCCTTTCGCAATACGCCTACAACATTACCAGCGAGCGGGACCCGGCCACTGCTTCCCGGCTGACCTATGATATTGGACAGTACAATGTGCTGGCCGATTTCAGCTACTTCCCCAACGCGCAGCACACGGTGGATTTCGGCATCAGCTCCCTGCTTTATAACATTGCGCCGGGCAGCCTTAAACCCTTTGGGGCGGAGTCATTGGTGAAGCCCAATGTGCTGCCGCAGGAACAGGCCCTGGAAAGTGCCATCTACGCTTCTGACCGGTTTGATATCACGCCGCGCCTGTCGGTTTCAATGGGTTTGCGCTACTCCCTGTACAATGCGCTGGGCCCGCACGACGTGTACCACTACCGGCCGGGTAGCTCCAAATCTACTACCACCATTACCGACACCGTGCGGTACACGTCGGGCCAGGTGCTGGCCACCTATCATGGGCCGGAATACCGGTTTTCTACCCGCTACACGCTCACCGACCACTCTTCCGTAAAACTCAGCTACAACCGCACCCGCCAGTATATTCATCTGCTGTCGAACACGGTATCAGTGTCGCCGACGGATATCTGGAAGCTGAGCGACTACCACATCCGCCCGCAGGTGGGCAACCAGGTATCGGCAGGGTACTATCATAACCTCAAAGCCAACACCATTGAAACCTCAGTAGAGGTGTATTACAAAGCCACCCGCGACTTTGTGGATTACAAGGGCGGCGCCACGCTCCTGCTCAACCGCCATCTGGAAACCGATGTGGTAAATGCCGTGGGCAAAGCGTATGGGGTGGAAGTGCTGGTGCGTAAGCTCACGGGCAAGCTGAATGGGTGGGTGAGCTATACCTATTCCCGCGCCCTGGTGAAGGTAGATGAAGGCCCCGTGGCCGACCGGGTGAATGGGGGCAGCTACTACCCCAGCAACTTCGACAAGCCCCACGACCTGACCCTGATTGGCAACTACCGCTTCAGTAGGCGCGTGAGCACCTCGCTCAACCTCACGTACAGCACCGGGCGGCCCATTACGCTGCCCCTGGCCACGTACTATTCCGGCGGGGCCGAGCGGGTGTACTACTCCGAGCGCAACGCCTACCGCGTGCCCGACTACTACCGCGCCGACTTTGCCCTGAACCTGGAAGGCAACCATAAAGTGCGCAAGCTGGCCCATAGCTCCTGGACGCTGGGCGTGTATAACCTGACCGGGCGCGACAACCCGTTTTCGGTGTATTTCAAAACCGTAAACGGACAGATTAAAGGCTATAAGCTGGCCGTTTTCGCCCACCCGATTCCGTCTATCACTTACAACTTCCGGTTTTAGCAGCTAGCTGATATGTGTGTTTGGAAGAAGCTTTTCTGTTGGGTACTGCTGCCGCTACTGGCCAGTTGCGTTACGCCATTTGAGCCGGAGGTACTGAATGAGCCCGTCACGATTCTGGTGGTGAACGGCTATATCAACAGCGGCGGCGTTACCACTATCACGCTGTCCCGCACGCGCAACCTGGCCGTGCAGGAGCCCTACCAGCCCGAAACCCAGGCCTCGCTGGCTATTGAGGATGACGCGGGCACGCGCTGGCCGCTGCAAGAAGGCGCTCCGGGCACCTATGTGTCGGAAAGCCTGCAGCTGCCAGCGGGCCAGCAATACCACCTCCGCATTCAGACGCAGAGTGGCCGGCGCTACGCTTCTGAGTTTGTGCCCCTCAAGCCCGCACCACCCATCGATTCGTTGTCCGGGCGCATAGAGGCCGATGGGCTGCAGTTCTACCTGAGCGCCCACGACGATGTCGGCCGCACGCAGTACTACCGCTGGGAGTACGCCGAAACCTGGGAGTTTACTTCCGGCGCCTGGAGCCGACTGGAAAAACAGATTGGGGATACGCTACTCCCGCGCACCGATGATATTTACCATTGCTGGCGCACAGAAAACTCTACCGCCGTGTACACAGCCACCACCGTTCCGCTGAGCCGGGATGCCGTGCTGGATTATAGGCTGCTGCTGATTCCGCCTACCTCCAGCCGGCTGCGGTTTAAGTACAGCCTATTGGTGCGGCAGTTTGCTCTTACCGAAGCCGAGTTTCAGTACTGGGAAGCCCTCAAAAAGAACTCTCAGAATATTGGCGGGCTCTTCGACCCCTTACCCAGCCAGCTGACCGGCAATGTGCACAGCGAAACCAATACTACGGAGCCGGTGCTGGGCTACGTAGGAGCCGGCACGGTGGCGGAGAAGCGGATTTTCATTGATAACAACAGCCTGCCCCCTACCTGGTCTCTCCGCAACGAGGGCTATGAAGGGTGCATGCTTTTGGATACCATTTTCAAAAAAGATGCCTCCTTCAACCTTGCTTTATTTTTCTCTGATCCGAATCTACGGCTTCCGGTAGGGCCGGTCACCGACAGAGCAGGCAACCTGCTGGGCTACACCTATCAAACCACCGCCTGTGTGGATTGCCGTTTGCGCGGCACCAACAGCAAACCCAGCTTCTGGCCCTAATCAGTAAGAGTAGCCTTGTTGCTGCTTTACCCTTTGGTAAACCCTATGTCTGTTCAAGCTTTTATTCGCACCGTATGCTTTGGGGTCATCGGGCTCTGCCTGAGTGCCGTAGGGCTGGTGCGGGCACAGTCGCCGGCGGATACCTTGCGCCAGCAGTTTATGCGCTACCAGCAGCAGGCAGTGCAGGAGAAGTTGTTTCTGCACCTTGACCGGCCAACTTATCTGAGTGGGGAGATGATGTGGTTTAAGGTGTATGTGGTGGATGGAACCTACGCCCGGCCACTGCCGCTGAGCAGCGTGGCCTATGTAGAAGTACTGGATAAGGCCCAGCAGCCGGTTTTACAGGGAAAAGTACCGCTGCAAAAAGCCACCGGGCAGGGCTCTTTTCTGCTGCCGGCCACGCTGCTTTCGGGGCAGTATACGGTGCGGGCCTACACCAGCTGGATGAAAAATTTCGGGCCGGAGTTTTACTTCCAGCAGCCGGTTGCCATCCTCAACACCTTGCGGCCATCGGGTACAGTAGCGGCCTCCGACACGGCGGGATACGATGTGCAGTTCTTTCCCGAAGGTGGCCATTTGGTGAAAAATCTACCCGGCAAAGTAGCTTTTAAGGTGCTGGACAAAAGCGGCCGCAGCCTCGCGGCCACGGGCTCCGTGTTGGATGCGCAGGACAAGGCGGTGGCCGCCTTCCAAACCCTCCGGTTTGGAATGGGCAGCTTTTCCTTCACGCCCACCGGTTCTGGCCAGGCTTATACGGCAGTACTGACCCTCAGCAATGGTCAGCGCCTGACCCGCCGCCTGCCAGCCGTGCAGGAAGCGGGCTATGTGCTGCACCTGGAAGAAACCAGCAGCCAGCAACTGACCCTCACCGTGCAGGCTTCTTCAGCAGTTGGGCCAGAAACTATTCTGCTACTGGGCCAGGCCCGGCATCAATTGCTGCTTACAGCGCAGGCCCCGCTGGTTGCAGGGCGGGCGGTATTCACAGTAAACCGGGAAAAGTTGGCAGAAGGCATCTCCCATTTCACCGTTTTTAATACGCGCCACCAACCCTTGTGTGAGCGGCTGTATTTCCGCCAGCCCCAGCAACAATTGGTTATCAGCGCCCAAACGGATAAGCCGCAGTATGCCAGCCGGGAGAAAGTAGCCTTACAGCTAAAAACGGTGCTCTCCACCGGGCAGGCAGTCCCGGCAAATCTCTCGGTGGCCGTATACCGCCTCGATTCGCTTTCTGCGGCCGCCGTACCCAGCTTTAACAGCTACCTGTGGCTAACTTCCGATTTAAAAGGTGCCGTTGAGCAGCCGGCCTATTACCTTACTGCTACCGGCCCGGAAGTGGCTGCCGCCGCCGATAATCTGATGCTGACGCACGGCTGGAGCCGGTTTAGCTGGGACAAGGTACTGGCCTCGACCCCGCTGCGGTTTGAGTTTCCGCCGGAGCTGCGCGGCCACCTGGTGCAAGCCCGGGTGCAGCACAGCGGCACCGGGCAGCCTGTGTCTGGTCTCACCACTTATCTGGCTTCGCCCAGCCGCACTACCCGGGTGTTTAACTCCGTGAGTGGGGCTGATGGTCGGATTCAGTTTGAGGTAAATGGTCTGTATGGCCTCCGTGACCTGGTACTGCAAGCCAATACGCAGCAGGACAGCATGTACCGCTGCGAGATTCTGAATCCGTTTTCGCAGCGTTTTATGACGCCCCCATCTGGCCGGTTACCCATTTTCAGCTCCTATTTTCGGGCCGATATAGCCCGGCGGCATCAGCAGGTGCAGCTTCAGAACGCTTACTCCCGCCACCACCCCAACCAATACCGCCTGCTCACGCCTACCGATACCCTGGCATTCTATGGCCAGCCCGATGAGCGCTACCGCCTGGACGATTTCACACGCTTCAAGGTGCTGGAAGAGGTTCTGCGGGAGTACGTGGTGGGTGTGAAAGTCCGTATTCGGAAAGACGGCTTCCATTTCACCGTTTCCGACAAGGTGAACCGCACCATTTTCACCGGTCCACCACTGGTGCTGCTGGATGGGGTGCCCGTCTTCAACACCAACAGGCTGATGGCCATGGACCCGCTCCGCATTCAGAAGCTGGAAGTAGTAGACAGCCGCTACATGCAGGGCAGGCTGATGTACAATGGAATTGTAAGCTTCACCACCTACAAAGGCAACCTGGAAGGCTTTCAGCTGGACCCGCAGGCCCTGGTGCAGGAGTACGAAGCCCTGCAGCAACCCCGCGAATTCTACGCCCCACGCTACGATACGCCCCAGGAAAAGCAAAGCCGCCTGCCCGATTTGCGCAACCTGCTGTACTGGAACCCTAACGTCAACACGACCAATTTGCAGGGCGAGACGCTTTCCTTCTACACCTCAGACCAGCGCGGACGCTACCTGGTGGTAGTGCAGGGGCTCACGGAAGCCGGAATGGCGGGCACGGGCAGCTGTACCTTTGAGGTGAATCCGGCCTTATAAACGGCCTTTCTCCCCAACCTCTCTGCCCGAAAACCGGTTATACCAAGAGTGATGCTTGGCTAGCCAGTGCCCCAATCTGCACGTAATAGGAGCAGCATATCTTGTCAAATCTACCGACCGCCGCAAGACCAGAACTGCGCGGGCCCCTCTATCTTCGTCTATCTGGCTGGCCGGTTAGCTTCCGTTTTTCCGGCCCGCTCACTTCCGTACCTTCGCTGCCCTATGTCCGACGCCTCTGCCACCCCTCAGCACCATAAGCTTTTCCTGCTCGACGCTTTTGCCCTGATTTACCGCGCCCACTTTGCCTTCAGCAAAAACCCGCGCGTGAACTCCAAGGGCCTGAATACCGGGGCCATTCTGGGCTTCACCAATACTCTGGTGGAGGTACTGCAAAAGGAGAAACCCACGCACATTGGGGTGGCTTTCGATGCCCAGAAAAAGACTTTCCGCCACGAACAGTTTGCCGAGTATAAAGCCCAGCGCCAGGCCATGCCAGAGGACATTGGGCTGGCTATTCCATACATCAAAAAAATCATCAAGGCCTTCAACATTCCCATTCTGATGGTGGATGGGTTTGAAGCTGATGATGTGATAGGCACGCTTGCCCTGCGCGCCGAGCAGCAGGGCTTTGGCGAGGTGTTCATGATGACGCCCGACAAGGACTATTGCCAGCTGGTGACCGACTGCGTGAAGATTTACCGTCCGGCCTTTATGGGCAACTCCGCTGAGGTCCTGGACGTGCAGCACGTGTTGCAGCGCTTCGAGATTGAACGTGTGGAGCAGGTTATTGACATTCTGGGCCTGCAGGGTGACGCCTCCGACAACATCCCCGGCATTCCCGGCATCGGCGACAAAACCGCCAAAAAGCTGATTCAGGAGTTCGGTTCGGTGGAAAACCTGATTGCTAATGTGGATAAGCTCAAGGGCAAGCTGCAGGAAAACGTGCGCAACTTCGCCGAGCAGGGCCTTATGAGCAAGGAACTGGCCACCATTCACCTGGATGTGCCCATTGAGTTCCACGAGGAAAACCTTCGCCTGGAACAGCCCAACGCGGAGGAGCTGAGCAAACTGTTTGATGAGCTGGAATTCCGGCAGCTGGCCGCCCGCGTGCTGGGTGGAGGCAATGGCCCGGCTACCAGCACGCCGCCCCCACGCGGTGCCCGTCGCCCCAGCGTACCCGCCGGGCAAGGCTCCTTGTTTGACGCGGCGGTGGCCGTGGCAGCGGAAGAAGGCGAAACCGGCAGCCTGGGTGCCCCCGCCGGTCCGCGCCGCCAGCTGGCCGATGTGCCCCATCAGTACCACCTCATCGATACCCCCGAGCTGCGCCGCGAGCTGCTCAAGTTCCTGCTGCTGCAAAAGGAAGTCAGCTTCGATACCGAAACCACCGGGCTGGACACCATGACTGCGCGCCTGGTAGGCCTTTCTTTCTGCTGGCTGCCCGGCGAGGCGTATTATGTGCCCGTTCCGCACGACGACCACGCCGCAGCGCAAAAGCTGGTGGACGAGTTCCGCCCCTTCTTTGATGCTGAGCAGATTGTGAAAATCGGCCAGAACATCAAGTACGACCTTACCATTCTGAAGCATTACGGGGTGGAGATGAAAGGCCAGTTATTTGATACCATGCTGGCCCACTACCTGCTGGAGCCCGACATGCGCCATAGCATGGACGTGCTGGCCGAAACCTACCTGCACTACACACCCGTCCCCATTACGGCCCTCATCGGCTCTAAAGGCAAGAATCAGAAAACCATGGCCGATATTCCGCCGGCCGAGGTGAAGGACTACGCCTGCGAAGACGCCGACGTGACCCTGCAGCTCAAGCACTATCTACAGCCCAAATTGGAGGCAGTGGGCTTGCTGAAGCTACTGAATGAGGTAGAAAATCCGCTGGTGCCCGTGCTGGCCGCCATTGAGTACGAAGGCGTAAAGATTGACAGCGCCGCCATGGGCGAGTACTCGGCGCAGCTGCAGGGCTACATTACCGAGCTGGAAGGGCAGATTTTTGCCGAAGCCGGCCAGTCGTTTAACATTGGCTCGCCCAAGCAACTGGGCGAGGTGCTGTTTGATAAAATGGGCCTGGGTGGCGGCAAAATCAAGAAAACCAAAACCGGGCAGTACGCCACCGGCGAGGAAATTCTGAGCGTGCTGGCCGCCGATGCGCCCATTGCCGCCCTAATTCTGGAGCACCGCCAGCTTACCAAGCTGCGCAGCACGTACGTAGAAGCCCTACCCCAGCTGGTGTGTGAGCTGGATGGCCGCGTGCATACGTCCTTCAATCAGGCTGTAACCGCCACCGGCCGCCTGAGCAGCACCAACCCCAACCTGCAGAACATTCCCATTCGCACGGAAAAGGGCCGCGAAATCCGCAAAGCCTTTGTGCCACGCGACGAAAACCACGTGCTGCTGGCCGCCGACTACTCCCAGATTGAGCTGCGCATCATGGCCGATTTTTCGGGCGACAAAACCATGATTGAGTCGTTCCGCCAAGGACTAGATATTCATGCCAGCACGGCCAGCAAGGTGTTTAAAGTGCCGCTGGACCAGGTAGATGGCGAGATGCGCCGCCGGGCCAAGATGGTCAATTTTGGCATTATCTACGGTATTTCGGCTTTCGGGCTGGCGCAGCGCCTAGGCATTTCCCGCAAGGAAGCCACTGATATTATTGAAGCCTATTTCACGGAGTTTTCCTCCGTGAAGCAGTTCATGGATGACAGCATCAACCGCGCCCGGGAGCTGGAGTATGCCGAAACCCTACTGGGCCGCCGCCGCTACCTGCGCGACATCAACTCCCGCAACGCCACTCTACGCGGCTACACGGAACGCAACGCCATTAACGCCCCCATCCAGGGCACCGCGGCCGACATCATTAAGAAGGCTATGATTAACATTCATCACTGGCTGCTGGAAGAAAAGCTGGGCACCAAGATGATCCTGCAGGTACACGACGAATTGGTGTTCGATGCTGTGAAAGAGGAAGTGGAATACATCACCCCCAAAATCAAGGAGCTCATGACTACGGCGCTGCTGTTGCCCCACGGCGTGCCCATGGAGGTAGAAGTAGGCACCGGCAGCAATTGGTTGCAGGCCCATTAAGGAACCGGAATCACACAAAGGCTGTCATCCTGACGCAGGAAGGATCTTCTCCCGCCAGAATATTTGTCGTCACAACGACTTTTACTGGCGGGAGAAGATCCTTCCTGCGTCAGGATAACATGTTTTCAGTTGCCTTGGCACATTTTAAACCCTTCTTACCTCTGGCCGGTATTACACCCATGCTTTCTATTGCTGATTCTTTTGACGTGGTTATCATCGGGGCCGGGCCCGTGGGGCTGGCCTGCGCTATTGAGGCCAAGCGGCGCGGCTTTACAGTGTGCGTGGTGGATAAGGGCGCGTTGGTAAATTCTCTGGTGGGCTACCCCACCAACATGGAGTTTTTCTCCACGCCGGAGCTGCTGGAAATTGGCGGATACCCCTTCCCTACCTCTCACTACAAACCCCTGCGCGAAGATGCGCTGGACTATTACCACCGCGTGGCGGTGGCCGAAAAACTACCTCTGCGCCTCTATGAAAAAGTGATGGGGCTCGAAGGTGAGCCCGGCCGCTATGAGGTGGTGACGGAAAAAGGCCGCATTGCCTGCGCTGCCGTGGTCATTGCCACCGGCTTTTATGATATACCTAACTACCTGAATGTGCCCGGCGAAGAGTTGCCGCACGTGAGCCATTATTACAAAGAGCCCTACGCCCACGTGGGACAGTCGGTAGTGGTCATCGGGGCCAAAAATTCCTCAGCCAAAGCCGCGCTGCAGTTGCTGCGCGCCGGAACCGATGTGACCATGGTGGTACGCGGAGCCGAGGTAAGCGAATCCGTGAAGTACTGGATACGGCCTGATCTGGTGAACCGCATTGCCGAAGGGCGTATTAAGGCATATTTCAGCACCAGCGTGCAGCGTATTACACCCGAAGCCATAGAAATGCTGACGCCTGAAGGCCCGCTCACGCTGCCAGCCAGCCATGTGTATGCCCTCACCGGCTACCGCCCCAACTACCCACTGCTTGCCGCGCTAGGCATCACCACCCGCGACGATGACGCCTGCACCCCCTGGTACAACCCCGACACCTTTGAAACCAATCGACCGGGCGTATATCTGGCGGGTACCGTGTGTGGCGGGTTAAATACCAGCCGCTGGTTTATTGAAAATGGTCGGCACCACGCGGCTATTATTGCGGCACATATTAATCCGTTATGCACTGCGGGTTAGATAATCCTTACACATAACAGCAACGCCCACTCTTTCAGGAAGAGTGGGCGTTGCTGTTATGTGTAAGAAGCTTACCGCTTTCTAAAAGGCGTTGTAAGTAGCAGCATATGTGAAATTAATACCATTGCTACTGCCTTTGAACTGCAGCTTAAGAGTACTGGCGGTCAGTTCTACGATATCAAACGACAGGGAAAGGGCGCTGCCTGGATCCGACAATATCAATTTGGATTGATCAGAGTTAAAATCCCAATTGACCTGCTGCGTTTGTGGATCGGAAGCAGTATCGTCGCACTTGGTTGGGCCCTGATCATAGACCAGTGTTTTATCGGTATTATACTTCTCAAAATCGTCCTTTGCGCAAGGCTCATAATCTACATAAGCGTCCTCCGTAACGGTACGACCACCATCTACATAGGAATATGTTTCTGCCGACATACGCCAGTTTTTGGCCGTCAGCAGCTCGGTTTTCGACTTAGGCTTGTCGTCATCATTATCCTTCTTACAAGCGGAGAAGGAGCCCACCAATAGCAGGGCAATAAACAGGCGCAGCGTGTGTTTCATTTGAATCATAAATTGAAGAGTAAATAGCCGCCTAAGAAGTCAGTCCGTACAATTGGCTCAAAGGATTTTACAAGTATAGCGCTTCCCGGTATCTTCTGGCCTGAAAGTCATAAAAAAAGACTCCCTGTTGGCAGGGAGTCTTTTTTATGAAAGCGTACGCAGAAATGCTTACGGGAACGTTACGCCACTGTAGTCATTCGGATTTACCATGGGTACTGAAGCACCATAGGTCTGGTTGATTACGCGAATAAACTCATTGGCCACTACTGCATAGCCGCGGGACGTGGGGTGCACGCCATCCAGCGAGAACAGGTTGCCGGAAATGTAGGCCGTAGTGTTGTTTACGGCGTTGATAGCAAAGCCATTGTTCACGATGGTGGAGAAGAAGGAGTTCATATCTACCACCGGCTGCTTGTACTGACGGGCCGACTTCGCAATAATGGAGTTCAGCTGGGCCGTGCGGGAAGTAATGGCGCTTAGCTCATCCGCATCCAGTACGTACTGGCTGGGCAGCGGATTGCTTTGCGTAGCCGTGTAACCTACCCCAACTGGGAATGGATTGGCCGGGTTTGTAGAAGGCGTACCAATTACGGCGCTGGAAGTCAGCACCAGCAAATCGGTAGGAAGAGCAGCCCGTACTTCACCTTTACCCGTGGTAATAAACAGGCTGGCTGTAGAGGCGTTCGGGATGTTGGGGTTGGCTTTGATGGATGCGTTAATAGCATTCACACGAACCGTCGTAAAGTAAGGCAGTGCCGAAACGCCGGGAATGTTAGCTACTGCACCTTTAACCGTTCCATTCTTGGAAATGGTAGCCAGCAGCGCCCGATAACCTATGCCGAAGCGGGTAGTATCCGACAAGCCACTGAATGGGTTGGAAGCACTGGCCACACCACCATTGGTAGCATACGTCAGCACATCGTTATTGCCCAGCCACATGGTGAAAAAGGTAGGGCTGGCTTGGCCGATATACGTCAGATAATCCTTAGTAGGAGCTTCAGCAGCCGGTAACAGGCGGTTAAAATAAGGGTTGATAACGCCATAAGGAGCCAGACCACCCGTCAGCGCCGAAACGCTGGAAATAACCGAAATACCGGGTACAGCCAGGTTGTTGGGCTGCGGGCCGGTATAAGCCGCCAGTTGCGCTTGTCCACTAGGGAGCGTAGCACCGGTATAAGCCGTTTTGTCCGTTACCGTTTCCAGTTTAGGCGAACCATTGGCATTGAAGCCCGTGAAGCGGAGGAAGCCGCTGCCGTTTTCCTGGCCCGCTGCAAAAACAGGCTGCACAAACTCGCCGCCGCCTACTTTTTTGAACTGCTGCGCCAGAATGGCCGGATAGGACTGCGCTTGTGAGGCATTTGAAACACCGCCATTGGAGTAGCCGGCTGTGAGTGAGTTGCCTACTGATACATATTTGCTGAAATCAGCGGAGCCTTTGTCGGCTTTGGGAGCGTCCAGCTCTGGCTGGCAACCGCCCAGCACCAGACCTAGCAGAGCCAGGCCGGGCATCGTTTTCTTAAACAAAGTAATCATCGAAGTCGGAGAAGTAGACGCTTAGAAAGTGTAGTTGAGGCCAATACCGGGAATCACAATCTGCGTTTTGTAAGTTCCTGCAACCCGGTCAGTCGTCTTATTATTCAGCAGATCCTGCTGGGTTTGGGTGCGCTTCTGCAGGCTGATAAACTGCGTAGAAATATCTACTGAGAAATGCTCGCCTGCTTTATAGGAAGCACCGGCAGTTACACCAATCCGGTCAGCATCGGGAGTTTCCGGCGACACATAGCCATCTTTCACCGGCGACATATCATAAGAGCCGCCCGCCCGCACCGTGAAGGCATCCGTGAGCTTGTACTGGCCACCCAAACGGAGGGTAAGTGCATCCTGATAGAAGCGCTTAGACGTGCTGCTGGTAGCGCCGCCCACGGGGCCATTGAAAGTAAAATCGAGGCTGCGGTATTTGCTCCACTGCACGTGGTTCACGTCCAGAGCCACCGTCAGCTTTTCAGTAGGCATTACGCCAATGCCGATAGTAGTAGTAGCGGGCAGCGGAATGGTGACACCAAACTCCGTTCCCTGGAAGCTAGCCTTGGCAGATGCCGGCAGGTTAGAGAATGTAACGTCGCCCCCTTCCACAGTGGCGTCAATCTTAGAACGGTAGGAAACCCCAACGCTCAACTTCTCGGAGGGCTTAAAGAAAACACCGGCGTTGAGGCCTACTTTGTGTTCGGCCTGGCCATCCAACTCTACGTGACCATACTGGCCCTGGGAGTTGGTTACCGGAATATCGCGCTGCAGGTTTACCGACCCATAAGCCAGTACTGCTACTCCAAGGCCTACGCTCAGCTGATCCGTAACGGCAAAGCTTACGGTGGGCTGTACAAATACAGACTTCAGGTCAATATCCGTCAGGGAGAAACGACCTTCCCAGCCATCGGCATACCGCAGATTGCTGCCAAAGGGCGTATACACGGCAATACCGGCCTTCCACTTGCCTTCTGCCGGGCCAAACCCTGCGAATAAGCTAAAAGGATTCACTACAGAGTTGCGCAGGTTGCGCTCATCGCCCCCAAACTCGGCGCGGAATGCCTGCCGGGCGAAAGTGGCGTTGGCCCCCATTTGCACGCCCCGCTCCCGTACCATGGCTAAGGCACCAGGGTTGTAGAACATAGAAGCCTGATCCAAAGCAAGGCCGGCACCAACGCCGCCCATACCGTTGTTTTTGATGCCGGCCAGCGACACCTGAAAGCCGCCTGCCGTTGCAGCAGTTGCTGCCAGCAGTGCACTACCTACGAGAAGTAGAGATTTTACATTCATACAAGAAAAATGTGGGTTGGGGTTATTCGGACTAAATGTAGGCAGAAAAAACGTTCAAATACTCGGCGTGCCGACCATTTTAAGCCCTATAGCATAGCTGGCCGCCAATTTGGCTGCTAGTATGCAAAAAAATGTGGTCTATCCGCAAATCGGCGTTATTCCGGCTGGGTTTCCCGCACCTGGCGGCTAGGCAGGTGCAGGCGCTGCCCGGCTACCAGCAGGTGCACGCGCAGGTCCAGTCCGCTTACCGGCTCGCCCCGCCCAATGCGGCCCAGATTATTGCCGCGCTGCCGGGAGCCGTCTACCACCATCACCACACCGTCGCCAAATACTTCTGCCTCCGTTCCACCACGGATAATCAGGCCGGTTTCCTCCGAAAGGCCCAGGCCCAGGCACATAGGGTGAGCCAGTACGGCATGCGCCAGCCGTCCAAAGCGGCCCCGTTCCACAAAATGCTGGTCAATGAGCAGCTTGGGCAGCAGTTCCAGCCCGGCGGTGGTCTTAATCCCGCCTTTGCGCAGGGCCCGCCAGCCATAGCCGTCCACCAGCATAAAATCGGAGAGCACGGCGGCACCGGCACTGGTGCCGGCTATCAAAAAGTCTGGCTCTGTCCGGAAGCGGTGCTGCAGTTGGCGCAGAAACTCGGTGCCCCGCAAAAACTCTACAATTCGTTCCTGGTCGCCGCCGGTAAAGAACACCACCTTGGTGCGCGCCAGTCGCCGGAGCGTGGCAGGCGCATCGGCCGGGTGGTGCGCATCAATATGCAAGTGGTGCGAGGTGGCGCAGCCCAGGTCGCGCAGGGCCTGCTCGTAGGCCTTGGCGGTATCGTGCGGCTCGCTGGAAGCCGTGGTAATAATCTCAATAGGCGCCTCGCGCGAGGGCAGCAGGTCGCAAAGCAGAGACAGCAGCACATCATCATCGCCCCCGCCAAGGGCGATGAGCGTACCAAGCGCAGAAACGGGTAACTGATTCATAAATCACAGGGAGCAACAGCAACCGCGGGTCTCCGTTGCCCGGCTGCTGCCCCGAAAGTAGTAGGCCTGTACGCAAAACCTCCATCAGAAGCCAACCTACCTCCCACCGCCACATCACGCTTACGGGAAATACCCCATTTTCTTAGCCGAAATTTCGGGCGGCAATGCGGGTTAGCCGCCAGTTTATCCTAATTTTGCAGGCCGATTTTCACCTCAACCTGCTTGCCTAGCGAAGCATAAGCGCCTTCAGTCCGATGATTCAGCACCCCACCGCGGAAACCATCACGTCCCTGATTCAGGAGGGCGAGTTTTTTAAGCTGAAGGAGGTTCTTAAACAGTTTGAACCGGCCGAGCTTGTTGAGCTGCTAGAGAATGAGGAGGAGCGCGAGCAGCTGATTATTTTTCGGCTGCTACCCCTGAAGCTGGCCACCGAGGTATTTGAATACCTTGACCTGGATATTCAAAAACATTTTCTGGCCAACCTCTCGCAGGAGAAAATTGCCGACATCCTCAATGAGATGTCGCCGGATGACCGGACGGCCCTGCTGGAGTTTCTGCCCGATGACTTCGTAAAGGAGCTGATTCAGACGCTTTCGGAGGCGGAGCGCAAGGTTACGCTGGAGCTGCTGGGCTACCCCGAGTACAGCGTGGGACGCCTGATGACGCCCGACTACATTGCCATACGGGAAAACTGGACCGTGCAGCAGGTGCTCGACTACATTCGCCGCCATGGCGGACAGTCGGAGACGCTAAGCATGCTGTATGTCACCGATCCTCGGGGCATACTCATTGATGACATCCGCATCCGGGAGTTTCTGCTGGCCGACCCTGAGCGGCGTGTGAGTGACCTGATGGACCGCCGCTATGTGAGCCTCAACGCCATGCAGGACCAGGAGGCGGCGATTGATGTGTTCCGCAAAAACGACCGGGTGGCCCTGCCCGTCGTCAATGACGAAGGCGTACTATTTGGCATCGTCACCATCGATGACATTCTGGATATCCGGGAGGAAGAAGATACCGAGGATATCCAGAAGCTGGGGGGCTCCGAAGCCCTGGATGAGCCGTATCTGGCTACTTCTATCTGGAGCATGGTGAAAAAGCGGGCCGGCTGGCTGGTGATTCTGCTGATTGGGGAAATGCTAACGACTTCCGCCATGCACCATTTTGAAGATGATTTGCAGAAGGCTGCCGTGCTGGGCCTGTTTATTCCGCTCATTATTTCCGCCGGCGGTAATGCCGGCTCTCAGGCTACTTCCCTCATTATCCGGGCTATGAGCTTGGGCGAATTTACCCTCTCCGATTGGTGGCTGGTAATGCGGCGCGAATTGATTTCGGGGATGTTGCTGGGCGGTATTCTGGGTGTGGTGGGCTCGCTGCGCATTATCCTGTGGGCTAACTATATAGACCCCGGCTACTTCGGGCCGTACTGGCTACTGATTGCCGTAACGGTAGGCTTCTCGCTGCTGGGTATTGTCCTGTGGGGGGCCTTGTCGGGGGCTATGCTGCCCATGCTGCTCAAGCGCCTTGGTCTGGACCCCGCAACTTCCTCTGCTCCCTTTGTGGCCACACTGGTAGACGTAACGGGGCTTATTATCTACTTCTCGGTAGCGACCATGGTACTGCGCGGCACGCTGCTGTAAAATCCGGGCCAGGCACTAAAAGTCCATACTTCCTTTTCCGCGGCTGGCCTTTTTGGCACTGTGCTTTTTCTTAGACTCCAGGCGCTGCCGCACAGCACCTTTGCTGGGCTTGGTGGCTTTGCGGGCTTTGGGTTTGTGCAGGGCTTTCAGCAGAAGCTGATGAAACTTCTGCAGCGCAATTTCCTTGTTGCGCAGTTGGCTGCGGTCTTCCTGTGCTACTACCAGCAAAAACCCTTCGGCCGTTAGCTGTTTGGTCAGCTTGGTGAGCAGGAGCTCTTTCTGCGCCTCACTGAGCAGCTGCGAATCGGCTACGTGGAAGCGCAATTCTACCCTGGACTCTACCTTATTTACATTCTGCCCGCCTGGTCCACTGCTGCGGCTGGTTTGAAATTGAACTTCGGACAGGAAAGCTTCAGCAGACGGCAGCATGGATAAGCAGAGTAGAGCGGGAAATAGCAGCGGCAAGTAGCCTCAAATTGCTCATACCGGCGCTATCGGGTTTGGGTTGGCTTATTTCCTGCTTACTGCCGGGTTAGAGGGCAACTGGGCCACCGGTGGTATCCATTGGGCTGCAGTAGCAAGCTGGCGGTTTATTGCAACCTGCGCCTGAGGTAGTTGTCTTATATAATGGCGCAGGCGCTATCTTCGTCTTCCTCAACTTCCCCTAATCTATTCCATGAAACTTTCTTTTGCTACCCGGCGCTGCCTGGTGCTTGGCCCTGCCCTGGCTTTGCTGCTGGCGGGCTGCCACTCCTCCGGCACCAAGGACACTGCCGGCCAGCCTGATTTGCTCCAGGCTAACCTGGACACTACCATTCGCCCCGGCGACGACTTTTTCACCTACGCCAATGGCGGCTGGCTGAAAAAGCACCCCATTCCTGCCTCTGAAAGCTCCTGGGGTATTGGTAAAGAAGTGCAGGACGAAGTGTATGCTCGTCTGCGCGCCCTCAATCAGGAAGCGGCTAAAGCCAACGCCAAGGTGGGCACCAACCAGCAAAAAATCGGTGACTTCTGGGCGGCTGGTCTGGATTCTGTGGCCATTGATAAGCAGGGTATCACGCCCCTGAAGCCAGAGCTGGACCGCATTGCGGCTATTAAATCTCTGGCCGATGTGCAGGCCGTTATTGCCCGCCACCAAGTGCTGGGGGTAAATTCGCTGATTGGCCTGTATGTAGCACAGGACGCCAAAAACAGCGACAAAATGGCCCTGCACCTCTACCAGGCCGGGCTGGGCCTGCCTAACCGCGACTATTATTTCAACAAAGACGCCCGCACCAGCAACATCCGCAAAGAGTACGTGCGGCACGTGGCGCGTATGCTGCAGCTGCTGGGGCAGGACTCCGTAACGGCACAGCGGCACAGCCAGCAGATTATGCAGCTGGAAACGGCGCTGGCTGGCTCCTCGCGCAAGCTGGAAGCCCTGCGCGACCCTTATGCCAACTATAACAAGCGCGCCGTAACGGCCCTGAGCCAGCTCACGCCCGGCATCGACTGGAAACCGTGGCTGGCGCAGATGGAGTTGGGCAAGGTAGATACCGTTATTGTAGGCCAACCCGAGTTTTATCAGCGCGCCGGCCAACTGCTGAAAACCACTCCGCTGGAGCAATGGCAGGCTTATCTGCAGTGGCATCTGGTAAACTCCTACGCCAGCCAGCTCAGCCGCCCCGTGGATAACGAGCATTTCCGCTTCTATGGCACCATTCTGCAGGGCCAGAAAGAGCAGCGCGCCCGCTGGAAGCGGGTGCTGGATGAGGAGGAAGATGGCATGGGCGAAATCCTGGGCCAGCTATTCGTAAAAGAGTACTTCTCCCCTGAAACCAAAGCCCGTTACGCCAAGCTGACCGAAAATGTAGTAGATGCCTTCCGGGACCATATTCAGGCGCTGGACTGGATGAGCGACTCCACCAAGCAGAAAGCCCTGGTAAAGCTGGCCAAAATCACTCCCAAAGTGGGCTACCCCGATAAGTGGCGGGACTACTCGTCTCTGAAAATCAGCCGGGATTCATACCTGGGCAACGTGATGCGGGCCAACGAATGGAAGTACCGCTACCAGATTAACAAGCTGGGCAAACCCGTAGACCGTACCGAGTGGGACATGACACCCCAGACGTACAATGCCTACTATAACCCTAGCAACAACGAAATTGTACTGCCCGCCGCTATTTTCGCCGTTCCCGGGCTGAAGGATGCCGATGCCGATGATGCCATTATCTACGGCTACGCCGGTGCTTCTACCATCGGGCACGAGCTGACGCACGGCTTCGATGATGAAGGCAGCCAGTATGACGAGAAAGGAAACCTTCGCAACTGGTGGAGCAAAAAGGACCGCGCCGCCTTCCAGCAACGCGTGAACAGCATTGTGCGCCAGTTCAACGGCTATACCGTCCTCGATTCCCTGCACATCAATGGTAAGGCAACGGCCGGCGAGAACATTGCTGATCTGGGCGGTATTGTTATTGCCTTCGATGCCTTCAAGAAAACTGAACAATTCAAGAAAGGTGAGAAGATTGGTGGCCTTACGCCCACGCAGCGCTACTTCCTGGGCTATGCCCTGGGCTGGCAGCACCACCAGCGCGACGAAGTGCTGGCCCAGCGCATCCTCACCGATGTGCACTCCCCCGCGCAGTACCGCGTCAATGGTCCCTTCGCCGACGTACCAGCCTTTTATGAAGCCTTCAATGTAAAAGAAGGTCATAAGCTCTGGCGCCCCGACAGCACCCGGGTAACTATCTGGTAATTTAGATAGCCTGTCATAAAAAAGCCTCTCCATACCTAATGGAGAGGCTTTTTTATGCTTACCGCTTTAACCATCAGATATGCCGCGCTCTGAACAGCTGCAGGTTTTTGGCGGCCTGCGTCTGCACTTTTCGTTGGAGAAACGATGACCAACCCAGCAGCCATCCAATAGGTCCCAGAGCCTGCCGCGACCAGCGCCAGAAGCTGAATTCATCGTGGTGGGTGCGAATGAGGCCCTCCTCGAAGGTGAAGCTGGCGCTGATGCGGTTGTGCACCGGGCGCTTCGTCTGGGAAAATGTGTAGCGAGCCTCCCATTCTGCCTGCCCGTAGTGGTCGTCGGCGTGCACATTGGAGTAGGTAAGCTCTAAATCGTGGCCCCGCTCACAGAGCATCCGCCACATAGCGCCTATTTCGGCCGACCCTTCCAGGGAAAAGGCGGCATCCTGAAAAAAGGCCTGAGGATGGTAGCACATAGTCATGGCATGCCAGTCGCGGCGCTGGAAGGCTTGATAGAAGCGGTGGAGCAGTTCTTCGTGTGGGTGCATGGCAGGAGAATAGAGGCCCGGACAAGGTAGAGAAAGTTGTTATTTTCTTGTTGCCGGCTTTCGGATTTAGTACTTTCTATTTCAGGCACATGCCCGCGCACAACAGGAATCTTACCTTCTCAGGCAACGGTTGAAGCGCCGCAGCCATCTTTCCACCAAGCACCTCACTTCCATCTTCTTTTCTATGAAATCTACTACTCTTCTCCTGCTTCCTTTGCTGGCCATAAGCTCGCTCTCGGCTTTCCGCCCGGCCTCTTTTCATTCGGCCACTATGGCTCCGGCTGAGGAGCACCGCGAGGTGCGGGAGGTGGCCGCTTTTGATGAGCTTTCGCTGAACCTCTCCGCCGAGGTGATTCTGCGCCAGGGTAGCCCGCAGCGGGTGGAGATAGTGGGCGACGCAGAAGATTTAAGCAGAATTGAAACCGTAGTAAAAGACAGCCGGCTGCGGATTCGGCTGCCCGAAAAAGACCGGAAGGCTGATTGGTTTAAAGGCAACAGCTTCAAGCAGCCCATCAAGATTTATGTTACCATGCCTGCCATTAAAATGCTGGGAGTGAGTGGCTCGGGCGCTATGAGCAGCGAAACGCCCATAAAAGCGGCAGCTTTGAAAGTAAGCATGTCTGGCTCTGGCCGGCTACAGCTGAATCTGGTTACTGAACAGCTTTCGACGTCTCTGGCTGGCTCGGGCCGCATTGGCCTGTCTGGCAGCACTGGTACTCATAAGCTTTCCATCAGTGGCTCGGGCAACTTGGTAGCACCTAACCTGCGCACCAACACCACGCAAATCAGCATCAGTGGCTCCGGAAACTGCCAGGTACATGCCAGCCAGACGCTGAATGCCTCCATTTCCGGCTCCGGCAATGTGCAGTACCAGGGCAGCCCGCAGGTTACCTCCCACATTATGGGCTCAGGGGCGGTCCGGAAAGCCTAAGCAGCATTGCGCCATCCTCTAGCTGGTAAACGAGAATGCCCCGTGCTGTAGTTAGCGCGGGGCATTCTCGTTTTTGACATAAGCCTTTATTCAATCAGCAGCTTTTGAGTGGTGCTGCCACTCTGCGTGATAAGCCGCACCAGATAGGCACCCCGGGAAAGGCCCGGCGCTGTAATCCGATACTCACCGGTGCTTTGCGCGGGCAGCGACTGGGTGTGGAGCCGCCGGCCCTGCAGGTCCAGAATTTCCAGGGTACCCGCCGCGGCTTCCGGCTGCGTGACGCGCACTACAAACTTGCCGGAAGAAGGATTAGGGAAGATGTTCAGCAACAGGCCTTGCCGGCTGGTGAGCTGTACGGTTTGAATAGGCGAGTACTGCACTGCCCCATCTAAATCCGTCTGGCGTAGGCGGTAGTAGTTGAGGCCGGCCGCAGGGCGACGATCCACAAACTGATAACGCTGCTGGTGGGAGCTGTTGCCGGCTCCGGCCTGGCGCCCGATTTCCGTGAATTGCTTCCCATTGGTGGAGCGCTCTACTGCAAAGTAGGCGCTATTTTTTTCCTGAGCTGTTTCCCAATCCAGCTGCACGGTGCCGCCGCTGGCTGCCCGGGCCTGGAAACGAACCAGCTCTACCGGTAGTGGGGTGGCCCCTATGCCCGTGCAAAGGAACGTAGCTGGAATAGGCACCATATCCGGGATACCTGCGGCCGCACTCATCCAGCTTAATATAAGCCGGTTGTTGGCCGTGAATTCCCCATAATGCACCAGAATGGGATGCAGCCCGGCCGTGAGCGTGACCGTGCCGGTGATAGTGCGCGGTGGGTGCCCCGTGCCATTGTTAATCAGGGCGCTTTCTGTAGTAGGCGGCGTGGCCAGCGCAGCGCCATCAATCCACAGATACGAGGCATCGTCGGAGGTTAGCGCAAACGTATACTCGCCGGTTACGGGCACGGACAGCCGGCCCCGAAAACGGGCGCTGAACATATTGGGCAAGCCTTTGGAGTCGGGCTCAGGCCCCACCAACGTACCCCAGTCATCCTGATCAAAATTCAGCCCCAGCTCTGTGCGGAGCATACTGGGTGTCTGGGCTGTGAAGAAGCTTTGATTATCGTCTAAATCATCAAAGTAGCCGACATAGTACTCGCCATAGAGGCCGGCCGTAACGGGCTTATTGCCAGGGTCGGTGCCGGTGCAGCCGGCTGGTGGGGGCGGCGTGATGACAAAGGCAAAGGAGCGCGCAAAGGTGGTAGAGCCCTCGGCGTTTATAGCGGCTACATCGGCCTGATAGCGGCCTTCCGGCACCGTGCCGTTGGCAAGCAGGCGGCCCGTGGAGGCTTCAATGGTAATTCCGGCGGGCAAGTCTTCGGCATTGGTCAGGGCAAAACCGGAAACCGGGCTCGGGCTGGTTACCGCTGGCAGCGGAGACGAGCCGCTGCTGCTCACTCCCACCGCCGTAGACACGGGTGAATAAGCCAGCGCCTGGGGAACCTGCCAAAACCGTTGCAGCGGTGTACCAAAAGCTGTGCTGGGAATTATCTGACGCGGAATACCGGCGGCTACGCTGGACCACTCCAGCTGCAGCACGTTGGCGGCCTCGCCTTCGCCATACAATAGCAGCACGTTGTGGAGGCCCGCCGTTAAAAAGCGCCGCACTTGTTTTGTTACTGCTGCGTGGCTGCCGCCGTCATTAATAGCGGCTTTGCTCAGCAGCAGCGGGGAGCTGAGGGCATCATTATCCAGCCAGAGAATAGCCCCGTCATCTGACGTCAGGTAAAAGACATAGTTGCCGGTAACCGGAATGCTGAGGGTGCCCCGGATGCGGGCGCTGAAGTTATTGGGGTTTCTAATGGAGCCGGTGGCAGGCGGGTTGATGTTGCCCCAGTTGCTGACCAGATCTACCTGAGGAAGAACCCAGGAACGGCTCGGCGTCTGCGCAAAAAACGCATTAAAATCGGTGGTGGCGTTGAAGTTGCCGGCGTAGTACTCAATGTATACCCCCTGTGCCGCCGGGTGGCCGCCAGGGTCGGTGCCGGTTACGCCGGCAGGGGGCGGCGGCGTGATAATGAAGGTAAAGACCTGCGAGAAAGTAGTGGAACCATCGGTATTGGCGGCGGCTACATCGGCCACGTAGGTGCCGGCCGGCACGTTCTTATCCGCCGTGAGTACTCCGGTAGACTGATTAATGGTAATGCCGGCTGGTAGACTTGCCGCATTAATCAGGACGTATTCGTTTATGCGGGTGTCGCTGGTGACCACAGGTGCCAGGGAAGTGACTTTGGTCCCAGTGGCTGTGGCGGTGTAGTTAGGGGTGTATACCAGGCTTTGCGGGTAGGAACGCATCGGTTGGATGCTGGTGCAGAGAGACGCTGCAGGAATCACCTCCCGACTGATACCGGCATCGGTGCTGGCCCATTCCAGCTTTAGCACGTTGGTAGCAGCTGCCTCACCATAATGCACCAGAATGTTGTGCAGGCCTTTGGTGAAGTATACGGTGGCCGTTTTTTCAGTGGCGCTATGGCCACCGCCGTTCTGAATTGTAGCTGTTGCGCTGGCAGGAGTGGCTAGAGCGGCATTATCCAGCCACAGATAGGAAGCGTCGTCAGAAGTAAGATAAATAGTATAGGTACCCGCTTTCTGTACCATTAAACTGCCCCGCAACCGCACGCTGAAGTTATCCTTCGCTCCATTGGTACCGGTAGCGGGTGGCGAAATACTACCCCAGCTAGCGGTGTTTAAAAAATTCAATTGCGCATCTGTCCGGGTCAGCGCCGGCGTATTGGCGGCAAAGAAGCCCTGATTGTCATTAAAATAGTCGGCATAGTACTCCCCGTACAAGCCATTGGTGGCGGGCTGTCCACTGGCATCCTGCCCGGTGCAGGCTATAGCGGGGCCCTGCGCCTGAACTGCCAGGCCCGGCAGGCAAACGGCACCTATACTAAACAGATAGATCCAACGCCTCAAAACCTGTGAAAAAAGATGCTTCATGACTTATATTTTTAATTGAACCACCTTGGCAGTACATTAAAAATATCTTTTATTCATGGAATAAAAAAATACTTTATTAGAATTATTATATGAATATTATAAGCATTTCACCTCTTTATAGGACTTAACCAAGCTAAAATTCTGTACTAATTAGCAGAAACGGAATATCCATCAATAACTATGTTCAGGCGAAATCCCCAAATTTTATACGTTGTATAGTTTCTTAATTAAAAAGCCAGCTTGATACGACTATCAGAACAACTAAGCGGCGCCTATTTTCTAACCTGCTACCGAATTGCTTATTTGCAGCCCCGCCGCATTGATTAGCGCGGTCTTTCTTCCCTTTCATGTCTCACGCCCGAGTTAAGCTGCCCGCCTGCGCCAACTGTGCCTACCCCTTTCCGGAAGAGCAGCCCAATGAGTTCTGCCCGCGGTGCGGACAGCAGAACCATGAGATAAACCTCTCTTTTGGCCACGTACTAGAGGAAACTTTGGAAGGCGTATTTCACTTCGACTCCAAAGTTTTCCGCACCCTGCGGCTGCTGTTGTTTAAGCCCGGCCGCCTCACCCAGCTGTTTAACGACGGGCACCGGGTAGACTTTGTGCCGCCCATCCGGCTGTATGTGTTCATCAGCTTTGTCTTCTTCCTGCTGCTCTCGCTGCAGCGCAATGATTCAGGAAAGAAGGAAAATATCTTATTCGATGTCGATGTATCGGCAGCTACGGACGCGGAAAAACGGGAACTAGCCAGTGCCGATTCGCTGGTGCAGGGTATGGTTGAGGATAAGCCCTTTAAGGCGACCCTGGCATTCACTCAACCGACCGACAGCACCAATATCTTTGATCTGAAAATCAGCCGGCGAGACCTGCAGTGGTTCTCCGAACATGCCACCGCCGCCCGCACCGATTCCATGATTCGGGCCAACGGGAAGGAGCCCACCTGGTACCGCCGGCTCCTGCTCAACCGGTTCCCACGCATTCAGAATGCCACCAAAGCTGAAATCGGCTACAAGCTGCAGAAGAGCATTTCCATTGCTATGTTTCTGCTCATGCCGCTGTTTGCCTTGCTTTTGAAGGCACTCTACATACGGCATCACCGCTACTATTTAAGCCATCTGATTCTTTCCATCCACTTTCACTGCTTTGTCTTTCTGCTGTTTACCGCCAAGCTATTGCTAGGTTATGTATACAACAGCGACTGGGTAGTGCTGGTGATGCTGCTACTGCCAGCCTGGTACCTCTACAAGGGGCTACGGTATATCTACCAGCAGTCAAGGCGCAAAACGCTGGCCAAGGTGCTGCTGATGATGATTAGCTACGGGCTGGTTATTGCACTGGTGCTGATGGGGGCGCTGGTAGCCAGCCTGATGATGGTGTAAGTGGCGCTTTACTGCTGGTCAAAAATGCCCTTCAGGAAGCCTTTGTTCTGTTCTTTTTTCGGTTTCGACTTCTTCTTGTCGTTATCTCCTCCGCCCAAAATTCCTTCAAACAGTCCGCGCTTCTTCTCCTTCACAATAATATAGCGCATTGATAAGCCCGTAGGGAAGCGGGCCCAGTCGGCTGAGTTGAATTCCACGGAGGGCTTAAAATCAGCGGAAATAACCAGGGGCGTAAAGGCAATTTTATACTCAATGCCGGCAATGGCATCGAAGCCGCCAAAGGTGCCGGTATCCTTGTTATTGCCCAGGTGGCCGCCGGCACCAAAATAATAGTTAAGGCTAGGCCCCAGAATGGGAAAGTGCCGCTCGGCCAGCACCGTTCCGCTAATCTCCCGGGTATCGGCCAGTGCCAGGCCCTCCAGCGTAGTCTTCTCCCACACTTTTTGCTGCACCGTTAAGCCATAGCCGCTTTGGCTATACCGGAAGCCGGCCGCAGTCCGGTATTTCTGCGCCTGCGCGCCGGAAAACGACAAGCCGACCATCAGCAACACCAGAAACACCTTGCTGGAAAAACACGCAAACCCCATAAATAAAGAGAAACGAATATTAGAAAATGAACCCGACCACGGGCAATGTCCGTTGAACGCACAACGGCGGTGCAAAGTACGCGCCGCTTTCACAGGTTTGCCAGTTTTGGCCCGCGTCCCGTACCTTGCCGCCTGATTTCTACCCGCATTTTCGGTTTTTGCCAGTGTATATTCACCATGTTGCCTACTATCTGCCTGAGCAGGTAGTCACGAATGAACATTTCTCCCGTCTGAACGGCCTCTCTAGCAAATGGATTATTGAGCGCACTGGCATTCAGGAGCGGCGCAAAGCCGGGCCAGGGGAGAATACCAATACCATGGCAATTGAGGCGACGCAGCGGGCTCTAGCTGCTGCTCCGGCTTTCGAAGCAGAAAAGGTAGACCTTATTGTAGGCGCCACTTATACCCCACACGATACCATTGTAACGCTGGCCCACGTAGTGCAGCACGCCATCAACGTGCCCGATATTCCGGTGGTCAGCGTTTCCTCCGCCTGCTCTTCCCTGTTGAATGCACTGGAAGTGGTAGAAGGCTACTTTGCAATGAACAAGGCCTCCCGTGCTTTGGTGGTGGTTTCAGAACATAACACGGCATATTATAACGAGGATGATACCGTAGCCGGCCACCTCTGGGGCGACGGCGCTGCTACCCTGCTGGTAACTAAGGAGCGCCTGGCTCCTACTGACCTGCGCATGGTAGACCTGATGACCGGCGGTGCCGCCACCGTGGGCAAAGCTACCATCAGTGTAACCCTGAAACCCGTGGAGCGCGGTATCATCATGCCTCACGGCAAGGACGTGTTTATATGGGCCTGCCAGTATATGGCCCGCGTGACCAGCCAGATAATGGAGCGCAACGGCCTGCATTTAAACGATATTACCTACCTGATTCCGCACCAGGCCAACCGGCGCATTACCAACAACGTGCTGCAAACGCTGGCCCTGCCGGAGGAGCGCGCAGTGTCCAACATTGAGTACTTAGGTAACACGGGCTGCGCCGGGGCCGCCATCGGCCTGGCCGATACGATGGGTAAGCTGCAGCCCGGCCACCGCGTCGTGCTCACCGTGTTTGGCGGTGGCTACTCCTATGGCGCCATGCTGCTGGAGCGCTAGGCGACGAGCTAGTTCATGCCGCGGATAAACGGAATCTGCCCTTCGTGGCCTTTGTAGTCGGACCAGCGCAGTATGTGCCAGCCGGCACGTAGTGGAGGCAGCCGCAGCGGCAGAATATTCAGGCCGGGCTGCAGCGTAACCACCTGGGTTTGCAGCAGGCGGCCCACGGCATCATATACCCGCAGCAACAGCTGGCCTTCCGTATCCACCAGATACTGAATACTGGGCGTCTCATCCAGAACCGGGTTAGGATAAAGCTCCAGCTTATTGGCCTCCAGGGCGCTGTCCCGCACCCGGCTGGGGGCAGCATAATCTATTATGCCCCCAGGCCGCACTACGCCTACGCGGTAATAGGGCCGCCCGGCCGGTGGCGAGTTATCGGTAACGCTATAAGAACCGGCATTGGAGGCAGCTACCCGGCCAATGGACTCCCAGGTGAGGGTGTCCAGGCTACGTTCTACCACAAATTCTGTGACAAAGCACTCAGCAGCAGTAGTCCAGAAGACCTGGTTCTGGCCAGCCAGTACGGTTTGTGGATCTACGCGCACCAGTGGTGCCGGCAGCATGGCTGCCGGCCCGCAGCCCAGGGTGCGGAAGCTGCGCGTGGTGAGCACAAAGCGCCCCCCGGCAATGTCGCTCTCCGGGTTCAACTCCCGGCTTGATTGCTGTCGGCCATAGGCATAGTGCATCACGGCGCCGGGCAAAATCAGGTGGGAAAGTTGCTGAGCATGCCCCAGCTCGTGCAGGGCTACGGATTCAAAATCATATTGGGTGGCGGATGGCAGACCCGGGCCAAACTGCCAGGTTTGGGCATCATCAAACACCATATCAAACTCCTTCACGGAAAATACAATCTGGCCATCAGACCGGCGACAGCCGCTGTAGTAGCTGGTGGTGCGACCCAAGACGCGCGCAGGCAGCTGACTGCCACTTTCATCAAAGCCCAAACCATTGATGTTGTCCTCGGTATCCACGGTGCCGGTGCGCGTGTCGCCTATCTCCCAATTGACGCCCGTGTTGCAGCGCCAGGTGGAAAGGGCGCGCGTATAAGCCGGCAGGGCGCCGCGGCTTACAAAGCCGGGGTTGGGCTGAATGGTGTAGCCACCGCGGCCATTGCGGTTAGCGTGGTTGGGGCGCACAATATCCTTGCTATTTTCTTCCTGCACATTGCTGACGGCAAATACTACTGTGAGCACAGCTACACTGGTCCCGGCATCCTGGCTGTTTGTAGTGACGCGCACGGTACCGCTGCCGGCCGCTTTCCCATTCTCACCAAACGTAGGCACCTGCACTTTAATCTCGGAATTTGTCCAGCTGATATAGTCTGTGGCCTGTGGCTTCACCAACGTTTCCCCGCCATCATCGGCGTTGCGAAACTCCACAAATCCATTGCCCCGCGTGGCGCCAAAGCCGGTACCGCGAATGGTAAGGACAGCGCCGGTACCAGCCGTGATGCGTAGGGGGCTGAGGGAGCTGATAAGCACAGCTAAGGGCCGACTGGCTGTCATCTGGCGCCGGGCAGCCGCTTCCTGCAGCTGCGGGTTGGGCTGCACCTGGCGCAAAGCGCGGCCGGTAGTTGTTGCCAGGCGGGTATAAAGTGCCTGCTCAATGGATACGTACTGCCGGAAAGGCTCGGCGGCAGTGCCCGTAGCCAGATCATAACGAATAAAACCCTGCTGGCTGCCATAAGCCATCCAGCCAGCAGCCGGGCCCGTGCCGGCAAACGTGGCGGGAGCCAGATAGAAAATTCCCTGCTCGCCGGTAGTTAAAGTGAGGGTATTCGTGAGGCGCTGCTGGTGCAGGCCCACGGTGCCGCCTTCAGTTAGCAGCATTAACTCATTGCCGGCTGGCTGCCCCTGAAATACCTTATATATACGTAGACGGTGCGCGGTATAAATGCGCTGGTGGCCGGCGTCCCAAAAGCTCTTCGAGGTCAAGACTTCGCCTTCTACAATGAGCGAAGCATGTTGCACTCGCTCGGTCTCCGGCATCATCTGCAGCAAACAGCGCGTGGCCTGTTCCGGGCTCTGGGCCCACGTGCCCTGAATACCCGCTAAAAATATTCCGACCAGCAACAGCTGCCGCAAAAGAGTAAATAGTTTCATGAAACAGCCGAGCGTGAAGTCGTTTTGCAGAAGTACGGGTTTTAGGCAGTTTGGGGCTTAGCAGAAATGGCCTTTAGCGTTACCCGCTTAAAACAGGCTGCCCTGCACGGGTTGGGGAATGATGCGGGGCGGCGCTACCTCCAGGCCCGTTAAGGTATGCAGGCGCTGCAGAAAATGCTGCGTCCACACGGGGGCATGCATGATGTCTTTCTGATGAATGAAGAAGTAAACGGTTTGCAGCCCGGCAGCCAACCAGGCCGCCAGCCGCTCAGCCCAGGCATCGGCACGCTGGTAGTCAGAGGGTACCAGGCCGTGCCCATTGAAGCGCACAAAGGCAGTGGTGGTGGTGAGACGTTGGTGCAGCACGTCGCGGCGGCCGGCCACATCGGTAATCACCAGGGTTTTTCCCAGCGCTTCCAGCATCTCAAACACTGATTCGCGCAGGCCATTGTCGGCAAACCAGGCCGGGTGGCGCATCTCTACCGCCAAGGGTACCTCGGTCGGAAAATCGAGCAGGTAGCGCTCCAGGCGCGGTAGCCGCTCGGGGCCGAAGTGCGGCGGCAGCTGTAGAAAGGCCATGCCCAGCGCTGGGCCCAATTCCTGAATGGCCCGGCAGAAGGTAAGGGTCAGGTCATCGGCATTATATAGCTCCCGCTCGTGGCTGATGCTTTGCGGAATCTTGGGGCAAAAGCGGAAGCCCTCGGGTACGGCTGCCCGCCATTTGCGCACGGTGGGCGCATCCGGAATGCGGTAGTGGGTAGTGTTTAGCTCTATGCTGTTGAATTGCCGCGCATAATAACTCAGAAAATCAGCCTCTTTGGCACCGGCCGGAAAGTAAGACCCCAGCCAGGCCTTATTGGTCCAGATGGGGCAGCCCACATGTATTTGTGGGGGAGTAGCAGGTACTGCCTTCCGGGCCAGCACGGCCGCCGTAGCGGAGTGGTCTGGGGGCAGACGAAAATCAACGTAGCGTAGATCAGAAAGGCGACCAAAATCCATATGGCAAGATACGAGGCAGTATACCCCGGCGGACGTCTATGTTCATAAGAAAAATTCGGCACCTATGCAACCAGGGTTTTGACTACTCGACGAGCTAATGGCCAAAATTTTTTATCTCCCTTATTATCTAATTTTCTTGGATTCCAGTCAATCGTCCTGTAATAATTCAAAAAAGTGCATCAACCAAGAGTCAGCGCAATTTTTTATGAAATTTTATTGCATATATTTTGTACAAGTTTTATCGGAAAAAGACAATAACAAAGCTTGCGCACGAAGACCTCCTTTGGAAGTTCCCCACCGATTTAGGATTGTGCTAATAGTTTTGCCACCCTTCACCAACGCAACGAACACTATGAAGTTACTCTACCGCATGGATGTATCGGGCTTGATGATGGCACTACTTTGCTTGTTGCTATCTGCCCCGCTCAGCGCTGCCTGGGCCCGCACAGAAACTATAGAAGAAACTCCGGCCGGCAAAACAGCCGCTAAGAAAACCGTACTCCGGGGCCGTGCTTCCTGGTACGGTCGTGAACACCAGGGCCACCACACCAGTAATGGCGAGCGGTTTGACCGGTTTAAATACACCTGCGCCCACAAAACCCTGCCTTTTGGCACTCGGTTGCGCGTCACCAACCCCAAAAACGGTAAGTCGGTTGTAGTGCGCGTATCCGACCGTGGCCCCTTCCGTCACCAGCGCATTCTGGACCTGTCTGAAATTGCGGCCCGCCCGCTGGACATCGTGCGTATGGGTGCCGTATCCGTTGTAGCTGAAATAGTCCCTGCTGATACCCCCCTCGGCCCCACAGATGCCCCCGCCAACTTGGCCGAACTGACTACTGATACCGCTTCTACCACGCTGGCCACCGTTATTGAGCCCGGCGCTACCGAAGCCGCAGACGCGGTAGTAGTACCCGAGGCGGCCCCCACCTTTGTGATTCAGGCCGGCACGTATGGCGATGCGCGCAACGCCCAGGCCGTGCAGGCCAAGATTCAGGCCCTCGATAAAACCCTGCCCGTGAGCATTGCCGCTACCACCGTAGATGGCCGCTCCCTGAACCGCGTGATTGTCGGCCAGTTTGCCTCACCGGCTGATGCCGAAGCTACCCGCCGCAAGCTCCAGGAATGGGGCATTAGTGGTTTGGTACGGCAGAAAGAGAATATCTAGCGTAATAGCACTGTTAGACGAAAGCCCGTCAGACTCCAGCGTCTGGCGGGCTTTTTTGTGTGCGGTGCAACGCCGCCGGGGTGTCTGGGCTCATGGAGGGGTAATCATTCTGTTTCCCTATCCCTTCTCCCCTACTTCATCTTATGAAAAAGCTGATTATGCTGCTGGGTAGCGCCATGCTGCTCACCTTCTTTGCCTCGGCGCAAACGGAAAAAGGCACCGTTATGCTGGGCCTTTCGGGTGGCAACTTATTCTATGCCCATGATAATGACACGCATTCAAAGTATACAAACTGGTCAGTATCTCTGTATCCAACTGCGGGAATATTTCTGGCCGATAATTTCCTTTTGGGCAGCCGTTTGAATTTGGGCTATAATAGGTACTCCCAAGAGACATCCTACTCTCCTTACTTTCGAAGCAACAAGACGACGAGTTTTAATTATGGCCTCGGCGCATTTGGCCGCTACTATCTTCCCAGCACGAGTAAACACCGTTTCTTTGCTGAGCTAGGGGCAGATCTTATGCACTCCCGAAGCCGACAAGTAATCCGCGACTCGCAACAGGACCCGAACGAGGCTCGAAATAACAACAAAGAAAATAGCCTGGGCTTTCATGGATCAGTAGGTTACAATTATTTTTTCGCGCCGAATCTAGCCTTGGAGGCATCTGTTGGGTACCATCGCACGAATTTGGGACAGGCTTATTCCGGCGGCAATCTGCGTGGCCAGCTTGGCCTCAGCATCTTCCTGCAAAAGCGCCAGCCAGCACCGCAGCCATAACCATTGTTATAACTCCTTTCTAAAAGGACAGCCGCGTGCGGCTGTCCTTTTTTCATGCGTGTCGTTTTCTGCTGTTCAGCCGTTGCATTTTGCGGCAAGGCTTCTACCTTAAGCGCCCCAACCAACTGCCCGCTATGTTTCAGTGGATGAAAGCCTTTACCGCCGTGCTCATCAGCCTGCTGCTGACGTGGGTGCTCAACGCCAAGCAGGGCGACGTGCCGCCCATGGGCAAGTTTCTGAGCCCCTTCCGCGGATTCTGGCAGAACGCGGAGCGGGAACAGGACTTTGCTGCGCAGCAAACCCTCACGCTACCGGGTCTGCAGCAGCCTGTACAGGTGCGCTTTGATGATAAGCGCGTGCCCCACGTGTTTGCCCAGAACGACCACGACCTGTACTTCGCCCAGGGCTACCTCACTGCCCGCGACCGGCTCTGGCAGATGGAATTCCAGACCCACGTAGCCGCCGGGCGCCTCTCAGAAATAGTAGGCGAGAAACGGCTGGAAACCGACCGGTTTTTCCGGCGCATGGGCCTGCCCTACGGCGCCCAACGCTCCCTGGCCGTGATGATGGCCAACCCCACCACCCGGACCGTGCTGGAATCGTACTCATCGGGCGTGAATGCCTACATCCATTCCCTGACGCCGGCCACGCTGCCCTTTGAGTACAAGCTGCTGAATTACGCTCCCGAGCCCTGGCAACCGCTGAAATGCGCCCTACTGCTGAAGTTTATGGCCTGGGACCTGAGCGGCCGCACCGATGATCTGCGCCTCTCCAACATCCTGAACAAATATGGCCCGGGCGTGGTGAAAGACCTGTTTCCGGACTACCCACTACGCGAAGACCCCATTGTGCCCGTAGGCGCGCCGCTGGATTTTAAACCCCTGCCGGTGCCACCCACGCCGAAAGAGTTTTCGGCTGAGTTATCGAATAACACCCAGCGCAACGAACCGGATGCGGAGCTGGGCTCCAACAACTTTGCCGTCAGCGGCAGCAAGTCGGCCACGGGCTTTCCCCTGCTGGCCAACGACCCGCACTTGCAGCTGAACCTGCCTAGCATCTGGTACCAGATTCAGCTTTCGGCTCCGGGCGTGAATGTGTATGGCGTGACCATTCCGGGCGCGCCCACCGTTATCATTGGCTTTAATACCGATGTAGCCTGGGGCGTGACCAACGTGGGGGCCGATGTGCTGGACTGGTATCAGCTGAAATTTAAGGATGCCACGCAACGCGAGTACTGGCACGATGGCCGTTGGAAACCTATCCGGCGCGTGGTAGAGCGCATTAAAGTGCGCGGCCAGGCCGACCGCCTCGATACGGTGCTGTACACCCACCACGGCCCCATTGTGTACGACCACGACGAAAAGCCTTTCCTCTCGCAAACGCCCATCCGGCACGCCATGCGCTGGACGGCCCACGACGGCGCCAACGAGGTGCTGGCCTTCTACCGCCTCAACCGCGCCCATAGCTACCCCGACTATACGGCCGCGCTGAGTACCTACGGCTCCCCGGCCCAGAACTTCATTTTTGCCGATGCCGGGAATGATATTGCCATCTGGCCCAACGGCCGCTTTCCACTGAAATGGCGCGACCAGGGCAAGTTTATTCTGGATGGCACCAACCCCGCCCACGACTGGCAGGGCTGGATTCCGCAGCAACAGAACCCGCACGTGAAAAACCCGGCGCGCGGCTTCGTATCCTCCGCCAACCAGTTTTCCGCCGGGCCCGACTACCCTTATTACCTGGGTTGGGAATTTGGATCCTGGGACCGGGGCCACCGCATCAACCAGCGCTTGGCTCGCATGACCAATGCCACCGTAGACAGCCTGCGGCTGTTACAGAACGATAACCTGGGCATTAATGCGCAGCTGGTGCTACCCCGCATGCTGGCGCTTCTGCGCGGCCAGCCACTTAGCCCCGCCCAGCAGCAGATAGTACAGGCGCTTAGCCGCTGGAACTACTTCTACAATGCCGATGCCGTGGGACCTACAGTGTTTGAGCTATGGTATAAAACGATGGTCAAGCAACTCTGGGATGATGATTTTGGTGCCCAGGTCGGCGCGGAAATGCGCTACCCCTCCCGCGACCGAACCAATACCTTGCTTTTACAAGAAGACCATAGCCCCTGGATTGATGACCGCCGCACTCCAGCGGTAGAAACGCTACCCCAGTTGGCCTTAGAGTCGCTCCGCTTTGCTGCTGATTCGCTTACCCGCAAGTTCGGGCCAATGAGCCCGAAGTGGGCATGGACCCATCAAAAGAGCACCGATATTCTGCACCTGGCGCAACTGCCGGGCTTTGGCCGGATGGATATTGTGTGTGGCGGTGGGGCCGGTATTGTCAACGCTACTTCGGAACGCAACGGGCCATCCTGGCGCATGGTAGTAGCCTTGGGGCCGCAGGTACACGCCTTCGGCGTATTTCCAGGGGGACAGAGCGGTAACCCCGGCTCTGCCCACTACGACGACCTGATTGAAACCTGGCGCCTGGGCCAGCTGAATGAGCTGATTTTCCTGCGCTCCGCCACCGAAGCTAATCCACGGGTGTCTGCGGCTTGGTCACTTACTTCCAAATAACCTTCCTGCCATGGTGCTTTTTCTCTTGATTCTGGTGCTGGCGGCCCTTGCGCAGCTTTTCCTGCCGTGGTGGATTATTACACCCCTCTGTTTTGTGCTGGCTGCCTGGCGCGGCCACACCGGCGGGCGGGCATGGCTGGCCGGGTTTGGCGGCATAGGTCTTGGATGGGTGTTAGTAGCCGGCTGGCTGCACGTACGCACCGAAGGCATTCTAAGTCACCGGGTAGCACAGCTGCTGCCGCTGGGCGGTAACGGCTGGCTCCTGGTGCTGGTAACGGCCGTGTTAGGCGGGCTGGTAGGCGGCTTTGCCGCGCTGGCGGGCGCATGGGTCCGGCAGGCAGTTGTAAGCCAGCGCAAAGAATCTATAGAAGAACAAGAGCCTGCTGCCAGAAAACTGACCCTTTAGCAGGTACAGTCCAGGCAAGCGCTAATAGCGGGAAATAAAAGCAAAGGCTTCCAGGGTATACCGGGCCGCCGAGGTGAAATGGTTCCCCCCTTCAATAGGATGCAGCTCTACCTGTGTGGCGCCACGACTGCGCATAGCCTTATAAGCATCTTCGGAGTTAAAGTAGGGCACATAGTCATCAGCCGTGCCGTGGAATAGCCCCAGTGGGGCCGTGGGCTTCCAGTCGTAAACGTCGTTATCGTGGAAGGCGGTGGTCATGGGCTGGTCGGTATTATTGAGGATACCTTGGCGGAAGGTAGCAGTAAACAGCTCGTCGGCTTGGGAAGGCACATCACTGAAGGGGTTCAGCTGAAGCTGGCTGGCCCAAGGCTGATTGAAATAATAAGGGAACGGCCGGTTGATGCCATACACCTTATTATAAGTATCCAGCACCCAGACGTAGGAGCTCAGAAAATTCAGCGGCTTATTGGAGCTTAGAATATAATTGGCAAAGGCCGTTTTGTGGTAAGCGCCGGCACCCGGGGCGCTGGCCGTTACCGTAAACTCCTGGGCATACTTTTCCTCCATCAGCTTGTGCAGCGACATGGTGGCATAGCCGCCTTCGGAGTAGCCCAGCAAGAAGTTTTTCTGGTTGAGGGGCAGCTTTTCCCGCTTACAAAACTCCCGGGCCGCGCGCATCATATCCAAAGAAGCCGAAGCCAGCGAAGGGCCATGCTCATAAGGGTGCGGCTGCGCTTTGGAAGCGCCGTAGCCAATATAATCAGGGGCCGACACCACATAGCCCGTGGAGGCCAGCAACGATACCGCCGACCATACCTCACTGCTGGAGCTGTAATACGAAGGCGCACGCCGCTCCTCATCGGGCTGAATAGTGCCGTGCTGGTAGCTCAGCAAAGAAAGCGGCTGACTTACTATAGGTACCAGCAAAGCGCCGGAGGCCGTAATGGTTTGCCCGGCAGGAGTTTGGGTAGAGTAAGTGAGCTTATACACCCGGATAGGGTATTGGGCCAGCGCACCCGCCAGCGGTACGCTACTTACCCGCTGGGCCAACACCGCCGGGCTGTATTCTCCAATGAGCGTGCTGCTGATGAGGTGAGTAGCCACCGGAGTGGCAGGCGTGGCAACGGGCGCGGGCTGTGCCGCCTCACTCTTGCAGCCGGCCCCAACCGAGAACAACAGAGAAAGCCAAAGCAGCCCGGTGGCAAAGGGGCGCATAGAACGGTGGCGCGGGTTGAAAACTGTCACGGCGGAAAGCGTCGAAGATGAATATACTTTGGCTATAACACCGGCAGGGGCAAATAATTCACCGGCTACTCATCCCCTTCCTCCTGCTTTCAGAGACTGAATAAATGTGAGTACGAAAACTTTAATTAAAAACTTAGTTGTATAACTAAGATATTAGTTATAAATTCATATAACTTCTCATCAACCTCTGCTATGCAACCTTCCTTTCCTGAGCTGACCCGTGCCGAGGAGCAGGTGATGCAGGTACTCTGGCGCCGTGGCCCTTCCTACGTGAAGGATGTGGTGCCTGAACTACCTGCTCCTACTCCGGCCTATAACACGGTGTCCACCATTATCCGCATCCTAGAGCAGAAAGGCTTTGTCGACCACGAAGCCTTTGGCCGCACGCACCGCTACTTCCCTATTGTGGCGCAGGATGCCTATCGGCGGTTTTCCCTGGGCAAGCTGCTGGGCGGCTACTTCGGGGGCTCCTTCTCCCGGCTGGTTTCCTTTTTCGCCCAGGAAGAAAACCTCGATGCCGCCCAGCTGGACGAGCTGCTGCGCCATGCCCAGTCTTCTCCACCTACAACCCCGCCCGCCGATGAACCAGGTTCTGCCCCTCGCGCCGACGACAATGCTCCCTCTGCTTAGCTGGACGCTGCAAAGCACCCTGTTGCTGGGAGCCGGCTGGCTGCTATACCGCTATGTGCTGCGGCAGGAACGCTTTTTCACTTATAACCGCCGCTTCCTGCTCTTTACCCCCTGGCTGGCCCTGGGGCTACCGGGCTTACTGGCGCTGGTAAAGCCGTGGCTCCCGGCTATTCAGAATCCCGCCACCGGACTGTTAAATGGCGGTCTGCTGCCCGAACTGACTATATCATCAGGCGCGGCGGGAGCCAACCTTTCAACTCAGCTGCCGGGGTGGCTGCCCTCCTCGCTGCTGCTTCTTTATCTAGCCGGGGTACTTGTTCTGCTTGGGCGGCTAGGCATGCACCTTCTGCATCTGTGGCTGGCCGCACGCCGCTTTCCCCAGGAGGCCCGGCCCGGTTATGTGCTGGTGCACACCGGTGGGCGGCGCCCCATCAGTTCCTTTGGCCGCTGGGTTTTCTGGGATGATTCTACTGCTCTTTCTTCTGATGAGGCCCGGGTGGTGCTGGCCCATGAGTTGGTCCACGTGCAGCAGGGGCACTCCTGGGAGCGGCTGAGTCTGGCGGTAGCCCAGGCCCTGCTATGGTTCTGCCCTTTTATTCATTTCTATCCACCGGCTTTGGCGCTGGTGCATGAGTTTCTGGCCGATAAAGATGCTCTGCGCGCTACGGCTCCTTCCCAGGCTGCTCCCGTGCCTGAATCCTACACGGCCCTGTTGGCCCGCCTGGCGCTGCGCCAGCTCCACCCCGACTTACCGCTTACCCATTCCTTTACCCAATCCTTCACCTTAACCCGTATTCGTATGCTTACTTCCCAAACGCCCGCGCGGCGCTGGAAGCAGTGGTTGCTGCTCCCCATTGGTGCATTCTTATTTGTGGCTGTTGCCTGCGAAAACGCCCCAGACCTGGATAAGCCGGCCACCACGGCTACCAGTAAAGATTCTCAATACGGAACACCCCCACCGCCGCCACCGCCACCCTACACCACTAATGCCGCTGATACTCCCCCACCGCCTCCACCCCCAGCTCTTCTAAATGTTGAGGTGATGCCGGAATACCCCGGTGGGCAAACGGCGCTTTTCTCTACACTTCTAAAAAATACGCGGTACCCAGCCGTAGCGCTGCAACAAAAGCTACAAGGCAAGGCCCTGGTAAGTTTTATTGTAGATACCGATGGCAGTATCAGCGCCGTGAAACTGGAACGAGGCGTAACGGCCGCAGCGGGGCAGCAGGCAGCAGCCACCGCCCTGAATGAAGAAGCTTTGCGGGTGGTGCGCGAGCTGCCGGGCAAATGGACGCCGGGCCTTAACAAAGGCAAGCGGGTAGCGGTGCAGTTTGCGGTTCCCATCTCCTTTGCCCTCTAGCATTCAACTCTCTGGAGCTAAATGCCCTAATTTTCTACGCCAGCGGTTTGCAGCCGCTGGCGTAGTCTTTTTAAGCTGGGGGGTGGGGTATGAAGTTGAACAATAGCAAGCTATTTGATTTTTACCCGGAATTATAAGAATTCCCTTTCGCTGGGTTTCTGGTAGTTGAGTGTAAAGCCGTAACTTGCGAGAGCAATTACGTTTTACTCCGCTTACTCTTCTTCAGTGTTTCAATTTCGTGCTGGCGGCCGCTTCAAGGCCTCGTTGCTGCCCTTGCTGGGCCTGACTTTTACCCTCTCTTCGCTTTCTGGCTGCGGCACCCGCACCGATGGTGAAACCCCAGATACCAAAGCAACGCTGGAGGCTGCCAAGCCGGTGGTGGTTGATACGCTGGCCCTGAAAAAGCAAGCTATGCTCCGCGACTCCGTGAAGGCGGATTCTATTGTAAAGGCCAACGGCCAGCTGCCGGGCGCCATTCTGCCGGGCAAGCGTATCATTGCCTTCTATGGCAACATCCGCTCGAAGGGCATGGGCATTTTGGGTCGCGAGCCGAAGGACCAGATGTTCCGCAAGTTTGAGAAAGTACTGGCTGAGTGGCAGGCTGCTGACCCTTCCATTCCGGTACAGGCGGCGCTGCACAACGTAACCATCACGGCCCAGGGCACGCCCGGCAAGGACGGCAAATGGCGCCTGATGAACTCCAAAGCCACCATTGCGGAAGTATTGAAGTGGGCCAAGGAGCACAACTGCATTCTGTTTCTGGATGTGCAGCCGGGCCACAGCACGCTGCAGGCCGAGCTGCCCAAGCTGGAGGAATACCTGAAGGACCCAATTGTGCACCTCGGCATCGACCCCGAGTTTTCGCTTTCCACCATGCCCGGCGTGCGCCCTAACCAGAAAATAGGGACCCTCGACGCCAAGGATGTGAACTTCACGGTGAACTTCCTGGCCCGTATCGTGAGTGAAAACCACCTGCCGCCTAAGGTGCTGACCGTGCACCGCTTCACCCGGAAGATGATTACCAACTACAAAAACATCAAGCTCGACCCACGGGTGCAGATTGTGATGCACATGGATGGCCACGGTGAGCCGACGCTGAAGAAGGACTCTTACCACGACTACATTCAGACCGAGCCGGTGCAGTATACAGGCTTCAAACTCTTCTACGAGTATGATGCCCGGCCTAAACCTCACCACATCATGACGCCCAAAGAAGTGCTGTCTGAACTGACGCCGAAGCCACTGTACATTCAGTATCAGTAAGCAGATAAGCGAATAACCTGTTCAACAAAAAAGGCTTCCCGGTACCGGGAAGCCTTTTTTGTTGTTTTATCTGGGGCCTAATGCGAGCCTTAGTGCGCCGCGTTCAGGTCTACCTTCTGCCCAGGCTTAGGGCGCTTCACCAAGAAGATGAGCGGGATACAGATCAAGAAGAAAGTCCCAATCATCAGGAAGGCTTGCGAGTAGGTAATGAGGGCCGTTTGCTTCATCAGCATACCCTCCAGAGCTGCGTAGGCTTGTTGCTGGGCCTGCATCAGGCTGGCACCTTTGGCCATAAAGCTGGCTACAAGGCCTTGTAGGCGCTGCTGGGTTTCGGGGTCGTAAAGCGAGATGTTCGGCAGCAGGCCCACGCGGTTCTGCATGGTGGTGCGCTCCAGATAGGTTCCTACCAGCGCTACGCCAAAAGATCCGCCTAGCTGCCGGATCATGCCCGTCAGGCCGGCAGCCTGGCCGGCATCCTTGCCGCTGAGGCCGGCCAACGACATGGTAGTGATAGGCAGGAAGAGCAGCGCCAAACCGAAGCCCCGCAGCATGAGGGGCCAGAAGAAGTCATGCTCGCCGGCGGTGGGCGAAATCTGCGTGCTCATCCAGTAAGAGAAGATAAAGAACACCACAAAGCCCACCGGCAGGAGGAATTTCTGCGATACTCCCCGCTGAATCGACTTCCCAATAATTGGCATCATGAAACCTGTGAGCAAGGCCCCCGGCAGCAGCAGTTCCCCCGTTTGCGCCGCCGTAAAACCCAGGATGCGCTGGCAGAAGATGGGAAATACGAACACCGAAGCAAACAGCCCAAAGCCCAGAATAAAGGACAGAAAAGCGCCTACGGCCAGGTTTCGGCTTTTGCCCAGCACCCGCAGGTCCACAATAGGCTGCCGGGCTGTGAGCTCGCGCCAGATAAACCCTACCATCCCAATAACCGTGAGCAGGGTGAAGATTACGATGTAGGAATCCTCGAACCAGTCTTTGCTCTCGCCCTGTTCCAGCACGTACTGCAACGAGCCTACGCCCATGATCAGCAGGAAAACCCCCGCCCAGTCAATTTCGCGCAGGGGCCTGGGTATGGCATTCCTGATGCGTTCCGGGTCCCGGATGAATAGAATGGTGAAAATGGAGGCCATAATGCCGACCGGCACGTTCACGTAGAAAATCCAGGGCCAGTCGTAGTTATCCACAATCCAGCCGCCCAGCGTGGGGCCGATGGTGGGACCAATGATGACGCCCATGCCAAACAGCGCCTGCCCCAGCGCCAGCTGATTAGGCGGGAAAGTATCAATCAGAATAGCCTGCGAGGTAGCCATAAGGGCGCCGCCGCCAATACCCTGCACAAAGCGGAAAGCCACCAGCTCCCAGATGTTGGTGCTTTGCCCGCACGCTATTGAGGCCAGGGTGAAGAGTATCACCGAGAACAGATAGTAATTCTTGCGGCCGAACTGCTCAGCCAGAAAGCCCGTCATTGGAATTACAATAACGTTGGCAATGGCGTAGGAGGCCACCACCCAGCTTACCTCCTGCTGCGTGGCCGAGAGGTTACCCATCATCTGGGTAAGCGCCACGTTCACAATGCTGGTATCAATCAACTCCAGCAAGCAGCACATGACCACCGTAATAACGATGATCCACTTGGTAAATCCAGTTTCCATGTAATTTCAATTGCCAGCGGCCTGGCGCCTATGACCCGCAAAAAGCCGGTTCTGCCAAGAACCAACCCCAGGGTACCGGCGCCAGGCCGCTGATGGGCTATTTGACCTCCACCGTAGCCGTCACGCTCATGCCGGCGCGCAGCGGGTGCTCGGGGTCTGCTTTATCCAGCACGATTTTCACGGGCACGCGCTGGGTTACTTTCACAAAGTTGCCGGAAGCGTTATCGGGAGGCAGCAGGGCAAAACGCGCCCCGGTAGCGGCCGACAGCGACTCGATGTGGCCTTTGAACTCCTGATCGGGATAAGCATCTACTTCTACTTCCACGGGCTGGCCTACTTTCATGTGGGTCAGTTGGGTCTCTTTGAAGTTGGCGACTACCCAGGTTTTCTCGCTGGCAACCAAGCCCATCAGCTGCTGACCGGGCTGTACCACCTGGCCGGGCTGCACGCTTTTTTTGCTTACAATGCCATTGCCGGGCGCCTTAATAGCAGTGTAGCTCAGCTGCAACAAAGCATTGTCGAGGTCGGCCTGACGCTGCTTTACAATGGCCTGGGCCACGGCTACCTGCTGCTGGGCGGCTTCTACCTGCTGACGCGCTACACTCACCTGGTTGGTGGCAGTGGCCCGCTGGGCGCTGCTTGATTTCAGGTTGGCCTGCACGGCATCCAGCTCGCTCTGCGGAATGATGTCTTCCTTCCGAAGGAACTGGCTGCGCTTGAGGTCTTTTTGTAGCTTGGCGCGGGTGGCATCACTCACGCCAATAGCCGACTGCGCGGAGCTGACATTGGCCTGCGCCGTACCTACGGCGGCCCGGGCAGCCGTTACGTTTGCCTGCGCTGCTGCCAAAGCTGCCTGGGCAGAGTTTACGCGCTGCTGATAATCGGCGGGGTCCAGGGTGATGAGCACGTCGCCGGCTTTTACCACTTGGTTATCCTGCACTTTCACTTCCAGCACGGGGCCACCCACGCGGGGCAGAATGGGGTACACGTCGCCTTCTACCTGGGCATCGTCAGTATCTTCATGATGCTGACCAAACTGGTAGCGCTGCCAGCCATAATAGGCGCCAACCAGCAGCACCAGGGCCATAATGGCCATAATAAAAGGACGCTTGGAGCGGCCGGCCGGCTGCTCTTCTACGGCAGCATCATACGGCGGCGCGCCAACGGGTTGCGAAGCGGCTGCTACAGCTGGCTCTTGATGAACGGGGGTTGCCATGGCAAAAAATATTGGAGAGGTTGTGTTGACAAAAAGAAGATTCGAGAAGCGCGGGACTTAATCCCCTACGCTTTCCTCAAAAAGCTACGCCGACTGGCGGTATTCCTTGGCGGGGCAGGCCTTCACCAGCAAGGTGGCACAGGTGGCCTTACGGACCACAGCCTCGGCCGTGCTACCCACCAGAAATCGGGTAAGCCCGGTCTGCCCGTGCGTTCCGATAACAATCAGGTCGGCGTGGCGGGTTTGAGCTTCGGCCACAATTTCTACGGCCGCCTCGCCCTGCAGCAGGCCGATGCTCACCCGCGCGCCGGCCTCTTCGGCCTGGGTGCGGTAGAGGGCCAGTTGCCCGTTCGCTTCGTCGGTGCCGGTGGCCGGCACCGTGAGCGTAGGCTGGGACTCCAGCACATGCAGCAGGTACAGCTCCGCCCCGGTACCGGCCGCCAGCGCTGCCGCATAAGCGACCAGCGAGGTAGACACAGCCGAGAAATCAAGCGGGCAAAGAATCAGCGACAGGTTCATGAGCGTGGGGTGTAGCCGGGGTGGAGTTACCAGATTTGCTCGCCAGTAGCGCGCTTCAGTTGGTACTGGCCTTGGGTGTAGTTGTAAATAGCCTGCAGGCGGGCCAGGCGGGCCTGCGCCAGCGAGGTTTCCGCGTCCAGCACGTCCAGGTTGGTACCTACATCGTAGCGGTAGCGGGCTTTGGCGCGGGTCAGGGCATCACTGGCTTGGTTAATCTGCACCACGGCATTGTTGTAGCGCGCAGTGCTGGACTGTAGGTTGTTGGCCGCCTGACGTACATCGGCGCGCACCTGCTCCTGGGCATCCTGCGTGCGGGCCTGGGCGCCCCGAATGTTGGCCTGTGCCTCTACCCGCTGGTTTTTGTTTTTGTTGCCATCATAAATGGGCACCGAGAGTTGCACTACGCCCACAGAGTTAGGGCGGAACTGCTCGAGGTTGGGCAGGTAGCCGTTTTTACCGCCCAGCTGCGCGCCCACGCCCAGCACGGGCTTATTGCTGCGCTCAATAAACTTTAGGTTCATGGCCGCGGTGTTTTCGGCGTCGCGGGCCATTTTAATTTCGGGACGGGTCTCAGTGGCTCTGGCCAGGGCTGCTTCCACGTCTACGGCCTGCGGCTGGTAGGCCAGCGTGCCGCGCACGGGCACCTCCAAGTACTCCGGCTTGTGCAGCAGGCGGGCCAGCTGTACCTGCTGGTTGCGCAGCTGGTTCTGGAGGTCAATCTTCACGTTTTCGGCCTGCGTGATGCGCACCTGGGTGGTGGTCACATCAAACTTGGTGCTGACGCCACCCTCCACGCGCTTTTCCATCTCGCGCTCATGCTGGCGCAGGGAGGCAATTTGCTGATCCTGCACCTTAATACTTTCGCGCACGAACAGAATATTATAGTAGGCCTGAGCCGCAGCATAGGCCAGGTCGCGGCGTGTCACGGCAATCTGGTCCTGGGCAGTTAGCCGGCGGCTTTCGGCCAGATTATAGGAGGCTTCCTTTTTTCCGAAGTCCAGCAGCCCGTATTGCAGGGTGATGTGGGCATCGTAGTTATTATTGGGTGCCAGCTGAAAGGCCGGGGCATCGGGCGCCAGTTGCAGCTTTACTACCGGGTCGATGCGGGTGTACGTGGCCGTACCGGTTACTTGGGGCAGGAAGCCGCCGCGGGTTTGCTGCACGCGGCTGGTAGCGGCGTTTACTTCTTCCTCCAGCGAGGTAATAGCGGGGTTAGCATCCAGCACGGACCGAATGGTACCGTCCAGAGTTAAAGAATCGGACAGAACAGATCCTTGTTGGGCTTGCGCACTGCCGGCCAGCATCAGCCCAAGAGCTAATAGCGGAACAGTGAGTGAAGGTCGGGAAAGCATGGTTAATCAGCTTGTGTGTGCAGCCCTCTTACCTAACTATGTGCCAGAGGTGACTCAAACTGATTTTTAGCTCTAAAAATAGGGTCAACAGCCTGGAAATGGTCTTTTATTTTTTATACAGCTAACTCGGAACATAATTACCTTATATGCGTTTTTCTCATATATCAGGATTTCCCAAAATAATGCTCCTGATATTTAAGGATTGAACACCCAAGCTCATGATTGCCGAAGACGAATCACTGCTGCTTTATCTCAACGAAGCCATTGCTACCACCCGGGATAAGGACTCGCTTTTTCAGATTGTAACCGAGAAGCTGCGCCTTATTTTCCCTTTCGATATGATTGCCGTGGTCACGCTGGATCCGGGCCTGCAGCACAAGCGGATTTTCCTGCGGCAGTATTTCAACGAATCATCCGAGAACAGAACTGACCTGCTGCCCCGCGAGCGGCCCCAGCGCACCCCCGTAGCGGGCTCGCCGGTAGAGCTCATGCTCCAAAACCCCGTGGTGCAGATAATGGATATAGCCAAGGCCAGCGCAACCTATCCTGACTCCACTGCTTTTCAGCGCATGCTCACCAATGGCATGCACTACCTTACGGTGGTACCCCTGCGCACCGCGGGCACGCTAATAGGCTTTATGGCCCTGGCGGCTCGCCGCCACCCGGATTTGCCGCCCGCTGACCGGGACCTGATGGAGAAAATTGGCAGCCTGGTGGCCAGCGCTATTTCCAATACGCTGGCGTTTGAAGAAGTAGCTCAGCGCGAGCGGGAAAAGTCCCTGCAGCTGGCCGTGAATAACGTGCTGCTCAGCATCAAGGAGCGGGAACCGTTGTTTAAAGCCGTCGTGCAGGAGCTGAGTCAGGTAGTGCCCTTCCGATATTTTGGTATCCGGGTGCAGCGCAACGGCGAGCCCCTGAAAGCCTTTGCCGAGTTTTCCCGTCCGACGGAATTTGAGCCATTTCGCGCGCTGGATCCGGACCGGGGCCCCGACCCGGAGGAGCGGGAGCGAATGCACCAGCAGGTAGCTCACTTACTGCTGCACCCTGCCATTTATACCCATCAGGAGTTTGATGTGCTGGCCCGCCGCTATCCGCTGATGCGGCAGGTACGGGAACAGCACAACACCCGCGCCCTGCTGATAGCCCCCATCTGGAACCGCCCCGACGGCGCGGCCGTGCTCACCCTGGCCGACACCCGCCCCGATGCCTTTCGGCAGGAGGACCTGGACGTGGTGCTGAGCCTCGTGCCTCAGATTGCGCTGGCTCTGGAAAATCTGTTTGCCTTTGAGCAGATAGAGGCCCTGCGCGCCCAGGTGGAGCAGGAGCGCACCTACCTGATTGACGAAATCAACACTACCACCAACTTTGAGGAAGTTATCGGCAACAGCCCGGTGATGCAGGCCGTGCTCAAGCGCGTTGCCCAGGTAGCCCCCACCGATACTACTGTACTCATCACCGGCGAGACGGGCACCGGCAAAGAGCTCATTGCGCGGGCGCTGCACCACCTTTCCCCCCGCCACGAGCGGGCCCTGATTAAGCTGAACTGCGCCGCCCTACCGGCCCAGCTTATTGAGAGTGAGCTTTTCGGGCACGAAAAAGGCTCCTTTACCGGTGCTACCGACCGGCGCATGGGCAAGTTTGAACTGGCTGATGGCGGCACTATTTTCCTGGATGAGGTAGGCGAGTTACCCCTTGATTTGCAGGCCAAGCTGCTGCGGGTGCTGCAGGAAAAGGAGTTTGAGCGCATTGGCGGGCAGCGCGTGATACGTAGCAATGCCCGCGTTATTGCCGCCACCAACCGCGTGCTGGAAGACGAGGTAGCCGCCGGCCGCTTCCGCGCCGATTTGTACTACCGCCTGAACGTGTTTCCGGTGCGCCTGCCCGCTCTGCGTGAGCGACCCGAGGACATTGAGCCCCTTGCCCGCTACTTTCTGGAGCGCTTCACCAAGCAGATGGGCCGCCCGGTACGCGGCCTGCGCGAACGGGATTTGCAGGCCCTGCGGGCGTACTCCTGGCCCGGCAATATCCGGGAACTGGAACACGTACTGGAGCAGGCTGTGATTGTGAGCCAAGGGCCATTTCTGGAGTTTGCCGGCTTCTCTGCCACCGCCGCCCAGGCCAGCCCCGCCCTACCCGATTTTTCTTCTCCTCTGCTTACTTTGAAGGAACAAGAGCGGCAGCACATTCTGGCGGCGCTGCAGCTTACCGGTGGCCGCGTCAGTGGCCCCAACGGGGCTGCTGTGCTGCTCGATATCAACCCCAAAACCCTAGAAGCCCGCATGAAAAAGCTGGGTATCCGGCGCACGGTGGTGGCGGCAGAATGAAATATACATATGCGACCAGAAGTCAGAAAGCTAGTTCCCCTCCTCAGCTAAGGAGGGGACGCGGCAGTTTATTGCCGCCGGGTTGGTTGAAAGACTAGAGCTAAATGATTAGAACTAGTTTCTTGTTCGACGATTGGTCAACCACCCCTGGCCCCTCCTCAGCTGAGGAGGGGAACTAGCTTTTAATTTTTTCTAAAAACACAAGGCCGCTCCGACTAACGTCAGAACGGCCTTGTGTTTTACTTAACTTGAAGAGTCAGCGCCTTACTTGGCAGCCTGAATCTCGGCAATAGCCTTTTCAGCCACGGCTTGGTTAGCAGCGGCGTTAGGCTTACCGGCCTGCTCCTTCAGAGCGGCCTGAATCATACCGATTACGGGCTGATCGACACCGTACTTTTTGTACTGCACGGCTAGGCCTTTGAGGCGGTCTACGTCTTCGGCAAAGGCTTTCGGGTCCTCGAGGCGGGCCAACATGGTGCCCATGCCTTCAAAGTAGGAAAACTTGTTCTGGCCGCTGGCGGCATCAAACTTGTCGCGCACGTAGTTCCATTGGCCCAGCCCGCCGGCCTTGGCATATACGCCGACCACTGCCTGGCTCAGCGCGCCCTGGTCGGTGCTTTCCAAGGTCTGGGCCTTGCTCAGGGCTGCTTTGGGGTTTACAACCGCCAGAGCCTGCAGAGCCGCCGCCTGCACGGCATACGATTCGCTGGTGTTCACCTGCTTGGTGAAGAGTTTCTCGTCTTTCTTATCCTTCAGCTTGGCCAGAGAGGTGAGCATGGTGGCCAGCGCATGCGGGTCTTTCTCCTCGGCGGCGCGCTTGCGCAGGGCTGGGGCAGCGGCTTTAGCTACCGTTTTGTCTTCCAGCTTTAGGCGCTCAGCAGCTACCATGCGCAGGTTGTTGAACTTATCGTTCAGGCCAGCCAGCAGCAGCGTGCGGGCGGCGGCATCGGTAGTTTGCTTGGCATCAGCGGCCAGCAGGGCTTCGCGGCGGGCTACGTAGAGCGGTGCGTGCGCGTACTGGTACACATACTCAGTTAGCGGCTTATTGTCCGTCTGCTGCCACACCAGGGTCTTTTCAGCGTCCACGTCTACCAGCATTGGCTTAGCGGCCAGCGGCATGGTGAAGGTCTGGGTAGCCTCGGTCATCATCACGCGCTGGCGCTCCACTTTGCCATTCACGTAGTAATCAATGGCGAAGGGCAGCTGGAAAATCTGGCCGGGCTGGTTTTGCTTTACGGTTACCGACTGCACTTTTTTGGCAGCATCCCAGGCATAGTCAATGCTTACCACCGGGTGGCCGGTGCCATAGTACCACTGGTTGTAGAACCAGTTCAGGTCTTTGCCCGAAACGGCTTCCATAGCCAGGCGCATCTGGTGCGCTTCGCCGTTACCCAGAGCATTATCCTTCAGGTATTTCTGCAGGCCAGCAAAGAACACGTCGTCGCCGAGGTAAGTGCGCAGCATGTCCAGAATGGCGCCGCCTTTCTGGTAGCTCACCAAGTCAAACATGTCTTCCTTATCGTCATAATGGAAGCGCACGAGCTGCTTTTGGGCATCCTTGGGGCTACGCAGGTAGTTGCGCAGGTTGCGGTGGTTGTGCGAGTCGGCGGCATCGGCGCCGTACTTGTGCTCGGCGTAGAGCCCTTCGGAGAAGTCAGCCATCGACTCATTCACCGTCAGGTTGCTCCAGCTTTCAGCCGTTACATAGTCGCCAAACCACTGGTGAAACAGCTCGTGGGCAATAACGGATTCGTTCTGGTATTCACGGTCTACCAGCTGCTTGTCGGTCATCTGCACAAAGTCGCCGTGCAGCGTGGCCGAGGTGTTTTCCATGGCGCCGCTCACGTAGTCGCGCACCACAATCTGGGAATACTTATTCCAGGGGTACTCCACGCCCAGGCGGTTGGAGAAGAACTCCAGCATATCGGGCGTGTTGCCGAAAATCTGCTTGGCGAAGGGGGCGTACTTGGGCTCCAGGTAGTAGCTCACCTCTTTGCCGCGCCAGGTGTCTTTGTAGATTTTGAAGTCACCAACGGCCATCATAAACAGGTAGGGCGCGTGGGGCATCTCCATTTTCCAGGTATCGGTGCGCAGGCCGGCACCGGCGGGCTTCTGGCTCACCAGCGCGCCGTTGCTCAGCGTAACGTACTTGCTGGGTACCGTCATGCTGATTTCGGAGGTGGTCTTCTGATTGGGTCGGTCGATGGTAGGAAACCAAGCTGAGGATGCTTCCGTCTCGCCCTGCGTCCAGATCTGCACCGGCTTGCCTTTCACGGCACTGTCGGGGTTGATGAAGTACAGGCCCTTAGCATCGTTAATGGCTGCACTGCCTTTTACCTTCAGCTCGTCAGGCTTGGCCGTGTACTCGATATACACTGTGTAGGGCGCGCCCGGGGCCACGGTTTTGCCCAGATGAATGCGCAGGTTATTGTTGTCGGAGTAATCGTACTTCAGGGGCTGCAGCTGCTCGCCATTCATCAAGGCTACTGTCTTGATATCCATGCCCTTGGCATCAAGGCGCAGCGAGTCGGTGGCGTAAGCGTGGGGCTTCAGCGTTACCCATTCCTTACCGTAGAGGTAGCGCTTGGCGTAGTCGAAGCGCACATCAAGCTTGGTATGCACCAGGTCGTTGACTTTGGTGGCCGAGGCGCGGTAAGGCGACTCCGGCTCAGCAGCTGGTGCGGCGGGCGTTTGCGCCATGGCAACTGCACTTAGCAAGCAGGCCGTAGCGGTAAAGATTTTTCTCATGTGAAGGAGAGGGAGAAGAGAAGAATGATGATGAGTTATCTGACGGACATCTTTTTATGCAGCCGGGTTGCCCACTGTCAAAAATAAGCAGCTTAAACCCAGACTAGCTACAAATGATGTGTAAACATAATAATTGCTAGTATGCAAAACAAGGTACTATATAAAATCATATTAGATTTATTGTAATAATCAGTTTGCCTGGCAATATACCGGCATGCTAGGTAATTCAATATCCCAATAGCATATGCCCGGAAAAGTCACAACATCGGCAAATCGTTTTGCGCGTACATTTAACCGAATGCCCGACCTGTTTCCCCTCACCCGCCAACACGTACTGCGAGCCCTCCGCCAGATTGAGCGCGAAGGCCAGCGCCTGCCGCCCAGCACGGTCTATGACTTGGTTTACCGCGGCCGGCGCTATCCGCCCCGCGCCGTGGCGCAGCTAGCTTACCGCCTGGCTACCCAGCAACCCCAAGCCACCTGGCCCCTGCCCAGCGGCGCCGCCACCAACCAATTGCTGGAACAGCTTGATTTTACCATTGCCGCCAAGCGCCCCACCCTGGCCAACTCCCCGCTGGATAGCGACGTGGCCGAACAGGAGCAGCTGGAGGATTTATACACCGGCCGCCCTACCCGTAAAGCCCCGCCGCACCCTTCCACTGCTGCCATAGCGGCAGAGCCCACCGCACCCTACGATACGCCGGCCACCTACACCCGGGCCCAAGCCCTGGCCGAGCTATTCATTAGCGAAGATGAGTTGGATGCCGCTCTGGCCGCGCTGCAGCGCCGCAAAAACCTGCTGCTGCAGGGCCCGCCCGGCACCGGCAAAACCTTCCTGGCCCAGCGGCTGGCCTGGCTGCTGCTGGGCACTACCGATGCCGCCCGCACGGAGCTGGTGCAGTTTCACCCCAGCTACAGCTACGAAGACTTTGTGCAGGGCTTCCGCCCCGATGCCGCTGGCACGTTCCGCCTCACGGATGGTGTACTGCCCGACGTTTGCCGCCAGGCCGCCACGGACCCCACCCGGCCATATTTCCTGCTGATTGATGAACTGAACCGGGGCAACGTGAGCCGCATTTTTGGCGAGTTGCTGCTGTTGCTGGAGGCCGATAAGCGCGGCCCCGCCCACGCCGTGCGCCTCCCCTACGCCCCGGCTGATGCGCCGCACTTCTTCGTGCCGGAAAACCTGTTCGTTATCGGCACCATGAACACCGCCGACCGTAGCTTGGCCCCGCTGGACTACGCCCTGCGGCGACGGTTTGCCTTTGTGAATCTGGAGCCGGAGTTCGGGCAGCCCCTGCAGGAGTTTCTGGCTGGGCAGGGCGTACCGGCCACGGTTATTCAGCGTCTCACGGCCCGCCTTACCGAGCTCAACCAAACCATTGCTGATGACCCGGACCTGGGACCTGATTTCCGCATCGGCCACAGCTACTTCTGCCACCCGCCCCAGAAAGTCAGCGAAGCAGAAACCTGGCTGCAGCTAATCCTGACTCAGGAAATTGCCCCGTTGCTTACGGAGTACTGGCTGGATCAGCCCGCCAAAGCCACGGCGCAAATCAAACGGCTACTGGGCAGCTAACCAGTTATGTCGGCGGCCGTGATTCCCATTCAGAACCTTTACTACCTGCTCTGCTACGCCTGGAACCGCCTGCCAGAGCCAGGCGAGCTGCAGATGGTAGAAGCCGCGGAGTTTCACCGGCCGGTAGAGCTACTCACGCGCCTGTTGCTCACGGCCCTGCGCCGACAACTGAAACAAGGCCTGCGCCAGACGTATACCGAGCGGGAAGAGGAGCTGCCCGAGCTGCGCGGGCGGGTGCTCCTGGCCCCTACCCTATTGCGCAATCTGCTGCCCCGTGGCCGGGCCGTGTGTGCTTATGATGAGCTGGGCTACAACACGCCGCTGAATGGCTTACTGCTGGGTACGCTGCAACAGCTAGGCCGCTCCCGCCAGCTACCCGCTGCGTTGCGCCACGAAGTACGCCAAGTGCTGACCCGTTTTCCGGTGGGAGTTTCAGCTTTACCGCTCAGCAGCCACACCCTGCGCCTGGTGCGCCGCCAGCAGCACACCGGCCCGGAGCGGTTTCTGCTCAACCTCTGCGAACTGCTCCATGCCAGCGCCCTGCCCGAGCCGGACAGCGAAGGTCCGTTCCGCTTCCGGGACTTCCGCCGCGACGAGGTGCTGATGGCGCGGCTGTTTGAGCAGTTTGTGCGCAACTTCTACCGGCTGGAGCAGCGCCGCTACCGGGTGCTCTCGGAAACCATTCAATGGCAGGCCGCCGCCGAGCGGGCCGAAGACCTGGCCCTGCTGCCCGCCATGATTACCGATACCACCCTGGAAGCTCCCGACCGGAAGCTCATCCTCGATACTAAATACTACGCCGCCGCGCTGCGCACGCGCTACAACCAGCAGCGCCTCATTGCCCCCCACCTCTACCAGCTCTACGCCTATCTACAGAATCAGCCCCAACTCCTCGGGCAGCAGCTGGAAGGTGTTCTGCTGTATCCGGCCACTACGCGCGCTGTGGATCTGCGCTACACGCTGGGCGGCTTTCCGGTGCGGGTAGCTACTCTGGACCTTGCCCAGCCCTGGTCGGGCATTGCGGCTGATTTGCTAGCGCTTGTAAGCTGATTTATCAGCCGAACATCCACCGCTTTTTCAAGGATTCTGAGCATTTTAGAGCTATTCTCAGACTTACGGTCGGCAATAGAATTTCGGCAGTAGATGATATATCATATCAGGTTAGCTATTTTCCAACCGGTAAGCAGCCTTCCATTTCCGGCGGGCGTCCTTCAGCCACGTTTTAAGTTGTGGTTCACCCTCTCTTTTCTCTCTATCTCCTAACACTTCTACGCTTTTGAAACGACGTGATTTTGTAGGTGTGACCGGTCTGGCCGCCGGTGCCCTGTTCCTGCCCAGCCTGCCCGGTTTTGGCGGCACTGCCGTAGACCCCGACCGTTTGTTGGAAGCCATTGATCCGGCCCTGAAAAAGCGCCTGGCCGATGCTGCTCTGAATGCCGCCAAATCCGCCGGTGCCACGTACGCCGATGTGCGCATTGGCCGCTACCTGAACCAGTACGTTTTCACCCGCGAAAAGCAGGTGCAGAACATTACCAGCACCGAAAGCTTTGGCGCTGGCGTGCGCGTGATTGTGGATGGCACTTGGGGGTTTGCCGCTACCAATACCGTAACCGAAGCTGGCATTGCCAATGCCGCTAAAATGGCCGCTTCCATTGCTAAGGCTAATGCCAAGGTGCAGAAAGCCAAAGTGCAGCTGGCTCCCCAGAAAGGCTACGGCGAAGTCACCTGGAAAGCGCCCATCGAAAAGAATGCCTTCGAAGTACCCGTAAAAGACAAAGTAGACCTGCTGCTGGCTGCCAACGCCAAGGCCCTGGACAACGGTGCTACCTACGTCAACTCGGCCCTGTTCCAGGTGAATGAGCAGAAGTATTTCGCTTCGACGGATGGCTCGTACATCGATCAGGATATCCACCGTATCTGGCCCACCTTTACCGTGACGGCCATTGACCGTACCTCGGGCAAGTTCCGCTCCCGCGAGGCGCTAAGCTCGCCCATGGGCATGGGCTACGAGTACATGATTCCGAAGGCTCAGGACAAGATTGCCGGTCCCGCTGGTACGGGCCTGGTGGGCTACAAAAAGAGCTATGACATGCTGGAAGATGCTGCCCTGGCCGCTAAGCAGGCCAAGGAAAAGCTCACCGCCAAGTCGGTTACGCCGGGCAAATACGACCTGGTGCTGGACCCCAATCACCTGGGTCTGACCATTCACGAATCCGTGGGTCACGCTACCGAGCTGGACCGCGTGCTGGGCTATGAGGCCAACTACGCCGGCACGTCCTTCGCTACCCTGGAGTGGAAAAAATCCGGCAAGCCTTATGGCTCCAAAATCGTCAACATTGTGGCCGATAAGCTGCAGCCCGGTTCGCTGGGCGCAGTGGGTTACGATGACGAAGGCGTGAAGACCAAGGAGTGGGATATCATCAAGGAAGGCAAGCTGGTAGACTACCAGAAAATCCGCGACCAGGCCGCCATGGTTGGCCAGACCGAGTCGGATGGCTGCTGCTACGCGCAGTCGTGGCAGGATGTGCAGTTCCAGCGCATGGCCAACATCAGTCTGAAGCCTGGCAAAGAGAAAATGAGCGTGGACGACATGGTGAAGAACGTGGACAAGGGCATTTACATTGCCGGCCGCGGGTCTTTCTCCATTGACCAGCAGCGCTACAACTTCCAGTTTGGGGGCACGGCCTACTACGCCATTGAGAAAGGCAAAATCACGGGTATGCTGGAAGACGTGGCCTATCAGTCGAACACCCAGGAGTTCTGGAATAGCTGCTCGGCCATCTGCGACGAGTCGGATTACCGCTTGTTCGGCTCCTTCTTCGATGGCAAAGGTCAGCCGCCGCAGGTGTCGGCCGTGAGCCACGGCTCCAGCACCACGCGCTTTAACGGCGTGAACGTCATCAATACGGCCCGCAAAATCGGCTAAATCAGTCCGTCCTGCCCAGCGCAGCCGAACCCTTATTCCAAAAGACATCCATTTTCATGGCAATCCTTTCTCAAGAAGAATCCCAGGCCATCCTGAAAAAAGTACTGAGCTTCAGCACCGCCGATGAGTGCGAAGTCACGCTCACGGGCAACATTGGCGGCAACGTGCGCTCAGCGCGCAATGCCATCAGCACCAGCGGCGCCGACGACAACGTAGCGCTGGCCGTAGAATCCCGCTTCGGCAAGAAGTCGGGCACGGCCACCTGCAACCAGTTTGATGATGCTACGCTGCGCCAGTGCGTGAAGCGGGCCGAAGAAATTGCCCGCTTGGCCCCGGAAAATCCCGAGTACATGCCCCTGCTGGGCCCGCAGCAGTACCTGACTTCGCCCTCGTCATATGCGGCCAGCACGGCCGGCATCAACCCCGATTTCCGGGCCAAGCAGGTAGCCGCCGGCATGGCGCTGTGTGATGAGCGCAAGCTTTCCTCCGCCGCATTTTTGGTTGACTCTGCCAATTTTATAGCCCGCCGCAACAACAAAGGCCTAGAGGCTTATCAGCAGCAAACCGGCCTGGAGTACAGCGTAACGGTGCGTACGCCCGATGGCACTGGCTCCGGCTACGCCACCGCCGACTACAACGACTCCAGCAAATTTGACGCCGCCCGCCTGACCAAAATTGCGGCCGATAAAGCTTCTATGTCGCGCAATGCCAAGGCCATTGAGCCCGGCAAGTACACCGTGATTCTGGAGCCGGCTGCCCTGGTAGCCAACAGCGACGCCTCGCTGCTGAATGCACTGATGAATGCCATGGATGCCCGCAACGCCGACGAAGGCCGCTCGTTCCTGAGCAAAAAAGGCGGCGGCAATAAGAAAGGCGAAAAGCTTTTCGATGAGCGGGTAACCATCTACTCCGACCCTACCAACGCCGAAATTCCGGACCTGACCTTTGCCGGCGACGGCCGCCCGCAGAAGAAAGTAACCTGGGTGGAGAAGGGCGTGGTGAAGAACCTGTACAGCTCCCGCTTCTGGGCCCAGAAATCGGGTATTCCCGACCTACCACCTCCCGGTGGCTGGATTATGGAAGGCGGCACCCAGAGCGTGGAAGACATGATTAAGGGCACAGCCAAAGGCATTCTGGTGACGCGCCTGTGGTACATCCGTCCGGTAGACCCGCAAACGCTGCTGTACACCGGCCTCACCCGCGACGGAACTTTCTACATTGAGAACGGGAAAATCAAATTTCCCATCAAGAACATGCGCTTCAACGAGTCGCCCATTATCATGCTCAACAACCTGGAAGCCCTGGGCAAACCCGTGCGGGTAGGTGGCAACCTGGTGCCCCCGCTGAAAATTCGGGACTTCACCTTCACTAGCCTCTCTGACGCCGTGTAACGACTGTCTTGCCAACGGCGGCAAGTAAAGGCTACCTCCTTACTTTCCACCGTTGGCAAGACGGGCCTACTTCACTCCCTACCTCTACTCCTTTGAAAAGACGTGATTTTGTGGGCCTAACCGGCCTTGCGACGGGTGCTCTGTGGCTGCCCTCTCTACCCAGCTTTGCCGGCAATGCCGTGGACCCCATGCGCCTGCTGGAAGCCGGCCCCGATGTAGCCGTTAAAAAGCGCCTGGCCGATGCCGCCCTGAACGCGGCAAAAGCCGCCGGCGCCACCTATACCGATGTGCGCATTGGCCGCTACCTCAACCAGGGCATTTTCACCCGCGAAAAGCAGGTACAAAACATTGCCAGCACGGAAAGCTTTGGCGCCGGCGTGCGGGTTATTGCCAACGGTACCTGGGGGTTTGCGTCTACCAATACCGTAACGGAAGCCGGTCTGGCCAAAGCGGCACAGCTGGCCGTGCAGATTGCCAAGGCTAATGCCAAGGTGCAGAAAGAGCAGGTGCGGCTGGCGCCGCAGAAGGGCTACGGCGAGGTAAGCTGGAAAGCGCCTATCAAGCAAAACGCTTTCGAAGTACCTGTAAAAGAGAAAGTAGACCTGCTGCTGGCGGCTAACGCCAAAGCGCTGGACAATGGTGCGAGCTTCGTGAATTCGGTGTTGTTTCAGGTGAACGAGCAGAAGTACTTTGCCTCGACGGATGGCTCTTATATCGACCAGGATATTCACCGCATTTACCCCACGTTTGGCGTTACGGTGGTCGACCGCACCTCGGGCAAGTTCCGCAGCCGGCAGGCCCTGAGTTCCCCCATGGGCATGGGATACGAATACCTCACGCCCAAGGCCGAGGACAAAGTAGCCGGGCCCCAAGGCTCCGATGTGGTGGGCTATAAGTACAGCTACGACATACTGGAAGATGCCGCCCGCGCCGCCAAACAGGCCAAGGAAAAGCTCAGCTGCAAATCCGTCACCCCCGGCAAGTACGACCTGGTGCTGGACCCGCACCACCTGGGTTTGACCATCCACGAATCGGTAGGGCACCCGCTGGAGCTGGACCGCGTGCTGGGCTACGAGGCCAACTACGCGGGTACATCGTTTGCTACGCTGGAGTGGAAAAAGCTAGGCAAGCCCTACGGCTCCAAGCAGGTGAACATTGTAGCTGACAAGCTGCAAACCAGCTCCCTAGGCGCGGTAGGCTACGATGATGAAGGCGTAAAAACCAAAGAATGGAACCTGATTACCGAAGGCAAGCTGGTGGACTACCAGAAGATTCGGGACCAGGCGCACATGGTGGGCCAGAACGAGTCGGATGGGTGCTGCTACGCCCAGTCCTGGAAAGACGTGCAGTTCCAGCGCATGCCGAACGTAAGCCTAAAGCCCGGAGCTGCCAAGCTCAGTGTGGATGAGATGGTGAAAAACGTGGATAAAGGCATTTACATTGCCGGTAACGGGTCCTTCTCCATTGATCAGCAGCGCTACAACTTCCAGTTTGGCGGGCAGGTGTTTTATGCCATTGAGAAAGGCAAAATCACGGGTATGCTGGAAGACGTGGCGTATCAGTCGAACACCCAGGAGTTCTGGAACAGCTGCTCGGCCGTGTGTGACCAGTCGGACTACCGGTTTGCGGGCTTCTTTAACGATGGTAAGGGCCAGCCCAGCCAAAGCTCGGCGGTGAGCCACGGCTCCAGCACCACGCGCTTCAATGGCGTGAACGTCATCAATACGGCCCGCAAAATCGGCTAAGCACTTGCTGGCTTATCTTCTCAACCCCTCAGCTTTCCTCCGATGCCTATCCTTTCCCAAGAAGAGTCTCAGGCTATCCTGAAAAAAGTACTCAGCTTCTCGCAGGCTGATGAGTGCGCCGGCACGCTGCAGGGCCGCCTCAGCGGCAACATCCGCTACGCCCGCAACAACGTGAGCACTGCGGGCATGTCCGATAACGTGTCGTTGGCCGTGGAAGCACGCTTCGGCAAGAAATCGGGTGTGGCTACCTGCAACCAGTTTGATGACGCCACCTTGCGCCAGTGCGTGAAGCGGGCCGAGGAAATTGCGCGCCTCGCTCCCGAAGATCCGGAATACGTACCCATGCTCGGCCCGCAGCAGTATCTCACGCCCGCCACGTTTGTTCCCGCCACGGCGGCCATCACACCGGACATGCGGGCCCAGGCGGCCGGCGACAGTATTGCCCTCTGCGAAAGCCGCAAGCTCACGGCAGCCGGCTTTCTGGAAGATGCGTCTTCGTTTCAGGCCCTGCGCAACAGCAAAGGGCTGGAGGCCTACCAGCAGTTCACCAACATTGACTACAGCGTAACGGTGCGCACCGCCGACGGCAAAGGCTCCGGCTACGCCGTGGCCGACTTTGCCGACGTGAAGAGCTTTGATGCCAAGGCCCTCACCAAGCGCGCCGCCGATAAAGCCGCGTCTTCGGTAAATGCCCGCGCTATTGAGCCCGGCAAATACACCGTGATTTTGGAGCCCGCCGCCCTGGTATCAGATGAAGGACTTTTGAACCGCCTGGTGTATGCCCTGGATGCCCGCGAAGCCGACGAAGGCCGCTCGTTCCTGAGCAAAAAAGGCGGCGGCAACAAAACCGGCGAGAAGCTCTTCGATGACCGAATCAGCATCTACACCGACCCGCAGAATGCTACTGCCCCTGGAGGCGTTTTCGATGGCGAAGGACTGCCCGTGAAGCGCATGCCTTGGGTGGAAAAGGGCGTGGTGAAGAATCTGTACTACACCCGCTTCTGGGCGCAGAAAAACAAGGTGGAGCCCACCGCTTTTGGCGGCAACTTTGTGATGAGCGGCGGCACCCAGAGTCTGGAGGATATGATCAAGAGCACCGCCAAAGGCATTCTGGTCACGCGCCTGTGGTACATCCGCGACGTGGACCCGCAAACCCTGCTGGTCACCGGCCTCACCCGCGACGGAACCTTCTACATTGAGAACGGGAAGATCAAATTCCCTATCAAAAACATGCGCTTCAACGAAAGCCCGGTGATTATGCTCAACAACGTGGAAGCCCTGGGCAAGCCCGTGCGTCTGGGTGGCAACGTTATACCGCCCATGAAAATCCGGGACTTCACGTTTACTAGCTTATCGGACGCGGTGTAGTAGCAGCTTCCTTCCACTAAAAAAAGGCTGTCATCCTAAGCTTTGCGAAGGGCCTTCTCTTGCTAGAACGAGTCGTTGCTACGATTATCGTTGATGCGTGATAAGGTCCTTCGCAAAGCTCAGGATGACAGCTGTTTTTTAGGGTGACTATTCGATTAGGTTGACGCAGGAAAGTTGTATGCGCTACTTCCCGCCCAACTGAAACGCCAGATAAGCCTGCACCACGCGGTTTTTTAGGCGGGGGTCGTTGGGGTTGCGGACGTCTTTATAGTCGGCAATATCGGTGAGGCCGGCGTTGAAGCGGCCACCGGCGCGCAGGCCGGCCAGCAGCTCCAGCTCAGCGCCCACGCACAGGCTAAAATCCTGCTTTTTGTACTGGTCGTTTACCTGGTGGCTTACGCTGCCGTAGGTTTCCATCTGGGTGGCGGGGTCATAGCTGACCAGTACGGTGCCGGCCTGCTTGGCCGTGAGCAACACCCCAAACTGCGGGCCGGCCTGCAGGTGCAGGCGGCTGAGTTTGAGGTCGAGCAGGATGGGCAGATTCAGGTATTGCAGCTTGGTTTCGTAGTCTTCCTGAGCGGCTTTAAAATCAGCGCCCTGTAGGGAGTAGAGTAGCTCCGGCCGGATGGAAAGCGGCCCTACCACATTATAGGTGTAGAAAAAGCCGGCGTGGTAAGTATAGTTATAATCGGTTTTCTGGCTGATTTGCTCCCCATCGAGCACGGCGGCATTCAGGCCCCCTTTTATACCTATTTGAGCGGAAGCGGCGCTGCCCACCAGAAGGCCAGCCAGCAAAAGCATAAGTTTTTTCATAGCAGTTGCAAAGGGTAAAAAGGTGCGGAAGTAACTTGGCAGGAGAATAGAACCATAGTGTGCTGGCTTAAACGCGCCATACTGAAGCAGATTGCGGCGCTATTTCGCTTTTTTTCCTCTTTCGCCCAAGCTCATAAGCCACCTTTGTGGGCTCGGTATTGTCTTTGCCGCACGTATTCGCCCCGCTATGCCCGCCCCGTTCACCTTCGTCCGCCTCAGCTACCACTCCGGCGACTGGGATGCCGTGGACGAACGGATGCCCGCCAACCTGTTGCATTCCCTGGTAGAGTACACCAAGGTGCCCATTGCGCCCAAGGAGAAAGTAGTGGCCCTGGACTCGCCGGAGCTGTTTCGCTACCCGTTCTGCTACCTTTCCGGCCACCGGCTGGTGCAGTTTTCGGAGCAGGAGAAAAAGAACTTCACGCAGTATGTGCGCGGCGGCGGCTTTGTGTTTGTGGATGACTGCAACCACGACATCGACGGGCTGTTTGCACGCTCCTTTGAGGAGCAGATGCGCCAGTGTTTCGGGGCCGGGGCGCTGCGCAAAATCCCGAACACGCATCCGCTCTACTCGCAGTTTTTCAAGTTCAAGGAAGGGCCACCTCCCACCGCTTTCGAGCTCAATGGCTGGGGCGACGACCTGGTGCACGACTACCTCAAAGGCATCGAAATAAACGGCCGCCTGGGCGTGCTCTACTCCAACAAAGACTACGGCTGCGAGTGGGACTACGATTTCCGCAACAAGCGCTTCCTGGCTGAAGACAACACCAAGTTTGGCGTCAATATCTTGCTGTATGCTCTAACTGTGTAACTCAGGACCAGGCCGAAGCATTTGGCCGGGTAGTAATTAAGAGAAACAAAACGTCAGCATGGAGATATCTCGCTCTGACCTACTGAATTTTATGACTGAACAAGAACTCCGCCAGCTGCTTGCCAAACTCACACCTCTCCGTCAGGAAATTGGCAAGGTCATCGTAGGCCAGCAGCAGGTGCTGGACGAAGTGCTGGTAGCCCTGCTGGCGGGTGGGCACGCGCTGCTGGAAGGCGTGCCGGGCCTGGCCAAAACCCTGCTGGTGCGCACCTTGGCCGCCGCTACGGATCTGCCCTTCCGCCGCATCCAGTTCACGCCGGATCTGATGCCTACCGATATCCTGGGCACGGAGGTACTGGAAGAGGACCACGGCACCGGGCACCGCTCGTTCAAATTCAACGAAGGCCCCATTTTCGCCAGCCTGGTTTTAGCGGATGAAATCAACCGCACGCCGCCCAAAACCCAGGCGGCGCTGCTGGAAGCCATGCAGGAAGGCCACGTAACCTACGCCGGGCAGGAGCACGCCCTGCCTCAGCCGTTCTTCCTGCTGGCCACCCAAAACCCCATTGAGCAAAGCGGCACCTACCCACTGCCGGAAGCCCAGCTCGACCGTTTTTTGCTCTACATCCGCATGGGCTACCCTTCGGAGCAGGAAGAGCTGGCGGTACTAAGCGGCACCACCGGCACCCACCGGGCCGTGGTAAACTCCGTGCTCAGCGGCCCTGATATTCGGCAGTTGCAGGAGCTGGTGCGGCAAGTGAGCATGAGCCCGGAACTGCTGGATTTTGTGAACCGCCTGGTGCGCGCCACCCGGCCTGCTACCTCTACGGTACCTTTCATCCAGCAATACGGCCGCTGGGGCGCGGGGCCGCGGGCCGGGCAGGCGCTTATTCTGTGCGCTAAAGCCCGGGCCCTGTTGCAGGGTCGGTTTGCGGCCACGCCGGATGATGTGCATACGCTGGCCCCGGCCGTGCTGCGCCACCGCGTGCTGCTGAACTTCAACGCCGAAGCCGAGAATATTACCGCGGACGATGCCGTAGTGGAGCTGCTGAAAGCAGTAAAGCTCTAAGCATTGCTAATCATCATTTGTCGGGCCGAACCGGTAACCGCAGCCTGACCATACCCCACAAATCATTCATGCTTTCCCCTGAACTCCTGCATGCGCTGAAAAACCTGCCGCTGGCTGCCCGGCAGGCGGCGGAGGAGTTTATGCATGGGCAGCATGAGAGCCGGCAGCGCGGCTCGGGGCTGGAGTTCAGTCAGTACCGCCCCTACCTACCCGGCGACGACCTGCGCCGCCTGGACTGGCGCCTGGCTGCCCGCTCCGACCGCTACTACATCCGCGAATCGGAAGTGGAAGCCAGCCTCACGGTGCATTTGCTGCTGGATGCCACGGCCAGCATGAACCACCGCGACGACAACGGCCTGACCAAGCTGGACTACGCCCGGCTGCTGCTGGCCGCGCTAGCCTACCTGGCCCAGCAGCAGGGCGACGCCGTGGCCCTGACCATTCTACACCCGGCCGGGCTGCAGCACATTCCGGCCCGCAACGATACCCGGCAGCTGGCGCGCATTTTTCACGCCCTGGAGCAGACCACAGCCCAGGGCCAGTTTCCCGAGCCCCCAGCTCTGGCTTCGCTGACCGCCACGCGTCGGCGCAGCCTGACTATCTGTGTCAGCGACTTGTATGAGGCCGAAGGCGAAATCATGGACCTGCTGGTGCGCCTGCAAGCCGCCACCGGCGAGGTTTTGCTTCTACACCTGTTGGCCCATAATGAGCAGCACTTCACTTTCCGCGGTTCTCTTACGCTGGAAGACCTCGAAACCGGCCGTACCCTGCAGCTGGATGCCGACCAGCAGCGCGCCACCTGGCAGCAGAACCTAACCGCCTGGCTGCGCGACACAGCCTCCAATGCCCGCCGCCAGGGCTTTGATTATCACCTGCTGACCACCAACGAACAGCTAACCCGGGCCATGCGCGAGTTTCTGCAACGCCGCCGGTTTATGCTGCGCTAATCTTTTCTACCTATTTCTTTACGCATTTGTTTACGCTGCTCTCTCCTTCCGCATTACTGGCTTTAGGTGCCTTAGTGGTACCCCTGGCCATTTATTTGTGGAACCGGCGGCCCGGCCGCACGGTACAGGTAGGCAGTTTGCGGTGGTTGGAAGCCGGCGCTAACCGGCGGTTACGGCGACTCAGCCCGGAACAGCTGCTGTTGTTTTTGCTCCGCGTATCCGTACTGTCACTGCTGGCCCTGGCGCTGGCCGGTCCGGTTTGGCAGCGCCCGGCCCAGCCGCTACGAGGCCCCGTACTCATCAGCCCGGAGCTACTGACTTCCGGCGGCGTAGAGGCGGTACGCCCGCAGATAGATTCGTTACGCCGCCGAGGGCATTCCTTACGGTTGCTACAGCGCGGCTTTCCCCTGATACCGACGGCCGCCTGGTTGCGGCCGGATTCGGCGTACCCGGCTAGCCAAAAACCGCAACCCGTAGAGAACCTGTGGGCACGTCTGCAGCAGGCCACCGACTCATTTCCCCAAGGCCGCCTGTGGGCATTTACTTCCGCCAGGCTCCGGCATTTTCAGGGCAACCGCCCTGCCTTGTCCCGGCGCCTGGCCTGGACTGCCATTCCCTTGGATGACTCCACTACGTGGGTGCAGGCGGCTTTCCGGCCTTCGCCTGCTACACTTACACTGCTGCTGGGTCACAGCGCAGAAAACCGCACCACCTTTCGTACCATCATGCGGCCAGTATCATCCCAGCCCATTGACGTACCGGGCTTAGGCAACTGGCAGTATCAGACTTCTGCCGACCGCGCCCTGCTAGTTTCCGCCACTGATACCATTCCCGTTCAGACGGACGCCTGGCGCGTGTGGGTGCGGATGGCCCCAGCCTACGCCGAAGAAGCCCGCCATGTGCGCGCTGCGCTGCGAGCCGCGGCCTTGGGCGTAGCCATGCCTCTGCAGCTGGTGGTTTCCGCTGATGCGCCGCCTGCCGCCCAGCCGCTGGACTGGGTATTCTGGTTGACGGATGCGCCATTGCCAACCGAGCTGAAAGCAAGCATGGCTACCGGCCTGAACGTATGGCAGGTAGCAGCCGGCCCGGGCAAGGCGGTGGCTACTCATTTTGCTCCTTTTCCGGAAGGGCCGGTTGTCCCTGTTCAGCGGCGGGACAAGGCCGTCCCTATGAGCCGCGCGCTTGCCTTATGGGCGGATGCCACCGGGCAGCCGCTGCTGACTTATACTCCTGCCCAAAAAGGCGGACACTATCAGCTGCACACCCGTTTTCAGGCCGGCTGGAGTGAATTGGGCGAAACTGCAGAGCTGCCGGCCCTACTCCTGCCGCTGCTGCACCCGAAACCAGCGCTAAATCCAGCGCACGATTTCCGGACGCTACCACCTTCCGTTTTACAGCGTTTTGACGATACTCAGCCAGTACTGCAGTCGGTTGTTAAAAGCCCGGTGGCGGTGGATTTGCGGGTGTGGTGGATACTGGCAGCAGGGATTTTGTGGGCTTTTGAGCGGCTGGTAGCGTCCCGGCAAGCTCGTGTGTCCGCTAGTAATGCATCTGCTGTATGAGGGTAACGAAAAACCAAACGTTGGCAACGCCGCATATACTACTGGAGCAGGTAGCCCACCAGCGTGCCTGGCAGCAAACCGCGCGCGCGCTGCTGTCGGCAATGGCGTGGTTGCTGGTGCTGATAATGGCCTGGCAGCGCGGAACCGACTGGCACACTCCTACTCTGGCTCTGGGCTTTTTGGGACTTGCCTTGCTGCTATGGTATTTGTTCCGGCTTTGGCAGCCTGATTTGGCTAATACTGCCCGCCAACTCAACCGCTTGTATCCCGAGCTGGAAGACAGCGCCGGCCTGCTGTTGCGCCAGCCCAATGAGCTAAGCTTGTTGGAAGGCCTGCAGCGGGAGCACATCATCAACCGTCTCTCCTCCCTTTCTGCTGAAAAACGGCCATTGCTGCCTATCAGTTGGCGCCCAGCTCTCCTTCTGACCGTTGCGCTGTTGCTGTTGGCCGGCGGATTGGCGCTATGGAAATCAAATTCAACTGCTCGTGCTGATGCGGCACCAGCCCTGGCCATCCGGTTTCCTGAAAGCCCCACTGTGGCAGGCCAACCGACAGCCCCACGCCTGCTGGAAACTCGCGTCGTAATCAGCCCACCAGCTTACGCTCGGCAAGCTGCTTTTTCAGCCTCCCAGCCATCGTTTCGCTGCCCGGAAGGTTCCTCGGTGCGCTGGACCGTGCGTGTGAGCCGGTCCGCCAAACAGCCGCCACAACTAGTTCTAGGCAAGCAAACCCTCCCTTTCCGCCCCGTAGCCGGACAGGCCAACACCTTCACAACGCAGGCCACTCTCACGTCATCCGTGCTCTACCATCTGCGCTTCGCGGGGCATAACTCTGATGACTACGCCATCAACGTACAGCCTGACCAAGCGCCTACGGTGCGGATTCAGACGCCAAAACCCTATACCCTGGTTGAGTTTGGCATGAAGCCGCAGGTGCCGGTGCGCGTGTTGCTGCAGGATGATTATGGACTAACCCGCGCCCGCCTGGTAGCCACCGTAGCGCAGGGTCAGGGTGAAGCGGTGAAGTTTTGGGAAGTAGCCACGGAGCTAAGCGGCAGCCTGCGCGGCCAGCCGGTGCAGGCTACCCTGGCGCACCTGCTGCGCCTGCCCCAGCTGGGCCTCACCTACGGCGACGAAGTGTATTTCTACGTGCAGACCTGGGACAACCACCAGCGCACCGCCCGCTCCGACAGCTATCTGGTGCAGTGGGAAGACACTACTGTGGATGACTCCGGCACCGACATGGCCCTGGGCGTGAATGTGGTACCGGCATATTTTCGGAGCCAGCGGCAAATTATCATTGATACCGAAAAGCTGCTGGCAGAAAAGCGCGACCTGACCGATGCTACCCTACTGGAGCGCTCCAACACCATAGGCTACGACCAGAAAGTACTGCGGCTGCGTTACGGCCAGTTTATGGGGGAGGAATTCTCGGAAAGCATCGGCGACGCGCCCGTACTGCCCGATTCTGACAGCTCAGCGGACAAGCACGAGGGACCGGATGAGCATGAGCACCACGATGAGAAGCCCCCATCAGCCACTACCGAAGCCGCCGGGGATGCTTCCCACCTGATGGATGCCTACGTGCATGCCCACGATGACGCGGAAACGGCTGATTTTTTGGAGCCCGCAGTGAAAGCCAAGCTCAGCATTGTGCTCAGTCAGATGTGGGAGGCCGAGCTGCGGCTGCGCACGGGCCGGCCTACCGCCGCGCTGCCCTTCGAATACAAAGCCCTGCGCCTGCTCAAACAAGTGCAGCAGCAAACCCGGGCCTACGTGAAAAAGTCGGGCTTTGAGCCGCCGGTTTTCCCCGAGGCTACCCTGCGCCTGACAGGTGAGCTGGGTAATGCTTCAGGGACTGCCATCCGGCGGTCCGTTCCGGCTCCGACCTCGTCACAGAAACCCGCACGGGCGGCCTTGGCGGTTGTACAACGCCTGCAGCAGGGCGCTGCACCTACTTCAACCGATGCGCTGGTGCTGGAGCAGGCCGGGCAAACTCTGGCCCAGGAAGCTTTGCAACAGTCTGGCGCTTATCTAGGGGCTTTGCGGGATCTGCGCAGCCTCACGGGCCGGCTACGGGCCAAACAGCCGCCCTGCCGCAGTTGCCTGCCGGTGATTGAGCGCGCCCTGCTGCACCTGTTGCCCGCTCCCAGCCCGGCCCCCGTCCGTCAGCCTGGCCCCGACCGGCTTTCTCAACGTTATTTCCAGGAGCTTCGCTAGCCGTATGACTTTCTCTCTCCCTACGGTTGTGCTTCCCGCTTTTTGTGTACTGCTGGCCTTGGGCCTGACGGTGGCAGCTATCCGCCGCCCTAACCGGCACTGGCTGGCGGGGCGTATCGTGGCTGGCTGGCTGGCCTGTGCCGGCCTCTGGGCTATGGCGCAGCCGCCTACCCACACCGTTCGGCAAGCGGCGGGCACGGCCATCTTGCTCACCCCCGGCTACCAACCCGATTCTCTCCGGCAACTGCTCCAAAAGCTAGGGCCGGCCACTCCGATTTATCGGTACGAAAAAGCCATAGGCGACACGCCCGCCGTGCGCCAGGTAGCGGCTATGTTTGAGAGGCAGCTGCCCTTACACCGTCTGCATATTCTGGGAAATGGCCTGCCGCCCGCAGAAGCCGATGCCCTGCCAGCTAATCGTCTGGTCATTCACCCGCCCGCTGTTCTGCCCAGCATTCAAACTGCTGGCTGGCCCCATCAGCTGACTACGGGCCAGCCTTTCTGGGTGGAAGGCCGCCTGGCAAAATCTGCGGCCACCTCTTGGGTCGTTTTACGAATGGCGGGGGTGCCGCAGGATTCTGTGCGTTTGAGTCCGGGCAACGCTGCCTTCCGGCTTCAGACGATTCCCCGCACCACCGGGCCGGCCGTATTTGAGCTGGTGCTGCGGCAAAATCAGAACATCCTAGCCGTGGAGCCCCTACCGGTGGAGGTACTTCCGGCGCAGCCGCTACGGGTGCTGCTGCTCAGTAGTGCCCCTTCATTTGAATTCAAGTTTCTGAAAAACCATCTGGCCGCCCGCCAGCACGCCGTGGGCTTGCGGGTGGGCGTGAGCCGGAATACAGTGCAGACGGAGTTGGTGAATCAGACGGCTCATGCCATGGCTTCGCTCAACAGCCTACTACTTTCGCGCTACGATGTAGTGGTAGCCGATGCCGGTATCCTGTCCGCGCTTTCGGCGGAAGTGAGCAGCTTGCGGGCGGCCGTGCAAAAGCAAGGCTTGGGATTGATCGTGCTGGCGGAAGGTCAGCAGCTACCGACTGCCATGCCGGGGCGCGCGGGCTTTACATTGCGGCCAATAGCGGCTACCGAGCCCCGTGGGCTACGCTGGCCGGGCATGCCAGCCGGGAAGCCCACGGCAGCTGTTACCGCTACGCTGCAGCTGCCGGCCAGCACTTATTCCTTGGTTTCTGATCAGCAGCAACGGGTGGTAGTGGCCCGCCACCGGGTAGGTCTGGGGCAGGTGGTAGTATCTACCGTGCCGGAAACCTTTAGCTGGCTGCTGCAAAATACCCCGGCCGTTTACGATGCGTATTGGAGCTTGCTGCTGACGGCGGCAGCTCGCCCGCAGCCTGTAGCGGCCTCCTGGAAATCACAGCCGTACTGGCCCCGCCCCAACCAGCCCCTTACGCTGCAGCTTTCTGCTACGGGCTTCCCCGCCACACCGCCGGTGGTACGCGCGCCGAGTGGGAATACAGCCCCGCTGGCGTTGGAACAGGACTCACACCTGCCCGAGTGGAGCACGGCCAAATATTGGCCCGCCACTGCGGGCTGGCATCAGGTGCAGCTGGCCCAGCAGCCACCTAACTGGGTGTATGTGTACCCCGATTCCGTTTGGCCAGGCCCGCAACGACTAGCATGGCAACAGCGACTAACAACCCAACCTTCCCTGCAGCCGGGCAACGGACCCCACACTTATACCCGGGAAGTGGCTTGGCCCCGTTGGTGGTTCTTTATTCTTTTTGTAGCGGCCGCCGGCTTTATGTGGCTGGAAGAGAAACTGTAAACCCACCCCTGCTTTCAAGCCCGGACTTCGCCTAAAACTTTATAGGCCCGGCCGGGGTACAGCAGGAATATCTTCGCCAAAAGGATAAAAAACGGCCCGAACACCCTTGCGGGTATTCGGGCCGGGAGAGTCAGAGGTCAGCGGCTTACGCTGCCAGCCTCTAACGCTGCAATTACTTGGTCTCTTCGGTCGTGGTGGTCGTGGTAGTAGCGGCAGGAGCGGCAGCCGTCGTGTCGTTAGTAACCGTAGTCGTCTCCGAAGTAACGGTAGTATCAGTGGTAGCAGGAGCAGTAGCTTCTACGTTGGTGGTTTCGGTGGACTCAGTGGTTTTAGACTCGCAAGAGGTCAGGCCAGCAGCGAACAGAACGGCAACAGCAGAAACTTTGAGCAGATTCTTCATTTTGGTGTTAGGTTTGAAAATTAAAAGTCTGAAAAACGCCCTTCATACCTGCCGGGAAGAAAGGTAACCCACTTTGGAAAAAGTTTTTTTTCTTGGGTTACCACAGGGTGCGCAACGTATTAAGAAGCAAAGCGAATGGGCAAGGGTCAACCTTCCTATACCGATGAAGAGTTCGTGGCAGCTATTCGCCGCGGCGACGACCGGGCGCTGGCGCACCTCTACCGCCTGCACCTTCCAATGGTCCTTCACTTTGTGCAGCAGAACAGCGGCACCGAGGATGAAGCCAAGGATGTGTATCAGGAGGGCGTGATGGTATTTTATGAGAAGGTACGCGAAGGCTCTTTGGAGCTCAGCTGCCAGATCAAGACCTACCTCTACGCGGTGTGCCGCCGGCTGTGGCTGAAACGACTGGCCGAGAAAAGCCGCTTCGGCGTGCGTCTCGAAGACCACGAGCCCTATCTCGAAACCGGAGCCGAGGCCGATTTGGCCCTGGCCGAGGAGCGCGACCGGCGCCTGGCCACCATGGCTGAAGCGCTGGAGCGGATAGGTGAGCCCTGTCGTTCGCTTTTAGAAGGTTTTTATCTGTTGGATAAGTCCATGCAGCAGCTCACCGCTGACTTTGGCTATACCAACGCAGATAACGCCAAAAATCAAAAATACAAGTGCCTGGTTCGGTTAAAGAAGCTATTTTTCACTCATTATCAAGAGGAAGAACTGTCCTGATACCGCTCCCGGCGCTCACTGCGGGCCTCACCTACCCGCCGCACTGCTATGAAGACGGAAGCTGACTATTACGAGCTATTTGAAGCCTACCAGCGAGGCGAGCTGGATGCATCTACCCGCGCTGAACTGGAAAGCCGCCTGGCTGCTGACCCAGTCTTTGCGCGCCGCTACGCTGATTTTGAGGCGCTGACGGGCACCATGCGCGCCTATGGCCACCGCTTAGCTACCCGCCGCAAGCTGCAGACCATACAGGCCGAGCTGGATGCGGAGCAGGCAGCTGCGTCTGAAGTGCGGGAAACCGGTATCCCTTCTATGCCGAAGGTGTACATCTCGCCGGTAGAGCGTAAGCTGCGCGACTTCTGGAATGGCTACCGCGCCACTATTGCCGTAGCGGCCTCAGTGGCCGTGCTGGCCGTGTTTGCTACGCTGCTTGGTATTGAGTGGTGGCGGGCAGCCCAACGGCCTTCTACCTACGGCTACACGGTACTGCGCCGGGAAATGGACCGCATTAAGCGCAACCAGCGCGCCATCAATCGGGCTATTAATCAGATAGATGGCACGAAGTCGCCGGAGGAGCTGAACCCCGGCAAATTTGGCGGCACTGGCTTTGCTCTCACATCTGATGGCTACATGGTGACCAGCTACCACGTGATTCAGGGCGCTGACTCGCTGCTGATTGAAGGCCGCGACCGGCAGCGCTACCGCGCCGAGCCCGTATTCTCCGATGTGGCCCACGACCTGGCCATTCTGCGCATCAACGACAAAAAATTCAAAAGCTTTGGCCGCTTGCCTTACGCCTTCAAGCGCGGCGCTGCTGACCTGGGCGAGCGGGTATACACGCTGGGCTACCCCCGCGAGGATGTAGTGTTTGGCGAAGGCTCTTTGAGCGCCCGCTCTGGCTTTGAAGGTGACACGGGTTTTTACCAGATTTCTATTCCGGTGAACCCGGGCAACAGCGGTGGCCCGGTCCTCGATGACCGGGGTAATCTGATTGGCATTATCAGCGGCAAGCAAATGGATGTGCAGAGCGCAGCCTTCGCTACCAAGTCGTCTTATTTGATGCGTTTGGTGGATTCGCTGTCGGCGGCCAATTCCGGGCCCACTTACAACATGCCCCGCACCAACCAACTGTATGGCACCTCACGGGCGCAGCAGGTGCGTAAGTTGCAGGACTATGTCTTTGTGGTGAAAGTGTACGAATAAACTCTCTTCCTATTCCCTTGAAAAGGCCTGTTCCCCGCGGACAGGCCTTTTTTTATTCTCAGACAGCCTTTACATAGGGTTTTGCGTACACAGCCTCGCGGCTTACTGCTGCATACCTAACCACATATCGTCTATCTACCTCTTTTCCTTCCAAACATCATGAGCACTGAGCTGGATCAAAACCTGGAAAAAATTCTGCCCGAAGACATTGCCCGCACTTTTGAGAGTGCCTACCACGTATTCCAGGGCAACCACGACCATATAGAAGACTTATTACAGCATGGGGGCGCACTCCTACGCAAGGCTAGCCACCGCTTTACTACTACCCAACTGATTGTAGGCATTGCGGTGCTGGCAGTAGGTGCTGTGCTGCTCACCAAGCGTGTAGCCGAAGCCATTGATGATGAGGAAGCAGATGAACAGCCTAAAAAGAAGTCGACTCGTCAGATAGGCTAATCAAAGAGTATATAGTGGAAATCCTAGAGGAGTACCAAGCTCGATTGAGCTTGGTACTCCTCTAGGATTTTTCTGTTTAGATATTATTTTTATTATAATTTTTATATAATGATAAATATTTTCTTGCATTCTATCAGAAATTGCTATTCCTTTGACCTGTCAAAAAAATCTGTTTTTATTCATATAAAACTCTACTGCGCTATGAAATCTGTTACTTGGTCGTTGTTGGGAGGTGTTGTAGTTGCCCTGCTATTTACGGGTGAAACCCATGCTGCTACTGTGCCGGCGGCTTCTCCTACTGCTGCTAGTGTGGCGGCCAGTAACAGTACCTGGGTTTCCAAATCAGAAAAGAAAAAGCGGCAACGTGCAAATGCTAAGCGCCTGCGCAAAATGCGCCGCCAACGCTACTAGCGTTACCCACTCTGTAGCTGGTATCTCTCCTTGCTTCCTGGTACGGAGTTAAAGCGGAATGCCAGGCTACCGATGACTTGCGGCTGCAATAGCTCCGCAACCACACCATTTGCAGCGCGGGTCTGCGTACACGGGAATTCCCACGTATGCAGACCCGACCTTTTATGGCATTTGAGAAGTTATTTCGCATAGCGCGCTGCATTCATCTGCCGGGATTGGGGCTACTGGCTTTACCAGACCAGCCTAGCGCCAAGCTACTGCAATTGCCCCTGCACAGCGGGCTGCAAGTGTATTTGGGTGAGCCCAATGCCTCAGCCTTACCCCTCTTTGGCACAGTAGAAGAAGTACACTTTGCCGGAGAAGAAGCCACGCCAGAGCTGCCTGCCGTAGTAGGGCTACTGCTGGAAAGTAGCACCGCCACGGCGCTGCCACCGAATACTGAGCTATGGTGGCAGGTTACTGACTAACGGCCACTTGCTGCCGCAACCACATATAAGCGGTGGCTACATCATCAAATGTGCCCACCACGGGCTGCATAATTCTTAGCACAGTGGCCTCGGTAGCCTGGCGGGCAGCAAAGTCTCGCGGATAGACCCAGGCTACGTACTGCAGGCCGGCCCGCTGCATTTCTTCCAGCCACCAGGCGCCCCATAGCGTGAGTTGCACCGAGGTGTGGGTAATGTTAGAATTATCGTTCAGGATTTTATGACACGGAAATGCTCGCAGGCTGTCCAGCATCAGCATACACCCGGCCTGGGAAGACTCCTGCGTGTGCTCTCCTTTCCAGTCTACATACAGCCACTGATTTTGGGCATCATGCCCAATAGAAATAGCAGGCGTATCAAGTAGGGAATTTAGCTGCATGTAAGAGCACGGAGGGAAAAAAGATACCTACGGCTAGGATAAAAATACAGTTAGCGAAGGAAATCTTATTCTTACAGAAGCTAAAAAAGTTCGAAGCTGCATTCAGTAGCCAAAGTGCGGGCCAAGCCGGAGAAAGGCTATTTTCCTAGCATTGGCATCGGCCTCAAAACATTGTTCCGGCCAAAAGTCGTACAACCAGGCCACGCTATATCCTGCATATGTCTGTTTCCCTGCACCAACTCCCTGCACATGTTGCCAAATCAAACACCCGCATTCATGTGGTGGTGGAAACGCCCAAGGGCAGCCGTAACAAAGTGGCTTTTGAGCCTGACTTAGGGGCTTTTAAGCTGAAGGGCGTGCTGCCGGAAGGTCACAGCTTTCCGTATGATTTTGGGTTTGTGCCTTCCACGAAAGCTGCCGACGGTGACCCGCTGGATGTACTGCTTTTGCTGGATGCGCCTACCTTTCCGGGCTGTGTGGTGGAGGCCCGGCTGATTGGCGCTCTGGAAATCGAGCAACGGGAAAAAGATGGCACTACTATGCGCAACGACCGGCTGCTGGCCGTGGCGGCTACCTCCCGCGTACATAAAGGAATTCATGAAATCAGCGACCTGCCGGAGGAGATGCTACATGAATTTGAGCACTTCTTCCACTCCTACAACGAAGCTAAAGGAGGTGACATCAGGGTGCTACACCGCGCGGGAGCCAAAAAGGCCCACAGCTTGCTGGCTCAGGCCCATGTATAAGTGCCTCTTTTGCTGCAGTCCGTTTTTAATTCTGTCCGGAAACAGCATGCCTGCCACTAGCCGGCTTTAGGCAACGGCAGCTCAATAAAGAAGGTAGTACCCTGCCCTTCTGCGCTTTCCACCCAGATGCGTCCGTCGTGCAGTTCCACAATGGTTTTGATGATGGACATTCCCAGACCAGTAGTTTTCTCCCCCCGCAGCCCAGGCCGCCGAGCCCGGGTAAAACGCTCAAATAATTCGGGCTGCAGCTCCACCGGGATACCAATACCAGTATCGGCTACCGTTAGCAGCACCCGGGTGGGCTGCTGGGCGATGGTTACGCTCAGGAAACCACCATCTGGGGTGAACTTGATGGCATTGCCGAGCAGGTTGTTCAGCACCTGCATGAACTTGTTTTCATCTATATCGGCGTAGATGCTAGGGTGCGAGGCCTGGAATTGAAAATGATGGCCGGCAGCATACTCCCGGTGCTGATAATTTTGAAGTAGAATGTTGAGACGCTCTACCAGATCCAGACGCTCCAGGTGTACATCCACGTTGCTGGAATCAAGGAATTCCTGGTCTACAAAGTCGCGGATCAGGCTAACGCCTTCCTGGCAGGCAATGCGCATTTCGCTAATCATAGCATTAAGGCGAGCATCCTGAAGGCCTTCCACTTTCTCGGCAATGTAGTCGGCCATTTGCTGCGCCAGTACAAGCGGACTGGCCAGATCATGCGACAGGATTTCGAGCATGGAGTTTTTCTTGCTCTGGTAGCGGCGGGCTACCTCCAGCACGTTGCGTGAACTGGTGGTGTCGCGCACATGCCCACTGATTAGCAGGCCATTTGTGGCCTCAGCCCCATCAGGTACGTAGCCGATAGCGGAAAGGCACAGCCAGCGCAGGCTGCCGTCTGGGTTAAGTAGACGCAGATTGACATCCTCCGCCAGCTGGCCGGTAGCTGCATGGTGAATGCAGTCTGTGAGATAAGGACGGTCGTCGGGATGCAGCAGATTCAGCCAGTGAGGCAGTTCCTCATTCACTTTATCCACATGTCCCCCCAGTTCCCGCTCATAAGCGTCGCTCACGTACAGCACCTGCTTATCCGCAGGACGGTAACAGAAGTATACCACGGAATCGTGCGCGGCTAAGGTGGCAAATAGGTCGGGGTGGGGGTGCATGAGTTAGAAGAGAGGCAGTACTGCCCCACTATACCATCAGTTGCCGGGTTTCGTTGTGAATTGACATATAGCCTTTTTCCAGCAGGCAAACCAAGCGCTAGAACAGGCTAAAAAGAAGCGAGCCTTTGGGAAAAGAAGTGGCTTCTCTTTCCAAAGGCTCGAAAAAATGGAAATCATTCCTCTGCCCTGTTAAGCAGATACAAAGAGTTGTTTCCTTGTGTGATACTGGCTTAAGTCAGCTTCTTGTACCGCACCCGCTTGGGCTCCACGTCGCCGAGGCGCTTGCGCTTGGCCTCCTCGTAGTCGGAGAAGTTGCCTTCAAACCATACCACCTGTGAGTCGCCTTCAAAGGCCAGGATGTGCGTGGCCAGACGGTCGAGGAACCACCGGTCGTGGCTGATGATAACGGCACAGCCGGCAAAGTTCTCCAGGGCATCTTCCAGAGCCCGGATGGCATTCACATCCAGGTCGTTGGTGGGTTCGTCGAGCAGCAGCAGGTTGGCGCCTTGCTTGAGGGTAGTAGCCAGGTGCACGCGGTTCCGCTCGCCCCCGGAGAGCATACCCACTTTCTTTTCCTGGTCGCCACCACGGAAGTTGAAGTTGCTCACGTAAGCCCGGGCATTCACGGGGCGGCCAGCCAGCATCATAGTTTCGGTACCACCGGAAATGGTTTCGAACACTGTTTTATTAGGGTCCAGCGTGTCGTGCTGCTGGTCTACATAGGCCGTTTGCACCGTGGGGCCTACCACAAACGTGCCGGCATCGGGCTCTATCTGGTGCGTAATGAGACGGAACAAGGTGGTTTTACCCGCGCCGTTGGGCCCGATGATGCCTACAATGCCACCTTGCGGCAGGTTGAACGACAGGTTTTCAAACAGCAGTTTGTCGCCGAAGGCTTTGGTGATGTTGTGGGCCTCAATGACCTGCGAGCCCAGACGCGGGCCGTCCGGGATGAACAGCTCCAGCTTCTGTTCTTTCTCGCGGGAGTCTTCGTTCACCATTTTATCGTAGCCAGCCAGACGGGCCTTGCTCTTGGCCTGGCGGGCCTTGGGGGCCATGCGCACCCATTCCAACTCGCGCTGCAGCGTTTTCTGGCGCTTGCTCTCGGTTTTCTCTTCCTGGGCTAAGCGGTTAGACTTCTGCTCCAGCCAGGAAGAGTAGTTGCCTTTCCACGGAATACCCTCGCCGCGGTCCAGCTCCAGAATCCAGCCAGCCACGTTGTCCAGGAAGTACCGGTCGTGGGTAACGGCTATAACAGTGCCTTTGTATTGCTGCAGGTGCTGCTCCAGCCACAGTACCGACTCGGCGTCCAGGTGGTTGGTGGGTTCGTCCAGCAGCAGTACGTCGGGCTCCTGCAGCAGCAGGCGGCAAAGGGCTACGCGGCGCTTTTCGCCCCCGGAAAGGTTGCCGATGATGGCCTCGGGGTCGGGGGTGCGCAGGGCGTCCATGGCGCGCTCCAGCTTGCTGTCCAGGTTCCAGGCATCCAGGTGGTCGAGGCGTTCCTGCACGGCGCCCTGGCGCTCCAGCAGCTTATCAAAGTCCGCGTCTTCGGCCCCAAAGGCTTCGTTGATTTCGTCGAACTCCTTCAGCAAAGCCACCGTTTCGGCGGCACCTTCCTGCACTACTTCCAGTACGGTTTTGCTGGCATCGAGCTGGGGCTCCTGCTCCAGGTAGCCCACCGAGTAGCCTGGCGACCAGACGACTTCACCCTGAATCTGCTTGTCGACGCCGGCAATAATTTTCAGCAGCGACGACTTACCCGAGCCGTTCAGGCCGAGTACACCGATTTTGGCCCCGTAGAAAAACGAGAGGTAAATATTTTTAAGAACCTGTTTCTGCGGCGGGTAGATTTTACTCACGCCGGCCATGGAAAAAATGATGGTCTGGTCGCTCATGCAGAGAAAGAATTAAAAAATCGTGACGTTAGGTAAGGTGCTCGGTTACCGCACCCTGGCAGGGCAAGCCCCGGCGAAGGTACACCGGCCGGGCCATCTGGCCTTTGGTAGTTGAGAAGCTGAGAATAACCGAGTTGGTAAAGCAGCCGTAGCCGGAAGGAACGGTTTAAAGCAATTCCGGCGGCGGCACCGGTTTTCCTATGGCCAAAGGTAGGCAGCAGAAGGCGGCTTTCCCATGGCTATACTCCCGGGCCAGGGTATACCGAAATTGCGCCGCAAGCCGTACACTTGTAATAATTTGTTTAACCTACCCCGTTCGGCCATCTATTGCCGCTCTCGCTATACTACATATGGAACCAACTGACCACCTGCTGGCCGAAGCCCGCCGTTATGGCTACATCCAGGGCGACCAGGTGTGGCTACACCCGTTCATGGACCTGCCCGCCCGGCAGGTTGGGCAGGTGAAAGAATCGGAGGAGGCGTCTTTGACGTACTTCGCCCAACGTTTCGAAGCCTTCCGCACCAAAGTAGACGACCTGCTCCACAAAATGGAGGAGGCTGAAAATAAGGGCTCTTTCCTGATGAAAGCCCTGCACCTGAAAGAGCAGGTGGCCTCCTACGACGGGCTGGGCGACTTTGCCAGCCTGCACCGCCGCCTCACCGACGCGGAGGAGAACATCAAGGTAATGGTGGCCCGCAACCGCGAAAAAAACCTCTCCACCAAGATCAACCTGATCAAGGAAGTAGAGGCGCTGCACGATACCGTAGATTGGCAGGGCGCGGCGGATACCATTAAGGAGCTGCGCCAGGCCTGGATTAAAACCGGGCCCGTAGAAAAGCACCTCATTGAGGAGCTGGATGCCCGGTTTCACGATGCCGTAGAAGGCTTCTTTGCCAAACGCAAGCAGTTCCAGGCCGAGAAAAAGGCCATGACTAACCGCGTCTACGACAAGTACAAAGAGCTGATTCATAAGTCTGAAGCCCTCAAAAACTCCACAGAGTTTGAGGAAACCACCCGCAAGCTCAAGCAACTGCAGCAGGACTGGAAAGAAGTAGACGGCTCCCTGCCCCGCAAGCAGGCCAATGAGCTCTGGACGCGCTTCCGGGCGGCGCACAACCACTTCTTTGAGCGCCTGAAGGAGCATATCAACACCAAGCGCCCCGAAACTACCACTACCGGCAACGGCTCCAGCGCCGACGAAAACCTGAACCGCAAGCGGGCTTTGGTAGACGAAGCCGTAGCCCTGCTGGAGCGCCCTATGGGCGAGGCTGTGGCCCGCGCCAAAGAGTTGCAGGCCGCCTGGAAAAAGGTGGGTCCTGTGCGCGGCGAAGAGTCGGACCGGGTGTGGGAGCAGTTTCTGGCCGCCTGCGACAAAGTATTTGAGTTGAGCGCCCTGGAGCACTTCGTGCGCAAGCGCCAGGCCAACGGCCTGGATACCAGCAGCACCCCCGAGGAGCAATACAACGTACGGGTGCAGGCCCTGCGCGATTTTATCAAGTACGACCGGCAGGAACAGGATGTATTGGAAGAGAATCTGGGCAAGCTCAGCGACTCGCCTGGCAACGAGGCCTTCCGCACTATGCTGCAGGGAAAAATCCGCACGTTCGAAAGAAAAATCCGCACCAAGAGCGAGCTAATTGAACTTCTGCGGCAGCGTTTAGTTGCTTAGTTCAACCTTGCACACTATTTTACGTTCTGCTCGTTAAGTAATCTGCCGCTGTTATTGGGTTATTTCCTGAGCAGTAGCTAGGTTTTAACTGCCGAACACCTACTTTTGCCAACCTTTTTTCTGTAGCAACACACGACTATGTACTGGACGCTGGAATTGGCTTCGTATCTGGAAGATGCCCCCTGGCCCGCCACCAAGGACGAATTGATTGACTATTCTATCCGCTCGGGCGCTCCGATGGAGGTTGTAGAAAACCTGCAGGCTCTGGAAGACGATGGTCAGCCTTACGAGAACATTGAAGAAGTTTGGCCGGACTACCCGACCAAAGAAGACTTCATGTTCAACGAAGACGAGTATTAATTGCTGCTGGTGAAAGGTTGCTGGATACCTGCAGACTGGCTTTGCTTCGTTGAACAACCAACCCTTCCCTAACAACAATCAACAACCCACCACGCTCCGCGTGGAAAATCTGGTTGCGGGGTATGCACAGCGTGTGCTGCTCCGCAACCTTTTTTTGTTGGTCCCCGAGCCTGCCTTCGTGGCTATCATCGGGCACAACGGCTGCGGCAAAACCACGCTTTTTCGCGCTCTTACAGGACAAATCCCCTACAAGGGCACTGTGCACCTGGGCGGCCGTAACCTGCGCACCGTTCACCGGCCGGCCGCCGAAGGCCTTTTGGCGCATTTGCCGCAGCGCAGTTCGGTTTCCTTTCCCATTGAGGTGCAGGAGCTGGTGGTAATGGGCCGCTACCGCCACCACCGCTTTCTAAGCAGCTACTCCCCCACCGACTACACCTTGGCCGAGCAGGCGCTGGCCCGCGTAGGCGCCGCCCACCTCGCCCATCGGGACTTCACCCAGCTCAGCGGCGGCGAGCAGCAGCTGGTGTGGCTGGCGCAACTCAGCCTGCAGGATGCCGGCCTCTACCTCCTAGATGAGCCCACCCAGCAGTTGGACGTGTACTACCGCCGCCGGGTGTTCGATTTGCTGAAAAGCTGGGTGCAGCAGGAAGGAAAAACCATTCTCTGCATCACCCACGACCTGGATAATCTAGCCGCCTTGCCCGGTTACCTGCTGAATCTGTCACGCCCGCAGCCCCAGTTACAACCATTATCAGCAGAAGCTGTGCAAGTTGAGCGGGCCTTTTTGGAAAGCGAAGAAAGCTTAGAAGTCAGATGATAATCTGACCTAATTCCCCTTTCACCGCTGCCCCGGTTTACCACGCAGCACCTGCCAGATGGAGCGAAGAAACGGCCACGGCGAGACGGAATTCATGACCTGCAGATTCTCCCAAGGCGTGGTGCGCTCATCCAGGAAATCAAATATCCGCTCCACCGGGTTGCGCTGAAACAGCTGCGCGAAGATGTCGCGGGTTTGCTCGCCGCGGCGCTGCATGGCGTCCAGCAGCAGCGTATCGAATAGCCGGAACTGCCATTGGTCGCCAGTGGGGTCCTGCGGTGGCTGGCCGGTAGCCGCCAAGGCCGTCACTAGTCTTGCCGACTGCTCCTGAATCCGCTTGAAGGCGTAGCCGGTGCTGGGCTTGGCCCGGCCGCCCCGGGTACCTATGTTGATGATATGCGGGCTTTGTACAGCGGGCAAGGGATGGTCCGTCATGGGAATAGCCCCCACTTCTTCGGCTTCTATCCGATACTTTTCTACACCCAGCTTGTGCAGATATGCTTTAATTTCGGCCTCATAAGCCGCTTGAGGCAGCATTTCCGCTGAAAACAGCGTGTATTCAACCAAGGCCCGGCGCTTGGTGAAGGGTAGCACGTACATAAACCGCGCTTCCTGTTGCTGCGCCCCGCGGAAGTCCATGAACTCTACCGTTTCCGGATCGAAGGCGTCCTGTTCGGTTTCTACTTCCCAGCCCACAAAATGCTGTAGGAGGTAGCGGTGCTTGTCGGGCCGTTTTTGCAGCTGTGGGGGGCGGCTATCGAAGGCGTAGCGGGCGGCGAAGGTACCGGCGCTGGTGTGTGCTACCACGCCGCTGGCGGCTTCTTCCAGCCGCTCTACTGTACCGGTAATCCACGTTACCTGCGGGGCTGTAGCTACGGCTGCCTTAACGAAGCGGTAGAAGTCTAACCCCCGGATCATTTTGTATCGGTGCCGTTGCAGGGGAAATACCTGCTCAAACCCGGGGCTGCGGAAAGCCAGCTGCGCCCACTCGTGCGCTACTATGTCATCAAAGAGTGTGGGGGCATCGGCCCAGAACGACCAGGTTCGGTCGTTTTGGTCTTTGCGCTCGGGCTCCATCAGCAGAATCTGCTTATCGGCCAGCCGTGGCTCCTGCAGCATGTGATAGAGCAGGCTCAGGCCCGCTGCACCACCGCCGGCCAGCAGGTAGTCATAGGTAAAAGAAGGCCTAGAGTCTTTGGCTTGCACAGAGTTCAGAAGGAGTAAGACAGCCGCCCGGACGACAGCCCGGCAAAATGCAGCAGCAAGGTAAACACGAAAAAAGCCGCTCCCGAAGAAGCGGCTTTTTGTAATGCGGAACTACCCGGCCCATTAGAAGTTTGGCGAGAGCAGGTATTTGCTGTAGAAGTCGTCGATGATTTTTACGGCCGAAGCGGCATCATCCACAATCTGCACCAGGTGCATGTCTTCGGCGGAGATGTTACTTTCTTCGTGCAGCATTACGTCTTCAATCCACTTAAACAAACCATTCCAGTAAGCCGAGCCTACCAGAACGATGGGGAAGCGGCCAATTTTCTTGGTTTGAATGAGGGTGATGGCTTCGAACAGCTCATCCAGGGTGCCAAAGCCGCCGGGCATGCCAATGAAGCCCTGGGCGTACTTCACGAACATCACCTTGCGTACGAAGAAGTAATCGAAGTTGATAACCTTATCGGGGTCGATGTAGATGTTGTGGAACTGCTCGAAGGGCAGCTCAATGTTGAGGCCTACCGAGCGGCCACCCTCGGAGCGGGCGCCTTTGTTGCCAGCCTCCATAATGCCGGGACCACCGCCCGTGATAACGCCGTAGCCGTGGCGCACCAGCTTGGCCGCAATTTCCTCGGCCATCTGGTAGTAAGGGTTATCGGGCTTGGTGCGCGCCGAGCCGAAGATGGAGACGCACGGGCCGATTTTGGTCATCTTCTCGAAGCCCTCCACAAACTCGGCCATCACCTTGAAGATCTGCCAGGAGTCGGCAATCTTGATTTCGTTCCAGTCTTTGTCGACGAAGGCTTTGCGGATGCGCTGCTCGTCGTCCAGCTGCACAGTGCGGACACCATGGGACTGCTCACGCAGCTCGCTGATGCTGGTTACCTTATTATCGTTGATGTTGGGCTGGCTGATGGTTTGTCCGCTGCCGGCATTCAGGGCCTCATCAGAGAGTTTGGTCTTGCTGGTTTTCTTAAGTTTCGTCATTCTCGCTCGGCGTAAAAAACGGCCTTAAAACGGGCCGTTGGGGAATATAAAGGGTGGGGTTGGCAAAAAAAAGACGCCCTGCGCGAAGCAGGGCGACCCAAAGTACGGACCCGCAATTTAACGATTTGTCACTATCTGGCCTACTCCCGTTAAGTTTTCGTTACCAGTATCGCTACTTGGCCCGAATGGCCAGCACGGGGTCCATATTGGCAGCCAGCACGGCCGGAATAATACCCGCCAGCATCCCGATGACAACGGATACGGTAAGGCCCAGCGCAATATTTTTGGCGGAGAGGAAGATGGGCATAGCATCCTGCGGTATCATCGTAATCAGCCACACGAGCAAAATGCCGGCAGCGCCGCCAATCAGGCAAAGAAAAATGGCTTCAAACAGAAATTGAAACAGGATAAAGTAGTTCTTGGCTCCCAGTGACTTCTGAATACCGATGATATTGGTGCGCTCCTTCACCGACACAAACATGATATTGGCAATACCAAAGCCGCCCACCAAAATGGCAAAGGAACCAATAACGGCCCCGGCAATGCCGATAACCGAGAACAGCTGGGTAATAGCGTTAGCCAGCATTTCGGGGCGGTTCAGGGCGAAGTTGTCGTCTTCCTTGGGCTTGAGCCCGCGAATGTTGCGCATTGTGCCCTGTAGCTCGGCTTCCAGATCCAGCAGGCCAGAATCGGTATCTGTTCCCTTCACTGCAATAGTGGGCATTACGCCACTCATGCCGCCGGTGCTCAGCGCAAACATTTTACTGAAGGCACCAAAGGGAATAAGGCAATTAGTATCGTTACTGGGCGTATCAAGCAGCTTTTTACCTTCTTTCTGCATCACCCCAATAACGATAAACCGCAGCCCTTTAGCCTTGAATTCCTGGCCTATAGCCGAGCGGCCGGGAAATAGGTTGGCTGCAATATCATAGCCAACAATGGCCACCGGACGGGCGGCTTCGATTTCCTGGGCCGTGAAATAGCGCCCTTCCGTAATGGGTACATCCGACACCACCCGAAAATCAAAGCTTACGCCCTGCAGGGCGCAGTCCGCCACGCTGTTACTGCCGGCTTTCAGGGTGTTGCCGCCGGTAGCGGCGAAGATGGCTACGCCTTTGTTGTTGGCGCTGAGGTTTTGCTCCAGCAGGCGGTACTCCCGCACCGTAGGCACGGGGCGGTTAAAGTATTTCCACCACGGATAGTTGCCCCCAAATGCCCAGGGCCACTTCGCCACGTAAATCACCTTGTCGCCTACAAAGCTCATACTCTGGCGCACGTTGGACTCCAGCGAATCGACCACGGCAAACACGGCAATGATGGCGAAGATGCCCACCGTGACACCTAGCAAGGACAAAATGGTGCGTAGCAGATTCGACTTTAGCGCCTGCCATGCAAACCGGAAGCTCTCAAGTGTCAGACGCAGGGCTTTCATAGGGAGCTAAGTTGAGGACGGGGCCCAATATGGGCAATAACCAGATTTTGGCCGGAAAGTAACAATTAATCCAGCCATTGTGCGTACTTTCGTGCCCTCAAATTTTTCGTTAGGTTCCCCAACTATTGCCCTTTCTGGCCCATGAAACTATCCGAGTTCAAATTTGACCTGCCCGAAAATCTGGTAGCACAGCACCCCGCCAAAACGCGCGACGAATCTCGGCTGATGGTTTTGCACCGTGATAGTGGCAAGATTGAGCACCGGGTGTTCAAAGACATCATTGAGTACTTCGATGAAGGCGACGTGATGGTGGTGAATGATACGAAAGTGTTTCCGGCCCGCCTTTACGGCAATAAGGAGAAAACCGGCGCCAAGATTGAGGTTTTCCTGCTGCGCGAGCTGAACAAGGAAATTCACCTGTGGGACGTGCTGGTAGATCCGGCCCGCAAAATCCGGGTGGGTAACAAGCTCTACTTCGGTGAGTCCGACATGGTGGCGGAAGTTATTGACAACACGACTTCGCGCGGCCGGACCATCAAATTCCTGTTCGATGGTACCGACGAGGAATTTTACAAAGCGCTGCACGACTTAGGCGAAACGCCTCTTCCACGTGAATCCATCACCCGCGAGGCAGAGCCAGCGGATAAGGAGCGCTACCAGACCATTTACGCCAAGCACACGGGTGCTGTGGCCGCGCCTTCGGCCGGTCTGCACTTCACCCGTGAGGTAATGAAGCGCCTGGAAATTAAAGGTGTAGAGGTAGCCCCGGTTACCCTGCACGTAGGTTTGGGCACTTTCCGCGCCGTTGACGTGGAAGATCTGACCAAGCACAAAATGGATTCGGAGAACTTTGTGGTACCTTCTGAAACGGCTACCATCGTAAACCGGGCGCTGGACCGCAAAAAGCGGGTGTGCGCCGTGGGCACCACCTCTATGCGCGCTATGGAGTCGTCGGTATCGGCTAATGCCCGGCTGAAGGCTACCGAGGGCTGGACAGACAAGTTTATCTTCCCTCCCTACGATTTTAAAATTGCCAACTGCCTGCTGACCAACTTTCACACCCCGGAAAGCACGCTGATGATGCTGGCTGCCGCCTTCGCTGGCTACGACCTGCTCATTGAAGCCTACCAAACGGCTATCAAAGAGAAATATAAGTTCTTCAGCTACGGCGACGCCATGCTGATTCTGTAGCCTCTTGATCTGATTACCCCTGAAAGCCCGGTTGCCAACGCAGCCGGGCTTTTTGTTTTAGGTAGCTAATAGCTCAGTGGCTGGAGGGCATACTCACCTGCCCGGTTACCACCAGGTTGCCTACCTGCAGACGCTTAATGGTCAGCTGGTCTATTTCCACGTGACCCAGCCGGGATGCACGCACCGTCAGGCGGCGTACTGCCAGGCGGCCTATTGCCAAAGCGCCAATAGCAACGGCACCAAAGGCCACAGCCCCAATAGCTAATGCGCCTACACTGCGAGCCCCAATGGACTCTACTCCGGTAGCACGGGCGCCAATGGCCAGCGCCCGGATAGCCTGCGGAGGAATAACCTTGGATTTGGGAGAAAGAGTCGTGATAGGCTGAGAAGACATGGAGGGGGAGGCTGGAGTAGTCATAGCGTAGCAGGATAGAAGTGGAAGTATATCAGGCCCCACAAACAGGCCGTTAGGGGGCCGCGCGCAGTGGCAGACGGCCTTATTGAATATACGCTAATTTTGGGCGTAACACGGCGCACTGCTGACGCCGGGCTTAGCCTTCTATAGCTTTTTATGCCTCTTCCCCGCTTTGCCATTATCGTTGCCGGCGGCAGCGGCACGCGCATGGGCGCCGACCGCCCTAAACAGTTTCTGAATCTGCTGGGCGAGCCAGTACTATTGCATACGTTGCGGCGCTTTGCCGAGCCTGCCTTGCAGGTGCAGCGCATTGTGCTGGTACTTCCCGCCGATGCGTTTGCGACCTGGCAGCAACTCTGCACGGAGCATGCCATACAGATTCCGCACACTGTGGTAGCCGGTGGGGCTTCGCGCTGGGCCTCCGTTCGGTTGGGCCTGGCGGAGGTGGCGGGTAGTAACAACGAAGGAATTGTAGCCGTGCACGATGGGGTGCGGCCGCTCACGTCATTTTCCGTCATCAACAATACTTACCTGGCAGCAGAAGCACACGGGGCTGCTGTGGCTGCCGTAGTGCCCAAAGACTCGGTGCGCGGGCTGTCTAAGGATGGCTCTTATGCCTTAGACCGTTCCCGACTGCGCCTCGTGCAAACCCCACAATGCTTTGAGTTGAATTTGCTGCAGCGCGCCTACCAAATGCCGGAGTTATCCACCTTTACGGACGATGCCAGTGTGGTGGAAGACCTGCACCCCATCCGGCTGGTGGAGGGCGACTATCGTAACCTGAAAATTACCACCCCGGAAGACCTGCTGGTAGCGGAAGCTTTTCTGCGGGCTGCCAGTCCTCCTACCGTCTAACTTACGGCGCAATATTTCCGCTGATCCGGTTACTTTGCCCGCCCATTCCTCCCCAACTGATTTCTCATGGAAGCCACCCAGCCTACTTATACCTGCCTGCTCTACAACGTAAGCCCCGACGGCGTAGCCACCATTACCCTGAACCGCCCCGATGTATTCAATGCCTTTAACGACCCACAGAGCTATGAGCTGCAGGATGCTCTTAAGCAGATAGCGCGTGATGTGCGGGTGCGGGTGCTGGTCCTAACAGGTGCTGGCCGGGCCTTCTGCTCGGGGCAAGATCTGAAGGGCGCCAGCAATGGGGAAAAACGCTCATTTTATGATTCCCTGCACAAGCGTTATAACCCCATTATCCGGGCCATGCGGACGCTGCCCAAACCCATCATCTGCCGCCTCAACGGCGTTGCGGCCGGCGCGGGCTGCTCGCTGGCACTGGCCTGCGACGCTATTGTAGCTTCTACTGAGGCTTCCCTGATTGAGGTATTTATCAATATTGGCCTGGTACCGGATTCGGGCTCGTCGTGGTTTTTGCCGCGGCTGGTGGGCACGCTCAAAGCATTTGAGCTGTGCACGCTGGGCAGCAAGGTGCCGGCCGAAGAAGCCCTGCGCCTGGGCCTGGTAAACCAAGTGGTAGCTCCTGAGCACCTGGACGAAGCTACCTATGCACTGGCGGGCCGCTACGCTGCCGCTCCTACCAAAGCCATTGGCCTGATTAAGCAAATGCTGAACAAGGCTGGCGCGGCCACGCTGGATGAGATGCTGGATTACGAAGCCCATTGCCAGCAGATTGCCGGCGAGTCGGCGGACTACCAGGAGGGTGTAAAGGCGTTTGCGGAAAAGCGTAAGCCTGCTTTCACCGGCAAATAACCAATAGCACTTTAATCAAAAGAGCCCGGAGCCATATGGCTCCGGGCTCTTTTGATTAATACCGTATCAGCGCTTCTGTAAGCGTATTATCAGCTCAACTCAGATGGTTTTATTCCCTTACCGGTACCGGGATTCTGAAGTCAGCCAAGCGGCTGCCTAGCGCAGGTTAATCAGGCGGGTTTTGCCATCAATGGTTACGGAGGCAATATTATCGCAGGCCTGGGTGCCGGTGGGGTCGTAGTTGAGCAGCAGGCTGCGGTTTTTGTAGTTGGTGATATTGAGGGTGCCGGCCACGAAATGCCGGGCGCATCCCCGGCGAAGCACCTTCGCCAGCGGCTGCTCAATCTGCACGGTGTAGGCCACGCCTTTGCGGTTTACTCCCGAGCCCGAGCCGGTTACTTTATATTCATCATCGAACACGGTGCGGGTGCCAAAGCCCGCCGTACGGGTGTAGGTGCGCTCTGAGTTCCAGGTGGCCGTGCCGGTAGCCGTGGCTACACTGGCATCCTGTACCTTTAAATTATAGGACCCGTTTTCTAGCGTGGTTAAAATACGCGTGCCGGTATGGCGCCGGTCGTTTACGTAGTAGTCTACCAGGGAGATAGTGGCCGAGGAGCCTGCCTGCCGCCGCTCGCCCTGAAATACCACTACAATTTTACCGCGCCGGGCGATACCGCGGGCGTCCAGGCAGTTGGTAGTTCCAAAATCCAGGGTGAGCGTGCGGATAGCGGCCTCGTAGGTGCGGGTAGCACAGTCCGGGAGGATCAGGCGGAGGTCGTCGGGGGCGACGGCCGGGCTGCCGGAAGTGGTTAAGTCGGCGGGTTCTGCAGCGGCGGTCAGGTCACTTACTGTCACGTTTTCTTCTTCTACCGTAGCGTAGTCTTCCGCAGAAGCCGTACGGTCCGGGCTGAGCTCATCACTTTCTTTATTACAACCAGCAAGTAGCAGGCCGGACGCGGCCAGGGCCGAAAAGCACACGGAACGGAAGATGGAGGCGTTCATGTTATAAAAGGTTTGACGATGAAAGAAGCTGTTTTGCGGCTTAGAAAGCTGAATATTCAAAAGGTTTAATCTACTCAAAAATTTTCTTTTTGCACTTTTCAGGCTTTCGTTTTCTCTTTCGAAAGAACACGTATCCCTTCGGTGCGTATAGAGGGCTATGTTTCAACGCCCTTCCCTCCCTTCGTTGCCTTCCCTCGGCCGGGTTTTCCTGCCTGCTATGCTGCTTGTACTGGTAGCAGCCTGCTCACCCGATGCCAGCCAGAAAGACCCCGTAGCTGAAGCAAAATTCGAAAATGAGCGCCGCATCAGCAGTGAAGATGTCACTAAAAAGCAGGAGCGCGACGCAGAGTTTATGGTGAACACGGCCGTAGCCAGCCTGATGACCGTGCAGCTCAGCCAACTGGCCCAGCAGAAAGCGGCGCTGCCAGCGGTACGGGCCCTGGCCGGTAAGCTGCAAACCGACCATACTACCCTCGACCAAGCGCTGCAGAATCTGGCGCAGCAGAAAAGCATTGTGCTGCCCACCGGCCTGGGCAATGACCAGCAGAAGCGCTACCGCGAGTTTGGCAGCTACACCGGGGGCAGCTTTGATAGAGAATACATCAGTCAGCTCACCGATAGTTACAAGCAACTGGCTGAGGCCTTCGACGATATGCGTGAAGAAGCTTATGATGGCGACATCCGTGGCTTTGCGGCCAATTACCTGCCCATCGTGCAGCAGCACCTTTCTCAGTTGAAAGACCTCGAAGACCAGACCGAGGACCTAAAATAACGCTCTTTTATTTTTACTCTCCTGCCCTCTAAAGCACCCTACAATCAATGAAAAAAGCGCTGTTTGTTTACCTGCCCCTCTTGGCAGCCCTGACCCTGAATGCAGGCTGCAATACCGATAAGCGTACGGATGGCACTGCCGGCGAAGCCGTGAGCGACATGGACAAAGCCGCCCAAGAAGGCGGGGTACAGGCTGATGCCACCGTAATTGATAACGACGCCGGCCCCACGGTAGCTGTTGATGCTGACTCGGCGGCCGCCGCAATGGATTCTACCAGTCGCCGGTAGGCAACTGCCACTATCTCTATAATTCCGCTACCGATGAAAACTTTGCTATGGAGTACCTTATGCGCCACGCTCTTACTGATGGGCAGCGGTTGCAACTCCCGGCAGGATGCCGTGGAAAATGCTCAGGAAGTTAATAAAGCTAAAAACGAAAGCAGTACGGAGTCCGCAGCTACCGGTAAAATGGAAGAGAAGCGGAATTTTGATTCTGAATTTATGACCAAAGCCGCCAGCGGCGGCATGCTGGAAGTGGAATTGGGCAAAGCAGTAGCCGCCAAGGCTACCACCACCGAAGCCAAGCAATTTGCCAATATGATGGTGAAGGACCACACCAAAGCCAATACCGAGCTAAAGGCCCTGGCCGCCCGTAAGAACATTACGCTTCCCACCGCTATGGGAGAGGACCACCAGGAAGTATATAAGGACGTGACCGAGAAAACAGGTACTACTATGGATCGGGAGTACTTGCGCGAAATGGTAGAAGACCATGAGGAGGACGTGAAGAAATTTATTGAGGCCTCCGTGAAAGCCAGTGACCCGGACATTAAAGCCTTTGCCCAAAAAACCACACCGGTGCTGCAACACCATTTAGAACAGGCCCAGAAAATGCTGGCTGCTGTGAAAGCCAGAAAATAACCAGCAGCTTATCCTACTACCATTACTTTCTTCCTTTTAATCCTTAATCCATTTCACTAACTCTCCATGAAAAAACTATTCTTTAGCCTGCTCAGCGCAGGCTTGCTACTGAGCGGTTGTGGTAACGACCGGGCTACTACCGACACGACCACTAACACCAGCGACCAGACCGGAACCGAGGGCACCGCCTCTACGGATATGAATACAATGGATACGGCCAGCACCGCCGCTACCAGCACGAATATGCCGGTACTGACGGATGAGCAATTTATGATGAAAGCGGATGAAGGTGGCCACAACGAAATAGGCCTGAGCAAGCTGGCGCTGGAAAAAGGCGTTACTGGCGAGGCCAAAACCTACGCTAACAAAATGGTGGCCGACCACACCAAAGCCGGTACCGAACTGATGGCCATAGCCAAAAAGAAGAACGTGAAGCTGCCCGGTGACATGGATGCTGAGCATAAAAGCATTCAGGACCGACTGAGTAAGCTTTCCGGCAAAGAGTTTGAAAAAGCCTACATGGACCAGATGGTGATAGACCACGATAAAACGGTGGCCCTGTTCCAGAGCGAAATCAACAACGGTAAGGATGCCGATGCCAAGGCATTTGCCAGCAAAACCCTACCCGTTATCCAGCAGCATACGACCATGGCTAAGGAGAACGATAACATGAAAATGTAAGGGAGCTGACCTATCAAAAATAAAAAAACCGGCTATTCAGCCGGTTTTTTATGCCTTTGGGTCTGATTAATCTACGGTTTCTTCTGCGTATTTGCTGGTTTTCAGCTCTTCCGCCAGGAAGCGGGCGGTATAGCCTTTCTTACTCTTGGCTACCTGCTCGGGCGTACCCTGTGCCACAATGGTGCCGCCACCCGCGCCACCCTCGGGCCCGATATCAATAACGTGGTCGGCTACTTTAATCAGGTCCAGGTTGTGCTCAATAATCAGCACGGTGTTGCCTTTGTCGGCCAGCTTTTGGAGCACTACGGCCAGGTGGTTGATGTCCTCGAAGTGCAGGCCGGTGGTAGGCTCGTCCAGGATGTAGAACGTTTTGCCGGTGTCCTTTTTGCTGAGCTCCGTGGCCAGTTTCACGCGCTGCGCTTCGCCACCCGAAAGCGTGGTAGCCTGCTGACCCAGCGTGAGGTAGCCGAGGCCCACCTCATTCAGGGTTTTGATTTTGCGCAGGATGCGGGGTTGAAACTCGAAGAACTCCACGGCTTTTTCCACCGTCATGTCCAGCACGTCGGTAATGCTTTTGCCTTTGAAGCGCACTTCCAGCGTCTCGCGGTTGTAGCGGCGGCCTTTGCAGGTTTCGCAGGGCACGTGCACGTCGGGCAGGAAGTTCATTTCGATGGTACGCATACCGGCTCCCTCGCAGGTTTCGCAGCGCCCGCCCTTCACGTTGAAGGAGAAGCGCCCCGGCCCGTAGCCCCGGATTTTGGCTTCCGGCAGCGAGGAATACAGCTGGCGGATTTCGGTGAACACGCCCGTGTAGGTGGCCGGGTTGGAGCGCGGCGTGCGCCCAATCGGCGACTGGTCTACCTCAATCACCTTATCAATCAGGTCCAGGCCTTCAATGCTGCTATACGCCAGCGGCTCGCGCTTGGCGTTAAAGAAGTACTGGTTGAGGATGGGGTACAGCGTATCGTGAATGAGCGAAGACTTGCCGGAGCCGGACACCCCCGTGACGGCAATGAACTTGCCCAGGGGGAATTTCGCCGTCACGTTTTTCAGGTTGTGCCCTTTGGCGCCCTTCAACACCAGCTCACCCCCGTCGCCGGTGCGCTTGGTTTTGCGCAGCTCAATGTGCTTCTGGCCGCTGAGGTATTGCGAGGTGAGCGAGCCGCTGGAGAAGATTTCCTTCGGCGTGCCTTCCGCTACAATGTGCCCGCCATGGATGCCCGCACCGGGGCCAATGTCCAGCACATGGTCGGCGTGCATAATCATATCCTTATCGTGCTCCACTACGATGACGGAGTTGCCCAAATCCCGCAGGTGCTGCAGGGCCTTGATCAGCCGCTCGTTGTCGCGCTGGTGCAGGCCAATGCTGGGTTCGTCCATAATGTAGAGCACGCCCACCAGTTGGGTACCAATTTGCGTGGCCAGGCGAATACGCTGTGACTCGCCGCCCGAAAGCGTGCGCACGGAGCGGTGCAGATCCAGGTAATCCAGGCCCACTTCCAGTAGGAAGCCGATGCGCTTGCGGATTTCCTTCAGCAGCTCGCGCGCAATCAGGTTCTGGCGGTCCGTCAGGCGGTTTTCCAGATCTTCAAACCACTCAGCCAGCTGCTTGATGTCCATCACCGACAGCTCACCAATGTGGCGGTCAGCAATTTTGAAGTGCAGGCTTTCTTTCTTCAAGCGGTAACCGTGGCACTCGGGGCACTCTTTGGCCTGGGTGTACTGCTGAATCCACTCCCGGATGTTGTCGGACTCGGAATCCATCTGCCGGCGCAGGAAGGGAATAATACCTTCAAACGGCTCGGTATAGCCCGCCTTTTTGGGGTCAGCGTCCTCGTCTTCCGGAATACCATGCAGCAGCCGGTCCACCAGTTCAGTAGGCAGCTTATCGATGGGCGTGCTCAGGCTGGCTTTGTGCTTTTTGAGAATCAGGCCCAGTTGCTGGAAAATCCAGATGTCGCGGTACTCGCCCAGCGGCGCAATGCCGCCGCGGCTGATGCTCAGCTTGGTATCCGGCATCACCGACTCGCGGGTGATTTCCTGCACTTCGCCCAAACCGTTGCACACGGGACAGGCGCCGTAGGGCGAGTTGAAGGAGAAAGTGTTGGGTGCCGGGTCGTCGTAGGCAATACCGGTGGTGGGGTCCATCAGAAAGCGCGAGAAGAACTGGGTCTTCTTCGAGTCGGGGTCCAGCACCAGCATAGTGCCTTTGCCGTGGGTCAGCGCATTCTGCACCGAGCCCGAGAGGCGGAACCGGTCTTCTTCCTTCACCGTCAGCCGGTCGATGACAATTTCGATGTCGTGGATTTTGTAGCGGTCCACCTGCATCTTGGCCGTAATATCGAGCAGCTCGCCATCTACGCGCACTTTCGTGAAGCCCAGCTTGGCTATCTGCTGGAATAGCTCCCGGTAGTGGCCTTTGCGGCCTTTTACCACCGGCGCCAGTACCACCAGCTTGCCCCCATCAAAGTGCTTGAGGATGTAATTGATGATCTGGTCGTCTGACTGCCGGATCATCTTTTTACCCGTGGCGTAGCTGAAAGCCTCGGCCGTGCGGGCGTAGAACAGGCGCAGAAAGTCGTAAATCTCCGTGATGGTGCCTACCGTGGAGCGGGGGTTGCGCGAGGTGGTTTTCTGCTCGATGCTGATAACCGGCGACAGGCCCTCAATCTTGTCCACGTCGGGCCGCTCCAGCCCGCCCATAAAGGAACGGGCGTAGGCCGAAAAGGTCTCCATGTAGCGGCGCTGGCCTTCGGCGTAAATCGTATCAAACGCCAACGACGACTTGCCAGAGCCGGAAATACCAGTGAAGACCACCAGCTTGCCGCGCGGAATTTTGATGGAAACGTTCTTCAGGTTGTGCTCCCGCGCCCCGTAAACTTCAATAAACGGCGCCTCCACATCGGCCGCCGGAGTAGTAGAATGCCCGTTCTGCGAGTCCGGTAACGGGGCCGCAACAGCGGCAGCGGCTACCGGTTTTTTACTGGGGGCGGTAGAAACAGTACTAGCGGATGATTTTTTGGCCATGCAACAGCGAAGCGTATAAGTCTGCAAAGGTACGCAAAACGGACCCCAACAACTACCTGCAATAGTTTACTTGCCAAGCAGATTGGCTAGCAGATGCGGGCAGCAACGGAGAAGCCCTAAAGCGGGCAGATAGGCAGTAACAAGGGGAGCCGGAGAAAGGTCCCGCGCAAAGCAAAACTTCTTTTTCGGCCACTTACTTACGCTGATCCTAGGCATTTCGGTGGCGCTTTATCACAGGAAGACTTCTTTTTGGTGGCCGAAACGGGCAAAGCTCTATTTTCGGGTCCATTATGTAGTTCGTGTATCCCGCCTTACATGGTATTTAGCAGTACGCTCTTTCTATTTTACTTTCTGCCGGGCTTTTTGCTGCTCTATTATCTGGCGCCGGTCCGGCTCCGGAACACCGTAGCGCTGGTGTGCAGCTTGTTATTCTACGCCTGGGGCGGGCTCAATTTCCTGGCGCTGTTCCTGGCTTCGGTGGTGCTGAACTTCTACATCATCCGCCTGATGGATGCGGCCGCAGGGTGGCAGAAACGCATTTATCTCACCCTGAGCATCCTGCTGAACGTGGGGATGCTGTTCTATTTCAAGTACGCCAACTTCTTTCTGGAAAATGCCAGCACCCTGCGCACCGCGCTGGGTGGGGCCGAGCTACACTGGCAGCAGGTGGTGCTGCCCATCGGCATTTCGTTTTTCACCTTCGAAAAGCTGACGTACTCCATTGATGTATACCGCGGTGTAAACAAACCGCTGCGCAGCTTCTGGGACTTTCTGCTCTACATTATGCTGTTTCCGAAGATGATAGCGGGCCCCATTGTGCGCTTTCACGAAATAGCCGGGCAGCTCACTGACCGCACCGCTTTTGAAACTGTGGACCACCGCCTGGCCGGCTTTTTCCGCTTTGCGCTGGGCCTGGCCAAGAAGGTGCTCATCGCCAACGTGCTGGGCCAGGAAGCCGACCGGATTTTTGGAATGCCGCCCGCCGAGCTGTCGGCGCCGCTGGCCTGGCTGGGAGCCCTGGCCTACACTTTCCAGATTTACTTCGACTTCTCGGGCTATTCCGACATGGCCATTGGCATTGGGCGCATGATTGGATTTCAGTTTCCCGAAAACTTCAACAACCCCTACGTTTCGCGCTCCATTACCGAGTTCTGGCAGCGCTGGCACATCACGCTGGGCCACTGGATGCGCGACTACCTCTACATCCCGCTGGGCGGCAACCGCGTGTCGAAGTCCCGGCTGTATGCCAACCTGTGGACGGTGTTCATCCTCTCAGGCTTCTGGCACGGAGCCGCCTGGAATTTCATTGCCTGGGGCGCTTTTCACGGCCTGTTTCTGATTCTGGACCGGCTGTTTCTGCTGCGGATTTACCAGCGGCTGGGCGTCCTCAGCATCCTGCCTACTTTCTTTATCACGGTAATTGGGTGGGTACTTTTTCGAGCCGAAAGCCTGACCGACGCTCTGCGGTATTTGCAGCGTATGCTGGCCGGGTCCTGGACGGAGCTGCCCCCCTTCAGCACCGAGTTCTGGGCCACGCTGACCCTGGCGAGTGTCGTTGCTTTTATGGCAGCGCTGCCCCGGGTAGAGCGGCAGGAACTGGAGCTACTGGCCACCACCCACTTCAGTCTGCGGCGCGCAGTCGCCACTACAGTAGTCACCAGTGCTCTGCTGATTTTAAGCGCGGGCTACATTATCGGCAGCCACTTCAACCCGTTCATTTACTTCCGGTTTTAAGCGGCCTCTCATGAAGCGTGCTCTATTTCTCCTGCTGCTGCTATTGCTGCTGATTCCGGGCCTGCAAGCCCGCTTTCACTGGCTGGAGGAAACGCCTTTAGCGGGTGCATATGTGCAGGCGCCCCACCCGGAATTTTCCGTGCAAAGCTTGCTGGCCGGCACGTATCAGCCCCAGTTGGAACAGTACCTGGAAGACCGAATCGGGTTCCGGAGCGGCCTGATCCGGCTGCGCAATCAGCTGTCTTTCTCGCTGCTGCGCGTGGCTCGTTCGTCTGATCTGGTCATTGGGCGGCACGATGTGCTATTTCAGCCCGGCGTGGTTAATAGCTACCTGGGTAAGGATTATCTGGGTGCCCGGGAAATCCGCTACCGGGTGCGGCGCATGCAGGTGGTGCAGCAGGAGCTGGCCAAGCGCGGCATACCGTTTCTATTTGTGATGGCCCCCAACAAGGCCCGCTTTCAGCCCGAAGACCTGCCCTTTACGGTAGGTAAGCCCGTGAAAGACAGCTCGAACTACGAAGGGTTTATGCGGGAAATGAAAGCAAGCAGCATTCAGCTGCTGGACCTGAGCCAGCTGCTGGCCCAATGGAAAGATACCAGCCGGTACGCTCTTTTTCCCCGCGGCGGCACGCACTGGAGCGGGTACGCCGTGGCCCTGACTGCCGACACCCTTTTCCGGCGCATGGAGCAATTAGGGAAGTTCGATTTAATTGATTTCCACCGCCAGGGCCCGCTGGAGGTGCGGCAGGACTCCGTGCGCCTGACCGATAGTGACCTGAGTGCCCCCCTGAACCTGGTATTCGACTACCAACACTACCCCATGGCCTACCCCCAGGTAGTGTTTGACCCGTTGCGCCCAACGCAGCAACGGCCTAATCTATTGATTTCCGGGGACAGCTTCACCTGGGGGTTTATGCAGTTCTACCCCTATCTGCAAACGCTGTTTGCCCCGGAATCCCGCTTCTGGGGGGTTGATGGGGCTATCTTCAGCTATACCCCCAACTATACCCGCACCGGGGAGCAATTGGAACAGCTGGACCTGCGCCAGCAGGTTGAGTCCCGGCAGTTTATTATGATGCTGGAGACCGAACACAACCTGGTGTACGATGCCTTCATTAACCAGCTTTACGAGTTGTATCACCCCATCACTGAAGCCGATAAAAAGCGCATCAGCAGCATTGAGCAGGCGCTGATTCGCATCCCGGCTATTGGCGACAGTCTGTGGGCGGAGGCCTATAAACAAAACGTGCCCCCGGAGCAGCTGCTGTACCCTATGGCCCGGGCACGATATGACCACACAGAACGGTAAGGCTGATATTGGTGCTAGGTTGCAGCCTTACCCTATCGGACAACCAGCCTCCGCGGCAAGCATTTTACAGGAGCCTGGCGTCCGCAAAACCAGGGGCGTTGTTATCTGAAGCGGACACCGTAATTTTTTGGCGTCGTTCTTGCCATACAGGGTATCATAATCTTTCCACCAAAAAAGCTCTTCCTATGAAATTCTTCCCCAAAATGGCGCTTTCCGGCATGTTTGCGCTGTTCCTTATGGGCGCAGCGGCTCCTACCCAGGCGCAGGTGAATATCAATATTAATCCTCCTTCCTGGGGACCTGCTGCCCCGGCGGGTACGCAATACTACTACGTGCCGGAATATGACGGCTACTACGACCTGCAGGACAAGCGCTACATCGTACTGCGCGAAGGCCGTTGGACGCGTCTGAGCAGCCTGAATGGCTATAATACCTCCAACTTTCACCCTGTAGTGCTCAACTACCGCGGCACTCAGCCCTGGATCCGCATTGAGGAGCACCGTACAAAATATAAGAAGCCTCATCCCCATGGCATGCCTCCCGGCCAGGCCAAGAAAATGCGCAGTAGCGGTAATTACTCCCGCGACCGGGTGATTATTGTGGGGGATAACCGAAATGATGACTACCACGGCAACCCCGGAAAGGGGAATGGCAACGGAAAAGGCCACGGCAAAGGCAAGCATTAAGCTTCTCCGGCCATCTGCCTACAGAAAATAAGCCCCGGCGCAGGTATCTGCGCCGGGGCTTTTGCGTACAGCCTGCTATGGCTACCGACTATCAACCCATCAACTGCTCGTTCTACGACGAGTTGGAGGCCCTGGCCACTACCCGCCAGCGCTGCACGCTAGTTTACCGCACCGAGCCCGACACGCCGCCCAGCACTTATAGCGGCGTCATCACGGACCTGTTCCTTCGCGACAAAGTGGAGTACCTGCGCCTGGAAGATGGTTTTGAAGTGCGGCTGGATAATCTGGTGGCCGTGGATGATAAAGAACTGCGAGACTATTGCTAAAGAAGAAGGCGGCCTATGTAGGCCGCCTTCTTCTTTTATCATTTACTCAGTCTCTGATTAAAACTCTGCGTTTTTGGGGAAGCGCGGGAAAGGAATAACGTCGCGGATGTTGGCCATGCCAGTGACGAACAGTACCAGACGCTCGAAGCCCAGGCCGAAGCCGGAGTGGGGCGCGGAGCCGAACTTGCGCAGGTCCAGATACCACCAGAGGTCTTCTTCTGGCACATGCATTTCGGCCATGCGGGTTTTCAACTTCTCCAGGTTTTCTTCGCGCTGCGAGCCCCCAATGATTTCGCCGATGCCAGGGAAGAGTACGTCCATGGCGCTTACGGTGCGGCCATCTTCGTCCAGCTTCATGTAGAAAGCCTTGATATCCTTGGGGTAGTTGGTCAGGATAACGGGCTTCTTGAAGTGCTTTTCTACCAGGTAGCGCTCATGCTCGCTCTGCAGGTCGGTGCCCCAATCCACGGGGAATTCGAACTTCTGCTTGGCGGTTTTCAGAATCTCAATGGCCTCGGTGTAGGTAAGGCGCTGGAAGGCATTGTCTACCACAGACTGCAGGCGCGTGAGCAGTTCTTTATCGTACTGCTCGTTGAGGAACTGCAGGTCATCGGCGCACTTTTCCAGGGCGTAGCGCACCAGGTACTGCAGGAAATCCTCGGCCAGGTCCATGTTATCCTGCAGGTCGTAGAAGGCCATTTCCGGCTCAATCATCCAAAACTCGGCCAGGTGGCGGGCCGTGTTGGAGTTTTCGGCGCGGAACGTAGGGCCAAAGGTGTACACCTTGCCCAGAGCCATGGCGGCCAGCTCGCCTTCCAGCTGCCCCGATACCGTGAGGTTGGTGGCTTTGCCGAAGAAATCTTCCTTATAGTCTACCTGACCGGCTTCATTGAGCGGCGGGTTTTGTTCGGGCAGCGTGGTCACGCGGAACATCTGGCCGGCACCCTCGGCATCGGAGCCGGTGATGATGGGCGTGTGCACGTAGAAAAAGCCCCGGTCGTTGAAGTACTGGTGTACCCCGAAGGCCAGCGTGTGGCGGATGCGCAGCACGGCGCCAAATGTGTTGGTACGGGGGCGCAGGTGGGCAATTTCGCGCAGGAATTCCAGGGAGTGGCCTTTTTTCTGCAGTGGGTACTCTTCCGGATCGGCTTTGCCCAGCACTTCTATCTCCGAAGCCTGCACTTCCACCGTCTGACCTTTGCCCTGCGAGGCCACCAGCTTGCCGCGCACGGCTACGCAGGCACCGGTGGATACGTCCTTCAGATTTTCCTCCGGAAACTTCTCCGCATCGGCCACCACTTGTATATTATGGATGGTGGAGCCGTCGTTTACGGCTATGAACTGCACGTATTTGTTGCCGCGGCGGGTGCGCACCCAGCCTTTCACCAGCACTTCGCGTTCCAGCTCTTCGCTGCGGAGCAATTCCTGCACGCTGCTTCTTCGGAGGTCGGACATCGGGACTTTTTTGGTTCGGGGTTGATAAGGATAAGTGGGCAAAGGTAGCGGTTTTGAAAAGCGGCCGAAAGTGAAATTATGCCAACGGCTTGCCGGGCAGGCAGCTCGCAGCCGTATACAATAGTTACGCAGCCGGCAGGCCAAACTTTTTTACTTTAACTCAAGTACAGAAAGGCCTACATTTGAAGTTAAACCCCGCTTTCGCTGCCAGCGGGGCGTACCGTTTTTTAGAGTATGCAACGACTGGACATGAAACAGCTTCTCCAGCAGAAGCTGTCCCCCCAACAGATACAATTCATTAAGCTGCTGCAGATTCCCACTGCCGAGCTGGAAGCCCGCATCAAAGAAGAGCTGGAAGCCAACCCGGCCCTGGAAGAAGGCGACGACGAGCCCGAAGAGGAGTTTGAGGAGCAGGACCGCGACGAAGAAGCTGACGAGGATTTCGACAACGACCCCGATGCCGAGTTCGACAGCGACAACAGCACGCTGGATGAAGATTTTGACGAGCCCGCCGATGAGCAGCCCGAAATTGAGCTACCCGTAGCCGAAGAAGCCACCCCTGATGAACGCCAGAACGACAATGACGATCTGGACCTGGGCGACTACCTCAACGACGACGAAATAGCCGGCTACAAAATGCAGGGCGACGGCCCCGGCGAGCCGGAAGACGACCGGGAGATGCCCCTGGCCGACACCAGCGGCTCCCTCATCGACTCCCTGCTGGACCAGCTGGGCTTTGCCGACTTAGATGAAAAGCAGGAAGCCATTGGCCGCCAGCTCATCGGCTCCATTGATGGCGACGGCTACATCCGCCGCGACCTGTCGGCCATTGTCAACGACCTGGCCTTCTCCCAGAACATCGAAACCACCACCGAGGAAATTGAGCAGGTGCTGCACCTGATTCAGAGCTTCGACCCGCCCGGTATTGCTGCCCGCGACCTGCGGGAGTGCCTCCTGCTACAGTTGGAGCGCCGCCACCAGGACGACCCCGTAGTAGAGCACGCCGAGCGAATTCTGACCGATACCTACGACGAATTTACCAAGAAACACTATACCCGCATTCAGCAGAAGCTGGATCTGGAAGATGACGAGATAAAAGACGCCATTGCCCTGATTCTGAAGCTGAACCCCAAGCCCGGCGGCACCGGTCCGGTAGGCCTGGGCAAGGTGCAGTACATCATCCCCGACTTCATTCTGACCAACGACAACGGCCAGCTCAGTCTAACGCTGAATGCCCGCAACGCGCCCGAGCTGCGCGTGTCGCCGGCTTATCAGGAGATGTTCCAGACTTACGACAAGGCGGCCAAGAAGGACACCAAGATGAAGGAGGCCGTCACCTTCGTGAAGCAGAAGCTGGACTCGGCCAAGTGGTTTATTGATGCTATCCGGCAACGCCAGAACACGCTTTTGAAAACCATGGACTCGATTGTGCGCTACCAGCACGAGTTTTTCCTGGAAGGCGACGAAAGCAAGCTGCGCCCCATGATTCTGAAAGACATTGCCCAGGAAATTGGCATGGATATCAGCACCGTGAGCCGCGTGGCCAACTCCAAAGCCGTGCAGACTGAGTTCGGTATTTATCCGCTGAAGTATTTCTTCTCGGAAGGCATTGCCACCGACTCCGGCGAGGACGCCAGCAGCCGCGAGGTAAAGCACATTCTGAAGGAAATTATTGAAGGCGAAAGCAAAGGCAAGCCACTATCTGACGATAAGCTGGAAAAGATGCTGAACGCGCGGGGCTACAACATTGCCCGGCGCACCGTGGCCAAGTACCGCGAGCAGCTGAATATTCCAGTGGCGCGCCTGCGCAAAGAGCTCTAAAGAAAAGGCCGGTAGCTACCGGCCTTTTTTATGCCCGGCATTGTGCTCCGCCGGCGCTGTATCTTGCGCCCTATTACCTGTTCTGCCTGTTCTTGAAAAAGCATTTTGCTACCCTGCTCTCGGGGGTGTTTCACCCATTGCTGGTGCCTACTTATCTGTTTGCCTTGGTTTGCTACGCCTTGCCCGAAACGCTGATGCGGCCAGCCCTGCCGGACCGGTGGGTAGTTATGGCAGTAGTGGCCGTGTTTACGTTTGCACTGCCCACGCTGGGAACATTCGCACTGTATCGGGCGGGGCTGGTGAGTTCCTTATTACTACAGGAGCGCCAGCAGCGCGCCTGGCCGTTACTGCTGGCCACTGCCAGCTTTGGCGCGGCGGCGCTGTTATTATACCGCCCGACCGTGTTTGATCCACTATTGGCGCAGATGATGCTGGGCATGACCCTGGCCGTGCTGCTGGCCTTTTTGGTGACCCTTCTCTGGAAAATCAGTGCCCACGCTATGGGGATGGGGGGCGCACTGGGCTTGCTGACGCTGCTGGGCTTACAACAGCTAGCGGCCCCAGGCGCTACTTTTCTGATTGGGATGATGCTGTCGGTAGTAGCGGCTGTTTTGTGGGCCCGCCTGGTATTACGCGCCCATACGAAAGCTCAAGTGGTGGCTGGCCTCAGTGCCGGGCTAGGTATTGTATTTATTTTAACGGCTTACTGTCGAGGTTAGTCGGCAGAAAGGGCGCTTTGGACGAGTTTTCCAGGGCTTTGGTAGAAGATTAGATAATTTCGTCTGATACCTGGATTGAATTGCATTTATTTCCTGTACTTTTGGAACATAATTCTGTACATCTCCTATTTCCCTCCACCTATTGTTATGTTCCCTTCTTACACCATTCGCTTAGCTACTCTTCTTTTACTGATTACCATGCTAGCCGGCGCTAATAACGCACTGGCGCAATCAGCTAACCACCATACCAGCTTTCTGGCAGACCAAGAGCCGGCTGAGCCTTTAATTCTTACCAAAGCAGCTAAAGCAGAACTCATTACGCAGCGTTTCCGGGATGCGCTGGATCTGAGCCCCAAGCAGCAGCGCCAGTTTGAGCGTTACACGTACAGCCATTTGTGCCAGAAAGAAGCGGCGGCGAGCCGTTTGGTAGGTGTTTCCTATGCTCAGCTTCGCCTGGAGCGTCGCTACGCGGCGGATCTGAGCCGGGTGCTCCGCTCCAGCCAACTGGCTACTTTTTACTGGTTGCGCAACCGCGAGCCATTAGCCCTTTTTGAAGCCCCGGCTACGGCCAAGCGCTAAGACTTTTACCACGCCCTACTTGCAACAGCGAGCCGCCCGGCCGCCTGACCTATCCTGGTCGGCAGGCCGGGCGGCTTCATTTTAGCGCTGCGGGCTTTTAGCTTTTGGCCTTCATCTCTGCGGCCACCAGGCTCTGCACTTCCGGCCGGTCATAGTCGGCTTCGCTATGAATATGGGGCATGAGGCGCTGCATAATCTGGTCCTGCTGTTGGCCGGCCGCCCAGGCTTCGGCATAGGGCGTGGCCGAGAAGGTAACCTGTGAGTAAAGCGGCATCCAGCGGCCAGGGTATTGGGCCGAGATTTTACTTTCAATTTTCTTTTGAAGCAGAAACCGCGGATCGGCCACCCGGTCGCGCATTTCCTCGAAGTTGTACACGGCCAGATCAGCCATGGCATCGGTGTTCGGCTTGCGCTGGCGCTGAAACTCCCGAAAGATGGTGTGCCAGTCCTGCCCGTACTGGTCCATGAGCTGATTGAGCACTGTGCAGTCCTCAAATCCCGCGTTCATGCCCTGGCCATAGAAGGGCACAATAGCATGGGAAGCATCGCCCAAAAGCAGCACGTCGTCATCAAAAGCCCAGGGAAAACAGCGCACCGTAACGAGGGAGCCGGTGGGGTTCTGGAAAAAGTCTTCTACCAACTCCGGCATCAGCGACACGGCATCGGGAAAGACCTCCTGGAAGAATGCCTGTACCTGCTCCGGGGTTTGTAGGGCCGCGAAGGAGTGCGGGCCTTCGTAGGGGAAAAACAGCGTACAGGTAAAGGACCCGTCCAGATTGGGTAGGGCAATCATCATGTACTGCCCGCGCGGCCAGATGTGCAGGGCATTTTTCTCCAACTGCCAGGTGCCGCCGGGGCCAGCGGCAATATTCAGCTCTTTATAGCCGTACTCCAGGTAGCTTTGGGAATAGTTGTAGCGGTCGGTTTTCTGAAGAGCGCCGCGCACCGCTGAGAAGGCCCCATCGGCCCCGAAAAGGCGCTGAAATTCGTGGTTGTGGACTTCGTTCGTAGCGGTGTTGCGCAGCTCCAGGGTGCGGGTACGCAAGTCCACGTTCAGGCACTGCTGGCTGAACTGCACCTCCACACCTGGCATGGCTTCTGCCAGTTCCAGCAGCGTGCGGTTCAGCCCTGCCCGAGACACCGAGTAGATAGCCTGGTTGTTTTGCCCATAGGGCTGAGACGTCAGGTTTCCGGCTACATCGTGCATCACGCGCCCATACATAGGAATGCCTACCTGCCGGATCTGCTCGGCTATGCCTACACCCTCCAACGCCCGCCAGCCACGGTCAGAAAGGGCCAGGTTTATCGAGCGGCCTTCTATAGGGCCTGCCAGACGAGGATCGGGGCGGCGCTCCAGTACCTTTACGGGGTAGCCGCGCCGCGCCAGATAAAGCGCCAGCAGTGAGCCGACCAGGCCAGCCCCCATAATGGTATACCGTTCAGAAGCAGCAGAAGCAGAACCCGCCGGAGCGGCAGCCGAAGAAAATAAAGTCATAAGATTAGCGGACAGCCTGGCGCAATCTAAATCGGTTTTGGCAAACACCAGGATATCTAGACGGTGCGTTGTATAAGCAGATTACAGTTTTATTAAAATATTATATATAATTAGGTGAATTATTCTAAAATATTGATTATACTTGATCAATATGAAATTATACGATGCTATGATTTGCTTTTTATAGCAAGGTCTTAGGCATATCCCGCCCCCTCTTTATCTCTGTTACCATGCAGTGGACACCCTTTTCGTTATTTGCTGCCGAACCAGGCGTTTCTACTTCTACTACCTTAAAACCCCGCTCCATGCCACGTCATCGGCGGCCAGTGGTAGTTAAGCCCGTGGTTCCTCCCCAGCAGCTGTCTATCCCTTTCCAGCAAACCCTTCCGGCTCTTTCTACTATGCCGGCCGGGCGAATGGGCATGAGCTTTACCCGGACTGATATCTTTCAAATAGGGGAATTTATAATTGGGCGCACCGAATGCCAGAATCTATATGGCCATCCGGATATTCGCTATTAGCTGGTTATAGCGTAGGAACAGCTATTCAAATCTTTAATAAACCCTATTTCATTAACCCCGCTATCCTATTGATAGGCAGACAAATAAGAGCCGGCAAGATTTGATGCATCAGGTGCTTTGCAGTACATTTGTGCCTCATTTTTTATACCGCCCTCTTTTCTGTTCACCTATTGTATGAAGAAATTTTACAGAGCCTGGCTTCTGGCTTTATTCCTATGCCTAACCCACAATACCTGGGCACAGCAAGAAAATCCTATTTCAGGGATAGTACAGACCAACACCGGTGAGCCCCTGCCCGGTGCTACGGTTTTCTTGAAAGGCACCTTTGTAGGTACAAGCACCGACCGGGAAGGCAAGTTTACCCTGCGGGCCGATTTCAGCACTACTCCGGTTGTGCTATCAGTATCCTTTGTGGGCTTTGAAACCCGCGACATCAGCTTAAACAAGCCTGAGGGCGCGCTGAATGTGGCTCTGGCCCCTAGTGCCGCTTTTACCAATGAAGTGGTAGTAGCCGCCTCCCGCGTGGAGGAAGGCATTCTGCAGGCCCCGGTCACGGTAGAGAAAATTACCGCGCAGCAGGTAGAGCGCATCCCCACGGCCGATATTCAGGTGGGCCTCAACCACTTCAAAGGTATTGACGTGAACAGCTCCAGCTTGCTGATGAACAGCCTGAGCACGCGCGGCTTTAACTCGGCCAAATCCGAGCGTCTGATTCAGCTGACCGACTATTTCGATACTCAGTCGCCCTCATTGAACGCCAACGCCGGCAACCTGACGGGTGTACCGGAGCTGGATATTGAAAGCATTGAAATCATTCACGGCCCGGCCTCGGCGCTGTACGGTGCCAACGCTTTTAACGGCGTACTGCTGCTGAATTCCCGGGACCCCTTCGTGAGCGAAGGCCTGAGCTTGCGGGTGCGCGGCGGCCAGCGCAGCTATTTAGATGGCCAGGTGCGTTATGCTAAAAAGCTGGGCGAGAAGTTTGCTTTCAAAGTAGTGGGCAGCTACCTCACGGCCGATGACTGGTTGGCAGAGAACTACAATGCTTCCAGCACCCAAATTGAGCGGCGCAACAATGCGGAAGGCTCTACGCTGGGCTATGATGCGGTGAACCGCTACGGCGAGCTGGGCGGCTTCACTTTCCCGCAGAACTTCCCGTTCCCGGAAGTGCGGGGTAAGACGGTCTTCATGCCCGGCTTCGATGAGAAAACGCTGGTGGCAAATGATGACAAGGCCACGGCCCGCAAGTTCCAGCCTACAGTTTCTTACCTGCTCAACAGCAACACGAAAATGACGGTTGGGGCTAGCTTTGCCCGGGGCACTGCCTCGTACCAGAGCAGCAGCCGCTACCGCTTAAAGGACTTTGGCACCAACCAGTACCACGGCGAAATCAAAGGCAAGAACTGGTTCCTACGGGGCCAGTCGGTACAGGATTTCGGCAACAATTCCTATGACCTAAGCTTCCTGGGTGCCTTTATCCAGACTTCCCCGATTCCTGGCGTGACTGATGCGCAGGGCAACTCGGTTAGCTATGCCAAGGCCTACTACAACGCTTATGCGCAGACTTACGCGGGCTCCCGCCAGAGCGGCTTGAGCAATGAGCAGGCCCAGGCTGCCGCCCAAGCCGCCGCCGCTAAATATCAACTAGACCCCAACAGCCCGGAGTTTTCCTCGCTTCGCAGCCAGATCATTAAAGATGCTACCCCCGGCCAGGGTGCCCGCCTCAACCCCAGCTCCCTGCTGAATGAAGGCAACGCCCAGTACAACTTCCACTTCGGCGAAGCTACCGACCTGATTGTGGGGGCCGCTTACCGTAAGTTCCGTCTGGGCTCTAACGGCAACCTTTATGCTGATGACAACGCCCGGATTCAGAACCATGAGCTGGGCGGCTACGCGCAGCTAACCCACAAAATGCTGGATGAGCGCCTCAAGGTGGCTATTGCCGGCCGTCTGGATGACTTCAAGAACTTCGACCCGGCATTTTCACCCCGCGCCTCGGCCGTGTACTCGGCGGGTGCCAACAAGCAGCATAACTTCCGCGCCAGCTATGGCCGCGCCTTCCGCTCGCCAACCCAGCTGGATCAGTACATCCGCCTGGATGTAGGTCAGGTATTGCTGCTGGGCAACGTCGGCAATGGCTACCAAGGCTACAGCCTCACCAACTTAAGCCCGGTGGAATACGCCAAGCTGAAGCTGGAGCGCCTGAATACCTATGAAGTAGGCTACAAGGCCATTCTGGCCGAAAAAGTGCTGGTAGATGTCAACTACTTCCGCAGCAACTATAACGACTTTATTGGTGCGCAGCGCTTCATAGGCAACCGTGACGGCAGCCGCCCCACCCCGCAGCAGCTGCAGAGCGGCCAGGCAACGCAGTTCCAAGGCCGCAATGCCGATACCCGCGTTTTGCAGGTGTGGACCAATGCTAGCCAGGAAGTGCGCACGCAGGGCGCGGCCCTGGGCCTGACGTACTACATGACCAAGGCGCTGAACCTAACCGGCAACTACTCCCTGAACGTGCTGGAGGATGGCAACCTGCCCGAAGGCTTCCAGACCTTCTTCAACACTCCCAAGCATAAGTATAACCTGGGCGTGAATGGCGTGGCAATGAGCAGCCTGAGCTACTCGCTGAACTACCGCTGGGCGCAGGGCCACCTTTATGAAATGCCCTTCGCGCAAGGTGAGCTGGACGACTACAGCAGCCTGGATGCCTTTGTGGGCTACTCCCTGCCGAAGCTGGGGGCTACGCTACAAGCCGGTGCTTCCAATCTGCTGAACCAGAACAACACCCAAGTGTATGGTGGCCCCAACATTGGTCGCCTCGCATTCGTAGGAGTGCTTGTGGATATCAAATAATCCCAACCTCCCTATTCGAAAAAAGCCCTTCCATGACCGGAAGGGCTTTTTTATTGTTTGTTATTTCCTTCTGCCTTCAATGCCGGGCACCGGGATATATGGTCCGGAATGTGAGATTGATACGTGGGCCGACGGGCCGGGCAGTTTTAGGCACGGCGTGCAGCCAATGCTGTTGGGTAGGGCCGCGCATCACCAGCAAACTTCCCGTGGACAGATCCAAACCAAGGGCTGCATGGTCCGGCTGCTGCGGATAGCGAGGACGCAGGCGAAAGCGGCGGGTGGCACCCAGGCTAATTGATGCAATAATAGGCTCTGGTCCCAACTCGGGCTCATCGTCGGCGTGCCAGCCCATGCTATCCTGTCCGGTGCGGTAGAGATTGAGCAGCACACTATTGAACGTGGTGCCGGTTGCCTGCTCTACACGGGTACGCAGGTGTTGCAGCGCGGGCGTCCAGGGTTGAGGCGCAAGGGACAGCCCGGAGTAGCTATACTGTGCCGTAGCGTCGCCGTACCAGGCAGTAAGGCGAGGCTGCAGTACTTCCTTCCCAAAGAGGCGGATAGGTTCCTGTCGCCATTGTAAGGTATCCGTCAGCTCCTGCTGCAACCGGACAGCTTCCGCCACCGGCAGAAACTCCGTATCCAGCCAGATATCGGCATCGGGCAACGACAGGGCGGAAAGCGGCACGGCAGAGACTACAAAGAACCCGTATTTATGGCTTCATTAACTGCTCCATTTCCCGCTGCACTTCCTGGGGCTGCTGCTTGATGAGGTAGGGCATCATCTTTTGCATACCCCACACCAACAGAAAGCAGATCAGAATTGGCAATAACAGGCTGCGGTTGCGGTAACTGGCAGTTCCCACATAACGGGGCCAGAACCAGAACAGATAGGCTGCCAGGGCCACGCCATTAAAGAGAAGAGCCGCCAGAAAAGGATTTATACTGTGCTGCATGATACCCCAAACCAGCAGTTGCGTGCCTAGCAACAGGTAAACTACCAGGAACAGTATTAGACCCAGCATGGCCCGCACCCGGCCCAGCCGAAACAGGTTTATACACAGCAAAATCCCCCCGGCCAGCATCGAGAAGAAGACCGACAGAATGGTGATAGATATTGGGGAGTAGAGTGCCGTATCGGTCGTGGCAGCATCGGCTACTACTTCCGAATCATCTGCCTCCGAGAGTTGGCGGGCAGCTGCTTGCTGCACTTCCTGCTCCCGCACGGCTGCTTCCAGGGAAGGCCGAAGTGCATCGGCTTCAGCATAAGGCTGTCCGCGCCGTGCCAGCTCATCAAGGGCGGCCAACACGGCATCCTCGCGGTACTGGTAGCGGGCCGTAACGTATTGCAGTAGCTCAGCCAGGGATTTGGTGGCCATTTTGGCCGCATATTCTTCAGCCATAGGTGCTATCAACTTAAAAAGCAGATACCCCGGGGAGGGATATGTACAGGTACGAATTCAGACTGTATGTAAACAGCTAAACTCCAAAAATTATTCCGCTATAAGTGCCCAATCGGCCAAAGCGGCGCCGGCGCGCTGTACATCGGCGAAAGTATTATACAACGGCACGGGGGCCATCCGAATAACGTTGGGCTCGCGCCAGTCGGCCATCACCCCTACACTGGCCAGGTGGTCAAATAGCTCGCGGCCGTTGCGGTGCACCAGCAACGAAAGCTGACAGCCACGTTGGTTGGGGTCCTGCGGGGTAATGATTTCGAGCACTTCTTTTGGCAATTGCAGGCGGCGTATCAGAAACTCCAGATAAGCCGTGAGCTGCTCACTTTTCTGCCGCAGGACAGGCATACCACCGGCTTCGTCCACTAAGTTCAGGGCTATGCGGTGAATGGCCATGGGGAAAATCTGGGCGTTGGAGAGCTGCCAGCCGGCAGCGCCGGGCATAGGCCGGAACCCTTTTTTCATCTGGAAGCGGTCGGCGGGGTCATGGCCCCACCAGCCGGCCAGGCGTGGCAAATCCGGGCGGTTGGCAAACCGCTCGTGCACGAACACGCCGCTGGTGCCGCCGGGCCCGGAGTTAAGGTATTTATAGGAACACCAGCAGGCAAAGTCTACGTCCCAGTCGTGCAGGTGCAGCAGCAGGTTGCCGGCGGCGTGGGCCAGGTCGAACCCTACCATGGCGCCCACGGCGTGGCCGGCCCTGGTAATAGCGGCCATATCGAAAGCCTGGCCAGTGTAGTAGTTGACGCCACCCAGAATCACGGTGGCCAGCGAATCACCCAGCTCCTGAATTTTGGCTTCGATGTCCTCGGTGCGTAGCGTGTACTCGCCGGGGCGGGGGACCAGCTCCACAATAGCGTCGTCGGGCTGGTAGCCGTGCAGCTTCACCTGTGACTCCAGCGCGTACTGATCCGATGGGAAAGCGCCGCCTTCCATCAGCACCTTGTAGCGGGTAGCGGTGGGCCGGTAAAAAGTAATCAGCAGCAGATGCAGGTTCACGGTGAGGTTATTCATCACCACTACTTCCACGGGCCGGGCGCCTACCAGCCGGGCAGTAGCCGCCGTCAGGTTTTCGTGGTAGTGCATCCAGGGCATGGCACCCAGGAAATGACCCTCCACGGCCCGCTCTTCCCAGGAAGCAAACTCTTCTTCCACGGCGGCACGGGCGGCGCGGGGCAGCAAACCCAGGGAGTTGCCGCAGAGGTATACCGCCTCTCCCCCTTCGGGGCCGGGCGGAATATGAAACAGGTTGCGGAACAGGTGCAGCGGATCCTGCGCGTCGAGGTGGGCGGCGAATTCGGGAGTAGGCTCGAAGGTCATGAAGGGCAAAGATAGGCAGGCGCGGGCAGGGCTACGCCTGGCAGAAGTGGCTACCAGGCACGCCCAGCCAGTCCAGGGCATTCTGGCCCAGCATTCGGGCTTTTATTTCGTCGGAAAAAGGCATGGATTCAATCAACTGACCGGGTTGCAACTCTCCCAACGGGAAAGGATAATCAGTGCCCAGCGTGATTTTATCGGCGCCAAGGGTTTTCACCAGATAATCCAGCATCAGGGGGTCATGCACCAGGGAATCCACCCAGAACTTACCCAGGTATTCGCGGGGGTTTACGTTGTTATCGATGGCGCAGAGGTCGGGGCGGACGTGGAAACCGTGCTCAATGCGGCCGATGGTGGAGGCGAAGGTGCCGCCGCCGTGGGCCACGGCTACGCGCAGCTTGGGCAGGCGCTCCAATACGCCACCAAATACCAGGGAACACAGGGCCAGAGTACTTTCGGCGGGCATGCCTACCAACCAGGGCAGCCAGTATTTGGGCATTTTCTGCTGGCCCATCATGTCCCAGGGATGCACGAACACGCAGGCGCCCAGCTCTTCGGCTGCCGCAAATACCTCGAACAGCTGCGGGGCATCCAGATTCCAGTCATTCACGTGGGAGCCAATCTGCACGCCGGCCATGCCCAGCTCTTTCACGCAGCGTTCCAGTTCCCGGACCGCCAGATCAGGGGCCTGCATGGGAATGGTACCCAGGCCTACGAAGCGCGTGGGGTAGCGAGCTACTACCCCGGCAATATGGTCGTTGAGCAGGCGGCTCAGGTCCAGGGCATCGTGGGGCTTGGCCCAGTAGCTGAACATTACGGGCACGGTGCTCAGTACCTGCACGTCCACGCCAAACTGGTCGTACTCCCGCATGCGTACCTGCGGGTCCCAACAGTTATCCTGAATTTCGCGGAAAAACTTGTCATCCTGCATCATGCGGGCGCAACACGGTTTGTGGTGCTCCAGCCGGATGAAGCCGCCGTAGCCGTACCGCTCGCGCAGGTCGGGCCAGGTTTCGGGCAGGATGTGGGTATGAATATCGATTTTAAGCACGGGGGAAAACTAGAGGCAATAAATCAGGAAGCAACCGGTGCGGGCGGCTGCATCACCGTGCCGCACACTTGGCAGGTGCGCTTGTGCTCATCCTGCCAGAAGCGGTTCATAATGGGCGGCAATTGGGCCACGATGTCCGTGATTTCGGCGAATTCCTCGTAGAGCTTGTTGCCGCAGTTTTCGCAGTACCACTGAAAGCCATCCAGCTCACCGGGGCTGCGGTAGCGCTCCAACACCATACCCACGGTGCCGGCCGGGCGGCGCGGCGAGTGGGGCACGCCGGGCGGCAGCAGAAACATACTGCCCTGCTTGATTTCGATATCGACCGGCTTGCCGTCCTCAATGATTTTCACCACGATGTCGCCCTCTATCTGCAGGAACAGCTCTTCGCCTTCGTCCACGTGGTAGTCTTTGCGGGCGTTGGGGCCGCCCACTACCATCACAATAAAGTCTTTGTTGTCTTTAAACACCTGCTGATTGCCCACGGGTGGCTTCAGCAAATGGCGGTGTTCATCAATCCATTGCTGGAAGTTGAAAGGACGAGCGACGGGCATAGCGGGGAGTGTTGAGGTGGGAGAACAACGGGCACATGGGGCCAAAAAACGGCACAAATGCCCGGCTAAGTACGGAATTGCCGCCGCAACTTCCCGCGTAAGCCCACAACTTTCTACCTTGCTGCCCGTCGCATCCTTATTCCTATTCTACCGTGAATCTTTCTCTAACTCCCTACCGCGCACTGGTGGGCGGCAGTACCCAGGGCATTGGCCGGGCCGCCGCCGAGGAGCTGGCCCGCCTGGGCGCCACTGTTACGCTGCTGGCCCGCAACGAAGCTACCCTGCGGGAAGTAGCCGCTTCCCTTCCAGTAGAACACGGCCAGCAGCACGACTACATAGTGGCTGATTTCTCGCAGCCTGACCAGCTGGCCCAGCGCCTGCAGGAGTACCTGGCCACGCACCCCGCTGGCTTTCAGATTCTGGTCAACAACACCGGCGGCCCCGCCGGCGGACCTATTCTGGAGGCCGGGGTTGATGCTTTTCGGGCTGCCTTCGAGCAGCATTTGGTGTGCAACCACCTGCTGGCGCAGGCCGTGGTGCCCGGCATGAAGGCCAGCGGCTACGGGCGCATCATCAACATTATCAGCACCTCCGTAAAGCAGCCACTACCCGGTCTGGGCGTTTCCAACACCATTCGGGCGGCAGTGGCTAACTGGGCCAAAACGCTGGCCAACGAGCTGGCTGCGCACGGCATAACGGTGAATAACGTGCTGCCAGGCGCTACCATGACGCAGCGGCACACCTCGCTCATCGAGAAAAAAGTACAGCAAACCGGGCAGGCCACCGAGGAGATTGAGGCGGGTATGCTGCGCCTGATTCCGGCCGCGCGCTTTGGGCACGCCGAGGAAGTGGCGGCGGCCGTAGCCTTTCTGGCCTCGCCGGCCGCCGGCTATATCAATGGTATTAATGTGCCGGTAGATGGCGGCCGCACCGGCAGTCTGTAGCGGTTTATACTGATTTTGCCGGGTAGCCGCTGTTGGCGGAAACGCTTTTCCGTGCTTCCTTCGTAGCGGCCACCGGCCCTTAACCACGCTCAACCAACCACCAATTTGGTCAAGTTTGATACGCTCTCTATCGTTATTCCGGTTTATAACGAGGCCCGCACGATTCACCAGATTCTGGATTTACTGCATGAAACCGTGCTGGTGAATGGCATTCGTAAGGAAATTATTCTGGTCGATGACTGCTCCACCGATGGCTCGGCGGAAGCAATTGCCGGCTACATGGAGCAGCATCCCAAGATGGGGCTGCGGCTGCTGCACCACACCGTGAACCAGGGCAAAGGTGCAGCGCTGCACACGGGCATCCGGGAAGCTACCGGCGACTATGTAATTGTGCAGGATGCTGACCTGGAATATGATCCGGAAGAATACAACGTGCTGTTCAAGCCCATTCTGAAAGGCTTTGCTGATGTGGTGTTTGGCTCCCGGTTTATGGGCGGCAAGCCCCACCGCATCCTGTTTTTCTGGCACAGCATCGGCAATCAGTTCCTCACGTTTCTGTCGAACATGTTCACGGACCTGAACCTGACCGACATGGAAACCTGCTACAAGTTGTTCCGCCGCGATATAATTCAGAGCCTGGTGCTGGAGGAAAAACGGTTTGGCTTTGAGCCTGAAGTGACGGCTAAAGTGGCCCGGGTGCCCGGCGTGCGTATCTATGAAGTAGGTATCAGCTACTACGGCCGCACCTACGCCGAAGGCAAGAAAATAGGCTGGCGCGATGGAGTGCGGGCTATTTACTGCATTGTGAAGTACGGGCTGTTCAGTTAATCTTCGTTTTCGGCCACCCTGGCTTTTTATTATTCTGAGCCGTTGCCAGCGGCTTTTACCCTGCGTGTATGCTACTCCCGAAACAATATGCAAGCCGTGGGCCTATGCGGCTGGCGCTGGCTACCATGCTGGTGCTGTTGCTGTTTGCCTGGCATTTCTACCTGGAGCGGGCCGCTTACTATGACCTGGCTTACCACCTGTTTTACTACCTGAAGGAAAAGACGCTGTTTGTTCAGAACCGGCGCTTTGTAGCCATTGTCACCCAACTACCGACTGTATTAGCGGTGAAGGCCGGCTTGTCTCTGGATGCGGTGCTGCGGCTGTATTCGGTGGTGTTTATCCTGTATTACCTGGCCGTTTTTCTGCTGTGCGCCTACTGGTTTAAGAATGAGCATGTGGCCCTGGTGGTGGTGCTGCTGTTTGTGCTGCTGGCCTCGCGCACGTTCTACTGGGCGCAGTCGGAACTACCGCAGGGTCTGGCGGCATTGCTGCTTTTCTACGCGGGTGTTTCCCGGCAGGCACCGCTACAGCGGCGCTTTAGCACACTGGCACTGGCCACGCTGGTACCGGTGTTTATTTTCGGTCATCCGCTTATCATCCTGCCTTTCCTGTTTATCTGGACCTATGACTGGCTGCTGAACCGGCGGTTTCAGGACCGGGCCTATTATGGGTTGCTGGTGCTGGCGCTGGCTATGTACGGGCTGCGGATTCTGCTCACGCCGCCCGGCTCGTACGAGTCCTCGCACATGACTTTCGGGCCCAACCTGAAGCGGTATTTCCCCCATTATCTCAGCATCGACAGCTTCGAGAACTTCTGGCACCTGTGCAGCCGCAGCTTCCTGGCTTTGCCGGTGCTGCTGCTGGTGCTGTCGGTGTTTTATATCCGGCAAGGCACGCGGCTGGCGCTGCTCCGCATGGGACTGATGTGGGCAGCGGTAGCGGGCTATGCCTTCATTATCAACGTTTCCAACCCCGATTATACCGAGGCAACCTACCTGGAAAACCTCTACCTGCCGCTCACGCTGTTCGTGGCCATTCCCTTTGCCATGGAGTTGCTGCCGGCACTGGAACGCCGCTGGAATAGCCGCGGCCCGGCCTTGGTCACCGGCTTGCTGCTGGTATTGCTGGTGGCCCGTTTGGGTTTGATCTGGTACCGGCACACGCCTTACACGGCCTACCAGAAATGGCTCACCCATTTGCTGGCGTACACCAGCGAGTTTCCGGAGCGCAAGTTCATTATGTACCCCGATAACGTGGACCCGCACCGCCTGCGCGCCGGCTGGCCGTGGTGGGCCTCGGCCAGTGAAACCATGATGGTCAGTGCCCGCCACAGCCCCGATTCGGTGCAAACGGTGCGTGTAGGCTGGGACATCGACCAGTTGGCTGCTACTGGTGCCCAGCCTGGAATTCTCTTGGGGCCTTTTGAAACCGTGAATACCGCCGACCTGCCCGCCAACTACTGCCGCTTTCCGCACACGGCGTACCGCGTGCTCAATACTCTCCCGCCCCTGGATACGGCAGCGCTGCGGCCCTACATTGCAGCGCACCAGCAGGTGCAGCTGGCACTAGCCAGCCCGCTACCAACCACGCTGCAGGCCGGACGTCAGCATACCGTGCAGGTGCAGGTAAGTGTGCCCGCCAATGCCCAGCCCCTGCACTCCGGCACCCGGGTACCCCACCCTACCCTGCTGCGCACCGCTTTCTACAAGCCCCACGACTGGCCTTCGGACACTAACCCCATGGAAGTAGCCCTGGAAGTGGATGTATGGCAGCCCTGGACGCAGACCGTTGCGCTGCAAACGCCCCGGCAGCCGGGCCGCTACACCTTCGAAATCAGCCTTATCAGCAAAAACTATCAGGACTGGCCCGTGCGCCTGCGCATACCCGTGGAAGTAGTAAAGTAGCCAAGGCGGATTCGGCAGCTTACTTGCCGGGAAGGAATATTTTCAGATCATCCAGGTACACAGGCTGCTTGCTGTCGGCCAGCCACAGGTAGGCCAGCAGGCGGTGGTTGGGGCCGGCAGCAGTAGGCAGGGTAATGGTATATTCCACGTATTGCCACTGGTTGTAGCGCTTCACCGATTGAGTAAGGTCGAAGCCTTCCCAGAGCAGGTTAGGGCCCTTATGTTCGGGGGCCTGCACCTCTACCACCAGCTTGGCGGCCGCCTGGTCGTTGGGCAGCATCACCCAGGCGCCCACTTTTAGTTGGGCCGGCCAGTCCGGGGCGAGTTTGCTGAGCTTGTTGCTGTAGCCCAGGCTGAACTCGTGGCCGGGGCTGACCATGGTGCTGTACTTTCCGGTGTGGGCCTGATCCTGGTTGAGCGTGGCCAGAGCGGGTGAGTCGGCTAGCCAGCCGTCCATATTCTCGAAGCTGCTGGCAGCCAGCAGGGCCGTATCGGGCGTGGTACTGGGGGCTGAAGAGCAGCCAGCCAGAAAAAGCGCCACCAGCAAAGCGGTGGCAGAAGCGGGTTTCAGCATAGCACGAAAGTCGCAAAGAAAATGAGGTGGGCCAAGCCTATGGCCGCCAGTTGACCCTACAGGCCCGAAGCCTGGCATCAATGGTCGAAAAAATGCTCTTTGTAACGGGCCCAGTCCATGTGGCAACAGTCGATGGTGCCGCGGGCATACTGCCAGCTCTGGCGCACATTCAGCAGCACCAGTAATCCTACCACTACGGCCAGTGGAATGACAGCCCGGCGCCACCAGCGCACCCAGAAACTGGCCAGACACAAGCTCAGCAACGGATACAGGCTGATGAGGGGCCGGCAACCGAAACCGCCGCCATAGGTCCAGTCCCACCAGCTAAAGGTGAGGTAGATAACCGCCGGCACCAGCACCAGCGCTACAGGCAGCGCCGCGGGCACCGTGCGCCGCAGCCAGAACACGCCCAGCAGCGCCAGCATCAGTAAGGGGCTCCAAAACAGCCAGCCCTTCCGCACACTGAACAGGCCTTCCCATAAGTGAGGACTCAGCAGGTAAAACCGCTCACCGGGGTAAAAATCCAGCAGCCAGTGCCCGCCCACTATGCGCCAGAAAAGCAGCTGCACACTGCCAATCAGCGCCACCAGCAGCACCATACCCAGCAGTTGCCGCCAAAGGCTCAGCCAGAAGGCCAGCCGTTGCGCAACGGCCGCCCGGCTGGTAAGCCCCCACAGCAGCGGCACGGCTACCATCCAGAGCTCCGAAGGGCGCACCAACAGCATCAGTCCAAAAATCAGCGCCAGCCGGATGCCTGCAGCCCAGCGGCCCTGCGCATACCACTGGCGGGTATAGCGCAGCAGCAGCACGTTCAGCAAAAACAGTGTACCGTGGGCCATGGGTGCATCAATGGTGGAGTACACCAACAGGTTGGTGCCTAAGCCCACCACCAATACCGCTAGCGCGGCCAGATGATCGGGCACGTAGTGGCGCAGCTCCCGGCCCAGCAGCCACAAGCCCAGCAAGGCGTACGCCATGCAGCCCAGCGCAATGGCCCGCTGATAAGGTGTGGAGTAGCCATCTGGCAGAAAGCCTTGCAACTGGGCATGGGCGTGGGCCACAGCAAACCAGGGCGCATACATAATAGCCATGCCGATGGGATACTTGAACACGACACGGCCGTTGGGCAGATGTACGAAGCTGTAGTCCGGGTCCAGGTCGGGCCGGTACTGCTGACGCACATAGGTCAGAAAGGAGCCCTCCCCTAAATCGTGGGTAATGAAAGTGGCCGGCAGATAGAGGTAGTAGCCGCCGGCGTCCCACACCAGTACATCGGCACGGTTCCAACGGGAAGCATCCTTCATCAGGGCCATAGTGATGAAGGCCGTTATCAGCCAGACGTAGCTTGTGTGCGAAGCGGGCAGCCAGCTTCGCCAGCAGCTCAGTGTTGACGTTGGCACCTCAGTTGGCATCGGGCAGAAAGAAGAGGTGTTACGCATGAAACCAAGGCCCGGGCCGGGCACTTTTACGCAGAGATAAGCAGAAGATCTTTAGCCGTTTTCCTTACTGATAGTAGAGTTTTTTGCGGGTAGTAACGCCCCAGTAGCGCAGCATTTCGGCCTGCAGCTCTGACTGATGCGCATCATACATCGGCGCCCAGGAAAGCACGGTGCAAAAAGGAGAAAGACGAACCACTGGTTCTGGTGCCCGCGCCAGCTGATCCAAGGCCCACCGCTCGCAGTCGTTATTGCGCGGGAGTTTGAGCGTGGTATCCACGTAGATAAAAGCAAAGAGGAATACCCCTACTACCACGCTGTAGCGGCGGCGCCATATGCCCTTCAACTGAAAAAGCAGGAAGTAGGTGGATACCCCATAGGCGTAGAACAGGCCCAGCAGGATGGGCAGGATAGAGTCGCCGCGCACTAGGTAAGGGCGGTAGTCCCGGTAGCCGCCCAAGGGTAGCAGCAGCAGGAATACTACGGCAAACCAACCCACCGCGCGCAGGCTACTGAGCACCCACTGGCGCTCCGGCGAAGCCGGTACAAACCGGCGAATCAGCTGGGCATTCAGCACAATCAACAGGATGAGTACTGGCAGGCCCCAGTCGTTTCCCAGCTCCAGCAAAATGCCTTTGGGCAAAAGCTGGTACAGCTCCCCGAGCGTGTGCGAATGGCCATTTTCGGCGTTGTTGCGCCCAATGTAGAGCGAATACACACTCAGGGCACCCAGGATTCCTAATAGTAGCAGCGTCTGCCCCGAAAGCCACTCTCCCGGCACTGCGCGCAGCTTGGGCCAGCGTAGGCCGGCTCGCCACTGCCGCCTGGCCCAGTACAGACCGATACCCAGCAACAGCACCGCCACGGCGGCCGTGATAACGGGGCCATTAAAGGAAATAACCATCATCAATAACACCAGGAGCACTGCCTGCCACGCCCGGAGCCGCAACGGCTGGCCCCGGTGCGCTGCCCGGTAAAAAGGCCAGAGCAGTAGCAAGAGCAAAGTCGCCGGAAAGGCATAGAAAAAAGTATAGGTAACGGCGAAGTTGGTAATACCCATCTGATTGTAGAGCCCTTCCGTCTGGAACAGCGGCACTAACAGCGCTACAGCCAGCCAGTAGCCCCAACTGCCGGACCGGGCCCCCGCCCCTACCCGGACATAAGCAGCCAGCAGCAAGGCCAGCGCCAGCTGAACGGCGGTATTAAACAGGGCTACAGCCACGTACAGGCTATTAATGGGCGTGGTAAAGCGCTGCAACAGATGGGGCACCTGCTTCCAGTACAGGCCCATGGCGGCATGCGCAAAAAAGCGGTTGGTAGCAGCGTAGGTTGCGTTTTTGGTTAGGACTGCCCAGCCAAACGGGTCGTGCAGCACCGGGGTATACCATGGCGCAGGAAACACAATGGCTACAAGGTCGCCGTCCAGCGGAAGCTGATAGTTCTGCCAGTACGTTAACACGACGTCTGCCAGGATAAGCACCAGTAAGAAGCCCGACCAGTAGCGGTTATTCATTCGGCTCAATGGATAGGAATGGCAGCGCTGAAGCGGGGCATGCCATGGATTATCGTGCCATGGGTTCCGGCTTCCTCGCCCAGCTTGGGTTGCATCCAAGTGAGGAGACTAGTCCAGGATGCTCAGCTTTACGTCGTCTACCAGTACAGCATCGGAAGCATTGGCCCGCCACAAGGACAGCCGGATGTGCTGCAGGGCGGTAATGTTGTCGGGCAGGGTAATGTCTTTGCTTACGTGCACCCATTTATTGTGGGCTTTCACCACGTCGCCGAGCTTGATATCATCGCCAAAGGTCTGATTATTGGTACCCGGCTCCATAATCTGCACGCCCAGCACCCCGGTCGATTTTTCGCTTAGCAGATAGGCCCAGGCTTCCAGCCGAACGTGTTTGATTTTGGAAGGCGTGGCCTGGCCCAGCGGCATATCAAAGGTGAGGCTGAACTCGTGGTCCTGATCCACCTTAATAGCATACTGGCCGGAGCGCGCCCGGCCCCGGTCCAGCAGGGAGGGGTCTACATTCCACCCCGCTACCGACTCAAAGTCGTTGGCGGTAATGATTCTTTTGCCCGACGTAGCCGTGCCTGAAGGCTCATCAGCCGAGCAGGCACCCAGCAAGGATAGCCCCAGCAGAATCGTAAGTTTTCTCATAAAGTAGGTATAGGGAACATGCTTATGCGGATTCCAAAGGTAGGAACTCTACCAGCTAAGCAACCAAGCTTTTTTGGCCTGCCCTTTTCGTCCAAAATACTCAATGCCAGCTACTGCCGGCGCGCATTAGCAGGCCATAACCTTCACCCTTAAAAACGGCACCCAGATGCCCTGCCGTCAGCACCGCAGGGGAAGGCAACTGATTTTATAGGCTTATTCTTGTTTATAATTTATTATATTTTTAATATGGTTATTTATATATAATTCATATCATCTATTTTGACTGTGGGCACAATGATACGGCACACGGCTTATGTAAGGGGCTACTTTATTTTGATTCTCCTGTTAGGCTTGTGTTTGCATAAGGACTATGGTGTTTCCTGGGATGAATCCATTGACCGGGAGAATGGCATCGTTAACGCTAAATATATCTTGGCCCAAGTGGCGCCTCGCTGGACCGGACAGCAGGCCATCTTCGCTCACGTGCCCGAATTCGCTACGCTGGAGGAGCGGGACCATGGTGTGCTCTTTCACTTGCCGCTGGCGTTTATGGAGGTCTTTTGGCCGGGTATCGACTCCCGCACTTATTACCTGGTGCGGCACTTCTGTATCTTCTTAACCTTTGTTTTGGGGCTATGGTCTGTCTATAAGCTGGCCCTTGTCCGGTTTGGCAGCTGGCAGTTGGGGCTCCTGGCCAGTACGCTGTTGCTGCTTTCTCCCCGCTTTTTTGCTGATGCTTTTTCCAATGGCAAAGACCTGGTGTTTCTGGGGTTTTTCACCTTTGGAGTCTATACGCTCGTCAGCCTGCTGCAACGCCCCACGCTTACCCGAGCCACCCTACATGGGCTGGCTACGGCCATGGCCACGGATGTACGCATTCTGGGTAGCCTGCTGGTGGCACTTTCCCTGGGCATGTTTCTTTTGGAAGCCTTCTTTGGACCACCTGAAAATGCTCGGCGCGTGCAGCTGGTTAAAACACTGGGCTGGTATGTAGTGGTGGCGGCGGTTCTCACGGTAGCAGGATGGCCGTTTCTGTGGGAGGGCCCCCTAGATAATTTCATTCTCGCTTTCAATAACATGAAGCACTTCCGGGTAGATGGGTATGTGCTGTATTTAGGCGAGAAAGTACAGACCACGCACTTGCCCTGGCACTATGCCCCGCTCTGGATCCTCATTACCACACCCATAGCCTATTCCGTTGCTTTTCTCATAGGAATCAGCACCTATATGTATACCCTGGGGCGCCGCTTGATTCCCACACTGCGCACGGCGGGCGGCAGAATCGACCTGCTGCTGAGCGCCTGGTTTTTTATTCCCCTTTTCATGGTCATCGTACTGGGCTCGGTGATATATGATGGCTGGCGGCATTTATATTTTATTTATCCGGCGTTCTTGCTGCTAGCCGTGCGAGGGGCATATGGCATTTGGCAGCTCAGCCGGCAATATTTTTTGGTAAAACGGCTGGCCCTGTTGGCCGCCGTATTGGCCGTGGCGGAAGCAGGCTACACCCTGGCGCGCATGATACAGGCGCATCCCAATCAGCAGGTCTATTATTCTTTTTTATCCAGTAGAGAAGCCGAGCAATTATTTGAGGGAGATTATTGGGGGCTATCCTATCGGAAGGGGTTGGAGTGGATTCTGGCCAACAACCCGGCTGCCCAAATTACGGTTGATGCCCCCTTCCCGATTCTGCTGGAAAACAACTTAGCTGTGTTAAAACCCGCAGACCGCGCCCGCTTTAAAATAGCGCCCCCTAATCCGGAAGGCTATTTTCTGACTGCCTACCGCACCCATCCAGAGCCTTACCCCACTAGTGTAGGCAATGAAGTATATGCTGTGCGGGTAAATGGCATCCGAATTCTATCCGTTTTCTACCGCTGGTAGGCCGCCTGCCACCGCTCGGGCACCGCAGGCCACAATGACCAGGCCCACAAGTAAATCTGGTCAACCCGCATTATTTCATCATTTTTGCGCTGCTAACCCCACCCGCCTGCCTGTGGACCTGTCGGTCATTATTCCTATTTATAACGAGGAAGCCACCCTGTTGGCGCTGTATAACCGGCTGTGCAACGTATTAGCCCCCATGGGGCTCAGCAGCTATGAGCTCATCTTTGTCAATGATGGCTCCGCTGACCGTTCCCTGTCTCTCATTCGGGAGCTGGCTGCCCACGACCCGCACGTCCGCTACGCCGATTTCAGCCGCAACTTCGGTCACCAGATTGCCGTTTCGGCCGGTCTGGATCTGTCGCATGGGGCCGTGGTAGTTATCATTGATGCCGACCTGCAGGACCCGCCGGAGCTAATACCCGCGCTATACGCCAAGCTGCGTGAAGGCTACGAGGTGGTGTACGCCAAGCGCCGCTCCCGCCAGGGGGAAAGTGTTGCCAAGAAATTCACGGCGAAGCTCTTCTACCGCCTGCTGGCCCGCATCACCAATATTTCTATTCCCGTCGACACCGGTGATTTTCGCATTGTTTCCCGCAAGGTGGTAGATGCCTTACGGCAGATGCCGGAGCAGAACAAGTTTATTCGGGGCCAGATTTCCTGGATTGGCTACCGCCAGACCTATGTGGAATACGACCGCGCCGAGCGGGCCGGGGGTGAAACCGGTTATACCTACCGCAAAATGCTGCGACTGGCCCTGGATGGCATTACCGGTTTTTCCGATGTGCCGCTGAAAATGGCCAGCGTTAGCGGTTTCCTGGTATCCGGCGTAGCCTTTTTGGTGATGCTCTATACTCTGTATGCCCGCTTCATCACGCGGGACTATGAGCCGGGCTGGGCTTCGCTCATGGTCAGCATTCTGTTTTTAGGAGGGGTGCAACTTATTACGGTGGGCATTATTGGCGAGTACATAGCCCGCCTGCTGGCTAATGTGCGCCAACGCCCACTCTATATCATCTCCGACACCAACGTAACCGATGCGCCTACCCGGCCGCAGGCCGCAGGGTTACCAACCGGTACTGCTTTATGAATATTGAATACGAGCTGAAGTATCATCAGATAGAAGAAAACTACTGGTGGTTTCAGGCCCGGCGCGACATGGTGTTTCGCCTGATTCAGGACCTGAAGCTACCCCACACGGCGGCCGTGCTGGAAATTGGCTGCTCGGGTGGGCCCCTGCTTCAGCGCCTGGCGGCCGTAGGCTACTCTAACCTGACTGGTATTGATGTTAGCGAAGCCGGCGTGGCCGTGGCCCGGCAGCGTGGTATTTCCAACGTATCCTGCATGGATGGCGCCCACCTGGATTTCCCCGATGCCTCCTTTGATCTGGTGGTAGCCTCTGATGTACTGGAACACATTCAAGACGAGGCGCAGGCCCTGCGCGAGTGGATGCGGGTATTGCGGCCCGGCGGCCAGCTGCTGGTGTTTGTACCCGCCTTTCAGTTTCTATGGGGCAAGCACGATGAAGTAAACCAGCACTGGCGTCGTTACAGTGCCGCCCAGCTCACGGCCGCCCTCCGCACGGCCGGCCTGCAAGTGCAGCGCCACTCCTACTGGAACGTGGGGTTATTTTTCCCTACGGCCGCTGTGCGCCTGCTCAAACGTCTGCTGCCGGCCGATGAGCGCCCGGCCAAGGATGATTTCTTTGCCACTCCGCCGCTGCTAAACACCCTGTTGCGCGGCTACATTTCCGCCGAAAACCGCTTGCTGCAGGCCCTCAATGCCCCCGTGGGCGTGAGTGTATTTGCCCTGGCCCGCAAACCGGCTTAGTTTTTATTTTGATCCGAGACACCGTGGATTTATCCATTATCATCCCCATCTACAACGAGGAAATGAACCTGCCGGCGCTATATGCCCGCTTGAGCGCCATGCTCGACGCGCTGCCGCTGCAAGCGGAGGTGATTCTTGTCAATGATGGCTCCGCCGACCGTTCCCTCACCATTATGCGGGAGCTGGCCGCCCGCGATACACGCGTGCATTTCATCACCTTCAGCCGCAACTTTGGCCACCAGATTGCCATTACAGCCGGTCTGGATTTGTCGCGGGGTGCCGCCGTGGTGGTGATGGATGGTGACCTGCAGGATCCGCCGGAACTGATACCCGCGCTATACGCCAAGCTGCGCGAAGGCTACGAGGTGGTGTACGCCAAGCGCCGCTCCCGCCAAGGGGAAAGTGCCATTAAGCTCTTCACGGCCAAAGTATTCTACCGCCTGCTGGCCCGCATCACCTCCGTCAATATTCCCCTGGATACCGGCGACTTCCGCATTATTTCCCGTAAGGTAGTGGAGGCGCTCAAGCGCATGCCGGAGCAGAACAAATTTATCCGGGGGCAGATTTCCTGGATTGGCTACCGCCAGACGTTTCTGGAGTTCGACCGGTCAGAACGTGGGGGCGGCACACCGGGGTATACGTATGGCAAACTCATCCGCCTGGCCCTGGATGGCATTACCTCCTTTTCCGACCTGCCTTTGCGCGTAGCCTCTATTAGTGGCTTTGTCGTTTCGGGTGTCGCCTTTTTAGTGATGCTGTATGCTATTTACGCCCGTTTTTTCCTGAAAAACTATGGGGCCGGCTGGCCATCTACTATTGTCAGCGTACTGTTTTTAGGTGGAGTGCAGTTGATGTGTATTGGCGTTATCGGGGAATATATTGCCCGGTTGGGTGCTAACACTCGTCAACGGCCGCTCTACATCATTGATGAAACGGATCTGCCAACCTCTACCGTGCCTGATCAGCCGCCGTCTGCTCATTAGCACTGCCCCTCGGTTAAGCTTGTTATAGGCCATTCAAAATTCAAAGGTGTTACCTGATTTTCACCGCCGGGCGCCAGAGCAGGCTGTACCCATCTATCAGCCGCTCCGAATAACCCAGCGGCAGTAGCATCCGGCGCAGGTAAAGGTGCACGGGCTGGTTCAGGTAGGCGGGGTGCACTACGAAAGCGGCCGGCTGATACTTGCGCAGAAAGGCCTGAACCTGAGCGGACGTAGGTATAGCGGGTGGTATCGTAGTGGGGTGGGTTTGTGCGGCCAGCAAACGGCTCAGGACGGTGTCTTGCTGGAACACCGTGAAAACTTCTGGGCGGATGCGGGAGAAGTACCCAATGGGCAGCTTCTTATGGTGATAAGTCTGGTAAAAGAACTGCTCGGTCTGGACCAGGCCTACTTGTCGGTTACCATCCATCAGCCCAAATGGAATAGGGAACAAGGTGGTACCGGGCAGCCGGGCTACCTCTGCATACACGGCCGGAATATCGTTGCCAGTGGTAAGATGCATAGGCTTAGGCCAATATTCTACCAGCACTATTCCTAACAGCAGTCCGCTCAGCGCAGTTTGCCACTGGGGGCGCAGCCGGGTCTGCCAAATGGCTTCCAGCGCACTAAACGACACGACGGGCAGCAGCAGGCTGACCATCATGACCCAGCGCGTGGGCACCCGGATATTATTGATGAAAGGAATGAAGTGCAGCAGCGCGGTGGGCAGATTAAGATGGTCTTTGCCGTAGATGCGCAGCGTTGGTAGCGTTAACAGCACAAAGAATAGTAGCACCCAGGCCAGTGGCCGGCCCGCAGCATCCAAGTGGCGGCTGGAGGCGGGCCGGTTTGGCCAAACCGCTACTATCAGCCCCAACAGCAGCAGGGAGTAGCCCAGGAACAGCACAATTTCCACAGAGCCCGGCATGTTGTACACCTCTGGACTCTGAGTCAGACGCTGAGCCCAGCCAAAATCCAGAAAGCGGCTGTTAGGTGCCGGTAGCAGGTAACTTACGGCATCGCCGCCCCACCAGGGGCCACCATAATCGGGTACGCCCAGGTTGCGCAGCTGCTTGATCAGGATATGGCACACCAGCAGCACTACCGCCAGGCCCAGCCAGGTCTGCCACCGGCGCCAGTTGAGCTGGCCCAAGCGCAGCCAGTACCACAGCGCATAGGCCAGGGAAAAATACAGCAACCCAAACGTCACGTAGTGGTCACTGAGCAGCGTGAGCAAGCCCAGCCCCAGGCACCAGACCACGGCCCGACGGCTGCGCACCTGCGGCAGAAAGTGGCCGGGCTCGAACGCAAAAGCATCCAGAAAAGCCATTACGAAAAAGGGCACCGTGGCCGTCAGCACTAAATTATAGTGTTCCGGCAGGCGAATTAGCTTGTAGGGAGAGTAGGCGAAAATCACCCCGGCCAGCAGGCACAACACCGGATTGCGCACCCAGCGGCGGCAAAGCAGGTAAGCGCCCGTGCCTGACAATGCGTAGCTTACCAGCAGACCCAGATTAATGGTGAGCATCTCATTTTGTAGCCCTACATTCAGCATACCCAGCAGAGGCATGTAGGCATGCATCCACAACGACGAGCCCCCGGGATACAGCAGCCAATTGGTATAGAATGGATTATGGCCGCTGGCTACCGCTTCGCGGAAATTCCAGAAGTTCCAGATGTACAGCAGCGAGTCGCCCCCGAAACCTGGCCGGGTAGGGAAAGCAGTAGTAAGCTGCGCAGCCAGGGGCCAGGTAAACAAAATGAACAGCAGAACATAAAAGCCCGTGACCAGGGTTAGGCGAAGCCAGTATTTCATGCAGGAGAGTGGATCGGTAGCGGGAGGCGCCGCTTTTCAGCTACAGGCCCTGCCTGCAAAAGTAGCTATTCAAATCCGCTAGCTTTACCTTGCTGTCCCCATCCTGACCCCACCCATGCTAAAGCTTCAGAACTACATCAACGGCCAGCTGGTGCCGCCCGCGGCCGAACGCTACCTCGACAACCTCGAGCCGGCTACCGGCCAGGTGTATTCCCTGCTGCCGGATTCTAATACCCAGGATGTAGCAGCGGCCGTAGCAGCGGCAGAGGCCGCGCTGCCTGCATGGCGTGCCTTGCCCGCCGAGGAGCGGGGCCGTTTATTGGTGCGCATTTCCGAGCTAATTGAGCGCGACCTGGAGCTGCTGGCCCAGGCAGAAAGCAAGGACAACGGCAAGCCCGTGAGTCTGGCGCGCACGGTAGATATTCCGCGGGCGGCCAGTAACTTCTCCTTTTTCGGTACAGCCGCGCAGCATTTTGCTTCCGAAACCCACTTTCAGGAAGGGGTGGCGCTGAATTACACCGTGCGGCACCCGCTGGGCGTGGTGGGCTGTATCTCGCCCTGGAACCTGCCGCTGTACCTATTCACCTGGAAAATTGCGCCGGCCCTGGCCGTAGGGTGCTGCGTGGTGGCCAAGCCCTCGGAAATCACCCCGCACACGGCATTTCTATTGAGCGAGCTGTGCATTGAAGCCGGGCTACCGGCTGGGGTCCTGAACATTGTGCACGGCGCTGGCCCAGGCACCGGGCAGGCCATCATTGAGCATCCGGGCATTAAGGCCATCAGCTTTACGGGCGGCACTAAAACCGGCGAGCATATTGCCCGCACGGCTGCTCCCATGTTCAAGAAACTCTCGCTGGAGCTGGGCGGCAAAAACCCCAACCTCATCTTCGCCGACTGCGACCTGACGGAAGCTGTAAACATCAGTATCCGCAGCTCCTTTGCCAACCAGGGCCAGATTTGCCTCTGCGGCTCGCGCATCTTCATCGAGCGCAGCATCTACGAGCCCTTTAAAGCTGCTTTTCTGGAGCGCGTGGCCGGCCTGACAGTAGGCGACCCTATGGAGGATGGCACCCGACAAGGCGCGTTGGTCAGCGAGGCGCATCTGCTCAAAGTGCTCAGTTACATTGAGCTAGCCCACGAGGAAGGCGGCACCCTGCTGACCGGCGGCAAGCGCGTGCATCTGGAGGGACGCTGCGCCAACGGGTATTTCCTGGAGCCAACCGTCTTTGAAGGCCTCACGCCCGACTGCCGGGTAAACAAAGAAGAAATCTTCGGCCCCGTGGTCACCCTCACCCCTTTCGATACCGAAGAAGAAGCCATAACCTGGGCCAATGGCACCGACTACGGCCTGGCCGCCACCATCTGGACCCGCGACCTAAACCGGGCCCACCGCGTGGCCCATGCCCTGCACAGCGGCATTGTCTGGATTAACACTTGGCTGCACCGCGACCTGCGCACCCCTTTCGGTGGCATGAAAAACTCTGGGGTGGGCCGCGAAGGCGGGCTGGAAGCACTACGCTTTTTCACGGAGCCCCAAAGCATTACGCTCAAGCTGGGCTAGCTGAGTTACTCTAGCCGCCGCAAAGCTGTTTCCAGCTGGGCCAGCGTGGTTTCCTCGAACTTCAGCTGCGTGGTATCCGAGGCACTATCCGTTTGCCGCAGGGCCAGGTAGGGCGTATCGTTGAAGTAGCGCACGGCTACCAGTGTGCCTTTCGGCTGGGCGGGCGCATGGCGGAAAACATAGCTCCCGGTTTCATTCGGAACGCCTGATAGCACCGTGCGGCCATCGGCCAGTACCAGGCGCACGCTGGTATTGGGGTCGGCATCCAGCCGCACGGCCAGCTCTGCCGACGGCGACGAGGCGGAGTGCGGGCGGGCACAGAGAAGCCAGCCCAGATTGTTGGTCCGGAAGACGTAGTGCTCCGCCGAAGTCAGCCCTTCCTCCGCCTCTTCTACCGTATCGGTTGGGGCTGAAGCCAGGGCAGTATCGGATGTGGTGAGCATGCCTTCCTGCGGGTTAAAGCGAATGGGCACCACCATTTTCACTTTTACAAAGCGGCCATCCTGCTGCCCCGGCGTCCAGTGGCCCGAGGTTTGACGCAGCACCCGCAACACTTCTTCATCGCACCCATCCCCAATTCCCCGCAGGATTTTGGGGGAGCGGATGCGGCCGGCCTCATCTACTACAAAGGAGGCAAACACCATTCCCTGCGTGCCCCGGGCCAAAGCCGTTTTAGGGTAGCGGATGAGCTTGTTGATGTCCGTGGGGCTTTTGCCGTAGGTGGGCAGCTGCTCAGCGGTGGTATAAATCTGTTCCGGTGCCGGGTCGGCGGGGGCAGTTTCCTCCCACCGCACGGGCTGCAGCTCGGCGCTGATGCCCCGGAACAGGGACATACCGGCCTGCTGACGCGAAACGGGCAACTCTACCTGGTAGGTGCGGTTGGGAGCCAGCGCCAACTGCTGGCCGTGAGCCGAAGCGCGGATAAAAACGCCACCGCCCGTAGTCAGCAATTGCCCATCAGCCGTTTCGCTCACCATATCGGAGAGCAGCATATCCACCAGCGAATAGCATTCCTTCAGTTCAATCCAGACCTGGCCTTCCACGGCCCGCTGCCGCCCATCCACAAAACAGCCGGCCGGAATCCGCACCACAGTACCCTCCTGCCCGCGCACTTCGGCGGGGTGCGTGGGGTCAATGCGGTAGTACTGGCTGGCTTTGCGGGTGAGGTCGAACAGGCGGGTTTCGCGGGGTGGCGGGCTGGCAACCAGCTCGCTGGCCGGGGGCCGGCTTACCCGACTGTACACTAATAGGGGGGCGTTGGGGTTGGTGCGGCGGGTCAGGCGGTGCCAGGTAACGGGCTTGTCGCTCGGGGGCTCCGCCGTTAAGGTTACCGTATCCGCAGCCAGCGACTCAGAGGAGGCTGCGGCGGCATTAGCGGACTGGGTTTTCTCCGCCGGCTGTTGCTGACACGCACTGGTCAGCAGGAAAAGCAAGAAGAAAAATGGCTTCCACAAGCTACGTTGAAAGAGCATCAGCATAAATAGCACCGGGTATAGAGAACTTAATGATTTGGCAATAAACAAGATTGCCCAGGACTTTGCAAGCATTTTGTGCTTCACAAAGCCCTGGGCAAGCCCAAGCGGAGGAGATTTATGCTAGTTCACCGACTTCGCCGCGCCTGAAGAGGCATCGGGCGTAAGGGGCAGATTTTCCAGGATAAAGTTGGTCATCTGGCGGTAGAGGTGCAGGCGCGTGTTGCCCCCGTAAATACCGTGGTTGCGGTTGGGGTAGTACAGCGTCTGGTAGTCTTTATTGGCTTTGATCATGGCATCCGTGAAGGCCACGGAGTTCTGGAAATGCACATTATCGTCGCCGGTGCCGTGTACCAGCAGCAGCTTGCCTTTCAGCTTATCCGCAAACTGTACGGGCGAGTTGTCATCGTAGCCACTGGGGTTTTCCTGGGGGGTTTTCAGGAAACGCTCGGTGTACACGGTGTCATAGTAGCGCCAGTTGGTAACGGGAGCCACCGAAATACCCATGCGGAACAGGTCGGCCTCCTTGGTCATGGCCAGGGCCGTCATGTAGCCGCCGAAGCTCCAGCCCCAGATACCGATGCGGGCCTTGTCTACGTAAGGCAGTGTGCCCAGGTATTTGGCCGTTTCGCCCTGGTCAATGGTTTCCAGCTTGCCCATATTAGCATAGGTCGACTTCTTGAAAGCCGCGCCGCGCGCGCCGGTTCCGCGGCCATCCACAGAAACCACGATGTAGCCTTTCTCCACCAACAGCTGGTGCCAGAGGTAGTTGGTGAAGGCAATGCCCCCACCCGCGTCGTCCTTCACGGTCTGGGAGCCGGGGCCGCCATACACGTACATCAGCACCGGATATTTCTTGCTGGCATCGAAGTTAGCGGGCTTCATTATCCAGCCATTCAGGGCTACGCCTTCCGAGTTTTTGAAGTTGATGAACTCCAGCTTGCCCAGGTTGTACTGGCCCAGCGTCTGGCGCAGGGCAGCGTTGTCTTCCAGCACCTTCACCAGCTTGCCGGTTTGGGCCGTGCGCAGGCTAACCACTTGCGGCACGCCAGCCTCAGAGTGGTAGTTGAGGTAGTAGCGGCAGTCGGGGCTCATATTCACGGCATCTACGCCGCGGCCGGCCTCGCTGAGGCGGGTTTTGCCTTTGCCTTTCAGGCTCACGCGGTACAGGTGGCGCTCCATGGGCGAGCCTTCCGTGCTGGTGAAATACACCAGCCCGTTTTTCTCATCGAAGCCGTTGATTTCGGCAATTTCCCAGTTGCCTTTGGTCAGCTGACGGTCCAGCTTGCCCTTCATATCATAGAGATACAAGTGGCGAAAGCCGTCTTTCTCGCTGGTAAACAGGAACTGCTTGCCGCCTTTCAGGTAGCGTAGGTCGTCGTTTACTTCCACGTAGGCCGCGTCGGTATCGGTCAGCACTACGTCGGTTTTGCCGGTGCTGGCGTTGGCGTGCAGAATCTCGAGCTTGTTCTGCAGGCGGTTGAGGCGACGGATGCTGAGCACGTTAGGCGTCTGCGTCCAGAGGATGCGCGGGATGTACTGGTCCGGCTCCTGGCCCACGTCCATTTTCGTGGTTTTGGCGGCGGCTACATCAAACGTTGAGATGCTCACGATGGAGTTTTTCTCGCCCGCTTTGGGGTATTTGTAGCGGTAGTCTTTAGGGTAGAGCGGGCCCCACTCCTGCAGGTTGTACTCCGGCACCTGCGACTCATCGAAGGTGTAGAAAGCCAGCTGCTTGCTGTCGGGCGACCAGAAGAAGCCTTTCGCAAACTCAAACTCTTCCTCGTACACCCAGTCGGTGCTGCCGTTGATGAGCTTGTTGCGCACCCCGTCCGTGGTTACAGCCTTTTCCTGCATGGTGGTCAGATCAACCACAAACAGGTTGTTGTCGCGCACGAAAGCCACTTTGCTGCCATCAGGAGAGAAGGTAGCGTAGCTTTGCTTGTTGCCGGCGCTCAAGGGCGTGAGCTTCTTAGCGGCGCGGTCGTACACGTAGTAAAGGGCGCGGGAGCTGCGACGGTAAATGGGTTCTTCGTCGGTCCAGAACAGGATTTTCTGCTCGTCGGCATTGAACTCGTAGCCGGCTACCTGCAGCGGCTGGGGGTTGCCGGGCGTCAGCAAATCTTTGCCGGCTACCAGGGTTTGTACGGCCTGGCCAGTGGTTACGTCGTGCTGCACCAGGTCGCCTTTATCCAGGGAGGAGTAGTAGCGACCGTCGCGCATCCAGTTAAAGCCGGGTACCGACTTGGCCTGGAACGTTCCTTTTTGCCAGATGTCTTCGAGGGTGATGTCCTTTTTCTGCTGGGCAACAGCAGTGGGTGTGAGCCCCGGCAGCAAGGCGGGGCTGGTCAGGACCAGCGCTAAGGCTAGTCCGAGAGTGCGAAATTGCATAGAGTGAAAAAATTTCGGCGGGAATACTAACGTTAAAGATAACACGCCCTTGGCGAAACAAGTGCGCCTACCCTGGAATGAGGCCGCCGGCGGCGCAAAGTCGGGACGGAAACGACAAAGGTTGCTTGCCTGGATGTATTGACTTTGCAGGGTTCTTCACACCTTTGTTTTCTATGGCTCTTCGTCTATCTGTTATTTGTTTGCTGGTCCTGAGTGGGCTGGCTGCCTGCAGCTCCGACCCCGACTCCAACCCCCGGTTCGATTTTGTGGGCTCCACGCGCCTGACTTCCAACGACCGAATCCTCACCACGCCCGGCGATACGCTGACCACGCGCGTGACTGGCGACCTGCGCAATGACAAGGAACCATTACTAAAGCATTATACCATCACGGTAGATTACTTTGCCAGAGAAAAAGACGCGGAGAAAAAGCCCAGCCCGTTGGTGTATTTCGATACCACCTTCAGCAGCCCCACCTTCAATTATCAGCTCACATTTGGCGCCCGCACCACTTCCGGCGCGGAAAAATGGACTCATTCCCTCACCAATGCCGATAACAAAACCTCCAGCAGAGGCTACCGGCTCACGGTAAACAATGCGGATTCGGCTAAGCCATACCACCCCTACAAAGTATTCCTGGAAGCCGCCCGCCGCACGCGCAGCCGCAGCACGCTCAATGCACGCCAGGGGCTGGTATTTCCGGGCTTCACAGTTAGTACTAACCCCAACGCGCAGCAACTGGTTGACCTGATTGCCCTGCCTTCGGCCGCTGGTGGTATAGAGCTGGCCTCCCCCTCCGATGCCACGGTAGCAGATGCGGCCCCCTTTCTGAATATTAATATATGGCCCACCACGGCCCGCAATGCCACTAGCATCCGCCGCACCAGCCTCACGTCGGCCCAGTTCAACGCCCTGACTAAGGCTGCCAGTATTGTGGCTGTGTATGATACGGCTGATACCCCATCAACTCCTACCCGTAGCGGCGCGCTGGTAAAAGATAATGTGCTAGTTTTCCGCACTGCCGCCGGACGTACCGGCGTGCTGTTGGTTGAGGACGTCACGAACAACACAGCTACTCCCCGGGCAACGGTTCAGGTCAGAATTGACAAGGAATAGGCGGCCTACCAACGGCTTAAACACATATAAAAAGGCCCGCACTATAGAAAGTGCGGGCCTTTTTGCGTTAGCGGCAATATGATGTTAGAATATCAAGCCCACGGTAAAGCTTGTGGTGAAGCGGTGCTCATCAATTGTAAGGCGGGGTTGCTGTTCGTTCACCAACGAAAATGGCGAGTAAGCTGAACTGCTGGTGTTGTACACGCCAGACAAATCGATAAAGGCATTTTTTTGCCGCAGACCTACGCCACCAGTATAATAGGCACGGGTGCGCTCCAGCTCATTGGATTTGAAAGGGTCGCCGTAGCGGGCATAGCCCAGGCGGAAACGGAAGATATCGGCGCGCAATTCACCACCCAAACGCACATTCACGGCGGAGTGGTATTTGGCCGCTATGGCCTGGTTTTGCTCATCGAAATAGGCCTCATCATCGGTGTTGCCTTCCTCATCGGCATGCAGGCGGGCCTGTCCATAGTTCACGTATTCCGCATCCGCGGAAACAAACCCGTTTTTACCTATCACCAGTGCGGCGCCTGCATTGGCCCGGAATGGGGATGTCAGCGTGTAGTTGGATTCGCTGGGCCGCGTTACCGCCAGTGCGTCGTTAATCGTGCTGATAGTGCCATCAGAATTGGTGATCTGAAGGCCCGAGAAGTTGGTATTGAGGGACGTTTTATAAGTATCGGTCAGGCCGCTGAAAGTGGGCGTTTGTACCGAGGCACCTACCCGCAGTTGGTCGCTGGCCCGATAAATTACGCCGGCCCGCACATTGATGCCAGTACCCCTCGTAATGACTTCATCGCGCAGCAGCAGATTCGTGAAGGCGGTGTTCACATCGTCTTCGGCCTCGCTGTATTCCCGGATCTGGTTAAACTTCGTCCGGACAATGCCCAAACTGGCACCCAGGTATACTTTGTCGCGGTAGCTGGCCCCGTAGCCAAAGTCGTACTGCGTTTGCGAACCAGTGGTGGAAACCGTTTCGTCAATACTGACCGGCTCAGACCGGTTAATGGTAGAGACATAGTCCCGGCCCTGATCGTCCTGGTTAACATTCGTCAGATAAGCCCCATAGCCCAGCCCATCCAGGGTTGTGATGTTTTCCCCGTTTTGTCCGTATTCCGCATCCAGGTCCTCCTGTGTAGCCGGCGATTCACGCAGATATTCGAAGAAAGTCTGCCGGTCGGCTACCTGCCCTTTGTAATGAAAGCGGGAGTTAAAATCGTTGATGCGCGAAGCGCCGAAGGCAAAACTGCTGCCGCGCCAGTCCGAAGAGTTATCATTATCGGCCAGTCGGTTGGTGAAAACAATGCCAATGCTGCCGATGTGCAGACTGGTCTTGTTCGTCTCCAGCGGGCTGCCCAGCCCCGAGGTTGTTGCCTGTGAAAATCCTAACCCCGGCGTAAAGCTGAATTCCGACTGGCGAAACAGGCCTAAACCGGCCGGGTTGGAATTGAGCACGCCCAGGTCGGCGCCCACCGCGGTGGTAGCGCCCCCAATAGCCTGCGTACGGGCCGTGCCACCAAACTGCTGCCAGGAGTAGCGCAGCGCATCAGCATCGGTTTGGGCAACAGAAGGAAGGGCGAGGCCCAGACAAGCCAGGCCAAGCCAGAATGGAAGGGTTTTCATACGGAGAAGGTGGGGGGCAGAACGAATACGCGTAACGCTGATGACGCTTAGTTCACGCGGCCACGGCCACGTGCGCCACTATCACGCGAACCATTGTTTTGGGAAGGAGGCGGAGAAGATGGCCGGGAAGACTCGCTGCTGCGCTCGGCGGGCCGCTCATAGGAACGGGCCGGCTGCTCGCTGCGCTCGGGCGTGTATTCCCGGGTACGCTCCCGACGGGGCTGCTCAGCAGGGCGGGAAGGCCGCTCATCCTGGCTATCCGATTCGGCGGGGAAGCTCCGTGCGCGGCGAGGCTGCGGACGAGGCGTCTCTTCTTCCCTGGCCTGACTGGGTGCCGGAGCCTGTGGTAGCTCTTCCAGTACACGGCCGGAACGAGGGGCTGGTTCGCTTACGCTGCCCCGCACACCACCATCGGCATTACGCTCCTCAATGCGGCCGCGGGCCGGAATGGGCCGGTCATTGCCTGGTGAGGTAGAAGCCGGACGCCGCGACTCTGTGCCAGGTACACTAATGGCGGTACCACCTGGCGTACTCACCCGGTTATCGGAAGCGCGCCGGTCAGTAATAACGCCGCGGCCGCGGGTAGTGGAATTACTAGTGCCTACGTTGGTGCTCCGGTCGCGGCGCGGACCATAGTGCGTGTTGTCGCGCGAGACTCTTCCCCAGTCGTTGTAGCGGTTGTTATAATAGCCGTTATGGTAGCCATTGCGGTACCCGTTCCGGTAGCCCCAATCATACCCACCGCCATAGCCATAACCATACGGACGACGGTAGGAAGGCCAGCCCCAGCCAATGGAGATGCTTACATAAGAACCGCCACCATAGAAGGGGTCATAGAAAGGATCATAATATCCGTAGCGGCGGCCGTAGGCATAGTCGCCATAAAACCAGGGGTCGTAGGCGTAGCTGGTGTAGGCATAATCATAGTAGCCCGGGGCAAACGACCAGTAGCTGGGCTGATGAAAGCGCCGGATACGGGCCATGTAGGTGTACTCGTCATCATCGTAAGTTGAGTACGAGTCGCTGTACTGCTCCCGCTGCTGGCCTTGCTCCGTACGGGCATCCGAAGAGGAAGCCGATTCATCCGAAGGCGTATTTCCCAAGCCCCGGTTTGCCTGCACTGCTGCCAGAGCAGGGTCCACAGTGGTCTGGTCTTTTGAGGAGTAATATACCCCGTCGCTCTCCGTGGTGAGAGCAGAAGTGCCCGCACAGCTTCCCAGCGCAACCAGGGCCAGAGCGGACAGGAAAGTAGTGAAGGTAGATTTCATGGTAGACCTACAAAGAAAGACGACTATAAAGAAGATTACCAGTAACCTCAAACGGTTGCCTGACACTTTTAGACAAGGGCAGTATGCTCCGGTTTAATAACGTAATTTCGCCCCGAAACGGTGCCCCAACTTACTGACAAATGTTGTACCAGTTTGGGGAACTATTCCAACTCTACCCAAAGATAGTCCCATCATGAGCAAAAGCCTGCCGAAGCGGAGCGAAGATTATTCGCTGTGGTATAATGAATTGGTGAAACGCGCTGGTCTGGCCGAGAATTCGGCGGTTCGCGGCTGCATGGTTATTAAGCCCTATGGTTATGCCATCTGGGAAAAAATGCAGCGCACCCTGGACGATATGTTCAAGCGCACCGGCCACCAGAATGCATACTTCCCGCTGTTCGTGCCCAAAAGCTTGTTTGAAGCCGAGGAGAAAAACGCAGAAGGCTTTGCCAAAGAATGCGCCGTAGTAACGCACTACCGCCTGCAGACCGACCCCGACAACCCCGGCAAGCTGCGCGTAGACCCCAACGCTAAGCTAGAGGAAGAGCTGATTGTGCGCCCCACCTCGGAGGCTATTATCTGGAGCACCTACAAAGGCTGGATCCAGAGCTACCGCGACCTGCCCCTGCTCATCAACCAGTGGGCCAACGTGGTACGCTGGGAAATGCGCACCCGCCTGTTTCTGCGCACCGCGGAGTTCCTGTGGCAGGAAGGCCACACGGCCCACGCCACCGCCGAGGAAGCCCTGGCCGAAACCCGCCAGATGCTGGACGTGTACGCCGAGTTTGCTGAGGAGCACCTGGCGCTGCCCGTTATCAAAGGCGTAAAAACCGAGAACGAGCGGTTTGCCGGCGCCCTGGAAACCTATTGCATCGAAGGCATGATGCAGGATGGCAAAGCGCTGCAGGCCGGCACCTCGCACTTCCTGGGGCAGAATTTTGCCAAAGCGTTTGACGTACAGTTTGCCAACAAGCAGGGCCAGTTGGAGCACGTGTGGGGCACCAGCTGGGGCGTAAGCACCCGCCTGATGGGTGCCCTGGTTATGGCGCACTCCGACGACGAAGGCCTGGTATTACCGCCCAGGCTGGCGCCTATTCAGGTGGTGATTGTGCCCATCTACAAAACCGGCCAGCTGGATGAGCTGCTGGAGCGCATCCGCCCCATTCAGATGGGCCTGATTGCGCGCGGCATTTCCGTAAAGATTGATGACCGCGACACCGAGCGTCCCGGCTTCAAGTTTGCGGAGTGGGAATTGAAAGGCGTGCCCGTTCGCATGGCCGTGGGCATGCGCGACCTGGATGCCGGCACCGTGGAAATTGCCCGCCGCGACACCAAGGAGAAAATGAACCTGCCCCTGGCCGACATCGTGGCCAGCATCGACCAGTTGCTGCAGGATATTCAGCAGAACATCTACCGCAAAGCCCTGGCCTTCCGCGACACGCTCACTACCCGCGTAGACACCTACGAGGAGTTCAAAGAAGTGCTGGAAGGAAAAGGCGGCTTCGTGGTGGCCCACTACGATGGCACCTCGGAAACCGAGGAGCGCATCAAAGACGAAACCAAAGCCACCATCCGCTGCCTGGCTTTGAATGAGCCTGATGAGGATGGCATCTGCATTCTGACCGGCAAGCCCAGCCAGCGCCGCGCCTACTTCGCCAAGGCGTACTAATTTCTCCGGAGTCCAAAACAACAACGCCCCGTTACACATGCTGTAACGGGGCGTTGTTGTTTTGGACTCCGGAGGTTATGTATTACTCAGCAGTTTGTCAATAACTTGGCCCGCATACCAACACCATTGCCAGGCTAAGACAGTACTTCCTGAGCAGCTTTAATTCCGACAGCCTATTATGGAGCTAGTCTATCTGTGAATGTGTAAATCCATTACAGTTACCTCACTTATGAGAAAGTCTATCCTTGCCTTTCTTTGGCTGCTGGCGTTACCCCTACTAGCTACTACCTGCCACAAACCCCAGCCCGAACCTGAAGCCGTGCCATTGCCGGCCGAGTTGAAAGCCTACACCCGCTTTCGGCCCGGCACCTACTGGATTTACCAGGATTCCGTCACCGGCCGCTTGGACAGCACATGGGTGGTGTCCCTGAAGGATAATGTTTATCGGGAGTATGACCATATAGATGAATGGGTTCCGATGAAGCACGAGGTTTTCGGACTGCGCACGCGCTCCGCTTGGGGCGGGACGGATGTGGTCTATAGTGTGAACCGGAACTGCGGCCTGCCGATTCGGGAGGATGAGGGAGACAACGGCTTTCCCTGCTGGATGATTATGCGCGGGCAGTACCTGCCCACCAGCACAGCCGATGAAGGCAGTGCGCACGTGTTTCCCTATCGCATCCCGAAGGATCAGCGCGTACTGAGGTCCAGTTATGCCACCTGGCACTCGCAGCCGCTGACAGTAGCTGGAAAAGAGTATGCGGATGTGATGGAAGTCAGCCTACCCGTGGATGCCTCCGAAGGCGGCTGGCCGGCGTATTATGCCTGGGTGCCGCACTTGGGCATTGTCCTGCACCGGGTGCGCTATCAAGGCAAATTGTACACCTGGACGCTGCTGCGCAGCCATATCGTACAATAACAGGGCGGGAGTCACTCCATACATGCCAGCTCGGTTCACCAGATAGAAAGCCGGCAGTAAAGTAGAGGACCGAGACGCTAACGCGGGCTTTCTGCGTATCTTCACTACCACCTTTTTCTTTGTAGTCATGGACTGGCTCACTATTGCGTTGCTGTTGTTGTTCGGTCTGCTGTTTGTAGCGGCCGAGGTGATTTTTATTCCGGGCACCACCGTGGTAGGGCTGGCCGGGCTGGCCCTGCTGATAGCCGGCATCTGGCTGGGCTACCGCGACCTGGGCACTCCTTACGGGCACTACATGCTGGTGGCCTCGCTGCTGATAACGGGCGTGCTGGTATATGTAGGCTTGCGCCCCCGCAACCTCAATAAAATGGCACTTACTAGCGTGCACTCCAGCCACGTGCGGGATGCGCGCCTACCCGATGTGCAGCCCGGCACCGTGGGCCGCACGCTCTCGGCGCTACGCCCGGCCGGCACGGCTCTCTTTACAGATGACCGCCGCGAGGTAGTAACACGCGGCGAGTTTGTGGATGCCGGCCAGATGGTACGCGTGTTGCGCATCGAGCAAAACCGCATCGTAGTAGAGCAGGCCTAAGTTAGGTTGCCCGTAACCAGTTGCGAGTTGTCAGTTTTTAGTTGTTAGTTGCTGCTGCCTATTTCACTGAAACAAGCAACGGCACCTCCCAACCCAACCTGCCCTATGGACTTTCCCTTTCTCCCGCTAGTAGTGGCCGCGGTGGCCCTGCTGGTGCTGCTGTACTTTTTTCCCATCAGCCTCTGGATTACAGCCATTTTCTCCGGTGTACGGGTTAGCCTGTTTCAGCTGGCGTTTATGCGGGTGCGCAAGGTGCCTCCGTCCCTCATCGTCAACTCGCTTATCACCTCTACCAAAGCCGGCCTGGAGCTGACGGCCAACGACCTGGAAACCCATTACCTAGCTGGCGGCAATATCCCCAGCGTCATCAAAGCCCTGATTTCGGCCGATAAAGCCAACATTCCCCTCACCTTCAAGCAAGCCACCGCCATTGACCTGGCCGGCCGAGACGTATTTGAGGCCGTGACCACCAGCGTAAATCCCAAGGTGATTAATACGCCCAACGTAGCCGCGGTGGCGCAGGATGGCATTCAGCTGATTGCCAAAGCCCGCATTACGGTGCGCGCCAACATTACCCAGCTGGTGGGCGGTGCCGGCGAGGAAACCATTCTGGCCCGCGTAGGCGAGGGTATTGTAACCAGCATCGGCTCCTCCAAGTCGCACAAAGAGGTGCTCGAAAACCCTGATAAAATCTCGAAGCTGGTACTCAGCAAGGGCTTGGATGCCGGCACTGCTTTTGAAATTCTCTCCATTGATATTGCAGATATTGACATCGGAGAGAACATCGGGGCCAAGCTTCAGATTGACCAGGCCACTGCCGATTTGAAAGTGGCCGAGGCCAAAGCCGAAGAGCGCCGCGCCATGGCCGTAGCCATTGAGCAGGAAAACCGCGCTAAAACCCAGGAAGCCAAAGCCCGCGTGGTCGAAGCCGAAGCAGAAATTCCGAAAGCTATAGCGGAAGCCTTTCGCTCTGGCAACCTGGGCGTGATGGACTACTACAAAATGCGTAACGTGCAGGCCGACACCGATATGCGTGACTCTATTGCTAACCCCGGCAACCAGAGTGGCAGCACCAAGCCTGGCCGGGACGAGACGCGGCTGAGTTAAGCCTAAATCATTAATAGAAAAGGTCCTCCGCGCAAAGCACGGAGGACCTTTTCTATTAACAACTGCCAGGTAAACGCTCTACTTCTTCGTCACGGTAAACTCTACGCGGCGGTTCAGCTTGCGGGTATCTTCCTGGTCATTGCTGGCAATGGGCTTGGTGCCGCCGTAGCCTTCGGTGGTAATGCGGGAGCCATTGATGCCCTTCGACACTAAGTATTTCTTCACCTCATTCACCCGGTCAATAGAGAGCTTTAGGTTCAGGGCCGGGTCTCCTTGGTTATCGGTGTGGCCCTCCAGCTTGATTTCTACGTTGGGGTAGTTTTTCAGGATCTTAATCAGGCGCTGCAGCTCGGGATAAGAGTTTTCGCGCAGATAGTACTTGCTCTGGGCAAAGAAGATGTTGTTGAGTTTAATTTTCTGGCCCACTGCAAAGGGCACCAGAAACAAGTCCTGCGTAATTTCCGAGTACTTCTGGCGGTCCGTTACGTCCAGGTTGTCACTTTCAGCCAAGTAGTCTGTTGCCTCGGCGCGGTAGCCGTAGTGCACCCCTGAGGGCAGCACAATGGTATAGCTGCCATCCGCAGGGTTGGTTTCAGCCACACCCAGTTCTTCGCCTGTCAGCAGGTTCTCATAGTGAATAACCGCCTGCACGGGCTTTTGCGTGGAGGCATCCAGCACACGACCGCGCACCAGCGTGACTACTTCCGGCTTAAACTGCGGCACCAGCCCAATACGGAAGATGTCGCGCGAGTTATTGATACCGTTGCGCGAGGATACCAGATACGCTTCGTCGCCGGCTGCGGAAAGGGTAAAATAGCCGTCGAAGTCCGGGGAGTTAACATTGGGCCCCATGTTGCGGGGGGTGGTCCAGTTGGTCCAGGAGTTATCCAGTCGCTTGCTGTAGAAAATGTCACCTTTGCCATAGCCCTGGTGGCCTTCCGAGGCGAAGTATAGAGTTTTGCCATCGGCTGCCAGGAAAGGTGCAAACTCCGGCTTTTTGGTATTGATAGTGCCACCCAGATTCAGCGGGCGGCTCCAGGTACGGCCATCGGGTTTTAGGAAGCTTACATAGATATCCTGCTGCCCTTTACCATCCTTCCGGTCTACGGCCATCAGCAGTACTTTACCATTCGGCCCCAAATAGTAGTCCACGTTTTCGTCGTCATCGTTGTAGAAATCATCGATTTCCACTTTTTCCGGCTTGCTCCAGCCCGTCTTGGTGCGGTGGCTGAAGCTGGCACCTTTCGGGTCCAGCGTACCATCCTCCTTATACACATTAATGAGCAACGCCAGGTTGCCATCAGTGGAAATAGAGGCCAGCCCATTGGGACCGGGAGTATTAATTGGGCTGCCGATATTTTTGGCCTGGTTCCACGTTTTCTTATCGGTAGTAGAACGTGCCAGCGTGCTGTACCATACATCCTGCACGTCGTTGCTGCCGCCTACGTTCTGCGGATGCTCCTGGCGGGCGAAAAACAGCGTGCGGCCATCGGGGGAGATAACCGGGTGCGTATCCACGTACTTGGAATTCACATTCGGCCCCAAATTCTCCATCGTCGAATCCACTCCGACGGGTTTGGGGGCCTGCTTGAAATCCGATTTAACCATCAGCTCCGCCACATCGGCAATACCAATTGCATCAATCTGGTTTACGCCATTTACGGCCTTTGTATTCATCGTAACACCTACCCCAATAGTGCGGTAGGTACCGGGGGAAAACGTAACGGTTAGGGTGCGAAAGGCATCTGGCAGCGGCCCCGGATTTTTATTTTCATATACCTGGTGCTTGGTGCCGCGGGTATCAATCAGCTCAATCTTGGTAACAGAGCCAGGATTGAAGTTTTCAATTACCGTTACCTGCCTGGCAATTAATGACTTGCCAAACTTTATTTCGATATACTCATTGGGCCCTTCCTTTTTCGGAATCCAGGCATCGTTGCTGATTTGTCCCAGTGGTAACGCATTAGGCTCGCCCAGTACCTTTTCCGGCGAAAACGCCTCTTTTCCCGATGCTTTCTGCGATGATACTTCTACCAGTTTAGACGCCCATACTGCGTGTTGCGCCTGCGCGCGCATTCCCATCCCACACAATGCCAAACCCAAAAGCCAGTGTCTTACCTGTAGCATACTGTAGCGGAAAAAAACTGATTGCCAGCAAGCTCTCCATAGAGCCTGCTCCGGAAACGCCCACGTCCGAAAACAGAACAGAGACGTTTTCTCTCATCCTCATGTTACGCTCGGAAAACGCAACAACTGGGCTGATCTTGCCTCTTGTTTGATTTACACAAAACTATATTAATAATATTATATGAAAGTAACATAATAAGCCCGTCAGCCGCACATTAATTTTTAGCAGATAGGAGAATAAAAACACGGAACAGGCCCGTGCACATTAGTACACAGGCCTGTTTACCATAAGAACTAATTTAAGTCTAAGCTATCAGCGACTAGGGCTGCAAGGTAAAGGTGCGCGTCACGGAGTTGAACGGACCGGGAATCAGCGTACCATTGGCATCTACCAGCTCCAGTTTCAGGGTGTTTTCGCCCATGGGCAGGCCTTCCATCATGTACGGGGCCCAGCGGTCCAGCATAAACTCGGTGCCATTGATGGTAGCGCGCACTTTATTACCTTCTGGTGCCAGCGTAGTGTTTACCAGGTAAAAGTCCAGCATCACCTTCTGGGCATCTTTGCCGGTATAGGTATCCTTGGGGCGGCTGTAAAACAGGTGGGGTGCCTTGGTATCAAAGTTCAGAGGCGTGGTTACTTTGCCTACCGTGATAACGCGCAGATCATGCGCCCCCCGGTGCTTCAGGCTCTCATGGTAAGAGCGTGACAGGAACGACAGCACCACGTGCTGGCCATCGGAAATATTTTTAGTAAACTCCGTGTTGTAGTGAGCGGTGTAGGGCTCGTTATCCACAATATTGTGAATGTGCTGGCCTTTTTCCGAGTTAGCCATTTCCTCGGCGTGCATGCCGCCGGTCATTTTCGTGAGCTGGAAATTGCTAATATCATAGTCGAATGCCACGGCGCCGGAAGGCACAGTAGAACCCGTTACCGGCGACTTCAGCTGGAGCATCGCTTCCGGGTTTTTTGGCGAATCTTCAAAGGGCGTAAAGCGGATACCATTGTTTTCAATGGCTTCGGCACGCGGGGTAGTGTTTACGCTCTCCGCCGTTGCGGAGGTAGGGGTGTCACTGGTTTGACGAGCAGAGTCGCAGGCACCTAAACCAAGAAGAAAGGCACTTCCGAGTAGTAAAGCTGATGCTTTCATAAAAGGGGCAAAGTGGTGGTCAGAGAGAAGTCGAATAGAGCGCTACCGAAGTCCTAGTGGTTTCTCGGTAGCCACATGTTTTTTAAGTACCTTGCGCAATACGTAAGGTTTGCCCAAAAGTATATTGTTTTTTCACTATGGAGGAAAAATTGCTGGAAGAAATTCCATCCCTCGACCTCGCCGACTTTCGTTCCGGCGACCCCACCCGCAAAGCACGCTTTGTGCAACAACTCGGCGAAGCCTATCAAAACATTGGCTTTGTAGCTCTGAAGAACCACGGCCTCACCGATGAGCAGACAGAGGAATTGTATGCCGACGTAAAAGCCTTCTTCTCTCTGCCCGACGAAGTTAAGCAGCGCTATGAAAACCCGGAACTGGCCGGCCAGCGCGGCTACATCAGCAAGGGAAAAGAGCACGCTAAAGGCCGCAACACCGGCGACTTGAAGGAGTTCTTTCACGTGGGCCAGGAGGTTGATGATGCCAACGACCCCATCAAAAACGAATACCCGGATAACATCTGGCCTGCGGAGATACCTACGTTTCATAAAAGCACCTTCACCGCCTACAAAACGCTGGAGGCTGCCGGCAAGGATGTGCTGCGTGCTATTGCTTTGTATCTGAAGCTGCCGGAGAACTACTTTGATGACAAAGTGCGCAACGGCAACTCCATCCTGCGCCCCATTCACTACTATCCCATCGAAAACCCTGATTCGGTTCCGGCCGATGCCGTACGGGCTGCAGAGCACGGCGACATCAACCTGATTACCCTGTTGATGGGGGCTTCGGCGGATGGTCTGCAGGTGAAGCGCCGCGACGGCAAGTGGATTCCTATCACGGCCCTGCCCGACCAGATTGTGGTAAACGTAGGTGACATGCTGCAGCGTCTGACCAATGGCGTATTGAAAAGCACCATTCACCGCGTAGTAAACCCTGCCCGCGAGAAAATGAATTCTTCGCGCTACAGCATTCCGTTCTTTATGCACCCGCGCTCCGAAATGAGCCTGGCAGCACTGGAGAACTGCGTAACGACCGAGAACCCCAAGAAGGAAGCCGACATCACGGCCGGCGAATTCCTGAATGAGCGCCTCATAGAGCTGGGCCTGAAGAAAAAGTAATTTTCTGACCCAAGTACGCTTACCGGTTGTCGGAAGTCAGGCTGCACTTTTTCGCCCCTGGCTCCTGACAACCGGTTTTATTTTGTAGGTTACCTGAGTAACTCCGCCACTTGGGCACCTCTCCTCCGACAACCGGCAACCGACTGTGGAAACGGAAGAAATTATCCTGGCTCCTCCCCCACGTGGCGACCGGACCAAACGGGTACGCCATTTTATTTTTCTGAAGGACGTGGCAGCCTTGGGGTGCACCGCTTTTGGCGGTCCACAGGCGCACATGGCCATGATGATCCGGCTGCTGGTAGAGAAGCGCGGCTATCTCACTACGGCAGAACTGCTGGAGCTTACGGCCCTCTGCCAACTGCTGCCCGGGCCTACTTCCACCCAGACCATTACGGCCATTGGTTTTCGGCTGGGCGGGCCCAATCTGGCCTACCTTACTCTGCTGATCTGGATGCTGCCCGCCGTTATCATCATGACGGTAGCGGGGTTGGCTATGAGTTACCTGGATAAGGCGCAGGTGGCGCACGTTATTCAGTATGTGCAGCCCATTGCCATCGGCTTTGTAGCCTACTCAGCCTTTAAGATCACGCAGAAGGTTATTCAAACCAAAACCTCGGTAGCGCTACTGGTAGCCGCTGCCATGCTGGCCTACTATTTTCAGCTGCCCTGGGTGCTGCCACTGCTGTTGCTGGCCGGTGGCCTAGTGACTACCTTCCGCTACCGCCGGCTACCGCAGGAGGAAAAAAAACCGATGCGCATTGAATGGGCCAACTTTATTCTCTGGATTGGCATTCTGATAATGGCGGCCTTGCTGGGTAGCTACACCAGGGAGCTGCCGATACGCCTGTTCGAGAATTTCTACCGCAACGGCAGCCTGGTATTTGGTGGGGGGCAGGTGTTAGCCCCGCTGCTTTACGCCGAGTTTGTGGAGTTTAAGCAATACCTCACGGCCTCAGAATTTCTTTCGGGCCTAGGGCTGGTGCAGGCGGTGCCAGGCCCTAACTTTTCCTTTGCCTCCTACATCGGCGCGCTGGCTATGCGCCAGCACGGTATTGGCGGACAGTTGCTGGGAGCGGTAGTGGCCACCGCCGGTATTTTTATGCCGGGTACCCTGCTTATTTTCTTCCTGATTCGGTTCTGGGACCAGCTGCGCCGCTACCGGGTGGTAAAGGCTTCTTTAGAAGGTATAAATGCTGTATCAGCCGGGCTGGTATGGGCTGCCACTTTCCTGCTGTATCACCCTCTGCCCGATACCACCATCAATATTGCGCTGGTTGCCGTCACGTTTCTGGTGCTGCTCTGGGAGAAGATCCCATCTTACATCATTGTAGGCACTGGTTTGCTGGCAGGAGTTCTGCTTTGAAAGCGCGCTTTTCCTTAACAAAAAGTGCCGCTGCTCTAATCAGGGCAGCGGCACTTTTTGTTTCTAAGCCAGAAGAGGATTACATCAACAGCTGCTCGGGTAAGCGCAACAGATAGTCGCCATAGCCGCTCTTGCGCAGTGGCTCAGCAATTTTCCGCAGTTGGGCGGCATCAATGAAGCCCTGACGGTACGCCACTTCTTCAATGGAGCCTACTTTCAGGCCCTGCCGCTGTTCCAGCACGCGCACAAACTCGCCCGCCTGCATCAGGCTTTCAAACGTGCCGGTATCCAGCCAGGCAGTGCCCCGACCCAGAATACCTACTTTCAACTTACCCCGACGCAAATACTCCTGATTCACGTCAGTAATTTCGTATTCCCCCCGGGCGCTGGGCTTCAGGTCGCGGGCAATTTGCACTACCTCATTGTCGTAGAAATACAGACCGGGTACGGCGTAGTTGCTCTTGGGAATAGCCGGCTTTTCCTCAATGCTTAGGGCGTGGTTATTGGCATCGAATTCCACCACACCGTAGCGTTCCGGGTCGTGTACGTGGTAGGCATATACGACACCACCGTCCGGATCATTATTGGATTTCAACAGCTCTTCCATGCCTTCGCCGTGGAAAATATTGTCGCCTAATACCAAGGCTACTTTGTCGTGGCCAATGAAGTCGGCACCCAGCACGAAAGCCTGCGCCAGACCATTAGGCACTTCCTGTACAACGTACTCAAAGCGGCAGCCCAGATTCACACCATCCCCTAGTAGCTTTTTAAATTGCTCCTGGTCGTGTGGGGTCGTGATAATGAGAATTTCGCGGATACCCGCCATCATCAGAATCGACAGCGGATAATAAATCATCGGCTTATCATACACTGGCATCAGTTGCTTACTCACGGCCAGGGTGAGGGGGTGCAGCCGAGTACCGGAGCCACCGGCGAGGATAATTCCTTTCATGTTGGGGACTTAGGATCTTGAAATCACTCCTGTCAGCATAAGCTTGCGCAGGATGCAGGGAAGGTGTTAGTTACGCTCGGCAATAAATTCCTGATTGGCAGTAAACCAAGCCAGTGTCTTCTGCAGGCCTTCGCGAATGCGAATCTGCGGATCGTAGCCCAGCAGGTTTCGGGCTTTGCTGATATCGGCCAGAGAGTCCCGAATGTCGCCGGCCCGGTCGGGGCCGTACTCGGGGTTGATATCGGACCCGGCTTCTTCTTTCAGGATGTGGAATAAATCGTTAAGCGAGGTGCGGTCGGCTACGGCAATATTGTAGACCTGGTTTACGGCTTCGGAGTTTTGTACCAGTGCCGCTTTGATATTAGCCTGCACGCAGTTTTCCACGAAGGTAAAGTCGCGGGTTTGGCCACCGTCGCCGTTCATGCGGGGTGATTTGCCCTCCAGTACGGCATCAATGAACAGCGGAATGACGGCTGCGTAGGCGCCATTGGGGTCCTGGCGGGGACCGAAGATATTAAAGTAGCGCAGGCCAATGATTTCCATGCCGTAGGTTTTACCAAATACATCGGCATACAGCTCGTTGGCATACTTGGTCACAGCATAGGGAGAGAGAGGCTTGCCAATACGGTCCTCCACTTTCGGCAATGCTTTATGGTCGCCGTAGGTAGAGCTGGAAGCAGCATAGACGAAGCGCTTCACACCAGCCTCTTTAGCCCCTACCAGCATATTCACGAAGCCGCCCACATTCACATCGTTGCTGGTGATAGGGTCATTGATGGAGCGCGGCACGGAGCCCAGCGCTGCCTGGTGCAGCACTATATCGATACCCTTGCAGGCATCCAGGCAGGTTTGCCGGTCCCGAATATCTCCTTCGATAACATGAAGCGCCGGATTGCCCTCAAACAGCTTCACATTCTTGCGGAAGCCGTTGGAGAAGTTATCCAGCACACGCACCTCTTTGGCACCGTACTTCAGCAGGTATTCTACCAGATTGGAGCCAATAAATCCGGCTCCGCCGGTAACGAGGAAGCTCAGTTGATGGAGCGGCTGGTCGTGAAAAGGAGTTTCGTACATCTTAAATTAATACTGCAATACGCGGCGTATTAGCGCGCCGCGTATTGCTGTTGGTAGTAGCGCTGATAAGAGCCGCTGGTAACGTGGTCAAGCCACTCCTGGTTCTCCAGGTACCAGTCTACAGTTTGGGAAAGCCCCTGCTCAAAGGTAACGGACGGCTTCCAGCCCAATTCGTTCATGATTTTGCTGGAGTCGATGGCATAGCGAAGGTCATGGCCAGCACGGTCGGTTACGAAAGTAATGAGCTTGCGTGATGTGCCTTTTTCCTGCCCCGTTTTCTCATCCAGAGTATCACACAACAGGTTAATGAGGTCAAGATTCTTCCACTCGTTTACCCCCCCAATGTTATAGGTTTCGCCTACTTTGCCCTTGTGGAATACGGCATCAATGGCTGTGGCGTGGTCCTTTACAAACAGCCAGTCGCGCACGTTCTCGCCTTTGCCGTACACCGGCACCGGCTGGTTGGTACGGATGCGGTGGATGGCCAGCGGAATCAGCTTTTCCGGGAAATGATTAGGCCCGTAGTTGTTGGAGCAGTTGCTCAACTTTACCGGCATATGGTAGGTGTGGTACCAGGCCCGCACAAAATGGTCGGAAGCAGCCTTGGAAGCGGAATAAGGAGAACGGGGGTCGTAGGCCGTTTCTTCGGTGAACATCTCCGGCCCCATTTCAAGGGAGCCGTATACTTCATCAGTACTTACGTGGTAGAAGGTCTTGCCCTCATAGCCCATGGGCTTCCACAGGTTTTTGGCGGCATTCAGTAGATGCACAGTGCCCAACACGTTGGTCTTGACAAAAGCCAGCGGGTCGGTAATGCTGCGGTCTACGTGGCTCTCGGCGGCCAGGTGAATAACCGCATCGGGTTCTTCAGTAGCGAAAAGCTGGTCTACAAAAGCCTGGTCGGTAATGTCGCCTTTAACCAGGCGGTAGTTGGGTGCATTTTCAATATCGCGCAGGTTTTCCAAGTTGCCCGCGTAGGTCAGCGCATCCAGGTTCAGAATTTGATACTCCGGATACTTAGTTACGAACAGGCGCACGACGTGCGACCCAATGAAGCCGGCCCCGCCGGTGATGACAATTTTCATCGTTTTTAAGCTATTGGCTGGTAGTAGTTAGCTATCTGCCTTTTTTAACTGATTAATGCGGTAAAATGACCAGCTAACCGCTATTAGCTAACAGCAGCCAAGGACTGCTGCCATTTCCAGGAACTTGCCAGGGCCTCTTCTAAGGTTGCAGTAGTACGGAAGCCCAACTCCTGCGTGGCTTTAGTGACATCGGCATAAATGGCGGGCACATCACCGGGGCGGGGCGGACCAATGACATAGTTCAGCTTCTGCCCTGTGGCGCGCTCAAACGCATGCACCACTTCCAGTACAGTGTTGCCCCGGCCAGTACCGATGTTAAAGGTTTCTACCACCTCGCCTTTTCCATCCAGCAGCCGCTGCACGGCCACCACATGTGCTTTGGCTAGGTCTACCACATGCACATAGTCCCGGATGTTGGTGCCATCTGGGGTAGCATATGTATCGCCATATATAGTGAGCTTTTCCCGAATGCCGGCAGCCGTTTGCGTTACATACGGAATCAGGTTTTGCGGTACGCCCAAGGGCAGCTCTCCAATTTTAGCAGAAGCATGAGCCCCAATCGGATTGAAGTAACGCAAGAGAATGGTTTTTAGCCGATTGCTTGGCGCCGCTGCCACGTCGCGCAGGATATCTTCGCACATCTGCTTGGTGGCACCATAGGGCGAATTCGCTTTTTTGGTGGGCGTTAGCTCCGTTACGGGTAGCTTATCCGGAACGCCATACACAGTGCAGGAAGACGAAAACACCAGCGCTTCCACCCCAAACTCGCGCATTACCTGCAACAGGGTCAGCAGGGAGCCTATGTTATTCTGGTAGTATTCCAGAGGCTTCTCTATTGACTCTCCTACTGCTTTATATGCAGCAAAGTGAATGGCGCCGCGCAGGTTTCCTTCTTCCGCAAATACGGCCCGCATAGCCTCGGCATCATTGCAGTCAACGCGGTGAAATGGCACACGCACGCCCAGAATTTGCTCCAGGCCGGTGAGTACCGATTCGCGTGAGTTGCTGAAGTCATCTATGATAACCGGCATAAATCCAGCCTCATAGAGCTCTACCACCGCATGAGAACCAATATAGCCTGCGCCTCCGGTAACGAGAATTTTCGTCCTTTCCATATAGTTTTAGCGTTCAACCAACCGAAACCGGCTCACCGTTATTTCCGCATAAAGCCGACAAGCAACGGAAAATCGAATTATAAGCTCCAGTACTGAAGCTCCTGCATCTGGCCACGGTACAGGCCTTTGATATCAACTAATACAGCGTTTTCTCTCGTAATGGATTGGAAGTACGCTTCGTCCAGATCTGTGTAAGGAGAATGGCTAACTGCTACAATTACGGCATCATAATCCTTGCTAATGGAAGCCGGATCAGTCAGGCGGAAGCCGTACTCATGGTGTAGCTCGTCCGAATCGGCGTGAGGATCCACGATGTCTACGTTAACGGAGAAGTTTTTCAGCTCCTGAATCACGTCAGCTACTTTGGAATTGCGGATATCTTCCACGTTTTCCTTGAACGTAGCACCCATCACCAGCACTTTGCTCTTGGCTACGTCTTTCCCCTTTTTTATCATCATCTGCACGGTTTTACGTGCGATGTAGGCGCCCATATTATCGTTGGTAGTGCGGCCTGAGAGAATGACCTTGGCATCGTAGCCTAGCTCTTTGGCCTTGTAAGTCAGATAATAAGGGTCTACGCCAATGCAGTGGCCGCCAACCAGACCGGGCGAGAATTTCAGGAAGTTCCATTTGGTGCCGGCAGCTTCCAGCACCTCATATGTGTTGATGCTCATGCGGTCAAAAATCATCGACAGCTCGTTCATCAACGCAATGTTCACGTCGCGCTGGGTGTTCTCGATGATTTTGGCGGCTTCAGCCACCTTAATGCTGCTGGCGCGGTGTACACCAGCTGTAATCACCAACTCGTACACTTTGGCAATCAGGTCCAGCGACTCAGCATCGCAGCCGGATACCACTTTCACGATGCGGGCCAGGGTATGCTCCTTGTCGCCGGGGTTGATGCGCTCCGGCGAGTAGCCTACTTTAAAGTCTTCGGGGAATTTCAGGCCCGAGAGCTTTTCCATTACCGGGATGCAGTCGTCCTCGGTGCAGCCGGGATATACTGTGGACTCAAACACAACATAGTCGCCTTTCTTCAGCACTTTACCTACCGTGGCAGAGGCTGCCAGCAGGGGCCGCAGATCGGGCATGGCGTGCTCATCGATAGGCGTAGGTACGGCGACAATAAAGAAGCGGGCTTCGCGCAGCACGTCCAGCGAATCCGTGAACGTAATATCACAGCCTTCAAAATCTTTGGCTTCCAGCTCACCGCTGGGGTCAATGTTATTGCGCATCAGTTCTACACGCTGCGCATTGATATCGAAACCGATAACGCTGATTTTGCGGGCAAACTCAAGGGCAATCGGAAGGCCAACATATCCAAGGCCAATGACGGCCAGCTTGGCCTGTTTCTGTAGCAGTTGCTCGTACACGATATTATGGATTGGTGCGGGTTCTAAGAGGAAAAACCTGATTATTCTGTAATTGATACTGTTCGTTGCTTTCCGGGCAAACGGCTACACCTTCCGCATTAAAATACAGCCGGTGCCCTTGCATGCTCATCCAACCATGCTGACGGGCCGGGTTGCCGTATACCAAGGCATAAGCCGGTACATCACGCGTAATTACGGACCCGGCTCCTACAAAGGCATATTCCCCCAGGCGCACACCACATACTATGGTGCTGTTGGCGCCTACACTCACGCCCCGTTCCAGCACAGTAGGCTGGTACTGGTCGCGGCGCGGCACTGCACTACGGGGATTCCGCACATTTGTGAAAACGACCGATGGGCCCAGAAAGACATCATCGGCGCAGGTTACGCCAGAGTACAGGGAAACGTTGTTCTGAACTTTCACATTCTGCCCCAGCACAACCCCAGGCGCAATCATTACATTTTGCCCAATGCTACAGCCGGCTCCCAACTGACAGTCAGTCATTAAATGAGAGAAATGCCAGATGCGGCAGCCTTTGCCAATGCGGCAGCCTTCATCCAGAACGGCAGTCGGGTGAGCAAAGTACAAGACAGCGTCGGGCATTCCGGCAGCGGGTAGTTCAAACAGCAGATCAGAGCCGGCAAAGGTAGGGCTTTTATCAGTTTCTTGAATTGAGAGGTGAGCGTTACCGCCTTATGGAATTATTCTCGGCGGCCGGGCCAGGTGGCGCGTACCATCCGGTCCTTCCCAAATATGTCGGCTACGGCGGCTACGGCTTCATATCCCAGGTCCGCTAACAAGCTGCTTAGTGCTGAAGCGTACTGCTCGTTAATTTCAAAATACAACGCCCCACCGGTTTGTAGCATCTCTCTTCCTACCTCTGCAATGCGCCGATAGAAGAGCAGCGGATCATGGTCTGGGACGAATAAGGCAGTGGCGGGCTCATAGTCCAGCACATTGCGCCGCATCAGGGGCCGCTCATTTTCCAGTACGTAGGGTGGATTGCTCACCAGCACCTGCAGGGAGTGTGGGGCAATGCCTGATGGCAGGGCCTGGAGAATATCTACCTGCTGAAACTCTATGGGGCAGCTATACTTGTCTGCATTACGCCGAGCCACTGCCAGGGCACTTGCCGAAATATCAACCGCTATTGCGCGCTGGGGATGTAGCGCCCGGCACAAGGCCAGCACAATACACCCACTGCCCGTGCCAATATCCAGCAGCACTAAGCCAGTATGCCGCGCCGGCTGCTCCTGCACAATCAGCTGGACGAGTTCTTCGGTTTCCGGGCGAGGAATGAGCGTGGCGGGTGTTACTTCCAGTTCCATATCCATAAAGTGCGCAATGCCCAGCACGTACTGAACCGGCTCGTGTTGCAGCAACCGGTGCTGAATGGCCAATATCTGCTGCTCTATTTCAGGCAGCACTTCCTCCGAGGCTTTCATTCGTCGCTGCAATGGCGAAAGGCCTAGCATCTGCTCCAGCACCAGACTAGCTATAGCCGCCGCTTCCGTTTCCGGGTAGAGCCCCTGCAGGCTGGCGGCAAGTGATACGGTCAGTTCGCGTATAGTCATAGTGTGGGGAGCATAGGCCAAGAAAGGATGGCACGGAGCCGGGCCTCGGTGGGGTTTCGTACCTTCGGCCACACAAAGCTACGCTCCCATCCCGGCTATGACTGCTGTTGACGACCTCATGATGCGCCGCGCCCTTGACCTAGCGCGGCTTGGCACCGGCTATACCCGTCCTAATCCCTTGGTTGGCTGCGTCATTACGCATCAGGGACGTATTATTGGGGAAGGCTGGCACCGACAATACGGGGGCCCGCACGCCGAGGTCAATGCCCTTGAATCGGTATCAGAGCCAGCTTTGCTGCCGCATAGCCGTGTGTATGTCACTCTGGAGCCCTGCTCCCACCACGGCAAAACGCCGCCCTGTGCCGATTTGCTCATTGCGAAAGGAATTCCTGAAGTTGTGGTCTGCAACCTCGACCCAAACCCATTGGTAGCGGGCAGCGGTTTGGCTAAGCTACGCGCTGCTGGCGTACAGGTAGAAACCGGGGTGCTGGAAGCGGAAGGGCGCTGGCTGAACCGGCGCTTTTTCACCTTTCAGGAGCAAAAGCGGCCGTACATTGTTTTAAAATGGGCTGAAACTGCCGATGGCTTCCTTTCCGGACGGTTTTACCAACCCGTGCAAATCAGCGGTAATCTGGCCCGTATGGCGGTGCATCAGTGGCGCGGCGAGGAGCACGCCATTCTGGTAGGCACGCGCACGGCCCTGCACGACAATCCGCAGCTAAACGTGCGCGAATGGCCGGGCCCCGCCCCTATTCGCATTGTTATCGATAAAAACCTGAGCCTGCCGCCCACCCATCATCTCTTCGATGGCAGCCAGCCGACACTGGTGTACACCTATCGGCAGCGCGCTACTACAGGTAATCTGGGCTATGTAAAGCTGTCGGAGGCTGATGACTTGTTTCCTCAGATCATGGACAACCTCTACCGGCGTAACGTACAGTCCGTGCTGGTGGAGGGTGGGCCTACGGTACTCAATACGCTACTGGCAGATGGGCTTTGGGATGAAATAAGGGTATTACGTAGTGTAAACCACCTAGGCGCTGGGGTGGCAGCGCCCCGCCTGGGCCTGATGGGGCTACACGAGCAGTTTCCCCTTGGTTCTGACCAGGTGTACGTATATCTGAAAAACGACGGCTACTGATGGGCGCATAGGCCCTGGGCCGCCCACGTTACTTTTGTGTGCCCACCCCTATTCCCGAACCTCGACCTGCTTTTCCCTGTTACGCGTCTTTCTTATCGTACTCCTTACCCATGGCTGAAGAACTTCTGCTTGATACCACGCTCAGCAAAGCCGAGCAATACCGCCAGCTCCTTCCGCAAATTGAAGCCCTGACTACCGGCGAGCCGGACCTGGTTGCCAACCTGGCCAATACCGTGGCTGCCCTGCGGCAGGCTTTTGGATTTTTCTGGGTGGGTTTTTATCTGGTGAAAGAGGATGCGCTGGTTCTCGGACCATTTCAGGGGCCCATTGCCTGCACCCGCATCCGACGCGGCAAGGGCGTATGCGGTGCCAGCTGGGACCAGGCCAAAACCATCTTAGTACCCGATGTGGAGCAGTTTCCCGGCCACATTGCCTGCAGCTCCGATTCCAAATCAGAGATTGTGGTACCCGTGCTGAAAGATGGTCAAGTGGTAGCGGTACTGGATGTAGACAGTGACCAGCTCGCCGATTTTGATGCTGATGACCAGCACGCGCTGGAACACCTGATGCTGACGGCGGCCCGCTGGTTTTAGCAAACGAATTTAGGCTAAAGCCCGTTGTTTTTTCAGGTTTCCAGACCTTTGAAACAGACCGCCGGATTATCTGGTAAATTCAGTCTGTTTTTCACCCGGTATCCCTCTCTCCCACCCATGAAAAAGACCTTTTATCCGCTCGGCGACTGGCGTCGCAATCTACTGCTGGTAGCTGCCGCCGCCAGTTTAGGCCTTACAGCACTGCCCAGCTGTTCCTCCGATAACCGTGCTGGAGAGGAAACGGCTTCCGGCGACTGGAGCGGCGAAACATACAGCCAGGGCGTGATTACCGAAATGACCGAAGTGCAGCCGGGCGAGTGGAAAATCACGGCCGAACGGCCTGCGGGCAAGGAAGAGGTAGCGGCTATCCTGCATCATTTTGATGGCAAAGTAGATACTCTCCAAGGACAGGCGCTGCAAAAGCAAATGCAGGACTACAGCCGCCAAAATCCCGAAAACCGGGTAGGCAGCACCGGCATGATGGACGTGCTGATGTGGAGTGGCATCGGCTACATGGCCGGCCGCTTCCTGACGCCGAACCCCGGCTACTACGCCAACCCCGGCGTGATGCAAAACAACATGGGCTGGCGCCAGAATATTGCCCGCGAGCGGGAAACCCAAGGTCGTGGCTTTTTCGGCCGGGGCTTTTCAGGCAGCCGCAGTTCCCGCTCGGCTGGCATTCAGGAAAGCCGCACCTTTTCACGGGGCGCTTACCGTAGCACGGCGCCGCGAATGGGCCGCAGCAGCGGCTTTGGCAGCCGTGGTTATGGTGGAGGCTTTGGGGGCTGATACTTTGCTCGCAGTACGCACCGTTCAACCTCCAGCCATTTTTTTTTGGGAAGGCGGGTTGCACGCCTGTGCCGTGTGCTTTCCATCTAACGCATTTATCAACCGCTGTATATGATTCGTTTGCTTCCTCTTTCCGGCGACGTTGCCCCGGCCATTCGTACGCTGGGCTGGGAATGGGCGGTAGAAGATGCCTGCGCTGCCTATGTTGCCCGCGAAGCGGTACAGTTGCCGGAAACGGAGGCCGAAGCGCTGCTGGAAGCGGCCGACACGCTCTACGAAATGCTGGTCCAGGCTATACCCGACCCCATTCCGGATGATTTGCTCCATTTGCTGGCTATTCCCACCAATTTGTGGGCAGCAGTGCGGCACTCCTGGAACGATGAGCGGCACTGGCACTTATATGGCCGCTTCGACCTGGCAGCTACGCCTGATGGCATTAAGCTACTGGAGTTCAACGCCGATACGGCCACCGGCATACCGGAAACTGCCGTAGTACAGTGGGCCAGCCTGGTAGCAGCCGGCCAGGCTGATGAAGAACGCCAGGCCAATGGGTTATTTGAAGGATTGCAGAGCCAGTTCACCGAGTGGCTGGCCCTCAATCCCGACCTCGACCATAACCTACTGCTGATACACCTTCCGGGTAGCGCTGAAGACGAAACCAACTGCGCGATTATAGCCGAGGCAGCTTTAGCAGCTGGCTTTGCCAGTGCCCACGTGTGTTCTGCCGATGCTATGCAGGTGTCGGTGGAGGGCGAAGAGCGGGGCGTATGGGCGCAGGTAGGCCCGGAACAATGGCAGCAGTTTGGCTTCCTGTTTAAGCTGGTGCCCTGGGAAATTCTGGCAGAGGAGGAGCCGGAATTGACGGCCGACCTGACCCAACTGCTGCTTTCCCGGGATGTTATCATTGCCAACCCAGCTTACACCTTGCTTTTCCAGAGCAAAGGCATTCTGGCCTGGCTCTGGCAGGTATTTCCACATCACCCACTGTTGCTGGAAGCTTCCCTGCAGCCGTTGACAGGGCATCATGTGCGTAAGCCGGTGCTGGGCCGAGAGGGGCAGAATGTAACCGAACTAAAGGCCGGAGGCCAGGAGGGCATAGCCATAGCCGGCGAGTTTTCTCAGCAACCAGCGGTTTACCAAGGCTGGGCCGAGCTACCCACAGATACCCAGGAACGGCGCTACCAGGCTGGCGTATTTTGGGCTGGAGAAGCCTGCGCGCTGGGCTTCCGGCGGGACGCCGCTTTCATCACTAATTTATCAGAGTTTGTGCCGCACGTACTGTTATAGTTTCCACCTAGAAATCAGTAACTAGCGAATAAACATATTCCCCAGGAACACCAACGGCCGCTCATACTTGGAGCGGCCGTTGGTGTTAGAATCAGAAAGAACTGAAGCCTCCGAAATTTAGAAGAGGCGGGGCGGGTTGGTTTTCAGCTGCGCAATAACTGTTTCGCCGCCTTTCACTTTATCCCCCATTTTCACTTTCATTTCGGTGTCTACCGGCACGAAAATATCCACGCGGGAGCCAAATTTGATGAAGCCGAATTCCTCGCCCTGCGTTACTTCGTCGCCTTCATTTACATACCATACAATGCGGCGGGCCATGGCGCCGGCAATCTGCCGGAACAGCACAAACGGCCCCGCATCCGACTCTACTACCACCGTGGTACGTTCGTTTTTGGTGCTGCTTTTGGGGTGCCAGGCCACCAGGTAGTTCCCCGGGTGGTAGCGGAAGTAGCGCACAATGCCCGAAATGGGGTTGCGGGTGATGTGCACGTTAATGGGCGACATGAAGATGCTGATCTGCTTGCGCGTATCGTCAAAATATTCCGGTTCGTGCACGTCCTCAATCACCACTACTTTGCCATCTACGGGAGAAACCAAAAAATCTTCGTGGGTAAGCAGGTTGCGAAACGGGCTGCGGAAGAATTGCAGCAGCAGCAGGAAGGCTACGACGGAAGCACCCGCGAATATTTTGTTGAACGTATCGTTGGCAGCATTTACCCGAAACAGCAGCAGGTTAACGGCCAGCAGAGCCAGCAGGGTAAAGAAAAGTATACGTCGTCCTTCTTTGTGAATCTTCATGGAATAACGGCAACGGTGGGGGCAGGCGATACGGGGCTTTAGCGGCCTGCCCGGTTCCGACAAACGGCCCACCTATGCGCCAGTGCGCCAGATGGGCCGTAAAATTCGGAAGAACTTTTGCTGCGGGAAAGCAGCAAAGGGCAATGCCCGGGCTTAGAAACCGCCGCGGTACTTATAGGTTTGAGCTACTTTATCAATGGCTACCACATACGCGGCAATGCGCATCGGGATGTTGTATTTCTGGCTGGTGGCATACACTTTTTCGAAGGCGTCGGACATAATCCGATCGGCCCGCTCGGTGACCATTTCCTCGGTCCACTTAAAGCCCTGACGGTTCTGTACCCACTCAAAGTAGGATACGGTTACGCCGCCGGAGTTAGCCAGAATGTCGGGCACCACCATAATGCCTTTCTCATTGATGATGGGATCAGCGGAAGCCGAAGTCGGTCCGTTGGCGCCTTCTACAATCAACTTGGCTTTAATGTCGTGGGCGTTATGCTCGGTAATAACGTCTTCTACGGCAGCTGGTACCAGCACATCTACGTCCGTGAGGAGCAGGTCGTCGGCGTTTTCCATCAGGGTAGCGCCGGTGAAGCCATCAAGGCGGCCTTTATGGGCGTTCTTATAAGCAATGGCTTCGTCGATGTTGATACCATTGTCGTTCCAGTAAGCACCGCTCACATCGGATACGCCTTTGATTTTCACGCCTTTCTCGCTCAGTAGCTTAGCGGCCCAGGAGCCTACGTTGCCGAAGCCCTGCACGGCGGCCGAAACCTGCGTGGGTTCCATGCCCAGCTTCTTCAGCGCCGCCAGGGCCGATACCATTACCCCACGGCCGGTAGCCTCAGTACGGCCCAGCGAGCCACCCATTACCAGCGGCTTGCCGGTCACCACGGCTGGCGAAGTAGCACCTACGGTCTTGCTGAACTCGTCCATCAGCCAGGCCATTTCGCGCGGGCCGGTACCCATATCGGGAGCCGGAATGTCACGGTCGGGGCCGAATACGTCTTTCAAAGCCAGCGTGTAGGCGCGGGTGAGGCGCTCAATTTCGCCGGGGCTCATGGTAGTTGGGTCGCAGATGATACCGCCTTTGGCACCGCCATAAGGAATATCAACCACGGCACACTTCCACGTCATCCAGGCCGCCAGGGCCTTTACTTCGTCGAGGTGCACGTTATTATCGTAGCGGATGCCGCCTTTGGAAGGGCCCAGAATGGTGTTGTGCACCACGCGGTAGCCTTCAAAAACGCGCACTTTGCCGTTGTCCATGGTTACGGGAATGTGCACGATAACCTGCTTATCGGGTGCTTTGAGCACATTATAAGTTTCGTCATCCAGACCCAGAATTTCCGTGGCCACGTTGAAGCGCGACATCATGGATTCCAGAGGGTTTTCGGCGTCGACGCGGGGGGCGGGTTCTTTGTACACCGTGGTGGCAGCCATACGAAGAGAAAAAAGTAAAAGTGGGTGGAAAATAACCGGCGCTAAACTGGCTGGTGGGCAGCGAGTATAGCGCAGGTGTGAATGGGTGGCCAAAGGTAGCAGGTTTATGCCATACGCAAGAAACCAAGCAGGGTACTTTCCTAGCCCAACAATACCAACAGTAGCAGGAGAACCGGCAGAATAAACAGAAAGGCATCGAACCGGTCGAGCAGGCCGCCGTGGCCGGGCAGAATGCGGCCCGAGTCTTTCACGCCCACGCTGCGCTTGAGCATGGACTCGGCCAAATCACCCAGTACGCCAAACACAGCTACTACCGCTGCAGCTATCAGGCGGTAGGCCAGTGGCAGTTCGGGCAGTAGATAACCCAGTGCCCAGCCAACAACCAGGGTAAGTAATGTGCCGCCCACCCAGCCTTCCCAGGTTTTGCCAGGCGAGATACTGGGAGCCAGCTTGTGCTTACCAAAGTTTTTGCCGGCGGCGTAGGCACCGGTATCAGCGGCCCAAACCAGTAGCAGCAAGGCTAGCACGCGGCGGTAGTCATAGCTGCCACCACTATAAGCTAGCGGCACCAGCAGTGTCATGGGCACGCTTACATAAAACAAGCCGGTAAGGTTTACGCCTACATTGGCGAAGGGCCGCTTGGAACGCGGCCAGATGATCATTTCGCGAACAATTAAGGCCAGCGGTAGCAGTAGTAAAAAGCTTAGCAACAAAGCCCGCAGCACAATACCCAGTTCCCCTGTAGCCGTAACCACCGCCCCCAGACTGTTCAGCGGCTGCCGGGCATCCACGCTCAGAAACAAGCCTGCCACGCCCATAAACAGCACCAAACTAGCCGCTATACCCAACAGTGCCGCCGGAGCATAGCCAGAGCGCTTCATCATGCGGTAAAACTCCCACAACATGCGGGCCTGCACCACGGCAAAGAACAGGGCAAACGTCCAGGCACTGTACCAGATACAGCCAATTAGTGCCGCCGCGCCTATGGCACCGTACAATACCCGCTGCCCCAGATTGGACATCGGTTTTTTGTCGTTGGAAGTATCGGGAGCGGAAGCAGGCGTAGAAATAGTCAAACGAAATCAGATTTTAAGAAGACAATATAATGGAAGCGGCCCGCCTTAGGTTATCCTGATGGCAATTGTTTTCCTGGGGTCGGCTCTATGCCATGGCCGGTGAGCGTATGCCCCGCTGGTGGCACAGTGCCCCCAATCTGCACCCCATCGTGGGAAAGGGTGTGCATTACCTTGGGGGCCAGGTCCTGGTTGAAATGCCGGTAGGCCAGCACCAACAGCCCACCGCTCAGCAGCGCCGATATCAGCATGGCCGGCCACGGCAGGGCATCGGTGGAATCAGGGTCAAAGCTGGTGGCCAGCGTCCCCCGCTGCTGCAGGTAGAGCAGCACCAGCTGCACAGCATTCTGGGTGAAGTGCGCCGCCATGGGCACCAGGATATTGCCCGACCACGCGTACAGGTAGCCCAGCACTACGCCCAGCACCATGCGTGGCACAAAGCCAAAGAACTGCAGGTGAATCGCACTAAAAATTATAGCCGATAGCCAAATGGCGGTGTGGTAAGAGCCAAACCAACGCGTGAGCTGGCGCTGCAGCACGCCCCGGAACACCAGTTCCTCGCTGATGGCCGGCACAACGGCAATAACCAGCAAGCCTATTAGCAGCCGGGTGCTGTTCTCAAACTGGGTAAGAAAACGGGTAAGATCCTGCGCCTGAGTTTCTTTGTCACGGGCCCACACCTCAAACTCGTGCAAAAAGCGGGGGAAGTGAATATCGGCGTTCCACTGCACCAGGCCCGACATGGCCGGCAGCATCACCACAATCAGCACCGCGCCCAGCAGCAGCCAACGGGCGGGCACCGGGTGCCGGGGGGCAAAATAGGCGCGCCAGCTCTGGCCCTGAATGCGGACCAGCGCCAAGGCCGCGCCCGCAAAGCCGCCCAACAGGAATATGCCCTGTGCCAGCATCATCATGGCCCAGCCTTGTGGGTGCCGGGCCGGATTTTGCATCACCTGCCCAAATTCCATGAGCCCAATGCCAAAAAGGGCCCCAGTCAGCAGCATGAGCACAAAGGAGGCCAGGCAAAAACACAAAAACATGAGGCCTACCAGCAGCAGCAAGGCCAGAATGGGGTGCAAACGGCTGGGGACGAAACCTTTCATGGGGGCGGGACAGTTGGAAGTGTCGTAAATTTGCGCAAAATCCCGTAATAGCTTACCCTGTGGTACACATCCGCGACCTTGCCCTGCCTGATTTCCCGCTTTTGCTCGCTCCCATGGAGGACGTTTCTGACCCGCCCTTCCGGGCCGTGTGCAAAGCCAATGGGGCTGATTTGATGTATACCGAGTTTATTTCTTCGGAAGGACTGATTCGGGATGCCGCCAAAAGCCGCAAAAAGCTCGACGTGTTCGACTACGAGCGGCCCATTGGGATTCAGCTCTTTGGCTCTGATGTAGATACCATGGGCGAGTGTGCCCGTATCAGCACCGTAGCCGGCCCCGACCTCATCGACATCAACTATGGCTGCCCGGTAAAGCAGGTAGCCTGCCGCGGCGCCGGCGCTGCCCTGCTGCGCGACATTCCCAAAATGGTGGATATGACGGCCGCCGTGGTGCGCAACACCCACCTGCCCGTGACGGTGAAAACCCGCCTGGGCTGGGACGACACCACCAAAAACGTGGAGGAAGTAGCCGAGCGCCTGCAGGATATCGGTATTGAGGCCCTCACCATTCACGGCCGTACCCGCGTGCAGATGTACAAAGGCGACGCTGACTGGCGCCTGATTGCAGCCATCAAAAACAACCCGCGCATCCGCATTCCCATCTTCGGCAACGGCGACATCGACTCGCCCCAGAAAGCGCTGGAGTACAAAAACCGCTACGGTGTAGATGGCATCATGATTGGCCGCGCCGCCATTGGCTACCCCTGGATTTTCCGGGAGGTGAAGCACTACGTGGCCACCGGCGAGCTGCTGGCCCCGCCCACCGTGGAGGAGCGCGTGAACATGTGCCGCATGCACTTCGAGAGAAGCATTGAGTGGAAAGGCTCCCGCGTGGGCATCTTCGAGATGCGCCGCCACTATGCCCAGTATTTCCGGGGCCTGGAAGGCGCTAAGCAGTGGCGCATGCGCCTGGTAGAAACCGACTCGCCGGAGGAAGTGCACAGCATTCTAAACGAAATTATTGCCGCGGAGCCTGTTATGGTGATGTAATCATTCGCTGCTATTCATTTCTTCTCTGTCATCCTGAGCTTGGCGAAGAACCTTCTCATGGCTAAACGACTAGTGTAACCACGACTCGTTTAACTGGCATAAGGTCCTTCGCCAAGCTCAGAATGACAGGATACCTTTTTGCCTTTCCGCCTACACCCTGATGCCCTCCTCCCCCGCCCCGGTCGTAACTACTGCTCCTGCCCCTCCCAGCGTTGCCTCGTCCCCACCTCACCGCATTCCGGCCTCCGCCTGGATTTTGCTGGTAGTGCTGGCCTGCATCTGGGGTACTTCGTTTATTCTGATGAAGAAGGGTTTGGTCGTGTTTTCGGCGTTGGAGCTGGGCGCTACCCGGGTTAGTGTGGCGGCATTGCTGCTACTGCCGTTTTCTTTGAAGCACATCGGCAGCATCGAGCGCAGCCGCTTTAAGTGGCTGCTGTTCAGCGGGGTGATTGGCACACTCATTCCTGCTTTCCTGTTTGCCTACGCCGAAACCAAGCTGGCCTCGGGGCTGGCCGGTGTGCTCAATGCGCTAACGGCCGTGTTCACGCTGCTCATGGGCGCTTTGTTTTTTGGGCAGCGCCTGACCAGCCTGCGGGTGCTGGGCATAGCACTGGGCCTTGTCGGCACCGTGGTGCTGATGCTGCTGGGCGGCAGCGGCGGGGAATCTACGCCCGCCGGTGAAGGCAATGCCTGGTACGGGCTGTACATTGTGCTGGCTACGGCGGGCTACGGCGTGAGCCTCAACATCATCAAGCACCACTTTCAAGGCATTCCCTCCGTCGCCGTTACCGGAGTGCTCCTGCTTCTGATTGGCGGTCCGGCACTGGTCTTTCTGCTGCTGGGCACCGATTTCCTGCACAAGCTGACTACCGTACCGGGCGCCTGGACAGCTTTCGGCTACATTGTGCTGCTGGCTACTATGAGCACCGCCATTGCCATGGTGCTGTTCAACAAGCTTATTCACAGCTCTACAGCGCTGTTTGCGGCCTCCAATACCTACATTGTGCCCATTGTGGCGCTGGGCTGGGGCCTGCTGGATGGCGAGGCGTTTAACCTGTGGCACGTACTGGGCATGGTGATTATTCTGCTCAGCGTATTCATTATTCACCGGGCTCGGTAAGCTGTAAAGCGTGCGCTACTGGGCAAGATCTTACCCGGGCCAGAGGCCCGCTATACTACCCTAGCCGCCAAGCGCATATCCAATTCCGGCAAGCTGACATAGCACCGCTTTTCTACATAAGAAGTAGTGAACAGCTGACCGGCCGGCTGCGGCATAATCCCAGCGCGCGTTAGGGTATCCAGCAGATCCTCCTCGGTGTCTTTGCGCCAGCGCACCCAGGCGGAGGCAAAGCAGCGCCAGAACTGCCAGCCGGCCCGCTCCAGCACGCGCTGCCGCCGCAGGTCGTCCTGCCACCGGTCAGGGCCGTGATACTGGTCGCCGTCGCACTCCACGGCCAGGCGCCGGTCGTTTTCGCCTTCTACTACTAGGTCGAGGCGGTAGTGGCCCACGCGCACTTGTGGCTGCACGCGGTAGCCGCGTGCCGTGAGCATATCGTACACTTCCTGCTCAAACGGCGACTCGCACAGTTCCCGCAGGTTACTTATGCGCTGCTCGTCCTGGGCGTACGGGGAGGTGAAATGCGCTAATAGGCCGCGGCGCAGCTGGTCAGCGGCGCTCAGGTCTTCCAACTCGATACTGCGCACCAGATACATCCGGTCGCGGGCCCGGGAGGCGGCCACGTTAAAGCGGCGGGCATCCTCGGTCTGCCCCAGGGCCGTGGCCTGCCCCGGCGCCACTACCATGGAAAGGAACATAATATCCCGCTCCTTGCCCTGGAAGGTGTGCGCATTGCCGCAGGCCAGTTGGTGCCGCAACATGGTTTCCAGCCCAATTTCTTGCTCCAGCATCTCCCAAATAAGCTTCGCCTGCTTATCAGCCAGCAACGATACCACGCCGATGCTGCGCTGCTGCATGGCCGGATCCTGGGTCAGCCGATGGATTTCCTCTACAATAAAGCGGGCTTCAGCTGGATTTATATCTCCCTGCCGAACTCCATCTTCCACCACTACGTCCACTAAAGGCGGATCCAGCCGCTCGGAGGCGGTAGGCAGGCGCAAAGGCCGGAGGCTATGATGGTAGAACTCCCTTTTGGAGTATTCGATAATGGGCCCTACACTCCGAAAATGCTCTTGCAGCGGCACCTGCGAATCGGAGAAAACTACCTGAAACAGCTGGTAAATAGAATGGCTGGGCGAAAGCTGCGGCCGGTAGAGCGCCGGCTGCGTAGCCAGAAAGCGGCTCATCAGCTCATTCTCCTTTTCTTCCGTCAGCCCGCTGCGGCCGGGGCCCACCTGCTTATCATCGCCTACAATCAGGATTTTCCGGGCCCGTAATAAAGCCGGCAAAGCCAGCAGATTCGACTGCGAGGCCTCATCCACAATCACCAGATCAAACGCCCCCAGCTCCGCCGGCAACGACTCCGACACCCGGTAGTGCGGCATAATCCAGCACGGAATGGCCGAATTAGCCACCTGCGCGGCCTCCCGCGCTGCCTGCCGGTACTTACCGGCGCTCTTGCCGGTGCCCTTCCCCACCCGGGTAATGGCGCTCCGGTAGGCCTGCAGCGCGCTACGCACTAACGGCGTAGCCTTAAGGGCCAGCTGCAGCCAGGTTTTTTGGGTGATGATGTCCTGATAGTTGCGGGCTAATGCCGCTTCCATTTCTACCCGCTCCGTGGCCAGCTGTTTCATTTCAGCCCGCTGATCCAGTCTCGACAGGTAGCGTGAGAGCCGCCGTAGCCGCCACCGCACCGGCCAGTCGGTGGGCAGCAGCTCGTCGAGGGGGCCGTTGGCTGGCTCACGCTGCAGCCGGGCCGCCCAGCACGGCGCACCGGAGGCGGCTATTTGCGCCGTGATGCTCGTTACCGTAGTCAGTTCGTTTTGCAGGGCATGGATGCGCCGCAGCTCCTGGGTGAGCGTGCCCCATTGGGTCTGCAGAGTGGCGTCCGTCACCGCTGGGTTGCCCAGGCTATTGGCCACAAACTGCCGCAGTTCTTCGCTGACGGGGCCGGTGGTGCCGTGCAGGGCCCGCTCATATCGCTCCTGCACGGCCCAGGTCGTTTCCAGCTGCAGGCGGTCCTGGTGTAGGTGTAATATTCTCTGAGCGTCTTCGAGGGACCCCACTTTTCCGGCTGGGGCCAAAGTGGGCAACAAGCGTTGCAGCGTTATTTTCAGGGCATCTTCCAGCTGCTGCGCATCGCGCACCAACTCGTATTCTTCGTACTGCTGAAAGGCTTCCGTGGCAGCGGCTATAGGTTGGTGTGAAGCCAAAACCGGCAAGCTTAACTCTGGAGCCAAAGCATTCCAGCGGGCCGCTAATGCCCGCAGGGTCCTCAGCACCTGCAGGTAGTTGCCCACGTAAGCCCAATCAGTGGCCGTGGATGGAGCAGTTGCTAATACCCTAATTTCAGCCAGTTGCTGCTTTTGCGCGGCTTTGCCAAACCAGCGGGCCAGCCCGAAGGGACGCTGCCCCTGCGCCTGTGCCTGGATTGCCTCTATCAACTCCTCATTTAGCTCTATTCCGGCGGGCACACTAACCGGTCGGGACAGGAACTGCTGCCTGGCCTGCAGGGCAGTTCGCAATTCTGCTCCCAGCGCTTCCAGCAGTGCGTATAGCGGCTTTTTTCGGCCTTGCTTTAGCTGTTCTTGCTGACTGATGCCCCAGGCTATAGCAGCGACTTGTTGTTGCTGCTCCTGTACATCAGCAAGTAGAGTTAGCGCGGCGGCCAGCTGGTCCGGCAGATCGGGAAGCGCGGCCAGCGCCGGTACCTGCCCGAGGGCTACCGCCTTTTGCAGCTCGGTAGCCCGACTGAGCTGTTGGTGCGTGAGCAACAGCTCACGAATATCCGGCAGTACTTCCAGCACAGGCAATTGGGCCGTGCGGTATACCAGGTCTGCCTGCAGGGTGTGGCGAGCAGTGCGCAAGGCATTGATATCTACCTCCGTGAACTGTGGGGCATTAGCTGGGCTTGTTTCCAGGTCGTCTTCCAGCCAATCGGCTAAGTCGGCGCTTTGCACTACTTCCCGGGCAATGTCTCTTGCCGCCAGTATTTCTCCGTCCAGATCCAGCGGCTGCAGGTTTTGCTGACCCCATTGGGTTACGAGCCGGTCGATGGACGCCAGCCGGGCGTGGCAGGCATCTAGCTGCGTAGCCAGCTGCTCAATCTGCCGGGTAGTAGCGGCGGGGTCAAGGCGCTGCACTTCCTCGCCGATGCGCTGAATGGCGTACTCAAACTGCTGCATGCCCTCCCGCTCGCTGGTGAGCAGACTAATAGCCAGAGGGCGCACCGCTGCCGGCAGCTTATCACGCAGCACGGCCAGGGCCGGGTCCTTCATGGACGTGACCAGCACCCGTTTGCCCAAAGCCAGATAGTGACAGATGACGTTGGCAATGGTGTGGGTTTTGCCGGTGCCGGGCGGGCCCTGCACTACTACGCCGGGCGCGTGTTCCAGCATCTGAATAATGCGCACCTGCTCCTCATTAAACGGCAGCGGGAAATACAGTTCTTGCAGCGGTGAATTCGGGTTTCCGGTGCTACCTCCTACCATCGATAAGCCCCGGAAGGCCGGCAGTGGGTGGTTGGCGTGGTAGGCAGCCGGTTCCCGCACCAGCGCGGCGGCCGCCTCTGGCAGTCCGTGTGGCGCTTGCTCCACTTGCGTACGCAGGGCTTCCAGATCCTGCAAAAAAGTATTGCTGGTGCGTGGGCGGGCAAACAGCACCCAAGTATCGGTTATCTGAAGCGCCGCTGTGGCGCCGGGTAATAAGCGGGCCTGGTTTTTATCGAACAAGAAATGGCCTTGCTCATCCAAAAAGCCCGCTGCCAGCTCTAGTATGGGTTGGTAGGTAGCCGGCTCATATGGGGACAGGTAGGGGTTTTCGGCGAGCAGGGGACGGCTGCCCCGCTCCAACTCAGCTACGCCGCCCACATTTTGCGCCGCATATATCTCCACCTCCAGACGGGTTACCACGTCCCGGGGGCGTATTTCCAGCGCCATGGACTGCGGATGGAGCGTCAGCTCTACCAGGCGGGTGAGCAGCGGGTGGCACACGGCAGTGCCGTTCAGCTGCCACACTGCCACGCCCACGCCCCACACTAGTTCCAGGGGGGAGTCGGTGAGGCCACCATCCAGCTGCTGTTTGAGGGTATATAGCCGGGAGTACCAGGCCATGGTACGGCGGCGCTGGTTTTCTTCCAGCGCCCACGGCTGCCACTGCTGCCGGATATACTGCTCCAATGCCACTGCCAGGCTGGGTAGCTGGGCCAGGGTGCTGGTTTCAATCGGGGCCAGGGGGTCGTAGGCGGGTTGCTGCGGGGCAGCCTCTGGCAGCAAACCCAAGCGGCGCAAGGTGCTGGCAGGCAGCGCACGGCGTAGCTCCGGCCGACTGCCGGGGTCGTTCGTGAAGTCAATCAGCGTGGCGAGGGGTTCCTCCAGAATGGGCGGCGCGGGCCGCTCCCGCAGCCGCTCAATGCGCAGCCATACCTCTTCTTCTGCTTCCGGGGAGTTGGCGGCTAAATTCAGCTCCACGCCGGGCAGGCCGCTTAGCTGGGCTTCCAGGGCATGAAAATACGGCTGACGGGTCACGTCGGCCGCTGGCGCAGACCGCAACCGCACGGTTTCCTGGATATAGGCGAGCAGGGCCAGCAGCCGCTCTTGCTCCACTGATAACATAGCAGAAACTATTCTGACAAGGAAAGTGGCCCGATGCGGCGGCCATTAGACCGGCACATCGGGCCACTTTTATTCTATTTAAACCAACGGCCGGGGCGCCTAGCGCACAGCCAGCGCCGGCTGGTTCAGCTTGCTGTTTTTGTAGCTGTAGCCAAAGTAAATCACCAGCCCAATGATCAGCCAGCCGAAGAACAGCATCCAGTTGCCAATGCCCAGCTGCGTCATCAGATACAGGTTGGTGAGCAGGCCCAGCACGGGCAGCAGCGAGAGGTTTCGGGTGAACGAAGCCCAGGCCAGCCCTACGCAGAAAAACAGGAAGACCAGCATCGGAATCTGATGGCGGAATAGCTCGTACTGGCCGCTGGTTACTGCGCTCCAGAACTCGTTGATGGCGGTGCGGTTGTAGTTGAGCAGTAGCACGCCAATCACCATGAGAATGAGCGGCACGAGGTAGCGGCCGTTTACGTACGGCACTTTAAAGCGCGCCTTGGAAGTGCCGTGGGGGTCGATGATGAGAATACCGCCGCACACCAGCGCAAAGGCGAACAGGGTGCCAATGCTGGTCAGGTCAATCACCAGATCCATGTTCAGCAGCAGGGCCGGTACGCCCACAAAGAAGCCCGTTACAATGGTGGAGAACGAAGGCGTGTGAAACTTAGGGTGCACTTTGGCAAACACCTTCGGCAGCAGACCGTCGCGGCTCATCGTCAGCCAGATACGGGGCTGACCAATCTGAAACACCAGCAGCACCGAGGTCATGGCAAATACCGCCGATACGGCTACCACGCCCGCCAGCCAATCAAGACCCACCCGCTCAAACACGAACGACAATGGGTCGCCGACGCCCAGCTCTTTGTAGCTGACCATGCCGGTTAGGACCAGCGTGATAATCACATATAACACCGTGCAGATGATGAGGGCATAGATCATGGCCCGGGGCAGGTCGCGCTGCGGGTTGTTGCATTCCTCTGCCGTGGTACTGATGGCATCAAAGCCGATATAAGCGAAGAAAACGGCTGAAACACCCTTCAGCACGCCACCTACGCCATTGGGGGCAAAGGGGCTCCAGTTGGCCGTATCAACGTAAAAAGCGCCCACTGCAATAACAATCAGCACGACCACCAACTTCAACAACACCAGCAGGTTAGAAGCGGTTTTGGATTCCTTGATACCAATGTACACCAGCGCTGTGACCAGCACGGTAATCATAAAGGCGGGAAGGTCGCAGACCAGTTTCAGGTCGCCAAACAGGGCCGGGGCGCTGTTCCACACCTTGTAGGCGTCCATTTGTGCCGGCGAAGCCCCGGCCAGCGGCCTGCCGGCCTGCATCAGGGCGAGTACCTCGTGGTAGCCTTTGTAGGCACTTTGCGTGCCCATGGTGAGATAAGCCGGAATATGCAACCCAATGCCATCCATCAGACCGGTAAAATAATCGGACCAGGAAATGGCCACTACGATGTTACCCACGGCATATTCCATAATCAGCGCCCAACCAATAATCCAGGCGGCCAGCTCGCCGAAGGAGGCGTAGGCGTAGGTATAGGCCGAGCCGCTGACGGGAATGGTAGCGGCAAACTGCGCGTAGCACAAGGCGGAAAAGGCGCAGGCAATGGCCGTGAACACAAACAGCAAGGAAACGGCCGGCCCCCCATCGTGGGAGGCGTTGCCGATGGTGCTGAATATACCTGCCCCGATGACGGCCGCAATACCCAGGGCCGTGAGGTCGCGCACGGTGAGGTGGCGGGCCAGGCCGCCTTCTACCGCGCCAATATGCGGCTCAGCGTCGGCGGGTGGGTTGTGGAGGATGTCGGCAATGTTCTTGCGCCGGAACAGGCTGGTAGAGCGGGTGGTTGGCAGTGGTGCAGACAAGGGAGTAAATAGTTTTAGGGGCCAAAAGATACAGAATAATGCGGCGCGGCGGCATCTATTGGCCCGGTAGCATGCCGGAAAGATAATTTGGGATACTTCTGCGGTGGGTATGCAATGCACCCGCTTTTAGCATCCTGCAAGCGAAACCCGTTCTTCGCCGCCCATGCACCGCCGTTCCTTCACGCTCTCCATCCCGCAGCCCTGCTCCGAAAACTGGGCCGCCATGACGCCCGCTGGTCAAGGCCGGCACTGCGCCGCTTGTGATAAGGTGGTGGTGGATTTTACCCGGATGACGGATGCGGAGGTGGTGGCGTGGCTACAGAAACAGAGCAGGGGAAGCTGCGGGCGGGTTCGGGCTGACCAGTTAGCGCGGCCGATTTTCGCGCCTGATTATTCCTCGCCGTGGCGAAAGTGGCTAGCGGCAGTTATGGTTGCCTTGGGTCTTGGGAAGTTAATGCTAGGGAATGCGCAGGCACAAACGGCGGTTTCACATCTAACTCAATACCGGGCATCAGAAATAAGCGAAGACTCCGCTTCTATTGTATCGGCGTCTGACGAGAACTTAACTACCAGCAGATACATATTACGGGGCATTGTTGTGGACTCTATCTCCCATCAGCCTTTACCCGGCGCCACAATTTTACTACGGGGCACTAATGTTGGTGTATACACTGGGCCCGATGGTAGGTTTGAACTCTACCTTCGGCCTGTAGATGCTCAACGGCCTCCTATTGTCAGTGTAAGTACCATTGGCTTTCAGAGCCATCGGTTTATACCTGTTGATCTTGCGCAGGATTATCGAATTGAGCTGACTCCTGACAATCGGCTTTTAAGAGAAACTGTGATTATTGCTGGCGGGATATCCATCGTTCATCCTATATACACGCCACGCGGCCTCTGGCTGCGACTCTCCCGTCCTTTCCGCCGCTAGCCATCGGCAACCCGCAAACCTTTTGCCCACCAAATTCCTTTTCCCGGGGTATGAAGAATTTGCTGCTCGCTACCCTCCTGCTTTTCACCTTTACTACCGGCTGCGCCCTCAAGCCCACCAACAAGCATGATGTGTTTGAGGAACGCGCCCAGCTGCCCCAGGAAGAAGCCGTACACCCGCGCAACTCTCTGGAATGGTGGTATTTCACGGGACACCTAAAGGATAAAGTAACGGGCGAGGTATTTGGGGTGGAGTACGTATTCTTCCACTTCAATCTCAGCGGCAAGAAAGACTGGCAGATGGTGAACTTCGCCATTACCGACCCCGCCACCCAGCAGTTCCGCTACGATTATAAGCTGGAAAACCTCCCCGATTTATTACCGGCCACCTTGCCGCTGGCGCTTTCCATGGAAAAGCAAAACCAGCGCTGGACGCTCAGTGGCCAGGAAGGCATTTACCGCCTGCAGGCGCGCATGGCCGCCCACGAGGGCATGGCTATTGATCTGAGCACTACTCCTACTAAACCGGTGCTCCTGCACGGCGGCACGGGTTACGAGAACTATGGCAACGTGGCGAAAGCCGGCTACTACAGCTATCCGCGCCTAGCTACCACGGGCACGCTAGAGGTAAACGGAAAGCGGCACGAGGTAGAAGGCGAACTGTGGTACGACCGGCAGTGGAACTGCAACTCCGTCACCAACCCCAACATTGGCTGGGACTGGTTTAGCGTGCAACTCAATGAGCCCCGTGAGGAAATTATGGCCTACCACCTCTACGAGAAACAAACCGGCCGCGCCATTGATGGCGGCTCGCACTTTGGGCCGCAAGGTCAGAATACCCACCTCGCCGCCGAAGATTTTCACCTCGAAACCACTGCCTGGTGGACCAGCCCCAGCTCCGGCAACCGCTACCCCACCCGCTGGCGCCTCCAAATCCCCAGCCAGGGCTACGACCTCACCATTGAGCCGCTAGTACCCGACCAAGAATTGGTCCTGCGCCTTTTCACAGCCGTGAAGCTACCCTATTGGGAAGGTATGTGCCGCGTCACCGGCACCCACCACGGCAAGCCAGTTACAGGCAATAGCTACGTGGAAATCACCAACCGGAAGGAAGTTAAAAACAAGAAAGCGGCACCCGCCAACACCACTGCCAAAGAAGCTATTCCAACCGCTGTACCGGCGGGCAGTTCAGGCAAGTAGATATATGTACTCTGTCATCCTGAGCCTGCGAAGGACCTTATCATGCTTGAACAAGTCGTTATTACGCTAATCGTTCAATTAGCATAAGGTCCTTCGCTGAGTTCAGGATGACAGTTCTTTTTTTACTAATAACCGGTAACCGGCAGCTATTCCCCGTTCAAAATCACCCGGAACGTAGTACCCCGTCCTACCTCGCTCCATTTCACGAAGAGGCGGCCTTTGTGGTAATTCTCAATAATGCGCTTAGCCAGCGCTAACCCCAAGCCCCAACCGCGCTTTTTGGTGGTGAAGCCTGGCAGGAAAACCCGGTCTATCTTGCTCTTGGGAATGCCTTTGCCGGTATCCGTAATATCAATGGCAATCTGGGACTTGTTCCGGGCCGGGCGGCGCAGATGAATGGTAATGCTGCCGCGCCCGTCCATGGCATCAATGGCGTTTTTGCAGATATTTTCGATTACCCAGTCAAACAGCGGCACATTCACCTGGGCGGGCGTGTCGGTGGGCAGGTCCGTGCGGATTTCGAAGGTTACTTTCTTCGATACCCGGCTTTGCAGGTAGGCAATGGCGTTTTGCGTGACGCGCAGGATGTTCTCATCCTTTAGAATCGGTACTGAGCCAATATTGCTGAAGCGCTCCGTAATGATTTCCAGGCGGCGCACATCCTTACCCAGCTCGTCTACAATGGGCTCGTTCTTAAACTTCTCGCTCTCCTTCAGATATGTGTGCCAGGCCATGAGGCTACTGAGCGGCGTGCCTAGCTGGTGGGCAGTTTCCTTGGCCAGGCCCACCCACACGCGGTTTTGCTCGGCCCGGCGCGAGTAGCTGAAGGTGAAGTAGGCAATAACGCTCAGGCAGCCAATTACGGCCAGCTGCACCAGCGGGTAGGTGCGCAGCTGAGCCAGCAGCACGGAGTCTTTATAATAGATGTAGTTGCGCAGCCCCGCGCCCAGCTCCACCACAATGGGCGGGTGCTGGCTTTTCATAATCTGGATTTCGCGCTGCAACAGCGCTAGGCGCTGCGCCTCACTCAGCCGCTTGGGCACATCCATATTCTTGGCATCCAGCGGGTAGCCGTTGCCATCGGTAAAGATGATGGGAATGGTCTTGTTGGCGTTGATGATTTCCTCGAACACGAAATTGGTGTTCGAGTCCACCTCGGAGTTGATGATAAACCGCTGAGCCTTGGCGTAGAGGTCTATCTGCTGCTGCTCCCGCTCGGAAAGGCGCTGCACCAGCAGGTTGGTGTACACAACAGTGGCCCCCGCCACGAGCAGCGCCACGGCTACAATGGCAAGCTTGATGCGGGATTTCTGGTCGTAGATGGGGAGAACGGGAAGCACAGGGAATATCAAAAGGGCTTAAAGCCAACTAGGGGGCTTTGTCGTATGGTACGAAAGTACGGGCTTCGCTGACTTGGCCGCTTTTCCAGGGGCCAAGCCACTCAACGTACCTACCTCACATAATGATGTGAAAACCGGCTGGTGAAAAGATGATTTTAGTCACCCGCCCGGAACAAAATGCCCTGTATTGCGCTTTTTAAGCATTGTTTTAGGTGTGCCAGGCAACGCTTATGAAGTAGTAGCTAGTATCCTAACCGATTGCACCGTAATTTTGCCTCCTACAATACGCACTAGCACCTGCTATGCTCCACCCGTTCAAGGCCATTAGTCTTTCCTTCAAAAAAGCCCCGCTGGAAATTCGGGAGCTGATTTCGTTGGATGAGGCTGCCTGCCGCCGCTTTCTACACACCCTGCACCACGACCTGGGCCTTTCCGACCTGCTCGTGCTGAGTACCTGCAACCGGACTGAGGTATACTACGCCGCCGACCGTGACCAGAGCCCCGCTATTATTGAGGCGCTGGGCCAGCTGAAAGGCATTGCCGATAGCACACCCTACTACCCTTATTTCGACCTGCTCAATACCTATGAGGAGGCCGTACAGCATCTCTTTGAGGTGTCGATGGGCCTGGATGCCCAGGTAGTAGGCGACCTGCAAATCAGCAACCAGGTCAAAATGGCCTATCAGTGGTCGGCTGATGAAGACGCCGCCGGGCCCTTCCTGCACCGCGTGCTGCACACCGTATTCTTCACCAACAAGCGCGTGCAGCAGGAAACCTCCTTCCGCGACGGCGCGGCCTCTACTTCCTACGCGGCCCTGGAACTAGTAGAAGAGCTGACCACCGACGTGGCTAACCCGCGCGTGCTGGTCGTTGGCCTGGGCGAGATTGGCGCCGATGTGTGCCGCCACCTCGGCGACAGCAAGCTCTTCACCGACGTGACTATCTGCAACCGCACCCGCAGCAAAGCCGAAGCGCTGGCCGAGGAGTGCGGCGTGAAAGTGCTGGACTTCGAAAACCTGGTAGAAGGCCTGAAGGAAGCTGACGTTATTATCTCCTCCATTGCCCGCGACGAGCCCTTCTTTACCCGCGACATGGTAGAGCGGCTGGATGTGCTCAGCTACAAATTCTTTATCGATCTGTCCGTACCGCGCAGCATTGAGGCCGAGGTAGAAAACGTGCCCGGCGTGTTGGTCTATAATATCGATGCTATTCACAGCAAGGCCAGCGCCGCCCTGGAGCAGCGCCTGGCGGCTGTGCCGCACGTGCGCGCCATCATTGCCGAAAGCATTGCCGGCCTCTCCGATTGGACGAAGGAAATGATGGTGTCCCCCATTATTCAGCGCATGAAAGCGGGCCTGGAGCAACTGCGCCAGGAAGAGATGGACCGCATCCAGAAGAAGGTATCGGCCGAAGAAGCCAAGCGCCTCGACGACATTACCCGCTCCCTGATGCAGAAAGTGCTGAAGCAGCGTGTCCTGCAGTTAAAAGCAGTATGCCGCCGCGACGACGCTGAGCAGCTCATCGATGTGCTGACCGAAATGTTTGATCTGGAAAAGCAGCCTACGGCTTCGTAAGCCAGCTATTCCAGCCCTAAAAACAATGCCCCGCTTCCGGTTAAACCAGAAGCGGGGCATTGTTTTTCACAAAAGACAAAGGCACCAGTAGTGCCTTTATCCTACTTCTTGCTGAAGTAGAAGCGTCTCAGAAAACTACAGCGTATCGCAGCAGTCTTCAAGAGAATCAATCACGTCCAATAATTTGGGGATTGACAGGGAGTAGTAGATTTTGGTGCCCACCTTGAAAGAGGACAAAATGCCCCGATCCTTGAGCGTAATAAGGTGTTGAGAAGCTATAGCCTGCGGTAAATCCAGATTACGGTAGATTTCCGTGACAGTCATCTTTTCTTCCTTACCCAGCAGATCGACGATGGCCAGGCGCTTGGGGTGAGCCAGCACCTTCAGCATCGCAGCAGCCTTATCTACCTTCTTCGATTCGACGCGAGAAAGCAATGGTTTCATAAACAAGTACAAAAATGAACGACGGGAGGAGCGAAGTATGGCTAATACGCTATACACCTAGTGCAAAGTTCCTACAGTAACGAAAGTGGCCGGTAAAAAGATTTGTAGAATTTAATTTTTGTTGTGCTTTTTCAGGTATCGATTGTCTTCCTAAAAGACAATAACAGCAAGAATCGGGCTAGCTCGCCTCTGGCTGCTTACCTTTGCCGAAATATTATTTTCCCCACCCACCCTAAATAGAGTATGCGCGACCTGCTGGCAAAGTTTGAGAACAAGCGTCCGGAAATCGTTTTTGAATGGAAAGATGCGGAAACCGAGGCCGAGGGCTGGGTAGTAATCAACTCCTTACGGGGCGGCGCCGCCGGTGGGGGCACGCGCATGCGTAAAGGCCTGGACAAGCGTGAAGTAGAAAGTCTGGCCAAAACCATGGAGGTGAAATTCACCGTCTCAGGCCCGGCCATTGGCGGCGCTAAGTCCGGCATCAACTTCGACCCGCAGGATCCGCGCAAGCGCGGCGTGCTGGAGCGCTGGTATCGCGCCGTTATTCCGCTGCTGAAAAGCTACTACGGCACCGGCGGCGACCTGAACGTGGACGAAATCCATGACGTAATTCCAATAACGGAGGACTATGGCCTGTGGCACCCACAAGAAGGGATTGTTAATGGCCACTACCGCGCCACCGAGCCCCAGAAAATTCAGAAAATTGGCCAGCTGCGCCAGGGCGTAGTGAAAGTGGTAGAAGATGAGAAATTCACTCCTGACCGTGCCCGCCGTTACACCATAGCTGACCTGATTACGGGCTACGGCGTAGCCGAGGCCGTGCGCCACTACTATGAGTTGTGGGGCGGCGGGTTGCAAGGCAAGCGCGCTATCATCCAGGGTTGGGGTAATGTGGGCGCGGCGGCCGCGTACTACCTCTCCCAGCAGGGCGTGCGCGTCACCGGCATTATTGACCGCAGTGGTGGTTTGCTGCGCGAAGAAGGCTTTTCCTTTGAGGAAGTGCGGGACCTGTTCCTGCGCCGTGAGAACAACACCCTGGTGGCCGATGATCTGCTGAGCTTTGAGGAAGTGAACCGCCGGATCTGGACCTCGGGCGCGGAGATTTTCATTCCAGCCGCAGCTTCCCGTCTGGTGACCAGCACGCAGATAGAGCAACTAACCGGCGCCGGGCTGGAGGTTATCAGCTGTGGAGCCAACGTGCCTTTCCAGGACCCCGAAATCTTCTTTGGCGCCACCGGCGAGTACGCCGACCAGCATGTATCCGTCATCCCCGATTTTATTGCCAACTGCGGCATGGCCCGGGTTTTCGCCTACCTGATGGAAACCAACGTGGAAATCACCGACGAAGCCATTTTCGGCGACACATCCCGCATTATCCGCTCGGCGCTGGCCCGCACCCGGCAGCAGGGCAACCAGCGCACGGGTATTGCCATGAAATCATTCGAGCTGGCTCTGCGCCAGTTGGTATAACCAGGCAGTAGCTGCCCGCGGCTTTTCTCTAATCTAAGGAAAGCCGCAGGCAGCAAAGCCTCTGAACTCTTACTATGCTTCTTCAGGATTTTCTACATCAGCGCTTTCTTGGGAATGATGTGCAGGCCTATTTGTGGTGCCTGGGCATTTTGCTGTTTGGCTACCTCTTCAAACGGCTGCTGTCCAAGCTGCTGTCCAAGCTGGTATTTCGGGCCATTCGCAAGCGCACAGAAGGAGTTTCGGAGCAGCAGTTTCAGGCCTTACTGATCCAGCCGCTGTCAGTCGTTATTTTCCTGATTACGGCCTACTTTGCCTTTCAGGTGCTTGACTATCCAGTGCGCAGTTCAGAGCTGGCCCGTAATGAGCCCTGGCCGCAGGTGGCCTTATTTCGCCTGTTTCAGCTGGCTGTGTTTATGGGAGTGGGCTGGATTGGCCTGCGGCTGATTGACTTTGTGGTGCTCGTGTTTCAGCGCCGCGCCGAAACCACGCCCTCCCGCCTCAACAATCAGCTGATTCCCTTCGCCAAGGACCTGCTGAAAGTACTGGTGCTCTCGCTCACATTCCTGCTGATGCTGAGCCGGGTATTTGGTGTAAACGTTACGGCGCTGATTGGCGGTCTGGGCATTGGTGGTCTGGCCGTGGCTTTCGCCGCCAAAGAGAGCCTGGAAAATCTCATTGCCTCGTTCACCATTTTCCTGGACCGCCCCTTTGCCGTGGGCGACCTAGTAGAAGTAGGCGGCGTAACGGGTACCGTAGAGAAAGTAGGCTTCCGCAGCACTCGGCTGCGCACTGCCGAAAAGAGCTTTGTGACGGTGCCCAACAAATCCATGATTGATAAGCCGCTCGATAACCTGTCGTTGCGCACGGCGCGCCGCGTAAGCTTTACGCTGGCGCTCAGCCACGCCACCACCAGCGAGCAGCTCCGCCAGATCATCAAGGAGGCCCACCGCATGATTCAGGCGCACAAGCTTACCACGCCGGAGGTGCAGATTAAATTCTCTGCCCTCACGCCCACGGCCAAGGAAGTAACGGTGCAGTACTTCGTGGAAACCGTGGATTACGATGAATACCTGGCCGTGAAGGAAGACCTTAACTACTGCCTGGTAGAAATTGTGGAGCAGTTTGGCGGCAACTTCGTGAGCAGCAATACCACGCTGGTGCAACTGGCTAATCAGGACCCGCTCCGCGGTCTGCAATCCAGTCAACAGCCCTTGGTTAGCTAAGCCCAAGGCATAAAAAAGCGCTGGTAGTCTCAGACTACCGGCGCTTTCTGCGTTTATCAGGAGGTACGGCGCGGCTAGCGGCCACCAAGCAACCCGCCGAGCAGGCTGCCTATGCCGCCACCCATAAGCCCACCCAGGCCGGTACCACCCGCACTGCGGGGCGCCGAGCCCGGCCGGCCACCCAGGCCACCCAGAATAGAAACCAGGGATCCTAAACCGCCACTACCTACGTGCGTACCCTGTTGCGGATAGTTGGCTCCGTAAGGGTCACTAGCTGCCCGCTGGTTGCCCCCGAGCACGCCACTGAGCAGGCCACCACCTAACAGACCACCTAACAGGCCACCCATAGAGCTACCACCACCCATGGCACCGCCCAACAGGCCGCCCATAGTGCTGCCACCACCGCCCATCATGCCACCCATGCCGCCGGTGTTGTTGCGGTTGCCGCCCATCATGCCGGAAAGTACCATGGGCGCTACCACGCCCAGCAGGCCGCCCAGCAGAGCACCTTTGGGAATACCTACGCTGTCCAGCTTATCGGTAATGCCGTTGAGGAAGCCTTTTTTGGCCGGGTCGCTGGCATCGTGCGGTACCTGGGCCGCCTGGTCTACTACCTGCTCCAGCGTGTGGGTTTGCTGAGGGCTGATGCCCAGGTAGGCGGATATTTTATTGACCATGGCCTCCTCGTCGTTGGCATACGCCCCATCGGCGCGGGCAAAGCTGATGAGGTCCGTCACGAGGGAAAAGCGCAGGTCACTGTTGCGCAAGGCATCCAGATTAGCTTTTACGCTTTCGTTGGTAGAGTCTTTGGCAGCCGCTATTACCTGCTGGGTAGCGCCGCCGCTCAGACCGGCCGTATGGGCCAGCTGCTGCAGGAATTCTACCTCTACCGCCGAGGCTTCGCGGTCGGCGGAGGCCAAGCTGGCAATAACGCTGATATAAGCTGTCTTTTCTTCTTCGGAGTACTGCTGCAGCAGTTGATTATCGTTCATATCAGGGGGAGGGTTGGGTGTTGAAATTAACTATAGCCCTCCTTAACGCGCCCTGTGTTGGAATGTTGACCTCGACGTTTGTTTTGACCTGATCCTATACTTCTAGAAGTCGAAGTACTCGCCGGGAGCAGGTGCTACGGGCTTTTTTTCGCGCGGCTTCCCCAAGGATGGGCGCTCTACCGGCGGTTTGGCGGAGGCAGCACCGGCTGGAGCCGGTACCGGTTTTCGGCCGCTTAGTAGCTCTCCCACGGAGGGCCGTACGGTGGCCGGTGTGGCAGCAGGTGCCCGCATCGTCCGGCGTTGGTCCAGGCTTACCCGGAAATTGTCTTCATCTCCCTGTATGGCCAGCAGAATGGCGGGGCCGGTGTTTGTTTCACCACCCATCGACACCCGACGCAGCAGCCCTGGTAATACCGGAATAGACACATGGTAATCCATCTGCTGATCAAAGGTGTGCGTGCCGGTTACCCGAATCAGGGAAGCCGTGCGCACATTGGAGCGGATTTCCATTTCCGGCAGATATACTGTGCGGCTCTGGATGTAGAAGTTGTTGGTGAGCTCCGCGAAGCGCAGGTGGCGCAGTTGCTCCCGGCTGGCCACCATCGACAGCTTTTGCACTGGCTCGAAGTTGTTCAGCTCCCCATTGCGCACAGTGGCTTTAATTTCTGCTTCCAGCCGGTTGGTTAATGGCTCAAGCCGCTGGTTGAAATACACATCCGACTCGCCGGAAGCAGTGAGCAGGCCCCGCAAATGACGGTGAGTAATAAAGCCCTGCCCGAAATCCTCAAACACATAAAACAGCTTATCCAGTGGCATCTGGCTGCAGGAAGCTACGGTGCTGGCTTTAATCAGTTCCGGGCGGCGCGCATCTACCGTGCCCTGCACGCTGGCCCGCCCGCCCAGCGCCTCAATGCTGAGCCCCGGCGAGGAAAACACCCGGTTCTGCAACCGAATGGTGCCGCGCAGATTGCTGGCCTGCAAACGCCGGAAAATCACCTGCTGCGCTACCACCCGAATATGGAGCGCCAGAGAAGTTGGCACCGCTACGGCAGCGTATTTGGCCGGCACGCTGCCGGCTACCGCTGCGCCCGCCCTGGTTTCAGCAGAAGCCGCCAGTAGCTCATTTAAATTCAGCTGCCGCGAGGCTACGGTGGCATCTACCAGCAAAGCCTGCCCCGGCCGTAGGGCCCAACCCGGAAAGTTGCGCAAGGCCCCATTCACTTGAAAATCAGAGTGGCCCCACATAGCCGAGCAGCCTATCAGCGCCACCGAGTTGCCGCGCAGCTGTAGCCGGCCAGTAAGCCGGGAAATGGGCTGCGGATAATCGCGCAGGCGTAAACTTACCTGCTGCAGTACCAATTCCCCTGAGGCCTCACCTGCGCTGCCAGACCCAGCTCTGAAGGCGCGCAGATTACCATGAAACTGTAGCTGTAGGTTGGCCTGTCCGCTGCCCGCTCGCACGGCGGCTACCGGAAAAAAGCGCAGCGCCTGTCCCACATCCATGTTCGCCTTGAGGCGCAGGTGCATGGTAGGGTCGGTAAAGTTTGCATAGTGCAAGGATCCGCTAAACGGCCGCCCCTGCAGCGTACCCTGCATATTCTGCAAAGACAGAACCGAGGTTTTCGCGTTACACCGCACGCCATTACTGAAAGTACCCGTTAGGAACACGTGTTCCACCTTCTCCTTATAGCCGGGATGAAAGAAGGAGGCATTCCGGCACCCAAAGGTCAGCGTCAGTTGCGGATTTGCCCGCCCTGACAACTCGCCCTGTACGGCTCCACCAAAATACACCTCTCCCCGGCTGCGGTAAACGGCTAAGCGGCGTGCCAGCCGGGCCGGCAGCAACGCTACCAACGACTGCGCATTGGTATTCTTCCCCTCAACCGTCAAGTTCAGCTGCGTAGCGGCGGCATAGGCTATGGTCCCCGCTATCTGGTATTCAGCCGGCCCAATAAGCAACGCAGAGGGAGAGAAACGAACCACCTTTGAATCCCGGTCTACGGTGAGCTGAGTGCGCAACGTCAGCTCCTTACCGCGCAGATAAGCATCCGAGCCTAACGCTATACCATCTACCCGCGTCGTGCCAGTAGCAGCAATCTGAATCCGGTGGCCGGCAACGGCCAGCATGGCCCGAACATCATGCACCTGTAGTTGGTAGCGCTGGCGCAGACCGTCATCCTGATACACCACTTGTAGCTGCTGCAGGCTTATTTTTTCCAGATCGAAAGCCAGTGGCCGTTCAGATGCCTGCGTTGTATCAGCCCGGAAAATGGCAAAATTACCCTGCCCTTTTACGTTACGCCGCACTACTACCCGCCCCTGCCTTAACGTAAGCGCCCTAATCCGGTAATTCCCCGACAGCACGTCCCAAGTATCGAAAGCACAGTACAACGTACGCAAGTGCGCCAGCGCGGCGGTATCTGCGGGCAGCGTGCCACGGATGGTTACATGATGTAGTGTAATAGAAACGCGGGGAAACTGGTCTAGCAGGGATAACTCAATCCGGCCCACCTGCACCGGTGTAGCCAGATACTGATTGGCCTGCTGAACAAAGAGGCCAATGATGTGCTTTTCGCCCAATTTTATGGCCGCCAGCAGTCCACTCAGCAGTAGCGCAAAAAAAATAAGCCCCAGAAGCAATGTTTTTTTCAGGAATCCCAACGCCTCAACAATTCTGAATATGAATGCTTTGCTATCTAAAACCGCGCTTTTAACGCTCCAAAGACCAAAAAATTCTAGCCGAAGGTCGCAGAAAGTTTGGTGTATTCGAAAACACCCCCCATATTTGTACTCCCAAACGGCACATACCGGGACGGAAAAGGGAGATTAGCTCAGCTGGTTCAGAGCATCTGCCTTACAAGCAGAGGGTCACTGGTTCGAACCCAGTATCTCCCACCAAAAGCAAAACAGGCACTTAGCAGCAATGCTGGGTGCCTGTTTTGCTTTTGGTTTAAACAAGCTAAGACAAGTTAGCTCTTTGAGGTTAGCCATTCAGCGTATTGTTATCCACGGGTGATTGTGATTAAATAAATGGGGTAAAATATCTTGGTCGGCTTGTTATGCTCGGCTGCTACTATAGTGTTGATGTCTTTGTATAGACCCAGCTCGTTCGCCAAGCGGACAGAAAAGCATACTGAAGGATTTAGGAAGACGACCACAAGGGAAAATTATATAGGTATACAAGGATATTGATATTCCGAGTCATAGGATGAGTTTGCTCAGTAAGTATTATCAGAGGCTCATCCTTTAAAGACTTGTTGCTTCCGATCGGTAAATTTTATCGGAACCTATCCGGTGGTCTTCTTATCTTTTCCAGGAGCGTGTCAGCAACGGGGCACCAAACTTCCCTTACCAGACCAGGACCATGAAAACCCCTAGCCCACAGGACCAGGCTTCTCCCCGCGACCGGCAGGCTCCACGGTTCTATCATGGCACTAAAGCCCCGTTCAAGCTAGGGGATATAATTACACCGGGCTTTCCATCCAACTATGGCCAGCGCAAGCCCGCAGCCTATGTCTACCTCACCGCTACCTTGGAGGCCGCCATTTGGGGAGCGGAACTGGCCGTGGGCGACGGCCCCGGCCGCATTTATGTCGTGGAGCCCACGGGCTCCGTGGAAGACGACCCTAATTTGACGGATAAGAAGTACCCGGGCAATCCCACCCGGTCCTACCGTTCGCGCCATCCGCTGCGGGTAGTGGGGGAGGTAACGCAGTGGCAGGGGCATGCCCCCGAACAGCTCCAAGCCATGCAGGAGCACCTAGAGCGCCTGAAGCAACAGGGGATCGAGGCTATTGAAGATTGACGCTTTTTGAAAAAAATCCGGGCGGCGCTGTAACGATGCCGGAATTTGCCGGTACTCCTTTCGACCAACCCGCAAAACCCTACCCCCGGTGGCCGAACACTACCCGAGCGACGAGGCCTTAATGGCGCAGATTCAGGCAAATGACCTGGACCAGCTCACCGTGCTGTTCGACCGCTACCACCTGCCTATTTTCAATTACCTGCTGCGCCGTACCAACAACGACCGGGAAACCGCCGAAGACCTCACGCAAACGGTCTTCGAACGCCTGCTGAAATACCGCACCAGCTACCAGCCGGGCCCATCCTTTCGGGCCTGGATTTACCAGCTGGCCCGCAATGCCCATGCCGACTACTGGCAGCGCCAGCAGCACATGCATACCTCTGATGTGCTGCAAGTGGAGCGACAAGGCGGTTTCGGCTCCTCGGCATTTGATGCTATGATCACTACTGAGCGCGACCAAAACCTGCACGAAGCCCTGGCGCTGCTGCCCGAAGCCCAGCGTGACATTCTGGTGCTGCACCGCTTTCAGGGGTTCAGCTACGAGGAAATCGGGCAGCAGCTGGCCTGCAGCGCCGGCGCCGCCAAGGTAAAAGCCCATCGGGCCTTGCAAGCCCTGCGCACCATCTATTTCGCTTCCTAGCCATGACTGACCGTCCTTCCCCATACGATTGTTTCACCGTAGCCGACCAGCTGATCGACTACGCCGACCAAGTCCTGCTGCCCGAGCAGACCGCGCGGGTAGCTTCTCACCTAAGCCAATGTCCTGCCTGCCAGGAGCAAGTAGCCCAGCTTCGGGAATTGTCAGTTCAAATGGAAGCCATTGAGCCGGCAAAACCCTCCCCCGCGCTGCGCAATCAGTTTTTGTTGATGCTGGAGAAGGAGAAGGCCGTAGTGGCAGCAGCGCCAGTACCTGCTCCTGAAGTACGGGAAGCCCGCATCCGTACGATGTGGCCCGGCGAGGTTAGCCGCTGGGCCATGCGCATTGCCGCTGGCGTAGCGCTGCTAGTGATGGGCATGGTGTTGGGTCAGCAGTGGCAACCGGAAAATGCCCCCACCGTGACCAGTGCCCCAATAGCCGGCTCTACCAAACATGCCATGCAACTGGCCAATGCTCTGTCGGGTGATGCCTCGCAAAGCTTGTCGGCCAGTGACCGGATACAGCTGGTGGACAATGCTGTGGAGCAGGTAGATGCCACCGGCGACCCTGCGGTGCAGGTACTCATCAACACCCTGAATTTTGACCCCAATTCCAATGTGCGCTTGGCCGCGGCCAATGCGCTGTACCGGCTGCGGACTGACCCGCGCGTGGGAGAAGCCTTTATCCAGTCGCTGACTATCCAAACTGACCCCAACGTGCAGATTCTGCTCATTGAGCTGCTGGTGAACATGCGCGAACGGCGAGCGGCGCCCCAGCTAGAGCAGCTGGCCAATAAGCCCGACGCGCTACCCATCGTGCGTCAACAAGCGGAATACGGCCTCGGCACCCTGATATAGTTTTCTCTTTTCCTTTTCCAACCCGAACCCTACTGCTGGCGCCGCGAACGTGGCGACGCCGGCCGGGCTCACTCTGTACCCCAAATCCGACATGAAAAAGTTATTGCTTCTCACTTTTAGCTGTTTACTGCTGACAGCTCCGGCCTTGCAGGCCCAGGAATTCAAGCTTAAGCTCGGCGGCAAGGACCGCAAGATTGAGCTCGATATGCAAAGCAGCGACGTGAAGCTGGAAGGCTACAACGGCGACGTGCTCATCATCAGCGGCAATGGCTATGAGCCCCTGCCCAAGCGAGCCGAAGGTCTGCGTTCTGTGTACAATTCAGCCGAAGACAACACCCGCCTGGGCCTTTCCGTCACCCAGAAAGATAACGTGGTGCGCATTGTGCAAGCCTCGCGCAAAGACGCTGATTATGTCATTCGGGTGCCTCAGTCCATGTCGGTGGTGTTCAACCAAACCAACTTTAACGGCGGTGATGTGGAAGTTCGCGACCTGGACGGTAACATCGAGCTGAACCTGAAAAATGGCAGCGCCAAGCTCAGCAACATGGGCGGCGGCGTAGTAGCCAATACTGTGAGCGGCAGCATTACCGTGCGCTACGCCGACCTAAGCAAGTCGCCCAGTTCGATTTCCTCGGTGAGTGGCGATGTGGACGTGACCATGCGCCCCAATAGTAAAGCTACGCTGCAGCTGCGTTCCATCTCAGGTGATGTATACACCGACTTTGACATTGCCATGGGCAAAAGTGAAGACGCACTGCGGCGCGTGGGTGGCCAGGTGGTGCAAGGAACCGTGAATGGTGGTGGGGCGAATGTTTCCCTTCGATCGGTGAGCGGCAACATTTTCGTGCGCAAAGCCAAGTAATGCATTACAGCGCTGCTTTTCTCTCTATCCAACTCCGTAACGCCATGAAATTCTTTCGTTTACTCCTCAGCCTGAGTGGTGCCTTATTACTAACGGCACCTGCGGCTAACGCCCAAAAGATTATTGAAAAGAGTGCCTCTGTGGGGGCTAAACAACAAGTGGTGCTGGATTTGAAACAGGCCACCAGCATAAAAATTCGGGGTAGTAAAGGCAAGCAACTGCGTGTGCGGGCCGCCGTTACTATTAATCAGAATAAGCTTAACAACGCACTCCAACTTACTCTAAATACCGAGGGTGACCAGATAACGGTGAAGTCAGCCTTTGATGAAGCCATGTTACGCACCGGCCAGCCAGGCGACTGTCCCGACGGTCAGGGTTCTTCCTGGAGCTCGGGCGGAGAAAAAGGCCGAGATGGGTACCGGGTGTGCAGTAACGTGGAAGTAGAAATTGAAGTGCCGGAGGGCGTGTCGTTGCGGGTGAACACTATTAGTGGCAACATTGAAGCTACCGGCCTCACCGGTCAGCTGGAAGCCAAATCCATCAGCGGCTTCGTGGATGTAACCTGGTCATCGGGGCAAGGGGCGAAAGTTGCCTTTAAGACAATTACCGGCGAAGTGTACACCGACCAGGATATTGCCTTTACCAACCGCAAGGAAGGCGTGCCCATGGTGGGCTACGAGGTGCGCGGCTCCCTGGGCAAATCAGGTCCTTTAGTACGCCTGGAGTCCATCAGCAACGACGTTTACTTCCGTAAGCAAAAATAAACCAATGTCTTGTAGCGCCTTTTCGGCTGGTGCAAAGCGGTCTAGGGGCTCTGATGATACTTCCTGGCAAGCAGGCCAACGCCTACCCAAACACCCACTCCGGGGACTCAGCTATAAGGGCTCTCCACTTGTGAGTCCCCTCGTACCGACAAGGCCGGGCGTGTCACTATTCCGTTGGAGCGCGATGCATAAACTTTATTGGAACGTATTCACTCGGTTGTCACCGCTCTTTAAGGGGGGTTTAAGAAATGGGACACAGGACCCTGCCTGCGTATGAACACGCGTTGCACGTCCCTCAGACACGAGACACCGCGACCCGCCGGGGTGTAGACTGACCACTGTTTAGTGGAATGATGGAAACTCCCGCTATTGGGTACAAGGCAACTCGCCCGGCGGGGAAAGCCGTCGTCCTGAATAACTCCCACCATCCGAAAGGCTTTGCTTCGGTACAATTTCAGCAAGGGCGGGCAAAGGGAGACGAAATGCCGTAATCCGAACCTAGATGAAACAAATTGAACAGGATAGTGAAGCCGATTTTTTCGGAATTGCTGGAGCTCTGAATCGATGACAACTTCTTCACGGCTGCCGCCTAGATCCTTTATCCCTCGCTTGCGCCACTATCGTAAAGCTGCCGGTAGGGCCAGATGGTGCAGGAGCGGGGGATTGGATTTAAATTATTGCGATAAGCCGACCTTACCCTGATCAGACCCAGTTCCATGGAGATCAACGCCGGAACTGGGCTTTGGCATATATATTTATTAATAAGCGCTCCAAAGAAGATAGAGAGATATAATCCGATGAATCTCAAGAGAAGCGTTCCATACAAAGGTGTAGTTTAGCCCCAACTTCGTGGGTTCCCGCCAACAGGTATTGGCTTAGAATCTAGAATGGGGCAAAAGCAGTCTAGTGACTGATACTCCTATCTTTTCGCGAAGGATGGAAAACTGCGCCCTATCTAAGCATCCTAACTGAGCTTCCGGAAATCATGGCTTCTTCTTTTGGCTCTTATGTCCAACGCCATTGAAACTGCTGATGCCCTTGAACTCCGCTTGGCGGAGTTGCAGCGCACGAATCCAGAGGCGTTTATGGAAGCTTTGTATCGGGCGTACTACCGGCCGCTGGGCAACGCCGTGTTTCGGGTGGTGCAAGACCGGGCCGTGGCCGAAGACCTGGTACAGGACCTGCTCTTGAACGTGTGGAAGAACCGCGCGACGCTGCAGATTACGGCTACCTACAGGTCTTACCTTTTTCGGGCGGCCCTCCACGCGGCCCTGCGCCATACCGAGCGCCAGAAGCGGCAGGTAGCCTGGGAGGACGCCAACGTAGTGGATATGGGTACGAACTCTACCCTGGAGCATTTAAACGAGCAGGATGCGGAAGCGGCCGTAGCGGCGGCTCTGGCTACGCTGCCGCCCCAGTGCCGGGCCGTGTTCCTGCTCAGCCGCCAGGAAGGACTTAGCTATCAGCAGATTGCCGAAACGCTGGACGTATCCCCTAAGACCGTGGACAACCAGATGGGTAAGGCGCTCCGCCTGTTACGACAGCAGCTCAAAGGCCTATTTTCCGGCTTGGCATTGATGCTACTGGAGTTTTTATAATTTTTTTCGAGGCGGCGTAGGGGTAAATCAACGGTTGTGACTCTATATAAGCAGAACCTACTTTTTTACCATCACTCTACCGCTATGAAAAACAGCTGGCTCCTGCTCCCCCTCCTATCGACACTTGTGTTCACTTCCTGCGACAACGACATATCCGGCCCCCGCATACACGGAACGGGCCCTACCGTAGCGGAAGTGCGGACCCTAAACAGTTTCAAGCGGGTAGAACTCAGTATTGACGCGGAAGTAGTGCTGACCCAAGGCAGCCCGCAGCAAGTGCGCGTGGAAGCGCAACGCAATGTGCTAGACGTGCTGGAAACGGAAATCGACGGCAGTGAGCTGCAAATTGAGTTTGGCCATGTGAACGTGCGGCGCCACGACCCCATCAAGGTGTATATCACGGTGCCGGAACTCACGGAGGTGCAGCTGTCGGGCACCGGAAAAATTCGCAGCGACGCGCCGCTGACCACCAGCAACTGTAAAGTAGAGGTGTCGGGCACGGGGGTAGCGGACCTGAACTTTGCGCAGGTAACCGAACTCCAGACCACCCTGACGGGCTCGGGGGAAATACGCTTGAGCGGCTCGGGCCAAAGCCACAAGTGCAGCTCCAGCGGCTCGGGCCAGGTAAGCGCCTATGATTTCAAAACCCAGGACACCAACGTTTCCATCACCGGCTCAGGCCAAAGCTATGTACAAGCCAGCCACCACCTTAACGTCGAGATTACCGGCAGTGGAAACGTCTTCTACAAAGGCAGCCCCATGGTCAACACGCGCATTACGGGTTCGGGCCGGGTGCAGGCCGACAACTAAGGCCGCACAGCTTGCTTTGCGCCGGGCTAAGCGCTAAACTGCCTTCCTCGCCGCCAGATAAGGCCCGGAAATAATCGACATTAGTAAGCGTATTTGCCAATCTTTGTTCATGCCTAACTTGTATTCCGACGCAGAGGAAGCCCCTTGGGATTTGCTGGCCAAACACTTGGCTGGCGAAGCCTCGGCGTCGGAACAACAGGAACTGCATGCCTGGGTTACAGCCTCGCCTGCCCGGCTGCCGCTGCTAATGGAGGCTACCCGCGCCTGGGAACGGGGGGGCCACATGCCCGATGAATTCACGGAAGCTGATGTGGAGACGGCCTGGCAGCAGTTCAGGGTCAACACCAACCTGGCCCCGGCACCAGCCACGCCCGGAGGCCGGGTGGTATCTATGTGGCCCGCGGTACAGCCTTTGCTGCGCGTAGCGGCGGCTCTCCTGCTGCTGCTGGGTGTTTGGAGTGTATGGCGGCTGGTAGGCCGGCAGCCGGAAACCATAACCATAGCAGCGGGCGCCCAGCGCCGGCAGGTAGCCCTGCCCGATGGCAGTCAGGTATGGGTGAACCGCCATTCCACCCTGCGCTACAATTCCGATTTCAACAAAACCGCCCGGGTAGTGCAGCTGCAAGGCGAAGCCTTTTTTGAAGTAAAAAAAGACCACGGCCGGACGTTCACGGTACTAGCCAACGATACCCGGACGCGGGTACTAGGCACCTCGTTCAACGTGCGGGCCTACCTCGCCGAGGACTCCGTGGAAGTAGCCGTGGTAACGGGCCGCGTAGCCTTCAGCCCCGTGCAGCACCTGACGGCCACTCCCGATTCGGTGCTGTTGCGGCCGGGCCGGCGCGGCGTCATCCGGCGGGCGGCCCCGGTGGTGGCCGTCCAAAAGCCAATTGTGGATCCCAACTTCCGCGCCTGGCAGCGAGACGAGCTTGTGTTCGACAATCAATCCATGACTCAGGTGGTCCAAACCCTGAGCCGGTACTACAATACCTCTATCACCCTGGCGCACCCAGACCTGAGTCGCTGCCGCTTCACGGGCACCTTCGTGCGCACCGATTTAGCCCAGATGCTGCGTGTCGTCAGCCTTTCGGCTAATCTCTCGGTGAGCCGAAAGGCTGACGGCTATATCCTGAATGGACCGGGCTGTCCTTAGTCCTCAGGCAACTTTCTTCCCACTTCTATCAGAACTTTAGCTATGCGAAACTGCATATGCCTAGCCATAGCCTTGCTTTTTGTGCTGGCCAGCTTTCCTGGCACGGCGCAAGTAAAACCCTCTGCCGTGCTGGAGCGCAATGTGAGCGTTAACTTCCAGCAAGTACCCCTTGAATCTGCCCTGCGCACGCTGCGCCGCCAGTATGGAATACGAATTTCCTACAGCAATACAGCCCTCAACTTGCAGCAGCCCGTCACGCTAAGGGCACAGAACCAACCGTTGCGTACGGTGCTCAACACATTATTAGCCGACAAAAACATTGGCTACGAATTGGTAGGCGACCAGGTGGTGCTGCATCCGGCGCAAGCCCCCAAGCCCCCAAAAGTTACTCCCCCCCAGCCAGCCAAGCCCACCACCGGCAAGCCAGCCACCCCAAAGTCGGCCGTAACGGCCAGTACCGGCCAGAACAAACCAAAGGCGAAACCAGCTATGTCAGAACCGGAGGCTCTGGCGCAGCCCGCAGTAGCCGCGCCGGATTCCACCGGGGCACCATCTACGGAAAGGGAAACCCCTACCCGGCGGTCGAATACCAGAACCGCGCAAGTGACTTTTCTGGGGCCCTTAGGCTCCAATGGAGCACGCAGCGGAGAAATGGTCAACACGTTATCGTTGAATGTGTTGGGCGGCAGCGCGGCGGGCGTGGATGGCTTCGAGGCGGCTGGCTTATTCAACGTGGACCGCGACACGGTGGCTGGTGTGCAATTGGCCGGCTTAGCCAACGTGGTGGGCCGCCACCTGGAAGGTTTTCAGGGGGCCGGCTTGCTGAACGTGCTGGGCGGTACCGCCACAGGCTGGCAAGCCGCGGGGCTGCTCAACGTAGCCACGCGCCCAATAAATGGCGTCCAAACGGCTGGCTTGTTCAACTATAGCGGCATAGCCAAAGCCAATACCGCTGCGGCTGATCCGAACCAGGAGCCTGTTGTTAAACAAACCCCGCGCCGCTCCCGGGTGCAGGCAGCCGGCTTGTTCAATGTATCCTTAAGCGAAGTCCAGGGAGTGCAGGTGGCGGGGTTGTTCAATGCGGCGAGCAACGTGCAGGGCCTACAGCTGGCCGGCCTGCTCAACGTAGCCGACTCAGTAAATGGCGTTAGCATTGCCCCCTTCAACTTCGTGCGCCACGGTTACCATCGTATGGAAGTAACCAACTCGGAGTCCTGGCCCATCGGAGCCATTTTAAAGCTGGGCGGCTCGGCCGGTTTTTATACCTTCTTCGCTGGGGCCTACAATGACTTTGGCAGGGGCAACCGCCGCTGGGCGCTGGGCTACGGAGCCGGTACCGAACTACTAGCCTGGCACCGGGTTAGCCTGAGCATCGACGCCCTGGCGCTGCATGTAAATGAGGAGCAGCGCGGCTGGACCAACGACCTCAACTTGCAAAACCAATTGCGCTTACTAATCGGATTTGCGCCCCTTAAGGCTGGCGGCCACTGGCGCCTGGTAGCCGGCCCCACCGTGAGTGTCCTCGTCACCCAGCGCTACGACTCAGAGCGCGGCCATGTATACTCTCACCTGCTGGATGACCGACATCTTTGGTTGAAAGAAGGTAATGCTGCCACGCAGGTCCTTGGCTGGTTTGGCTACTGTGCTGGGGTTCGCTTTTAGCCCAAAACAAGCATAGCAGCACTGATATAGCCCCTATCTGGCATCCGGCAGCAATACATTGGCACACGTTCTTTGCGGAGCGTTAGGATCCACCTTAGGACAACGCATGTCTATGTACACCGTAGTGAAAATTGGTAAAGCAAGCTTAGTTGCACGCTTAATCCCGATAGGCTCTTACCAATAGTCGTTGGTTCGCATAGCCAGTGCCCCTTCTTTAAGCGGCGCCCTTGGTGCGCTCATCTAGCCACTGCCAGGCTAAGGTGGGCGAGTAAAAGACGTGAAGCTCAAATTGCTCGCGCAGATGCCCCATCAGTTGCTGGTTGGCATACGGCATGGGCATCCCCTGCTCGAGCAAGAAGGCGATGCCGCGTAGGTGCGGGCATTGGGCTTGGATGCTGGGAATCCATTCATGCACCACCCAGGAGCTGGCTTCTCCCCACTCCCCGCTGGTCCCCCGTGTGTCATGAAACAGGCCTCGGGGTTGCCACTGTAAATTTAGCTGTAGGCCCACCTGGGCAGCGCGCACCAGCTCATCGCTCGTCACATGGCCCTGCCAGCGCACATACAGCACCTGGGGGCCAGTAAAAAAGGTGTATTCCGCCGCCACGGCCCCAAAGCAATCATAAGTCGTATGCACGTGCTGGGCCCGCCGGTAGCGCGAGGCTAAGCGGGCAGGCAGGGGCGCAAAGAGTTCCACGGGAGTCATGCTGATGGCTTTACAACAAGATACAGGATAAATCGAGCTCCCTAAGAGGAAACGCCTGCCGCGTCCGGAACGGGCACCGGGCAGCTCAACACCCTGCGCGCGGGCGCTCCTAACACCTGTTGAACGTGCGTTTCATAAACCTTATAAGCAACTATCTTATGCATGGCAGATCCAAGTCGGAAGGCACCATAGGCGCCGAAGGCATTTAACGGCGCGACCATAGGCCACATCAGAAAGCGGCGGTGGTCTAGGAATGACGGGCAGAAGAAAGATAAGTCCTTCTATTGTCTGTCATTCCTAGACCACCCCGTTTTTCATTTATGCGCAGGAGAAGCTGAGTACTTACCTTATCAGTTTCAGTCTGACTGCCTCACTTAATACTTCACTGAAATAAACCGGGGGCGGAGGTGGTGCGGGTGCTTGTGAATGTCGGCAATGAAGTCGAACGAGTTGACGTTGTAGCTGATCAGTAATTCCCCTGGCTTGGACAGGTGCGGGTGGGCTTTGGCGTTATAGGTGTAAAAGTCCAGGTCCTCGTACACTTCCGGCGTCTCGTACATCTTTTTCGCTGGCTGGAAGGGCCCGGCTGGGGTCTGGCCGGTCTGGATGGCAATAGTGGGCGAGTTGGTATCGAGCTGGTAGGAGGCCAGCACCCGACCGTCCTCCATAAAGCTGACGCTCATCTCATTGGACACCCGGCTGGTTAGGGCTGCTGCCTGGTGTACATCCGGGCCCCAGGTACTGCCGTCCCAGTAGCGCCATTGGCTGAAGTCTTCGAACACCTTGTCCGGCACGCGCGCCACCAGAAGCTCCTTGTTCATGCCCCGCACGCCGTACACGTAAATGTAGCCGTCGGGCTTGGGGGCTTTGGCACCCACCGTATTAGCCAGTACGGCTACGCCAAAGACCACTTTCCCCTTTCCGTTACTGTTTGGGATAAACAGAGGAGTATCAAGCTGCCGCTGGTTGGTAAAAGGTGGCCGGCTGCCCTTGGGCAGGGCAATGAGGGAAACGCCGATGTCCTCAAAGGGATACACGCCCCCCGGTAGACTTTTGATCAGGTAGGCGAAGATGTAAATAGTGCTGTCCTTTTGGTGGTTGAAAAACCCGTCGCCCAGCCAGTAATAGTTGCCGGGCTTGGATTTGGCGGTCCGGGGCTCAAACATCGAAGCGGCTTTGCCCTGGGCATCCCGGCGCCAGTGAAACTTGATTTTCTCCGGGTCGGGTACGTTGCCTTGCAGGTAGCCCACGGAGTTGTGCACCATCTCCCAGTCAGCCTGTAGGGAGTCATCTTTGATAGCCCCGATGATGGTGTCGCTAAACCAGAGGAAAGTACCTTTCCCCTCGGCCTCCCCGGACTTTTCGACGCCATTCAGCGCCACGCTGTAAATGCCGTCAGCACCCAGCCAGCCTTTGTTCTGCAGCAGCATGTTGTCCCACTGCGGCTCGGCCACAGCCCGTACTTGCCGGGTAGGCGGGGCCGCCTGACTACCGGCCGCCCCGGCGACGTCGGGGGCAGTTTGCTGCTGGCCGCACCCGGCGAGAGACAGGACCAGCATGGCGGAGGAAAGTAGGGCGGCACCAGTCCGGTTGCGGCTAGGAGTACAGGGTTTCATACCTTGAGGTGGTTGCGAATACGGGAGTCGGAGAATGGGAAAGGCGCGGGCTTACTGGTCCCACGCGTCCGTGCGGAAAGGCACGGCCGGTAGCCCCTGTTGGTTGGCTAGGTTGGTAATGGGGTAATTGGTGAAGGCGTAGCGAACGGCTACTGGCTTCGGCACCCGGGTCGAGGTCAGCACCAGGTGCTGCTGCACTATTTTCGCCGCGGCAGGGTGAAAGACGTGATCCGCGCCGGCCAGGTAGAAATGCCGGGGTGGCCGTTGGTCGGTCGTAGTAAGCCCGGTGCCGAGGCTCCGGGGAGCGAAGTACACGTGGATCTGGCTACCCTTTACCACGTACTTTTTTAGCTGAGGCCCTACCTCAAGCGTTTTGGGTTGACGGTAGGTGCGGGCCAGGGCGAGCCGTGCCAGGCGCAGCCCCACGGCCTGCTTGTTACGGGGATGAATGTTATCGGCTTCGCCCACGTCCATCGTTACGGCCATACCGGTGTTACGGACCTGCAACATTGCCTCCTGCGCTTCGCGCAAGCGGGCATAGTAGGTAGCCGTGGAGTCCTTTTCCTCCCAGTTGTAGGGCGTGAGCTGCACGTAGTAGAACGGCAGCTCCCCCTGGTTGAAATCCCGGCGCCAGCCCCTTAGCATGGCGGTGCACAGCGCAGTGTAATCAGCCCCGTCCTTTTTGTTGGCCTCACCCTGGTACCACAGAAAGCCCCGGATAGAAAGATTTTTCAGGGGATGAATCATGGCGTTGTAGAGCAGGGTGGGCCGGGCCAGCACCTCGAACAGCTTTTCCAGGGTCTTGATGGAATCCAGGCTTTCCCCGGCCTGGGAGCTCTCCTCATAAGGCGTCAGGTACCGAGCCCGGACGAGTGGATCGGCTGCCAGAGCCTCCCGGCTGGCCCAGGCCTGGCAGGCCGAGCCCCCAACCGAAGCCACTACCAGCCCGATGGGCACCTGTAAGCGCTGCAGCAACTCCCGCCCGTAGAAATAGGCCACGCCGCTAAAGTCGCCCGCCGTCCGGGGAGAGCAAATCAGCCAGGTACCTTTGGCATTGGGCTGCGGCGTTTTTTTAAAGGAATTCTCAATATTGATCAGCCGGATGGCCGGGTAATCGGCCGCGCTGATTTCCCGCTCATAGTCCACCACGCCGCGCAGCCATGGCAGAGCAGGCTTCAGCTCCATGTCCATGTTTGACTGGCCACTGCACACCCATACTTCGCCAATCAGAATGTTGGTCAGGGTGATTTTTTCCTTTTTACACCTCACCGTTAGCGTGTGCTGGGTGAAGTCCCTGGGCTTGGCGGCGGGCACGGACAGGGTGCCCCGCCACTGCCCGGCCGCATCAGCCACCACCCAGACCGGGGCTTCCCGCCAGTCAGCGGCCAATACTACTGTATCCCCTACCGGGGCCGTGCCCCACAGCGCCACGGGTTTGGCCTGTTGAATTACCATGTTGCTCTGCAGGATGCTGGCTACCTGCAGGGTCGGGGTGGTTTGGGAAGGCAGTTCCGGACTACGCCAGCTCAGCGCGGCCAATGCCCCCAGCAGGCACCCCCACGACAAAGTAATACGCGGGCCTCGATGTCTCATGGAGCGGGTTGATTGAGAGGGGAACGGAGAAATAAAGGTTAAGCAGCTACCAGGCGCTACTGCAGCTTCACCCGGATGAAGCGGGGTCGGTACAGATTAGGCTGTTCTAGGATGTCCTTGAAGAAGTCGAAGGAATTGACGTTGTAGCTGATCAGCAGCTCCCCGGGCTCCGATAGGTTGGAGTGCACTTTGGCGTTGTAGGCAAAAAAGTCCTTGTCCATCTTGGTGTCTTCGGTGCTGTCCCACACTTTGATGGGCGGCCCGAACGGGCCCTGGGGCTTGAGAGCGAGACGCAGGCCCACCGTAGTGCCAAAGCCATCCGTCTGGAACACCATAGCATAGCGCCCGTCGGGCAGGGGTGTCACGCTTAGCTCATTGGAGGCGTGGTCAGTGATGTTAGCCAGCTTAGCCAGGTCGGGGTTCCAGTCGGTGCCGTCCCAGTAGCGCCATTTGCTGAAGTCCTCCACGTCGGCCGGCAATACGCGGGCGAGCACCACATTCTTAGCTTTGCCACGCACACCGTACACGTACACGTAGCCGTCGGGCTGCGGGGCGCCCGCCTCCTTGGTATTCACAAAAATCCCCGCCCCCAGTGACCCATAGTCATCGGGTGCGCTTCCCGGCAGGAAAAAGGGCGTATCCAGCTGCCGCTGGTCTTTGAAAGGCGGCACGCTGCCGGCGGGAATGACAATTAAGGCATTACCTACTTCCTGGAAGCCAAATACCTTGGCGTCGGTGTTTTTCACCCGGTAGCCGAAAATATAGGTATCGTTGTTTTTGGCAGTATTCACGAACCCGTCGCCCAGCCAGTAGTACTCGCCCGGTTGGGCATTGGGCGTGCTGGGAATAAACACGGATTTGTGCTTGCCGGTATTCGGGTCCTTATCCCAGTAGAACCTAATGTTGTCGGTGGAGGGCACACCGCCTTTCAGCACGGCCACCGAGTTGTTGATCATGGTTTGTCCCGGGTTCAGCTTGCCGTCTTTGATGTCTCCAATCATTGTGTCGCTGAAGATTAACATCGTTTCGGTGCTTTTGCCGGAGCCCGGCGTATCGACGCCGTTTTTGGGAATAGCAAAGATGCCATCGGCGCCGAACCACCCTGAGGTCCGCTTGAACAGGGCGGTCCACTCTGGCGCGGGCTCCACCGTAAACTTCAGGGTGGTGATATCAGTGTTGGCCGGTTGCGGCTGGCCCTTGCTCTGCGAGTCGCTTTTATCGGAGGAGCAGGCGGCAGTAGCTCCCAGCAGAACAATGGCACTCAGTAGCGCACTATGTCTAAACATCGGACAATGGCTTTAAGAAACAGTAAGAGGGAAAGAAGAACCCAACAGGCCAGTCACCGCACTTGTACCCATCCCAGGCCGATTGTCAGACAACCAACCCAGAATGGGACTTTGCAAGGCAGCGCTACGGATTGTCGCCTATTTCGGGCTGGCGTCGAAGGTGTAGATGAAGGTTTCGTTGGCGGTGTAGGGCGGGCCAAATACGGACAGGTCCAGCGTAATCTCCATCACCAGGCGGTCCTTGGTCAGGGACAGCACTTTGTAAGTTTCCGTCGTAACCTTGCTCGGGTCGAAGGCCGAGGCATAAGTTTGCGTGAAGGTCTTCTCGTCGGCGCTCAGCGTCCAGCCTGTGTACACGTTGAAGCCGTCGAAGGTGCAGGCCTGCGTGCCGTAGTTCACGGCCATGGTGCCATTTTCATTGTAGACGAAGGAATCGTCCTTCTCGCAGTCCGTAATGGTTTCTGCGTCAGGGTTGGGTGTGGTGTGGAGCTTGGATTTCAGGTTCCAGCGGTAGGTTGCCAGGATCTGGGCACCCGAAGCGGCCGTGTTAACCGTCAGCACCTTCTCGGCCGTTTTGCCATTCGCATCCACTGCCTTAAAGGTGAAGCCTACCAGCTTATCTACTTCGCCTGCCGCCTGGGTATAGGTGAAGTTGTAAGTATAGGTTTTTAGCTCCGTGCCGGATAGCTGAACTGTCTGGGTGCCATTCGTGCCAAACGTGTTGTCGTTTTGCAGATTGACCTGCTTGGAGACGGTAAGGCTCTTCAGATTACCGGGGGCCGACACGGTTACGACCGACTCCACTACCTGGCCGGTTTTGCCCGAAACATCATCTTTGGACAACGCAACGGTCGGGCCTTCAGGGGTGGATTCCTCATCTTTCGAGCAGGAAGTGCCCAGAAGCGTTGCCAGCAAGGCAACGCAGTAAAACCAATAGGAGGTATTTTTTTTCATGGTGGGGTAAATGGTTATAAGTGGGAATGGAGTGAAAAGCAATTAGTGAATTGAGCGTAAGAGGCCGGAAAGAATAAGTGGCTATTGCGGCTGCGCAACCCGGCCTGGCACCGGCACGGCGGCCTGCTCGTCAGCCCAGGAATGCTCGATTTCCTCCAGCGTGCGGCCCTTGGTTTCCGGCACCGCCTTCCACACGAAAACGAACGTCAGCGCCGACAGCGCCATAAATACCCAGAAGGTGTAGGCACTGCCGATGGACTGCAACAGAATGGGGAAGAACTGGGAGACGAGGTACACCGAAACCCACAGGGCGCCCAGGCACAGCGACATGGCCAGGCCCCGGGTGCGGTTGGGGAATATCTCGGCGATGATGACAAAAGCCAGCGGCCCCAGCGAAACCGCGAAAAAGGCGATATACGCCAGGATAAATACTAACACCACGTAGCCCCGGACCATCTCCAGGTAAAAAGCCCCGCCGATAATGAGCAGGCACACGGCCATGCCCGCCGAGCCCACCAGCAGAAGGCCCTTGCGGCCCCACTTATCCACGTACTTGATGGCCACGATGGTAAAGAGCAGGTTGACGGTGCCCACCAGGATGGTTTGCAGCAGGGCGGAGTCCGAGCCGTCGCCGGTTGACTTGAAAATCTCCGGAGCGTAGTACATAATGGCGTTGATGCCGGTAATCTGCGACAGCACGGCCAGCACCAGCCCAATAACCAGGGGCTTGCGCAGGGCCGGTCCAAATAACTCACCCAGCGTGCCCGACTCCTCCGACAGTGCGCTGGTAATCTGGGCCAGCTCCACCCGGGCCTGCTCCTCGCCGTTGATTCTGGTCAGGATAGCCAGCGGCTCGGCCACATAGCCCTGCTTGGCCAGCCACCGGGGGCTTTCCGGCACGAAGAAGAGCAGCACCATGAACACGACCGACGGGATGATGCCCGATCCGAACATCCAGCGCCAGCCCACGCTGATGTTCCAGGCTTCGTCGTAGAGCCCGGCAATGCCGGCATTCACGAAGTAGATGAGGAGAATACCGGTTACAATGCCGAGCTGGTTGATGGACACCAGGCGGCCCCGGATGGCGGCCGGGGCAATTTCGGTGATGTACATTGGCGCCAGGATGGACGCAATGCCAATGCCCAATCCCCCTACCAGCCGGAACGCCACAAACCACGTCAGATCCGGCGGCATAGCGGTGCCGATGGAGGACACGGCAAACAGGATGGCTGAGAGCATCAGCACTTTCTTGCGGCCGATCCGGTCACTGAGCGCGCCCGCAAAGAGGGCCCCCACCATGCAGCCAACAATAGCGCAGGAGGCTATCCAGCCCATCATGGCTGGGGAGAGGTGGTAGTTGGCCTGCAGAAAGCCGATGGCCCCGGCAATGACGGCGGTATCGTACCCGAAAAGCAGCCCACCTACGGCGGCGACCATCGTGATGCGGTATACAAACCAGTTATTTATGGTCTTTTCCATGGGCCCTAGTTGTTTAGAATGGAATACTTAGCACTAAAGCGAATTGGGGTGCGGACGTACGCTTTCAGCGTCGCGCACTCCTGTCCTTCCCCGGCGCCGTAGGGCCGGATGGAGTAGGCCCCCACCGCAGCCGGCACGATAAACGTTTCGGCATAGTGCACCACGAAGGGCGCGAAGGCGTGGGTGGGGCTTTCCACAATGGCTTCGGCGCCTTCTACAAGGTTCAGCACATTCACTACCCCTTGGGTATCGTGCGGCACAGTTTTGCTGAACCAGTGCCGACGAGTTTCGATGAAGGAGCCCTCGTGCAGGCCGGTGCGCTCTTCGCGCCACCCGTCGCCGGCCCCCACGGGCTTCACCTGGTTGATGATGTTATCCTGCGTCCACTGCGTCGTGCGGTCCCACTGAATCACCTGCTTGCCGTGCTCCAGGGAGATAGGGCGCGGCTTGCCGTCCAGGCCCATACGATTCCAGTCCCAGAGCTTGAAGGTGAAGATGTAGGGCGTGGCGCTGATTTCAAGCACCACGCTGTTGGCCCCGGAGCAATGCACCGTGCCCGCTGGTATGAGGACGTGGTCGTGCTTTTTAATGGGCCATTTCTCCACGTGGTTTTCGGCCTCGAAGGTCTGTCCCTGGGTTTGGGCAGCCTCCAGCTCCTGCATCATGCGCTCGGGCACCACGTCTTCCTTTAGGCCCAGGTATACAAAGGCATCCGCCTTGGCTTCGAGCATGTAGTAGCTCTCATCCTGGGTGTAGGGCATGCCGAACTTCTCCTGTATGTATTCCGTGAGCGGGTGCACCTGCAGGCTGAGGTTGCCGCCCTCCATGGTATCGAGAAAGTCGAAACGGATGGGGAACTCATCCCCGAAGGCCTCGAATACCTCTTCACCCAGCAGCTCACGGGGGTGGGAGAAAACCAGTTCGAGGGCGGGCAGCTCTACGGCGTGCTCCCCAAACCGGTAGAGCAGGCTGTTTTCCTCCGGTACGCAGTCGAACCCCCAGGCGAAGTTGTGCTCGGTGCGGTCCAGGTCACAGACGTCTTTCAGCCACTGTCCCCCCCAAGGGCCGGGGTCGAAAAAGGGCACTACCCGGAAGGGTCGGGCGACGGTCTGCTGCAGGGCGTCGCGGAGGGCGGCACCGGTAATGAGCTTGGGTACTGCCGGCACGGTAGTGTCCAGTACATAATCCCATTTGTCCATCAGGGTCTTCTTGTGCCGGTCACACACCCGCCAGTCCACAAAAAAGGCCCGCTTGTACAGGTAGGCAAAGCTTTCCCGGCGGTTGGGCACGCCCAAGCTACCTACCTCCCCGCGGCGGAAGCGGAGCTGAATTTCCCAGCGTGGCATATCGGCATACACGAGCAGGTCGGGCGCGGAAGCCAGGAAGCTGGCACCGGTTCCAACAACCAGAGTAACTCCCGGTGCCGCGCGCTCCATTTCCGCCCGCGCCGCCTGCTGCTTTTGCGGGTCAAAGAAGCCCAGCAGCGGCAGCGGCGCCATATACCCGAAAACCGGGTCGTCGGTCACAAATTCTTTTACCAGCTCATTTATCTGCTTTTCCGATTTGAGGGTGGTGTGGGCCTCGACGGTGAGCACTGGTCGGAGCACCGCGGCCAGCTGCGCGAGTACCTCTACCGAGTCGACGCCGTGGTAGCACTCTACCACCACTACGGCCCGCTCCAGAGGTTTTTCAGCCAGGCGGGACGCAATGGTTTCGGCAAGGGCAGCCCAGCCCGCCACGCAGCGGTGGCCTTCTATGCGTATCTCAGGAAACTTATCGTAGTTCGATTTTTTCAAAACAGCTTAGTTTTGGTGATTCACTAAATAGGCGGCTCCCAGCAGGGCAGCACTGGCAAAAGATGACGCGGGCCTTACTTCCACCCGGCCCCAAGGTGTCCAGGCAAAAGCATCGATCTTGGCCTGCAGGTAGGGCACGATGTAGGCCCCACTGCCCATAATACCCCCGCCTAAAAGCAGCACTTCGGGGTCGTAGGCGTGAATCAGGTTGATGGCGCCGGCTGCCCACACATCCAGGCACTGGTCGCGCAGCTGCCGGGCCAGGGCATCCCCCTTTTCTGCGCAGCGAAACAGAGTGGCAAAGTCAATCTGCGGCTCCACCCGAAGTTGGCTGCAGTGGTATTCAGCGTGGCTTCTCACCTTTTCCCCGAGGCTCCAGCTTGAGGACTCCGCTTCCACGCAGCCGATGTTGCCGCAGTTGCAGGCCGCACCCTGCACGTTGATGGTGAAGTGCCCGCCGAGGCATCCAGCCTGAAAATGCCGACCCCGCAGCAGCCGGCCTTCGATGATGGCGGAGGAGCCTACACCGGTGCCCAGCGTCATTAGCACCACGTCGTCGAGGCCACGGGCCGCGCCGTACTGCCACTCCCCTACCAGCGCAGCGCGGGCGTCGTTTTCCAAGATAATGGGCAGGCCCCAGGCCTCTCGGGCCCATGCAGGTAGGTCAAGCTCAGGGGCATCAGCGTACTTCTTGTCGATGGACAGCACCTTCTTTTGCACGCTGTCCACGATGCCAGGAATGGCGACGCCCACGCCCGTTAGCTGCTGGCGGGACATGGCCTGCTCCGCTAGTAAGGCATCAACCGCCTGCCTGATGTAAGGCAGCCGGCCCGCCAGCCCCTGGGCCGAATGGGCAGCTAGCTGGCTGCTGGCCAGCAGCCGCCCAGCCTGCACCAAGCCCAATTTGATGGTGGTGCCTCCCAAGTCCATCGTAATAGCGCAGTGTTCTGCATTCATGGGCAAGGGCGCTTAATAGCCGTTCTGCGGCAGGTTTGGATTCAGGTCCCGCTCCCGCTGCGGAATCGGGAAGAGATAGTGCTTGGCGCTGGGCACCACGCCGGGCTTAGCCAGCGGTACCAGTGTTTCAAGCGTTTTGGTGCGGGCTAGATCAAACCAGCGGTGGCCTTCCCCCACAAACTCCAGCGCTCTTTCTTTCAGAATGGCCGCGCGCAGCTGCTCTTGAGATAGATTCTCGTAATCCGGCACGGTGGTCCGGTAGGTGGTGCCATCAAAGCGGGCCCGCTTGCGCACCATATTGAGGTACTGATGGGCTTCAGCGGAGGCGTTCAGCTCATTGCTGGCCTCAGCGTATATCAGCAGCACCTCCGAGTAACGCATCAGCGGGTAGTCGTTGGCGCTGCCGTTTCCTTTGGGCTCGGCGGCCCGGTCCCAGTATTTCTGGATGTAGGGCCGAATGGGCGTCACCACGCCGCTGCGGTTAGTATACTGGGTTAGGAACGTTACCTCCCGGCGCCGGTCGTTGAAGTCAAAGGAATTGTAGAGGTACAACGTCGGTACTTGCCAGCCCTGCGCATTCTCCACGCCCTCGGCGCTCAGCTCTGTGGGCAGCAGCCGCACCTGAAACTGGCCCACTTCCCAGAAGCTGATGGCCCCACCCTGGTCGCCGAAACCGACTGAGAAAATGGCTTCTTTGCCGTTGCGGTTGACAAGCTTAAATACATCAGCAAAGTCTTCCCACAGCGCATAGTTGTTGGAGTCGATAACTTCCTTGGCCTTTTGGGCCGCATTGGTCCAGTCCTTCCGGGTTAAGTATACTTTGGACAGCAGCGCCTTGGCTGCTCCCTGGGTGGCTCGGCCCTTGCCGTCGCCCGAGGGGTAGCTCACAGGCAGGGCTTCGGCCGCCTTCAGGTCCGTGATGATCTGGGCGTATATCTCGTCGGCAGTAGCTACCGGGGGCGTCAGGGGCTCCACCTCCTTGGTCAGCAGCGGTATACTGCCAAACATACGCACCATATCGAAGTAAAGCAGACCACGCAGGAAGTGCGCTTCGTTGAGCAGCCGGGCCTTGAGGTTGGGCTCCATTTCAATGCCTGGAATGCGCTCCAGGGCAATGTTGGCCACGGTTATGGCTTTGTAATGCATGGCCCAGATTTCCAGCAACGCCGCGTTTTGCGGACCGTGGGAAAACGTAGCCACCTGGTCGAGGTCCGGGGAAAAGACATTCTGGTTCAGCATCTCATCCGAGGCCAGGCCCGCCGTCACCCAGAAGGTGCTGTGATAGACCCCGGCCGTGGAGCCAGTACTCGTGGAGTTCAGGTAGCCGTAAATGGCGTTGACGGCCGCCACGGCATCATCCCCGTTTTTGTAGAAGTTGGTGACGGCCACGAAGTTCTTGGGGTCTTCTTCCAGAAAATCCTGGCAGGAAGAGGCCATGAACACCACCAACAGGGCCAGGCCCGCTTTGCTTATGAATTTAGAATTGAATCTCATAGGGAGTGTTCTTGATATCAAAACCCGATATTTAAGCCCACCAGGTAGGTTTTTGCCTGCGGGTAACCGCCACGATCCACGCCAATGACGGCGGTGTTCTGGCCAAATGTGTTGGCTTCCGGGTCATAGCCGGAGTAGTTGGTGCGCGTCCACAGGTTGGTGGCACTGGCGTAAATCCGCAGGCTTTTGACCCGGGCTTTCTGCGTCAGGGAAGCCGGCACCCGGTAGCCCAAACTCACGTTTTTCAGGCGCAGGTAGGAGGCGTCTTCCACGATGTTGGAGGAAAAAATGCCGTTGTCGAGGCTGCCCGCGGCTAGGGCTCGGGGATATTTGGTACTGGGGTTGCTGGGCGTCCACCGGTCGAGGGCGGCGCTGGCCAGCACGTTGTTCTGCCCGTTGAAATTCTGCAGGTCAAACAGGTTGAGGTTGGCCATCCGGTTGCCCTGCGAACCCTGGAAGAAAATGCTCAGGTCGAAATTGAAAAAGGAGAAGTTGTTGGTGAAAGCCCAGGTGAAATCGGGCTGGGCGCTGCCCAGAATGGTGCGGTCCTTCTCGTCAATGACGCCGTCGCCGTTAAGGTCGCGGTACTTCCGGTCGCCGGCGCGGGCGCGGGAGGCGGGATTGGAAGAAGTCGCTTCCTGGCCTTTCAGCACCGGACTAGAGCTGGCTTCCTCATCGGACTGGAAAATGCCATCAAACTGGTAGCCGTAAAAAGTGCCGACCGGCTCGCCTACCCGCAGCAGCGTGCCACCGCCCAGGAAAATATCGGTTTCACTGTTCAGGTTGGTAACCTCATTGCGGTTGACGGAGAAGTTTAATGCCGTGCTCCAGTCCAGCTTGCCCTTCACATTGGTCGTGCGGATATCCAGCTCCACCCCCCGGTTCTGGATGTTGCCCACGTTCAGGACTGTGGAGTTGAAACCGGAGGTGTAGGGAACCGGGGTGGATAGCAACAGGTCGGAGGTCTTCTTCTGGTAGATGTCGGCCGTAATGGCTACCCGATTATTCCAGAAAGCGGCATCCGCGCCCAGGTCCAACTGGGCCGTGGTTTCCCACTTCAGGTTCTTGTTGGCGAAGGTGAGCGGCTCGCGGCCGGTGTATACTTCTGTGCCGTTGAAGACTCCCTGCCCATAAGCGCCCACCAGCGACAGCGACTGATAGGGCGGAATGGCCTGGTTGCCAATGATGCCGTAGCTGGTGCGCAGCTTCAGCTCCGAAATGAAGGCCCACTGCTTCATAAAGTCCTCGTCAGACAGCCGCCAGGCCACCGCCCCTGAGGGAAAAAATCCGTACTGCTTGCCGGCGGCAAACTTCGAGGAGCCATCGACCCGGCCGGTGGCCGTAAACAGGAAGCGGTCAAAGAGCGTGTAGTTGACCCGGCCCAGGTAGGAGACCATGCTCCACCGCGACTCTCCGTTGAACGGCTTCTGCGGCAACAGGCCGGCCGAGATGTCGTGGTAGCCAGTGCGGGCATCCGGAAAGTCAAAAGCGTACACCAGTAGGCTTTCGTTGTTGAACTCCTGCAGGGTATAGCCCAGCAGGAAGTCAAGCGCGTGGTTTGCACTGATCACGGGCTTGTAAGTCAGCGTGTTCTCGTTAAGCCAAGTCAGCCCCGAGATGGTACCGATGGAGGCCTCCCCTTTGCTGGCCTGGGTACGCTTCAGGAAATTGGGCCCAAAGGCGTTTTCCCGCGAGGAAAATGCGTCGATGCCGAAGCTGGTCCGCACCTCCAGGTTCGGCAGGATCTTATAGCGGGCATAGGCGTTGCCCAGAATCCGGGAGTTGACGCCGTAAGAGTTAAACTCGTTGACGTCCGCCACCGGGTTGCCCAGCGTCTTGCCCAGGTAGCTGCCCCCGCGGTTCTCAAAGGTGTAGCCGCCGGGCCCGTCCGCGTTATACACGGGCAGAATGGGATTGAACAGCAGCGCGGCGGTGGTGACGCCGGGCACAATCGTTTCCGTAGTCGTCAAAACGCCGGAGGAGGCTATGCGGGCGTAGCTCACACTGTTGCCCACCGTTAGCTTTGGACTCAGCTCACGGTCCAAGTTGGCCCGGAAAGAAAAGCGCTTAAAGTCGGAGTTGCGGATAATGCCATCCTGACCGAAATAGCCGCCCGTAATGGCGTACTTGGTTTTGTCGTCGCCGCCGGCAAAGGAAAGCTGGTAACTGGCGATGGGAGCCGTCCGGAAGATTTCTTTTTGCCAGTCGGTGCCCGCTCCCAGGCTTGCCGGGTTATTATAGAGGGGGGTCTGGTTGGCGTTGAATTTCGCTTCGTTCACCAGATTGGCAAACTGGGTGGCATCCAACACCTTCAGCTTGTTGGCCACCTGCTGCGTTCCGCGGTAGGCATCGACCGTAACGGTGCCCGTGCCAGACTTGCCCCGCTTGGTGGTTACCAGCACCACCCCATTGGCCCCGCGGGCGCCGTAGATGGCTGTGGCTGAGGCATCCTTCAGCACCTCAATCGATTCAATGTCGTTTGGATTGATGGTGGAGAGGGCGCTGATGCGGGGGCCTAGGTTGACGCCTACCGACATGTCGTTGGCATCACTGCTTACCAGCATCCCGTCTATGACATAGAGGGGCTCGTTGCCGGCGTTGATAGAGCTGGTACCCCGAATGCGGATAGAGGCCTCGGAGCCGGGCTGACCCGAGGTCTGCGTGACCTGCACGCCGGCGGCCCGCCCCTGCAGGGCCTGGTCGAAAGAGGTGGAGGGCGTAGCTAACAGCTCCTCCGATTTGATGGATGCGACGGAGCCTGTCAGGTCGCTTTTCTTGGTAGTGCCGTAGCCGATGACTACTACCTGGGAGAGCTGCTGGACGTTGGGCTTCAGCACTACCGACACTGTGCTCTGGTTTTTAACCGGCACCTCTTGAGTAGTGTAGCTTAGGTAGGAGAAAACAAGCACTGTTTCCTCCCCGCCGGGGATGGTGAGCTTATATTGCCCCTCGGCATTGGTGGTGGTGCCCTGGTTCCGGCCCTTAATGCTGACGCTGACCCCAATTAAGGCTTCGTTGCCGTCGCTGGACGTTACCTTTCCCTGGATTACCCGCTCAGCGGGCGCCTGCAGAAGGGTTGGCTGAACAGCAGCTTCTACCCTACCCAAGCTTAGGCAGCCAGTCATGATTGCAGTCAACTGCAGAGCGAGGTGTCGGTTTCTAAGGGTGGTCATATACCGGAATCAGAAAGGCACGAGTCAAAAGGCAAAAAATACGTCATGTCCATATGTTCATACATATGCATATATAGTTGGACATCTGTCATTTATTGAAGTCAGGGCTCCATTATGGTGGCCTATCAGGTTGAGATGTTTACTGAAACAGACTAGACCAATTGTTACCGGAATCGATTGCGGGTGGCAGTCTAGATGTTTTTTTAGCCGTAGTTGAAACAAACTGCCAGCGAACTATTCCCGCTTTATTTCAATAGTGTAGGTAAAGCTATCAGCCCGGTAATAGCCCAAGTTATACTCAATGGGGCGGCCACCAGGGTCACAAACAACTCGTTTGCGAAACAGCACCGGGTCACCTACTTCTATTTCCAGCTTTTCAGAAAGTTCTGCATCAGCCAGAATGGCACTTATACCTTCTTTGGAAACGGCGGCAACCGTGTGGTACTGCTTTTCCAGCAGGTCGTACAGGGGCTGGGTAAAATCCTCATTCCCCGTTAGGCCTACCCGAGGGTGAAAATAGGAGACAAACAACACAACCGGCCCAGAATCAACCCCGCGTAGTCGCTCCATTTTCAGAACCTTAGTATGGCGGGCGATATGGAATAGCTGCCGGACTTCTTTGTCGGCCTCTACCCAGCTGGCGTCTATGCGGTAGTTTCGGAACGAGACGCCCTTCTCGCCCATCTCATGGGTAAAGCTCGACCATTTGTCCAGCTTGGTGATAATATTATTTTTGGCGACCGTTGTTCCGACTCCTTTTTTTCGCACCAGTAGCCGCTCAAAGACCAATTTATTGGTGGCCTGCCGGACGGTGTTCCTAGAGATGCCTAACTGCTTGGCTAACGCTACTTCGTTCGGCAGCAGCTTGCCTTCCTGGTATTCTGGAATTTTGATCAAGTCCCGCAACAGGTCCTCTACCTGCGCGTGCAGGGGAGTAGTGCTGCTGTGGTCGATGTTAAAAGTTTCCATATAGCCAAGTACCCCAGTATGTATGAATGTTCAGACATATTGAGATGGCCCAATTACACAATAATTTGATCTAATTCCTAAAATGCAGAATTTTTAAAGTCAGTGGTTTATAGCAAGGGCAATAGGCTCGAGAAGGCCTGCTACTTTCACTACACGGTCTAATGGCAATAGTCATAATTCTACGCTACGTTCCGAGTGCCTCCGTCGGCAACAGTAGGAAGTCGATAAGCGTCTCGCATAATTTTCCGGCTTGCTGCCATAAGAGATTTGCGCCCAAGTGAGATGATCTAAGTTAGCCAGCTAGTTATGTTTATGACTAGCTTAACGTAAAGGGACTTACCATACCTTATTTACAACTGCCTAATATGGAATGGGTTCAGCGCCGTCAATCTTATCGAAACCTAGCCGCTCAACCTTCACCTCTATAAAACGTCCGTTTCATAAACGTTATAAATGGCAAACTCCTGCTAGTCCAGACCCAGACGACCAGTTAGCGAATACTAAGATTGCCCCTTCTTTCTCGCAGGCTATCAATCCTAGCAGAGAAGTAGCCCTCGTCCCTTAATTCGCTGGGTGATCTGGGCGGCTTCCAGCATACCCTAACCGACCCAAGCGCCGAATCCTCCCCACTAGGGCATCGTGACGGCCGGAGGGGTCGCGCTCGGCTGCTGCGCCGCTCGCAGCCACGCCTGGGCTTCGGCCATAATCGTGAAGGAGTGCATATGGAACTTGTCCTTCAGGCTGACGCGCATCACCTCCGAGGAATCGGCCGCCAGCGTATCCAGGCTGACAACCTGAGCAAAATGGGTCAGTCCCGCGGCCATGGCCCGTGGGGTCCAGCTGGTAGTCACCCACTCCAGGATTTCATCCCACAGGCCCACGGCCTGGCGATTGTCGTTGAGCAGGTAGGCACACTGGTGCTGTTGCAGCAAGGCCAGACAGGCATTCGCGCCGGCCACCATACCTACATAGGTTTGCTCCCCCTGCCAGTGGTTGCACACCCAGTGGTTGGCAGGGTCATATTCCGAAGTCAGGTAGACCTCGTTGGCGCTGTTGGTTAAGGTTATTTTCATCGGTCAGAAAGGGGATAACATTTACTTCTTCTGCGGCGGCAGTTGCTGCAGCCAGGCTTGCGCCTCCAGCAGGCTGATAAACAGGCGCATCTCCACCTGCTCACTAAGAGCGGTATACAAGACGTCCGCAGAGTGAACCGTCGGCAATTCCGGCTGGATCACCTGGGCATAATGGGTCAGCCCTGCGGCTAGAGCGCGCGGCAGCCAATCGGTCACGACCCACTCGACGGCGTAGTCCCAGGGCGCGGAGGTGTGGCGATTATCATTGAGCAGATAAGGGCAGGTATGTTGCCGCAGCAGCCGTAAGCCCGCCTCGCTACCGGCGATGACACGGGCCAAATTCTGCGGGCCCCTCCAATCATTATACACCCAGCCGTTTGCAGGATCATATTCAGTGGTCATATGCACCTTCCCCGCTGGAGTGAATAATTCATTGCGCATCATTTGCCTATAGAGAATTAAAATAGCGGGGTATGGCTTTTGTTGCCGTTACAGAAACACCACAAGCAATAGACAAGGGTAACTAAAGCACTACTAGGTATAGCACGAGTGTATGAATAAATTTCAATATTATAATATTCTACTCTTCCCCTTTTTTATCCCAGTGTTGATCAGGATTTAAAGTACTGCTGCAGAATAGCAAATAGACACCTAGCAGCCTAGTGATTCGACATCACTGAGACTGAACTATAGCTCCTTACTGGCTAGCTCCCAATAGTTCTCTTTACAGGGTTCAGTTTGTCACTTTAATTCAGGATATGCATTAACCTAATAATTTATATGCTTATAGTATAAGCTGTTCGGAATATTCCAGTATGTTTAGCTGGCTTTACCCTCATTTGTAAGCACTTGCCGCGCTTCGGGGTAAAGTGAGCTAACTTCTTTCTTCTAACCCGTTATTTATGAAATTTCGCGTACTCATTTCCTTACTTACTCTCTGTGTCTTGAGCCTATGTGGTGCCCCCTCGGCCACTGCCCAGCAGAAAAAAACGACCCGCGAGCTGGCCAAGCCCGGGGATAAAGTCTGGGTCATTGTTAACCCGGTAAAGGCAGATAAGCGGGTCCAGTTTGAACATTTTGTCAGCGACATTTTCTGGCCCACTTTCGCCAAGCTAGGCCCCGAGGAGCAGCACGTATTTCGCCAGACGCGCGTGCTCAACGCCGTGCGGCCGGAGGCGGATGGCACCTATGCGTACCTGTTTATTATGGACCCGGTCATTCCAGGCGCCAGCTATGACATCGAAGCCGTACTCAAGAAAGCGTACGGCCCCGAAAAAGGAGCGGAGCACTATAAGCTCTACACCGAGAGTTTAGCCGGCGCCCAAAAAACATATAGCGTGCTGGAAACGAAAAACTAACCGTTACGCGTGTTCAGGAAAACAACACCGGCTGTTTCAAGCATAGAAACGGCCGGTGTTGTTTTTAGGCAGGTAGTTACTGTAGGTAGGAGCCGCGACCTTATTTCGCTAAACGCACATAGTTTTATCGTGCGTATCCATAGTTACATCCCAAGCCGCAAACAGCTCTGGTCGGTATGGTTGGGGCGGTTTGTTTATCCTGCAGTTGCGAAGGAAATGCTCTAGCTCATCCTCCTCCGTGTAAACGGCGCTAGCATGGTATCCCGCACGTGCACCAGCCACTGCTGCGCCGCATGCTCCGTCTGCATTTTATCCGCCGGCAGCGGAAACACCGGTGAGGCTTTATTCTCAGTGGCAGGCGGTTGTTTACTGTTTGACTACAAGTTGCCGCAGGATATGTCCATTCATGCGCACTGTCGCCTGGTACTGTCCTGCTTTTAATGGGGGAGTGATTCCAAGGCGGTTCACGCCCGCCACCACGGTCTGCACCTCGTGCCACACAACCTTCCCCACCTCATCGGTGAGTGTAAGCATCGCCAGCCCGACTGCGACACTCGTAATCTCCATTGTCAATTCCTGGTCGAATGGATTGGGGTAGACGTTCAACGCGGCAGGCAGGCCCTGAAAATGAACGGCTATAGGGCCATAATAGGCGAACTGCCCCCCTTCATCTTCCTGGCGCAGCCGGTAGTAGTACCATCCAACCTTACCTGGGGTGTTGTTCGTCCAGCGGTAGCTCCGCGTGCTCGTACTACTTCCTGGCTGAGAAGGCACAAAGCCGACTGTATGATAAGACAGACCATCGGGCGAACCTTCTATGCCGAACCCCCGGCTATTCTGCTCGGTAGCCGTCGTCCAACGAAGTACGACCTCAGTACCTTGTCGCTTCGCCACAAATGAAGTGAGCGAAATGGGCAGGGGGTCTTCTTTCTGCAGCGTGTAGGCGTCGACTAGCTCGCCGGTGCGGGTATAGAATTGCATCGATAGACTTTGAGGGGTGGCGTTGAACAGCATCGCCCCATAATCGAGGGCATACAGCGCCCGCGTGTAGGGTTGGAGCTTCTTCACCCCTATCACATCGTCGCCACCCACCCCATTGACGATGTAGGTGAGGCTATCCACCAGTAGCCGCTCATAATGATGGTCGTGCCCGGCCATCACCAGCGAGGCGCCCCATTGGCGGAAGGGCCAGCGCAACTTTTTATCATTTCCCCGGTCGCCCGAAGAGTAAGGTGAGTGGTGCTGGTACACAATCTTCCATGGCTCGGTTGCGGCGGCCAGCTGCTGCTGCAGCCATTGAGCCTGCACGGAGGTTGAGGTAATCCCATCCGGCTCGCTGGCATTACTGTTGAGCACGAAGAAATGCACGTTGCCGCGCACAAAGTCGTAGTACCGCTCATTACCAGGCAACGTGAAAAAATCAAGATAGGGCTGCCCCTTTAGGGTCATCACATCGTGGTTGCCCAGGCAGGGAAAAAACCGGTTTTGCTGCGGATCAGAGGTCGCGCCGTAAGCGCCTGTGTAGGGGTAGATGTAGCTGTGATAGTACTGGCCTACGTTCTGGTCCATCGTAGAGGCTTGACCATACTCGTAGTTATTGTCGCCCAGGGAAATAATGAATTCGGGATTCCAGCCCAGCACAAGCGTAGCCACGTCCTGCTCCGGCTGCCCTACGCGTCCAAAATCCCCGATAGCAGCAAAACGTTGCCCCCACCCAGGAATAGCAATCAGCAAAAGCACCATAGTTACTACGCCAGTGTATACTTTTCCCATCACTATAGTTAAAGTTTTTATTGTAATTATACCATATGTACAAATAAAATTTTATGGTTTTCTATGATCGAAGTCAGACAAAATAGATGGAAGAGGAACCGTAAGCTAGTCAACTCGCGGAAATACATTTATGCTAGTGTGCGTCCTGCCTCCCCCTTTCAACTACCCCTGCCAAGGTTGCCGTTGATTGAGTAAATGAAGCATATAAAACCAACAGCAGGTGCAGGGAAAGCCCGGTGGAGCGGAAGACCTGCTTGCGGTCTTTGGTGATGCGGATCAGAAAAGGCTTTTCTGAATGCCCAGCGGGCGCCTTACAAGCAGAGGGTCACTGGTTAGAATCCAGTATCTCCCACATCAAAAAGACAGTCAGAAATGATTGTCTTTTTTTGTTTGCCTGGCCGCCAATGGCTGGCGCAGGCGCTGCCACACTACCAACGGATACATCAGCATAGCGGGCTCGGCAAAATAGCGCCAGCGGTAACCGACAAAGAAAACGAGGCTAAGCAGCAGAATAGCCGCTACGGGTGCCAGCAGCAAGGCGTCAGTGCTTTGAAAGCGCAGGCCGCGAAGGCGCAGAACTACGGCCAGCAGCGAAAGCAGAAAACAAGCATGTACCAAGGTGGTAAGCGGATTCCACCGGAAGTTGTGCTCCGTATCAACATTATAGTTCTCGGGTGTAAAAAACAGCTGTAGCTTACGCCCTATCAGTCGGAGTTCCGCCTCGGGGTGTTGCTTTACCCACTGACCGGCCAAGCGGGCGCGGGCCTGGCTTTCCTGATACTGATTGAGCGTGGGCAGCTGCGGAATATGTGCCAGAACCCAACGGCCAAAAGGCGCCGCAGGGTCATCCCAATTATACATAAAACGCCCCTGGGTAAAGGAATTATGCCCATGCAGCAGTTCAAACCCGCCTTGGGTGCTAAGGATATAAGCGCCAAACTGCTTATGGTTTTTGTACAAAACCGGCAGGTAGCCAATGCTCACCAGTAGCAGCGTGAGCAGGCCCAAACGCATAGCATCCTGCCGGCGGCCCGCAGGGCCGCGCCAGCATACCAGTAACAATACCAACAACCACAAGGCATACACAGCCAGCAGATAGCTGCGAAACAGGCAGGAAAGCGTAATACTGATAGCAACCAGGATAGCATCGGTCCAGCTGAGTGGCCGCCCGTCGTGTAACCGCAGCAGCTTATAGCCTACCAGCACCAGCAGCGGCATGGCTAGGTTTTCGTACCAGAAAAACCCACCGATATAGTATGCTACCGATGGATATAGGGCAAACAAGCCTGCTCCCAGCCAACTAAACATCAGGCTAACACCCAGCCAGCGTAGGGTGCGATACACGTACAGAAACGCTACAGCATACAGGAAGGATGTACCAACGTAAACCAGCAGCGTCCAGTAGTGCTTGGGCAAGCCCAGATTTTCCCACGCCACATATACCAGCACTGGAAACGAAGCATGAAAGGCATCGGGGCGCAGCTGCTGGCGCGTGGCATCGTAGGAAACAAAGCCATGACCGGCCCGCACGTTGTCGGCAATGTGTCCATTCCGGATTTCGTCGGGGTTCCAGGCCAGCTCGGGGTTCAGGTGCAACAGCAGCGCCAGCTTGGCAGCCATCAGCAAGAGCAAAACAAGCCAAACAATACGGGGGAGCCGACGAAGCATAGAAGGAAGTAAAGACTAATGTAGGCGCTAAGCGCCGCCACAGGGAGTTATCTTCGCCGGAAATTACCGGAAACTATTCATCCCGCATGCCAGGTCTGTTTACCTTCTTTCAGGCACCCTTGGGGGCGCGGCTTCTGCCGCGCTTGTTCTTTTCCCTTGTACTGCTGCTGGGCCTGCTACTGCACCGCGACTATGGTCTGAGCTGGGACGAACCCATTGACCATCTGAATGGCTTGGTAAACGCTAAATACATTGCCCGGCTTTTTTTCCCGCAGTTGGCCCGCCAAGAAGCCACCTACGATGAAATACCTGACTTTGAGAACTTTTCGGAACATGACCACGGCGTATTATTCGCCTTACCGGTTGCTGTGCTGGGCCGGATCTTTACCCACGGTAATACCCGGGAATTCTACTTCCTGCAACACCTATTGAACTATCTTACCTGCACGCTGGGGATGTGGGCACTATACCGGATTGGCCTGATTCGATTTAAAGACTGGCGCTGGGCACTGTTGGGAAGCCTACTGCTGCTGCTTTCCCCTCGTTTTTTTGCCGAGAGCTTCTATAATTCCAAGGACCTGATTTTTATGGCCTTTTTTACAGTGGCCATATACACCCTGCTACGTTTGCTAGAGAACCCCACCATAAGCCGGGCCCTGGTGCATGGTCTGGCCACTGCTGCTGCCATTGATGTTCGGATTATGGGACTGATGGTAGTGGTATTCACGCTGGGCATGCTGGGGCTGGCGGCATTTGCCCGGCCAATTTCCCAGAAAGGCAGACTGGCACAGGTGGGCGGAGCATATTTGTTAGCCGCCTCCCTCTTCACCGTCCTCGGCTGGCCTTACTTATGGGCTAACCCATGGGGCAACTTGGTAATGGCCTTTCAAACGATGAGCCATTTCCGCTGGGAGGGCCCGGTGCTGTATTGGGGGCAACTTATGATGTCGACGGAGCTACCGTGGCATTATGCTCCTGTTTGGATATTTATTACCACTCCGCTGGCCTATACCATGGCATTTTTGGGAGCAGTTGTGGCCCTGATAACCGGCTTTAGCTTACGGCGCCTGCTTACCTGCCCGCACTACCGCTACGATGTTCTGTTTTTAGGCTGGGCTGTTGGCCCCATTGTAGCAGTCGTTGGGCTACACTCAGTACTATATGATGGGTGGCGGCACCTGTATTTTCTGTATCCGGCGCTGCTGCTGCTGGCCGTGCAGGGGGTACGCGCCGGTCTTGCGGCTGTAGAACAGCAACGGGGCTGGCGGCCATTGGCAGTTGTTGTGGCCAGCCTGGGAGTAGCCGAAATGGCTCTAACGCTTACCCGTATGGTGCAGGACCATCCCTTTCAAAACGTATATTTCAGCTGCCTGCCCGGCCCGGTAGCCGAAAAGTTGTTTGACCGAGACTATTGGGCTCTGTCTAACCGCCAGGGCGTAGAATGGTTACTGGCTCACGACCCCTCTCCGCGCATCACCCTAGAAACCAATTCGGCCAATCCTATCGGCTTTATCTATTTGATTTTGCCACGAGCTGAGAGCAGTCGGCTAAGTCTGGGAGGGGCGTCTTCTCGTTATTTCCTTACTAATTACCGCGAGTACTCCCAACCGTATCCGGCCATCGTGGGTCGCGAGGTGTATACCATCCGGGCGAGTGGCGCCAAAATCTTATCCATTTTTCAGCGCTACTAACAAATCCTGCAAAGCACTGAAGGGAACAACAGCTATTACCTTCATAAAAAAGTACCGGAAACTATTCATTACAGCGTGCTCCGTCCGATTTCTCTGCCTCAAGTTTCTCGGGGGGCGCTGCTAATACCCCGCCTGTTCTTTACGCTGCTCCTGTTATTAGGCTTGCTGCTGCACCGCGACTATGGTATGTCGTGGGATGAAGTCAATAACCACCTCAATGGTCTGGTCAGCCTAAACCAAGTTGCTCAGCAATTGGCCCCTGACTTTGCCCAAAAAGCAGCAGCGAGTCACTCCCCTATTCCCGATATCCGAGCTTATCCCGACAGTGACCATGGTCCTGTATTTGAGATGGTGGTTGCCGGGCTGGGCTATCTTCTTACCGATGGGGATGCCCGGCCTCTATATTTTCTGCGGCATCTGTTGGTATTCTGCACGTTTGTACTGGGAGTGTGGGGACTGTATTATATCGGGCGCTGGCGCTTTCAGGACTGGCGATGGGGATTGATGGCCAGCGGGTTACTGGTAGTTTCCCCCCGGTTCTTTGCAGAGGCATTTTATAATGGTAAGGACATCGTATTTATGTCCTTGTTTACGTTGGCCGTAGCCGGGTTGCTGTGGCTCCGGCAACAGCCCAGCCTATGGCGTGTGCTGGTACTAAGCATGCTAACGGCCCTGGCTACCGATATTCGGGTGCAGGGATTATTAGTGGCAGTCCCTACCCTGGCAGTGCTTCTTAGTCTATCAGGAGAGGTTTATCCCCTGTCACGCCGGGCGTATCTGGTCTTGACTTACCTGATTACTACCCTGGCAGTGGCTATCCTGGGATGGCCCTATTTGTGGGCTACCCCACTACCCGATCTGTGGGCAGCATTTCACCGGCTAGGCAGCTACCCTTGGTCAGGCACCTGCCTTTATTTTGGTAAGCTGATAGCCGACACGCAGCTACCCTGGCATTACCTTCCGGTCTGGATTCTGCTTACTACGCCAGTGGCCTACCCGCTGCTGGCGCTACTTGGGTTGAGCAACGGCATTACCCGGCTATTCCGCTCCCGGGGTGCTTATCTCCGTACCCTTGCGGCGAAAGCCGATACTTGGTTTGCGCTATGGCTGTTGGGCCCGGTTCTGGTGGTTATCCTTACACAGGCAGTGGTATATGATGGCTGGCGCCACGTTTATTTCATTTACCCGGCCCTGCTGCTCTTCGCTGTCCAAGGTATACGCCACTTGTGGCAGCTAGCTACATCCTGGCGGCCCGCACGGTGGCTGGCGGCAGCATGTCTGCTGGCGGCCCTGCTGGAAATGTCCCTTACCGTTTTCCGGATGGTACGGATGCACCCGTTTCAGCAGGTATACTTCAGCTTTTTACCCGCGCCCCTGGCAGAGCAACTCTTTGAGCGGGACTATTGGGGCTTGGCATTCCGGCCGGGGCTGGAGTGGCTGCTGGCCCACGATGCCTCCCCGCACCTTACCATTCAGATGGCCGGCAAGCATGAGCCCCTCTACAACAACTCCCTGCTATTACCGCCTTCTGAACGCGCCCGAATTCAATATCAGCCAAATGCCCAAGCCAGGTATTTTATGACGGGGTACCGCTGGCATCCGCAGACTTACCAAGACAGCGTAGGCCGGGAGGTGTACTCTCTTCGGGCCAATGGCATCAAGATCTTGTCCATTTTTCAGCGCTACTAACGAACCTCTGACCGGGCTTCGGGTTTTCCACCGTCGCCGTACCTTGCACTTCTGAACTCCTTGCCTGATTTAATGATGTCGTTGATTGAAGTTCGTACTGCCGAAGAGCAGCGCCTGTTTCGTAATATGCCGGAACGGCTCTACCAGCAGCATCCCCACTGGATTCGCCCCTTAGACCATGACATTGAGGCTACTTTTGACCCGGCCCGCAACGCCAACTTTGCTCATGGGGAGGCCATTCGCTGGGTTCTGACCAACGAGCAAGGGGAGGCTATTGGGCGGGTAGCAGCCTTCGTGAACCACCACAATGCGCACACCGACCCTACTCTGCCTACCGGCGGCATGGGCTTTTTTGAGTGCATAGAAGATCAGGTAGCAGCCAATCAGCTATTTGAGGCCAGCCAGCGCTGGCTGGCGGAACGGGGCATGCAGGCCATGGACGGGCCCATCAATTTTGGGGAGCGAGACCGATTCTGGGGGTTGCTCACGGCGGGCTTTACCGAGCCCAACTATGGTATGTTCTACCACCCACCCTACTATCAGCAGCTGTTTGAGCAGTACGGGTTTCAGGTGTATTTCAAGCAGTATACCTGCTACCGCGACGTGGCGGAGCCGCTTCATCCCAACTTTCAAAAAGCGGCCGAGCGCTACGCCCAGGAACACCCGGAGTTTCGCTTTGCGCACGCCAATGGCCGTGATGTAGAGCGCATGGCACAGGATTTTCACCACGTCTATAACCTGGCCTGGGCCAACCATTCCGGTATCAGTGACATGCCGCTGGAGAAAGCACGCAACCTCATTAAGCAGTTGCAGCCCGTTCTGGATGAGCGCCTGCTATGGTTTGCTTATTGCAACGAGGAGCCCGTGGCTTTTTTTGTCAGCCTACCCGAGCTGAATCAGATTTTCAAACACGTAGGTCCCCGCCTGAACCTTACCGGAAAGCTCCGCTTTGTGTATGAGCGGTGGCGCTACCAGCGGCGGCAGCCCAAGAAAATGTTTGGGGTGATTTTTGGCGTGGTGCCGGCCTGGCAAGGCAAGGGAGTGGAATCGGCCATGATGGTGCATGCGCAGCAGGAGTTCATGAAAGCCGGCTACACAGAAATCGAGATGAACTGGATTGGCGACTTCAATCCGCGCATGTTAGCAGTTATCCGGTCTATCGGAGCCCGCATCTTCAAAACCCACGTTACCTACCGCAAGCTTTTTGACCCTACCCGGCCATTTGAGCGGTGCCCGGTTATTCGGTAAACACTTGCCTCTGCAGCCTGAACTTCTGCGCGCCTATGCTCAGAATTCAGGCTGCATAAATTTCTCGTGCAGAGCCAGTACCTGGGGGATTACCAGTTGGATGTCGTCATTATAGACTACAAAATCGGCGCGGCGCAGCTTTTCCTCTTCGCTGAGCTGCTTGCCCATGATGTTGAGGATATCATCGGGGGTGCGGTGCGGGTCGCGGCGTAACACGCGGGCATGCCGCACCTCCGGCGGCGCAAACACGGTTATAATCTGGTTAAGCTGCCGGTGAGCGCCCGATTCAAACAACAGCGCCGCCTCTTTCAGAATGTAGGGGGGCTGGTGTTTTTGCTGCTGCAACACCCACTGCTCAAAGTCGCGGCCTACGTGCGGGTGCACCAGGGCATTGAGGGCGGCCAGCTGCTCGGGGTCGTTGAAGACGCGCCGCGCCAGGTAGGTGCGGTCCAGTTGCCCATCGGCCGTGAAAGTGCCATGGCCGAAAGCGGCTATTAGCTCAGTACGCAGTTCCGTGTCGTGGGCCATAACCCACTTGGCACGGGCATCGGAGTCATACACGGGCGTGCCCAGCACCTGAAACAGACGGCACACTACACTTTTCCCCGAACCAATACCCCCCGTGATGCCAATGCGCCGCATACTTACTACTTATGGGAGGTAAGCGAGACGTGTACCACCGGCGTAAGCAGCCGGGCACCCCGGATAGGAGGCAGTGTGGGCGTCAGTAGAGGCTGAAGCGTGGAGTCGGCGGCATGCATCTGGCCGTAATCCAGCAGGACGCGCACCTGCGAGAGGTCGAGGCGCGCGGTATCTTCTGCAAAGCTCTGCACCTCCACCAGCATGCGTACGGGGCGTATAGTATAGGCCTGGCCCACCGGAAAATTATGTAGCTCGGGCATCACGGAAACCCGCCGGCTTACCAAAGGCCGGGGCTGCAGCCGGATATAGACATCCTGGACATCGGTTGTGACCAGCTTAGGCCCCCCAATGGGCACCCGGATAGAGCCACTGCTGCTGCCGGCCGGAGCCTGCGGCAAATGCACCAGATAGGGGCTGGCCAAACGGGAAACCACCTGCGACGGCCCCCGAAAGTTGATGCTTTCGGGCGAAAACTCCGCCAGGAAAGGCAGCGCTGTACCATCGGCGGCGGGGCTTAGCATGAGAGGCAACCGGCGGGTTACCAGCCGGTCAAACTCCACAAAAATGGTGTCCGTCAGCACGTAGTTGAGCTGCATACCTTCCATAGCCCCCATTAAGGTGGGGCGCAGGGCAGTACCCGAAAGGAACTTGGTACCCGGCAGGCGACCCAGCACAATTTCGGCCGGACGCACGTCCAGCATCAGGTTTTTACGCAGTAGCTTCCAGCCCCGGGCCGTTACGTTTACGGCTACCTCTCTGGGCAACGGCTGTAAGGGAATGTACCTGCGGGTATCGTAGCGCCATACTACGGGGTAATCAATACGCGTGGTGTATACTTTGTTCAGCGCATTGAGCAGCCAGAACGTAGAGGCCGCCAGAAAACACGCCGTTACGGCCCGCCAATAGCTTCGCTCCTGCCCTATAAAAGGGCTGACGAACCAGCGGGCCATATGACGAATATTCAGGAGCGACACACCAAAACGCAGCTACAAATCAGGATTCAGTAACGACCACCGCCTCTGGCTGGGCCGAGCCCCCTACCTGGCGGGCAATGGCGGTGCGGTCGAAGCGCAGTTTGGCACCCCGGTCTACTTCCAGCACTACAGTTTCGGGCGTTACCTCTACCACTTTACCGTGCAGACCACCAATGGTTACTACCTGCATGCCTTTGGCTACTGATTCCCGGAATTGTTTGGCCTCTTTGGAGCGCCGCTGCTGCGGGCGAATCATAAAGAAATAGACAACCAGACCAATAGCAATGGGAAACAGCAGCGACGTGAAGCCTTCTCCGGCCGGAGCCTGCAGCAATAAAGTGAGGAACATGGGTAAGCGAACAGAATGAGAAAATAAAGCGAGAGGGCGCTGCCGGCTACTCTGGTAGCATACTGCGCCCTCTCGCCTGCTTAGTTTCGAGTTACAAATTATTTACGAACGGGGCCGTTGCTGCCATCGGCCAGAATGTTGGCCCGAATGGAGATTTTGGTTACGCTGGGCTGGGTGTTGCCCTGCACCGAAATTTCCTTGTTCTGGATGCCGGATTTACCCTGGCTGTTGAACTGCACATCAATCGTACCTTTTCCGCCGGGGGCAATGGGGTCCTTCGTCCAGTTAGGCGTGGTACAGCCGCAGGAAGCAATGGCGTTTTCAATCAGCAGCGGGCTTTTGCCGGTGTTGGTAAAGGTGAAGGTGTGCTTCACAATGGCGCCGGGCTTGATGTCGCCGAAGTCAAACTCATTTTCGGCGAAGGTCATCACCGGCGCGTTCGGGTTAGGCGCTTCGGTGTCGCTGGCTACGTTGGGGTTATCTACGGTGGGGTTCGCGGCTGCTTCGTTGGCGGCAGCGTTCATGCCTTCAACGCCTACTTCGGCAGGCTTGTCCTGGTTGCAGGAGCCCATTAGCAGTACTCCGGAAAGCAGGAAGGCAGAAAGGATGGTGCGTTTCATACAAAGAGAACAGTAACTGCCCGCAGGCAGGGTTTCAGTAAAACAGAATTTGAAAGTACTAAAGTAAGGTAAGCCAAGTATAAACCCGAAAGCCCTCTCGCCAATTTCCATCGGGCACGATAGAAACCGCAGAAGGGCTTTCAAAATCAGGCGCTAATGAGCTACGCCAGGTTGTCAATGATGGCTTGGGCAAACTCGCTGGTAGACGCTTTGCCGCCCAGGTCGCCGGTGCACTTTTCCTTGGTTTTGAGGGTAGCTTCCAGCGCCTTCTGGATGCGGTCGGCGTGCTGGTGCTCGCCCAGGTGGTGGAGCATCATCAGGGCCGAGCGTAGCAGGGCGGTAGGGTTAGCTTTGCCCTGGCCGGCAATATCGGGCGCCGAGCCGTGTACGGCTTCAAAAATGGCCATGTCGTCGCCGATGTTGGCGCCGGCCACTACGCCCAGGCCGCCTACCAGCCCCGCGCAGAGGTCAGACAGGATGTCGCCGAACAGGTTCGTCGTCACCACCACATCAAACTGCTCGGGCTTGTTCACCAGCTGCATGCACATATTGTCGATGATCTTGTCTTCGAACACAATCTGCGGAAACTCAGTAGCGGCTTCTTTGCAGGCATTCAGCATCAGGGTACCCGCCATTTTCAGGATGTTGGCCTTGTGGGCCAGCGTTACCTTTTTGCGGCCATGCTTGGCAGCATAGGCAAATGCGGCGCGGCAGATTTTGCGCGAGCCGGCTACCGTAATACGGTTAAACGAATCGGCAATTCCCAGTCGCTCATCATACACTTCCAGCCCTGAGTACAAACCCTCGGTATTCTCGCGGAACAGCACCAGATCTACCCCGGTGTAGCGGGAGGTAATACCCTCGGTGGTTTGAGCCGGGCGCACGTTCTGGTAGAGGTCATACTTCTGACGCAGCGTGATGTTGATGCTGCGGAAGCCTTTGCCTACAGGGGTGGTGATAGGGCCTTTCAGGGCCACCCGGTTGCGCTCCAAAGAGTCCAGCAGCGTCTGCGGAATCAGCTCCCCCGACTGGTCAAAGGTGGTTTGACCCGCGTTCTGCTCTTCCCACTGCACCGGTACCTGGGCAGCAGCAAAAATATCGATGACGGATTTGGTGATTTCCGGGCCGATGCCGTCGCCGGGAATAAGGGTGATGGTATGCATGACGAATGAATATGCGAAAAGATAAAATGTGGAAAATGTGAACCGACCAGGATGCTTTCTTAACGAATCACCGGAGTCAGTAACACACTTTCCACATTTTGAAGACGAAAGACTACAGCGTAGAGCGGCGGGAGTTAATCTGGTTAATCAGCTGGTCTACATCCCCCAGCAGTTGCTCGGCTTTATCCTTGGCGTCGCGAATGACGCGCTGGCCTTCCGATTTTGCTGAGGATGGGGCCGCATCGCTGCGGCTGGTCACGAGGCTTTCGGTGAGGTCAGCCAGGGTCTCGCGGTATTTTTCGAGCTTATAGCTAAGCCAGCTGCGGGTTTCGCGGCCTTTTTCGGGGGCGTATAGAATGCCGAGGACAGCCCCGGTGAGGGCGCCGCCTGCGAAGCACAGAAGGCCGGTAGTGGTTTTGCTACCCATAGTGCGGAAAACGTGGCGTGGTGGGAATAGGGACAATGGATGTATAGAGTTAGGCTCAACGGCTCCGGCGCACCGGAGGTTGTCATAGGCTACTGGTTGTCCAGCAACCCGCGACCCGACTTGCGGATAGCACCACTAGCCGTGAGGTCCTGCGCCAATTTATCCAGAATCCCGTTCACAAACTGTTTGCTCTTGGGGGTACTGTAATTTTTGCTGATTTCAATGTACTCGTTAATGGTCACTTTCACCGGAATAGCCCGGAATAAGTGCATTTCGCACAAGGCCATTTTCAGGATAATCTTGTCGGTGAGGGCCACACGCTCCACGTCCCAGTTCTGCACGGAGTCGGCAATGAGCTTTTCGTACTGCTCGTCGGCCTCCATGGTCTGCTTGTAGAGAGCTTCGGCAAACTCTTTGTCTTCCTGCCAGTTAGCCGACAGGGACATCAATTCCAGGTTTTCGTCCGCTTGCTCGTCCAGCATTTTCAGCGTCTTCATCACCAGGTTTTTTACCACCGCGCGGTTTTCCTCCCAGTTCAGGTCGTCTTCTTCCAGCCAGGCCGGCAGGGCTTCGCCCTTGAACACGTACTCCTTATAGAGGTGCTTCACGATTTCCTGATCCTCGGCATAAGAGCCGGCCGGAGCGGCCAGGTAGCTCTGTAGCTCGGCATCGTTACGGATTTCGTTGCGCCAGGCCATGCGCAGGGCTTCCATCTCATCCTCGCCGCCCCAGTGCAGGGTGCGCCGAATGGTGAGGTCCAGCAGCTGCTTGTTCTCCGCCAGCTTCTGCAGCACCTGGTTTTCCTCCAGGCGCGTGGTGTCCAGGCGCTGCTCCTTGGGTGCCGTGTAGCGCCGCGACTCGCGGTTTTTCTCCTCCTCAAACACCTGCAGCAACGCCGTAGGCAGGTTCAGCAGGTGAATGTACTGGTCATGAATGCTCTCGGCCGCGTGTACCATCTGGCCGCCAAAGAAAGTACCATCTTTGGCCTTAGCCTTTTTGTAGTACTTAATGGCATCCTGCACGGCGTCGTTTACCTCTTTGTCGTCCAGGGACTCCGGCTCTTCACCGGTTTTCAGCCATTCCTTGAAGATAACCTCCGCCATCTTCTGCTGGCCTTTCAGCACCTTGCGGTCCTGGGGCTCGGGCGAGTTCAGGTCAGGCGCAAAGGCATCCGCAATGCGGTCAAGGGCCAGAGAGGCATCGGACCCAATGGCCTGCTGATAGGCATACAGGGCCTGCATGACTTTAATGCGGAGCGTGCGACGGTTGAGCATTCTGGGTGTGGTAATGAAGTGATGAGGTGAACAGGTAGAGCGGTAATGCCGGACGGGAAATGTCTCATCCCCTCACTACCTGTTCACCTCAGCACCAGCAATTAGTAAGTGGATTTAACCTTACCGATGGCGGCGATGCGCTCCTCCGCCTGCCGAATGGCAGCGGCCTGTGGATGCGTCCCCTCCTGCTCGGCTTTTTCAAGCACCTGCGTGGTGAAATCGTAAATTTTCTCAGTCTGCGTGAGGGCCGACTGGCGGCTGCCGCCAATCACCTCGGAGTACACATTAATCAGGCCACCGGCATTGATCAGGAAGTCGGGAGCGTAGATGATGCCGCGCTCTACCAGGGCTGGCCCATGCACATTCTCGTCCTGCAGCTGGTTGTTGGCGCAGCCGGCAATGACTTTGCACTTCAGACGGTCCAGCGTATCATCGTTGATGGTGGCACCCAGCGCGCAAGGCGAGTAGATGTCCACGTTCTGGTCGTAGATTTCCTCCAGACCCACGGCTACCGCCTTAAATTTGGCTGCTGCTTCCAGGGCGCGGTCTTCGTAGTAGTCGGTCAGAATTAGCTTGGCGCCCTCCTTGGAAAGATGCTCCAGCAGGTAGGTGCCCACGTGGCCCACGCCCTGCACGGCAATGCGCTTGCCGGCCAAAGAGTCGGAGCCAAATGCCTTTTTCGCGGCGGCCTTCATGCCCATGTAGGTGCCGTAGGCCGTTACCGGCGAAGGGTCGCCGGAGCCGCCCATGCTTTCGGGCAGGCCGGCCACGTGCTTGGTTTCCATCCGGATGTATTCCATGTCCTTAGTGGTCATGTTCACATCTTCGGCGGTGATATACTTGCCGTTGAGGTTCTGCACGAAGCGGCCGAATTTGCGCAGCAGGGCTTCGTTTTTCAGCGTTTTGGCGTCGCCGATAATCACGGCTTTGCCACCGCCCAGGTTCAGGCCGGAAATGGCCGCCTTGTAAGTCATGCCGCGCGAGAGGCGCAACACGTCTTTCAGGGCTTCCGCATCAGAAGCGTAGTGCCACATGCGGGTGCCGCCCAGGGCCGGGCCCAGCACGGTGTTGTGAATGCCGATAATGGCACGCAGACCGGTGTCCTTGTCATGGCAGAACACAACTTGCTCGTGCTCATGCTCGGCAATCTGACCAAAGACCGACGTGTTAGCCAGGGTTTGAATCTCAACCATGCGGGTGGAATGTTTGAAAAGGGTGGGTGGGGAAAATTTGGGTGGGAAACCGTAAGGGCCGGCTTGTTGTATCTTTGTCAACACGACAATACCGCCCCCGCAATTCGGGTGCAAAAGTAACCTGTTTTTCTGACTCCGGCACCCTATCAGCTATGTACAAGCTTATGGCCTCGGAGGTTGTCTACCTGTCCTAACCTGCTTTACGTGCGCGCCCTCGCTTCCACCAATAAATACCTCTTCCGCTACAAATGGCATTTCCTGGGTGGGGTGTTATTTGTGGCTCTGAGCACGTTGCTGGCCATTTTTCCGGCCCAGATTGTGCGCTATTCCTTTGACTTGGTAGGCGAAGGAATTGATTTGTATCACCTCTATGCTGGTACCAAGGCGCAAAGCGGCGTGTATGCCCTGTTTGGGCGCAACGTGCTGCTGTATGGGGTATTAATTGTGACGATGGCCCTGCTGCGGGGCATCTTTTTGTTTTTCATGCGCCAGACGCTCATCGTGATGAGCCGGCTCATCGAAAACGACCAGAAAAACGAAATCTACCAGCACTACCAGTCCCTGCCCCTCTCCTTCTACCGCCGCCACAGCACCGGGGATTTAATGTCGCGTATTTCTGAGGACGTGGGCCGGGTACGCATGTATGTGGGCCCGGCGCTGATGTATTTTATGCAGCTGGTTATTCTGTTTCTGCTGATTGTGCCCCTGATGCTGATGGTGAACGTAAAGCTCACGCTCTATACGCTGCTCCCGCTGCCTATTCTCAGCATCAGTATTTTCTACGTAAATAACCTGATTGAACGGAAGTCCGACGAGATTCAACGCTCCCTGGCGGGCATGACCACGTTTGTGCAGGAAGCCTTTTCGGGTATCCGGGTACTGAAATCGTTTGTGCGGGAAGAAGACTCGCACCGGCAGTTTGCACTGGCTTCTGATGAGTACAAGCAGAAGTCCCTGAGCCTGAACTTCGTCAACTCCCTGTTTTTTCCACTGATTCTGTTCCTGGTAGGTCTAAGTACCATTATTACTGTGTGGGTGGGCGGTCAGGAAGTGATTCGGGGCACCATTACCACCGGCAGCATTGCCGAGTTCCTGATTTACGTGAACCTGCTCACCTGGCCCGTTACGGCCCTGGGCTGGACATCTTCCTTGGTACAGCGTGCCGAAGCTTCCCAGGCCCGCATCAACGAGTTCCTCCACCAGAAAACCGATATCGTGTCGCGGCAGAACGTGGAGAAGGAAATTCAGGGCGACATCGTCTTTGACCACGTCTCCTTCACCTACCCTGATACCGGCATTCAAGCCCTGCGTGACGTGTCCTTCCGCATTCGGCCGGGCCAGACGCTGGCCGTCATCGGCAATACCGGCTCAGGCAAAAGCACCGTGGCGGCCCTGCTCTGCCGCCTCTATGATGTATCAGGCGGCAGCATTCAGGTAGATGGAGTAGACGTGCGCGACTATGCCCTGACCTCGCTGCGGGAGCAAATCGGCTACGTGCCGCAGGACGTGTTCCTGTTCTCCGACACCATCCGCAACAACATCAACTTCGGGCTGGACCAACCAACGGAGGAAAGAATGCTGCAGGCCGCCAAGGATGCCAATGTCTACGACAACATTATGCGCTTCCCGGAAGGCTTCGACACCAAAGTGGGCGAGCGGGGCATCACGCTTTCCGGCGGCCAGAAACAGCGCGTCAGCATTGCCCGCGCCTTAGTAAAAGAGCCCGGTATCTTAATTCTGGACGACTCCCTTTCCGCTGTGGATACCAACACGGAAAATGCTATTCTGGCCAGCCTGCAACGCATTATGGCCAACCGCACCAGCCTCATCATAAGTCACCGGGTATCTTCGGTAAAGCTGGCTGATGAAATCCTGGTACTGGATGATGGTCAGATTGTGCAGCACGGCACCCATGATGCCCTGATGCGTGACGAACAGGGCCTGTACCGCGCATTGTATGAGCGGCAGTTGCAAAGCGAAGAAGCGTAGCAAATAGCACCGCTTAGGCTCACCCTTACTATTGGCTGTTCATCATTGCGGCAGCCCGTTGGCCACTGCCAGTACCCATGGCCACGCCCATACCATTACAGCGGAGCGCCCCATAAATTCCCGGAGCCAAGGGTTGGATTATCGGCTCCAGATCAGCGCCAAAAGCCATTACCCCGCTCCAACGGTAATCAATACGTGGGTGCTGGCCAGGTAGAATGACTTCATTCAGCAACTGCTCCAACCGATTCTGTACCAAAGGAGTAAGTCCTGGCTCGGTCGTAGCTTCGGCACTAAAGTCGAGGTTGCGGCCGCCGCCTAGCAATAACCGGTTGCCTACCTGCCGGAAGTAGTAATAACCTTTATCGTAGTGAAAAGTACCGCGCATGGCCAGCTCGGGAATAGGCTCCGTAACCAGTACCTGTCCGCGGCCAGGCTGAACGTCCAGGGCCGGAAAAAACTGCGCAGTAAAGGCATTGGTAGCCAATAACACCTGCCCGGCCAGCATATTCCCTAGTCCGGTTTGCAGCCGAACATCCGAAGCCCGGCTTTCTAAACCAGTAACCGGGCAACCATGCAATACTGTTACACCTTCCTGCCAGGCGAGCCGGAGCAGGCTGCGCATCAGGCGGCCACTGTCCAGGCAGCCTTCCGCCGTATTTTCCAGCATGACATCCACGCCGGCAAATCCAAATTCAGGAAGGCGGGCAGTAGCATCCCGAAAAATATCGGCGGTACCAATAATGGGGGCCAGCAGGTGGTTATAGTATTCCATATGCTCCTGACAGGTGTGTGCCAGCGCCGCATCCTCAGGGCAGAACAATTCAAACCCACCCACACCTTCATAGTGCAGGGCTTCGTCACCGAGCAACTCGCGCAACAGGGCTAATCCTTGCCAGCGGGCCCGCACTACTTGCAGCAAAGCGGCGGTACCATTCCTTTTTTCCTGCTCTATCAGTTCTGAAATACTACCGAAGCAGGCAAAACCAGCATTTTTGGTACTTGCTCCGTTAGGTAGCAGGTCACGCTCTAATACGCACACGCGGGCCATAGGCCGTAGCCGCTGGGTGAAAATGGCGGCCGTGAGGCCCACAATGCCGCCCCCCACTACCACGACATCATATGCATCCAGAAACGTCTGGTGTTCCCAGTAGGAGAAAAGCCGTTGTGCCATAAAGCGAAGGTAAGCAACTAGATTATCAGGAGGGCTCCTACATAAAAAAGCCCCACAGCCGAAGCTAGCGGGGCTTTTCAGGAAAAGCTTAGCAAGAGGTTACTGGCCCAGCACCACACGGCGCATGCCGCGCCGCTCCCCGGAGGTACACTGCACAATGTAGCTGCCGGCAGGCAGGCGGCTTACGTCCAGCACCGCGGCAGCGTCTCCTGCTACAATGTCGCGGGTAAGCACCGGACGGCCAGCATCATCGTTCACCTCTACGCGGGTAGGGCCGGTAGCATTGGTACGCACTACCAGGCGCTTCGTAATGGGGTTAGTTTCGATGCGCACCTTCAGCGCATCAGTAGAGGCTGCAACCGGGGCAGTATTGTCCGTATCAGAAATAAGCGTGGGGGCTACTGGAGCGGCTGCCGGAGCTACTGCAGCAACAGGAGCTGGTTTAGCGGCGGCCGGTTTCGCAACAGTGGCCGCAGGCTTGGGCGCCGGTTTTATGGGAGCTTTTGCGGCCGGTTTTGCAGCGGGCTTAGCGGCTGGTTTTGTCTGAGCTGAAGCAGCCTGGACACCTACAAAAAGAATGGCCAGGGCCATTAGCGAAGTAAACAGTTTCATAAACAGCACTCAGAAAAGAGAAAGCTCAGTTTTGGTAAAAATAAAGAAACTCTGCCGCTTTGGTGCAGAAATCGCACCAATATTTTGCACAAAACTGATATACCCCGTTTTTATTTTATTCTGCTAGCTAGTACTTCAGCTACCTTAAAAAGCTCGGATTATCGAGTCTGAAAGCAACTTTTTATCCATTTTGATGCTGAAACTTGGCTGACCCTAACCTTCTTTTCATCAGCCGCTTAAGACTTAACACACCCTTTATTGGCGGTCAGCACTTATTTCAATTCGGATTTTATAGCCGATAAAGTTGCGTTGCATCCCGTCGTTGTCTTACATTTGCAACTCGATTCCATCGGGGTGTAGCGTAGCCTGGTATCGCGCCAGCATGGGGTGCTGGAGGTCGTAGGTTCGAATCCTGCCACTCCGACTGAATAGAGCTGCGGCTCGGAAAGCCTCTGGACTTCGGTTCGGAGGCTTTTTTCCGCACTAAAAAGTACTAGTACCCTGGGTGCTACCGGCAGCACCTACCTCGGGGTGTAGCGCAGCCCGGTAGCGCGCGTCGTTCGGGACGACGAGGCCGTAGGTTCGAATCCTGCCACCCCGACTTATTTTCCCGCCTCTACAAAAAAGCCCGCTGAACTTCGGTTAAGCGGGCTTTTTCATGTTTGGTTGGCGTGGTTACTGTACTACCGCCAGCACCTCCACCGGTCCTTTAGCCGGGAAGCTTTCGACGTACACCTTCCGCAGCTTTAGCTTTTGCAACTCGGCATAGCGCTTAATGCCCGCATACAGCTTGTCCGGAGCTACCATATAGCTGGCATTGATGCGGGCGCGCACTACGCGCTGGCCGCCGCTGAACGTGCTGAAGCGGTAGCCGCTGGGCAGCGTTTGCGTGGTAGTATCGGCCACAATCAGCCCAATGAAAGCCTTTACGGTGTCACCGGCGGCTTCCGGGTCGTTGTAGTAAATATTAGCCAGTTCGCCGCGCAATTGGCCACTTTCCTGCAGCTGGTGCGCCTGCCGGAACAGGGGGCCAAACTCTTTGCTATCGACGCGGCCGTTGAAATATTTACCAGCCAGGTAGATGGGCGCCTGCGTGGTTACTACCTCCACTTCCGGAGAGCGAAAACCACCCAGATACGCATAAATACCTGCTGCTAAAGCAGCTACCAGGATAGACAGCAGAAAAAACCAACGAGTCATTCGTATTTATTAATTCAGTTGATAGTTGCGTGTAGCCCAGAAGCCGGGAAGTAAGCATGGAGCCCACTGATAACTGCTCTTGCCATTCCAGTACGCTACGCCAGTGCGTCCTTGTACTGCATCTGGTAGAGTTGCTGGTAGAAGCCGCCGTGGCGCAAAAGCTCCTCATGCGTACCACTTTCCTTGATTTCGCCGCGGTCCAGCACGATAATGCGGTCCGCTTTCTGGATGGTGCTGAGGCGGTGGGCAATAACCAAGGAGGTACGGCCCTGCATCAGCTTCTCAATGGCCTGCTGGATCAGCTCCTCCGTTTCCGAATCCACGGAAGAGGTGGCCTCATCCAGAATAATGATGCGCGGCTGGTACACCATGGCGCGCACAAAGCTGATGAGCTGGCGCTGGCCCACGGAAAGCGTAGCCCCGCGCTCCATTACCTCGTACTGCAGGGCGCCGGGCAGGCGCTCAATAAAGCGGCGGGCGCCCACCAAATCGGCGGCCTCCCAGATCTGGGCTTCGGTGATATCCTGGTTACCCAGGGTGATGTTGTCTTTTATAGTGCCGGCGAACAGAAACACATCCTGCAGCACCACGCCTATATGGCGGCGTAGGTGCTTCAAGTCGAACTCGCGCAGGTCGTGGCCATCTATGCGGATGGTGCCTTTGTTAATTTCGTAGAAGCGGCTGAGCAGGTTGATGATGCTGGTTTTGCCGGCGCCGGTAGCGCCCACGAAAGCCACCGTTTGGCCAGCCTGGGCCGTGAAGCTGATGTCTCGCAACACCCACTCCTCATCGTTGTAGGCAAACCAGACGTGGTCGAATTCCACGTCGCCGCGCAGGTTAGCGGGAGCGAAGGTGCCAGTATCGGCTATGAGCTCTTTGCTGTCGAGCAGCTTGAGCAGGCGCTCCGTGCTGACCAAGCCCAGCTGCAGGGTATTAAACCGGTCCGCAATCTGGCGAATCGGTCTAAAAAACAGGGCGTTATACATGATAAAGGCGATGAGTGCGCCTTTGGAAATAGTGCCTTCAATCTGGCCTTGGGCCGCATACCACACCAAAAGCCCCACTCCTACTGCCGCCAATACCTCGGCCACGGGGAAGTAGATACTGTAGTAGAGCACAGAGCGGATGTTGGCCTGCGTGTGCACCTTGTTGATCTTCTCAAACTTTCGGAACTCGCGCTCCTCGTTGTTGAAAATCTGCACCACGTTCATGCCCGTCAGGTGTTCCTGCACGAAAGAGTTTAGGGCCGCCACAGCCGTGCGAACCTCCTGAAAGGACTTCTTTACCTTCTCCTTGAACACGTAGGTGCTGAAAAGCAGCGGCGGAATCACGGACAGACTCACTAACGTCAGGCGCCAATCAATATAAAACATGAAGGCCATGATGAACACTAGCTGCAGGATGTCGCCAATCATAGCAGCCAGACCTTCGCTGAACACATCAGAGAGGGTTTCTACATCAGAAATATTCCGGGTAACCAGCTGCCCGATGGGCGTGCGGTCGAAGAACTTCAGGCGCAGATCCAGAATGTGCTGGTAGAGGTCTACCCGGATGTCGCGCACGATGTACTGGCCCAGCCAGCCACCAAAGTAGGTTTGCAGGTAGCTGACTAAGGTGTGAGCCACCAGCAGGATGATAAGCAGGCCGAACATCTTGTTCACGCCCACCATGTCGCCCTGCTCAATGCTCACGTCCACCATCTGCTGAATCAGGAAGGGACGCAGGGTGCCCAGCGCGGCCGTGGCCACGGTCAGGAAAATCAGAAAGTAGAATACCCGCTGGTAAGGGCGCACGTAGGTCATCAGCCGGCGCAGCACCTGCCAGTCGAAGATATTGCCGGTTTTGGTGGCGGTAGTTGCCTGCTCCAAGTGGATATGTGTTTAAGAATAGAAGGGGTTATGAGGATCAATAACCCCTTACCCAGCCCCTAAGTTGCAGTCCGGTTAACCCCGCGGGGCTAACGGCTCACAAAGTACGGCATTCCGGCGGGTAGCTGTTCTGTCGGAACCAGCTCGGGCGGATACTCCACCCGGGCCAGAAACAAACCGTTGGCCGGGGCCGCGCCACTGGCCGCTATCCGGCTTTGATCATCCAGAATCTGTTTGAACTCTTCCGGCGTGAGCTTGCCGCGGCCCACCGTGAGCAGCGTGCCCACCACCAGCCGCACCATGCCGCGCACAAACCTGTTGGCCCGGATGCGGAAAATGAGTCCGCCGGGCACTTCGCGCCAGCCGGCCTCGTAGCAAACGCACACGTAATGCTTCTCCCCACCCTTCACTTTGGAAAAGCTGGTGAAGTCGCGGGAGCCCAGCAGGTAGCCGGCGGCCTGGTTCATAGCCACCAAGTCCGGGGCGCGGTCGAGGTAGAGGGCATGGGCGGGCGTGAAGGGGTCGGGCACGAGGCGCACGTGGTACTCGTAGGTGCGGGCCTCCGCATCGAAGCGGGCGTTGGCTTTATCCGGCACTGGGTGCACCGCGTACACCCGAATATCACGCGGCAGCGCCCGGTTAAGCCGGTACAGCAGCGTCTCGGGGTCTAGTGTGTCGGGTATTTCGGCATCAAAATGCGCTACCTGATGGCTGGCGTGCACGCCGGAATCGGTGCGACCGCTGCCCAGGGAGTATACCGGCTGGCGCAGCACCTGCGACAGGCACCGGTCCAGCTCGCGCTGCACCGTTAGCGTATTAGGCTGTACCTGCCAGCCGTGGTACAGGCTGCCATCATAGCCGAGATGAAGGAAATAGCGCAAGGGCAGGGAGAAATCAGACAGAGAAAAGGAAGGGCCGGCATTACAGGCTTAAAGCCTGCATGCTTATTCTTCCTTGATGAGAGCGTAAAGGCGGGAGTCCAGCATCTGGCCATCTTTCACGATGCTTTTGCGCATCCGGCCTTCCAGGGCGTAACCCGCCTTTTCCAGCACGCGGGCCGAAGCATAGTTCGGCTCAAAAACAACCGCAAATAGACGGCACACATCAAAGTTCCACAGCACGTAGTTGGAGAGAGTACGCACGGCGGCGGTAGCCAGGCCCCGGCCCCAGTAGTCCCGCGCCAGCCAATAGCCAATTTCCGCGGAGCGGCGGCGAATATCCGATTTGAAATGCACCCCAATATTCCCAACAGCCTCCCCCGCTACGTCAATAGCCAGGTGCACGTCGCGCTGACTATCGGCCACCAAAGCCAGGAAATACTGGGCATCCTCGGTGGTATAGGGGTGCGGAAACGTGTCGCGCAGGTTCTGCCAGATAGCCCGGTCGTTGGCGTAATGGGCCAGCGCGGGCGCGTCGCTCTGCCGCCAGGGCCGCAGCCGTGCCCCCGGTATGGGCAACGGAAGGATGGGGGTTAGCAGCGCGTCGGGCATAGCGAGGGCGGAAGTATGAGTTACGGGAGGCTTTATCGATAAAACCTCCCGTAACTCCTTGTACTACAGCTTTTCGTAAATAACGGCAGCCCCCTGCCCTACGCCTACGCACATAGTAGCCAGGCCGTAGCGCACGTTTTCGCGGCGCTGCATTTCATGGATGAGAGTGGCCGTGATGCGTGCGCCGGAGCAGCCCAGCGGGTGCCCGATGGCAATAGAGCCGCCGTTTACGTTCACTTTCTCCGGGTCCAGGTTCAGGTCGCGCATGCAGGCAATGCTCTGAGCAGCGAAAGCTTCGTTGAGCTCAATCAGATCCAGCTCATTGAGCGTGAGGCCAGCCCGATGCAACACTTTCTGAGTAGCCGGCACTGGGCCCAGGCCCATGTAAGCCGGATCGACGCCCGCCACGGCCGAGGCCACTACCCGGGCCAGCGGCTTCAGGTTATATTGCTTGAGGGCCGCTTCGTTTACAATCATCACGGCAGCAGCGCCATCGTTGATACCGGCGGAGTTGCCGGCCGTAACGGTACCATCCACGGGCAGGAAAGCGGGCCGGATGCTGGCCAGCTTTTCCATGCTTGACAAACGCGGCGGCTCATCGTGGTCGAACAGGGCCGCGTCGCCTTTGGGGCTGGACACGAATACAGGCACAATTTCGCGGCGGAAACGGCCTTTCTCGAAGGCCCGGTGGTATTTGCGCTGGGAGTTGAAGGCAAACTCATCCTGCTCCAGCCGCGTGATGCCGTATTTGCGGGCTACGTTCTCGGCCGTTTCGCCCATGGTGTACGGGTGATGCAGCTTGGAGAGCTTGGGGTTGACAAAGCGCCAGCCCAGCGTAGTATCGTGGGCAGTAAAGTCCCGGCCAAAAGCGGTTTCCGACTTCGCCATGGCAAACGGCGCGCGCGTCATGCTTTCGGCCCCGCCCGCCAGGTAAATCTCGCCTTCACCGGCTTTAATGGCACGGGCGGCATCCATAATGCTTTGCAGGCCCGAGGCGCACAGGCGGTTTACGGTGTTGCCGGGCACAGTAATGGGCAGGCCAGCCAGCAGCGCAGCCATACGGGCTACGTTGCGGTTGTCTTCGCCGGCCTGGTTGGCGGCGCCCATGATAACGTCTTCAATGGCCGCTTTATCTACTGAAGGATTGCGGCGCATCAGCTCGCGCAGCACGTGCGCGGCCAGGTCGTCAGGACGTACGCTGCTGAGCGCACCGCCAAATTTGCCAATAGGGGTGCGGACAGCGTCCACGATATATGCAGTTTGCATTGGTATTGAAATGCGGTTATTCCGGTCGTTGTTGGCTACTTTTGCCGGCCCGCAGCATACGCGGGCCAATCTGAACTAGCAAAACACAAAGATGATACAAAGAATCCAAAGCGTGTTCCTGTTGCTGCTGGCTTTGGCCATGCTAAGCGTTGTTTTCCTGCCTATCTGGAGCAAAGTGGATCCGCTCAGCGGCCAGGAACTGCAGCTCACCGCCACCAAGCTCACTTACGCCCACGCCGACCCTGGCATGTCGGTGCCCACGGCTACCTGGCCTATTGCAGCGCTGGCGCTGGCTTCGGCAGCCGTGGCAATTTTTGAAATTTTCCAGTTCCGCAACCGCTTCCGCCAGCTCCAGCTGGGCCTATTGAATCTGGTCCTGATTATGGCCACCATTGGCGCCAGCTGGTATTACTCCGGCGTAGGCGAGCGGCTGCTGAACGTGAAGCTGGCCGGCTCCTTCGAAGCTGGTTTTTACCTGCCCACACTGGCGCTGCTGCTTAACCTACTGGCCAACCGCTTTATCCGCCGCGACGAGCAGCTGGTGCGTAGCATGGACCGCCTGCGGTAAATGCTGCTTGCCTAACACTTAAAACCACAAAAAGGCTTCCCTCGGGAAGCCTTTTTGTGGTTTACATAGCGCAGAAAAGGCAGGTTAACGGCGGGGTTGCTGGGCGGTGTATTCCTGCAGCTCTTTCACGTTCGAGTCAAAGTTGAAGAGTTCATATACCCGGTAGAAGTTCTGCGGATCGGCCACATGGCTGCTGGCAAACTTGGCCAGTTCCAGGCGCTGGCTTTCAAAATCGAAGCGGCGCAGCAGACGCTTTAAATCATCCGTCCGAATATCGGACTGGCTTAATGCCTCCTTCGCAATAGTTAGCTTGCCGCTGTCAAAGGGCTTGGCATCCACCACCCGGATCAGCTCATCCACATCGGCGGAACTCATCAGGGAGTTAGCGCGGCCGTTGTAGCCGGAGCGGTCCTCATAGCGGGAATCCCGGTCATCTTCCCGGTTGATATGCGAGTCGTAATCGGGCCGGCGGTCATCGTCGCGCCGGTCATTCCGGTCATCGTCGCGGTCCTCATATCGGTCATTGTCCCGGTCGCGGTGGTCATTATAGCGCGGGCCTTGGTTATAACGAATAGGCACGGCAGAAACCTTGCGCAATACGGGGGCAAAACCCCGACGGGCAATCAGAATATAGTTTGATTCATAGCCGGCATCCAGAAACACCCGGGTCCGGTATTTCACGAAGCCCCGGCCGGCCGGAATCCGGAATTCAGCCCAGTGGAACCCTGGTTGTACCCGGTCCAGGTACACCTCGCGGGAAATGCCCCGGGTAAGCGGCCGTCCATCAAACAGCAGCTCAAATGGAACCCCATGTTCCGAAACGAAATTTACATTGGCCGGAGCGGCCACCAGCTGCGCGGCCCAGAGCAGAAAGCTGCAGCAGAGGAGTAGTGCCTTATTCATGGCAGTAGTTGCTAAGCGGGTAGCGGCTCATCCGTACCCAGGTAGCTAATGCCAAGTATTGTGCCAATCTGGAACTATATAGTATTTCTGTATGTTTCGGTCGCATTTTATTGGCAGAAGCCATACAAAAAAGGCCTTCATCATAACGACGAAGGCCTTTTTATTAATATTCAATTGCTTAAATATTATTGCGCAATCCGGGTGACTTTGAACTCTGTGCGGCGGTTGCGCTGGTGCTCTTCCTCCTTGCGGGCGTTTTTGATAACCGGCCGGGTTTCCCCATAGCCCCGAGCCGTTATACGGCTTTTATCAATACCCTTAGAAATGATATAGTCTACCGCTGACTGCGCCCGCTTCTGGGAGAGGTTCAGGTTATAAGCGTCCTTGCCCCGCGAGTCAGTATGCGAGCTAAGCTCGATGGTAATTTTGGGGTTGTCGTTTAAGGTTTCCACCAGCTTATCCAGCTCCAGGGCAGCATCGGGGCGAATATTCCACTTGTTGAAATCATAGAAAATATTCTCGACCACAATGGCTTTGTTCACCACAATCTTGTCCAGGGTCAGCGTTACGGGCAGTCGGATATCGTTCTGCTCATTGGGCAGCTGATCCTGCGGGGGCACTTTGCCAATGGTGCTTAGGGCTTGACGGGCGGTGAAGTAGCCCGGGCGGTCGGCTACCAGTGCGTAGGTAGTGGCCGTGTCCAGCTTAAAGCTGAATTTGCCATCGGGCCCGGACTTCGCTTCCTGTAAGCGCTGACCATTGCGACCCAGCAACACAATGTCTTCCCCAGCCAAGGGCTTGGTCTGTCCGGTTTTGCTGTCCCGCTCCAGCAGGGTGCCATCAGCATATAGCGTTACCAGCTTCCGCGGCTTCTTGCGGAACAGGTAGAGGTCGTCGCTGCCTTTGCCGCCGCTGCGGTTGGAGGAGAAGACGCCCATATCCTTGGCCGTGAAGTACGGGGCAAAGTCGTCGCCGGGGCTATTGATAGGGGTGGCCAGGTTTTTTACCACGCCTTTTTCCACCATAAAAATATCGAGCTTGCCCAAGCCGGGGTGTCCATCAGAGGAGAAGTACAGCGTTCCATCGGGCGCTACGGCCGGAAAGTTTTCGTTGCCGGGCGTGTTGATTTTATCGCCCAGGTTTTCGGGGCTGGCGAAGCGGTTACCCTCTTCCAGTGTGGCCTTGTACAGGTCATTACCACCCAGCCCACCGGTGCGACTGGAGGCGAAATACAACGTTTTCCCATCGGGGGATAATACGGGCGAAAAGTCATCTGCCGTGCGGCTGTTTACTCCGCGCAGCAGTTCCGGCTCCGTCCATTCCGCTCCCCGGTAGTAGGAAACAAACAGGTCCACGCTCTGAAAACCTTTCTTCGCTTCTTTCTTAGTACCGTCGTTCGAGCGGGCAAAAATCATCATTTTGCCATCGGGCGAGTACGTGGCGCTGGCCTCGTGCATACTGGGGGAGTTGAACTTATCCTCCAGTTTGCGCACCGTGCCACCGGTCATCTTCTGGTCATCGGCAAACTTAATGGCGTACAGGTCATTAAAACCTTCCCCATTGCCCAAATACTTCTTCCCATCCCGCCCAGAAGCAAACACCAGCTCTTTGGTGGTAGGCATGATGGTGGCACTAAAATCCGCTGACGGTGAGTTAAGAGAATCCAGCGCCTCCACTTCGTTATTGGTTTTGAAGGCCAGCAGCGCCGGTATTTGCTTCACGTTTTTGGCTTCCAGCTCGGCACGAGCTGCCAGCGTCTGGTTGCCGCCGGTTTCTGCATAAGCCGTAAACTGCTCGGCTGCCTCATCATACTTGCCATTAGCTTTCAGGGCCAACCCGTAGTAGAAGCGGGCATCAGTGCTTTTCACCCCCCCACCTACGGCCGCTTTGTAGTACTCCTCGCTCTGCTCAACGCGGTTAGAAAGCCGGTAAGACTCAGCAATGCGGTAATTGGAATAGGCAATGCGCTTACCCCGCTTGATATCAGCTTTATAAAGCGGAATAGCGGTTTCGTATTCACCGCGGGTAAAGCGTTTATCGGCTTTGGTGGCCTGCTCCGAGGCACTACAGCCTCCCAGCAGCGCCGTAGTGCCGGCGGCCATCGATAAAATCAGAAATTTCCGCATAGAAAGTAGAATGATTGTCGGGACCATTGACACAGAACGATTCCCGGATAAAGCGTAACAAGTATACTAAGTTTAGGCTGCATTGTATCCCTCCGGGATGTCCTTAGAGTGCGCCACCGGAAAGTACCGTTGCAGCCAGGTAGCCGAGGCCGGCGCTGGCCACCCCTTTTGCAGCGCTGCGTGGCTGGTAATGGTGGCATCGAAGTAAGGCGTATCGGCCTGCAAACGCCCATCCGTTACGGCAGCGCGCAGCTCGCGGCGGTCCAGCTGGTGCACTTGCCCATCCAGCAGAAACGCCAGCGTCGATTTTTCCAGCAGCGTTATACCCAGTCGTTCTTCCAATCCCTGCACAAAGCGCACAGAGGCATCAATGGAGCAGCCACTGGCATCGGCTACCTTTTCATCCAGCCCGATAACCAGAAACTGATGGTAAAGAAACGCAGCCGAGGCCTGCAACGCCCGCCCGTGGCTAGTCCAGTCTGTTGCAAACTGTTGCAGCAAGGGCTGCACGGCCGCTTCTTCTGCCGGCGTCAGCGGCCGGTTGGCTTGGTAAATCCAGATGCGCGCCGTAGACGGCAGGTCTTGAAATGAAACAAACATGAGTAATAGTGATGTCGAGAGAAAGCGCGGGGTGGTTACAAGCCTGAAGCAGGATATCAACGCAGCCAGCCACCGATATGATACAAAATAACTGGTCCCGGCGGGAAGTTCCGTCGGGACCAGTTAGACCGGCTTAGCAGCGCTTTTGTTGAGGCTTGCGGTTAAGCATTTAACCCCTCGGCAGAGGCAATGAGCTCGGCCAGGTCAAACACCTGCACATCCTGCTCGCGCTCCTTGTTTTTCACGCCGTCGGCCATCATCGTCATACAGAAAGGGCAACCCACGGCAATGATGCTGCCGCCGTGGTTGGAACCGGCGGGCAGGCCCGGCGCGGTACTTTCCACACCGGTCAGGTTGCTTAGCGCCTCGGCATTGCCATCCAGCGTAGCCAGGGCCTCCTCGGTGCGCTCAATGTTAATGTCTTTTTTGCCAGGCTCAGGCTCTTTCCACATCTGCGCACCACCAGCGCCGCAGCAGAGGCCGTTGGTTTTGCAGCGCTTCATTTCCACCAGGTCGGCGTCCAGCACTTCCAGCACGGCGCGGGGCGCTTCGTAGATGTTGTTAGCGCGGCCCAGGTAGCAGGAATCGTGGAAGGTGATGCGGCGGCCTTTGAACGACTCGCCCCCTTCGGCCTTCACGCGGCCCTCGTTAATGAGCTGCTGCAGGAAGGTGCTGTGGTGGATTACCTCGTACTCCCCGCCCAGGGCCGGGTATTCGTTTTTGATGGTGTTAAAGCAGTGCGGGCAGGCCGTTACCACGGTTTTGATGCCGTAGCCATTCAGCGTGGTAATGTTCTGCATAGCCTGCATCTGAAACAGGAACTCATTGCCGGCGCGCTTGGCCGGGTCGCCGGTGCAGGTTTCTTCCATCCCCAGCACGGCGTACTTCACACCCACATGTTCCAGAATGCGCACAAAAGCCCGCGTTACGCGCTTGTATCGGTCATCGAAGGCACCGGCGCAGCCCACCCAGAACAGCACTTCCGGGGTTTCGCCCCGGGCAGCCAGATCAGCCATGAGTGGAACAGAAACGGGGCGTTTGGCAGTTAGCTCAGCCATTATTTTGGGTTGACGAAAGTCAGATTAAGTTGAAAGCAAGGAGCTTGCAAAGCAGAGCCCCGCAAGAGGTTCAATATTTTAAGCTACGGTAGTAGCTTTTTCGGCCACGTACAGATCATCGGCCCAGTTGAAGCGGTCTGAAGGCGAGAAGGCCCAAGGCGCCCCGTTGTTCTCAATGTTGGAAAACATAACGTTGAGCGAGTTAGGGGCCGCCGACTCTTCCAGCACCAGGAAGCGGCGCATTTCCACAATGCTTTCCAGGGGGTTGATGTTCACGGGGCAGGCTTCCACGCAGGCGTTGCAGGTGGTGCAGGCCCAGAGCTCCTCGGGCGTCACGTAGCCGCGCAGCAGGGTGTGGTTTTCTTTGTCGAGCTGCTCCTGTGGGTCGTGCTTGGCTTCTTTGCCGTAAAGGGCCGGATCGAAAATCAGCGGCGAGTTATACTTCTCTTCCATCCGGTCGCGCGTGTCCATGATGATTTTGCGCGGCGAGAGCAGCTTGCCCGTTAGGTTGGCCGGGCACACGGAGGTGCAGCGGCCACATTCGGTGCAGGAGTAGGCATTCAGCAGGTTGGTCCAGGCCAGGTCATTTACATCCTTGGCGCCAAACGGCGTGGGCGCTACGGCCGAGCCATCGGCGTTGGTAGCCGGAGCCGGCACCTGGTACGTGGGGTCCATCATGGCTTTCACCTCGTGGGTGATGCTGTCCACGTTCGAGAACTGCCCCTGCGGCACCAGCCGGGAGAAGTACACATTCGGAAAAGCAAGGATAATGTGGAAGTGCTTGGACGAGGGCAGGTAGTTCAGAAACAGCAGAATACCGACAATGTGCGCCCACCAGCCCACGCGCTCCAGCACAGCTAAGCTGCTGGCATTTGTGGGAAGCAAACCCGTCAGAAACTGACTAATAGGGAATGCGCCCGCCAGCTCTTTGCCTTCCAGTTGGTGTGCTTTTAGGTCGGAGGAGTTCATCAGAAACAACGCCACCATCAAGGCCACCTCGATATAGAGGATTACGTTGGCATCCAGGCGGGGCCAGGCGCGCATTTCCGGGCCGGAAAAGCGGCGTACCCCAGCCACGTTGCGGCGCCACCAGAAGGCCGTTACGGCCAGAACGACCAGAGCCCCCAGCACTTCATTGGTGCCCGTAAGGGCAGAATACAGCGGGCCCATAAAGCCCAGTACCCGGTGCGTCCCGAAAATGCCGTCAATCAGAATTTCAATAACTTCAATGTTAATGACGATGAAGCCGATATAGACAATCAGGTGTAGAAACGCCGGGGTGAGGCGCTTGAACATCTTCTGTTGTCCGAAGGCGACCAGCAGCGTTTTCCACAGCCGCTCGCTCACATGGCCGCTCATATCCCGGTCGCGCCCCACCAGGATATTGGCCCGTATCTTCCGCGCTTGCCAGGCAAACAGGCCAAAGCCCGCCACCGCTACCAGCAGGAAGAGAATGTTTTGGATAGAAAAATGCACAGGAAAATGGGTAGGTTTGGGGTTTAGGCCGAAATATAGTCGTTATGCATAACAAACTATATCTTTTGGCAGTCGGAAACATTTTTTTACGATACGCCTTGCAGGTTGGAATGGGTTTACTACTTTTGTGCTCCCCAACGGCCATACGGCTTAAGAGGAGATGGTAATGTAGCTCAGTTGGTAGAGCACAGCACTGAAAATGCTGGTGTCGTTGGTTCGATTCCAATCATTACCACAGATTAAAATCCCTGCCCGCACCCAGCCGGCAGGGATTTTTCGTTTAACCAAACGCCTGTAACCCAAGGCATATCTCTTGGCTAAGAGGCTATTTGGCTAGTACTTAACGATACGGCCAACGGCTCAACCTTGGGCTTAGCCGGCCGTAAGCACGGGAGAAACTATTCTACCCCTGCTATGCCTAACCCTGCTTCTGGCGCCCCTACATCTGGTGCTACCCAATCTGTTTGGTTCCCCACAGCCGCCGCGCTACCCACCTTTTCAGCGCTAAAAAAGCCCATGAGTGCCGATGTGGTGATTGTAGGCGCCGGTATTGCAGGCCTTACGACGGCTTATCTCCTGGGAAAAGAAGGCAAGCAGGTAATAGTGCTGGAAGATGGTGAAATTGCCAGCGGCGAGAGCGGCCGCACCACTGCGCATCTATCCAATGCGCTGGATGACCGGTACTCTACCCTGGAAAATCTATTTGGCCAGGAAGGTGCCCGGCTAGCAGCCGAAAGCCATGGCGCTGCTATAGATGAGATAGAGCGAATAGCACTAACCGAGAAAATAGCCTGTGACTTTTCGCGTCTGGACGGCTACCTTTTCCTACCCGCCAACGGCACCTCCCAAGAGCTGGCCGATGAATTGAAAGCCGCGCACCGTGCGGGATTAAAGCAGGTAGAGCAACTGGCTGATGCTGGAGTGCAGGGATTTAAAACCGGCGAATGTCTGCGTTTTCCCAATCAGGGTCAGTTCCACATTCTCAAGTATCTCCATGGGCTCGTGGATGCCATTACAGCTCAGGGAGGACATATTTTTACGCACACCCATGTAGAAACGGTAGAAGGCGGCTCTCCCGCCCGGGTAATCACCTCCGAAGGGGTTGCGGTAACCGCACAAGCCATTGTTATTGCCACTAACACGCCATTCAACGACCGGGTAGTGATGCATACCAAGCAGGCTCCTTACCGCACCTACGTACTGGCCGCCCGTGTGCCGAAAGGCTCCATTACCAAAGCGCTGTATTGGAATACCGCCGACCCATACCACTACATCCGTCTACAGGAAGTACCCGAAGCAAGTGATGACCTGCTGATTGTGGGCGGCGAAGACCATAAAACCGGGCAGGAGGAAAACCCTGCCGAGCGGCTGCGCTGCCTGGAAGAGTGGACCCGCGCACATTTTCCGCAGATTACGAGCGTAGAATACCAATGGTCGGGACAGGTGATGGAGCCGGTAGATTGCCTGGGATTTGCAGGCCGCAATCCACTGGATAAAGACAACGTGTACCTGATTACCGGTGACTCCGGCCACGGCATGACGCACAGCACCCTGGGTGCTATGCTGATCCGGGACTTGGTTATGGACCGCCCTAATTCCTGGGAGAAGCTCTACGACCCGGGCCGGGTTACTCTCAAGCCAGAATCCATTAAGGAGTTTGTGCGCGAAAATGTGAATGTAGCCACTGAATACACGGAGTTGCTAACGGGTGGCGATGTAGCCAAACCTGAAGACATTCCAGCCGGCTCGGGTGCTGTATTGCGCCGGGGCATCACCAAAGTAGCCGTATATAAAGCCGCTGATGGGAAAGTGCATGAGTGCTCGGCCATTTGCCCACACCTGGGCTGCGTGGTGCATTGGAATGGCCTGGAAAGCAGCTGGGACTGTCCCTGCCACGGTTCCCGCTTCGATGCCTTTGGCAAGCTGCTGATGGGCCCGGCCAATACGGACCTGGCCCCAGCGGAGTAACCTTAATACCAAGCCTGATCTAATCACAAGCCTGATACATCGTGTCGGGCTTGTCAGCTTATTGACAGCCGCTTTTCAGCCGCGCTTCCTCAGCGTAGCCATACCCAAGCAGCACGGCGCGGGCGTAGAATTCGCAGGCGGCCACCGGCTTGCCCTCCTCCTGGGCCAGCCGCCCCAGCAGAAAATGGATCTGCCCGTTATTGGGGTTATTTAGTAATACTTGCTGATAATCTTCGCGGGCAGCCTCATACTCGCCTAGCTTAAACCAAGCCAGGCCCCGGTAAGTCAGGTACCGTACGGAGGGACTGCTGCCCTTTGCCGCGCGCTGCCGTAGGCCCATGGATAAATCACGGATAGCGGCCCGAAATCGGCGCTGCTCAAACATGCGCAGCTCTCCCCTGTCCAGCCAGGGACCAGCCAGAGTAGAATCCAGCCGAATAGCCCGCGAGTAGCTGTGCAGGGCGCCTTCCATGTGGCCCTGCTCAGTCTGGCACTGTCCCACACGCCACCACAGTTCGGCCGCCTGCCGTACCGAGGCGGGCTGTCGTAAGGCCACCTTATAATCCGTTAATGCATTAGCATAATCGTGAAAAACCAACTGCTCTATTTCACCCCGCCGCCGCCGGGCAGCACTGAATTCCGGCTTAAAGTGAACGGCCTCCGATAGATACGCATGCGCCACACTCCACCGCCGCTCTCCATAAGCTTTTATCCCATCATCGTAGTTAGACAGGGCGGTGAGATGGTCCATGGTAACTTTCACTGACAGCCCAAACAGGATAAACAACCCAAGTACCCCCAGCATGAGCAGATAGTCCCGGCGTGTAAACCGGGTGCGGCGTTTGGGTATGGGCCGGTAGTGGCGCTCCGACGAAGTAGCCGGACGGCGGGTGCGCAGCGGCTGTGGCGGGGGCATCGGCACCCCATATACGCGCTGGCCCTGTGCCCGGAATTGCTGCTGCCGGCGGGCAGCATCGGCCCGCAGCGCATCCTGTCGCAGCAGGTGGTCGTAGGAAGCCCGGCGGATCGGGTCCGATAAGATACCGTAGGCCACGCTCACCTGTTTAAACTGCTCTTCAAAGCGCGTATCGCCCCGATGACGGTCGGGGTGGTAGCGTAGCGCCAGCCGCTTATAGGCCTGCTTAATCTCCAGCGCCGTGGCCGTAGTTGATACTCCCAGGATATGGTAATGATTCGGGCTCAAAATACAGCGGTAAGCAGGGCAAGAACGGGACTTTTACGGTAGGAATTCAGACGATGAACAGGCTTTTTCGTATGAAGTTCCATTAGCATCGCACCATTCCTCGTGTATTTTCCGTACCCAGTTCTTTAAAGCATTTATCTCCCTAAACTCCTTCTGCCGCATGGCCAACGACGACGACGCTACCAAAACGCCCCGAAATGACAGTTTGATCGGGAACCTGATGGGCTACCTCGATACGCGTATTGATCTTGTACGCCTCGAAACCCAGGAAAAAGTTAAAAACGCCTTTGTTGGTACTGCCCACGGAGTCACCATGGCGCTTATTGGGCTGTTGTTTCTCGTGTTTCTGAGCATTTTTGCGGGGCTGGCTCTCAATGCCGCTCTGGACAGCTCGTACTGGGGCTTTGGGATTGTAGCCGCTATCTATCTGGTGCTGTTGATTGTGTTTATCGTAGGTGTAGATAAAAAGCTATTCCAGGGGCTAGCCGATAAGATGCTGAGCAACACCATTTATAAATCTGATAAACGCCAAGCTTAATTCTCTCCCATGGCCGATTTGCACAACCCGCTTTTTGAAGACGAAAAGGAGTTTCTGGAGCGCCAGAAGCTGGAATATGAGCGCGCCCTAATGGGCGATGTGGAAGATATTAAAGAGCAGACCCAGCGCATTGGTAAGTATGCCTTGATTGGCGCCGGCGTGGCGGGTGGCATCTGGCTGATAGCCCGCGCCTTCCGCTCCCGCCCTTCTGAGGAAGATGACTTTGAAGATGATGAGCAGCTGGACTATCATCCCGGCAAATCTCTCCACAGTCGCCACCGGCGGCCAGCATACAGCCCCGTAGATACCGCCGAGAGTGATGATCTGGGCTTCGGCGCTGGTCCGCATCAGTACGACCGGGGCAGCCAGATGCCCAGTAACCATGAGCGTGCCGACCTGGCCCCCGACGTGTACCACACGGACTCTGAGGATCCGTTCCCTCCGCTGGACAACCCCATCAGCCAGTATACCCGCTCCGCACGGTCTACCACACCAGCCTTGCGTCCGCAGCAGCCTACTTCCAGTGCGTCTTCCATCATGGCCGATGCCTTCAACGTGTTTTTGAAGTCGGATACCGGTAAAATGCTGATAGCGCAGGTTTCGGCGGTGCTGATGGCTTATGTCGCCAAAAAAGTAGGAGAATATTTGCCTGTAGACAAAAATAACGACCTTGCAACAGCGCCCGCCGCTCAGCCGGCCACGCAGGACATAGACTTTACGTATCACCACGACGACGCGAATGCGCCTCAACAGTCTCTATGAAGGCCTTAGCAAACGCCGCGCCCGCGGCCAGAAGTCGCTGGCCGTATTGCTCGACCCCGACCAGTTGGACGAGGCGGGCTGCCGGCATTTGCTGGAGCTAAGCGAGACCCATCCGGTCGATTACTTTTTTGTTGGGGGTAGCCTGGTACTGAATTCGTACCAGGCTACCCTTATTCAGTTGCTGAAAAGCCGCTCCAAAGTACCGGTGCTGCTGTTCCCCAGCCACAGCCTGCACCTGGATGGACAGGCCGATGGTATTCTGCTGCTTTCACTGATTTCCGGACGAAATCCGGAGTTCCTGATTGGGCAGCACGTCATTGCCGCCCCTTTGCTGCGCCAGAGCAAACTGCAGATTCTGCCCACCGGTTATATGCTGGTTGATACCGGCCGTCAGACTACGGCAAGCTACGTAAGCGGCACCACGCCCTTACCCTATGATAAGCCTGGTATTGCCGCCTGCACGGCCATGGCCGGCGAACAGCTGGGCTTGCGCCTGATGTATCTGGATGGTGGCAGTGGCGCCATGTATCCGGTATCCTCCGCCATGATTAAGGCTGTACGCCAGGCGGTGGAAGTCCCTCTCATTGTAGGAGGTGGGATTAATACCACTGAAAAAGCCCAGGCCGCCTTGGAGGCCGGGGCCGATGTAATTGTCATTGGCAATCAGATTGAAAAAGACCCAGGCTTCCTGCCGGAGGTAGCAGCGGTGGTACAGTCCTTCAATGCCGTAGCCAGCACGGCGCTCAATTAAAGCGCATAAAAAAAGCCCTGGTATGATACCAGGGCTTTTTTTATGCAAGTCGAAGCAGAATTAGATGTTCATGGCGGACTCACGACGGCGCATTTTACCGGCTGGAATGCCAAACATCATCTTGAAACGACGACAGAAATAAGCGGTGTCTTTGTAGCCCACTTCTTTCCCAATGTCGCGGATGCTCTTTTTGGTGGTACGCAACAGGAATACGGCCCGCTCCATGCGCTGGTATTCGATGTAGTCCTGGGGGTTGATGCCGGTCAGCATCTTAAAGTACTGGCCTACATAGTCTTCCGACACGTTGGCTACGCCGCTGAGCACCTTGTTCGACAGGTCGCCGCCCAGGTTCTCTTTGATGTAGTTGAACAGGTCAATGAGGCGTGGATCCTTGAAGTAGGTGCTGTTGGTGGCCAGCTGCTCCACAAACATCTTGTTTTTCAAGATGTAGCGCACAATTTCCACCACAATGTTCTCGGTGTAAATGGTGATGAGACGCTCCCGGCCAGGCAGTTCCTGCAGGCTTTCCTCTACCACTTTAATAACCAGGTTAGCCAGCTTGGAATTGCCGGTAATCAGGAAAGCAGGTACATCAAGGGAGGCAAAGAAGTTAACCGAGTCAAATACTTTGGCCTCAAAGCTCACAAAGCTGTGGCTCTCTTCAGCGTCGCCGATGAGGTCGAGGTCAGAATTCGAGTGGAAAAACTTGTCTTTGTTGCTGATCAGGTCATCGTTGGTGATGACCTTACCGCCGCCGTCGCCGTAGGCCACGCGCGTAGCCCGACCGCCGGGAATGAAGAGCATTTCGCCTTCTTCTACCGTGGTCTGCTCATCATCGCCAAAGGAAATATGCCCTTTGTGCAGGAGAATCAAATTATTGCCAACGTCATACGAATTGCGCACCGTGAAAGGCTGCTGCAAGACGAGGTTCTTCGCTTTGATATAGCGGACGCCGAGCGACTCTATCACTTTATTGTAATCTTCCATAAACCGCTTAGGTGTGGGGGAGCTGAGTGGAAAACGGGCGCTACTTGCCCGAGTTTATACAATGCAAAATAAGATATAAAAATTCACAAAAACTAAAACCCAGCCAAAAAATTGGCTGGGTTTAGTGCAATGAATCTGACTTTTAGGCAATTCGCCTTTTACTTGAGGATTTCCCGTGAGATTACAATTTTCTGAATCTCAGAAGTGCCCTCATAAATCTGCGTGATTTTGGCGTCGCGCATCATGCGCTCCACGTGGAATTCTTTCACAAAGCCGTAACCGCCGTGCACTTGCACCGCTTCAACGGCCGTATCCATAGCCACTTTGGAGGAGAACAGCTTGGCCATAGCGCCGGATTTGGCGTAGTCCTGGTGCGCGTCCTTATCGTGAGCGGCTTGCAGGCACAGGAGGCGGGCGGCATCGATGTTGGTGGCCATATCGGCCAGCTTAAACTGGATGGCCTGGTGCTGGGAAATCGGCACGCCAAATGACTTGCGCTCCTTCGAGTATTTCAACGACAACTCATAAGCACCCGAGGCAATACCCAAAGCTTGGGCCGCAATGCCGATCCGGCCGCCGGCCAGCACCTGCATAGCGAACTTAAAGCCGAAGCCATCCTCGCCAATGCGGTTTTCCTTGGGCACCTTCACGTCCGTGAACATGAGGGAGTGGGTGTCGGAGCCGCGGATGCCCAGCTTGTTCTCTTTAGGACCTACCACGAAACCGGGAGCATCTTTCTCCACGATGAGGGCATTGATGCCGCGGTGCTTGAGTTCTGGGTTGGTCTGGGCAATAACCAGGTACACCGAAGCAGAGGAGCCGTTGGTAATCCAGTTTTTGGTGCCGTTCAGCAGGTAATGGTCGCCCATATCCTCGGCGGTGGTGCGCTGCATGGTGGCATCGGAGCCGGCTTCGGGCTCGGAGAGGCAGAACGCGCCAATGATTTCGCCGGAAGTGAGGCGGGGCAGGTATTTCTGCTTTTGCTCCTCCGTTCCGTATTTCTCCAGGCCCCAGCATACCAGTGAGTTGTTCACGGACATAATAACCGAGCAGGAAGCATCGACCTTGGAAATTTCTTCCATGGCCAGCACGTAGGAAACCGTGTCCATGCCGCCGCCGCCGTACTCAGGGCTAACCATCATGCCCAGGAAGCCCAGCTCGCCCATCTTCTTGATTTGCTCGGTGGGGAATTTTTGGTGCTCGTCGCGCTCAATTACGCCGGCCCAAAGTTCATTCTGGGCAAAGTCGCGGGCGGCAGCCTGAACGGCAAGTTGTTCTTCGGTGAGCTGGAAATCCATGCGGTAAAACTTGGGTGAGGAAGGTGGAGCTGCTTGGGGCAGCGGGTGGGAATTGTGGTCAAAATTAAGCTACTCAACTGGCAGTTACAGCAGCATGCCCGTATTTTTCTAATAAGGCATTTTGCGTTGGCTGCTTTCCTTCAGAGCTTACGGAATTCGTAGTATAAGAACGAAACACCAACGGGCCTCTCCGGCTGGCGAAGAGGCCCGTTGCGCTTAACTAAAGAAGAAGCTGACAGGTTAGCGCCGGTCACGGCTGCCCATGAAAATGCTTACGTAGTAGAGCAGGGTGGCCAGGGAACTAATGGCGGCTACCACATACGTCATGGCGGCCCACCAGAGGGCATCTTTCGCCATAGCATGCTCCTGGGAGGTTACAATACCGCGCTTATCAATCCAGGCCAGGGCCCGGCGGGAAGCATCAAACTCCACGGGCAGGGTAACAAAGGAGAACAGCGTAGTCAGCGAGAACAGAGCAATGCCCACGCCCAGCGGAATCAGTGAGGTGCGCAGCATCAACACCCCCGCCAGGAGGATGAAGGGCATAAAGCGCGACACGGCACTCAGGGCCGGTACCATGGCCGAGCGAAACTGCAGCATGCTGTAGGCAGTAGCGTGTTGCACGGCATGGCCGCATTCGTGCGCCGCTACCGCAGCGGCGGCGGCACTGCGCTCCGCGTACACCGACTCGGAGAGATTAACGGTCTTATCGGCGGGGTTGTAGTGGTCGGAAAGGCGGCCTTCCGTGCTGATAACTTTGACATCAGTGATGCCGTGGTCAGCCAACATGAGCTCGGCAATCTGCCGGCCCGTGAGGCCTGATTTCAGACCAATCTGGGCGTACTGCGCAAACTTGCTGCGCAGGCGCCACTGTATCAGCCAGCTGACAATCATGGCCCCGATAACGACCAGATATATTGGGCTTGTGGAATACATAGGAGGAAGAGCTTAGGGAGTAAGGAGTTGGCGGATGCGCTCTACAATACGCGTGGTGCTGTAGCCAGCCACCAGCGGTACGGTGAGCACCTCTCCGCCTCTTTGTAACACTTCCTCGTGGCCTACAATTCCACTGATGGCGTAGTCATCCCCCTTTACCAGGATATCAGGCTGCACCAATTGAATGAGTTCCAGCGGCGTAGGCTCATCGAAGAGTACTACCGCATCCACAAACAAAAGGGAAGCCAGAATGCGGGCCCGTGACATTTCGTCCTGCAAAGGTCGGCCTGGTTTCAGACAGCTAACAGATGCATCGGTATTCAACCCTACTACCAGCGCATCGCCTAGGTGCCGTGCTTTCTCCAGGTAATCGACGTGGCCGAGGTGCAGCAGGTCGAAGCAGCCGTTGGTGAATACAATGCGGCGGCCCTGCTGGCGCCACTGCTCCAGCACGGGCAGCAGGGCCTCGCGGCTTAATATTTTTTCTTTACTCCACATAGGCTGGGGTGGCGGCATCGGGCACCGACGCCGCTATGGCGCGCTTTTCCCGACCCGACTTGATCATACTGACTACAAAGCTGATACCACCCATCAGCACTACCAGCAGCGTTTGGGTGCCATGCACTACCAGCGCATACGCAATACCCGCTTCCTTCGACACCCCATAGACCAGCAGGGTGCTTTGCACCATCAGGTGAAAGGCCCCGATGCCGCCCTGCACCGGCGTAGCCATCCCAAACGCCCCAAACGTAAGGACTGCCAGACCGGCAGCCATACCCAGGTTATGGGTTTCCGGGAAGGCAAAAAATGCCAGATAGTCCATGAGATAATAGACCAGCCAGGTGAAGGCCGTATGCAGCAGGAACAGGCCTTTGCTATCCAGCTTGCGGATGCTGAATACACCCTCCATGAGCCCGCGCACAAATCCTTCCAGCTTGTTAAACAGGGCCAGCTGCCGCAGCCGCTCCACGTTCCGGTAAAGCAAGTAACCACCAATGAGCGCTAACGCCCCGGCAATACCAGCGGCAACCAGCAGGATATCCCGGCTTTGGGCCAGCGTATCGTACTTATCAGAGAATAGGCTCAGCACAAAGGCCCAGAACTTATGAAAATCCAGCAGAAGCGTAGCGCCCAACAGGGAAAACAGCACCAGCACGTCAATTACCCGCTCCGTAATAACGGCACCTAGGGCCACCTGCACCGGAATGCCGCCGGTACGCCGCAGGATGGAGCACCGCACGACCTCACCCATACGTGGCAGCACCAGATTGGCTAGGTAGCCCACCATCATGGCGTGGTATACATCCCAATAGCCGGGCTTGTGCTTAGTGGCATCCAACTGCATTTTCCAGCGGTAGGCGCGGCTAAAGTAGCCCAGCGCCGAGAGCAGAACGGTGAGACCCATCCAGAAGTAATTGGCCTCGCGCATGTACCGCCCCACCTTGCTAAGATCCTGGTCGCGCACGGCGTAGCGCATCAGCAGGGCCGAGAAGGCCAGCAGGAGCACATACTTTAGAATATTGAGCAGTTTTTTCACGTAAATCTAGAGCCGGTTAAAAGGAGCCGGTAGCGCAGTGCCCGCTGCCATTATCTGGCGAACAGACTGGCAACGGGCACTTTAGTAAGAGCAACGGTAATTATACCAGCCGGTTATGCTGGTCCGGAAACACCAGCGTAGGCTGATGCTGGCGGGCAATGGCAAAATCGATGAGGCAGTAGGAGAAGATAATTACGATGTCGCCTACGGCAACGCGCCGGGCAGCAGGTCCGTTCAGGCAAATCATGCCGGAGCCCCGCTCGCCCCGAATGGTGTAGGTTTCGAACCGCTCCCCATTGTTCACGTTCACAATGGTCACTTTCTCGTTTTCCACCATGTTGGCGGCATCCAGCAGGTCCTCATCAATCGTGACGCTGCCTACGTAGTGTAGCTCAGCCTGCGTGACTTTGGCCCGGTGAATTTTGGACTTGAGAACCTCGATTTGCATGAGTGAAAGCGGGTGAATGAATGGCCGCAAAGATAGTTAAATCCCGTGGCACCGAAGGTTGACTTACGCCAGGTTCACTACCACGTTATCAATCAGCCGCACGCCATCCAGCCAAGCCGCCAGGCACAAAGCCACCTGCCCGGCCGGGGCGGCGCCGTCCTCAAGGGGTTGCAGCGTGCGGGCATTGCTGATATCAAAGTACTCCAGCTCAATTTCCGGGTGCTGCTGCAGAAAGGCCGTGACTTGTTGCTGCACCTCGGCCACGGTGGCATGCTGCTGTAACAAACGGGTGGCCAGTTCCAGGGCTTGGTACAGGCGCGGAGCTACCGCCCGGGCCTGCGGCGAAAGGCGCCGGTTGCGGGAGGACATGGCCAGTCCGTCGGCTTCCCGCACGGTGGGGAAGGTAACCGGCTCCAGATCAAAGCTCAGATCGGCCACCATCTGGCGAATAACCGCTACCTGCTGCAAATCCTTCTGCCCGAAGTAGGCGCGGTGCGGCCGGCTCAGGTGAAACAGCTTGCTCACCACAGTGGCCACGCCATTGAAGTGCCCCGGGCGGTGGGCGCCCTCCATCACCTGCTCCAACGCGCCAAAGTCAAAGCGCATCACCGTGGGCTGGGGATACATTTCCTCCACGGAGGGAGCAAACAGTACGGTGCAGCCGGTATCCTGCAGCAGAGTCGCATCAGCTTCAGGCAGGCGCGGGTACAGCCGGAAGTCTTCCGGGTTGTTGAACTGGGTGGGGTTGACAAAAATGCTGACGACGACGACATCATTCTCCCGGGCGGCCGCTCTAACCAGTTGCAGGTGGCCTTCGTGCAGCGCGCCCATAGTGGGCACCAGCCCAATGCGCTGCCCGTTTTGGCGCCACCCTTCGGTGCGCGCTTGCAACCCGGCAGCGGTTTGCAGAATCTCCATATACACACAGGGCCCTTCCGACGCCACACAGGCATCTACGGGCGGGTTTCGTTGAATTTTCGCCTAAAAATGTTTAATTTTGTGCATCCCAAAGTGTGCCCTCCCAATTTTAACCACAGAACCCTGTATGTCTAAGCTGAGAATACTCTATGCTGCCACGGAGATTAATCCGTTTTTGCAGACGACCAAGGTAGCGGAGTTTCTGCGGATGTTGCCCCAGGGAATGCAGGAAATGGGGATGGAAATCCGAATTTTCGTTCCTCGCTTCGGCATTATCAACGAGCGGAAGAACCGTCTGCACGAAGTTGTCCGTCTGTCCGGCATCAACATTGCCGTAGGCGAAGAGGAAAAGCCCCTGATTATCAAGGTGGCTTCTATTCCCAATGCCAAGTTGCAGGTTTATTTTATCGACAACGAAGATTATTTTCACCGCAAGTCGGTGCTGGTTGATAAAAACAACCAGTTCCATGCCGATAACGATGAGCGCGCCATCTTCTTCTGCAAGGGCGTGCTGGAAACGGTGAAGAAACTGGGCTGGGCGCCGGACATCGTTCATTGCAACGACTGGATGACGGGCCTGATTCCGATGTACCTGAAAACGACTTACAAGAAGGACCCGATTTTCAAGGACTCCAAGTCTATTTTCACGGTCTATAACAATGAATTCGCCCACAAATTTGAAGGCGACATTATTGAGAAGGCCAAGATGCTGGACATTGATGATGAGATGCTCACCCATCTGAAATCCGCTGATTTCGGTGGCTTCATCAAAATCGGCATGGAGTATGCTGACTCGGTCATCAAATCGGACGAAGACTTCAGCGACAACCTGAATGCGCTTTTCAACGAGTATTCCCAGAAGCGCAGCATTGGCCAGGTAGCGGCCGATGATAATCTGCTTACCTCTTACTACGCTCTCTATAATGAATTGGCCAGCTAGCGCCTTCCGACGGGCGTCGGCATTTTTTCTTTCGGCTTCCCTCCTGCTTACTGCTTGCGAAGACCCCAATGAGCTAGGCTTGGACCTCCCCGGCACTACGCCTATTAATACCGAATTCAAGGATTTTGCCGTAACGGCTTCCACCGTGAAGCTGGATTCGCTCGGCACGTTGGGCCGCAACCAGTATCTGGTGGGCCGCCTGACCGATGCCAACCTGGGCACCATTACGGCACGTACCTTTTTCGAGACGAAAGTCACTTCCGACTCCCTTCCTTCTGATTACACCAATGCCCGCCTGGATTCGGTGGTCCTGCGGCTGGGTTTTGATCGGGTGTATGGCACGGACACCAAGCCTGTTCAGTTTGATCTTTTCCGTTTAGCTCAACCTCTGGAAGAGCGAGTAACATATACTTCGGCCAGCTCGCTACCCGTGCAAACGCCCGCTTTGCTGACGAATGTGAGCGACAAAGTGAACCGGACGGCTTTGGTGCGGCAGCTGAAGAACCCTACTTCGGCCGATGACACCACGACGGTAGTAGTGGCGGTTCCGGTGCGAGTAGTCCGGCTACCCCTGGTAAAAGCCGGACAGACTTCATCGTTTACCACACAACTCTTTGAGGCCCTGAATACTCCTGGTTTTAGCCAGACAACGCTTTCTTCCTTGCTGCCCGGCTTTGCCTTGGCCCCTACGGCCAGCTTCTCAGGCTCTATTGTCCAGTTTGGCCGCTCTGCCAGCACGCGTATGGTAGTGTATTTCCACGTAGATAAGCGGAAAACACCCGGCCGTACTTATAGCATTGATCTGGGTGACCCTACTGGAACCAACCCTAATGCGCCTCGTTTCTTTACACAAATCACGACCGATTTAAGCGGCTCAGCTGCTTTTGCGGGCTTACGTACTCGCAAAGATTCTGTGTCGGCCGACAGAACAAATGGCTTAACCTATATCCAGGAAGGAACTGGCTTAAGCACCAAGCTATTCATACCCGGTCTGAACGAGTTGCGTAAGCAGCCCAATCTTATTATTAACCGGGCGGAACTTATTATTCCGATAAAACCCTTTGCCAACCTACAGTTTGCTTATCCGCCGTTTGCTTACCTGTATGAAGTGAACCGCAATAACTTGGTTCTGCGCCGGAACGTTAATGGGGTAACCCAAGACCGCCTGGTTCAAAGAGATGTTGCGTCAGCTCAAGGGGCGGGAAATGCGGCTGCAGTAACGTATTACGATTTGGGACCAACCAATAAGTACTACAGCGTTTTGCTCACCAGCTATGTACAGGCATATGTAGCGGGCAAGTTGGATGCTGAAATACCGCAGGGCTTTTTGCTGACTCCATCTCCACGGAACATCAATGGTTTAACAACCAATGAAGAAGCCGCGCTTCAGCTGACCAACCTTACCCTGAACCGCGCCGTACTCGACGCCAATAATATCAGGTTGCGCGTATACACGTCCAGCCTGTAGAAATACCTTTTTCAGCATTTTTGTCGGCTGGTTTCCGGCGAGGGCCTTTGCTCCGTTGGTACTAGCCGGCCTTTTTTCTGCCTATTTTCCTTTTTCACTGAACTATTATGTGCGGCATTGTAGCATACATTGGGCACCGTGAGGCTTGCCCCATCATTCTAAAAGGACTGCGTCGTCTGGAATACCGGGGATACGATTCTGCCGGAGTGGCCTTGTTAAACGGTGAGTTGAACGTTTACAAGAAGAAGGGCAAAGTCGCTGACTTAGAAGCTTTCATTGCCGATAAAGATTTGCACTCGCATACCGGCATGGGGCATACCCGCTGGGCCACGCATGGCGAGCCTAATGACTCCAACGCTCACCCCCACTATTCTACCTCCGAGCGGATTGCCATTATCCATAATGGCATTATTGAGAACTATGCCGCGCTGAAAACGCACCTGCAGCAGCAGGGACACGTTTTTCACTCTGATACGGACACGGAAGTATTCGTAAATCTGATTGAAGAAATTCAGAAGCAAAACAACTGCTCGCTGGAAGAAGCTGTACGCCTGGCCCTGCACGAAGTGGTAGGTGCTTATGCTATTGTTGTGCTGAGCAAGGATGAGCCAAACCAGCTGATTGCTGCTCGCAAAGGCTCTCCCATGGTAATTGGCATCGGTGAAGGCGAGTTCTTCCTGGCTTCCGACGCTACGCCTATTATTGAGTACACTAACGAAGTGGTGTATGTGAATGACTATGAAATCGTAGTTATTCGGGATGGCAAGATGGAGATTCGCAGCAAAGAAGATGTACAGCAGACGCCGTACATCCAGAAGCTGGAAATGGCCCTCGACAGCATTGAGAAAGGCGGTTACGAGCACTTCATGCTGAAGGAGATTTTTGAGCAGCCTCGCTCCATCCTCGACTCCATGCGCGGCCGTTTAGAACTGGAAGCCGGCCACCTGAACATGGGTGGTGTGCGAGCCTACGAGCAGAAGTTCGTGAATGCCCAGCGCATCATCATTGTTGCTTGTGGTACCTCCTGGCACGCGGGCCTGGTAGCCGAGTACCTGATTGAGGATTTGGCACGGATTCCGGTAGAAGTGGAATATGCTTCGGAGTTCCGCTACCGGAACCCCATCATCACGGAGCGCGACATTGTTATTGCTATTTCGCAGTCCGGTGAAACCGCGGATACCCTGGCAGCTATTGAGTTAGCGAAGAGCAAAGGCGCTACCATTTTCGGCATTTGCAATGTAGTGGGCAGCAGCATTGCCCGCGCTACTGATGCTGGTGCTTATACCCATGCAGGCCCTGAAATTGGGGTAGCTTCTACCAAAGCCTTTACAGCACAGGTAACTGTACTCACGCTGCTGGCGATGATTGTAGGCAGCAAGCGCGGCACTCTCACCGATCTGAAACTGCGGGAGTTGATGGTGGAGCTGGAAAATATTCCATCCAAAGTAGAAAAGGCACTCCTGCTGAACACGGAAATCAAGCAGATTGCCGAGATTTTCAAGGATGTGCCTAACTTCTTGTACTTGGGCCGCGGGTATAACTTCCCGGTAGCGCTGGAAGGCGCTCTGAAGCTGAAAGAAATCAGCTACATCCATGCCGAGGGCTACCCAGCGGCTGAAATGAAGCACGGCCCTATTGCCCTTATTGATGAGAACATGCCGGTAGTAGTTATTGCTACCAAGGACAGCTCGTATGAGAAGGTAGTGTCGAACATTCAGGAAGTGAAAGCCCGCAAAGGCCGCATTATTGCGGTGGTAACGGAAGGTGACACGACAATTCCGGATATGGCCGAGTTTGTGATTGAAGTACCCGCTACAAGCGAAGTCCTGATGCCACTGGTATCAGTAGTTCCACTGCAGCTGCTATCTTACCATATTGCGGTACTGCGTGGTTGCAACGTAGACCAGCCCCGTAACTTGGCCAAATCGGTAACAGTAGAGTAAGCATTTTGCTGAAGCAATAAATGAAAGGGAAGTACTTTGCGGTACTTCCCTTTTTTACGTCATGATTTTCCGCTCTGCCTCAGCCCTTTTTCTGCACCGCCGCTTCTGGCCGTGGCTATTGGGCATAGGGGCTGCTCTCTGCCTGCTCCCTTTTCTTGCCTTGGCGGTTTATTGCCATCCTTATCTGGATGACTACAGTGTGCCCCAGGCGCTCCGGAAAGAAAGCTTTCTGCCCTACATATTTAATACCCATTTTCGGCATTCGGGGCGGTTCTCTTCCTCGCTTATCAGCATCTTGCACCCGTTTATAGCGGCAGGGGGGGTGAATTTACCTTTGTACAGGTTGTATGTAGGAGGGTTGATTCTGCTGCTGGGACTGAGTATGGCGGTATCTGCCTATACTGTGCTGAGTGGCGGTACTATATCCAAGCGGGTGCGCTGGGCCGGGGGGAGCATACTGGTGCTTTTATACTTCCTGTGGCTCCCAAGTCCTACTGAGGCCTTTTACTGGTTTATTAGCGGCCTGGCATATACAGTTCCCTGCATTCTAGGCTTGGCACTGCTGGCCGTCATGGGGGTGCTTCCCCTTATTCGGCAGCATAGTCTGCGAGGCGTATTCTGGGTAATAGCCAGTCTGCTGGCCTTTTTTGCTCCCGCTTTCTCGGAGGTAACAGCTTGCATTGCCATTGCGGGCGGGCTGGTTTCGGTACCTGTGCTATGGAAAAATAGGTCAGCGGCCGGTTGGTGGTGGCTGACAGGCTTGGCTCTGCTCAGCGCTATTTTGCTGCTTTCAGCCCCCGGTAACTTCAGCCGGATAGACAGCATGAAAGTGCAGGTATCAGTGCCCCACGCAGTGTTCACCACGACGGTAGCCGTGGCCTATATGCTCGTCAACTGGCTGGGCAGCGGCATTTTGGTACTGGTTACCATCCTATTATTGCCCTGGCTGCATCAAGTGGCTGTTGCCAAAGCGGCCCCGATCTGGCAGCGCCTTACCCGGAATGTTTGGTGGTGGCCGCTGTTCTTTGGTATGGGACTTTACAGCAGCTTTCTACTGACGTATCTGGCCATTGATACGCCGCCGCCGCCCCGGTGCTTCAATATTCTTTACCTCTTTTTTATGGTGAGCTGGTGGATGTCGGTGTTTGGCTGGATTGGCTACCGGGTGCGGAAAGGGCACGCGGCACCCCAGCTGAGTGGCCCGGCCCGGCTATTAGTAGGCGGCCTGATCTTCGTGGCACTATGGAGCAACCATGATGTACCCCTGGAGCGTCTGCACATTAACCGGCGCATCAATACTGTCGTTTCGGCTTATTCTGACTGGTTGAGTGGTAACGCCGCCCGCTACGACCAAGAGCAGCAAGCCCGCTACCGGCTGCTCACGGCTCCCATACCAGACGTGGTATTGCCCCCACTCACGGTCAAGCTCAAAACCATCTACTTCAACGACCTTTCCAGTAATCCACATTGGTGGGGCAATGTGGATTTTGCCGCGTGCTTCGGCAAACGCAGTCTGCGGGTAGCAGTTCCTGCTGCAGTACTAGCTCGCTAACTCAAACGACTCGCCCCGCAAAGCCATATGCTTCAGTAGCGGGCAGGCTTTGTAGCGCTCCTCGTGAGTGTCCTGGTATAGCGCTTCCAGGATATCATATACGCGGGCCACTCCAATGGCATTGGCCCATTCAAAGGGCCCATGAGGATAATTGGTGCCCAGCTTCATGCCCAGATCAATGTCCCGCACCGAGGCAGTACCTTCCTGCAGTGTATAACAGGCTTCATTGATGATCATGGAGACAATACGCGGCGTCACCAGCCCCACCCGCTCGGCTACAATCCGATATTCTGTACCTAAGCCGGCACATACCTTGACCAGCTCTGAGGTATCGTGGAGATTATAAAGGCTCACTTCCAGCAGGCGGCGGTCCAGCAAAGTAGGCACGGCACATAAGCCAAATACGGGACCCAGGGGCGCTTCTTCATGGTGAAAGAGCTGCGCCAGGGAGTGCCGGGTAGTATCGTAAAACAGCGGTTGACGGGGGCGCTCATAGTGCAGCTCGGGCCAGGGACGCAGGTCAAAAGCCACATCGGCGGCGGCCAGGCGGGTCAGCAGATCGAAGGAGGTAGCCGGGCAGAAGTCGTAGGTGTGCTGCGGACCAAATTTGCGGCGCAGCTCGTCCTCCAGATGGCTGCCTTCGACGATAAACAGATGCATAGTTGCTTACTTTGGGCTCAAAGATAGACGTCCACCCTTCAATTCCTTCTTGCTCATGCCGCATACTATCCTATACTCGCCCGAAGCCCCAGCGCCCATCGGGCCTTACAGCCAGGCAATTCAAGCTGGCAACACCGTGTACGTCTCAGGGCAGATAGCTCTGGATGCTACTACCGGCCAACTGGCCGGCAATGGTGATGTAGCAGCGGAAACCCATCAGGTAATGCGTAACCTGCAGGCTGTACTGACCGCCGCCGGTCTGGCCCTCACGGACGTAGTGAAAACCAGCATCTTCGTTACGGACTTAGGCAACTTTGCCCTCATCAACGAAATTTACGGCAGCTATTTCTCCGAGGAATATGCTCCGGCCCGGGAAACTGTGCAGGTCAGCCGTTTACCCAAGGATGTGCAGGTGGAAATATCCTGCATTGCGGTAAAAAGCGAGTAGATAATTCGGCGCCGAAGCCTTAGTTTGGCAATCAGGCGCTTACGTTTAATCAGCACGTAAGCGCCTGAATATTTCTCATCTACTTATTGCCGCGTGTATGAAAGAGCTTGGTCTCGGAATGCTCATTATCGGGTTTGTATCGCTCCTGCTGCCTTTGCTGGGCATGAAGTTTATGTTTCTGACCTGGATTGATCAGTGGGGCAGCACCGCTTCCTGGGCCATTCGTGGGGGAATTACCGCGCTGGGGCTGATTCTGTACCTGGTCTATCGAAACCGGGACTGATGCGGCAGCCAGCTTCCCGTAAGCCGCCCAAACCACTGCGCAAGCCCGCTTATTTCCCGGAGGGCCATGTCCTAACACGCACCCTGCCAGCGGATCTGGCCGGCCAGCGCGAGTTTGAGGAATATCACTTCGTCGGTTTCGACTTCAGCCAGGCCAACCTGAGCGGGTGGCGCTTTAGTGACTGTTTATTTGAGAACTGCAATCTGGCGGGCGCCACCATTGCTAACACGGCATTCCAGAACGTGGCTTTTGCGGGTTGCAAGCTGATAGGCTTACCCTTTCAGGCATGCCGCGACATGCTGTTTGGCGTGCATTTCGACCACTGCCAGCTCGATTACGCTTCTTTTCTGGGCCGGGCCCTGTCCAACACCCGATTTATAAACTGCTCGCTGCAGGAGGCGGATTTCACGCAGGCGGATTTAACCAACGCCGCATTTCAGGACTGCAAACTCTTGCGGGCTGTTTTCAAGCAAACCCGATTGGTGGGCGCGGATTTCAGCACCGCGCAGGATGTGGAACTGGACCCCGCCCAAAACGAAGTAAAGCAGGCTCGGTTTTCCCTGCATAGCCTGCCTGGCCTGCTCACGCAGTTTGAGCTGGTTATCAGCTAATGCCCCAGGGTTCTATTAGCTAACGTATTCCTGCCGGGGTGCCTATTGCCTCCCCGGCTAATTACCTACCTTTGCGGCGCGTTTTCCCACCCGAAAGCGCTGCGAACCGACTGTATTATGGAAAGAGAAGTACGGGTGCGTTTCGCGCCCAGCCCCACCGGACCGCTGCACATTGGCGGCGTGCGCACTGCGCTGTACAACTACCTGCTGGCCCGCAAGCTGGGCGGTAAAATGCTGCTGCGCATTGAAGATACCGACCAGAACCGCTTTGTACCCGGCGCCGAGGACTACATCCGGCAGAGCCTGGAGTGGTGCGGCATCACGCTGGACGAAAGCCCCTGGACCGAAACGCCCGGGCCACACGCCCCCTACCGGCAGAGCGAGCGGAAGCCTATGTACCTGCAGTATGCCCAGCAGCTCCTGGATAGCGGCCATGCCTATTATGCTTTTGATACGCCCGAGGAGCTGGACGCCATGCGCGCGCGCCTTACGGCTGCCAAAGTGCCCAACCCGCAGTATAACAGCATCACCCGCGCGCAAATGCGCAACTCGCTCACGCTGCCCGAAGACGAGGTAAAACAACTGCTCGACAACAATACGCCCTACGTTATCCGCCTGAAAGTACCCCGTAAGGAGGAAATCCGCTTCAACGACCTGATTCGCGGCTGGGTAGTAGTGCACTCCTCCAGCGTGGATGATAAGGTGTTGATGAAGTCCGACGGCATGCCGACGTACCACCTGGCCAATATCGTGGATGACCATTTGATGGAAATCACCCACGTGATTCGGGGCGAAGAGTGGCTGCCCTCGGCGCCGTTGCACGTGCTGCTGTACCGCTATTTTGGCTGGGAAAGCACCATGCCGCAGTTTGCGCATCTGCCCCTGCTGCTGAAGCCTGACGGCACCGGCAAGCTCAGCAAGCGCGACGGCGACCGGCTGGGCTTCCCTGTATTTCCGCTGGAATGGCATGGCAAAGATGCCGAAACCGGCGAGCCTACTGTGAGCAGCGGCTACCGCGAATCGGGTTATCTGCCCGAGGCATTCATCAACTTCCTGGCTTTTCTGGGCTGGAACCCCGGCACGCAGCAGGAGTTGTTTACCATGGACGACCTGATTGCAACCTTCTCCATTGAGCGGGTAAGCAAGTCGCCGGCCCGCTTCGACCAAAACAAAGTGCGCTGGTACAACGAGCAATACCTGCGCGCCAAGCCCGACAGCGAGCTAGCCCAGTACTTGCTGGATGCCCTGAAAGAGCAAGGCGTTGAGGTATCCGCCAACAAAGCCGAGCAGATTGCCGCGCTGGTGAAAGAGCGTGCTACCTTCCCGGCTGATCTGGCGAAAGAGGCACAGCTGTTCTTCCACCGCCCTACCAGCTACGATGAGCAGGTAATCAGCAAAAAATGGAATGCGCAGGTAGCCGGTGCGCTGCAGGAGTTTGCGCTGGCATTGCCCGCTACTGCCGACTCCACGCCGGAAGGCATCAAGGCGCTGCTCACGCAGGTACTGGAGCGCCAGGGCATCAAAATTGGTCAGGTACTGCAGGCCTTGCGGGTAGCTGTAACCGGTGCTGCCGCCGGCCCCGATTTGATGGCTATTATGAGCATTCTGGGCCCTGAGGAAACCGCGCAGCGGCTGAATCTGGCTATTGACCAGCTGGCCGCGCAAGCCTCCGCGTAGCGGACATTTCTGCATTTAGGCATCCGCCGCCGGGGCCGCTCCGTACAGCATTGCTGCGGAGCGGCCTTCGTGCTTCTGGGGTTGCACCTGCTTTTCTCTTTACGAACCACGCAGGATATCATGGCTAAGAAACCCGTCAATAAGAAAAAAACCGTCGACCCCGAGAAAAAAGCCAAAGTGCATAAGGATCTGGAGGGGTTCGAAATCAAGGTGAATCCGCTGGGCGAAATCACCTCCAACTACTCTATTGAGGAAATCAACACGTTTCTGAACCGCCACGTGCGCGACAAAAAACTGGTAAACCGCGACGGTCAGTTTGGCGAGAAGGACGAGGAGGAATTCCCTGTAGAGGACTCGGCAGCGCAAGAGCCCGAGGAATCCGAAGAAGATTTTATGCGCCGGACCAGCCGGGAGGCCAAGAAGAAACCCGGTAAAGCAGATGACGCAGCCGAGGATGTGTCGGATACGGCTATGGATACTGTAGAGGATGAATAACGGATGCTTTCACAGCCTGCATTAAAAAGCCCGGTTCTGCTACGTGCAGGAGCGGGCTTTTTGCTGATATAACATGTATAGTCGCGCTCTATTTATCAGCAGTTTGCTATACTTGGGCCTGAAAACTTACCACACCGCTATGCAAGCTCACGACATTGACTTCCGCATTCTTGGCTCTGATATTCAAGTACTGGAAGTTGAGTTAGACCCTCAGGAAACCGTCATTGCCGAGGCGGGGGCCATGGTGTATATGGAGGAGGCTATTGCCTTTGAAACGAAAATGGGTGACGGCTCCGAACCTGATCAGGGGCTAATGGGCAAGCTGTTTTCGGCGGGTACGCGCCTGATTACGGGTGAGTCGCTGTTTATGACGCACTTTACGCATCGGGGTAGCCATGGCAAAAGCCGGGTAGCCTTCTCCGCGCCCTATCCCGGCACTATTCTGCCGCTGGATTTACGCTTGCTTCCCCAAGGCTTAATTGTGCAAAAAGATGGGTTTCTGGCCGCTGCCCGGGGTACCAAAATTGCCATTCACTTCAACAAACGCCTGGGCGCAGGCTTCTTTGGTGGGGAAGGCTTCATTCTACAGAAGCTGACTGGTGACGGCAAGGCCTTTATCCATGCCGGCGGCACAATCATTGAGAAGCAGCTTCGGAATGAAATCCTCCGCGTGGATACTGGCTGCGTGGTTGCCTTTGAGCCCAGTATAAACTTTGACATTACGCGGGCAGGCGGCCTGAAATCAATGATTTTTGGCGGAGAAGGGCTGCTATTAGCCACGCTCAGCGGTACTGGGCGGGTGTGGCTTCAGTCTATGCCGGTGAAGAAGCTTATCCAGGCACTGATGCCTAATGGCTCCAACGCACGAAAGGAAAGCGGGGGTGTACTGGGTAATTTGGTAGGCGGCATCCTAGACGAATAGCGGCCTGGTTCTTCAACCCGTATCAGCCCAAACTTCCGGTAGTGACAACTACTGGCTGCCAGGCCGTGCTGTCTGCAAACTCTTTGTCTGAAGACATAGAAGCCTTCACGGCAATAACAATCAGACTAACCAGCAAAGCCAACAGCAGGATACCCAAAAAGCCTAGGATGGTTTTATTGGTAAGGCGTTGTTTTGTTTTTCGACGACTAGTGTAATTGCGCCGGCTTCGGGAAGAAGACCGAGTAGGAGAGTGAGTTGCAATAGTAGACACAGGGCGGGGATTTTTAGGGGGGAACCTTGTCACTAATATAGAACTTAATCTATAAGAATTATACTTATCCTGATTAAAGCCTCAGATAAATTATATAATTCTTATGTACTTGATTCTACGAATGTTAGCATAATACTGGTTTTCACCAGTAAGTTCATTTTCTCATTATTATTATAACTTGTAAGTAGCAAAGCTCACTCTAAAGCAATGCCTCTCTCCATTTTGCCCTACTCCTTCTGCCAAGAATAAGCTACGTTACGGACCTTGGGAGGGCTTACCCATGTTTGGTAACAGTACTTTTGAAGGATGACAGAAAGTAGCACGGGCCGCAACGCGCAATAAATAATCTGCTGGTACTATAGCAGCATCTTACCTCACATTCAGAGGCAGCTTCGGCAACCATTAATTGTTTAGCTGCCTTAAAATTTCGTCTACCACCTCCCGTGAGTTGCTTAGCCGGGGTACTTTATGCTGCCCGCCCAGCTTGCCTTTTTTAGCCAGCCACTGCTCGAACGTATGGGCAGGCACTGGTGTAATTTTAGGGGCTACCAACGCCAGGTCGCGGTGGCGCTTGGCGTCGTAATCCGAGTTTAGCTGGCGAAGGGTGTGGTCCAGCACTTGGGCAAATTGCTCGGTATTGGTGGGCAGCTGCGTAAATTCCACTACCCATTCATGCCCGCCGCGGGAGGTACTGCTCCCCGTCTGGAAGTAAACAGGGGCGGCTGTAAAGTCCCGCACCAGGGCGCCCGTAGCCAAACAGGCAGCGGCTAGGGCAGACTCAGCGTTTTCTATGACTACTTCTTCTCCAAACGCATTCAGAAAATGCTTGGTGCGACCGGTAATGCGGATGCGGTAGGGCGCCAGGCTGGTAAAGCGCACCGTATCGCCAATTTTATAACGCCACAGTCCGGCATTGGTACTGATAATAAGCGCATAGCTCTTGCCCAGTTCTACTTCTTCCAGCAGAATAGTCTGGGGGTATTCCGCCTCAAACTGATCTGCCGGCAAAAACTCATAATACACCCCGTGGTCCAGCAGCAGCAGCATGTCTTCAGAGTCGGGTTGATCCTGGAAGGCAAAGTAGCCTTCAGAAGCATTATATATTTCCAGATAGCGCATCTGCCCACTGGGAATTAGCTGGCGGAATAGCTCCCGGTACGGGCCAAATGCTACGGCTCCGTGCAGAAACAGGCGCAGGTTAGGCCATACTTCACTAATGTTTTCTGCCCCGGCCAGTTCCACTACCCGCCGCAGCAGAACAATCATCCAGGTAGGTACGCCTGCCAATGTAGTGACATCCACGTGCAGCACGTGGCGGGCAATACGCTCTATTTTCTCTTCCCATTCATCCAGTAGGGCCAGTTCCAGCGGGGGTGTCCGCAGAAACTCGGCCCAAACCGGCAGATTCTGCATGACCACGGCCGAAACATCTCCTACGCGCGACTCGGAACCCGGCCGAAAGGGGTTGCTGCCATGCGTACCGCCCAGAGAAAGGGTTTTTCCCGCCAGCACATCGGCTTCCGGATACATACTGGTGGCCATGGCCACCATGTCGCGGCCGGCGCGGTAGTGGCACTCATGCAAGGATTGCTGCGAAACCGGAATGTACTTACTGCGGGCATTGGTAGTCCCGCTGGACTTGGCAAACCATTCTACTGCGCCAGGCCACAACACATCAGAAGTGCCGTGCAGCATGCGCTCCAGGTACGGGTACAATTGCTCGTAGCTGCTCACGGGCACGCGCCGGGCAAACTCCTGGCGCGAGGGCGCCTCGGCATACCCATATAAACGGCCCCATTCTGTGCTCTGGGCTTGCCGCAGCAAATTGGCATATACCTGCTCCTGTACTTCCAGCGGGTGTTCCCGGAAGTGGTTGATGCTGGTGAGGCGCCGCTGCATGGCCCACGTCAGAATACTGCTAATCACAGAATCGGGAATAAGAGGAAATGGGCGCTACTGCCCGTCAGGTGGCCGTTTTACCCATGCTACCGCCAGAAAGTTACCGTATCAGCGCGAAATGCCCGTCTTTCTGCCCGATTTCTATCCTTTACTCTATCTGTAGACGGAGTTATTAAATTTTGCGCTTGTATTCGAAGTGCTTACCCAGATACACGCGGCGCACGGTTTCATCGGCGGCCAACTCTTCGGCAGTACCCGCCTTCAGCAGCTTGCCCTCAAATAGCAGGTAGGCCCGATCTACAATGCTGAGCGTTTCATTCACGTTGTGGTCGGTGATGAGGATGCCGATATTTTTGTGCTTGAGCTTAGCCACAATGCCCTGAATTTCTTCCACCGCAATGGGGTCTACCCCGGCAAAGGGCTCATCCAACAGCACAAATTTGGGGTTTACGGCCAGGGCCCGCGCAATTTCCGTGCGCCGCCGCTCCCCGCCGCTCAGCACCCGGCCCAGGTTTTTACGCACGTGCGTGAGGCTGAACTCATTTAACAGCTCTTCTACTTTATCCAGCTGCTCCTGGCGGGTAAGCTTGGTCATTTCCAGCACGGAGAGGATATTTTCCTCCACGGTCAGGTCGCGGAATACGGAGGCCTCCTGTGCCAGGTAGCCCACGCCACGGCGGGCCCGCTGGAACATGGGCAGGTTGGTAATCTCTTCGTCGTCGAGGTAGATGTGGCCCTCATTGGGCTTCACCATACCCACAATCATGTAAAAGCAAGTGGTTTTGCCGGCGCCGTTGGGGCCCAGCAGCCCTACAATTTCGCCCTGGGATACGGTCACGCTCATGTCGTTAACAACTGTGCGCGACTTGTATTTCTTGATCAGGTGTTCAGCTTTCAGAATCATGGGAGGCAAAGGTAGCGAAGCCAACCGGGTAGCAGTAGCAACCTGGCGGTGAAAGCAGGACGCAGATTGCGCTGTTGGGGTTGTACGTGGGCAGTTAGCCAGCAGTCAAGGCTTCACAAGCAACTGATTTTCAACCCGGCGCTACTATACCATGAGTTAAGGGCTTAGGCGCTATGGCAGATAAAATCACACGGCACTTTGCTGTATTTCCGGGGCGGCACTGCGTACTGCTGCCACCAAGAAAAGTACAGAGCAACGAAGCAGAGCGGGTAACTGGCTTGAGGTAGGATAATGATTTTTATCATTACCCGCCTTGATACTAGTCAATACTCTCTGGCAAGCGAAAGAATATATTAATCAGCGAGTTAACCAATAGTCATCAAACCAAGAAACGCCCTGCGCCACGCATAGTATCCCCATATAAAATCTCCCTGACTCACTTGGGCCATACACTTTGCTTTGGGAGCAGGTGTAAGCTCTCTGCTTTCTATCATACCATTCACATCTATTATAACGTCTATGAAAAAGATCCTAACCTTTCTGTTCGTGTTGAGCGCAGCCTCTGCGTACGCACAGGACCCCGGCGGTTTTCGCATTGGCTTAAAAGCTGGGGCCACCTATTCTAAGCTGGCCGGCGACGATGTGGAGCAGATTGCCGGCCCAAACTATAATACCAGTCAGGACCAGCGGAAGCTAGGGTTCAATGTAGGCGCCGCTGTCCAAATTCCGGTTTCTTCCGATGGGTTCTTCTCCGTTCAGCCCGAAGTGTTACTCAACCGCAAGGGCTACCAATTGGAAACCGAACAGAAATCCGGGTTGGCTTCGGGCGTAGAAAAGTTTTCTTTCGAGCAGACCCGGGTGCTCACTTATATTGATGTACTAGTATTGGGGAAGATCAACGCCGGCGGCCTGTTCTTTGAGTTGGGGCCCCAGTTCGGCTACCTGGCCCGTTCCAGCTCCGATACAGAAACCACCACCAAGTTTACCAACGGCCAGGCAGACAAGGTGGAGAAGGATACTGGCGACAGTAAGTCGGATCTGGCTAGTGCCGATCTTGGGGCAGTAGCTGGTTTGGGGTATCAAGCCGAAAGCGGCCTCAGCATTGGCCTGCGCTACAACCGGGGCTTTAATTCCCTGATAGACACTAAAGACATCGACAACGAGCCCAAGGCATTTAATGACGCCTTTATGCTGCAGCTAGGCTACCTGTTGCCCCTGACTATCGGCAAATAGGAAGGGGCGTGCGTGATGCAGCGCTGCCTTAGACCCTGGCTAAGATTGCTAAGCGCGGGGGCGCAGTACCTGGTCGTGTAGGGTCCGCTGGCTGGGCGTTGGCACGGGCAGCGGCTCTACAATGTTTTTCATTTCGGCTTCCAGTTCCTGCGGGGCTGCCTCTATGTTCTGCTGCGTGCTGCCGCGCCGGTAGGTAATCCGCACCTTACTATCAGAGGAAGGCTCTACTAGGGGCCGGAGAAGCTTCTCGGCATTTCCCATAGACAGCGGCGTACCATTTACCTGCAGAATCACGTCGTCGTTTTGCAGGCCAAAGCCATTACGCTCGGCACGGGTCTGGGCCACTACAAACTCCTGCTTATCCTGATCATACTTAAAGCCCAGCTCGCCGAATGCCTTCACCAGCACCCGGTCCTTGGGGACATAGCGCCAGCCTATTTTCGCGAAATACTCCGTGAGCGGCAGCGGCTGACTCCCCTGCACATAATCGGTGAAGAATTGGCGCACCTCCGGATGCGTGAGGGCCACGATTTCGCCAATCAGCTGCTCATCTTCAAACGGACGCTCAGGGCCGTATTTCTGCGCCAGCTGTAGCAGCACGTCGCGCAGGGTGAGACGGCCCTGGGTTAGCTCCTGAATGCGGATATCAAGCAGAAAGCCCAGCAGAGCGCCTTTCTTATACACGTTTTCATACATGTCCTTATAAGGACTGTCCAGAATTTTTCGGCTCATATCCGTAAACGATACGTCGCCGTACTTCTGGGCCTGCTCAATCTTACTCTTCATTTCCTTGCGGAAATCTTCCTCCTGCGTGAGGCCGCCCTGCAGCTGCACCAGGTGCGCGAAGTACTCCGTTACGCCCTCATACAGCCACAAATGCTGCGACATTTTGGGGTTGCGGAAATCGAACTCCCCTATTTCCCGGCTGTGCATGTTCAGCGGGGTCAGAATGTGCAGGAACTCGTGGGAGGCCACTTCCCGAATCATAGAACGGGTGCGGTCCGCATCCCCTATTTCGGGCAAAAAGTACACCGAAGAATAGGAGTGCTCCATAGCCCCAAATCCCCCCTGCTTGTTGACTACCGGGGAAGAAAAAGCCGGGAAATACATGATAAAATGGTAGCCCGGCACGGGCATGCGGCCGAAGAACTTGGCCAGCGCCTCAGCCATGGGCTGCATAGCCTGACGTACTTCTGCCGCTTGCACCAGGCCCGTTTCCGAGAAGACGGATACCGAAATGCGGGCGCCCCCCGTCATAAAGCTCGCCGTATCGGGCCGGCTATACATAATGGGCGCATCAGCCAGGCTCACGTAGCTGCTGGCCGTAAATACATCCTTTGTAGGTGAGGCCAGCTGTTTGGTAAGGGAAGTAGCCCCATACAGCTCGGCGGGCTTCTCAATCGTTACCTGATAGGGCAGCATTTTGTAGCCTTCCAGATAGCCGTACAGCCCGTAGTGATTGAGCACGAAGTTGCGGCCGGCATCAATGTTGGTGCCGCCGGGCTGGAAGATAAAGTTGCTGTTGTCTTTCGAGTCCCAGGTGTCGTCTACCAGGTACTCGATGCGGGCCAGGTTGCGGGCTTTGTCGATGACGTAGACGTTGTTACCGTCGCGGCTGCTTTTCAGCTTGCGGCCTTTATCGTCGTAGGCCTGAAAACCATGGATAAACCGGCCGTAGTCTTTCTTGGAATAGGAACCGGGCACCACGCTGGGCATAACGTACGTGGCTTTGCCCTCGCGCACGGGCGGGGTTTTCACCACAATCTTTATCCGGTCGTTTTCTACCTGCTGCAGGTTTACCCCAATCTCATAGCCCGCCGGGGCTTGCTGGGCCTGTACTATCCCACTCAGGCTAAGCCCGAGGGCCAGCAATGCGCATTCTTTTCTCATAGCAGCTAAACCATACAGCAAGCGCGGCTGAAATGGCTGCACTGCCCGAAATCATAAAAATATAACAGGAAAGACAGGAAGTCTGCAATTGGGTTGCCTGGCGGGAAGCGGCTACTCTTCCCAGCGCAAATCTTTCAAGCGTAGCTGCAGGGTTTTCACGCCGCGGTACTCATTTAGCTCCACCGTATAGCACACGCTGAATGGGCGGCCCTGCTGGATCTGCGGCAGGAAGTCGCCCAGGCCAAAGCCAATGGCATCTACGCTGTGGTGGCCATCCTGCGTGAGCACAATTTTTAAATGCGAGGTGCCTACAATCCTTGCCGAGTCGGGTTGGGCGTGCACACCGTGGGAAACGAAGGTAGGATTGGCATTGCCGGGGCCGAAGGGCTCCATCTGGCAGAGCAGCTTATAGAAGCTCATGGTGATGTCGCTCAGGGCCAGTTCTCCGTCAATTTCTACGGCCGGAATCAGCTGCTCATCCGTAATGCGGGAAGAGACTACCTCCTCAAAGCGCCGCTGGAAAGCGGGCACGTTTTCTACCGGCAGCGTGAGGCCGGCCGCGTACATGTGCCCGCCAAACTGGTCCAGCAAATCGGCGCACTCCAGAATGGCCTGGTGCACATCAAACCCCATCACGGAGCGCGCTGAGCCAGTGGCTTTACCGTTGCTTTCCGTGAGAATGATGGTAGGCCGGTAATACTTATCAAGGCAACGGGAAGCCACAATGCCGATGACTCCCTTGTGCCAGGTTTCGTTGTAGAGCACCGTGGAGCGGGCGTCTCGCATGCTGGCGTCGGCCTCAATCATTTCCAGAGCTTCCTTGGTAATGCGCGTATCGAAGCCGCGGCGGTCCTGGTTGGTTTTGTCTACTACGCTGGCTTTTTCGAAGGCTTCTTCCTTGCTCTGGGCCAGCAGCATAGAAACTGCACGCTTGGCGTCGCCCATGCGGCCGGCCGCGTTAATGCGGGGCGAGAAGCCAAACACCAGGCTGCTGATGTTGAGCTTGCTTTCCCGCAGCCCGGCCAACTCCCGCAGGGCATCGAGGCCCGGGCGCTGGGGGTGCGCCGTATCATTGAGCAGGCGCAGGCCGTGATAGGCCAGCGTGCGGTTTTCCCCCATAATGGGCACAATATCGGCTGCAATGCTCACCGATAATAAATCCAGCAGCTCGTGCAATGGGGCTTCTTCCTGCCCTAAGTGCTGGCAGAAAGCCTGCATCAGCTTAAAGCCCACACCGCAGCCGGAAAGCTCTTTGAATGGATAGGGGCAGTCGGCACGCTTGGGGTCTAGTACAGCTATGGCTGCTGGTAGCTCGTCGCCGGGTAAGTGGTGGTCGCAAATGATAAAGTCAACGCCCTTGGTGTTGGCGTAGGCTATTTTATCCACGGCCTTCACACCGCAGTCCAGCGCAATAATCAGGGCGTAGCCATTGTCAGCGGCGAAATCAATGCCGGCGTTTGAAATGCCGTAACCTTCCTTGTAGCGGTCCGGAATGTAGTAGTCGATGCGCTCCGAACCGAAAAAGGCGTGCAGGTAAGCATACACCACGGCCACGGAGGTAGTCCCGTCCACGTCGTAGTCGCCGAACACCAGCACTTTTTCCCCAGCGTGCAGGGCATGCTGCAGGCGGGTTACGGCGCGGTCCATGTCGCGCATGAGTAAAGGGTCAGGCAACTCGTCGAGCGAGGGGCGGAAGTAAGCCTTGGCTTCTTCAAAAGTGCAGACGTCGCGCTGGCACAGCAGCGACACAATGGAGGGATTGACGCGCAAGGCATCGGCCAGGTGCCGAACCTTTTCGGGGTCGGGCGCGGGCTTCCGGATCCATCGTTTTTGCATAATTGGGGAGGTGCTGCCCAACGGGCACGCTATCTTCAAAAGTAAGAAGAAAACCGCATCCGGCCGCCACGCTTAACCTATGTAGGGGCTCTTTATTGTCTATTTTTGCGCTTCTTCTGCCTTGCTTTCAGCCACATGAAAAGACTGCGCACTTTTTACCAAAAGTACCGCCAATACATTCTCACGGATGGGCTGATGTACCTGGGTTTTCTTTTGTCGCTGGCCCTGATGTTTCTGTTCTTCCGCTAGGCGCAGGGCTTACAAACTGTCGCCGCGCAGCTTGCGGAAGCGCTTGCGGGCCTCGGCGGTGTAGATGCTGCCCGGGTATTTGGCCAGCACCTGGTTATACAAATCCTGAGCCTTCTCTTTGTCATTCAGGTTTTCTTCCTGAATGGTGGCCGCCAGGAACAGCGCATCGTCGCTGAGCACGTCGTACTTAGGGTTAGCGGTGATGCGCGTGAGGGTAGTAATGGCCCCGGCGTAGTCGCCGGTGCGGCGCTGAAGTTGGGCCTTCAGGTACCAGGCTTCATCGGTGAGGGCGTGACCGGGATACTTCTGCACCAGCGCATCCAGGCTGCGCAGGGCCTCCGGCACTTTATTCTGGAACACCAACAGCTCGGTGGCCGCATAGTCGCGCAGGGCCACGCCGGCGGTATCCATGGCGGTATTATCGGAGATGAGCAGGCTGAGCTGCATGGCATCGTTGGCAATTTCGCGGCTGGTGGCTTCCTTCAGTATATCCAGATGGCTCTGGGCCAGTTTAAAGTCGCCGGCGAAATAGCTCAGGCGGGCGTTGCGCAGCTTAGCGTCGTAGCCCAGCGGAGAGTCTTTATGCGACTTTTCTACCTGGGAGTACAGCAGCGTAGCTTCCCAAGGCTCCCCGCGCAGCAGGTACAAGTCGGCCAGGGTTATTTTGGCTTGGTCAATGGTCTGGGAGGTGGCGCGGGGGGAGGCAATGGCCTCTTCTAACAGGGATGCTGCTTTGGCTTTATCGTCGAGCTGAAAAGCGTACAACTCGGCCATATTGCGCAGGACCTCGCCCCTATCGGGTGAGCCAGGTCCTAGCTCCGTCAGCAACTGCTGGTACTCCGTGAGCAGGGCTTTAATTTTGGTGACGTCCACGGGAAACGTGTTGCGCACCTGGTCCTCACGGGCTTGCAGCATGCGTTGGCGGGCTGCATTGTAGAGGGGGCCGTCGCGGTACTCCCGCACCACGTACTGGTAGCCTTCAATGGCCGTTTCGTAGTCCTTGTTTTGCTGCGCAATATCGGCCAGGTCCATCACGCGGCTGCCTTCACTGTGGGCTAGCCGGTCGAGGGCGCGGGCTTGTACCAGCGCGCCGGTAAAGTCCTTGCGCTGAACTAATAGCCAGAGCAGCAGTTCGCTGTATACGCTTTGCTCGGGGTGTTGCTGCACATTGGTCAGCAGAAGCTTCTGCAGGGCATCGAAGTCTTTCTCCTCACGCAGACTGTTCTGCAGCATGTTGCGCACAAAGGGCAACTGGCGCTCATTCTGCTGCAGTAGGTGCAGCGTTTCCGCCAGTAGCTGCTGAGTGCGGGGCAGCACAGTATACAATTGAATCAGCTGGGGGGCATACTCGGTGTCATTATGGGCCAGCTCGCGGCCGCGCAGGTAGGTTTTCTCAGCCCATTCCAGCTGGTTGCGCTCCTGAAAGTTATAGGCCACAGCCACTACCTGATCGGGCTTGAGGGCAGCTATTACCCGCTCGTACTGTTTGGCGGCCTCCGGGGCATTGCCACTGCTCTCGTACACGCGGCCCAGCAGGAGACCTACCAAGGGGTCATTCGGGCGCTTACGCTGGGCTTTCTTGGCTAGCTTTTCGGCTTCCTTAAACTGCTTCAGCTCCTGTAGGGTACGCAGGTATTCAGGTAGAATAGTGGCTGAGAGCTGCGCATCGGCAGAAAGCTGACTGAACAGTACCTCGGCTTTATTAAAGTCTCCCTTGCGCACGTATTCACGCGCTAAAGCCGCCTCGCCTACTACCTCCTGGGCCCGCGCTGCGCCCGACGCCAACCCGACACACACTATGGCTAACGCCAGCATCCGGCGCCAGCTGCTATGAATATGGATATACCTGTTACGCATAGAGCAAAGTAGAAAAAGGAGCCTGAACGGGCTGCCACATAGGACAAACTACCTTCCGGCCATATTCATTGCATCAAAGGAATAAACTCTTGGCCACCGGGAGCACAAAAAAGGGCCGCACCTCAAGGTACGGCCCTTTTGCTTGTAGAAGCAACGCGGTGCGGCTTAGAAGAAGCGCGGACGGTTGTCTTTGATATCTGCTTTGTTTTTGATGGCTTCGTAGATGGCACCATCCAGACGCGAGGAGCGCTGCACTAACAACTGACGCTTAATGGCATTGATGTCGGCGGGGGTGTCGAGCTTATCCATTTTGTTCAGTTGTACCACCAGCACGCCCTGCTCGCCTTGGATAGGAGCTGACTTCTGACCGGGCTTCAGGCCGAATGCCGTGCCTACGGCCACCGGCTCATTACCGATGCCAGGAATCATGCCGGCACCCATAGCAATATTGTCGGCTTTGTTTACCTGGGCACCCTGACCATAAGCGGCTGCCATTTGCTCCAGCGTGCCGGTTTTACCCTGCAGCTTGGCCATAATCTGCTTAGCCTTCTCTTCGTTGCGTACCAAAGCGGTTAATTCAGGCTTTACGCTGGCCAGATCAACGGTGCCTTTTTCGCGGGTGCCGGTGAGTACTGCTACCACGTACTGGTCGTTGATGTCAAAAACCTCCGATACGTCTCCGATGTCGGTTTTCTTGCCGTCGTTGTAGTAAGCCCAACGTACCAGCTCGCGGGCTCCCTGCAGGTTATTCACCGTCTGGGCGCCTTTATCGAGGCCTTTCGCTTCCTGCTTCTGCAGAGTTTTGTCAGCCGCAACCGCTGCGCGGAACGACTCCAGGTCGGTGGCTTTGCCTTTCAGCTCCTGGGCGCGGGCATAAGCGGCTTCGCGAGTAGCATCAGAAGGAGTAATGGACTTCTGCACGGCGGCGACCTGATAGGTCTGGGTGGTTTTAGGAGCCGTTACTTTGATGATGTGGTAGCCGAAAGAGGTTTCTACCGGGTTGGGCAGCAAGCCGGCCGAAGAAGCCGCGAATACGGCGTTTTCGAACTCAGGCACCATGCGGCCCTTGGTGAACCAGCCCAGGTCGCCGCCGGTGGCGGTAGTACCGTCTGAACCATACTGACGAGCCATGGCTGCGAAATCAGCACCACCTTTGATTTTAGCGAGTACTTCTTTGGCTTTGGCCAGCGCCGCCGCTTTGGCAGCGGGAGTAGCGTCGGCGGGCTTGATGAGGATGTGGCTGGCGCGGGCGGCTGGCTGCGCGCCGGCTTTCGTTCCGGTTACTTTGAACAGGCTGTAGGTGCCGTTCTCGGCATAAGGGCCATATACTTTGCCAGGTGTGAGGGGCAGGTTCTGGCGCAGCTTCTCGGGCAGATCAGCCGGCGACAGGTAAGCACCGTTGTAAGGATACTCGGGGTCAGTGTTCAGCTTCACGAACAGGGAGTCATTCGGAGCCGAAGCAAACTGCTGAGCCAGCTGGTCGATAGTACTTTTAATCGAGGTGCTGTCTTCCACAGAAGCCGTAACCGGGATGGTTACATATTCAATGGTGCGGCTCTCTTCTGATTTGTACTGGCTCTTGTGCTTGTCCAGGTACGCCTGCAGCTGGTCATCGGTCACTTTCACGGCCGAATCGGAGATGGAGAAGTACGGAACCAGCAGATAGCTGATGCTGGCCCGGGAATTGTTGTCCTCCGCAAAGCGCTTGGCTTCCGCCGACGTGACGTAGGTAGAGAGCTTGATGAGGTTGTTGTACTTGTTGCCGAGGCGCTCGGGCGCCAGGTTGGCTTCGAAGTTGTACCAAGCATCCTGAGCCTGAGGAGGCAGCTTGTCCAAGTTGCGCAGGTATTCCAGCACACGGTTGCGGTCAAACTGGCCAGTCTTGGGGTCAGTGAAAGCCTGCTTAATGCTGGGGTGAATGTTCTTGCCCTGCACCATATCGGTCAGTTCCTCGTCCGATATTTTCAGTCCGAGAGCGTCGAACTCCTTCTGGAAGGCCAGACGGTAGAGAATCTTGTTCCAGGCCTGCTCGCGCAGGTATCCCATCGTGGTTTCGTCGGGCTGACGCTGGTTCTGAGCAATAAAGGCTTGCTTAGTATCCTCCAGTACGCGCTGATACTCATCGTATTCCACTTTCTCGCCCGCAATTTCGCCTACGACGGTTTCATTACGGTTGAAAAGACGGTTTTTGCCCCCAATAAGGTCGCCACCGACAATAAAGAGCAGCATCCCGATGGCAACGGTGCCGACTGCCCAGCCCGATTTTTCCCGAATCGTTTTAATTAATGCCATTTAGTTGAAAAAAGCGCGGTAAGAAAAGTAGAATGAGGCGCAAAATAACCAGAATCCCCCGGACATTCAAAGCTAATCCGCAGGCAACCAGGCAAAGTGCGAGTGCCGCCGCTTGTGCCGGTAGCTACCAGAGGGTTATTTGCGGGCCCGCGGACGCGCAGCCGGCGTTTTGCGAGTGTTTTTTGCGGGGGCTGGCGGGGTAGTGGGCGGTGCCGTAACGGGCTTCCGGCCTAGAAACCGGTAGAGCAGCAGACAGCTGAAAGACAGCATAAACAGCCAGTAATTGTCCATTACGGCATTTTTGTCGTTCTGCTCTATGGTCTGGTAGGTGGCAATGATAAAGGCAACCAGTGCTACGGAAAACAGCACCGTGCGAAACAAGGACTTATCGAAGCGGAATTTCATGGATTATTCGGCCGCTGGGGGCTCAACAGTAAAAATACCGGCGGGCTTCAGGATTTTATAGCGCGAAAATTCCTGATTGGCCGTCAGACCGGTACCGGTCAGGATTTCCGTCTGGGTTTCTACCCGCACAAACTTGTCGGTATAAATTGTTCCCTTCTGCTTGTTGTAATACAGCTCCTCGGTGCTCAGCTTCTGCTGCTTTTCCGAGTTGTTCACCCGCACATTGCCCCGCACCAAGTATAGGTTGCTGTTCCGGTCGAACTTGCCGTAGTTGCCGCTAAGCGTATTGACAACCTGCTTATCCTTCCCGAAAAAGACTACCTGCATTCCTTTTGGAAAAATTTGGTCGCCGTTCTCAAACTGCTGCTGCACAGGTGCGGTCAGCTTAATCTGCAGCTTAGCCGAGTCACTGAATAGCAGCGTTACCTTCTGGCTTTCCAGCAAGGGGCCCTTGTACACCACCGGCTTCACACTGGCTGTCGATTTTGACTCGCAGGCGGTGCCCAACGCTGCCAATAGCAACCCGCTCCAAAGCCAATGCCTGCCGTGGCTGCTCATGCTGTTCGAAGTATAAGCCTGGTTATTCTATGCGGCGCTTGATAAACCAGCGGTTGTTCAGGGTGAAACCCAGCTGAGCGCGCACATAGTCCTCCTGAATGTTGCCCTTGGGAAAAGCCGTGCTGACATCGGTATTACCCCGCATACCATAAGTAAATGAGAGGTTTACATTGGCTGCATCCAAAGGCGTAGCCGTGGGCACCGGCAGGGTAAATCCCCAGCTAATAGACCGGTCATAGAGGGTTTGCCCAGCAGGGCGGTAGGGCATAGAAGCTACGCTTAGGCCTACCCGGTAGGTTACCCGCTTGAAATAGCTGTCCACAGAAGATGGATCAGGCGTCAGCTCGCCCCCGGCGGCTACCCGGAAAGTATTGTCCAGTGGGGTGGTATTAGTACCTCTGAAACCCCGGTAGTCCGACCACTTAGTGTGGCTGGCATCAGCCGCCAACGTCCAGTTCTTGTTATTATCGAAGGAGATACCACCCTGAATGGTGGAGGGCAGCGTTGCGGCACCGGTCTGCTCATCCTGCACCGTAGTGCGCTCTACCAGAGTACCATCTATCTGTTCACGGTCCAGCACCACGGAGTTGGTGCCGTCCAGCTTTGAGCCAAACGTGTACGTGCCGCCCACGTTCAGATTCAGGTTGCTGTTGAGCGCAGTGCGGTAATGAGAACCCACCCGGAAGTGGAAGTCAGAATAGTAAGTATGTTCCCCTACGATGGAGGTAGTAGTGGCTGCGTTGATAAAGGTAGTATCCGTCAGCAGTGTTGCCTTGGTCTTCTGATCAATAGCCCCGAAGATATAAGACGCCGTAACGCCCAGGGTAAGGCCTTTGGCAACCTTCACTCCTTGCGCGAGGTAGACCTGGCTAAGGCTGCCAGAGCCCTCATATTCCTTCAGGGAGCGGGCATTAGGGTCGCCGGCAACTCTATCCACCGATTTTGTTTCGAAGTCAACGACGCTATAGGGCCGTAACCCCAGCGAAGCAGCCCACCGACTGGAAAGCGGCACGGCCAGCGCCAGATAGCCCAGCGTAGCACTGCCATCTTTCTGGGAGGCCTCGTTGTTTTTCACCGTTTTGTACTGGCCGTTCAGGCCCAGCTCAAAGGTGGTGCGCGTGGTATAGAACAGCAGGGCCGGGTTCTGGTCGTTTACATGCGCGCTATTGGGCGCGGCCAGACCAGCCCCTCCCATTCCCTGCTGACGAATGCCTCCGGTATTAGGAACTTCGTCGCCTAAGCCCAACCGGGAATAAGGCGAGTTACCGAGACCTTGTCCCTGGCTGCGAGGAGCGGCCAGCGCACTGAGTACTACCAAGCCAACGAAGCCGGCGAATTTCTTACTTGACATTATGCACCAGAATTCGGTGAAGCCCGAGCAGAACCAACTCGGGAATTGCAAAGATGCGTCCTTTCAGCCGCGGTTCAAAGAAAGGCCCGTCGCCACCGGTCAGAACGGCCGCCAGATGCGGGCTGTGCTGGCGGTACGCGGCCAGTATTCCATTCATTTCGGCGGCCATTCCGTTCACTACACCGCTACGAATGGCCGACTGCGTATCTGTACCGGTAAGGGGCACGTCGTCAGCCAGCGGGGGCGCCGATATCAATGGCAGCCGCCCCGTGAAAGTATGCAAGGCCTGAAACCGCAGCTGCAGCCCCGGCGCAATGCTACCACCCCGAAACGTATGCCCCCCTTCTACCCAATCAGCTTTCAGCGCCGTTCCGGCATCGAGGATCAGAGCGTCCTGCCGCGGGAAGAGAGTGGCTGCCCCCACAGCGGCCGCTAAACGGTCAGCTCCCAGCGTATGGGGCGTAGCGTAAGCATTTTGAAGGGGAATGGCAGTAGTAGCAGCAGAGAAAGGCAGCACCGTTCCACGAACGTACGGCTGCATTTCCTGCACCCACTCCTCTACCGGACGAGTTGCGACCGTGGCAATAATGGCATGATCCGGGCACAAGCGGGAAACGGTTTCCACTACTTGGTCCGGAAGCAACCCGGCCTCCTGCTGCACCAACTCACCCTCCACAAAATAGCCCAGCTTTGCCGCTGTGTTACCAATGTCGAGGGTGAGTAAGTGCATAGAAGGCAGAAGATGTTGCCAAGAGGAGTCGGCTTCCCCGTTCGGGGTTGCTTTCTACATGAAATATTTCAGGCGGATAACCTCTTTCTCTGACAGGAAGCGCCATTTACCGCGGGGCAGGTCCTTCTTCGTCAGGCCAGCATACTGTACGCGGTCCAGGGTTATTACATCATAACCCAGGTGCTCGAAAATGCGGCGCACAATGCGGTTACGACCAATGTGAATCTCAACCCCCACGAAATGCGGGTTGCCAGCCACTACAGCCACGTCATCTACCTCAGCCTTGCCATCTTCCAGCTCCACCCCGGCTGTAATCTGCTTCAGGTGCTCCTCCGTCAGGGGCTTGTCTAGCTCTACCTGATAGATTTTCTTGTTTTTATGCGAGGGGTGCGAGAGTTTCTGCGCTACTTCCCCATCGTTAGTGAACAGCAGCAGCCCCGTGGTATTGCGGTCCAGGCGGCCTACCGGGAAAATACGCTCCTTCGAGGCACTGGCTACCAGCTCCATTACCGTCCGGCGACCTTCTGGGTCCTCCGTGGTGGTGATGAAATCCTTGGGCTTATTCAGCAGCACATACACCAGTTTTTCGCGGTTCAGGTTGGTTTTACCGTACTGCACCGTGTCGGTAGGCTTCACTTTGTAGCCCAACTCGGTAATTACCTCGCCATTCACCTTGATTTCGCCCGCAACAATCAGCGAGTCAGCTTCGCGGCGGGAACAGATACCAGCGTTAGCGATATAGCGGTTCAGGCGAATTTCGTCGGAGTTGGTTTCTTCTTCCTCGCGACGGCGCTTGTTGCCCCGGTTTTTATCGTCCTCGTAAAACTTGAGGTTCTTGTATTCGGGTGCTTCACCGGCTACTTCGCCATACTTCAGCTTGCCCGCACGGTTAGAAGGTACATCCCGCCCGGCGCGCTTATCAGCGCCGGCTGGACGTGCGTCGCGCTTCTCGAAAGGCCGCTCGCTTCTTTCCCCATACGGGCGTGCTTCCCGCTTGTCGCCGTACGATGGACGGTCTTTGCCCGCATCACCGTAAGGCCGCGCCTCCCGCTTGTCGCCATAAGGGCGAGCCTGCGGCCGGTCGCCGTAGGCGGGACGGCTGTTACTTTCTTTTCGGTCACCATAAGGGCGGCTGCTGCTGTCTTTGCGGTCTGGAGCCGGACGGCTGCCAAAGGCGGGTCGCTCCCCAAAGCTGCGGGGGCTGGCACCACCTTCGCGGCGGTCAGGCGCACTACGAGGCCGCTCCCGCTCAAACGTGCCTTCATCCGGACGACCCCGAAAATCAAAGGGACGGGCAGGACGAATTTCACGGTCCGGACCCAAGTCCGCGCCGCGCTCCGGGGCACGATATTCGTCGTTGTTGTAAGGCTTAGAGGGAGCTGCTGCGGGTGCCGGGTTGGGACCCACCTTATTGAACTTGCGGTTCCGCTCACCCCGGTCGCCGCGGGGTACGGCAGGCTTATCCTCGTGCCGATACGGCTGGCCGGGCCAGGTAGCTTTGGGCTCAAAAGGTTTTACCGGGCGCTCGTCGCGGTAGCCGGAGCTGCTTTCGCGGCGGTCATCATACTGACGGCGCGGCGCATCCCGGTCAAAGTCGCGCTTGGGGCCAAACTTCTTGTCGCCGTAGCTGCTGGCACCACCAAATTTCTTGGGGCCGCCGTAGCCGCCTTGCCCACCCTGAGGTGGACGCCCGAAGGCCGGGCGGGAGCTGAAGTCTCCGCCCCGGGGTGCTGAGTTGCTACCAAAGCGGCGCTCATTGCCGGCGCCACCATCGGAGCGGCGGGGGGAGGAGAAATTGCGGGAGTTGTCGGAGCCTCTGGAAGGACCAGTGGGGCGGTTGCCCGTGCGGCCCCGGCTGCCGGGAGTATCGTCGGAGAAATGTTTCTTGCCCATAGGTGCAGGCTTGCGTGCCGTATCGCTACGGTACAGATTCAAAAAGGGTATTAAAAAATCAGGGTTTTCGAGAAACGAAAACTCAGAGAAAACAGTGCCCGGACCAGCGGCGCAGCCCAAACGGGCAGCCGGCCGTTAGTCCGGGCAAAACTTAAATGCGGCAAAAATTAGTCTCGCCGCGCCATTTTGGCTTCAATAGAATGCTGGGTGTGCGGCACAGCACGCAGGCGCTCTTTGGGGATAAGCTTGCCCGTGCCGATGCATACGCCGTAAGTGCCATTTTTAATGCGCACCAGAGCATTTTCCAACTGCTGGATGAACTTCATCTGGCGGGCGCCCAACTGGTTCAGGCTTTCCTTTTCCGCAGTATCAGCACCATCTTCCAGCACTTTTGAGGAGGAAGCGGTATTGTCGGTACCCGAATCGTTCTTACGGCTCAGTGTCTCTTTAATAAAAGCTACTTCCTTGCGGGCTGCAGTGAGTTTGTCTTGAATAATCGCCTCAAACTCGGCCAGTTCTTCCCTGGAATAGCGTAGGGTTTCTTCACTCATGGGAACAGGGAATTAATAATATGAGAGTTAGTAAAATACCGGATAGTCTTACCAAATCTAAGATATGACTTAACAGCAGGCATTTCAATTTAGTTTGAATTTGAAACGCTGACGAAAGTCCTTCTCGGCTTTCGCAAACCTTTCCCGGATTAATACGGCCGCAAAGCTACGCTTTTGTTGTGAACAGCCATATTTCTACTCGGCCCAAACGGGAGTTTCGTTGCTTTAACTCCTTAAAAGCCTAGCATATGAATAGCGGCCACGGCTCCTTCTACACCTTTGTTGCCATGCTTTCCCCCTGCCCGGTCCCAGGCCTGCTCCAGGGTATTTGTAGTTACCAGCCCAAAAATGACCGGTTTGTTGAACTTTAACCCCACCTGCGTGATGCCTTGGGCTACGGCGTTATTGATGTAATCGTCGTGCTTGGTTTCTCCCTGAATTACGACGCCCAAGCATATAACGGCGTCTATTTCCTCATGCTGCGCCAGGAGTTGGGCTCCAAGGGTCAATTCAAAGCTGCCGGGCACAGTGTTGCGGTAGATGTTCTCTGCCTTGGCACCATGCTTCAATAACGTGTCATAGGCTCCCTGACTAAGGACGTCGGTTATTTCCCGATTCCATTCGGCTACGACTAAGCCAAATTTCTTCTCGCTGATGTCGATGAAGTGGTCGGAAGTATAGTCGCTTAAATTTTTGAGGGAGGTGGCCATGCTGGTCCGGTCGTGCGGTCTAAATCGTAAACTAAAACTGCGCCCCTCCTCACGGAAGAGCGCAGCTTCTATTGCTTGTTCTGAATTTCTATTTGGCTGACAAGCCCTGAGCGCGGGCTTTGTACTGCTTGGCTTCGTTAGCTTCTGTAGCGGCTGGATATTCGGTCAGGATCTTGTCATATACCGTTACGGCACCAGCATAATCCTTAGCCAGCTCCAGGGCGGTTGCCTGCTTCAGCAGGTAGCCTGGCGAGAAGTATTCATTGGCTTTGTATTCGGCAGCCTTCTCGTACAAATCGGCTGCTTCTTTAATTTTGCCCAACTCCAGGTTAGCATCACCCTGCAGCGCATAGGCCCGGGCCTGTACCAGCTCATCATCGGAACTGAAGTCTTGCAGGTAATCAATAGCCTGCTGGAATTTGCCCTCCTTCAAGGAAGCTGCGCCAGCATAAAAGTTGGCCAGGTTGCCTGCTTTTGTGCTACCATATTCCGAAGCTACCGTTTCCAGCCCTTCATATTGTCCGTCGCCTTTCATGGCCTTCTTCACCGAATCCGCCTCCCAGTAATTAACCGCCTGAAAAAGAGCACCTTGCGCTTTTTCATCCTGCTTATTACGCCAGGTATACCAGCCGAAGGCTCCTACTACCGCCAGAATTACCACCGTAAGGATACCGAGCAGCAGATTTTTATTGCTCCGCACGAAATCTTCCGAGCCAGCCAGCCGGGCAGCCAGCGCATCCGGGTCTTCCAACAAAGGATGCTCCGGATTTAGTGCTTCCGGATTTGGCTGCGAAGGATCAGCAGGCACCTGGTTTACCTGGTTACGGTTCAGCGGACTGTTCCGCGTGTAGGGAATCTTTGACATTACTTGATTTCAGAAAAGCGGCGGTGAAGCCGGTTAATACTCCGCTCCGGAACTAGTCGCGGATATAAGGATAGTCCTGCTGAACATACACGTCCTTGAACAACTCATCGGCGGTGGGATATGGCGAGTTCTCAGCAAACTCTACCGACTCCTGTACCTGCGCTTTGATCTTTTCATCGATGGCAGCCAGTTCTTCTTCCGTTGCCATCTTGTTGGTCAGGATGGTGTGGCGGACTGATTCAATGGTGTCGCGGGAGCGGTAGTCTTCCAGTTCCTCCTTCGTCCGGTACTTGGCGGGGTCACTCATGGAGTGGCCCTTGTACCGGTAGGTTTTAAACTCCAGGAACGTGGGGCCTTCGCCGGCACGGGCGCGCTCAGCAGCGCGGGCCACTGCATTGTGCACATCCTCTACGCTCATTGCATTCACCGGCTCCGAGGGCATGTCGTAGCTCTCTCCTAAGGTATAGAGCTCCGTAACGTTCGACGTACGCTGCACGGAAGTGCCCATAGCATAGCCGTTGTTTTCTACCACGAAGATTACCGGTAGCTTCCAAAGCATCGCCATATTGAAAGCTTCGTGCAGGGCACCCTGACGAACAGCCCCATCGCCCATGTAGCAGATGCAGAGGTTGCCGGTCTTGTTATACTTCTCGGCAAAGGCAATACCGGCACCCATCGGAATCTGAGCTCCTACGATGCCGTGGCCACCCACGAAGTTTACCGCCTTATCAAAGATGTGCATGGAGCCTCCTTTGCCTTTGGAGCAACCGGTGGCTTTAGCAAACAGCTCGGCCATGATGGCATTGGGCGAGGTACCCAGGGCGAGAGGATGCGCGTGGTCACGGTAAGCAGTAATCCACTTATCTCCTTTAGTCAGGGCAGATACTGCCCCCGCTACGCAGGCCTCCTGGCCAATGTAAAGGTGGCAGAAGCCTTTGATTTTCTGCTGGCCGTATAGCTGACCAGCTTTCTCTTCAAACTTGCGCATGAGCACCATTTGCTCATACCACTGCATATAGGTCTCCTTCGGAAACTGAGGTTTGTCCGTAGAGGTAGCTCTCGGAGCCGCAGCATGCGGATCACCAGCTGGTGGCATAACCGGATCAGGTTGCTTTACCGTATCCGGGTTTACCTTCTTGTCTTTACCTGCAGCTTTCGGAGCCGGCGATTTTTTCGCCGAATTGGAAGCTTTTGGGGTAGCCTTTACTTTCGTCTCCGCCATCTTGCTTTCGGTTGTTCGCGTTTGGGATGCGAAAGTACGTAAAAGGATTGCAATTCCGAACCGAATGATACTGGATAGTCTATACCTATTGTTCTTCAAAAACTACGATGAAGCCTCTCTTCGGCTGTCTCCGCATATCAACTGTTTCGTGGGAGACAATGGTAGTGGCAAGACGAATCTGCTGGACGCTATTCATTATCTGTGTTTGACGAAAAGTGCCTTTACCTCCGCCGATGCTCAGAGTATTAAGCAAGGGGAAGAATTCTTTGTTGTTAAGGGTCGTTTCCGCTCGCCTCCTACTGATACATTGGAGACCATTCAGTGTAGCTTGCGTACGGGGCAGAAGAAAGCCCTGACCCATGATAAGCAAGCCTATGAGCGAATATCAGATCATATTGGGAAGTACCCGGTCGTGCTTATTTCTCCTTATGATACAGACCTGATCCGACAGGGTAGTGAAGAGCGCCGCAAGTTTTTTGACTCCTTCATTTCTCAGCTCGACCATGCCTATCTGGAATTGCTAATTCGCTACTCGCACCTACTGAAGCAACGCAACTCTCTGCTTAAGCTGGCCACCGAACGGCAAAGTGGTTATGACCGGGAGTACCTGCTAGTATTGGATGAACAGCTTACTCCTATGGGCGAGCAACTCACCCAGCATAGGCAACAGTTCCTCGACGAGTTTACGCCTATTTTCCAGCGCCACTATCAGCAGCTGGCCGATGGCCGGGAGGAAGTTATCCTGGAATACAAAAGTCAGCTGAGTGGCTCCGAATTTGGCAAGCTGCTCCGGATAAATGAGCGAAAGGACCTGCAGCTTCAGCGCACTACCATCGGGCCCCATAAAGACGATTTTGTTTTTTTAATGGATGGCTTGCCAGTAAAGAGCTATGGCTCTCAAGGCCAGCAGAAGTCTTACGCCATTGCGCTTAAGCTGGCACAATTTGAAATGGCGGCCACCCTAAAAGGCCATAAGCCTTTGCTCTTGCTCGATGATATTTTTGACCGCCTGGATGAGCGGCGAATTACCCGCCTGCTGCAGTTGGTAGCTGATCAAACCTTTGGTCAGGTATTCCTAACGGATACTCACCTGGAACGGACTGATCAGATCCTGGCTTCTTTATCGGAGCAGGTAAGTCGGTTTCTGGTGAAACGTGGCACTGTCCGGGCATTATAAAACCCTTCGGCCTCCTTTCTCACCTATCTTTGCTATTGGTCAGCCAGCGCAATTCCGCGCGTTATAATACCACTCCGCTTTGAAAAAGCATAATTCCAATCCAAATTCCCGTCAGGCAGATATTGTTCCGCTTAAGGATGGTATTACTGCTCTTCTAAAGGCATACCGCCTCCAGGGCAAGCTTAATGAGGTAACCGTGGTAGCCAGCTGGGAGCGAGTGATGGGTAAGGCGGTAGCGATGAAAACGCAACAGGTCTATGTGAGCAATGGCAAATTGTTCGTGCGGCTCAGCTCGGCCCCACTTAAACACGAGCTGGTAATGGCGAAGACCCGTGTATTAGAGATAATCAATGCAGAGGTAGGCGAGCAGGTTATATCCGAGGTCATCTTCTTATAAGCCGTACTACGTCTAAGCTGTTTTCTTTTTAGCTGAGCAGGACCTCCCCTAGCTCAGCTTTTTTATGTCTTCCCATTTTTGAGGCATTGCTACTTTCTCGCAATAAGCAGCCACACATTACAGCCCTTATATCCAGTAGAGAGCTTGGCAGGTTGCCTCTTTGCTTTCTTTAAGCCAAAAGCGTTTTAGGGTAATCTGCCTTCTTTCTAAGAAGGCTTTTTTATTCTCCTCGCCCCTGTGGCCTTCGGGTCTTATCCTAAGTTCTTATCATGGCACCTACCTGCTTACCCTTTGCTCGTTTGACCTTGCTTCAGGCACCACAATGCGCCCTAAAATCCCAGCATTGCACAGGCAGTTTTTCCGTGTTCTGATATACTCCCAGGCTACCTCCTGCTCCCTCTGCCTTTTGGTCTTTACCTGTGTTTTAGCGACAGGTATAAGAACCCTTTAACTACACTTCTTTTGCCCTTCGTTAATGGTTTGAACACTGGCAACAAGTTGTGATAGCACCCTCCTATTAGCCTTATATCTCTTCTCTTTTACCCCCCCCCCATTAATCACCCGGCTTCTCCTCATCACTATTTCGTGCAACGCCTCCTTTATTACGGTGTCCGCTACTCCGGTTAAACAAAAATGTTTCACGTGGAACATTTTTGTCAGCGAGGGCCGTACACTTTCATGAGCAACTCATTGTAAGACTCCAGCAGGGCTATGTACTTGGTCTGAAGGGCCATTAGTTGTTTAGCGTAGTCCTGCTCTGGAAATGATACAGAGGAATGTGTAACATGAGCACGCTGCGCAACAGGTGTAACAGGTGTAATATGATGAGAAGATGATACAAAAGGCAATGTAGTTTGTTGCAGAGATGTAAAATCGTTCGAAAAATCATGAGAAATAATTTCTCCGATACGTTTTACAAAAGCGTAATCAAGTGTTTCATCTTTGAATTTACGGTAGATAGTAGGGCGTGTAATACCCAGTTCTTCCACTATACGAGTGATAGAAATACCGCTGTTTTTAATGGCTTCCTGCAGGATTTCGCCCTGATGTGGCATAATATGAGGGTGTATTACCGGGGAAATGTAAAGATGTAAAAAACGGACAAACAATACAAATATGACACGCAACAGGAGTTACAAAACAACAGTGTAACAAATGTATCATTACACAAATAGATACACATTTACATTATACAGATTACATGATACACATTACAAAACAGAAATTCATTTTACACATAATGTTTATATCGTTTTACAATAATGTATTTCCTTGCTTCTAGCTCAATTAAAAAGCAGAAGAACCACTCAATCTGTTCGGGGTACACCCCTACTAATAAGTACAGCAACAGACAGCTCAACTGTAATAAGAGTAGCACGAGGGTTCATCACCGATGGCAACAGAATTAGCCTTCTAAGAGCGCCAACAAACGGTCTGGATAATCGGTAGTAATCCCATCTACATGTAGTGCAATGAGACGCTCCATAATTATTGGATCGTTCACTGTCCAGGGCACCAAGCGCATGCCCTGCGCATGTACGGCTGCTACCAGCTCGGCCGTAACCAGAGTAAAGCGCGGCCCATAAATAGCGGGTATAAAACCCAGCCTTTCCAGATGATCAGAAAGCGGAATTCCATCCTCCACAAGTAGGCACAAAGGCATCTGAGAATACAAGGCCTGGGCGACCTGCAGAATGCGGTAATCAAAACTGAGTATTGTGGTAAGAGAGTAAAATGCTGATGAGGAAACTACCTCCATAACGAGCTCGACAAAGCGCGCCGGCAGGGGATGAAAGAGACCATCTCCACTAGGCTCACTCTTGATTTCAATACTAAAACGAGGAAGAGAGCGGCCCGTAGCGCGGGCTGCCATATACACCTGCGTTAGCACGTCGCGGAGCAATGGTTTGATAGCAGCCAAAGGCTGTTGCTGGGGAAAGCCCGGGTGTTGGGTTAGGCCACAGTCATACTGTTGAATAACGCTGTAGGAAAGCTGAAACAGGTTATGCTGTTGCTCAGTCTCCACCGGAATAGGCTGACCAGATGGTAAACGGCAGATAGCAGCCGAGAACCACGGCTCATGTGATACGACTACCTGGTTATCGGCGGAAATGACAACGTCCAGTTCCAGGACATCAACCCCCAATGCCAGAGCATGCAAAAATCCAGGCATGGTATTTTCTGGTCGCAAGCCCCGGCATCCTCGGTGGCCATGAACTTCTGGGCGGGGAATATTGGTAGGATCTGGCATAGACGGTATCTACGCGCGCAAGCTTATGTAGGGCATAAAAAGGCACCCTGCTCCTCTCCAACTACTGCTGAACGTATAAAAAGCATGAAAAAAATTCTGATCCTAACTGTCCTTGTTGCCTTGAGTTTGGGCGGATACCTATACTATAAGCGGCTGGTTAATGGGCCGGAATATGCCCTAATGCAGGCGGTAAAAGCCGCCAAAACCCACGATGTAGCTACGTTTGAGCACTACGTGGACTTGCCTAGCCTAACAGATGGACTGGTAGAGCAGATGACCGATGAAAGTGTACTGGAAGCAATACCTGGGGGGAAAGGCTTCCTAATGCAGGGGGCGCTCCGCTTAATCAAGCCCCAGCTGAGCCAGTTGGCGCGCCGGGAAATAGTGCGCTACATTGAGGCTAACCCAAACGAAGCAACAAGGCCGGCCCTTCCAGTGAAGGTGCTAGGTATGGCTGGTGCCATCATGAGCCCGGATAGTCGCTTCAAGGGGATAAAGTACAATCAGCAACAAGGCAACGAAGCGCTAGTTGGCCTGGAGTTTACCCAGCCCCGCTACGATACTACTTTGGTACTGGAAGTAAAGCTGCAAAGTATGGGTGACCATTGGCAGGTGAAGCAGATTACCAATGGCGGGCAACTAGCGCGACAGATGGCACAGCTGGAAAAACGACGAAACTTGCAGCAATAATCGTCTCCTTACAGCTACTATAAAGAAACGGCCCTCTGCAATGCTGCAGAGGGCCGTTTCAGTGAAAGGCAGAAAGCCTAGGCTTTGCCGCGGCCTGCGAAGAGGTAGTAGATGATGAGGCCAGCCAGAGGGAAGATGAAAATGATGACCGCCCACATCAGCTTCTTGCCAATGGACCATGGCTGACGGAAAACATCAATCATGGCCAGAATGTCTAGGGCTAACAGAACATATCCCCAGGTTGCAAGGCCGCCGTTTGCGTTGTAGCGGCTGCAGGAGGAAGTAACTAGCAGCAGAGCCAGCATAGGCAGCGCCAACGCCAGTCGGTTCAGGTACGGTGCAAGCTTATTCATAACAGGGAGAGTTATAAGAATGGAAGGAAGAGATTTAGCCACTCTTACGCACTATCCCCAGATTGGATATAAATATGCTAATACTATTGCATTAAATAACTGATATTCAAATAGTTAGGAGATATATTCCAGAATCTTTCCCATAAAATAAGGGCCCACTTCCGGAATAAGAGACAGGGTTAGAATGACTCCATACAGGGCACCATAAAAGTGGGCATCGTGGTTGATATTATCGCCCCGCTTACGCCCCATATAGTAGGAATAGCCCAGGTACAGGAAGCCGAAGATGAAGCCAGGAATATCGAAAGGCAGGGGGAAAATACGGATGCCGGCGGTGGGCTGGAACAATACGCTGGCAAAGATGACGGACGCCACCCCACCCGACGCTCCCAGGCTCCGATAATCCCGGTCGTCGCGGTGTCGGATATAGGTGGGCACATCGGAGAGAATAATGCCGCCCAGATACAGCAGCAGAAAAGCCAGCAGCCCCCAGGTGGTGCCAAACTGATCAACAAACACGCCTTCTACAATGGGGCTGAAGGAGTAGAAGGCCAGCATATTAAAAATCAGGTGCATCCAGTCGGCATGCAGGAAGCCGGAGGTCAGGAAGCGGTACCATTCGTGCTGGCGCTTTACCTTATAAGGACTCAGGATCCAGCTTTCCAGAAGGTCGTGATTAGACCAGGCGTAAACAGAAATAGCGCCGGTGAGAAAGGTTAAAACGAGAGTGGGGCTCAGATTGAGCATGAGGAAGAGGAAAACGTGAAAAAGGAGCCTTTACAACGCTCCAAAAGATCTAAATGAGGCAAGCATAGCTTCGAAGAGGGAGATGCTGCCAGAAGCCAAAAAACGATGATAAAAAACGGGCTTAGCTTTCCCGCTCCATGAGTTGAAGAGCCAGCAGGCGCAGCGGCTCTTTGCGGTCAGTAGGGGCCGCTACCCGCTCGAGGTGGTGCAGGGCATCCTGAAAGTAAGTATTGATAAGCGCCTCCGTCTGGGAGCGAATAGCCAGCTCATCGTAGATAGCACGTACAGCCTCTACCTTAGCAGCGGTATCGGTTACCGGCTGGCCAATGTAGCGGGCCAACTCGGCGCGCTGGGCGGGGTTAGCCTGAGCCTGAGCCGTGAGCAGTAGAAAGGTTTTCTTATCGGATACGATGTCGCCCCCTACCCGCTTGCCGAAGGTAGCGGCGTCGCCGTACACGTCCAGCAGGTCGTCGCGGAGCTGGAAAGCCAACCCAATATCGGTACCGAACTGGCGCAGGTGGTCGGCATCTTCCTGAGTAGAACCACCCAGCAAGGCGCCCAACTCCAGGGCAAAGCCCAGCAGCACGGCCGTCTTCAGCCGAATCATGTCCAGGTACTGCTCAATGCTGACCTCCGATTCGGTTTCAAAATTCATGTCCCACTGCTGACCTTCGCATACCTCGGCGGCCGTCTGGCTAAAGCGGCGCAGCACCTGAGGCAGCAGCTCGGGGCGCACATCCAGGAACAGCTCATAAGCCCGCACCAGCATCACGTCGCCGCTCAGAATGGCTACGTTGGCGTTCCATTTTTCGTGCACCGTGGGCTGGCCCCGGCGTAGGGGCGCCTGATCCATAATGTCGTCGTGCAGCAGCGTGAAGTTGTGAAAGACTTCGGTGGCCAGCGCGGGTTTGATAATGGGGTCGAGGTCGTCGGTGAAGAGGTGCGCGCCCAGTAGGGTGAGCAGGGGCCGGATGCGCTTGCCGCCCAGTCCCATGATGTAGCGAATGGGCTCGTAGAGGGCGGTGGGCTGGTCGCCGTAGTGTAGCTGAGTCAGGCCGGCGGAGAGTTTATCAGCGAAAAAAGAAAGGTCCACGGAAAAGCGGGTACGGTTCAGGGGGAAAGGTACGGAGGAAACCGATGGAGCCCGATTTTGTCAGGCGCTGGTGCATTTCATTTGCGCAGCCCCTGTGGCAGGGCCGTCTAGCAAAAAGCCCCTGATGTCCCGAAAGACGCCAAGGGCTTTTCCATTAGGCACGTGATATGCTACCTTCTGCGGTTGCCGCCTTTGCTGCCGGGCTTGCCGCCACCACTGCTGCGCTCGGGGCGGTAGCCGCGGGGCTTGCTGTTGCGGCGCTCCTCCTGCTCCCGCTGCTTCACGAAATCGGGGCGGTTATCTACCAGCTCAAAGTCGATGGTGCGGTCCAGTAGGTTGGCGGCTTTTACTACCACCTGCAGCTCGTCGCCGAACTGGATGATGCGCTTGCTGCGCTGGCCCACGATGCGGTAGTTGTCTTTGTCCAGCTCGAAATAGTCGCCGGGAATGTCGCTCAGGCGCACCATGCCTTCGCACTTATTCTCCTCAATTTCGATGTACATCCCCCACTCCGTGAGGCCTGACACCACGCCGGTAAACTGCTCGCCGATAACCTCGGACATGAACTCCACCTGCTTGTACTTGATGCTGGCGCGCTCGGCATTGGCCGCAATCTTCTCCCGCTCCGAGGAGTGCTTGCATTCTTCCTCAATGGGCTCCACTTCCTTGTTCTTGCCGCCTTCCAGATAGTGCTCCAGCAAGCGGTGCGCCATCATATCGGGGTAGCGACGAATAGGGGAAGTGAAGTGCGAATAGTGGTCGAAAGCCAGGCCGAAGTGCCCACGTGGATCGGTGGTGTACGTGGCCTTGGCCATGGTGCGGATAGCCAGCGTCTGGATGACGTTTTGCTCCGGCCGGCCCACCACTTCCACCGACAAATCGTTGAGCTCGGCGCTCAGCTTTTTGGGGTTGGTCAGGTCCAGGGTATGGCCAAACTTCTGGGCAAAGAGCGCAAAGTTCTGCAGACGGTCCGGGTCGGGGGCGTCGTGCACGCGGTACACCATAGTGAGGCGCGGCTTGCGGTTTTTGAGCTTGAATACAAACTCGGCCACCTTGCGGTTAGCCAGCAGCATGAACTCCTCAATCATCTTGTGCGCGTCCTTGCGCTCCTTCACATACACGCCCAGCGGCTTGCCGTTCTCATCCAGGCGGAATTTCACCTCTTGGGTTTCGAAGCTGATAGCCCCCTGCTTGAAGCGGGCCGCGCACAGCTTTTTGGCAATGCTGTTCATCAGCTGAATCTCCTCGGTGTAGTCGGCTTCCAGGCCTTCAATCCGCTCCTGGGCTTCTTCGTAGGCGAAGCGGCGGTCGGAGTGAATGATGGTTTTGCCAAACCACGAATCGTAGAGCTTGCCTTCTTCATCCAGCTCAAATACGGCGGAAAAAGTCAGCTTGTCTTCGTGGGGGCGTAGGGAGCAGAGGCCATTGGAGAGGCGCTCGGGCAGCATCGGAATTACCCGGTCTACCAGATACACGGAGGTGGCGCGGTGCTTGGCTTCGCGCTCCAGCTCGGTGCCGGGGCGCACGTAGTGGGTTACGTCGGCAATGTGCACGCCAATTTCCCAGCGGCCATTGTCCAGCTTCCGAATCGAGAGGGCATCATCAAAGTCCTTCGCGTCGGCGGGGTCAATGGTGAACGTGGTGATGTTGCGGAAGTCGCGGCGGCGGGCTATTTCAGCATTGTGAATGGCTTCAGAAATAGATTCCGACTCGGCTTCCACTTCAGCGGCAAACTCAAACGGCAACCCAAACTCGGCCATGATGGCGTTAATCTCGGCTTCGTTCTGACCCGCCGGGCCAAAGCTGCGCACCACTTCCCCTACCGGCGAGCGGCTGGGGTCTTCCGGGAAGTCAATGATGCGCACGAGTACCTTCTCGCCGTTGCGGGCTTCCTGCAGGTTCTCGAAGGGCACGAATACATCGAAGTACAGCTTACGGTTGTCGGGCTTCACAAACCCGATACCACCCTGCACCTGCAGGCGGCCCACTACTTCCGGGCGCACCCGCTTGATAACCTCCACTACGTCGCCAACGGGGCGGCCGTCGCGGGAGCCGCGCAGGCGTACACGCACCGTGTCGCCGTGCATGGCATACATCAGCCGGTCGGTGAACACGCGCACGTCCTGCTCGCTCTCTTCACTGATGATGAAAGCGTATTTGTCGGTGGCCAGGGCCACGGTGCCGGTTATCACTTCGGCCCCAGGAGCGCCATGCTCCCGCCTGCGGCGGGCACCCGTGGGCTCGTCACCGGGGAAGTCGAAACCAGCTTCGCGGCGGCGGTGCACCACCGGGTCCTGACCAAACTCGGACTCCACGGGGCGGCCACCACCCCGGGGCTTCATGTCTTCTTGTTTTCTGCGCGTATTCCGGCCGCTGGCGGGCTCGGTGGCCTGCTGCAGAGCACTGGCATCAGTCAGACGATAATCGTCGTTCTGAAGCAGTGTAAGCAGGCCGGTTTTGCGCAGTGCCTTCAAATGACTGAAGACATCGTCGCGCTGTTCTTTGGTGGTCACGCCTAAGCGGCGGGAGAGTTGGCGGTAGGAAAATACTTTGCCCGGGTTGTCGCGGAAGATGCGGAATAGCTGGTCTTTGCTGATTGGGGCAGCGGCGGCGTTGCCACCGCGGGTCGCCTTCGCGCGAGGGGCGCGGGGGGCGGCAGAGTCGTCTTTTTCTTTCATGTAGAAAACGGGCCGCCAGTGGTTGTCTTTTTCGCAGGCGGCGGGGTTGAGTAAGAGGAAAGCTTCGGAGTTGTTACGAAGCTTCCGGAAATAAGGTAATAGCGCCCTAAAGGGGCTTTGGAAAGATGATACGGAATATATCGGCGAATAACTATTTCTAGCCGAAAATGCGAGGTTATGGTTGGGTTAAGGATAGCAACGAAGCCTAATTAAGTACTGTCATGCTGAGCTTGTCGAAGCATCTCGCGTGCTGAGGTTTTAGTGCTATACCGCCATAGCGAGATACTTCGACAAGCTCAGCATGACGTTTTAGTTGGTAAGACTCACTCGCTCCTACGCCCGACTGGCTACGGCGGCACGGATATCAGCTGGCTCATCTTTGGGAATAGCGGCCAGCAGCTGGCGGGTGTATTCGTGCTGCGGGTTAGCGTAGACCTCGGCAGCAGGGCCGCTTTCCACAATCTGTCCCTGCCGCATTACCAGGATCCTGTCGCTCATGAAGCGCGCCACCGACAGGTCATGGGTAATGAACAGGTAGGTGATGCCAAATTCCCGTTTCAGGTCGTTGAGCAGGTTGAGCACCTGCGCCTGCACCGATACGTCCAGGGCAGATACGGCTTCGTCGCAGATGATGCATTTGGGTTGCAGGGCCAGAGCCCGGGCAATGCAGATGCGCTGGCGCTGGCCGCCACTGAACTCATGCGGGTAGCGCAGGTAGTGCTCCTCCTTTAAGCCCACGGTGCGCAGCAGCTCCAGCACGCGGGCCTTCTGTTGTTGCTTGGTGCCGCCTACGCCGTGCACGCGCATGGGCTCCAGAATTGCTTCGCCAATCGTCATCATCGGGTTCAGGGCCGCATATGGGTCCTGAAACACCATCTGAAACTCCCGGCGCCGGCGACGCAACTCACCAGCCGGCAGCAGAGCCAGATCAACCCCTTCGAACAGCATACTGCCCGAGGTTGGTTCCACCAGCCGCAGCAGCGTGCGGCCCAGGGTGGTTTTGCCGCAGCCCGACTCCCCTACTAACCCCACCGTTTCGCCGGGATAAATATCAAAGCTCACCCCATCCACAGCCCGCACGTATTCTGTCTTGCGGCGCAGGAAACCCTTCCGGATGGGAAAGTGCACGTTCAGGTTTTCTACCTGCAGCAAGGCTTTCGTTTGGCGCACCTCGGGGTTGGCGGCAAGGCCTGATTGAGGCTGTTCCAATACCTGCTCTACCTCCACTTTAGGCGGCTGACCAGCGGCGTAGTTAGCAGGAATACCTGGTGGCTCCGTTATCGGCGGAATGACGGCTGCGTCAGCGGGCAAGGGCTGGCCCGTTTCAGCGGCAGCAGCCGTTTCCAGGCCGAAAACAGGCTCTTTTGGGCGTGAAACAGAATGTTCCACGGGGAACGTTTTGGTGATTTCAGCGCCGTTGTAAGAGGATTCACCTGTTTCAGCAATAGGCAGTTGCACCGCGGCACTTTCCGTCGTAATGAAGCTTCCATCGGCCGTTTCCTGCATAAAATCGGCTACAACGGGTAATCTTTTTCGGCCCACCGATAATTTTGGGCGGCAAGCCAACAGGCCTTTGGTGTAAGGGTGCTGGGGGTTGGTGAAGATGTCCAATACGGCCCCCTGCTCTACCACGCGGCCGCGGTACATGACTAGAATACGGTCCGCAATTTCCGCTACCACGCCCAGGTCATGGGTAATGAAGATGACGGCCGTGTTGTGCTCCCGGCGCAGGTCGTCGATGAGGCGGAGCATGCGGGCCTGCACGGTTACGTCCAGGGCAGTGGTAGGCTCGTCGGCAATGAGAATGGCGGGGTTGCAGGCCATGGCCATGGCAATCATCACCCGCTGCTTCTGGCCGCCGCTAATTTCGTGGGGGTAGCTTTTGAAGATCTTTTCCGGGCGCGGCAACTGGGCCATGGTGAACAGCTCCACGGTGCGGGCTTCGGCTTCCTTTTCACTCAACGTGGTGTGCAGGCGCAGAGCTTCTACCACCTGGCTGCCGCAGGTATACACGGGGTTCAGGGAGGTCATCGGCTCCTGAAAAATCATGCTGATGTCGTTGCCGCGCACCTGCTGCAGCTCTTTATCGGTCAGCTTTAGCAAGTCCACCTCCCCCAGCGCCTCCGACTGAAACCAGGCCTCGCCGGTGGTAATCCGGCCGGGCGGCAGCGGAATCAGGCCCATTAAAGCCAGCGACGTCACCGATTTTCCCGAGCCCGACTCGCCCACAATAGCCAAGGTTTCGCCCCTTTTCAGCTCAAACGAGATACTATCCACGGCCCGCGTGTTGCCGCGGTGGCTGGCGAAGTCAATAGTGAGGTTACGAACGGAGAGAATGGGCTGAGACACGGACGGCAGGTAGCACGAAGCAACGCTTCGCAAGTGAGGCAGGTAAAGATACGTGCTGAACGATTGTAGCACGCTAAGCATCATCTACACGCAAAACGGCCCGCTGGAACTAGTCCGGCGGGCCGTTTGGGCTGTTAATGGGTGACGTTAGGCTACTTCCGAGGCTTCGGCATCGCGACGGGCCTGAGCAGCGGCAACATCATCGGCAGCCAAAGGGTGTGCTTGCGCATGGTGCCCGAAAAAACGGTTCTGGAATACCAGAATCAGCACAACGCCCACAAAAATAGCGGCATCGGCAATGTTGAAAATAGGCCAGAGAGACAGGTGCGTGCCCCCTACCAACGGCCAGGACATGGGCAGGAAGCCTTCGTAGATATCCACGTACAGCATGTCAATTACCTGCCCATGAAACCAGGGCGTAGGCGAGCCAAAGGGGGAATTGTCGTAGATAACGCCGTAAAAAATGGAGTCGATGACGTTCCCGATGGCGCCGCCCAGAATCATAGCCACGCACACGATAAAGCCATTAGGCGCGTGCTGCTTCCACAGCTTGTAGATGTAGTAGGCAATACCTGTCACGGCTACCAACCGGAAGCTGGTGAGCAGAATTTTACCGTAGGGCGGCGGCAGTTCCACGCCGAAAGCCATGCCCGGATTCAGCGTGTAATGCAGCTTAAACCAGTCGCCGAGCAGGGGAATTTCACCGGGCATACCCATGGGCATGTAGCGGTGCACGGCCCACTTCGAGAGTTGATCAATGACGATGACCAGCAGCGCCACCAGGTAGTATTTCCAGTACTTCATTCGTGAGAAGTGAGAGGTTAGAAGTGAGAAGTGAGACTTCGCTCTGACGTAGTGTCAGCATCGGAACCTCTCCCCTCTCCAGGTACAAAGTGACGAAGAATTTTAGACTTTCCGGTGGGAAGCGTCCTGTCCTTTCTTCTGCCCTCTGGTATATATTTTTCGGGCGTTTTGTGCCCTTTTGAGCCGATTTAGCGGGGCTGCAAAACGCTTTGTGCGGCGGTGTGCCAACCGACCTTTTACAGAATCGGTTGGCACTTCAGCCTCAGCCGTTTGCGACTTCCAGCTGCACCGGCACCTTATACTCATCAAATTCCAGCACGGAACCGCCGTTTACATCGGCCGCGAAATTCAGAGCCAGGGCCTGCACTTCGGTGCGGATGTAGTCGCCGAACGACTGCACGGCGGCTTCCAACTCGGGCTGCTGGCCCAGGGTCACGCGGATTTTGTCCTGCACTTCCAGGCCGCTGTCTTTACGCAGGTTCTGCAGGCGGTTTACCAGCTCGCGGGCCACGCCTTCCTGGCGCAGCTCCTCGGTCAGGGTTACGTCCAGGGCCACGGTCAAAGGGCCGTCAGTGGCAACCAGCCAGCCGGGCAAATCGTCGGTGCGGATTTCTACGTCGTCGGGGGCGAGGGTATAGGTTTCGCCTTCGATTTCCACGGTCAGCTGACCGGTTTTTTCCAGGGTGCTGATTTCCTCGGCCGTCATCTGCTGAATCCGGGCCCCTACTACCTTCAGTTTCGGCCCGTATTGCTGGCCCAGGCGCTTGAAGTTGGGTTTCACGGACTTTACCAGCACACCGCTGGTATCATCGAGAAACTCCACGTGCTTCACGTTCACCTCGGCGCAGATCAGGTCTTCTACCTTGCCTACCTGCTCCCGCGTGGTGTCGTTCAGAACGGGCACCAGAATACGCTGCAGGGGCTGGCGCACCTTCAGCACCGACTTTTTCCGCAGGGAGTGGGTGAGCGAAGAAATACGCTGGGCCAGTTCCATTCGCTCTTCCAGCGCCTTGTCGATGCGCGCCTCATCGGCCTGCACCAGCAGCGTGAGGTGTACCGATTCGGGCGCCAGGGGCGTGTTTTTGGCTACAGCCTCCTCGCGCATAGCGTCCGTCATGTTCTTGTAGAGCCATTCGCCGAAGAAGGGCGCAATAGGAGCCATAAGCTGGGCCACCACCACCAGGCATTCCTGCAGGGTTTCGTAGGCGGCGCGCTTATCCTGGGTCAGCTCGCCCTTCCAGAAACGGCGGCGAGAGAGGCGCACGTGCCAGTTGGAGAGCTGGTCAGTAACGAAATCCTGGATGGCGCGGGCGGCCTTGGTGGGGTCGTAGGCATCATAGTGGCCACGCACTTCCACGATGAGGGACTGAAGCTTGGAGAGAATCCAGCGGTCCAGCTCACTTAATTCCGAGTGCGGTACCCGGTCAAACTCGCGGGCCTGGAAGCCATCGAGGTTGGCGTAGAGAGCGTAGAACGAGTAAGTGTTGAACAGCGTGCCGAAAAAGCGGCGCTGCACCTCCGTAATGCCGGCCAGGTCGAACTTTAGGTTGTCCCAGGGCTGGGCGTTGGCAATCATGTACCAGCGGGTGGCGTCGGGGCCATACTGGCTGATGGTGGCAAACGGATCCACGGCGTTGCCGAGGCGCTTGCTCATCTTGTTGCCGTTTTTGTCCAGCACCAGGCCGTTAGCCATTACGTTTTTGAAGGCTACGGAGTCTTCCAGCATCACGGCCAGCGCGTGCAGGGTGAAGAACCACCCGCGGGTCTGGTCCACGCCTTCGGCAATGAAATCAGCGGGGAAATTCTTCTCAAACTTCTCCTTGTTCTCCAGCGGGTAGTGCCACTGGGCGTAAGGCATCGCGCCGCTATCAAACCACACGTCGATGAGGTCGGTTTCGCGGTACATGGGCTGGCCGGAGGGCGAAACGAGGAAAATATCATCTACGTAGGGCCGGTGCAGATCCATTTTCTGGCCGTTGGCCAGGGGGTTGTGGGTCATGATTTCGGCCGATACGGCCTTGTCAATCTCCTGCCGCAGCTGCTCCATGGAGCCAATGCACAGCTCCTCCGAGCCATCCTGGGTGCGCCAAATAGGCAAGGGCGTGCCCCAATAGCGCGAGCGGCTCAGGTTCCAGTCCACCAGGTTTTCCAGCCAGTTGCCAAAGCGGCCGGTGCCGGTGCTTTCCGGCTTCCAGTTGATGGTTTTGTTGAGCTCGATGAGCCGGTCTTTCACCGCCGTGGTTTTGATAAACCAAGAGTCCAGCGGGTAGTAGAGCACGGGCTTGTCGGTGCGCCAGCAGTGCGGGTAAGTGTGCTCGTATTTCTCCACTTTGAAGGCCGTGCCATCCCCTTTCATGCGGATGGCAATGCTTTCGTCCAGCGTTTTGTAGTCGGCGCCGGACTGGTCGTGGCCGTCGTAATTTTTCACCCAGCGGCCGCCAAATTCGCCCATTTGGGCTACGTAGCGGCCGGTGCGGTCTACAATGGGCGTGGGCTTGCCTTCGGCGTCCGTCACCATCAGGGCGGGCACGTCGTTCTGCTGCGCTACCCGGAAGTCATCGGCCCCAAAGGTGGGCGAGATGTGCACAATACCGGTACCGTCTTCGGTGGTAACAAAGTCGCCGGGAATTACGCGGAAGGCGCGCTCTTCCCCTTCAAAAGCCGGGAAGCCTTTGTCCTGGCCGAACAGCCGCTCATACTTGATGCCCACCAGGTCGGCGCCTTTGAAGGTGCTTTCGATGCGCCAGGGCAGCACTTTGTCGCCGGGCTTGAAGTCTTCAAACGAGGCATCTTTACCCTTCTCCGAGAAGTAGCGACCTACCAACGCCTCCGCCAGCACAACCCGAATAGGCGCGTAGGTATAGGGGTTGAAAGTGCTTACCAGCACGTAGGGAATGTTCTTACCCACGGCCAGACCGGTGTTGGCCGGCAAAGTCCACGGCGTGGTGGTCCAGGCGAGGATATACACCTCGGGCTCTGAATTGCCAAACAGTTTTTCCGATTTCTCGTCGCGCTTCACCTTGAACTGGGCCACAATGGTCGTGTCCTTCACGTCGCGGTAAGTACCGGGCTGGTTCAGCTCGTGCGACGATAGGCCCGTGCCGGCGGCCGGCGAGTAAGGCTGAATGGTGTAGCCTTTGTAGAGCAGGCCTTTGTCATAAAGCTTTTTGAGCAGGGCCCAGCAGCTTTCAATGTACTCCGGCTCGAAGGTGATGTAGGGGTCGTCGAGGTCTACCCAATAGCCCATTTTCTCGGTGAGGTCGTCCCACTGGGCTTTGAAGCGCATCACGGTTTCGCGGCAGCGCTGGTTGTATTCCTCAATGCTGATTTTCTTGCCGATATCCTCCTTCGTGATACCCAACTCCTTTTCCACCTGCAGCTCAATGGGCAGGCCGTGGGTGTCCCAGCCGCCTTTGCGGTTCACCTGCTTGCCCAGCAGCGTCTGGTAGCGGCAGAAGATATCCTTCACGGTGCGGGCCATCACGTGGTGAATGCCGGGGGCACCGTTCGCCGAAGGCGGACCTTCGTAAAACACGAACGTAGGCTGCCCTTCCCGGGTGCTCACGCTCTTCTCAAAGATGCCGTTCTGCTTCCACCACGCCAGGATATCGGTGCCGACCTGGCCGTAGTTGAGTGGCTGCTTGTATTCGGGGTAGTTCATTGAGTGGGTATGTTATAACAGAACGTCATGCAGAGGCGCGAGCCGAAGCATCTCGCGTGCTGACGTTATGGGTCTATTGTAATTACTACCCAAGCGAGATGCTTCGGCTTGCGCCTCTGCATGACGGGCAGGCAGGTGTTTTTAAGCTTCCAGTTTCGGCTGCACGGTGATGCGGTCCAGGTCGAGTTCCAGGTCGTCGTCTTCAACCAGGTACGAATCATCGTAATGCTGAATCAGCGAGTTATCAATGGTTTCGTCCTTGCCGTGCTCGAAGGTAACGAGCAAAGATGGGAGCAGAATCAGGTTCGAGAAATTGGTTATCAGCAGCGAAGCCGACATGAGCAGTCCCAGCGCCTTGGTGCCGCCAAACTCAGAGAAGGCAAACACGGAAAAGCCCAGAAACAGCACAATACTGGTGTAAATCATGCTGGTGCCCGCCTCGCTCAGCGTGGTGCTGATGGCGGCCCGCACCCGGCGGCCATTCACGGCCAGCTCCTGCCGGAACTTGGCCAGCAGGTGAATGGAGTTGTCCCCATCAATACCCAGCGCAATGCTGAAAATGAGGGCCGTGCTCGGCTTCAGCGGAATGCCAAAATAGCCCATCAGGCCACCCGTGAGCAGCAGGGTAACCAGGTTGGGCAGCAGGGTGAAGAACACCGCCCGGATGCTGCGGAACAGAATCATCACCACCAAGCCGACCAGCACAAAGGCGAGGATCAGGCTTTCCTTCAGCATGCCAATGAGGTACTCATTGCCCTTGGTGAAGAGAATAGTAGTGCCTGTCATCTTCACATCCATGCCAGTGCCATTGAAAATTTGCCGGATCTGGGGCTGAATCTGACGGGTGAGCAGGGTGTCGAGGTTACGGGAGCCGATGTCGGCAATTTTCAGCGAAATGCGGGCCTGCTGACCGGTAGAGTCGATGAAGGAGCGCAGCAGCTTGCTGTCCATACTGCCGCCTTTTTTCTGGGAGCGGGCCAGGTAGCTCAGGATAAAGTTCTTCTCCGAGTTATCGGGCAGGCGGTAATACTGCGGGTCGTCGTTGTAGAAAGCCTGGGTAGAGGCTTTCAGGAACGTTACGATGCTGACGGGCGTGGTGAGTACGGGCTGCGTGCTCAGGAACTTCTCCAGCCGGTCAATCTTTTCCAGGTTTTTCAGCTTCAGAATGCCCTTTTTCTTGCCGGTATCCACCACTATTTCCAGGGGCATCACGCCATTGAAGTGCTGCTCAAAGAACTTCAGGTCGGAGTTTACGGACGAATCCTTGGGCAGATCATCCACCATATAAGACACCGATTTCACCTTGGCAATGCCAAAAATGGAGAGCGTAACCAGGGCGGCGGCAATCAGATACACCGTACCACGGCGCTCCAGCACCAGGTAGTCGAAGAACTCGAGCAGCTTGGTCAGGGGCTTGGCTTCCAGGTGTTCCAGCTGCTTGGCCGTGGGCGGCGGCAGGTAGGTGAACACAATGGGCATCAGAATAAAAGAGATGATGAAAGCCACGAAGATGTTGATGGTGGCCACCAGCCCAAACTGATACAGAATGGCAATATTGGTGAAGCAGAACACCACAAAGCCAATGGCCGTGGTGGTGTTGTTCATGAGCGTAACCAGCCCGATTTTGCGGATAACCCGCGTCATAGCCAGTACCTGATTACCGGATTTTCGGTAGTCGTAGTGGTAGCGGCTGAGCAGATAGGTGCAGTTGGGGATGCCGATAACGATGATAATACTGGGAATCAGGCCCGTGAGCAGGTTGATTTTGTAGCCCAGCAGCACCATGGAGCCTAGGCACCACACCACTACCACCAGCACAATGAGCAGCGGAAACACCACCGCCGACCACGTGCGGAAGAACATAAGAAGCGTGAGGGCCATCATCACCACCGTCAGGCCCACGAAAAACTTCATTTCGCCGGCCACTTTGGTGGTCATGGTAGAGCGCACGTAGGGCAGGCCGGCGTAGTGCAGCCGGATGCCGGTTTTCTGCTGAAACCGCTCGGCGTGGCCCAGAATCTCCTTCATTACTGACTCCCGCTTGGAAGAGTTCAGGTACTTGGGGTCCATGGTGAGGGCCAGCAGTGTGGCGCCGGTAGTGGGCGAAATCAGCTGGCCTTTGTAGAACTCCTGGCGGTTGACTACGCCCATTAAAGAGTCCAGCTCGCGCTGGGTCTGAGGGAAGCGCCGGAAGATGGGGCTGGCCCGGAAGCTCTGCGTGGCCGTGTCTTTCTCCAGCTTAATGAGCTTGGTAACGGACAGCACCCCGCTCACGCCTTCTACTTTATTCAGGGTATCGGTGAGAATACGCAGTTCATTAAAGTTGCCCAGCCGGTACACCGAGCTGTCCTGCATACCCAGCACCAGCACGTTGCCGTCCTCGCCAAACGTCCGCTTGAAGCGCTGGAAATAGACCATGTCCGGGTCGGTGGGCGACACCACCTGAGCAAAGTCGTAGGTCATCTCGACTTTGCGGGCCTGCCAGCCCATAAACACCGTTATAGCGGCCAGGAGCAGGACCAGAAGCCGCCGGTTCTTAATGATGAATAAGGCGAGTTTACTCCACATAGGCCGCTAAAATGGAGCAAAGGTACGGAATCAGGTAATGCCGGTATAAACTGGCTAACAGGTTAACTTTAATCGTATCGGCCGGCGACAAAATTATTTGGACTTCTACGCGAAATATTCTTAAAAATATGAGCAACTTTGTAGTGCTTTATCAACGTAAAAACCCTTAAACGGCTTCCTATCCAATACTTTAATTGCACTATAATTAACAAAGCCTGCCTTTTCCCATTATATGACTTTGTACCAAACTCCGGAAGCGTCCCTGACTTATCATCACGCTACTGAAACCCTGCATCTGAGCTATAACGCAACCCGGTTGTCGGTTTCGTTTGGACAAGCATACCAGCGGGCGCTGGAGGAAATGCTGGGCAAGAACGTGGGCAAGCTCTTGCTTGATCTGAAGCGCAACGCCCCGCCAACCGATGAAGAAGACCAGATTCTGGGCCCCTTGGTTAGCAAAATCCCCAATACTTTCAACCGGCCCATTTTTATTGCCGCCGTCCTTTCCGAAGGCCAGTATCAGTATCAGATTGGCAACTACTCCGCCGGCGTAGGCAATACCATCACCCCCGAAAACGTAGAGTTCAATTATTTCACCTCCCGCAAGGAGGCCGCCGCCTGGCTCGGCGACAACTAGCACTCTCACACCTGTTGCACTGATTACCGCATAACAAAAAGCCCCTGGATAGTCTATCCAGGGGCTTTTTGTTGATAACTTCTTGATAAGTCAGTCTACAGCTTCTCGAAAATACGGGAGAAGCTCACGGCCTCCCCAATGTAGCTGCGCAGCTCGGCAATCGGCATGCGCGTCTGCTCGCGGGAGTCACGGTGACGGACGGTTACGGTGTCGTCTTCCAGCGTCTGGTGGTCAACGGCAATGCAGAACGGCGTGCCGATAAGGTCCTGGCGGGTGTAGCGCGTACCAATGGAGTCCTTCTCCTCTACTACCAGGCGGAAGTCGTGGCGCAGGCTGTTGTAGATTTCGTTGGCCTTCTCGGGCAGCCCGTCCTTTTTCACCAGCGGGAAAATGGCGGCTTTTACCGGGGCCACGGCCGGGTGCAGGCGCAGCAGCTTGCGGGTTTTGGTTTTCTGCTCCTCCCCTTCACCCTCGGTAAGGGTTTCTTCCTGGAACGCCTGGCAGAGCGTGGCCAGGAACAGACGGTCGGCGCCCACGGAGGTTTCTACCACGTAGGGCACATAGTTTCCGTAGGGCTTGCCGGTTTCGGGGTTGATGTCGTTATCGAAGTAGTTCTGCTTTTTGCGGCTCAGCGTCTGGTGCTGGGTCAGATCGAAGTCGGAGCGGGAGTGTATGCCCTCGATTTCCTTGAAGCCGAAGGGAAATTCAAACTCGATATCCACGGCGGCTTTGGCGTAGTGGGCCAGCTTGTCGTGGTCGTGGAAGCGAAGCTTGTCGGAGGGTAGGCCCAGAGCCTCGTGCCAGCGGCGGCGGGTTTCTTTCCACACGTTGTACCACTCGCCTTCGGTGCCAGGGCGCACAAAGAATTGCATCTCCATCTGCTCAAACTCCCGCATGCGGAAAATGAACTGGCGGGCCACAATTTCATTCCGGAAGGCCTTACCAATCTGGGCAATGCCGAAAGGCACCTTCTGCCGCGCCGACTTCTGTACGTTCAGGAAGTTGACGAAAATGCCCTGAGCAGTTTCGGGGCGCAGATAAATCAGTGAGGAGTCACCAGCCACGGCGCCCACCTGCGTGGAGAACATCAGGTTAAACTGGCGCACATCGGTCCAGTTCCCGGTTTTGCTGATGGGACAGGTAATCTTTTCCTCGATGATGAGTTGCTTCACGCCGGCCAGGTCCTCGGCGGTGAGCAGGCGGCCCATTTCAGCCAGCAGCGCATCGGCGCGGGTTTTGTCGCCGGCGTTTTCGTACTCGGCGGCTTTTTCCTCCAGCAGCACATCGGCGCGGTAGCGCTTCTTGCTGTCGAGGTTGTCAATCATAGGGTCGGAAAAGCCGTCGATATGGCCGGAGGCTTTCCAGGTGAGCGGGTGCATGAAGATGGCCGCATCAATGCCCACCACGTTCTGGTTGAGCTGGGTCATGGCTTTCCACCAGAGCTGTTTGAGGTTGTTTTTCAGCTCTACGCCGTTGGGACCATAGTCGTACACGGCGGCCAGGCCATCGTAAATTTCGGAGGAGGGGAACACGAAACCGTATTCCTTGGCGTGGGCCACAATGTCGGCCAGCGTGCCTTCGGTGGTATTGGCGGATTGCTGCGGTTGCTTGCTCATAGCTGCAAAAGTAGCAGAAGCTTTAGCTTGTTACAGCATAGCACCCAGCCGGAACATGAACTGCAATCCTACGTTAAGCGCAAACAAGGCACCCCATCAGTAACAATTTGATAACATTGCCCCGGTTTCCGACAAACCTACCTTTGCCGTATTCATTTTTTTACCAATCCTCCCCTCTATGTTTGGCTTAGAGCCTCATGTGCTGCTACTGCTAGTACTTTGTTTGGTAGCAGCCTGCGCATTCGAATTTGTAAATGGCTTTCATGATACGGCCAACGCCGTAGCAACCGTCATCTACACCAACACGCTGCGCCCCTGGGTGGCGGTGGTATGGTCAGCGTTCTGGAATTTCATTGGCGTATTTGCCGGTGGTATTGCCGTGGCCATGGGCATTGTGTACCTGCTGCCGGTAGAAAGCCTGGTAGACCAGAACGTATATCACGGCATAGCCATGGTAGGTGCCCTGATTCTGTCAGCTATTCTCTGGAACGTGGGCACCTGGTACTATGGCATTCCGGCCTCCAGCTCCCACGCGCTTATTGGCTCCATTCTGGGCGTAGGCATTGCCTTCTCCCTGCTGCCGGGCTCTAGTGGTGCGGCCGTAAACTGGAGCAAGGCCAGCGAAACCGGCCTGGCCCTGCTCATTGGTCCGCTGTTTGGCTTCACGCTCACCATCATCCTGATGTTTATCCTGAAGCGCTTTGTGCGCAACAAGGCCATCTTCAAGGAGCCCCACAAGCGCAAGCCCCCACCCCTGTGGATCCGGCTGGTGCTGGTGGTTACCTGCACACTGGTGAGCTTTTTCCACGGCTCCAACGATGGCCAGAAAGGTGTGGGCCTGATTATGCTGATCCTCATCGGCATTGTACCCACCTACTTTGCGCTTGACCACAGTAAAAACCCTTTGGATATGCGCGAGTCGCTGGCCCGGGTAGAATTGGTGGTTAGCAAGATAAATCCCCAGGAACTGAGCGCTTCAGAGCGCAAAAACCTGACGGAAGTGAAAGCACAGACCGCCACGCTGGACAGCATTTTCCTAGGTAAAACCGATGTTTCGCAGATACCCCAGGACCAGCGCTTCCACATCCGCAAAGCCATTCTGCTGACCTACAGCCGGGCCAAGAAGATTATGGAAAGCGAGAAAGTAAGCCTGAGCACCGCCGACCGCAAAATCTACGATGAAGGCATTAAGGACATGCGCTCCTTCACTGACTATGCTCCCTGGGGCGTGCTCCTGATGGTGTCTTTGTCCCTAGGCGTGGGTACCATGGTAGGCTGGCAGCGCATTGTAAAAACCATTGGTGAGCGGATTGGTAAAGAGCACCTGACCTATGCGCAGGGCGCCTCCTCCGAGCTGGTAGCGGCCAGCATGATTGGTATCTCTACCTGGGCAGGCCTGCCGGCTTCTACCACCCACGTCTTGTCCTCGGCCATTGCCGGTTCTATGGTGGCCAACCGTGGCATCAAGAACCTGAATCCTCAAATGGTGCGCAATATTGCCCTGGCCTGGGTGCTGACCCTGCCGGTTACCATGTTCCTCTCGGGGGGCCTGTTTCTCTTGTTCCGGGCACTGATGTAGGCAACTGCCACTCTTGAATAAGCACAAAAAAGCCACCTCTTGCGGGGTGGCTTTTTTGTTTTCCGGCTTAGCCAGACTATTCTGGACTATTGCACTAGCAATTGAATTTTACTGGATTCCGGCCAACGAAACGTGCGGAAAATTAGCCACTTATCCACTTATCCACAGGGGATAAGTGGCTTTTTGTGGAAAACTCTGCCTACGAAGGCCACTGCACTTCCAGGTCCTCGTTGATAAACACCCCGAAGTTGATAAACTGCAGCTGGTCCTCATCAAAGTAAAGGTCAATCATTTCCTTTTCATAGGAAAGGCGTACTTCGCCGGTATCCATCTTCTCTATTTCGCTGTGGGCAAAGCCATTTGCCTTCATCAGGTCCTGAATTTCCTGTTGGCTTTTGCCATGAATGGCTTCGCCGAACAGGCGCATGCCGGGGTTATCGGTTTCAATGCAGCTGAGGCGGTAATCGTCTTCGCGGTCGAAGTACAGGGAGTAGCCTTCGTCCAGGTAGTTCCAGGCCTGGTGCTCAAACTCGTCGTCGTCGTCTGATTCCTCAATTTCTTCGGGCTCGCCCATCAGCACGCGCACCTGATCCATGCTGGCGCCAAATTTCAGCGGACCCATTCCAACGCCAAGGGTAATTTCATTTTCGTCGATGCTGCTGGGGCTTTGGTTGGGCGTATTCATAGCGAGAGTTGATTGTTTGGGAGGTTTGTGGCGTAAAGGTAGACAATGGAGCGGCACCCCGGAGGTCTTTCGCCGGGCTTGCTTACGCCGGGGCGGGCAGAGGGGTTTACTTTCCGTACTGTGTCTCAAAAGCGGCCCGCTGCCGCACGTACTCGGGGTGTAGGCGGGCCTCGTCCCACTTTAGCTTGAAGATGCGCGCAGCGGCCGCCTTTTCGGGGTCCTCAGGGGCACGGGGCAGCTCGGCCCGGCCGTGCGCTCCACTCTGGCCTTTCTTATCGGCGGGTACCGGCCCCTCGTATTTCTTGCCGCCGCGGTGGTTGGCGTAGCGCCGGGCCCGGGTGTAGCCCATCTGCAGAAACTTGCGGGCCATATCGGCTCCCACAAAGTCTTCGGCTTTCAGATAATCCAGGAACAGGCCAAAGATGTGCTCCGACGATTCCCGGGCCAGCTCCGGCGTGCGAAAGCGCCAGTGCGGAAGTATCTCGCTTTTGTAAGGCTGTACCAGCAGCACGCCCTGCTCACCCTTGCCCACCCGGTACAGCTCCGGGTGCTGGCGAAAATCGGTGTGTTGAAAATCCTGGTCGTAGTTGAAAGGCATGGCGGCGTGGAAAGCTGACTGCCTGCTATACGCCAAGCGGCGGCAGAAGTAGCCCAACCCCAAACCCATTTTCTGCGCGCCACATTTTTTTGGCCGGCCCAGAGTTTTCCACTCAGTTAATAACTTTTTAAAAGTCTTTTTTTAAATATTCTTTTTTAATCCCCATCGTTAGGGCAGTGGATAAGTGGATAAGCGAAAATAGTTATTCACAGGCTGAAAACTTGTGCACAAGTCCACCCTTATACACCCACAATCCACAGCCAATGTGGATTGTAAATAACTGATTTATAAATTATTGTTTTATTTATTAACAATCCACAGGCTTATCCACGAATCCACAATTCACACTTACCCCCCTATGTGGATTAGCGTATTCCACAGGCCGAGTTATCCACCCTTATCCACCATCGGTTTTGGCTGTGCTGAGCCGCACACACGCAAAAAAACTTATCCGCAATTTCTCCACGTGTTATCCCCACGTTGCCACACCATTATCCACAGATTTCCTCCCGGCCCCACTGGCCCGTGGATAACCCTGTGGAATACGGTTTAGCTATAAGAGGAAAACCTGCTCTGTTACTTCCCAGAAGGGAAAACGGGTGTGGATAGCTTAAGCAGGAGAGTTGATAACCCAGCCGGACGCGGCGGAAAACCAGCTGCGGGCCAGTCATAAAAAAACCGCCGACTCCCGGGAGCCGGCGGTTCTAAAAGGCGAAAAGGCTACCGTTAGAAGCTCACGCGGATGTCTTCCACCTCCCAGTTAGCGCGCACCTGAATAGGCTGCGGATAGATGAAGACAGGCTCCGGTACCTGGCGCAATTGCGGGTCGCCGGCCTGCCAGCGGCCGTCCCCGTTAGCATCCACCAGCACCCGAATTCGGTAGCTACCGGGTGCCAGGTTATCGAAGCGAAAAGTCTTAGGCGAAAGCAGGGAGCGAACCAGGTTACCTTTCTCATCCAGCAGCTGCAACTCAAAACGGCGTTTGGGGGCGGTTTGCACCGTGCCGGCTACCGTGCCGGTAGTAGACTGCTCCGTGAGAACAAAGCGCATGGGACGTAGGCGTAGGCTTTGGCCGGTTACGCTTTGCACCACCGTGCTATCCAATAATAGCGTCACGTAGTTGCGGGCGCGGGTGTTCAGTGCCACGGTGAGCTGGGTGCGGTCGGGGCTTAGGACAATGTTAGCGGGCTGGAGGGGGCGGCGCGTGGTAGAGTCCTCTACCAGTACGCCAACAGGCTTTTTCGGCTCCAGTCGTAGTGGTTCCGAGAATTTTATCACAATCTGCCCCTGGCGGTATACCTCCTTGGCATTCCCTTCAATTGTCCAGGGTAGGCCAGCGCTGGCAGTAGGGGGAGCCGGCGCAAACTTCACATTCACGGTATCCCGGGCTGTATTGCCGGCACTGTCTGTAGCTGCCAGCAGGTAACGGCCCGCCTGCAGCGCGGCCGTCTGGTATAAGTTTACCCGCTTGCCGGCTTCTGCCACCTGCAGTAATTCCGGGGCCACGGCATTGCCCGCCAGCGCGGAAAGGGCCGCCGTACGTACACCTTCATTATAGGAAACAGCAAAGCGGCCCGTTTCTGCTTTTTGGGAAAGAATAATAGGCGGGCGGGAATCCGGGCGGGTAAGCAGGAGTTGCACTGAATCGATGCCCGGGCGCACAGTCAGCATCTCGGGCAGATAGGCTATTTTCTCCCCTTCTTCGTAGCGGCTGGTTTGGTTTTTATCGGCCAAGGCAAAAAGCCGAAAGCGCCCTTCTTTCAAATTGCGCAGGGTAAATTGGCCTTCCTTGTCGGTACGGGCCAGGTAGTAAGGGCGGCCGCGCCGGATGTTGGCTGTATCAGCTTCTGGGTACAGTACCACCGACACATCAGCGGCCGGGGCTTGGGTCAGCAGGTCGCGCACGCTTCCCTTCACCGAGCCAGAATCCAGGGCAGCACCGGTACTGAAACTCAGGATAACATCCGTAGCCGGATTGCTTTCCGTGATATCGGAAATAGCTTCGCGGAAGTTGAAGGAATAGGTAGTGTTGGGCTCGAAAGGCTTCTCGAACTGCAGTTCAATGGCATTGCGCTCCTCGCGCACCTTGTACTTGTTCGCTTCGGAAAGCAGGGGGGCTACCAGCAGGTTTTTGGTGAGGTCCTTCACCTGCACCGGCTCCGAAAACTCCAGCCGAATGGTGCGCCCGGTTACGTTCACGGCGCGGTCGGTGGGCTGGGTGCTGACCAGCTTAGGCGGCACGGTATCACGGGCGCCGCCCTCCGGCGAGCTGATAGCCGCGCAACCGCTGAGCACGGTTCCGACAAGAAAAAACAGGGGCAAGTAAGCGCGGGCTGGCATGGCAGGCTACAACGTGAAACGGCCGGCAATATCGGAACCGGAAACCACATGCTGCCGCGGAAGCCGAAGCAGCGGGTCTCCCCTCCCCTCCTGCCGTTCCCGCCTACAGCGGGAGCAGTCTTACGCAAAACCAGGAAAAGCGGGCGGCCGTTAGCGCCGACTTGCTACGTAAATCAGGCTGGAGTACTGGTTTTCGTTATCGGCCGCGTACTGATTAGAGGCATAGCCGGTGCGCAACACGCTCAGCATCCCTTTCCCCTTGCCCGACTGATGCTTCTCGCTGAGCATGCTCACATAGTAGGCATCCAGCGGCATAGGCAACGTCTGGCGCAGCTGCAGCTTATGCTTTTTAAGCAGCAGGGCCATGGTTTTGGGGCTGAAATGATACAGGTGGCGGGGCACATCATAGGCAGCCCAATCTTGCTTGTAGTGCTGCGCATCGAAGCTTTCCACGTTGGGTACGGCAATGATGAGCACACCATCGGGCTTCAGCAGGCCGATGAGCTGGTCCAGCGTTTCGTTCAGCGTGTGCACGTGCTCCAGCACGTGCCAGAGAGTAATAGCGTCAAAAGAACCGGCTCCCAGAGAGCTTAGGCTCTCACTGCCTACGGGCTGACCCACGCGGCGCGTGGCTTCCTCGCGGGCGCGGGCGTTGGGCTCGTAGCCGGCCACCTGCCAGCCTTTGCGCTTGGCAGCGGCCAGGAAATGCCCGGTGCCGCAGCCATAATCCAGCAACTTGCCCCGGCGCGGCGCCAAGTGGTTTAGCAACGACACCTTGCGGCGCATGGTAAACATGCGCGCCAGCCGGTATACCTGGTTGATGACGCCGGCCGCTGTGCTATTGTGCGACACGTAAGCATCCGACTCATAGTAGCGGCCAATGCCCTGGGCATCGGGCCGGGGGTTAGTGAACTGGAACGTGCAGGCCTCGCACTGCACAATAGCAAAGCTTTCCTGGCTCACCGATTTGTCTTCCACCACCAGCTTATTGCGAAAGCTGCTCTTCCCGCAAACCGGGCACTTCTCCAGACGTTCGTACAGCACGCTTTTTTCTTCTGAATTCTACAGGGTTGAATAGCAACGGAAGCCAGCTCCTGCCCTATTCAGTAGGCAAAGTTCTAAAAAACAAATTCTGAATCCCGACCAGCAAGAAGAGTAACTCAACTGCCCGGTCGGGATTCAGAATTCAAAAATCGGCATTATTTCCCTAGGTATACCATCAATACCGAAATATCGGCCGGCGTAACCCCGCTGATGCGGGCCGCCTGACCAATAGTTTCGGGCTGCACGCGCAGCAGCTTTTCGCGGGCCTCATAGGAAAGCGCCGGCATTTGCTTGTAGTCCAGCCGGCCCTGTATCACGAAGTTTTCCAGCTCCTGCATGCGGCCGGCCTGCTGGTGTTCCTTCTCAATGTAGGTTTCGTACTTGATGCGGATGATGGCTTGCTCCAGCGAGTCGGCGCGGAAGGGAGCCAGGGCCAGCGTGAGCGTAGGCAAGGTGCGTGTGAGGTCTGCCAGCTCAATATTGGGGCGGCGCAGCAGGTTTACGGCACGGGTTTTCTCGTGAATGGTGGCCGAACCCAGCTCTTCCAGCAGCCCGTTGATTTCGGCGGGTTCAATGGCATGCTGCTGCAGCAACTCTACTATCCCAGCCGTCTCGCGCTCCTTCTGGCGTACCAGCTCCATACGCTCTTCCGAGGCCAGCCCTAAGGCAAAGCCCAGCGGCGTGAGGCGCAGGTCGGCGTTGTCCTGGCGCAGCAAAATGCGGTGCTCGGCGCGACTGGTGAACATGCGGTAGGGCTCGTCGGTGCCTTTGTTGACCAGGTCATCAATGAGCACCCCAATGTAGGCTTCGCTGCGCTTCAGGATAAAAGGCTCCTTACCGTGCACCCGGTTGTGGGCATTAATTCCCGCCATCAAACCCTGACACGCCGCTTCCTCGTAGCCCGTGGTGCCGTTGATCTGGCCCGCGAAATAGAGGTTTTTGATGCGCTTGGTTTCCAGCGTGAGCTGCAGCTGCGTAGGCGGGAAGAAGTCGTACTCAATGGCGTAGCCCGGGCGGAACATCTTTGCGTTTTCGAAGCCGGCAATTTTGCGCAGGGCGCGGTACTGCACGTCCTCAGGCAAGGAAGAGCTAAAGCCGTTTACATATACCTCTACCGTGCTCCAGCCTTCAGGCTCTACAAAAATCTGGTGGCGGTCCTTATCCGCAAAGCGGTTGATTTTATCCTCTACCGAAGGGCAATAGCGCGGCCCTAAACCCTTGATGCGGCCCTGGAACATGGGGGACTTCTCGAAACCTTCTTTCAGGATTTCGTGCACCTCCGGGTTGGTGTAAGTAATGTAGCAGGGGCGCTGCTTGGGCAGCGTGGGAGTATCCAGATAAGAGAACTTGCTCGGCACTTCGTCGCCGGGCTGCTCCTCCATTTTGGAGTAGTCCAGGGAGCGGCCATCCACGCGGGGTGGGGTGCCGGTTTTCATGCGTCCGGCTTCAAAGCCCAGCTGAATCAGCTGCTCCGTAATGCCGGTGCTGCCTTTCTCGGCCGCGCGGCCGCCACCAAACTGCTTCTCCCCAATGTGAATAAGTCCATTCAGGAACGTGCCATTCGTCAGCACCACTGATTTGCCCCGGAATTCGATGCCCAGCGCGGTTTTTACGCCCACTACGGTTTCATCTTCCACTACCAGGCCGGTAACGGCTTCCTGCCAGAAGTCCACGTTGGGGGTTTGCTCCAGGGTCATGCGCCACTCTTCGGCAAAGCGCATCCGGTCACTTTGCGCCCGCGGGCTCCACATGGCGGGGCCTTTGGAGCGGTTCAGCATCCGGAATTGAATCATGGTTTTGTCGGTGATGATGCCCGACTGCCCGCCCAGCGCGTCCACCTCGCGCACAATCTGCCCTTTGGCCACCCCGCCCATGGCCGGGTTACACGACATCTGCGCAATGGTGTTCATGTTCATCGTTACCAGCAGCACCTTGGACCCCAGGTTGGCAGCCGCGGCAGCGGCCTCACAACCGGCGTGGCCGGCTCCTACTACAATAACATCGTACTCTTCTTGCTGAAACATGGCGGGCAAACAGTAGCGCGAAGCTCCAGCTTCGCACGTCGGTGAACTAACAGTTCGGGGGTAACATCAAGGGCTAGGCCGGGCGTTCAATCAGGCGCTGGCTGGAGCTTAGCGCGGTATACATCAAACAGAAAACGCCCACGGTTGGGCAGGCGCTGCTTTAGGAAATCATGATTAGAAAGCCGGCCGCAACACGCTCAAAACGTGCGCAAAGATACGCAGTCAGCGGCTTTTTTCGCAGGGGTGGTTTACTCGTCGGAATGGCTGTCGGGTTCCTCCTCCGGCATGGCCCGCAATAGCTCATCTGATTGCCGGGCTACTTCCGCCCAGGAAAAGGCCCGCCACCGGCCACTTTGGGAGTCATAAACCTGCGTGGCGGCCGGGCAGGGAAACAGTTTGTAGTCGAATTTGGGATACTGGTGCACCATGTAGCCCGGATAATAATAGTGGTACTGCCGCTGCTGCGCTACGTTCAGTTTAAGCAGCATCAGGTACTTGCCCAGGCTGTATTTGCGGTACTCAGGATGATAGAAATTCATGATGCCGGCCATACTCCGCACCCCGCTGTCGAAAATGCCCAAGGCAATGAGCTGGCCTCCGTCCCGGATTTCGATTACCTCCGTGGTGAATACATTGTGCGTGGCCCCGGCCAGCAAGAAGGCTTCTATTGTGGGTGGCGCATCAAAGGTGATGCTGTTGCGGTAGAGGGCATACAGGGTCTCGTATTCCTCGGTAAGGCGAAACGATTGGATGGTGGTAGTGAACCGCTCATTGAGCCGTAACAGCCGCCGTTGCTGAGGGCCATACTGCACCCGGGATAGTACCAGCCGGAGCCAATGGGCCGTGTAAAGCTCATTTTCAATGGGCAGGAAATGACAGGTGAACAGGTCCTGGTGCATGCGGTAATACCCCTGACCCAGATAAAAATCCAGCGCTTCGCCGGGAATAAACAAAGGGGAATGCGGGGTAGCAGCCATAGGGCACTCAGGAGGTCACACCAACCAGTATTAACATAAAACGGCGCAAAGTTCAGCAGGATATAGGCTCCTATGCTACCTCGGCAGCCATAAAAAACGCCCGTACTGAGCACGGGCGTCTGTAATTCTGGAAAGCGGATGGGTTAGAAAGTGCGCAGCGAAAGGCAGTCGTCTTCTTTTTTGCGCATAGCCGTTTGACTCAGCAGGTCTTTGTCTTGGTAGCCCAACAGGTGCAACACGCCGTGAATCATTACGCGGTGCAACTCATCCTTGAAGGGTACACCCATTTTCGCGGCGTTTTCGCGCACCCGCTCTACTGATATAAACACGTCACCTTCAATAATATCGGCATCATCGGCATTGTCGAAGGTGATGACATCAGTATAGGTGTCGTGGTCGAGGTACTCCACGTTCACGCGGTGCAGATACTCGTCGGAGCAGAAGATGTAGGTAAGCTGCACAATTTCGTGCTCGTGCACCGCAGCCACCCGTTCAATCCAGGAGGTCAGCGCTTCGGCATCACCCAGCTCAAAATCAACATCTTCTACTAGGAATTCGATGCCGTGGGTTTCGCGCCCGCGGGTATCGTCATCGTGGTCTTCTTCGTGCTCGGGGGGCAAGGAGTTCATGCCGCGTTGTGGTCAGTGGCGGAAGAGGTAGTCGTGGAGTCTTCACCATCAGCTTCCGGTACCAGATGGAACGTGAGCTGCACGTGGCGGCCATCTTTGCTGAATTCTACTTCATCGGCTAGGTGGCGGATGAGGAAAATACCGCGGCCCCCGGGGTTTTCCAGGTTTTCCGGGGCGGTAGGGTCCAGCAGATTGGTATAGTCAAAGCCTTCGCCCTGGTCTTCTACCTCAAACTTTACCTTGTCCTGCCCCATCTGCAACGACAGGAAAACGTTCTTATCCTTATCGAATTTGTTGCCATGGCGAATGGCGTTATTGACGGCCTCCGTCACGGCAACCATGATGTTGCCGTAGATATCGTCCTCAATGTTAAAGGTATCCTTCGAGTTGTCGATGAAACTCTCTACCACACGGATATTCTCAACGAGCGAAGGAATCTGAATTTTTACCTGCTTCATAAAAAGGGGAAGGGACGCGGAAGGGGGGTAAATTTAGCGAGACGCTATTTCATTTTCTGAAAATATTCACTCACCTCCCGTTGGTAGTACGGAGTGAGGGCCGGGGGCACTGTCCGAAGCAGTTCCGTTTGCCGCTCTTTCTGCCGTTTGTAGCGCTCGAAAGCAGGCGGAAAAACCGGCGGACGGTTCTGAGCGGTCTGCGCTTCCCGCTTATCATCCTGGTCCCGCTCCCGGGCCGATTTCTCGGCTTCCAGCAGGCGGGTCAGGATTTGACGCTGACGCATAACCGTTTGCTCCGTTAGCCGCTTGTTTACGAGGTCCGTCTCGGTTTGTTCCATCATTTTTTTCACATCCCCTAGGTTTCCTCCACCCTGCTGGCCTTTTCCTTCCTTGCCGCCCTGCTGCATTTTCTCCAGCTCTTTCAGGGCTTCGCGCAGCATTTGCTGCTGGGCCGCCAGCTTGGCCAGGTCTTCGGAGAGGCCCCGGCCGGTTTTGCCGCTTTGCTGTAGCTGCTGAATCTGCTGATTGAGCTGTTGCTGCATCTTGCCCAACTGGCCCTCGCCGGCCTGGTTGCCTTTCTTCTTTTTCTTGCCGGGCTTGCCGCCACTCTGCTGTTGCTGCTGGGCCTGGCGCTGCTGGTCCTGCATCTGTTTCAGGGCGTCGTTCAGCATCAGGGCTAGGTTGTTCATGCTGGTCATGGCCTGCTGCTGATGGGCGGTGGCACGGGCTACGTCGCGCTGCCGGATCTGGTCCATGGCCTCGTCCATGCGGCCGTTCATCTCTCCTACCTCGCGGGTAACAAAGCTTTGGAGCTGGAAAACGCGCTTAGCCAGGGCGTAAAGCGAGTCCTGCACCACGCGGGCATCGTCCTTGAGCTTGCGCTGCTGCTGGCCCAGCTGCACGAAGCGCGGGTCCTGCTGATCTACGGTGCGGAATTGCTTCATCAGTCCCTCCTGATCGAAGGATAGCTTCAGGAGGTTCTCAAGGATGTCGCGCAGGTCATCAATGTTTTCCTGCTGCTGGTCTGACTCCTCCTCGCTCATTTGCTGCTCCATCTGCTGGGCCATCTGCTGCATTTGCTGGGCGGCCTGCTTCTGGTTCTGACTGGCTTTCTGGTTCTGGTTTTTGCCCAGCTGCTCCTGGCTTTGCTGCATCTGCTCGTCTACCTGCTGCTGCTGGGGCTGCATGTCGTCGGCGCCATTCTCGTTGTTGAGCTGGTCGTCCATCTTCTTGAGCTCGTCCAGGTTTTTCTGCACCTCGTCAAACTGCTGCTGCTTTTCGGCCTGCTCCTGCTTGAGCTGCTCGTTTTTGGCTTTCTGTTCCTGGTTGCTGAGCTTGTTTTCGGGGTTGTTCTTGTCGTTCTGCTCAGTTTTCTCGGCCAGCTGCTGCTCTTCCTTGGCCAGCTGCTGCAGCTTTTCCAGGGTTTGCTCCTGCTTTTGCTCAAACTGCAGCTGCTTGAACATTTCCAGCGCCCGCTCCAGCTCTTTCTGCAGGGTATTTTCCTTGTTTTCTAGCTTTTGCATGAGCTGCTGCATTTCCAGCTGGTTCTGGTCCTGCTTCTGGTCCAGCAGCTTCTGCAGCTCATCGTAGAGCTTTTTGGTTTCGGGGTCCAGCAGGGAGTCCATCAGCTTTTTCAGCTCCTCGGCTTTTTCGGCCAGCTCCTGGCTTTTGGGGTCCAGCTCATTCTGCTTCTGATTCAGCTCATCAAAGAGCTTTTTCATGTCGGCAATCTGGTCGTCCATCTGCTGCTTCTGGGCCAGCATATCCTGCAGCTGCTTGCGGTCCTGAAAGTTCAGGTCGCGCTTCACCTTCAGCTTGTCCTCCGCCTTGGCCAGCTCCCGCTCCAGCTTTTTCGACTGCTCCGCCGAGCGGCTCAGCTGGCTCTGCACCGATTTCGACTGGGCACTCAGCTGCTGCTGCAACTCAGAGCGCGAAGGCAGCTTAAACTCCGCCGCCCGGCTCCGGGCAGATTTAGGCCCGTGCACGCCGTCGTTATCCCACACCTGCACATAGTATTCCAGCCGGTCGCCGGGCTTCATGCCTACCGGCCGCAAATCCCACTGGTAAGCGTACACCTGGGCCGGGCCGCTTTGCAGCGGTAGGGCGCGCGTTTGGTAGCTGACATTGGGCCGCGCTTTGGAAAGCACGCGGTAGTGCAGCTGCAGGCGCGTGAGGCCATAATCGTCGCGCACGGTGCCGCCCAGCGCCAGGTAGCGCAGGGAAGTGGTATCGGGGAAGGTTTCCAGGGTGATATCGGGCACTTGGTCCGGAATGGCCGTGAGCTGGTACTGAATAGGGTCGCGGTTGAGGCTGGCGGCATTTTGCAGGCGCACGGCATACTCCTGCGAACGAAGCACGCGCCGCGTCACCCGGAACTGGTCATCATCGGCCTGGGCCGTAACCGTTTCTTCGGGGTTTTTAAAGAGCAGCTGGAGCTGGTCGGTAGCGGCGGTAGAAAACTCCCAGCGCACCGTGCTGCCCTCGGGAACCGTCAGGTTGCCGGTGTTCTGCACCGTTTCGCTGGCTTTGTTGAGGTAGCCGGGGTAGGTAATCTGCACGGTAAAGTCGCGCAGGTTGGGGCGCTCCTGCACCGTCAGGGCATACTCATCGGAGGTAAACCCCGCGGCGGCCAGCTGGAAATCCACGGAGCGCTGCAGCTGCTGAAACTGGTAGGTAAACCGGTTGCCGGCTTCTTTCTGCAGGTGCCGTTCCCGGCCCGCGTACTGAATGCTGATTTCATTTGGCAGGGCCTCCCCTTCTACGGTTACTTCCAGCTTGAAATCTTCGCCCTTAAAGGCTTTCAGATTCTTGTTTTCGACTACAAAGCGGAAAGGCGCCGGCGGCGAGTAGGTGCGGCGGTAGTGCAGAATGCGGTTCGTGCCCTGCACAAACAGGCTGGGATAAACCAGGAGCAGGAGCACCACCACGCCGGCCGGCACGGCCACATACTTCCACAGCGGCCGGGTCTGGGATTTGATATTGATGCCTTCGGCGAATTCCAGCCCGGTAAGCTGGGCGGCACGCTGGTCCAGACTGGCGGCAATCAGGGCGTTTTCACGTGCCTGGCCCTGCAGCTGCAGGGCGTTAAGCAGCTTATCCTGCACCTGGGGGAATAGCTCCCCTACGCGCAGGGCGGCTTGCTCATCAGACAGCAGGCGGCGCAGGTTGGTAAGGGCTGCCAGCGGCTGCCAGATCCAATGCACAAAGGCGTAAGCAGCTAAGCCCAGAAACCCGAACAGCAGCCCGCCCCGCACCCAGGTGGGCAGGTACAGAAAGTACTCCAGCAGGTTGAAAACCAGGAAAAGCGTGAGCAGCAGGCCGCCCGCTACCAGCGCGCCACGCACCAGTAGATTGAGATAAAACTTGCGCTTAAAGGCCTCCAGCTGCGTGAGCACCTGGGCCAGGGCTCCCGCCTGGGCGGCCGTCGGTTTTGCTACCGACCCGATTTCTTTCTCCACCAGCATAAAAACACGCCTGTTCAGGACCGGACAAGATACGGATTATCAGCACGGCCGGCTTATCCGGCGGCCCTTAGCTCAACGACAACATCCCGGCCGGTATTTGTTCCCTAGCGCAACTCTACCAACGCCGGGCAGTGGTCGGAATGAACCGCATCGGTTAACAGACCCGCCCCGCTGATGCGCGGTTGCAGCGCCTGATCTACTAATAAATGATCGAGGCGCCAGCCCACGTTACGGGCGCGGGCTCCGCTGCGGTACGTCCACCAGGAATAGTGGCCGGGGGCGTCGCCGTGCACGTGGCGAAAGGAGTCAGTAAAGCCATCGGCCAAGAAGGCGGCAAACCAGGCCCGCTCTTCCGGCGTGAAGCCGGGGCTGTTCTGGTTGGCTTTGGGGTTGTGCAGGTCCAGGCCCTGCTGGCAACAGTTGAAGTCGCCGGCAATAACCAGCGGGGGCGTGCCAGCGGCGCGCAATTGGGTTACATACTCGCGGAAAAACCGCAGCCACTCCAGCTTGAACGACTGCCGCTCCGGACCGCTGGTGCCCGAGGGCATGTACACGTTCAGCACCGAGAAGTCTTCAAAATCCAGGCGCAGCACGCGCCCCTCGCAGTCATACAGCGGGATTTCGCAGCCCGTGGCTACGTGCCGGGGCTTTTGCTTGCTGAAGGTGGCCACGCCGCTGTAGCCGGGCTTTTCGGCCGGGTGCTGGTATACGTGGTAGCCCAAGGCCTCAAACCCTGACACATCCAGCGGCTCGCGCCCTGCCTTGATTTCCTGCAGGCACAGCACGTCCGGGTCGGTTTGCTGCACCCAGTCGAGCAGGCCTTTGCTGAGGGCTGAACGTAGCCCGTTGACGTTGTAGGAGAGAATTTTCAAGAAAGAAGAACTTGAAATGGCTTATAGAAGAACGTTTGTCATCATGAGCTCAGCGAAGGATCTTATGCCAATTGAACGACCATCGTTACAACAACTCGCCCTAACTTGATAAAGTCCTTCGCAAGCTCAGGATGACAGTATAGCTAAAGGTGACAGATGTATGAGGAAGCCTTACTACTCTTCGCGCAGGAAAGCATCAAAATACTCCAGCATATGCCATTTCAGCATGCGCTCCTGCTCTTTCAGGGTGGAGAAAGGCACCGGACGGATGAGCTTGTAGTGCGGCCAGCCTTCCTCATCAACGCTTTCCTGCTCGTAATAGCCCGACAGGCTGAAGAGGCGGCAGGTGGCAATATGCATTAGGTCCTGCTTTTGCTCTTTGGTGAAGGGGCCAGCACCCTGGCCTAGCTCCTGCACGCCAATAAGTAGCAGCAAGGCATTCAGGTCGGGCTTTTTGCCGAAACGCTCGCGCATCTGGTTCATTAGCTCCCACCAGCGCTGCTCAAACTGCGCTTCGGTTTCCTCGGGGTTCAGCATGTCTTAGGCAGTGTGCTCAGCATGGGGTGGTACGGGCGCAGCAGACTCTTCTTTCAAGGCTTCCCAGTACTCCACGGCGCGGCGGAAATGGGGAATGACAATGCTGCCGCCGATGAGGTTGGCAATGGCGAAGACCTCATACAACTGCTCGTCGGTGATGCCTTCTTCGTAGCATTTGCCCAAGTGATACTTGATGCAGTCGTCGCAGCGCAACACCATGGAGCAGGCCAGGCCCAGCATTTCCTTGGTTTTCACGTCCAAGGCACCTTCCTGATAAGTGTTCGTATCGAGGTTGAAAAAACGCTTGATGACCTTGTTATCGGCCGCCATGATTTTTTCATTCATCCGCTGGCGGTAGTCGTTAAATTCAGAGACGAGGCTCATATAAATCAAATTGTAAAAACGATGTGAAGATGGTAACACGAAAGTAGGGACAAATGCTTCGTGGGCTGTGAAAGAATTAGAGCAGTTGGGAGCCATTTCCTACCTTCCCAACCTTGTTATCACGCTTATATAGTATTGCTATTATGCCCTTACCTGCTATCTGGCACGACTTCGTTTCCCTCGTTTTTCCGCGCGTATGCCTGGCCTGCGCTGATTCCCTGGCCCGGGGCGAAGAGCACATCTGCACCAGTTGCCGCACCGAGCTTCCCTACACCGATTATCATTTGCTGCCTGCTGATGCGAATCCACTGGCCCGGCGCTTCTGGGGCAAAGTGCCCGTGCGCTATGCCTTTAGTTATCTGCGCTTTCTACAACACGGCCGCGTACAGCACCTGCTGCATCAGCTTAAGTACCAGGGTCAGCAGGAAGTGGGCTTAGTACTGGGCCGCTGGTATGGCTATGAGCTGGCCGAAAAAGGCTTTACGCAGGAGTTTGATCTTATTATCCCAGTGCCGCTGCATCCGCGCAAGCTGGCCAAGCGTGGCTACAACCAAGCCGACTGCTTTGCTGAAGGCTTAGCACAGGGCCTGCAGGTACCATGGCTGCCCAACGTATTGCGCCGCACGGAGCATACCAGCTCCCAAACCCGTAAAAACCGTGTGGAGCGTTGGGAGAATGTGGCCTCAGTATTTGAAGTGCCCAATCCAGCTGCTTTGTCGGGGCTACACGTTTTACTGGTGGATGATGTACTAACTACGGGTGCGACCCTGGAAGCCTGCGCTGTTATGCTTTTAGCTGCCGGTTGCCGGGAGGTGAGTATTGCTACCATTGCTACAGCCGACCGTTAAGCAAGACAAACAAAAAAGCCGCTCCTTTTCAGGAGCGGCTTCTTGCCTAAGCGTTAGCTTCGAAATATTACTTGTTCGAACCAGCGTTAATCATAGCGCAGCGGAAACCGATAGCAGCGGTAGCCGAGTCCTGAGCCATGAAGCGGCGCGTGCCGGGCGACAGCCAGTAGGCTACGTCTTTCCACGAACCACCTTTGTATACGCGTACCTCGTCATCGATAAGCGACTGGTAGCCCTTCTTGTCGTAGCCTTCTGCCTTATCGAGGTAACCGTTCCGACGGAAGGGGTTCAGATCTTCCTCATCCTGGAACGACAGCGGACGGTAGATATCCTGCACCCACTCGTTCACGTTGCCGGCCATATTGTACAGGCCATAGTCGTTTGGTGGGTAAGCATAGATGTATTCCGTAATCATGGCGCCATCGTTCAGGCTACCGGCAATACCGGCGTAGTCACCGCGGCCGCGCTTGAAGTTAGCCAGGAACTGGCCCTGCTTCTTGCCATACGGATTCCGCATCTGGCGACCATCCCAAGGATAGATACGCTTGTTTTCCTGGTTTTCGTTGCCAGCCTCCTGCGTGCCGATGAGGGCCTGAGCAGCATATTCCCATTCAGCTTCGGTGGGGAGGCGGTAGTTTGGTAGGGTATTACCGTTTTCAATAGAAATCTTGGCAGCACCGGTTCCTTCCGCACCGGCATCAGCAGGAGCCGCGGCATCGCCACCTTTCTTCTTGCCGAACAGTTTGAAGCCACCTTTCTTAGCGGTGCCGTCGCCTGTACCTACACCCGCCAGCTTCTCATTCACCTTAGCAGTACGCCAAGTGCAGAAGTCGTTGGCCTGGAGCCAGCTTACGCCCACCACGGGGAAGTAGCGGAAACCGGGGTAACGCAGGTAGTAATCCACATAGGGGTCGTTGAACGACAGCTCACGGGCCCATACAGTGGTGTCGGGCAGTGCCGACTGATAGAATTCTTCCGCCGAGTCTTTACGGACATAGTGCAAATACTCCAGCCAGTGAATGTTGGCCACCTCGGCTTCATCCATGTAGAAGGAAGCAATGGTTACCGTCCGCTCAATGTTGTCGCGGGTCATGGCTACGTCTTCTTCAGCAGAGCCCAGTACCGTACGACCACCTTCGATGAAGACCAGACCAGGACCTTCAGGAATGCCCTGATAATCAGCCACCTTCATGCCTTGTTCGGTATTGTATTCCAGGCCGGTGGTAGAGCTGTACTTACCCGGTTTAGTGCTAGTAGGTGGCCCACCTTTGCAGGAAGCCAGCGCAACGGCTCCTACAGCAGCGTAGCGCAGGTACTTAGAGAAATTCATAGCGGTAGCGGAAATACCTGAGAAGAAAAGAGTTGTAAGAAGGCAATTCGAGTGCAATAATACAAAAACTCAGAAGGCCGGACAAGGAAGCAAGCGGTAATTTTTACGGCTGATACGGCGGCGAGCCGCTGCCAGCTTATCCACCTGCTCCAGCACCAGTACAATTTCGTGAGCACCGCCCGCGCCCAGATTTCTACTGCCCAGCTCTACATCGTGACTATATCCTACGCGAAAGCCAGAGAGCTGCACGCCCGCTACCACGGCCAGCACCGATGCCGGGCGCGGTGCCCCGGGCAGCGGAATGCCCCGGTACAGCAGGCCCATGGTGATGGGAGTAACAGTTCCGTACAACCCAACCTCTGCCCGTTGCGACGCGCCCTGACGGGTATACGACACTGTAGGCGAAAGGCTGATTTCGCGGTAGGTCTGTTTAACGGTGGACTCTGAAAAAAAGTGCTTTACGCCGCCAGTAAATGTTGCGCGCATGGGCAGGCGCCCCTGGGCCTGATTTCCCAGATTGGGTTGATTGAGGTGATAAAGGGCTAAACCAGCCCAGCTCTGGCGGTTATAGAGCAATCCACCCACTCCCACGCTTAGGTAATGCACCGGGTCAAACGGCACCGGTTCGGCGCTGGGGCCGGTCAATAAACCGTCGTCGGAGAGCTGGTCGCCGAACACCAGGTTGCTGTAGCTGATGCGCTGGGAACCGTAGGTGAGCTGGGCGCCGGCGCTCAGGTGCACTTCCTCACTCAGGCGGGCATGGTAGGCATAGAGGGCGGCGGCTTCCAGGCGGGTGTAGCCTACGGCCCCCAGCCGGTCCATGTTCACGAGCAGGCCTACGGCGTTACGCTGCTTTTCGAAGCGGTAATCAGCGCCCAGGTGCGTGGTCTGGAAGGAACCCGCCAGGGAGGGGAACTGCTCCCGGTAAGCCAGGGAAACGCCGTAGTCGTGCTGTAGGCCCGTGAAAGCCGGGTTCAGATGCAGACGGGTGGCATAGGATTGGGAGAAGTACAGGTCCTGGGCCTGCGCTTGTTCCCCTGCGCCTAGCAGCAGTAGGCCCACGCCCAGCCCGACTGCCAAACGGCGTCCGGGAAAGCAGGGGCGTACCAATCGTTGAAAGCGCATACTGGGGGTGCTAAACGAGGCTGGCCCGCAATTTGGTGCGAGACGAAGGCATCGAGGCCTCGAAAATGGCAAAATCCCGGCATCTTTACCGATATAGCTCTGGTGAGGTGCTGGCACCAAACCGGGCCTAAGGCGCGTTCTTCTTTTTTCTTCCCTCCTACCGTTATGCGTAAGTTCCTGTTAGGTCTGCTGATTTTCGTGGTGGTGCTGGTGGCCGCTATTGCTCTGGCGCCGGTGCTGTTCAAAGACAAGCTCAAGCAAGTGCTGGATAAGCAGCTGGCTGAGCGGGTAGCCGCACGTGTGGAGTATCAGCCTGAAAATGTGAGCTTAAGCCTGCTGCGCTCCTTTCCGGACCTGGCTCTGAGTATTGATGAGCTGCGCATTATTGGGCAGGATTCTTTCGCCCGCGATACGCTGGCTTACCTGCCCTCCTTCCGGGTGGGGCTGGACTTGATGAGCGTGGTGCGCGGCGACGAAATCAAAATCAAATCGGTGCAGCTGGATGAGCCCGACATCAGTTTGCGGGTGCTGAAAAGCGGCCGCGCCAACTGGGATATTTTTATTTCCGACTCGGCGGCCGCTACCCAGGGCAAGGATACCAGCCAGGTGAAAGTGGCCATCAAAGGCTGGGAAATTAACAACGGCCACCTGCGCTACGAGGACCTGAGCATTCCGTTTGCCATGCAGGCCCGCCACGTAAATCACACTGGCTCCGGCGACTTCGCCCAGAATATCTTCGATATGGACTCGAAGACTACGGCCGACGGCTTTACGATGAACTACGATGGGGTGAACTACCTCGAAAATACCAAGCTGGACGCCGCCGTGACCATGGGCATGGACCTGGGCAAGTTCCTGTTCACCTTCAAGGAAAACCAGGTGCGCCTCAATGACTTCCCCTTCTCCTTCGCCGGTAAAGTGGGTCTGCCGAATGACACAGACATCACCTACGACATGACCTTTAAAGCCCTGGAAACCGACTTCAAGAACATTCTGAGTCTGGTGCCGGGCGTGTTTACCGAGAAGTTCAAGGACATTCAGACCAGCGGTAAAATGGCCTTCAATGGCTATCTGAAAGGCGTGCAGAACGACGTGAAGATGCCCGGCTACGGCGTGAACCTGCAGGTAAACAACGGCATGTTCAAGTATCCCGATCTGCCCCAGGCTGCCCGCAACATCAACGTGGATATGGTGGTGGACAACCCCTCCGGCTTCACCAACAATATGAAAGTGAACGTGAAGCAGTTTCACCTGGACCTGGGCACGAACCCGATTGACGGCAACGTGGCCATCGACGGGCTGGAGCCCATGAAGGTAGACGGCCGCGTGAAAGCCAACGTGGACCTGGCCGAAATGCTGAAAGTGTACCCTGTGAAAGATTTGCTGATGCGCGGCAAGCTGTTCGTAGATGGTACGGCCAAAGGCATCTACTCCAAAACCCAGATGCCCGTGGTACAGGCCAAGTTGAACCTGACCAACGGCTACGTGAAGAGCAAGCAGTTCCCGGCTCCCATCGAAAACCTGACGCTGAATGGCACCGTGGTCAACGCCACCGGCCAGCCCAACGACACGCGCATCAACATTCCCCAGTTTAAAATGCTGCTGGATGGCGAGCCGCTGGAAGGCCGCATTGCCCTGCAGAACATCGACAAGCCCCTGTTCGACACCGATGTGCGTGGCACCGTGGACCTGACCAAGCTCACCAAAATATTCCCGCTGGAAGGCATGACCGTGACCGGCCGCCTGAACGGCAACGTAGCCGCCAAAGGCAGCATGGCCGATGTGGAAGCCGAGCGGTACCAGAATGTGGTAGCCTCGGGCACCGTGAATGCCAACAACGTCACCTACAAGAGCAAAGACCTGCCCCAGGGCGTGAAAATCAGCCGCGCCACGGCCACCTTCAACAACAACCAGATTGTGTTGAAAGACATGCAGGGCTTTGTCGGCACCTCGGATATTGCCGCTTCGGGCGTTATCAGCAACTATTTGGGCTACCTGTTCACGCCGGGCCAGTCCCTGAAAGGCAACCTGACGGTGAACAGCCGCCGCTTTAATGTGAACGAGTGGATGGTGGACGAGGTAACGGCCAAGCCCACTACAGGCGCCGTAGCGGCCACCAAATCCCCCGCCACCGCTACCAAGGCCGATGGCGTGCTGCAGATTCCCAAGTTCTTCGACCTGACGCTGAACACCAATGTGGGCACCATTGTGTACGATAACCTGAAGCTGGAAAATGCTAAAGGCACCGTAACCGTGCGCGACGAAGCCGTGCGCCTGAACGGTCTTACCTTCAATACCCTGGGCGGTGCCTTTGCTACCAACGGCAGCTACAGCAGCAAAAACCTGGCGCATCCCAAGTTCGATTTCGGCCTGAACATCAAGAACCTGAACTTCCAGAATGCTTTCCAGGCATTTACCTCCATCAAGAAGTTTGTGCCCCTGGCCCAGCAGATTGAAGGTATTTTCTCCACCAACTTCAACGTGAGCGGGGAAATGGGACAGGATATGATGCCGGTTTACAGCTCGCTCACAGGCAAGGGTGTGTTCGAAATTATTCGGGCCGCCTTGGGCAACTCGCCGGTGATGAATAAAATCAGCGCCCTTACCCAGCTGCAGGAGCTCAAGAAGTTTGCCGTCGAAAACAAAGATGTGGCGGCCGAAATGCTCAACGGTAACTTCATTGTGAAACCCTTCGATTTCAACGTGGGGCAGATGAAGCTCACGGTGGGTGGCTCTAGCAACGTAGATGGTAACTTAGAGTACGTAACGGCTATTGATGTGCCCACAGGCAAACTGGGTAATCAGCTCAACAGCAAGCTCACTCAGCTCACGGGCGTGCAGGACATCAAAGGCACGGAACGGGTAACCTTGGGCATCAAGATAGGTGGCTCCATGGCCGACCCCAAAGTGGCCCTGAGCAGCGGCAGCGTGAAAGGCCAGGCCAAAGACATAGCCAAAAGCTTGGTGACCAGTGTAGTGGAATCGAAGGTGAGTGACGCCAAAAACAAGCTGCTGGCCAAAGCCGGCCTGCAGCAGGACAGCGTGAAGCGCAGCCTGGCCGACCAAAAGCAAGCGGTGGAAGACCGCGCCCGGCTGGAAATAGAGAAAAAGCGCTTAGAAACCGAAGCCCGGCTGAAAACCCAGGCCAAAGAAAAGCTGGGCAATATCCTGTTTGGTAAGCCCAAAGCGGTGCCCACGCCTGCCCCCGAGCCCGCTAAAGCGGATACTACCAAGTCATAGGATGAAGGAAAGAGCAATATAATTTTGCGTAGGAACGTTTCCGGTCAATATGCGGTATAATACTTGCTCTTGGCCGATGAGGTACTGGCTTTTGAGCAGAGTACCGTAGCTTTCCCTTCCTGCTAACTTCTTATATGAAAATTTTCCGACTGATTCCGCTGGCTCTGGCCGGCGCGCTGGCACTGTCCGGCTGTGCAAATGACTCTGATAACACCCCGGCTGTAGCTCAGATGCGCGTGCTGCTGGTCGATGCTCCCGGCGACTATAAAGCCGTGAACATCGACCTGAAAAACGTGCAGGTGAATGTAACCGGAACTACTGGCGAGGATGGCTGGCAAACCCTGGACCAGGTAGGAGTTGCTCGCTATAACCTGCTGGACTATGTAAATGGCCGTGCCGCCGTTATTGCTGGTAGCACGTTCCCGGCCGGGCACATTGAGCAGATTCGTCTGGTGCTGGGCGAGAACAATACCCTGACGCTGAAAGACGGCACCGTAGTAGCTCTGAAAACCCCCAGCGGCCAGACTTCTGGCCTGAAGGTGAAACTGAATACGGATCTGGAAGAAGGCGTTACCTACAACATTGTCCTCGACTTTGACGTGGCCAAGTCCATTGTAGAGCGTGGCAATGGCGAGTACAACCTCAAGCCGGTTATCCGGGCAGTAGCCTTGGCCTCGGCCGGTGCTATCCGGGGAACGGTAGATCCAGCTGCGGCGCATCCGCAGGTGTTGGCTATCCGCACGGCCGGTGGCGCAGCTGATACTCTAAGCACCTACCCCGATAATGGTGGTGGCTTCCTGATTCCCGGCGTATCAGCCGGCACCTACCGCGTAGAGTTTAAAACCTCGGCACCCTACAGCAATGCTGAGAAAGCCGACGTAGTGGTAACCAATGACCATACTACTGACTTGGGTATCATCACCCTGAACTAATCCGGATTTGTTATAAAAAAAGCCCGCTGCGCAGTGCAGCGGGCTTTTTTTATGGCTGGTAGGAAGAGTTTACAAGCTGAGGGTGGGCTGGCCAGCGGCCGTCAGTTCGCGGCAATAGGTAATAAAATCAGTGTTGATGGGCTCCAGCCCATTTTCGCGCAGGCGCAGGGCCACTTGGGCGCGGTGATAGTTGGCATGTACCGGCACATGGGTAAAAATGTCTGATACCTGGCTGACGTAAGATTCGCCCGCGGAGTTGGTATAAGCAATCTGTCGGTTCATCTCCGGCTCGTCAGCTTTGCTGATCAGCTGCTGCAGGTGTTTGGAGGTCTGCTGGTGCAGCGCGTGGCACTGAGCCAAGGTATGCTCCTGCCAGACTGTAACGGGGCTTTTGGTGGCCGTCAGCCGGCCAATCCAGATGGCCTGGGCGTTGAGCACGTGACTGAACAGACGCAGGCACACGGCCGGGATTTCCTGTCCGGAGGCTTCAATTTCGTCTAAACGGCGCAGCAGCGTATCATTGGCCCACACGTTGTAGGCCGCCAGTTTTTCTATGGTACTTATCATGCAGGTAATTTGTAGGCAAAGGCAGAGAAAGCAGCAGTTGCCGCTCTGGTAGCCGGGTTGAGCGCCTAGGCTACCAGAGGGAGCTGCGTAGGGTTAGCGCGCATCTTCCCAAACCAGCTTCTCATTGGTTCGGTTTTTTTCAAAATCGGGGCAGCGGCCGTCGCCGCGGCCAGTGATGCCCCCGTCGGGCTGGCAAATTACTTTGCCTTTGGCATCGTAAAGGGTGGTAAACTGGTCGCAGCAGGGGGCGCTTTGGTAATAAACCGTCTGGCCGTTAAATGTGTAGCTTAGAATTCGGGCCCGGGGGTTCTGGGGCTTGTCGGCCTGCAGGGCGCTGATTTTCTTTTGCAGCCAGGCTGGGCGTGCCGTGGTGTCGAAACTCACGGTTGCAGCGTCGGGTTTGGGTTCAGTGGTAGGATTGGCCACTGGGGCTGGCGTGGAAGACCCATAAACCGGGCCAGCTGTATCATCGGTGGGCGTGGTTACGGCCACCTTGCGCTGACACGCGCTGGTGCTGAGCAGCGTAGCCGCGAACAAAGGAGCAAAAGAGAAAAGAAGACGCATAGCAGACAGGAATAAGGGCGCGAAAGTAACAGGCAGATTGCAAAGACAAGGCCACTGGCGTCCGGAATACTGCTTACGCTGCCAAGGCCCGCCTAGTTCTCAAGTCATACCCGGGTTAGAAGCCCACCCATAAAGCCCACAGCCGGGGGCCAAAAATAAGTCCTCCCACTACCAATGCCCCCAGCGCTACCACGAGCACGGCACCCGCTGCAATATCCTTGGCGCGACCTGCCAACGGGTGATACTGGGGCGACACTAAGTCAACAATAGCCTCTACGGCGGTATTCAGTAACTCGGCACTCCAAACAGCGCCTACGGCCAGCGCTACCAGGGCCCACTCCCACCGTGCCAGGTGGAAGTAAAAACCTAAGGCCACCACGGCGACGGTAGCTCCCGCATGAAACTGCAGATGCAACTCCGTGGCCAGAGCCATGCGCACCCCCCGAAAGGCATGGCCAAAGCTGGCGGCACGCTGCCGCACAGCCCGAAAACGCTGCGGCCGACTAGCCACGGGCGTCGAACTCCTGAAAAACCGTCATACGCAGTGTATCCCACTCCGCTTTCAGAATGCTGAAGTACACGGAGTCACGGCGGCGGCCGCCTTGCGTTATCATATGGCTGCGCAAAATCCCTTCTTCTGTGGCTCCCATGCGGCGCATCGCCTCGCGGGACTTCCAGTTCAGCGCATCAGTTTTTAACTCTACCCGTTCACAGCCTAATTCCCCAAAAGCATATTTCAGCAGCAGGTGTTTGGCAGCACGGTTGAGGCCGGTGCGCTGGTAGTCAGCTCCTAACCATGTCCAGCCAATCTCCAGGCGTTGGTCGAGTAGAGCAAGGTTGCCGTAGCTGGTGCTGCCTACCACCCGGCCGCTTTGCTTATCTATAATGGCAAAGGGGTAGCGCACACCTTTTTTTCGGTCGCGCAAGGCTTTGGTCAGGTAGCTGGCCAGCCCAACCGCGTCGCCGGGGTTCGGGTCCACCGTAAAGCGCCAGATTTCCGGGTCGAAAATAACGGCTTTCAGGTCCTCGAAATCCGTCAGCTCCAGAGGACGGAGCCGCACCCGGTCGTTTTCGAGGGTAATACAGCGCGTAAAATCCATGAGGTATGGGAATGAGAAGGCAAAGATGCCGGGAAAAATGAAAAGCCGCTACCCTGGTTGGGAGTAGCGGCTTTTCAGGAGACTAGGAAGTCATGCAGAGGCACAACCGAAGCATGATGTCCTAAATGCTTACTTCTGAATCTCGCCTACCATGTCTTCGGGCTTCAGCCATTCATTAAACTGCTCCTCGGTGAGGTAGCCTAGCTGCAGGGCTGTTTCCTTGAGGGTAGAGCCGTTTTTGTGAGCGGTCTGGGCAATTTCAGCTGCCTTGTAGTAGCCAATGTGCGGGTTCAGAGCCGTTACCAGCATCAAAGATGAATCCACGTGCTTCTTAATGTTGGCTTCCAGCGGTTCTATCCCGGTGGCGCACTTGTCGTTGAACGACACGCATACGTCACCAATCAAGCGGGCCGAGTGCAGGAAGTTGTAGATCATCATGGGCTTAAACACGTTCAGCTCGAAGTGGCCGTTCATGCCTCCAATGTTGATGGCTACGTCATTGCCCATTACCTGCGCGGCTACCATGGTCATAGCCTCACACTGAGTGGGGTTCACTTTGCCGGGCATAATGCTGGAGCCGGGCTCGTTGTCAGGAATGTGTAGCTCGCCAATGCCGGCACGCGGCCCTGAGGCCAGTAGGCGGATGTCATTGGCAATCTTCATCAGCGAAGCGGCTACTGTTTTCAGTGCGCCATGGGCTTCCACAATAGCGTCGTGCGCGGCCAGAGCCTCAAACTTGTTTTCGGCCGTGATGAAAGGCAGGCCGGTAAGGTCCGCAATGTGTTTAGCCACGTTCTCCGAGTAGCCGGGAGGCGTGTTGATGCCGGTACCTACGGCCGTGCCGCCCAGCGCCAGCTCGGAAAGGTGCGCCAGCGTATTCTTGATGGCGCGCAGGCCATGGTCGAGCTGCGACACGTAGCCCGAAAACTCCTGCCCTACCGTGAGCGGCGTAGCGTCCATCAGGTGGGTGCGGCCGATTTTCACGATGTGCATGTACTGCGCTGACTTTGCTTTCAGCGTGTCGCGCAGCTTCTCAATACCGGGGATGGTTACTTCCACCAGAATCTTGTAGGCCGCAATGTGCATGGCCGTAGGGAAGGTGTCGTTGGAGCTTTGTGACTTGTTTACGTCGTCATTGGGCGCCAGGAACTTCTTCTCATCCAGGAGGTGGCCGCCGTTGAGCACGTGGCCACGGTAGGCAATTACCTCATTGACGTTCATGTTGCTCTGCGTGCCTGAGCCGGTTTGCCACACCACCAGCGGAAACTCCTTATCCAGCTTGCCTTCCAGAATTTCATCGGCCACGCGGCCAATTAACTCAGCTTTTTCGGCGGTCAGAATACCAGCGTCGCGGTTGGTAAGGGCGGCGGCTTTCTTCAGGTAAGCAAAGGCACGGATAATTTCCTTGGGCATCCGGTTGATGTCCTGGGCAATCTGGAAGTTGTCGATGGAGCGCTGGGTTTGGGCGCCGTAGTAGGCGTCCTGCGGCACCTGCACGGTGCCCATGGTGTCTTTCTCCTGGCGGAACTGGGTCATAACGCTATGGGGTGAGAAGGAAATGAGATAACAGAGAACAGGCCAGCCAGCCGAAAAGCAGCGCATGGGGATGCGTAGCACGGTAGGGTAGCTGCGCGGCAAAAGTACACAACGCCCGGGAGCCCAGGGCGCTCTGCCGCGAAAACTCTGTTGGCTGCCGTAGCGGCCGGATAACAGCCGGTAGCCGGGAGGCTGCGTACACAGAAATCCTGCTACGTGCTACTCTCCTGTCACTTCTACTTTGTTCAGCGCTATGAGTACCATCAAAAAAGTAATTGAAGTACTGGCCAGCTCCGAGAAAAGCTTCGAAGATGCCCTGCAGCGCGCCCTCACCGAGGCCAGCACCACAGTGAAAGGCATCCAGTCCATCTACATCAAAAACCAGAGTTGCCGGGTGCGCGACAATAAAATTGTGGAGTATCGCATCACCGCTAAAATTAGCTTTGAGGTGATGCACAAGTGGGTGCCCGGGCACACAACGGCCACCAACGAGGCTATAGGGTCTGGCATGCCTGACTATAGCGGCGTAGAAGTAAAAACCCACCCCGATGAACCACTAGAGGTGAAGCCCGGAGGCAGTGCTACCACGCCTGCCAGCGGTGGTGGCTACAGTGGCTAACATTCGGCAGCCTAACGGTTATCGAACCGGAAAATAATGTTTACCTGAGCCTTGTGGGCAATGCGCTGCCCGTTTACCACCGCCGGGTACCAGGTCGGGCCTTCCTTCAGCAGCCGGATGGCTTCCGCATCATGTTCATCGGTGAGGTGCTCGGCCACTTTAATGTCCTGTAGTGAGCCATCGGCCCCTACCGTGAACCGTAGCTTCACAATGATTTTGGCACTGTACGTGCTGCCGGGCGGGTCTTTTTCCGGATAGCGAATCTCGCGCTCTACATACTCATTGAAGGCAGCAAAGCCACCCGCCGGCATGGGTGCAATATTGGGAATAGTGGGCATTTTGGTGGCACGGCCCCGGCCTTCGGGTACCACGGCCCCGGGGGTGGCGCTGGTTAAGGGCGTCATGGCCAAGTCCAGAGTAGAGTCCGGCCCCAGAATGCGCTCCGCATCCCGGTAACCCGCCGACATAAACGTCAGGCTCTCTACACCAGCAGGCACCAGCAAGTCAAAGCTGCCATCAGCGTTGGTGGTATTCCGCACAGTTGTACCGGTAGCCTGTACCACCACGCCGGGCAGGGCTTTGCCGGTAGGCCCATCAGTCAGGCGGCCGCGAATATGACGAGCGGGCCGGGCTACGGAGTCAGGCTTTCGGGTATCCGGGGAAGAGGCTATGGGTGCTTTTTCGGTGGTTTGGCGTGCGGCTGTTCCTGAGTCGGCCGCTTTGGGTGCAAAGCCTGCACTATCCGGCTTTGGGTTAGCTGCAGCAACCTGTTGGCGAGGGCTGGCAACCGGAGCAGTTGGCACGTTGCGCAGCTTGGCCCGCATGGTTCTCACATAGCGGGTAGGACGCACTTTTGCTTTTACCTTATCCACTGGCCTGCTAACCGGCTGTATTATCTCCTTTTCTTCCCGGGCCTGTGCAACTACCGGGGGCGCAGGTATTTCCGCGGCTTTTGGCAATATAGTCGGGCTTGTAGTGGCTGGGGCAGGCACAGAAGCTGATTCCGGCCGGGGCTGCGGGCGCATCCAGAAAAAAGTGCCGGCTATGACCAGTACCAGGATGGCGGCCGCAGCCTGCAGCCACATACTGCCCATGGGGCGCCCTACGGCACCTGCCCCTACGCGCGCTTGCAGGCGTTGGTGCAGTTCCGTGAGGGCCTGATCTGTAGTAGCGGCATCGGTCTGGGAAAGGCCCTCCAGGATATCAGCGCATTGCTGGCACTCCAGGGTATGGGCCTCTATGGCATGTTGCTGCGCCGGAGGTATATCTCCGGCTATATAACGCCGTAGCAGCTCCGCAGACAAATGCCGGGCAGGTGCAGGGTGAGCTGATGAGGCGGCGCTATGAGGATGCATTGAAGGAAGAAGGTGATTCAAGGTGGCGGCGCAGATTACGCTTCCCGTTCTGGATATGGCTTTTTACTGCATTCAGGTCGTATCCTGTTTCAGTAGCAATGTCGCGGTAGCATTTATTTTCGAGGTAAAACAGCCTCAGGCACTGTTGCTGGCCCAAAGGAAGCTCGGTCAGCGCCTGTTCCAGGGCTTGCAGGCGCTCCTCCGTAAGGAGGGCTTCATCAGGGTCATCGACTGCCTGATGCCGCGCCATCACCAATTCCATATCGGAGGCATCAGAAAAGTGCAACAACAGGCTGCCGCCACTATCCGGGCCGGTGCGCTTACGGGCGCGTAGCACCATCAGGCAATGGTTGCGGGCAGTGGTACTCAGCCAGGCGGGAAAGTTGCTTACCTCGTGCTGACGGAGCGTATCCACCAGCTTTTCAAAGAGCTGCATCACGGCATCCTTGGCATCTTCCTCGTCCTGCAGGTAGCGCCGGCAGATAGCAAATACCTCTGTTATGTAGCGCTCATACAGCGCACCCAAGTCGGCTACGTCGCCCTGTTGGCGGTAGCGCAGCAGCAGCTCCTCATCGGAGAGAGCGGCAGGCAGCTTAGGGCGACGTTTAAACCACATGGGGAGAGGAATACTACGGAGAAGCCGGGAAGCTACGGCTTCCCTGCCTTAAGATACGGGGTCTGCAATTTATATATCCGTTAAAAGCCGGGCTGCCACGCGGGCCAGGCTCTTTCCTGAAAACAATTGCGTTGCCGTGTGGAATCTGATACCAACTGGCATCAGTCAGAAAACACTTCTTCTATGGGATTAAGTTACCTGCCTGTCAGAATGTTACTGGCACCCCCGCGACCGTGCTTGGTGCCCGCTGATTTCATGCTGGAAATATACTCGGTAGCTGCCCACCCGGAGTTGCCTGCGAGGCAGCAACTGCACCTGAAAATAAAAGACTCTCCGCGGTGAAAGTATAGGGGCGGGCCAGGTCTGCTACTCACCGGCCCAGCCAGGGCAGCCAGCTGTTTGCAGACGGCTGGAGCTACTGTCCTTGTTCCGTCTGGTCTGCCCCGAGCACCGTTGCGCTTTCCTATTCCCGATTGCTAGTGTATAATTCCCTAATATTTAAAATACGCAAAAGCCCCGCTGAACTGTCAGCGGGGCTTTTTGCATCTATAAAAAAGCTAAGCGGTGCTTAGAAAGAGTAGTTAAGCGAGGCTTTGATAACGCGGTTCTGCGCATCGAAGCGGTTGTTCTTATCGAGGGTGGACAGGCCGTAATCATAGCCGGCGCTGATGCCCAGGCCCATATCCGACTGGTAGCCTAAGCCACCTACTACCCCAAAATCGACGGGGCGAAACTGGTCTTTCACGTCAAAATCATGCTGATAAGCGGAGAAGCCCAGAGCACCGGCCTGCAGCCGTACTTTGTTGCTAAGTAAAAATGATGCCTGAGGGCCGGCATAGAGATAGAAACCGGGCGTGAGGTAGGCCTTCATCAGCAGCGGCACATCCAGATAAGCCATGCGGGAAGTAGCTGTTACACGGGCATTCAGGAAGTCAAACTGCTCAAAAGGAATTTTTCCCGAGAGCTTCATGCCTTTTTCAGAGTACAGCACGCCCGGCTCAATAGCAAAATGCTCGCCCAAGGGCAGTGTGGCGTACAGACCCGCATGAAAGCCAGGCTTCAATTCTTTCGTAACCGCTCCCTCCGAGTAATCGGCCAGGTCCATTACGCTTTTTACTGCATCACCTGACCAGTCGGCTATGTTCACACCGGCTTTAATGCCCAGCTGTACGCCTTTGGTGTTAGAGGCAGAAGATGTGGAATAGGTAGTGCGGGTAGGGGTGCGGCCGGTATAAGCGGGTACGCGGTGGGTTTGCACCTGAGCCTGAGCCAGGTTGCCGAAGGCCGAAAACAAAAGGGTAGCCGCGGCCAGGCGGCCGAAAAGTCGCTTCAAAATCATGGCAGTAAAAATCAGGAGTGCGGAGGAAGAATAAGGACCGGCAACCACAGTGCGCGCTACGGGCCATCCGGCTTCTGAACGGTACTATTACAAAACCGTGCCAGTTATTTACAGTCCAGAATAACGATTTATTTAATGATTGATAATCAAAATATTACAGATAATAACCGGTGTTTAATAACACCAAATAGAGCATAGTAAGGCTGTTTTTTGAAGCAGCTGGATAGTTATTCCGGGCGGGCGGCAGAGCGCAGTGTATCGGTAGGAGCGGGGGCTACGGGCAAGCTGTCGGGCAGGGCCGCCGGGCGCGGCATGGGGGCTATTTTGGGAATGGGCTTTTTAGCCGGTTTGGGCTTGCGGGCCGCCGTGGCCTTGGTTGGGCTCTTCTTTTTGGCCGCGGCGGCTTTTGCGGCCGCGGCCTCGGCCTTCAGCTTGGCAATGCGCCGCTCCAGGTTCTCGAGCATGTATTGTGCATCGGACTTAAACTGGGGTTCCGTGAACAGGGCCACGGCCAGCTGCGCCTCGTGGCGGGCTTTGGGCAGCTGGTGCAGCTCTATATAATCGTAAGCTAGGTTGAAATGGGCCAGGGCGTAGTTCTTGCGCAGGGAAATGGTATGCTCAAAGGCCGCCGCGCTGGCTTTAAACTGGCCCAGCCGCATGTAGGCGTAGCCCAGAGCATAATAGGACAGGTAGTCGCCGTAGCCGTGCTTATGGGCTGCTTCATAATGCTGCACCATCAGCGGGAAAAGGTTGTCTTCGGTGCGGCCGGGCTCGGCACAGCCGCACTGCTGCACCTCAAAATAGTAGTCGGCCAGGCCTTTATCCAGCTTATAGTTATCGGGATACTTTTGGTAAAGCCCTTCCAGGATGTTGCGCACGGGAAAGAAAAAGGCCAGTGTATCGGTGCGGGCCAGCACCCGGATGGAGTCTAGCGGCTGCGTGAGCGAGAGGTTGCGGAAAGCAAACCGGCGGTAGTTCAGGTGCCGGCTATGGTATTGCAGGGCCAGCTCCGCCGCCTTGAGCGCTACGGCCGGCCGCTTATGCTCGGGGTCAAAGTTTTGCAGCAGCACAAAGGCCGACTCGTACTTGCGCTCCAACACCAGCTGATTGGCGCGTTGGAGCACAATAGATTCGCCCTGCGCCCACGCGCCGGCCACTGGCAGTAGCCAGCTCAACCAAAACAACACTCCAAAACGCATCATGCAAGAGAATAGCGAGGCAAGATACAGCCCCGGCCGCATTCAGGGCATAAACCGGGCTGGCCCCCGGCGAAGGTCATCGAAAACTGCCCCTAATGCCTTGCATTTCCAAAATCCTTGGCTAGCTTTGGTCAACAACCCCCTTGCAGATCATGCCTACGCGCGCGGCCCGTTTCTATTTTAGCTACTATTTCTACTACGGCAAACCGTAGCAGCGAGGCCCCTGTTTGTAGCATCATCCCACAAACTCATGCAAGCCTCCCTACCCGGAGGCTTTTTTTACGCCCCTTCTGACTCCATGCGTTCCGACACTGCTCCTTTCTGCTTCTTCTTTAGCTACTACTTCTATTACCGGAAGCAGCGGGGCCCCTTTTGCATGTTCTAACCACTCAGAATGCAGCAACTACCCAGGGCCCCGCAACCGCGCCGGCCCTTTTTTATTTCCGTTTTCGTTGAGTACTCATGCCGCATACCATTGCCATTCAGGGTTTCGAAGGTAGCTTCCACCAGATAGCTGCCCGGCACTATTTCGGCCCTGCTGCCCTGACTTCGCCGTGCGCCACGTTTGGAGAAGTAGTGCGCCAGGTAGCCAGCGGCACGGCACCCTATGGCCTGATGGCCATTGAAAACTCTATTGCTGGCAGCATTCTGCCCAACTATAACCTGCTGCGCCAAGCCAATCTGCGCGTAACCGGCGAGGTGTACCTGCAGATCCGGCAGCACCTGATGGCATTGCCTGGCCAGCAGCTGGCCGATATACAGGAGGTGCATTCCCACCCCATGGCCTTGCTGCAGTGCGCCGACTTCCTGAACCAGCACGGCCACTGGCGGCTGGTAGAAACCGAGGATACGGCTCTGAGTGCCCAGCGCATTCAGGAAGGGCTGCGCATGGGCACGGCCGCCGTAGCCGGCAAGCTGGCCGCCGAGCTGTTTGGGCTGGAGATTCTGGAGAAGGATATTCATTCCGAAAAGAAAAACTATACCCGCTTTCTGGCAGTGGTGCGGCCCGAAAATGCCACGGCCGTGGAGCAGCCGAACAAAGCCTCGGTGTACTTCCACACCACCCACGCGCAGGGCAGCCTGGCCCAGGTGCTGGTCCGGATTGCCGGGCAGGGCATCAACCTCTCCAAGCTTCAGTCCTTCCCCATTCCGGCCAAAACCTGGCATTACTACTTTCACGCCGACCTGGAGTTTGACGACCCGGCCCAGCTGGAAGCCGCACTCCGGGAAATAAAGCCCGTGACGGAAGGGCTGGAGGTGCTGGGCGTGTATCACAAAGGTGCCACCCACTGATAGCCAGTTCTTCCGGCTGAAATCAGCCAAAGCAGAATGCTTTTTTATCATCACCAATTACTGACTCCATGCAAGTTTCCGTAGCCAGCCGCCTCCACCACACGCAGGAGTATTACTTCTCTCAGAAGCTGCGCGAAATTGATGGGCTGAATAAGGCCGGCGCGCCGGTTATTAACCTGGGGATTGGCAGTCCGGATATGCCGCCGCATCCCCGCGTTATTGCGGCGCTTACTACCGCGGCCCAACTGCCCAACACCCACGCCTACCAGAACTATAAAGGCGTGCCGGTCCTGCGCCAGGCTATGGCCAATTGGTACCAGCGGTTCTACGGCGTGGTGCTGAACCCGGAGGCGGAAGTGCTGCCGCTGCTGGGCTCCAAGGAAGGCATCATCCACATCAGCATGACGTTTCTGGAAGCCGGCGACGAAGTGCTGATTCCGAACCCCGGCTACCCGGCCTACCGCGCCGCCGCCCAGCTCAGCGGCGCCATCCCCGTGGACTACGACCTGACCGCCGCCAACCACTGGCTGCCCGACCTGGAGGCGCTGGCCCAACAGGACTTGAGCCGCGTGAAGCTGATGTGGGTGAACTACCCGCACATGCCCACCGGCACCCCGCCCGATGCAGCTTTTTTTGCCCGTTTGGTGGCATTTGCCACAGCCCACGATATTCTTCTGGTGCACGACAACCCCTACAGCTTCATTCTCAACCAGGACCCGCCGCAGAGTTTGCTGGCCGTGCCGGGGGCGCGGGAAGTGGTGCTGGAGCTGAACTCCTTGAGCAAGTCGCACAACATGGCGGGCTGGCGCGTGGGCATGCTCCTGGGCCGCGCCGATTTGCTGCAGGAAGTGCTGCGCTTCAAGAGCAACCTCGATTCGGGGATGTTTCTGCCGGTGCAGCTGGCGGCCATCGAAGCCCTGCAGCTGGATGAAAGCTGGTACGCGGAGCTGAACGCCCATTATGCCGCCCGCCGGGAGTTGGTGTTTGAGCTGCTGGAAACCATCGGCTGCAGCTTTACCCGCCAGCAGGTGGGCTTGTTTGTGTGGGCGGCTATTCCGGCCGGGTATGCGGATGGCTTCGCGCTGAGCGACGAGCTACTGCACACGGCGCGGGTATTCCTCACGCCCGGCGGCATTTTTGGTACGAATGGCAGCGGCTTTATTCGGGTGAGTTTATGCCAGACCACGGAGGTGCTGCAGGCTGCCCTAGGGCGCATACGCGCGGCCCGGGTTCAACCCTCTTTTACTACTTCGGATTCATGAAAACTGTAACTATCATCGGTATCGGGCTTATTGGCGGCTCACTGGCCATCAGCCTCCGGCAGAAAGGATTAGCCAGCCACATTATTGGGGTAGACCACAGCCCCGAAAATCTGCAGCAGGCCCAGCAGCTACAGCTGATTGACGAAGGCACTACGGACCTGATCAGCGCCGTGCGTCGGGCTGACCTGGTGGTAGTGGCCGTGCCCATGGATGCTATGCTCACGGTGCTGCCCCAGGTTTTGGATGCGGTAGAAAACCAGGTGGTTATCGATGTGGGTTCTACCAAATCTATGCTGCTGGCCGCCGTGGCCGGGCACCCCAGGCGCGGCCGTTTTGTGGCCGTACACCCCATGGCCGGCACCGAATACTCCGGCCCGGAAGCCGCCGTGCCGGAGCTGTTCACCGACAAAACTCTGGTTATCTGCGACGCGGAACAAAGTGATGCTGATGCCGTGGCGCAGGTGCAAACCCTATTCGAGCAGCTGCAGATGAACATTGAGTACCTCGATGCCGCGGCCCACGACCTGCACACGGCGTACGTGTCGCACATTTCGCATATCACGTCTTTTGCCCTGGCCCTCACCGTATTAGAAAAGGAAAAAGAAGAGCAGCAGATTTTTGCCCTGGCCAGCGGGGGCTTCGCCTCCACCGTGCGGCTGGCCAAAAGCTCGCCCGATATGTGGGTGCCCATCTTCCGCCAGAACCGCGTGAACGTGCTCGATGTACTCGATGAGCACATTCACCAGTTGCAGCACCTGCGCCAGCTCATTGCCCAGGAAGACTACGCCGCCGTGTACCAACAGATCCAGCAAGCCAACCTCATTACGAAAATTCTGAAGTAATGTCGGGACTAGTTTCCCTCCTCAGATGAGGAGGGGAACTAGCTCTAAACGCATTGACAGTACTCCCCGCAAAAACTTAAAACAGCCATACATCATGCAATCTGCCCTTTTCAACCGCCAGCCCGACGATAAGCCTTACCTGATTTCCGGGCCCTGCTCCGCCGAAACCGAAGAGCAGGTCCTGGATACCTGCCAGCGCCTGGCCGCCACCGGCAAGGTGCAGGCCCTGCGCGCCGGCATCTGGAAACCCCGCACCAAGCCCGGCGGCTTCGAGGGCGTGGGTACCAAAGGACTACCCTGGCTCAAGAAAGCCAGTGAGCTGACCGGCCTTCCCATTGCCGTGGAAGTGGCCACCGCCAAGCACGTGGAAGACTGCCTGGCTTTCGGCGTGGATATTCTGTGGGTGGGCGCCCGCACCACCGGCAATCCGTTTTCGGTGCAGGAAATTGCCAATGTGCTGCGCGGCGTGCAGGTACCGGTGCTGGTCAAAAACCCCATTCACCCGGAGCTGGAACTGTGGGTGGGTGCCGTGGAGCGCCTGCAAAAGGCCGGGCTGGAAAAAGTGGGCCTGATTCACCGCGGCTTCAGCAGCTACGGCAACACCGACTACCGCAACGCGCCCATGTGGCACCTGCCCATCGAAATGAAGCGGCGCCATCCGGAAATGCCGCTGCTTTGCGACCCCAGCCACATCTGCGGCCGCCGCGATACGCTCTTCGCCGTGGCCCAGCAGGCCCTCAATCTGGGCTTCGATGGCAACATGATTGAAAGCCACCAGGACCCCGACGCGGCCTGGAGCGACGCCAAGCAGCAGATTACTCCCGAGGTGCTAAAGGACATGATTCAGGACCTGGTGTGGCGCCACGAAACCACTAATCAGCGCGAGTTCCTGACGGCCCTGGCCAGCCTGCGCGAGCAAATTAACCAGCTCGATGCTGAAATTATTCAGCTGCTGGGTCGCCGCATGGGTGTAGCCGAGAAAATAGGGGAGTACAAAAAGGAAAATGATATTACTATTCTGCAAACCAGCCGCTGGAATGAGGTACTGGAGCGCGCCCAGCGTCAGGGCACGTCCGTGGGCCTTACGCCGGAGTTTGTAGAGCAGTATTTCGCCGCTGTGCACCTGGAATCCATCAACCGCCAAAACGCCGTGATGAATCGGGAATAAAGCGCCTCTCTTGTCATAAATCACTCACACTTCTCCTGTCATCCTGAGCTTTGCGAAGGACCTTCTGCCGTAAGCACAAGTCGCTATTACGCTTGTCGTTTAGCCGTGAGAAGGTCCTTCGCAAAGCTCAGGATGACAACTGTTTTTGAGGGAGCTGAAAGAGAGAGTGAAAGCCGCCGTTTTCACGGTTGCTTGTTGCTGATGGGGATTTGCCGTACTTGGGCCTATGCTCTTTTATACCGTTATGAAACCGCTGGTGCAGGTAGCACTGCGCGTGTTTTTTCGTAAGCTCGAAGTCCGTAATCCACAGCGGCTGCAAATGCCGGGCCCGTTGATGATTACCGGCAACCATCCCAACACGCTGATGGACCCTTTGGTGGTAGCCGTAAACCGCCGGGAGCCCATAGCCTTTCTGGCGAAGAGCACTTTCTTTCAAAACCCCATCCTGCGGCGTATTATGGAGTCCGGCAACTCCATTCCCATTTACCGCCGGCAGGATGCCGAAACCGGAGAAGGCGGCGCCAGTCCGGAGGAAGTAGCCGCCCGCAACGAAGCCTCCTTCGGCCGGTGCTTTGATTATCTGGGCCAGGGCGGCACGGTGATGATTTTTCCGGAAGGCACCAGCGTATCAGAGCGTAAGCTACGGCCGCTGAAAACCGGGGCAGCCCGCATTGCGCTGGGCACCGAGGCCCGCTATAACTTTCAGCTGGGACTGCACGTGCTGCCGCTGGGTATTAACTATTTCGACCCCCAGCGTTTCCGCTCCGATGTCTTCATCAATGTGGGCCAGCCTATTCGGGTGGCAGATTATGCCGATGCTTACCATCAGGACCCCGTGGCCGCCGCCGACCAGCTGACGGAGGAAATTCGGCTCCGTATGGAAGTGCGCCTCGTCATTACCCGCGACGCCGCCGAGGACGCGCTGGCCCGGCAGGTGGAGCGCACCTTCGGCGACCATCTCAACCCCGATGACGACCCCACCACACTCTACGACAACTTCCAGCTGAGCCGCACGCTGCAGCAGGCCATTCTCTATTTCGAGCAGCACGCGCCCGCCCACCTCACGGAAGTGCGCCGGCAACTGACCACGTATCTGTCCCAACTGCACAACTTCAAGCTTACCGATGAAGCGCTGGAAGCCGGGCAGCAGAATAAAGGTACCCGCTTTTCCCGCGCCGCCACCACGGCCGTCCGCCTTATTCTGGGGCTGCCGCTGTACCTGTACGGGGTCATTAATAACTACATTCCCTACATCATTCCCTCGCTGATTGCGCGCCGGGCCACGCAGGATATAGCCTTTCTGGCACCCATTATGATGGTCACGGGCATGCTCACCTTCAGCCTGGGGTACATGGCCCAAACGGCGCTGGTGCACCACTTCACGCAGGACTGGCGCTGGACCACCCTCTACGCCCTGAGCCTGGCCCCGGCGGGCTTTTTTGCCCTGAACTACTGGGGAAATCTGGCAAGCCGGGTACGGCGCCTGCGGGCCTTGCAGCTTTTTCGGCGGCAGCGGCCGGCCATGGAAGCGCTACTACAGCAGCGTAACGCTATTATGCAGCTGCTGAACGAAGCCCGGGTGGCGTATCTGGCTGCTAAAGCCAGTCAGAAAGGCGAGGCTACTACCGGCTGATTTTAGCGCCCAGACCCAGGGTCAGGATTTCTGCCGGGCTTAAGGTTTTGTTGGAAAGCAGACTCACCAGGTACAAGTCATTGGTGCTGAGCTCAGCATAGGCACTGGTCCGCCGCCAGCCCTGCGCTGCCGCGCCCACATACGTAAGACGCGGCCCTACAAAAGCCCCCACCCGCACAGCCGAGGACCACCAGTAGTATCCTTTAGTAGGATAGCGGCCGGTAGACTGACTGGTGAGAAAAAAGCGCCGGCCCAAGGTGTAGTTCAACATGCCGCCCACCGTAAGCGGACTTACCCGCAGGTGCTGCCCCAGCTTGGGGGAGAAGGGTATATAAGTGGTTTTGAGCGTGATAATGCCCAGGGCCGGCCCACCGGCCAGCCGCCGCGGTACAAAGCCTACCAGCACCTCGGGCTCCAGCTGCTGCCGGGCCAGCCGGTAGCCGCCGCCCACGGCCACCGTGCCAATGCCGCCGCCTATCTGCACCGTGAGAAAAAACGGACCCGCGCCGGGTATAGGCTCCTGGGCCTGGGCCAGCAGGGGAAACAGGGCGGCCGCCAGGGCACCGGCTTTAGCGCACCTTAGCATAGCTGATAGTTTCTAAACGGAAGTAGCGTTGTCCCCACAAGGTCAGAACATGGTAGCGCCGCTTCTTCAGGGGATAAGCCGTGAGGTAGGTAAGCCCATCATGAAAGGGCTGCCCGGCCGTGAAGCGGTGAATGTGCGCGCCCAGGTGCAGGGCCACTTGCGGGTGGCGGCGCAGCAGTTGGGTGTAGGGTTGCACCAGCTTAGGGTCAAAATCAGCATCGTTAGGCGGCACATGGCTGATGACCACGGTGCGGGCAATGCCGGTGGTATCCGCCAGTTGCTGCCCGAGCCATTCCAGGTCGGGGACGCGGCCGTTAAAGCCATACTCGCGGCCATTGGTATCCAGGCAGATAAAGCGCGTGCCTTGATATACAAACGAGTAATTCAGCGGACCAAAATGTTTCTGATAAGCCGCGCGGCCGTTGCCCAGCTCATCGTGGTTGCCGATGACGGTGAGGTAGGGTACGTGCAGCTTTTGCAGCCGACGGTGTATCCAGTGCATTTCACGCCCCAGCCCGAAATCAGAAATGTCCCCGGCAATAGCCACAAAGTCGATGCGCGGCTGCTGGTTTACGCTGGCCACGAAGTCTTCCGTTTCATCATAAAACCGCTGCGAGTCGCCTACCAATACAAAACGCACCGTGTCGCCGTGGTGGGAAGGGGGCTGGGCAGCCAGTCGGGCTAAGTTGCGGCTGGTCTGGTACTGCTCATCGGCTGGTGCATAGGCTTGGTTGGGGCTGGATTCCAGCAGGCTGCACCCCATCAGCCAGCTACCGGCCACCAGCGCTCCGCCCACTCTTCTTACATGTTGACTGCTACTGCGCATATCTCTAGCCCGGGATGCTGCCGGCGCGGGATAAATAGCCGGCAGAACTCGCTAAACCAATTCAGACCCACCGGATTATCCGGATCGTTATAAATTCATTTTCAGGCCGATAGCCAGCGTTAGAAGCTGGGACGGCCGCAGGCTATGGCGGTTGGTGAGGTAGCTGTGCAGGTATAAGTCATTCGTACCCAGTTCATAATAGAAAGCCAGGGAGCGGCTATGGTCTGACGAGGTGGGCCAGGCCGTGTAGGCAATACTGCTGCCCAGCAACGGGCCGTAGCGCAGCGTGCGCGAAAACCAGTAGTAGTCATCGGGATACTGGTTCGGTTCGCCTGGGTTTTGCAAGCCAATAGTATAGCTGCCATAGGCACCCACCGTCAGGGGTGTCAGCTGCCAATCCGCCGTCAGTGGCAGGCGCACCGGCGAGTAAGATGCTTTCAGCGTTACAATGGTGAGCTTAGAGCCAGCGTGCCGTTTCGGCACGTAACCCACCAAAACATCTGTGCTGACCCGCTTATGCCAGTAGCTGTAGCCGGCGCCGGCGGCCACCATGCCAATGCCCCCCCCGGTTTGCAACAGCAAATGGCGCGGGTGAAACCAGTGTTTGGCAGTAGGCGCACCCGCCGAATCGGGGGGCGCGACCGGGGTAGCCAGGGAGCCCAGCGGCACGGCCAGCAGCAAAAACAAGAACAGCGCCCGCATCAGAAAGCAATTGTTTTAAGGCGGAACTGCTTCTGGCCCCACACCGTGAGTACTACATACTGGCGTTTCTCAAAAGCGAAGGAGTTGATATAGGTCACGCCATCATCAAAGGGCTGGCCAATATGGAAATCGTGGCGGTGGCCATTCAGCTCAAATACCAGCCGCGGGGCGTTGCGCAATGCAGCTGTATAGGCCGGGCGCAGGGTCGGATCAAAGTCGGGGTCTTCCGGAGGTACGTGCGACATCACCACCTGGCGCTGCACGCCCACCGTATCAGCCAGCTGCTGCTCTACCCAGGGCACATCCGGAATGCGGCCATTGAAGTTGTACTCGCGCCCGTTGGTATCCGTCATGATAAAGCGGGTGCCGGCGTAAGTAAACGTGTAGTTCAGGGGGCCGAATATTTCCTGGTAGGCGGCACGGCCGTTGGCTACCTGGTCGTGGTTGCCGATGACGGTGAGATAGGGCACGCGCAGCTTGCTCAGCTTTTCATTTACCCAGCGCATTTCGCGGCTCAGGCCGAAATCGGAAATATCCCCGGCCACCATCACGAAGGAAATGCCCGGCTGTTGGTTTACGCTTTCCACAAAATCATCGGCCTGCTCATAAAAACGCTGGGAGTCGCCGGTAAAAACAAACCGCAGCGTGTCGCCGGGTGGCAGGGTTTGCTGCTCCAGGCGCGCCAGGTTTTTGCGCGTGAGGTGGCTTTCTTCGGCCGGAGCCCGGTGGTCGTTGGGACTGAACTCCACCCACTCACAGCCGGCCAGGGAAAGGAGCAGGGTGCCCAGAAGAAATCGAATAGAAAAAGTAGAGAAGAAAGATGTCATAATTGCGCCTCAAGAGCCAAAACAAAAGCGCTACTCGCCCCGCTGAAAAACCAGACCAGGACTTATACGAACAACTACCGGCACGGGTAGTTTGGGGCCCTGGTAATTTGGTAGGAGGTGCTTTGGCCGCGGCTTTCTAGGCTGCCGGTAAAAGGTGTTTCTTGTCAAACTTTTTTGCCCTGCTGCGCATTCTTGTTATTTCCCCTTGAGCTTTCCCGAATGGCCAAACTAAAGACCCTTTATTTCTGCCAGAACTGCGGAGCGCAATCCGTGAAGTGGATTGGCCGCTGCCCCTCCTGCGGCGAGTGGAATACCTACGTGGAGGAAGTGGTGCAGAAAGAAGACACCCAGGCGGCCGGCTCCTGGAAAACCCCGGCCGCTGCCAGTACCACCAAAGTATCCAAGCCGCGCCCCGTCAGTGAGATACATTATGAAGAAGAGCCCCGCATCATTACCCACGATGGCGAGCTAAACCGTGTGCTGGGTGGTGGCTTAGTGCCCGGCTCCCTGGTGCTCATCGGCGGCGAGCCCGGCATCGGCAAAAGCACCCTGATGCTGCAAATTGCCATGCAGCTGCGGCAGCTGAAAGTGCTGTATGTGTCGGGCGAGGAAAGTGAGCAGCAGATTAAGATGCGCGCCGAGCGCCTCATCGGCGACCAGCACCCAGGCTGCTATATCCTTACCGAAACTAACACCCAGAATATCTTCAAGCAGATAGACCAGCTGCAGCCCAACATCGTGGTCATCGACTCCATTCAAACGCTGCATTCGGGGCTGGTAGAGTCGGGGGCGGGCTCCGTGAGCCAGGTGCGGGAGTGCACCCAGGAGCTGCTGAAATACGCCAAGGAAACCGGCGTACCAGTCTTGCTCATCGGCCACATCACCAAAGACGGCTCCATTGCCGGCCCCAAGATTCTGGAGCACATGGTAGATACTGTGCTGCAGTTTGAGGGCGACCGGCACCTCTCGTACCGCATTCTACGCACCATCAAAAACCGCTTCGGATCTACTTCGGAGCTGGGTATTTATGAGATGCAGGGCTCAGGACTGCGGCAGGTGAGCAACCCCTCGGAAATTCTGCTTTCGCAGCGCACCGAGACGCTGAGTGGCATGGCCATTGGGGCAACGCTGGAAGGCAACCGCCCGCTCCTGGTAGAAGTGCAGGCTCTGGTAACGCCCGCCACCTACGGCACGCCCCAGCGCAGCAGCACCGGCTTTGATGCCAAGCGCCTGCAGATGCTGCTGGCCGTGCTGGAGAAGCGCAGCGGTCTGCGCCTGGGTCAGCACGACGTGTTCCTGAACATTGCCGGCGGCCTGCGCCTCGACGACCCTGCCCTGGACCTGGCCGTATGCGCGGCCGTAGTTTCCTCGCTGAATGATATTCCGCTGTCCGGCGAGACCTGTCTGGCAGCTGAGGTAGGGCTGAGCGGCGAAATCCGGGCGGTGAGCCGGCTGGATCAGCGTCTGTCCGAAGCGGAAAAGCTAGGCTTTGGGGAAATGTATATCTCCCAGTTTAATGCCCGGGGGCTTGATCTGGGCCGATTCGGCATCCGCGTGCACCCGGTGGGACGTCTGGATGAGGTGCTCAGTGGTTTATTTGGGTAAAAACCGGCAAACAGCCGCGTAGGCAAGAGGTTACAAAAAAAGTGACATTGCTGATAGGACTTTCTCAACCCAAATGCCTTATCTTCGGTATCTAAATTGACTTTTCCCGCGAAAAATCAGAGAGTGTGCCATCCGGGCCTGGGCAGATTCGCGGGAAAGTTCAGTTTAAGCTCCTTGTTGTAAGCGCCGTACTACCCCGATATACGTTCTAATGGCATTCTCCTTCCGCATAGCTGCCAGCTGTTTGGTAGCGGCGCTTCTGGCGCCGCTGGCTAGCTGGGCCCAGGGCACCGTCACGCTCACCGGTAAAATCAGCAACCAAAGCAGTGATACCATTGCCATTTCGGTGCGCGATAATCCCTTGCAGGCCAATGAGCAGCTGACCTACGCCCGCGTCGACAGCAAAGGCGAGTTCCGGCTGGCTCTGAAAGTTGACGGCCCCACCCGCGCCGACCTGGTGTACGGTGACGATGTAACAGCGCTGTTTGTAGAGCCCGGCAATGCGTTAGAAATCAAGTTTAAAGGGTCCGATATGGCGGGCTCCATCCGCTTTAAAGGCAAAGGGGCGGAGGCCAACACCTTCCTCTCGGAAATGGATGAGCGGTTTGTGGAAAATGATGGTTTTCAGGTGCTGCCGGAAAATATCATGCTTTACGAGCCCGGCTTCCTGGATTTTCTGAGCTACCGCCGGAAGGCAGAAGATAAATTTCTGGAGGAAAATGAAGAAGGTCTGTCGCAAGCCTTCATCAACTACGTAAAGGCCGAAATTGCCTATACCTATGCCAACGACCGGCTGACTTTCCAGGACCTGCGTGAGCAGGTAGTAGCCACCGAAGGGCGCCTGAAAATGTCGCCTACTTATTATGATTTCCTGAAGGAGCCGAAGCTGATTAATGAGGCCTCGGCGGTGCAGAACGAAATGTATCAGGAGTTCCTGCTCAACTATATTCACTACGAGGCACAGAGCCAGAGCCACCAGCGCTCCGACCCTGATTTTTACCAGGTGTGCTACGAGCTGGCTAAAGAGAAGCTTTCTGGTGCTGCCCGGCCGCTGGTACTGGGGCGCATCATGCAGGAGTCATTCCGCTTCGGCCACATCAAACTTTCTCAGGCCATGCTCAGCGACTTCCGCTCGCTGCCGGAGTCGGGCAAGTATCTGCCCGCCCTTCAGGCCGATTTTGATGCGCACAAGTCCTTTTCCATTGGGGCGCAGGCACCTGATTTCAAGCTGGTTACTGCTAAGGGGGACTCCGTTTCCCTGCGCAGCTTTGCCGGCAAGCTGGTGTATATCAATTTCTGGAAAACCACCAGCGGCCTGTGTCTGCGGGATTTGCCCTATGCACAAGACCTGGCTAAGAAGTTTGAAGGCAAAAACATTGTGTTCCTCAATATTGCCTTTGATGAAAACGAGCCGGCCTGGCGCCAGCTGGTAGTTAGCAAGAAGCTGCCCGGCGTGCACGTGCGTGCTTCCGGCGGTCTGCGCTCGGCCCTGGCCCGCGCCTACGCTTTGGATAACGTGCCCAGCTACATGCTGCTGGCGGAGGATGGTACCTTCCTGAATACCAAGCCTAAACGCCTCAGTAGCCACGCTGCCGTAGAGGAAATCAAGGAGTCTTTTGGTAAGGCCGCGCTATACACCAGCACTGCTGAAATCAAGAAATAACGGTTGGCCATCGGGCCTCCGCAAACGCCTTCCGACGTAGTTGGAAGGCGTTTTTTATAATCCGTATTTCAGAAGGTCCGGGTCTTGTGCCCATAACCTTCGGCAGCTGGTAAGGGTTATGAGGGCTGAAAACGGAGTGGCCCGGCTTTGCGCTGCATTCCCGACCTTTACCCGCCTATGCGCTCCACCGTTCTTGATGGCCTGAATTTCCTGTCGAAGCTGACCCCGCGCCGTGCGCTGAATACGGCGCAGGTAGTGGGCGGCTATGCCCTGAGCAAGCTTACGGGCAAGGCCCGGCACTGGGGGCTGCCGCTGGCGCTTTCCTTTGAGCCCACCACCAGCTGCAACCTGCGCTGCCCGGAGTGCCCCAGCGGGCTGCGTTCCTTCACGCGCCCCACCGGCATGCTACCCGATGACCTGTTCAAGCGCACCATTGATGAGGTAGCCTCCCGGCTCTGGTACCTGATTTTCTACTTTCAGGGCGAGCCTTATCTGCACCCACATTTCCTGGAGTTGGTGAAATACGCCGCCGATAAAGGCATTTACACGGCCACCAGCACCAACGCCCACTACCTCAACGACCAGAACGCCCGTCGCACCGTGGAGTCCGGCCTCGACCGGCTGATTATCTCCCTGGATGGCACCACACAGGAGGTCTATCAGCAATACCGCGTGGGCGGTAAGCTGGACAAGGTGCTGGAAGGCACGAAGAACATTATCAAGTGGCGCAAAGAGCTGAAATCGACCACGCCGCGAGTAGTGTTTCAGTTTCTGGTAGTGCGCCCCAACGAGCATCAAATGGAAGATGCCAAAGCGCTGGCCAAAGATTTGGGCGTGGATGACGTGTGGTTTAAAACCGCCCAGATCTACGACTACGCCCAAGGCTCCCCGCTCATCCCCACTATCGACTACTATTCCCGCTACGAGAACAACAACGGCACCTGGAGCATCAAGAACAAGCTGCTGAATCACTGCTGGAAAATGTGGCACAGCTGCGTGATTACCTGGGACGGGCTGGTGGTGCCCTGCTGCTTTGATAAAGACGCCGAGTACCGCCTCGGTGACCTGCAGCAGCAAACCTTCCGGGGCCTGTGGCACGGCCCCAAATACCAACAGTTCCGTGCCTCATTACTGAAGGGGCGTGACCAGATTGAGATGTGCCGCAACTGCACTGAAGGTACGCGCGTGTGGGGCTGATTCTTGCCGGCCGGCTGCCACTTTTTGCCGCGCTGCTTCGTATGAGGGCGGATAGAACTGTCTGAACCACCGTATGCTTGAAGTAAACAAGGCTTTTTCCCTGTTAGGGACAAAGCTGCTTTCCTGGTTTCGCCAGGGTGTGATGCTGTTGCCCAATGTGCTGATTGGGGCCGTTGTTTTAGTTATCACCTTTTTTGTAGCGCGGCTGGTGCGCCGGCTGGTGGCCGATGTGCTGAAGCGGGTTTCGCACAGCGAGGCTATCAACGATTTAGTATCGGCAGTAGCCTACCTGGTTACGCTGCTGCTGGGCGTATTCTTTGTGCTGGGTATTCTGAACCTGGATAAAACCGTTACCTCCCTGCTGGCGGGCGTCGGGATTATTGGCCTGGCCCTGGGCTTTGCCTTTCAGGACATTGCCGCCAACTTCATTGCCGGCGTTATCATTGCCATTCAGCGGCCCTTTAATGTGGGAGATACGGTGCAGACTACTACCTTTTTTGGGGTGGTAGAGCACATCAGCCTCCGCACCGTGGAAATCCGGCAGGTAACAGGGGAGTTAGTGCGTGTGCCCAACAAAAGCGTGTTTGAGAATGCCCTGATTAACTTCTCGGCCAACCGTTTCCGCCGCGTGGATATTGATGGCGGCGTACGGCACGACTCCGACCTGGAACACGTGCGCCAGGTAGCTCTGGAAGCTATTTCTCAATTGCCGCATTTGGCGCCGGACAAACCAGTGCAGCTCATGTTTACCGCCTTCACCAATGATGCTGTCACCTTTCAGCTGCGCTTTTGGATTCTGCACTCCAAGCAGATTGAATACGTAGGGGCCAAAAGCGACGCCATTATTGCCCTGAAGCGGGCCTTTGACGAGGCCGATATTTCCCTGGCCGGGCCCGACAGCAGTTCGGCGGCCGCCTCCAAGGAAAAGAAAACGGCCCAGCAGTAAACGATTAGCGCGCAGCTTTGGCTGCGCGCTAATCGTTTAGTATACCCAGGGATAGAGGTCTGGGGGCGTGTGCTCGTCGGCGTGGATGGGCAGCGGGTGCAGGGCTTTGGTTTTATCCAGGAACAGAAACGCGTCGTAACGCTCCGGCAGGATGGAGGGCACATAGTTGCCAAACCGCTCAAACTGCGGGCGGTATACTACGCCAATAGCCCGGTGACCAATGGGCTGCTGCAGAATAGGCAGCGGGCTTAGCTCCGCCGATAACAGCAAGGCATTTTCGCCGTTAAGCTGCTGGTGCAGCAGATTTTCCCAGGAGCCCGCCGGGGCCTCGGGCACAGGCATTTTTTCCGGAGTAGCGCCCCACTTTTTACCCGCCACTACGGAGCCCTGGTAGGAGCCAAAGCCCACGGCAAACACCTTGTTGCGGCCATACTTCTCACGGGCCAGCTGGCCTACGTTCACGGAGCCGTCGCGGGGCATATCGGTATAGCGCGCGTCCCCGATGTGCGTGTTGTGCTCCCAGATAATGGCTTTGCTGTCGGGGCCGTGCAGGTCAAGCAGGCGGGTGAGGGTTTCCATCATGTGCTGGTCGCGCACGTTCCAGGAGGCCGAGCCGCCCTGAATCATGGCGCGGTAGTAGCGCTCGGCATTCACAGCCACCAGCGCATTCTGCTCAGCGTTGAATTTCTGCTCCCGGGCCAGCAGGCCACCAGGGGTCTGTGCCGAAATCTGCTTGCGCAGGGCCTGCAGCATTTCCGTCACTTCATCCTCGCAGTCCTGGCGCACATAGGCTACGGACTCGGCGTATTCCTGCGGGTCGTTGCCGAAAGGCTCAAAGCAGCGGAACGCCCGGTGCGCGGCCTCTACCGCGCCGTCGCCCTGCTTTTCCACGTACCGCATAATCTCCTGCAAGGAGTCCCAGAGGCTGTACACATCCAGCCCGTAAAAGCCAATGCGCTGCTCCGCAGGAACCTTGCGGTTGAACTGGTGCAGCCAATCCACCAGCGCCGAAATTTCCCAGTTGCCCCACATCCAGGTGGGCCAGCGGTTAAAGGTCTGGAGCAGGCGGGAGGCCGAGCCGTAGGTTACTTCGTCCTGCTTAATGGCCGCATTCACCTCAAAGCAGTCAGGCCAGTCACCTTCCACGGCAATAAACTGAAAGCCTTTTTCCTTGATAAGCCGCTTGCTCAGGGCAGTGCGCCAAGTGTAATACTCATGCGTTCCATGGGAGGCCTCCCCCAGCAGCACAATACGGGCATCACCAACGGCTTCCAGCAAAGGGTCTAGGTTGGCGGTGGAATGCAGCGGATGGGTAGGGAGGAGAGTCTTCATGGTTGAGGTTGACTGGGGCGGAAACAAGCAAGTGCGCTGCAACGGGGTTGCAGCGCACTCGGTCAGACATCAGACTAGGCTGACGAGCTTATTTGTGGCTCTTGTCCAGGTTTTTGCCCAGATCTTCTACCTGCTTCAGGAATTCTAGGGCGTCGGTGTCGCCGTAGGTGCCGTAAGCGGAGGAAATAGTGCCGCGCACACCATCGGAGGTTTCCAGGGCGTACAGAATAGACATATCATCGGGGTTGCTTTCGCCCTCAAAGCGGTAAAAGTCTACAATGGTTACCTGGTCGGGGGCATAGCTTTTAGCAGATTCTTCACTAATCGTGTGCAGCCGGCCATCGGTTACGCGGAAGTCGGCGGTAAAGCCTTCACTGTTGAGGCGTTTTTCCACGTTGATGAGGGACCGTTCTTCTTCTTTGTCTTGCATGGGAAAGGGCGTTTGGTATGTAGGGAGAGCAAAAGCGAAGGGAAAAGAAAATCCCCGCATCGGCTATACGTAGCCAATGCGGGGACAGGTTGTTTTAAATCTAGGGTAGTCGGCTGTTACCGGGCCGCCTGGCGGCTGGCCGCGGCCTCAATGGTTTTTTGCAGGCGGTCTACATCAATAACCGAGCAGGCGCTGCCGCATCCTTTGGCGCAACCCTGAGCGGTTTTATCGAAGAAGGCGCGCCAGAAGATGCGGCCTACATAAAAGGCGGCGCCGGCAAAAAGCAGGGCTATGATGAGGTATTGTATCCACATGATGGTCACAAAACTACGAAGCCAAAGAAAAAGTTTAGGCAGGCGTGTGCGCCGGCCAGTATTCCCCAATTACCTCCTGCATCTCGGCGTGGACGGCGGTATTGGAGGCTACTACTTCCCGTCCGAAGATGGGGTCACCGTCGTGTAGGAACTGCGTGACGTGGCCGCCCGCCTCGCGCACCAGCAGAATACCGGCAGCTACGTCGTATGAGTTAATGTTGAACTCGAAATACCCATCAAAGCGGCCAGCAGCTACCCATGCCAGGTCGATGGCGGCGGAGCCTACGCGGCGCACACCGTTGGTGCGGCGCATAAACTCCTTCAGGATGGGTAAGTAGGTGTCGATGCGGTTGAAGTTGCTGTAGGGGAAGCCCGTGGCAATGAGGGAGTGGTTCAGGTCCTGGGTGGTGGAAACCCGGATGGGCTGCTCATTGCAGAAGGCCCCGCCGCCGCGCACGGCCCGGAAGCATTCCTTTTGATTGACTTCGTAAATCACCCCAATCACCAACTCAGCGCCTTGCATCAAAGCAACGCTCACAGAGTAGATAGGCAGGCCGTGGATGAAGTTAGTAGTGCCGTCCAGGGGGTCAATAATCCAGGTCAGCTCGGTGCCGGCGCTGGTGGCCTGGCTGCTGCCGCCGGTGGTGCCTTCCTCAGTAATGAAGCCAGCCTCAGGCAGTAGCTCCCGCAAGCCAGCAACCAGCAGCTTTTCCGCTTCCTGATCTACGTAGGAGACCATATCGTGCAGGCCTTTGTGCTGGATGCGGCCCCGGTCGAAGGTGGCGGCTTCCTGATGAATGAACTGGCCGGCCCGGCGGGCTACCTCGGCTACTTGGAGGCTAAGTTGGTTGAAATCAATCATAGTTTTTGTGTGGGTGAAAAGGCTCCCCATTCGTTGTTTACAAGCTTTTCAAACTGGCCCCACTGCGGCTGGTTTTCTGCCCGCCCCTTTACGCGGACTGGCGTTATCCAATCCTGCTGACAATCCTCTAACGGGTCTGCAATGAATTGCCAGTCAGAGGATGTCACTCCATATTCTTTAGCAGTAGCTTCCGCATCGGCGACTTTTTCAAACCAATAGTCCCATAAAGAGCCGCTGTCCTCTAGCGTGTTATAGCCAAATAAGTAAACGCCATTGTCTCCATCGGCATGAATCATTAGCCGCACTACTTCCGACGTTGGCGCTGCCACTTGGGCTATTTTTCTCATGAGGCAAAGCGCCGGTTGAGGGCGCGCACCAGCGTGAAGACCAACAGCAATACCGCCAGCACCTGACAGGCCGGGCCAATCAGCTCGCCGTAGCGGACGTAGAACGTCAGCTCCTCGTTTAGGTGCACGGTGGCGCGGCTCACGGCCTGCACCCACCAGCCGGTTTGCTGGGTGATTTCACCTTTCTGGTTGATGAAGCCCGATATGCCGGTATTGGCGGAGCGGGCAATGTCGCGGCGAGTTTCGATGGCGCGCAGCGTGGCGTACTGCAGGTGCTGCAAATGGCCGGGTGAGTCGGACCACCAGCCGTCGTTGGTGATAATGCCAATAAGCGTAGCGCCGCCTTTCACGTATTCGCCCACAAAGTCGCCGTACACTGACTCGTAGCAGATAACGGGGGCCAGGCGCAGATTGGGCGTTTTGGTCTGGTACACGGTACGCTCGGGCTGCGAGCCCAGGCCGCCGGCCGTGCCGCCCAAATCAATAACAAAGGCGGACAACCAATGAGGCACGCCCTCCACGCCCGGCACCAGCCGCGACTTGTGGTAGAACTCCGGCGGGCCGACAGGCCCGGGGAAATGCACGGCCGCGTTGAAGATATCGTAGTAGCCCAGGTCCTCGCGGAAGCGGGCCGTGGAGCTGGCTTCTTCCTTGGAGCGGTAGCGGCCCACGCTAGTCAGGCCCGTCACCAGCTCTACGCCGGGGTGCTGACCGAGCCACTGCCGGATGCGCTGAATTTTCAGGTTGCCATCGAAAGAATCCTCGAAGTAAGTTTCATCGAGGGAGGTTTCGGGCCACAGCACCAGCCTGGTTTGCGGGGTTAGGTTTTTCTCGGTGAGGGTGAGCAGGCGCATGAGCTGCTCGTCGTAGGAAATGAAGTTGGCCCCGCTCTCAAACTTCTCGTTGTAGGGGTCTACGTTAGGCTGAATGACCAGCACCTCAGCGGTAGCGCCTTTTTCCTGGTAGCTGCGGCCGATAATGGACGACAGGCTAATAGGGAGGATAATAGCTAAGACCGGCCACGCCCAGCGGAAACGGCCCTGCCCAAAGGTCCAGGGAGCTACACCATCACGGCCAAACCAAGCCCAGAATACCAGGATGTTCACGGCCCAGATCCAAACGGAGCCGCCCAGAAAGCCGGTGTACTCGTACCACTGCACCCACTGATTGGCCTGCGCAAAGCCGTTGCCCAGCGTCAGCCAGGGCCAGGTGAGAAACCAGTGCAGGTGTAATTGCTCGAAGGCAATCCAGTAAACCGGTAGAGAAAGATAGCCCAACGTAGGGCCGAGGCGCTTCTTGGTGTGGTAGAACGCCATAACCGGCGCACTCATCATCAACGCATTGCAGACTACGGCCGTGATGCCGCCGCCCAACGTGCTGTAGCTTACCCAGTAAGTGGTGAAGGCATTCCAGAGAACTAGCACCAGGTATGTGTAGCGCCACACCTTCCAGCCGCTTGCGCCGCGCTGCACCAGCAACTGCTCCATACGCAGGTAGGGTACCCAGGCCACCAGCAGCAACAGGGCCAGGGCGGCGGGGTGCACCGGCCAGCCCAGCCACAGCAGGCCGGCGCTCAAAAAAGCTAGCAAGCTGGGCAGCCAATAGGCCCAGCCAGTTACGGCCGACGGCGCAAGGGCAGCGGGAGCAGGAGCAAGGGTAGGGTTATTCGGCACGATGGTCTTCTTTATAACGGTCTTCTTTGATGCGTTCCTCCTTCAGGCCCTGCACCACCAGCACAATTTCGCCTTTGATGGCGGAGCGGCCCGCAAACTCGGCGGCCAGCTCAGCTAGGGGAGCCGTCACGGTTTCCTCAAACAGTTTGGTCAGCTCCCGGCTCACGGAGGCGGGGCGCTCCGGACCCAGCACTTCAGCCAGCTGCTCCAGCGTTTTTACAATCCGGTGCGGCGACTCGTAAAAAATCATAGTGCGGGTTTCGGCGGCTAGTTCTTTGAGGCGGGTCTGGCGGCCTTTTTTTACCGGCAGAAAGCCTTCAAACGTGAACCGTTCGGCTCCGAACCCGGATTTCAGCAGGGCGGGCACAAAGGCTGTGGCGCCCGGCAGGCACTCCACCTTCAGGCCCCGGGCCAGGCACTCGCGCACCAACAAAAAGCCCGGGTCAGAAATTCCGGGGGTGCCGGCATCCGATACCAGGGCCATTCGCTCGCCTTTTTCCAGCTTTTCCAGCAGGCGCTGCACCTGCTGGTGTTCGTTGTGGAGGTGGTAGCTGAGCATGGGCTTTTTCAGGCCCAGGTGTTGCATCAGGCGGCCGCTGGTGCGGGTATCTTCGGCCAGTACGGTGTCTACCTCACCCAGAATGCGAATGGCCCGGAGGGTAATATCCTCCAGGTTGCCGATGGGCGTAGGAACCAGGTACAGAACGGTAGGCGTATCAGACATAAAGGCAAAGGTACGGAGGGGGTAGCTAGGGCTTTGCGCCGTGGGCGGACTACTTACGCCAGGGCCGCCCGATGCTAAGCAGGAGTGCCTTTATATTCCTCGGCCAGCTTATCAATAGCGGCGGCCAGTTGCCGGTCTTTTTCCGTCACGATGTTGCCAGCGTCGTGGGTGCGGAGCCGGAACGTAACCACGTTATACTCATTGCTCCACCAAGGATGGTGGTTCTGGTACTCGGCTTCCTCGGCTACATCGGTCATGAAGCTGAAGGCCGTTTGGAAGTCTTTGAATCGAAACGTGCGGGTGAGGGCGTTGTCTTGTTCAGTCCACATAAACAGGGCAGAGGGAAGGGTGGAAGGAGAGCCGGAAGTAGTGTTTAAAATACGGGCTATCCTATACCCGCAGCCAATGGGCCTCGTAAAAATCCGGACACCGTAATCTACGCTTTCTATGCCCTTGCACCGTTTGTTAGATCAAAAGCTTAGTAAAGTCTACGAGCCTTCTTCCCGGATTGATGACGTGTTTAAAGGCTACGACATCACCTTTATTACCAATGAGTACGGCGAGCCGGTCACGCTGTTCTTCGGTAAGCGCCGGCCCGATGGCGCTATTGCCGGCGAGCGGTATACGCGCACCATCAAGCGCAAGCCCGGCAGCCAGGAGGTAACGCACAGCCATTGGGATTTGCGGGGCAAGATTATGCGCTAGCGGCTGAGCTGGGCCCGAACTTCCATCAGGGCAAAGCCCAGCAGGTTAAGGCCGGGCCACTCGGCGGGGTTAGCTGCCTGCGGATGATCCTGCGCCAGCCCAATACCCCATATAGCGTCTACCGGGCTGGCTTCCACTAACACCCGCTGGCCTGTATCCAAAAGGAATGTGCGTAACGCCGGATGCTGGCTGAATTTGGCCAAGTTTCCTTGCACTACTATTTCAAAGCGGGCGGCATCCCAAGGCCCTTCCTCAAAATTTTGTACTTGGCGGCCCAGGGTTTTGGCTTCATGAGGATGAGAGGCGCCCAAGATGGCTTGTCGGGTAGCTTCATCCTGAAACAGTCGCGCTTTTTCGGCCATCATGTAGTGCTCGGTGGTAGCGTAGGTATGGCCATCTAGAGTGAAGGGCGCCCGATACCACTGACTAAAGCACTCTTTGCCCACGGCAGCTCCGGGTCTTCCGGTATGCCCCCAGAAAAAAAGGTACTTCACGGGCTGCCCCTGCCTGATGTAATCTAATAGTGATTCGATGGAGCGAACAGAGGCAAGAGCAGCAGCCATAAAGGAAAATGAAGGCGGCGTTGGGTTCGGGGGCCACCTCTCTTCAAACCTAAACCTAATTACGAAAACCACAGTACACTTTCTTGAATGAATTCCCATTCCACCTGCTGATCTTTCTATGGCAACCGACCACAACAACCGCCCCATACGCGTTATAAACGACGATACCACCGATGAAGAGCTGGCTGCCGGCCATATCATTCCCGGGGCAAACCCACCTAAAAACGAAGATGCCCGCGGAGGCTTCGGCAACCGCGACGGCAAAGAAGGCTTTGGCACCGACAGCGGCAGTGGCAGCACGTCGCTTTCCGTGAATGAGAATGCCGATAAAACCGAGCCGCCAGCGGATAACATCCGCACCACCGATGCTTTCCGCCCCGACCGGCCCAACCAGGATGTTCCCGCTGACGATGACCCCGAGCTGGAATCGCGCCGGCCGGTAGATGAGCTGGATGCCGACGACGCCCGTCCCGGCCGCGACGAAATGCAGAACCCCAACTCCCGCGTGGGCATGGACCAGATGGAGCCCCGCCCCACCGGAACCAACGCCGACCTCGCCCGCCAAGGCACTAATGCCGACCTGACTGACCCCAACGCCACCGATACGGCTATTGATCAGTAAAGATTTCTCCCGGCTCCGCACCCACTGCGGGTGCGGAGCCGGGCTTTTTTTATTCACTTTTAACGGAAACGCGCCATGCCTTATAAGAGCAATAGCACCAACCAGCAGTCGAAGGAGAACCACGGCAACCCCGCCGGCGCCGGCCAGCCCAAAGCTGAGTCCTTGCCGGTAAATCAGCTGGATCCAGATTTGGAGGATCGGTTGGAACAGGAAGCCGCCGATGCGCCTCAGCGTCATCCCAACCGCAACCTCGACAAGCCCGATATCGACAAACCCGCCTACGGCGGCGGACATTAGCCGTCGGCTTACGTAACGCCTACATACAAGCACTGCCCCGCCGGGCAGTGCTTTTTTTGCCTATACTACCGGCCCAGACACTACGCCCGCTACCTGAAAGTCGTTCGTTAACCTTGCCCTCAACTGCTATGGCCCGCTTTGTTACCACTGATGTGCATGGCTGCCTGCGCACCCTGCGCCGCGCCCTGGAAGAAGTCGTTCTGTTTTCGCCCCGCGACGAGCTCTATGTGCTGGGCGACTACGTGAACAAAGGCCCCGACAGCAAAGGTGTGCTCGACTACCTCATGCAACTGCGGGCCCGCGGGTTAGAGGTGCACTGCCTGCGTGGCAACCACGACCAGGAGCTGTTGGATGCCGCGCACGGCCACATAGGAAAAACCTGGGCCTCCGCCGCCGACCGGGAACTGACCCTCAGCAGCTTTGGCGCCGCCACAGCCGCTGATATCCCGGCAGTCTATCTGCACTGGCTCGACGCGCTGCCTTACGAATTCGAGCTGCCAGACTTTGTGCTGGTACACGCGGGCTTCGATTTTCGCGAGCCGCCGGAGCGCATGCGCCAGGACCATCATACCATGATGAATATCAAGCAATTCACCTTTGATGCCTCCCGCCTGCAGGGCAAGCGGCTGGTGCACGGCCATGTGCCCACGCCCGTAGCAGAAGTGCGGCGGCGGATAGAAGTGAAGGCCGGGGCGCTGAACCTGGACACCGGCTGCGTTTACCGCCACAACCCGGAACTTGCCCACCTCAGCGTGCTGAACCTGGATACCCTTACGCTACACACGGTGCCTAACTGTGAAGTGCCTTACACCATTGCCAAACGGGCGTCGTAGCCCGTTTAGCTCGTAGCCACCACCCAGTTGGCAGTTCCCAACCCCCGCCGTACCTTTGAACCTATGGAAACCCACGCCCCCATCATTGCCCGAGACACGGTTATCTTTGATTTAATCTGTCAGGAAAAAGAACGTCAGACGCATGGCATCGAGCTGATTGCCTCCGAGAACTATGTTTCGGAGCAGGTGATGCAGGCGCAGGGCTCTATTCTGACCAACAAATACGCCGAGGGCCTGCCCGGCAAGCGCTACTACGGCGGCTGCGAAATCGTTGACCAGATTGAGCAGCTGGCCATTGATCGGGCCAAGGAGCTGTTTGGCGTGGAGTGGGTGAACGTGCAGCCGCACTCCGGCGCGCAGGCCAATGCCGCCGTAATGCTGGCGGTGCTGCAGCCCGGCGACAAAATCCTGGGTTTCGACCTTTCCCACGGTGGCCACCTCACGCATGGCTCGCCGGTAAACTTTTCCGGTAAGCTCTACAAGCCGTCTTTCTATGGTGTAGAGCCCGAAACCGGCCTCATCGACTGGCAGAAGGTAAAAGAAACCGCCAAGCGCGAGCAGCCCAAGCTCATCATCTGTGGGGCCTCGGCGTACTCCCGCGACTGGGACTACAAAGCCCTGCGCGAAGCAGCCGATGAGGTAGGCGCGCTGCTGCTGGCCGATATTTCGCACCCCTCCGGCCTCATTGCCAAGGGCTTGCTGAATAACCCCTTCGAGCACTGCCACATTGTAACCACCACCACGCATAAAACCCTGCGCGGCCCGCGCGGCGGCCTCATTATGCTGGGCAAGGACTTCGAAAACCCCTTCGGCCTGAAAACACCAAAAGGCGACATTCGCATGATGTCGGCCTTGCTGGACTCGGGCGTATTCCCCGGCACGCAGGGTGGCCCGCTGGAGCACGTTATTGGTGCTAAGGCCGTAGCCTTCGGCGAGTGTCTGTCCGATGCGTACACTGACTACACCCAACAAGTAATCCGCAACGCTCAGGCTTTGGCCAAAGGCTTTGTAGACCGTGGTTATCAGATTATCTCCGGTGGCACCGATAACCACCTGATGCTGATTGATCTGCGTAGCAAAGGCCTCACGGGCAAGCTGGCGGAAAACACGCTCGTCAAGGCCGATATCACCATCAACAAAAACATGGTGCCCTTTGATGATAAGTCGCCCTTTGTGACCAGCGGCATGCGGATCGGCTCGGCCGCCGTTACTACCCGCGGCCTGAAAGAGGCCGATATGAGCCGTATTGTGGAGTTTATTGATGATGTGCTGATGCACCACGACAATGATACCCACCTGGGGCAGGTGCGCCGGCAGATAAATGAGTGGATGCAGCAGTTTCCGCTGTTTGCTTAGCTGAGCTGGATGGCTAGCTAAGCGAGGCAGGAAAAGGGAGAGGGGTAAACCCGCTCCTGACTTTCCTTCGTTTATGTCTGCACACGGCCAGTCATTCCTTATTCAGAATTTCCTTTTTTCAGTGAATCAGCCTCAATTACAACCGGGACAGACGTTGGGCGACCAGCACGAAATGTCCTTCATCGACCACCTGGAGGCCTTGCGGTGGCACATCATCCGGGCCGCTATTGCGGTAGTGGTTTTCACTACCGCTGCTTTTTTCGCTAAGGATTTTCTGTTTCACGACCTGATTCTGGGCCCCTCGCGCCCCGATTTCTGGACGTACCGTATGTTCTGCAAGTTTGGAGCCTGGGTAGGAGCCCCCGACCTGTGCATCGATAAAATCGGGTTTGTGATTCAGAACCGGGAGATGAGCGGGCAGCTTACCATGCATATCAGTACCTCCTTTATGGTGGGGCTGGTGCTGGGGTTCCCGTATTTATTCTGGGAGCTGTGGCGCTTTATCAAGCCCGGCCTGTACCCGCACGAGCGGAATAACTCCCAGGGGGCAGTGTTCTTCGTATCTGTGCTGTTTATGCTCGGGCTGCTCTTTGGGTATTACATTGCCGCGCCCCTCAGCATCAACTTCCTGGCGGGCTACGTGGTAGATCCTACCATTGAAAACCAGATTGACATGCAGAGCTATATCTCCACGCTCACTACCATGTCTATGTCCTGTGCCTTTGTGTTTGAGCTGCCCATGATTGTGTTCTTCCTGGCGAAAGCCGGGTTGATTACGCCCGAAATCATGCGGGTATACCGCAAACATGCTATTGTGGTGATTCTGGTGGTAGCGGCTATTATCACGCCACCCGATGTTTCGGCGCAGATTATCGTTACTATTCCCATTCTGCTGCTTTATGAGCTAAGCATTAACATTGCCCGCGTGGTGCGCCGCAATGATACCGCCCGCCTTAATGCCAAGCTGGCTGAAAACCAGGGAGTAGCCTGATTTCCTGTCTTCACCTTCCTTTCTGACTTTCGCTATGAACCTTGCCATCGGCTCCGACCACGCCGGCTTTGAGTACAAGCAAATGCTGCTTTCGTGGCTGCGTGATAACGGCTACGAGGTAGAAGACTTCGGGACCTATTCTGCTGACTCCGTAGATTACCCTGACTTTGTGCACCCGCTGGCCAGTGCTGTGGAGGAGGGCGAGTTTAAGCAGGGTATTTTGGTCTGCGGCTCCGCAAACGGGGTGGCCATTACGGCCAATAAGCACCGGGGCGTGCGGGCAGCCATTGCCTGGGAACCTGAAATTTCCCGGCTGGCTCGCCAGCATAATGATGCCAATGTTATCTGCATCCCAGCCCGTTTCATTAGCGAGGAGCAGGCCCGTGCCATTGTCAGTGAGTTTCTGAACACGGCCTTTGAAGGTGGCCGCCACCAGACGCGGGTAAATAAAATCAACTGCTAATGCAGCAATGAGAATTGGGCCTTTAACCTGATTTAGCGGCCGCCGATAAGCCAAAGCCCCCGGCATCATACTAGTATGATGCCGGGGGCTTTGGCTTATTTCCGCTGATATAGCCGGGGCGTGGCCGTAAGCTGGTAGCGCCCAAACACATGGGGGGCTTTGTATTGCAGTTCCGGCATCAGCCCCTTTTGGTCAAGGATATAGCGGGGCGGGCTGGTGGCCATGTTGCGCGTAAGCCGCACTACAGCAGCATACTCATTCAGGTGGCCAAAATCGATTTGCGACAGGTCCCAGTCGAGGTAGGGAGTGGCCAGCGGGTTCTGCAGGTAGGGGCTTCGGTCGGGGCCCAGCACCAGCAGCGGTTGGTTGTGCAGGGCAGCGTAGGTGGGGTTGGGGCGCACCGCATAGCTGGTCTCACTGGGCAGCTGCAACACCTCAGCTAGGTGCAACTGGCTCCGGTAGCGTACAGTAGCAACTACCCCAATCAGTACCAACAACAGCAGATTAGTAAGCCAGGGGCGAGGACTTTTCTGCCACAGGAATAAGCTGAAATAGGCAGTTGGAGGCAGCAGCAGCGCCAGGCTGCCGGGAGCGGTGCCGCGCGTCAGTAGCAGAATGCCCAGCGCCACCAGCAGCCAACTCAGCATCAGCTGCTGAAACTTCACCTGAAAAACCAGCCCCAGCGGGGTTGTAAATGTGCGCAGCAGGGAAAGCACAAGCACGGCTCCTGGCACAATCAGCAGCTTAAGCTGCAACTCGCGGGGCAGCCCCTCCTGCGCCGCAGCCAGCCCATAGAGCATGGGTCGCAAATGAAACTGGTTAAAGCTCGGTAAGGCATCGGCATACAGGCAAAGGGTGCCTACCACTGCATACGGAAACAAAAAGCCGCACACCAGCAGCAGAAAGCTGCGGAAAGAGTTGGCGGCAAAGATGATAACGGCAAACAGACCCACCAGCAGAAACAGCGCCAGGGGCAGAAAGGCCAGGGCGGCCATACCAATTAGAAACCCGGCCCGGAACAGGCGGCGGTTATCGTAGCCTTCCCGTAGGGTGGGGAGCAGGGCACTTAGGGCATACACAACGCCGGTTTGCCCCAGCAGTAATGGGGAAAGCGTGTCCAGGTCGGTGGTGATGCTGCCCAGCAGCAAGTAGGTAAGGGCAGCCAAATAGCCCCGCTCCGGGTGTACGCCGCTTCGGTTGAGCACAAAGTTAAGGCGCAGAGCCTGTGCCACCAGTGCCGCGAGGGCCAGAAGCCGGTACAGCCATACGGGGCGCGAGGCCACGGTATCCAACAGACCCATGAATATGGTGACCAGCGGGGCCATGCTGTCGTACAGGTCACGGTAAGGAATGGCGCCAGCATGAATTCGCTCCCCTACCAGCAGGGAGTGGAGCTCGGAGGGCGTTACTGGCAAACCTAATAGCAGCAGGGGCAGCCGCAGCCCCAGAATAAGCAGCAGCAGGGCTGCCAGCCGCGTAAGAAGCGTACTTTTGAAGAAACCTAACAAGGAGCAGAAAGCAACAAACCGATGAATACGGCCGCCAGGTACCTACGCCGGGCGGGCCGTCCTCAAAAGTAGCACGCCGGCCGCGCACTTCGGCCGTAGCCGGCCAATAGATGCGGGGCATATCTATCAGTTTCAGAAGCCCCGAAACCCGTACCTTTGTTTTTCTAACGTATGGAAAGTAAACGACAACAGAAATTTGCCAGCCTCTTACAGCAGGAGCTGGCCTCCGTCTTGCAGCGCGACCTGCCCCACCTGTTTCCCAGCCTGGCTCCGGGCATCAGCACCGTGCGCGTGTCGCCTGACTTAGGCGTAGCCCGCATTTACCTGAGCAGCCTGCTGGCCAACAGCGGCGAGGAAACCCTGGCCCAGGTGCGCGACAACAACAAAGCCATTCGCCAGGCCCTGGCCAAGCGCATCCGCAAACAGGTGCGCGTCATTCCCGAGCTGGTCTTCTTCCTGGATGACAGCGCGGCTTATGCCGCTCACATCGATAAGGTACTGGGGGAATTGAGCATTCCTCCGCCGCCATCGGAAGACGATACCGAACACCAGACTAACCCCAAGCGCCCGAAGCTTTTCGCCGACGAGGACGAGGAGTAGGTTATCCATTGCCCGTAATGAAGTGGTCAGCGGCCGGTTGAAAATTTCTCCACCGGCCGATGCACAAACGGGCTACGGATAACGCCAGAATATCAACTGCCAACGGACAACCCCTTGCATTACGACCCGATTAAACGCACCCTGGGCGAAGTATTTAACCGCACGCCCTGGCTCCGCCGCCTGTTTTATCACCTGCTTGATTTGCTGCTGCTGCGTACCTGGCACGTGCATAGGGAGCTGCGCCAGTGGGCGAAAGGCCGCCAGCAGGAACCTCTCGTGATTTTGGATGCGGGCTCGGGCTACGGGCAGTATACTTACTGGCTATCGGGGCTGAGCAAGCTCTGGACGATTCTGGCCGTGGATGTAAAGGAAGAGCAGGTAGCCGACTCCAACCGGTTTTTCCGGCAAATCAATCGGCCGCAGGTGCAGTTTGCCGTGCAGGACCTGGTGCTGTACCGCGAGCCGAATACCTTCGACCTGGCCCTTTCGGTGGACGTGATGGAGCACATTCTGGAAGATGTGGAAGTATTCCGCAACATCCACGCCTCCCTCAAGGACGGCGGCATGCTGCTGATTTCGACCCCCTCTGACCAGGGCGGCTCCGACGTGCACGCCGACGACGAAACCTCCTTTATTGAGGAGCACGTGCGCGACGGCTACAACATACACGAGATTCAGCAGAAGCTGCGCACCGCGGGTTTTGAGCGTATTGAGGCCCGCTACAGCTACGGCGAGCCGGGCCAGGTTTCCTGGCGCCTGAGCATGAAGTACCCCATTCTGATGCTGGGCAAGTCGCGCCTGTTTTTCCTGGTGCTTCCTTTCTACTACCTCCTAACGTTCCCTGTTTGCCTGATTCTGAACTGGTTTGATGCCAATACCCGGCATGATTCCGGTACCGGTCTCATTGTAAAAGCCTGGAAATAAAGCCTGGTGCACCGCCTGCTTAGCGGGAGTAACGTATCTTGCCCACTACCTCTGTCCTTTCTTCTTTCGCCTGATTTCCGCCCTGCATGAACGTCGCTTTGCTCATTGCCCGGCGTTATTTTTCTTCCAAGAAGAAGCGCAACATCATCAGCATTATCTCCAATATTTCCATGGTTGGAGTGGCCGTGGGCACTATGGCGCTTATCATTGTGCTGTCGGTGTTCAATGGGCTGGAGGACCTGGTACGCTCGCTCTACGGCAAATCCGACCCCGATCTGAAGATTACCGCCCTCAAGGGCAAGTCGTTTGAGGTAGATGCGCCGCTGCTCACGCGCCTGCGCGCCATGCCGGGCGTGGCCCTGGTAACGGAAGTAATTGAGGATAATGCCCTGCTGCGCTACCACGACCGGCAGATGGTGGTGAAGATGAAGGGCGTGAGCGACAACTTCTTCGCCCAAAGCAACATCGACTCGGCCCTGGTGCAGGGCGACCACCGCCTGGAAAAAGAAGGCGGCGAGTATGCCCTCATTGGTGCCGGCGTGCAGCATGAGCTAAGCATAGCTCTGGATAACCGCCTGGCGCCCCTCACGCTGCTGTACCCGCGCAATACCGGCAAGCGCACCCTTTCCTTCAACCCGGAAAATGCGTTCAACGAGCTGCCCATTCTGGCCGGCGGCGTGTTCCTCATCGAGCAGAACATCGACGACAGCTACGTTTTCGTGCCCCTGAATTTTGCGCAGAAGCTGCTGAACTACGGAGACAAGCGCACCAGCCTGGAGGTGAAAGTAAGCCAGAGCCGCACTATTGAAGAGGTAAAGGGCGAGGTGAAGGAGCTACTGGGGCCTAAATTCTCGGTGCTGGATTCTGATGAGCAGCACGTAAGCCTGCTGAAGGCCATTAAAGTGGAGAAGATGTTTGTGTTCATCACCTTCGCCTTTATTCTGCTCATTGCCTCGCTAAATATCTTCTTCTCCTTGTCGATGCTGGTCATTGACAAGCGCAAGGACGTAGCTATTCTGCAGGCTATGGGGGCCGGCCAGCGCACCATTCGGAATATTTTCCTGTTTGAAGGGGCTATTGTGGCGCAGGTAGGCGCTATTACCGGCCTGGTGATTGGGGTAACCATTTGCTGGCTGCAGCAAACTTTTCATCTGGTATCTATGGGTATGGCCACCAGCGTGGTCGATTCCTACCCCGTGAAGATGCAACTCTCTGATATTGTGTGGACCGGCGTTGCAATCATTATCATCACCATTGTTGTTTCTATCCGGCCGGCGCTTAGCGCCTCCAAGCTGGATATCAGAGACAACCTCTAATTCTGCCGCAAACATGTAACCTTCTTGTCTACTGTAGTAGCAAGTTGATAGACACAGGTTGCCTATTCATCTTTTATATATAACTATTTGTAGATTAATTTTTACTTTTTAAAAGAATATCTGCTAGTTGGTATTTGTTCTTACTTTCAACGCCATTTTTAGGCCGCCCTTATGAAAGTTTCCACTTCAGAACCCTTTCAGATAGTCTACTCATTGCTGGAGCATGAGTACCTGGGCTACCTGTTTGAGTCATATGTGGTCCAGCGTAACACACGCGGCCAATTGACCTTGCAGCACCAGAGTGTATCAGCAAAAAATGCTCCAGAATTTGCTGATGGCCTAGATGTTACCGACTTCGAGATTGTGGCCCTCACGGACCAGATTCAGCAGGACGCCGTGATAAAGGAGTTCTGGCCCAAGAAGATTGCTACAGCTGATTTCTTCCTAAAAGTGTACGACCCGGAAAAGGGCGACAAAGCACTGCAGGAACGCATCAGCAGCTACGTACAAAACCGCATGGGCCAGATTATGGACCGTTTGGCGGGCAAGCACGTCTTCATTATGGGCAAGGATGGCGAACCAACCTGGCACGAAATAGCCATGGCGCCGGAGCCGGCCTCCGTGCTCTTTCACTTCCGGCGTAATGACGACAATACCCATTATTTCCCTACCGTTCAGTACCGGGGCCAGCGCCTCGATTTCCAGTTTCGGGGAGCGGTACTGGTGTGTTGTCAACCCGCCTGGATGCTGCTGGATGATGTGATTTATGCGTTCCGCAATGATGTGGACGGCAAAAAGCTGCAGCCTTTCCTCAACAAGAAGTTCATTGTAATTCCCCGGCAGGTAGAAGACAGCTATTTTCAGCGCTTTGTGGCCCCGCTGGTGGAGTCGTTTGACGTGCACGCCCGCGGCTTCGATATTCGCTCGGAGCGGTACGTAGCCCGGCCGCAGCTTACTTTCTCCGATGTGCCCAGCGCCACCGTCACCACTCTGGAAGAGCCGCGCCCGCGCGGCACCCGAGGGCGGGCAGCAGCTTCTCTGACTGAAAGCGGTGGCGTGGCCACCATGGTGCAGCCTACCGAGCACATTCACTTCGACCTCTCTTTCCGCTACGGCGACCATACCGTACACAACAGCTACGACAAGCGGGTGTGCGTAAAGCTGGAAAAGAACGATGGTAGCTACATTTTCCACCGCCTGATCCGCAACCTCGACCTGGAGCAGGACATTATCCGGGAACTGCGCCAGCGCGCCCTGGAAGTGCGCAACGGCCGCGCCGTGCTGGAAAAGGCCACCGCCTTCCGCTGGCTGCACAGCTACGCGGAGGACCTGGAGCGTATGGGCTTCACGGTGCAGCAAAGCACCGAATCAGCCAAAGATTACTTCATCGGAGCCATTACCGTGCAGGTGGGCATCACTGAAACCAGTGACTGGTTTGATATCCATGGCACCGTTCGTTTTGGCGACTACGAAATACCCTTTATCCGCCTGCGTCCTTACATTCTGGGGCATCGGCACGAGTTTCGGCTGCCCAACGGGCAAATTGCCATTATACCGGAAGAGTGGTTTACGGAGTACCTGGAGCTGTTTGCGTTTTCGGAGGAGCATCATCATTCCCTCACGCTACGCAAGCACCACGTAGCCCTGGTAAACGACCTGCAGCACGGCAACCTGGCTACCGTAACCATGAGCCGCAAGCTGGAGCGCTTGCGCGAGTTTGAGGCGGTGGAGGATAAGCCCTTGCCCATGGGCTTTATTGGCCAACTGCGCCCTTATCAGAAAGCGGGCTACAACTGGCTGCACTTTGTGAAGGACTACCATTTTGGCGGCTGTCTGGCCGATGATATGGGTCTGGGCAAAACGGTGCAAACGTTGGCTCTGCTGCAGCACCGCAAGGAAAGTGGCGAATCCAAAGGGGCTGCCTCTCTGCTGGTAATGCCTACCTCGTTGGTATACAACTGGATGAGTGAGGCCTTGAAGTTCACGCCTGAGTTGCGCGTGCTGACTTATACAGGTACGTACCGCGACAAAAACGTGGAGCAGTTTCAGGACTACGACCTGATTCTGACCAGCTACGGTATTGTGCGGCTGGATGCCGAAATGCTGAAAACGTATCAGTTCGACTACGTGATTCTGGATGAGTCGCAGGCCATCAAAAACCCTGGTTCTACTACCTCGCAGGCTGTGCGCGGCCTCCGCTCCCGCCACCGTCTCATTCTGACGGGCACACCCGTAGAGAACAGCACCATGGATTTGTGGTCGCAGATGTCATTCATCAACCCCGGCTTATTGGGCACACAGGCCTTCTTCCGTAAGGAGTTCCTAAAGCCCATTGAGAAGGAGAAGGACGAGCACAAAACCAAGCGCCTGCACACGCTCATCAAGCCCTTTATCCTGCGCCGGCACAAGGCCCAGGTGGCCCGTGAGCTGCCCGATAAGATTGAGCACCTGAGCTACTGCACCATGACGGAGGAGCAGGCCCAGTGCTACGAGGAAACCAAGAGCTTCTACCGCAATAAAATCCTCAAAAACATTGAGGAGCACGGCACAGCCAACACGCAGTTTATGCTACTGCAGGGCCTGACCAAGCTGCGCCAGATTGCCAACCACCCCCGCATGGCCGATGAAACCTACGAGGCCGAATCGGGGAAGCTGCGCGAGGTCATCCGCATGATCCGCAGCGTGGTAGCCGAAGGGCACAAGGTGCTGGTGTTTAGTCAGTTTGTGAAGCACCTGGATATTGTGCGGGCTTCCCTGGATGAAAAGCAGATTAAGTACGCCTACCTCGACGGCAACACCCGCGACCGGCACAAGGAAGTGGCCCGTTTCCAGGAAACCGAAAAGCTGCGCGTATTCCTGATTTCGCTGAAAGCTGGTGGCGTGGGCCTCAACCTCACCGCCGCCGACTACGTGTTCATTCTCGACCCCTGGTGGAACCCCGCCGTGGAGGCCCAGGCCATCGACCGCGCCCACCGCATCGGCCAGGAAAAGACCGTCTTCACCTACAAGTTCATCACCAAGAGCACGGTAGAGGAAAAAATCCTGGCCCTGCAGAACAAGAAAATCCAGCTGGTCACGGACTTGATATCTACTGATGAGGCCATCATCAAGAGCCTGACCAAGGAGGATATTGAGGAGTTACTGGGGTAAGGTCACTATTGATTTTCCCAAGCTAGCTGGTACAGGCCTAGAGGGTATACTGCTGCCTGGCCTGCTCTCGGGATATGCAAGTGAGTGCTGGCGGCCCCCCACCTTGTAAATGGCCCTGCGGAAACGACAGTTGCCAGTAACCCCCATCAGCCGGATCAACATACAGGCGCTGCCAGCCCGTGGAATCGGCTGCAATAAATTGTAACTGATGAGCGAGTAGCCATTGAATACGCTCCACATTTGCATCAAGGCATAGGGAATCGTTTTGGTAAAGCCATGCGCCAATAACTTGTATTTCTTGAGCCGCTAACTGCATAACGCAGGTCTATAGATGATTAATTAAACGCCGTTCTTTCATTATTGAGCTTTTTCCCGAGTAGTATACTTCATTAGGCATCCAGCTTCCCTACCACTAATTGATAAGTACTGTTATCAAAGCCGAGTAACCTACCTTTTATAGTACTGTTTAGCGGGGGATAATCATCAGGAAAGCGCATACCATGTTTGGTTTGTTTTCCGAAATCGGTTATGTTCATCCGTACAGGAAAGCCTACACCAGCATCGTAAAAAACGCCAAAAATTGCTTGTGTAAATACCTTTCCGGTCAGAACCGTCCCAACAGGTAGCTGAGTTTGAAGTTGCTGCCAAGCCAGTGAATTTTCCTCCTGTTGTGACAAAACCACATTACGGAAAGGGGGATTCTCAATACTTCTCCAAGTCATAGTATAAAATTTAAGGTGTCATAATAAGCCTATATCAGGGAATTACCCCTACCAGAACCGATTAGCACACACCACCTGGGTTTTCTTCTTCAGCCGCAAACCCAGTAGCACCTCGTGGCTACCGCCGTGGTAGCCGGCCAGCTCGGAAAGGCCGGCATCGTAGGAATAGCCCAGCGTGAACTGCTCGTAGCTAAGGCCCACGATGGCCACGGCCGAGTCGAAGGCGCGCCAGGAGGCGCCAATCCACAGCAGGTCCTGGTACTTGAGCTTGGCATTAAGGTCGACTGAGAGCGGGGCCGGGTTTACGGCCTTCACCAGCACTGAGGGTACCAGCGACCAGTCATCATTAAGGGGCAGCCGCACCCCGCCCGTGGCGAAGTAGTGCCGCTTCAGCGTGTTGCCTGGCGCCCCCTCGCCTTGCAGGCCGGGCCCGTAGGAGAAGTTAAGCTGATTGCCCAGCAGCTGTGCCCCCGACAGGCCCAAATAGAAGCGGGAGCTATACACCCACAAACCCACCGACCCATCCAGCACCTGCGAGGAGGCGCTACCTGCCTGGGTAGTAGGGTCGAAAAAGCGCAGTTTCTGCCCATCCACGGCAAACTGCTGCATTCCCGCCGATAGGCCCAGCGCCACCCGCAGGTCGGGCCGCAGCACCAGATTGTAGGCGTAGGATGCGTAGGCCCCCGTCCGGCTGGTGGGCCCGGTTTCATCTCTATATACCAAGCCGCCTATGGCATGAAACGGACGGCGCCGGTCCCGAATGGTGCGCTTGCTGGTGCTACGCCACTTGCCCAGTGAGGAGCTGATGCTGGCATAGTAGGTTTTGGGCGCACCTTCCAGGCCCGTCCACTGGGTGCGGTAGCTGAACTTGACGTCAATGTAGTCCTCCACGCCGGTGGTGCCCGGGTTCAGGATGTAGTTATTGTTCATGTACTGGCTGTACTGCGCCTGCTGCTGGGCCAGAACCGGCACCGCAGCCAGTAGCAGCGGGAGCAGCAGGAAGGGTAGGGCTCTTTTCATAGCAGTAGAGGTAGAAAGTATCGGGCGAAGAAGCAGGTGACCCTACTTCTACAAGCACAGCAAGACATTTTTTAATACAAAATCGTAATCGACCCGCTGTAAGACCGGCCCAGCGGCCCTTTCGTCTCCACCACGTAGTAATAGGTGCCCACCGGCGCCGGCTTGCCATTGATGTCGCCGCGCCACTCATTGGCCCGGCTGTAGTTATTGGCGGAGAAGATGCGGTTACCCCAGCGGTTGAACACACTCACCGTATTGTCGGGAAATTGCTCGATGAACTCAATCTGCCAGGTGTCGTCGCGGCCGTCGCCGTTGGGCGTGAAGGCGTTAGGAATGCGGATGGCCGGGCGCACGGTCACTTTCACCTGGTCAGAGTCGGCACAGCCGCCTTCTCCGGCCGATAGGGTATAGGTGGTAGTTTCCGTGGGCGAGGCTACTGGCCGCAATGGAGCATTGGGGGAAATAGTCAGCCCCGTGGCGGGCGTCCACGTCACAGGATAGTTACCATCGGCGCGACCTTCCAGAATTACGGAGGAGCCGGCTAGTATCTCCTTGTCCGGGCCGGCATCTACGTCCACCGGTGGGCTGATGCGCACCGCTACCTCATTGGAAACCGCCGTAACAGGCTGCCCGCATACGTTGGTAGTGCGCAGGCGCAGCGTCACGGTCTGGCCGTCCCGCAGCGTGGTGCTGGTAAAGACCGGGGTTGTAGCACCAGCTACGGCGTTGTCATTTACCAGCCACTGATAAGTAGGGGCCGGGCCGGCGTTGGTCACACTGGTGATGCGGAACGTAAGCGGTGCGCCCGGGCAAACGGGCCCGCCCGGCTGCACGCCAATGCTGAGCGTGGGCACAGGCGTGGGCGTGCGCGTTACCGTAACCGTGGCCACGGCCGGACCCGCGCTGCACAGCCCCGCGGTAGGCGTCACCTCCACCCGCACCTGGTCGCCGGTGACCAGCGTGCTGCTGGTGAAAGTGGGCCCGCTGGCCACGGCCACGTTGTTCACAAACCAGCGGAAAGTAGGCGCAGTACCCGCGTTGGTTGGCACAGCCGCAAAAACCAGGGCCGTGCCGGGGCATTGCGCCGGCGGGGTAGCCAGCGTCACGCTTGGTTTCACCACGGGACGCACCTGTACTGTCACCTCGTTGGAAACGGCCGTGGCGCAGGTGCCCGTGCCCGAGGTTACCCGGCGCCGGAAAGAAGTAGTTGCTGTGAGGGGTCCCGGCGAGTAAGTAGAGCCCACCGCACCGCTCACGGACCTCCAGGTTACATTATCCGTCGAGGATTCCCATTGGTAAACGAAGTTGCCCGTGCCGCCGGTGGCCGGGGCCCTGCTGGTGAGAGGTGCCGGCGTGGTGCCCGCACAAATATCCTGGCTGGCCGCAATGCTACCCCCATTCAGCGCGGGCAGGGCCGTCAGAACGATGGACGGCGAATACACCGGTCCGCAAGGCCCCGAAGTAACCTGGCGCCGGTAGTAGGTGGTGGCCGTTAGCGGACCAGGCGCATAGCTGGCGCCCGTGGCGCCGGCAATAGGCGTCCAGCTCGAGTTATTCGGGCTGGCCTCCCACTGGTAAGTAAACGCACCCGTGCCGCCTGTGGCTGCCGTGGTGCTGGTAAGGCGGGTCGGCGTAGCACCCAGACACAGCGTCTGGTTGGCCCCGATGGTGCCGGCCGTCAGGGCCGGGGCTACCGTAATGGTCACGGCATTGGACAGAACCGGGGCGCAGGCGCTGCCGGAACTCGCCCGGCGCCGGTAGGAGGTGGTGGCACTCAGCCGGCCCGGCGCATAGGTGGCTCCGGTGGCGCCGGCAATAGGCGTCCAGGTACTGTTATTCGTGGATGATTCCCACTGATAGCTGATACTGCCCGTGCCGCCCGTAGCCGGGGCTTCGCTGGTAAGCGGAGTAGGCGTGCCACCGGCACAGAGGGTCTGGCTGGCGGCAATGCTACCGGCTGAGAGAGCCGGCACCACAGTCAGCGTTACGGTATTAGAGGGCGTGGCGGGGCAGGTGCCGGAACGTACCTGGCGCCGGTAGTAGGTGGTGGCGGTAAGCGCCCGGGGCGCGTACGTGGCAGAGGTAGCGCCCGGTATAGCTGCCCAGGTTACATTATCTGCCGATGATTCCCACTGATAAGTAAAGGTGCCCGTGCCACCCGTGGCCGCCGCGGTGCTGGTAAGCGGTGCTGGCGTAGTGCCCGCGCAAACAGTCTGGTTAGCCGCAATGCTACCCGCCGTCAGGGCCGGTAAAACGGTGATGGCTACCGAAGCGGTAAAGGTGGGGGCACAGTAAGGACCTGGCCGATTGGGCAGAAGCAGTTGGGCGCGCCGCCGGAAATAGGTGGTGCCGGGCGGCAGCGAGGCCGGGGGCAGGTAAGTCTCACCGGTTGCCCCGCTAATAGCGGTAAAGGTGGCGTTATCCGTTGACCTTTCCCATTGGTAAACGAGCGGCAGGCCGGCGTCGCCCGAAGCGCTGACGTTGCTGGTGAGCGTATCCGGCGCGGTTCCGGCGCATAGGGTCTGAGGGCGGGCAATGCTACCCGGCTTCGGTAGGGCCGGCACGCGAATAATGCCCTGGGATTCCCGGCAGAAGCAGTCATTGGTAATGCGCAGAGTAACGGTGTAGTCGCCGGGGGTAGCGTAGGTGTGGACGGGGTCTTTTTGATTGGAAGTGGTGCCGTCGCCGAAGGTCCAGGCGTAGACCAGATTGGTAGCCTGAACGCCGAAGCTGGCCTGGAAGCTTATTTCCCGGCAAGCCGTGATATCTGCCCCAATGCCCGCGCGCAGCAGGGAGCTTTGGTTGAAATTGGGCAAACCCAGGCCGCTGCGGCGCCCGCCCAGCTGCAGGCTGTCATCGGCGTAGGCGATGCTCACCCCCAGCGAGTCGGGATAAGAAATGAAGCCCAGCGCGGGCTGGTTTTCCCGGGCCACGTACACCTTGCCATCGGGGCCCGCCTGTAGGGAGCCCAGATTGACGGGGGTAGTTTGCTTGAGCGGAATCACCTGCTTGCTGGCCGGTACATTGGTGGCGGTTAAATCAAACTGCAGCAGCTGGGGCGGGCTGAGCACCGTGGCGTAGAGCCGGCTGCGGCCGGGCGAAAACTCCACCCCGTAGTAGCGGCCGGCCCCGCTGTCAATAGCGCGGCGGTTGCTGACGATACCCGTGGCAGCATCGAAGGCAAACAGCTCAATGGTGCTGCTACTGTCGCCTAAGGTTTCGCTGAAGCGGGCCACGGCCAGCTGCTGGCCATCGGGCGAAACTTTCATCTGGCCGCGGTAGCCCTGGGCCGACACGCCGGGTGCATGCAGGGCCCCGATGGTGGAAATTACGGGCGGCAGCTGCACGCCGGCGGGTGTTACGCGGTACGCCAGAAAGGCGTCGCCGCGGTTCTCGATGCCGGAAGTTTCATTGCCCCAGCCGTGCACTATTATCCAGATGTCACAACCGTTTTTATGAAAGACACCCGTCATTTTCTCGGTGGTGCCGAGGGTGAGAGGCGTGTTCTTGGTGGCAGCTACTACCTCGCCCTGGCCGCCTCCAGCCGGAATCAGGATTTCCGAGTAGCTCAACCCTTTGGGGCCGCCCTGCGCATCCTGGGTGAAAATAAGGTAAGTAGTTGCCCCCCCAGGCGCAACTATGCCCGGCTTTTTAATAGCCAGCGGCCCGTCGGTGGTGAGGCGGTTGCCCCCCATGCCGGTGCCATTGGTCATGATGTTGTGGTCGCGGCTCCAGACGGTGTCGCCGTTGCTATAGAAGAGGATGTTGCCCGTACCATCCGACATAATCCCGGAGCCGGCGGGCGCTACCATCCGGCCATCGGTCAGCACTGTGGGCGGAATAGAGTCCGTGGCGGAGTTAAAGTCCAGCCCCGCCCGCTGGCCGAAATACCACTTGTTGATGAACTTCTCATCCTGGCTGCACTCCGGAGGTGGCGTGGCCTGCGCCAGAGCTGTTGTGGCCGCCCCGCTCAGCAGTAGAACCAGCAGCATGAGCAGCCAAACAGCCGCCGGGCGCACCCAACCGGCCGAGCACCGGTAACGGAGACTAGATGGCTGGCCAGGGCCAGATGCATGCTGGGAGAAAGTGCTGGTACTTGATAGGGCAGGAGGCAACAGCTCGGTGGGCATAGAGAGGCAGATAAGTGAGCGGACAAAGCGGGTGCTCAAAAAGGAAAGTGCCACTCGCCACCCTTAAGAAACAGAGCCTGATGGCCAGCTACTTCTACTACAATAAGGGTAGCCAGCCGGTTTCACTAAAGCTATGCACTGTTGGCCACTTTTATAAATAGATGCCTGAATAGTGCTAGATTCCACTACATAGGCCGGCAGAAAATTGTCTTGTACCTACCAGTTCATCTCTACGAGCACGGTAGAGAAGAAAATCCTGGCCCTGCAGAACAAGAAAATCCAGCTGGTTACGGATTTGATATCCACCGACGAGGCCATTATTAAGAGCCTGACTAAGGAGGATATTGAGGAGTTGCTGGGGTAGGGGATTACAGAAACCTGACGATTAATATTGTTCGTAGTGATACGAGGTAGTATTAGTTACTATGCCGTTGGTTTTCAGAATGGCCTTAACTAGTAACCCGCTCTCAAACGTGTAGCTTTTTTCGTAGCTGACTTGACGCAGTTCATCATACCATGTCTTCTGGGTGAGTACTCCGGCCTTATCATAAGTGAGCGAATACACTTGGCTTGGGATGCCTTTGTGCTCCACTTTCACAAGCTGCCCCTCGGCATTGTAATAGCCTAACCACTCTTCCGTTCCCATATCGCAGGCAACTACACCTGGCCGAGACGAGAATTGAATACGGGTCAGCAGGCCGTTTCTGTACTCGTACTGCTCTATTTGGTCACCGCCCTGCACTTTCTTCAACAAACCATTGGTGTAGTAATCAAGCTGATAGGTGCCTGCTTTCTTTAGTTTTCGTTGAGAATCGTATTTGAAGGCAATGGTCTTGATGTCTGGTTCGGAGCTTACGGTAGCTAAGACTCCGTCCGGATGGTAGGTGTAAGTGAAGGAAGAGCTATAGCCGCTTTCAGGCCGATTATGAAGCTGGTTCTTCATTTCCCGGTACGTAGCATAGCCTTGCTCGTTGAAACGCTCCGTAACGATGTACTTGCCGTTAGGCGCTTCCTCCACTGACCGAATAGCTTTGATTTGGTGCCGCTTGATGTCCACTATGCTCATTTGCTCAAGCAGTATTCGGTTCCCGATAAACAGGTCTTCCAGCGCTTCCACCTGCTCATACCTGTCAGCAGAAGTAGACCAGAAGGAAAGCGCAGATTTCACTAGGGTTTCCGCTGGTAGTTGCCTCGCAAAAGGCAGCAGAACTAGTGCACACAGAGTGGGCTTTAGAATAGCACGAAAGTATTGCAAAGCCATAGAGCTATTTGATTCTAGTCTGTCTCATTTTAAGTAACAATAGCGACAAGGTGTGTAAGTAAGCTAAAGAGCGGCGAGCATTGTTATAGAGGAACTAAATATTAGGTTCTCTATGCACCTCCTTCTCCGAACTCACGTCTCCCAACCACCCGCCCAAGTCTGGCAGGGCTTCACGCGGGAGTTATTCCTGGCGTTGGCTCCGCCATTTCCACCCTTCCGCCTGTTGCGGTTTGATGGCTGCCAGCGCGGCGACCGGGTGGAAATAGAAATAGGGGCCGGTCCATTGTGCCACCGCTGGACCTCCCTCATTACCGACCACGGCATTTTGCCCGATGGTACCTACTATTTCGTGGATGAAGGTCAGGAACTGCCGCCACCGCTGGGCTATTGGCGGCACCGGCATCTGTTGCAGCCCGCTCCGGGTGGGGGAACGTACATTGTGGAGGATATCGAATACCGCTCCCTATTTCATTGGATAGAAGCACTGCTATATCCCATTCTATGGGCGCAGTTTGCTTGGCGCAAGCCTATTTACCGGCGGCTATTCGGTGCCGGAGCGCGCTAGCACCATTTTAATATCGGCCCGCTGATACTCGGAAGGGGAGAGCGGCACTTCTACGAAACCCAATTTACGATATAGGGTGAGGGCAGGCGTGAGCTTGCGGTTGGAGAGCAGCTCCAGGTGGTGGGCCCCTACCGCCCAGGCCTGCTCAATAGCCGCCTGCCCCAGCAAATATCCGATACCCAAGCCCTGGGCTTTGGGCGAAACGGCCATTTTCGCTAGCTCAAAGTTGCCGTCGGGCTCCCGGATGAGGGCACAGGTACCTACAATCTGATCCTGATAGCGGGCCATGAAAATGTAGCCGCCTGAGTCCAGAATGTAGCCTTGCGGGTCGTCGAGCATGCGCTTGTCCAGCTCTTCCAGGGTGAAATAGGTGGTAATCCACTCGTGGTTCAGGTCGCGGAAGGCCGCCTGGTGCTCGGGGCGGTAAGCAAGAATTTCGATGGGGGCAGACATAGGCATATATAAGGGCCGCAAGATACGCCGGAACTGGCTGCGGTAGGAGTAGAGGGCAATTCGAATGGGGCAGGCGGCTAACCCCGGCCGGGTGCGTACCTTTGTAGTCCCATTTTCATAACCTGCTGCCATGTCTGCCACGCTCACGCTCAAACCCGGTAAAGATCAATCCCTGCGACGCCTGCATCCGTGGGTGTTTTCGGGGGCCATTGCCCGGATGCAGGGCGAGGTAGTGGAGGGCGAAGTAGTAAGCGTACTGGCGGCCAATGGTGAGCTGCTGGGCGTGGGCCACTACGCTCCCGGCTCCATTGCCGTACGCATGCTCGATTTTGGCACCGAGGCCCAGCTGCCCGATGCCGCTTTCTGGGAGCAGAAGCTGCGCAACGCCTACCAGCTGCGCCAGCGCCTGGGGCTCACGGGCACCGGCAACACCAACGTGTACCGCCTCATCCACGCCGAAGGTGACGGACTACCCGGTTTGATTATTGACGTGTACGGCGACACGGCTGTGGTGCAGGCCCACAGCGCCGGCATGTACAAAGCCCGGCCCCTGATTGCCGCCGCCCTGCAAGCCGTTTTAGGCGAAAGCCTGCGCGCCATCTACGATAAAAGCGCCGAAACCGTACCTGCCAAAGCGGCCCCCGATGCCCAGAATGGCTACCTGCTGGGTGAAAGCACCGGCCAGGAGCATGTGGTAGAAGAAAACGGCCACCGCTTTGCCGTAGACTGGGAAACCGGCCAGAAAACCGGCTTCTTCATCGACCAGCGCGACAACCGCGCCCTGCTGGCCCGCTACGCGCCCGGCCGCCGCGTGCTGAACACGTTCTGCTACACCGGCGGCTTCTCCGTGTACGCCCTGCAGGCCGGCGCCGAGCTGGTGCATTCCGTGGACTCCAGCAAGAAAGCCATTGAGCTAACCAACCGCAACGCCGAGCTGAGTGGCCTGCAGGACAAGCACGAAGCCTACGCCCAGGACGTGTTCAGCTTCCTGAAAGACCGCCATAACCAGTACGACCTCATCGTGCTGGACCCACCGGCCTTTGCCAAGCACCTCTCTGCCCGCCACAACGCCCTGATGGGCTACAAACGCCTGAATGTGGCCGGCATCAAGCAAATTGCACCCGGTGGCCTGCTGTTTACGTTCAGCTGCTCACAGGTAGTAAGCATGGAATTGTTTGAAGGCGCCATCATGGCCGCCGCCATCGAAGCCGGCCGCCCCGCCCGCATTCTACACCGCCTCACCCAGCCCGCCGACCACCCCGTTAGCCTGTTCCACCCGGAAGGGGAGTATTTGAAGGGACTGGTGCTGGCCGTAGATTAACACAGAATATCCGCGTTCAAACTATTCATTTGTATGGTCAACACCTTGCCAGATCCTTGGAACTTCTCCAACGTGGAGCGTCAGCTCGTTTCCGGAGACAACGCACAGCGACTGGAGTATGGCACTCTGAAGGAGATGAACCAAGGTGGTCCATTACACGGGTTTTGCTTCTGGATTACACCCACCGGGCGGCGGGTCCAGCTACCTGGAACTTATGGCGGCCCACCTATATGGGATGCGGTGGGGCGTCGGGTAGCATTGCCCATGTGGCAACAGGCTCTTTTTTCGAGCCCCAATCAGCGACTGGCCGTGTTGGATACGCAGCTGCAACAATTGGTAGTATTTCGACGGGGATTCAGTGTATTGCATTTACAGGCCTTTGAAGGTTTGATTGTGACAGCCGTAGATAACCCGGCTCATCGTCCTGCACCAGTGAGCATTAACATTGGAACCGAAGACATAAAGCAGGTTTTAGAGTTATAACGGCGTCCTTTCCTTCACCCTTTCTCGTGCCCCGAAAAAAAACCGGCTCTATTCCCCGCAAACCTGCTGTTGCCGTTATTGGTGCTGGTATTGGAGGCATTGCTACGGCGGTGCGGCTGGCAGCGCGGGGGCATAAGGTGACGGTATTTGAGGCCCAGAGTACGTTTGGGGGAAAAATGCACCAGCTGGAGCTGCCCGGCGGGTACCGCTTTGATGGCGGCCCTTCGCTGTTCACGCTGCCGCAGCTGGTAGACGAGCTGTTTCAACTGGCTGGGCGCAACCCCCATGACTATTTCCGCTACGAGCGGCTGGACCCTATCACGCAGTACTTCTTCGCCGACAATACCCGCCTGACGGCCTGGGCCGACGAAGCCCGGTTTGCAGCTGAGGTAGAGCAAAAGCTAAGCGTGCCTGCGGCTGCCGTATTGGAATTCCTGCACCAAAGTGCCCGCGCCTACGAGGGTACTGCTGATACGTTCCTGCGCAAGTCCCTGCACAAGCTCAGTACCTATACCAGTCCGGAGGTAGTGAAGGCGCTGGCCGTGCTGCCCTCGCTGGGCCTCACCAGTACCATGCACCAGCGCCACGCCGCTACGTTTCAGGACCCGCGCCTGGTGCAGCTTTTCGACCGGTTTGCGACCTATAACGGCTCCGACCCCTACCAGGCTCCTGCTACCCTCAGCCTGATTCCGCACCTGGAGCACGGCATTGGTGCATTTTACCCTGAAGGCGGTATTTACAGCATTGCCGAAAGCCTGGTGAAGCTGGCCCAGGAGCTGGGCGTGGAGTTCCGATATAACGAGCCCGTAGAGGAAATTCTCACGGCCGGGGGCCACGTAACCGCCCTCCGCACGGCCCAGGACGTGTACGACTTCGGCGTAGTGGTCAGCAACATGGATGTAGTGCCTACCTACCGCCACCTGCTGCCCACGCTGCCCGCCCCTGAGCGTACTCTGGCCCAGCCCCGCTCTTCCTCGGCGCTGATCTTCTACTGGGGCATTGGCGCTGAGTTTCCGGAGCTGGGCGTACACAACATCTTTTTCTCCGAAGACTACCGTCGCGAGTTCGAGGCCATTTTCCGGGAGCAGACGGTAGCCGATGACGTAACGGTGTACGTGAACATCACCTCTAAAAAAACACCCACCGATGCTCCTGCCGGCCACGAAAACTGGTTTGTGATGGTGAACGTACCCCATGACCAGGGCCAGGACTGGCCGGCCTTAATCAGCCAAACCCGCGCTGCCGTGCTGCGCCGTCTGCAACGGGCCCTGGGGCGTGATGTGGAGCCGCTTATCCGGGCCGAGCATGTATGGGACCCTCCGGGCATTGCCCGTCAAACATCCTCCTTTGGCGGGGCGTTGTATGGCAGTTCCTCCAATAATATGTTGGCTGCTTTTCTGCGCCACCCAAATTTTTCTCGTAAACTCGATGGCTTGTACTTTTGTGGAGGCAGCGTGCACCCAGGCGGGGGCATTCCCTTGTGCCTGCTGTCGGCCGCTATCGTAGCCGACCTTATTTCCGCCTGACCTATTGTTTCTCATGCCCACTACCGATTCTATGCCCCATCCGCCCGCGGCCCCGCCCGCCCTGCCGGCGCCCAGCCGCCAGCGCCTGCGCGTGGCTCAGGGAATTGTGCTTTTATTTCACGTTACCGGATTTCTTGGCCTGGCTTTCTCGCTGGACCCCAGCTTCTATCTCCGCTTTGTACCGCTGAATCTGCTGCTTACCGCGGCCTTGCTGCTGGCCTTTCAACCCAACCGTAGCCGGGAGTTCTATTGGTTCTGTGTGGTCGTGATGGTGGTGGGTTTTGGCATTGAGGTGATAGGCGTGAGCAGCCAGATTATCTTCGGAAACTATGAGTACGGTCCCGTGCTGGGTTTTCAGCTCTGGGGCGTGCCGCTGATAATTGGCCTGAACTGGCTGATGCTCACGTATATGTCCGGTATTCTGGCCCGCTATCTGCCACTGCCCAATATTCTTCGGGCTATTGTAGGGGCGCTGCTTATGGTGGGAATGGACATCTGCATCGAGCCCGTAGCCATGCGCTATGATTTCTGGCACTGGCTGGCTGATGTAGTACCGCTGCAGAATTTTAAAGCGTGGCTGGCCCTTTCCTTTATTCTGCAGGTATTTTTTAACCGCAGCCATTTCGTAAAAAGCAATGAGCTGGTACCTTTCGTGTATCTGGTGCAGTTGCTCTTTTTCTTTGGCTTGGGGCTGCTGAGATAAACCGCGCTTCTCCACAATTTAGTAGTTTAGGCAGCCAGAGCTGCCACTCCCTTTGTTTGTCTTTTGCCTTCCATGAATCGTACTCCCATTACTACGCTACACCACACCCTGTTAGAGGAGGTACGTTTGCTTTTCCAGCGCGAGGGGGTCAGCGCTTTGTCGCTGGAGCAAATTATCCAGCGGCTTAATGTGTCGCCGGCTACGTTTCACGGGATGTTCGAAGATAAGGACGACCTGGTAACGCAGGTAGTAGTGCATGACCTGGAACGCCAGCGTAATGAGCACGCGGCCCTGTTCGCCAGTACCGAAAACCCGGTGGAGCGTATTCTGCTGCTGTTACAGCATGGCATCCATGAAATACAGCAAACCCCCAGCGCCAACTTCGCAGAAGTACAGCAGGAGTACCCGGCTGCCTGGAACCTGATGATGGATCATCTGGTGACCTACTCCTACCCCCAGATCCACGGCTTGCTGAACGACGGCATTCTGCGCAAGCAGTTCCGTGGCGACATCAACATTGAGCTGGTCACCAAAATTATTCTGGAGCAGATCAACCTGATTCTGAATACCGATATTTTCCCGCCCAGCCGTTACAGCCTGGCCGAGGTATTCCGGAGTATTTACCTCTACTATATCCGGGGTATTTGCACGGAGGAAGGCATGCACCTGGCGGCTTCTCACTTTGCTCGTCTGTAAGCCGCGCCGACCATAGCCCCCACAATAGCCCTGCCCCGGGAAGTACTGCATGTAGCAGGTACTTTCCGGGGCAGTAGCTTGAGAAGGAGCGCTATTTAGCTAATGGAAACGCGCACTTTCTTGGTGTATTCGCGAAGCGAGTCCTTAAACTCGCTGCCGCTGTCGCGCATGTGGTTCAGAATGAAAATGGCGGCAAACACGTGCGTCAGCTTTTCACCTTCATCTTCGCCGGGCACTTCAAAAGGAGGCTGTTGCTCTTCCAGCAGGGCTTCCTCAGCGGCCAGTAGCGTATCCAGGGTCTGGGATTCAACCAGCTGTTTAATAGCAGGGATTTTCATGTGCCGGCAGCTTAATTGAGTTGACCGATAAGCTCAGCTACGGCTTCTTCCTTGCTGGCCGAAACCGTATCAACCAGCTCACCATTGCGGAAAATAGCGAAGAAAGGCAGCGTAGTGACATTGGCCAGCTTGCGGGCTTCGGGGCTGGTTTCGGCATTCACATCCAGAAACGTAACTCCTTCAGTGGCTTCGGCCATGCGCTTGTATTTGGGCGAAAACAGGCGGCAGTTGCCACACCAGTCGGCGTAGTATTTCACTACTACTTTTTCATTCGATTCGAGCAGTTGACGGAATTCGGTATCGGTTGCTTTAGTAACGGACATAACGAAAAACAAGGTTGAGCTGGCAAAGATACGCATCCCAGATAAGAACTATTCTTATCTGGTTGCCTGCTTAAAGCCCGGCAGTAGTAAAAAAGTTTTGCTGCCAGCTCAAAAAGTTGCCGGGCCAACCCAAAAGCCTGGCCTGCCGTTTGGGAGGAAAGTATAGTCACGCTTTTTCTCCCCGGGTTATGCGTTGTGTTGCCAGCTGGCTTTTGATAGCACTCCTGTGGCTCCCGGGGGCATGCACGTCGCCCACGCCCGCACAACCCGTAGCAGGGCAGCCGGCACCTCCTCCTGTTCGTATGCAAAACATCATCTTCTTTGGGAATAGCCTCACGGCTGGCTATATGCTGCGTGCCAGCGAGTCGTTCCCGGCTCTGCTGCAACAGCGTATTGATTCGCTGCAGCTGCCCTACAAAGCCTTCAACTATGGGGTGAGCGGCGAAACCAGCGCCGGCGGTAAGCACCGGGTGGCCAGCGTGCTGGCCCGCCAGCCGGTAGATGTGTTTGTGCTGGAGCTGGGCGCCAACGACGGCCTGCGCGGCATTCCCGTGCGCGAAACCACCCAGAACCTGCAGGAAATTATTGACCAGGTGCGGCTGAAATACCCCCAGGCGCGCATTGTGCTGGTAGGCCTGGAGTTTCCCTTTGATCTGGGCCCGCTGGGTGGCCACCGCTTTGTGCACTATGCTCAGGAATTCAAAGCCTTGTTCCGCACCCTGGCTGAGAAAAATAGTGTGGCCTTTGTGCCGTTTCTCCTCCAGGACGTGATGGGCCGCCGCGAGTTAAACCTGCCCGATGGGGTGCACCCCAACGCCGAGGGTCAGAAAATTCTGGCCCACAATGTATGGGCCGTGCTGGAGCCAGTCCTCACCGCCGAGCAATAGCCTGCTGACTAAAGGGCTAGTCTTATTCCTCTATCTGGTAACCAATGGGCTTGAAAGCATAGTTGTTCGACATCTCCGCCGAGCAGGCTGTCAGGCCAACCAGTAAGTCCATGCGGGCTTCCAGCACTACATAGTCGCCAGCTTTGCTTTTGGGAGGCAGCACCGCTACGCGCCCGGTTTCGCCATCCACGGTTACGTGCATGAAAATGTTGAAGCTGATGGGAATAGCATCTGGGCTGATGCCGTGTTCCTCCAAGGCAGCGCACAGGTTGCCAAAGCAGCCCCGGTGCGGTTGGGTATGGCCGTAGATAATACGGAACGTATCGGCGCTGCAGGGTGTCAGCAGAAAATCGTGCCGACCCACAGTATCTTCCACCAGGTCAAACATCACATTGCTCCGGTTGGAGTAAAACGGATGGCCTTTGGTAAGCAGGATGGTTTCGGCGTAGTCAATGGTGCGGCCTGAGGAGAGGTACTCGGCCTTATCAGCCAGGTTATAGCAGACAAAGTCAGAAACCTGCTCGCCTTCAATATCAACGACTTTCAGGCGCTGGCCCTTTTTGAGCAGAAAGGAAACCCCGCTACGCGGCGGAATGATGGTCAGAGTGGAGGACATGTTGGCTTAAAAAAGGGCACTTCCAGGCCTGATCATAGGCCTTTCCGCTGTATTGATAGACTTCTGAGGATTGCCCGTAATCTTCGAGCATGGGGTTGATAGAGCCCGAATACGCTACGTCGCGCGTGCGAATAGTCTGACGCAACGAGTCGTAGCGGCCGGCTTCCCGGATGCGCTCAAACTGGTCGTGTGCATTAAATACCAGCGTGGGGTACTTGAACTGCCGGGCCGGCCGACTACTGCCAGGATGCAGCCCAACCACGAAAAAGGCTTCTTCCTTGAGACTGTAGCTGAAATCCGGGGAGTTGGGGTCGGCTACTACGCGCTGGTCATACCCGTAGCGCTGGGCATCCAGATTGGATACTGCTTGCAGCCGCTGCCAGAAAAACTCCTCAAACTGTGTTTCCGTAGGGTTCTCTGGGCCTTTGAAGATAATAGCGGCGCTATGGTATAGCTTGTCGGCGGTGCGATAGGTGTCTACGAAATCATAGATAAACTCCAGAATGGCAGCATCGTCTTTAGGGCAAGCCATATGGTCAACTACGAGGCATTTTAGCTGATTCCAGGTAAGCGCCGTTTTAGCGGCAACACATGGAAAATCTCGGTTTTGTATAAAATCAAGATATTCCCTTGTAACTATATATGATTCTTCTTCAGTCATATCCAAAAATTTAATCCAGAATCAGGTAAGGAATAACCCTATTCCTATACTCCGATACGGGTAAACTTTGGACGGGGTTGAGGCGCGTCAGCTGCTGACGTAGCGCCGGGACTTCGGTGCCCCTTGCCGGACTAGCTCAATAGCTATTCGGTTCTTTTTCTGGCGATGCGCTCAACGCCACTGCACTCAGTTACTTAACGGCCTGGCTGAACCAGCCAGACCGCGAATCACCACATACGATGCGCGTGGCTAAGTGGACTTGAAAAATGTACAAAAAAAGCCGCCCAACTGGTAGGTTGGGCGGCAAAGCAAGTCTGAAAAGATACCGTAACCGTTACACCGTGTACATCTTCTCGTAGTATTCCCGCGCCATCCGCCCCGATTCAAACTCGGGCTCTACCTCGCGCATGGCGTTTTTGGTAAGCTCCAGGAACTTCTCGGGCTGATCGTAATAGAGAGGTAGGATATCCTGCTCCAATGCATCTAGAATGCCGGTAGCTTCTACATCATCTTTCACGTGCTCGGGCTCGTTGGTATTGGCCAGGGAAATCAGGAAGCCGTTTTCCCCCTCGCGTATAAACTCCGGAATCCAGCCATCGGCAATGCTCAGGCTGAGGCTGCCGTTCATGGCAGCCGTCATGCCGCTGGTGCCGGAAGCCTCCCGCGGGAAGCGGGGCGTGTTCAGCCAGATATCGGAGCCTTTTTTCAGGACCGCTGAGAGGCCCAGCTCGTAGCCCGTGAGCACGGCGCAGTTCTTAAAGCCTTTGGTCTTTTGAATGATGCCGTTGAAGGTAGCAATGGCGCCGTAATCCTTGGGGTAAGGCTTGCCGGCCCAGATCATCTGAATGGGGCGCTTAGTGTCTTTCAACAGGCGCTGAAACCGCTCGAAATGGCGCAGAATCAGGTCGGCGCGCTTATAGCCGGCAAAACGGCGGGCCCACACAATGGTCAGCACGTCGGGGTCGAAGAGGTTGCCGGTCTGGTCGGCTACAATGTCGAATAGCGCCTTTTTGAGCTCCCGCTTGCGGGCGCGCAGCGCTTGGTCCTGGTGGCCGGTGAGGGCATGGTGCAAGGCCGGGTCGCGCCAGTAAGTGCCATTCTGGGCGTTGGTGATGGAAATAATCGGGCAGATGCCTTTATAGCTGCCCCACATCTGGTTGGCCACTTTGCCATGCACTTTAGATACGCCATTGGCTTTGCGGGACATGCGTAGCGCGGCCAGCGTGTAGCTGAGGTGGTTGTTTTCTACCCCGGCAATCTGGCATACTTCCTCAGCCGGCACGTTACCAAAAAAGGTCATGTCCTCCAGCAGCTTCATAGGATGCTCCTCGTTGCCGGCCAGCTCCGGGGTATGTGTGGTGAACACCAGGCGCTTTTGCACCTCGGCCAGCTGACGGCCGTGCTTCTCATACAGATAAAACGCCAGTGGCAGCCCGTGGCCTTCGTTCAGGTGATATACGTCTACCTTATGCTCCAGCAAATCCAGCAGCGTGCCGCCACCGGTTCCCAACAAAATGCTTTGGGCCACGCGGGCCGCGGTATCGGCATCGTAGAGGTGGTGGGAGATGGTGCGGGAGATGTAGTCGTTTTCCGGAATGTCGGTGGTCAGGAAGAACATGGGAGCCGTCCCAAAGACCTCGGGGGCCAGGTAAAGCGCCTTCACCTTCACCTGCGCGCCGTGAATGGTGATGGGGAAAATTAACCCCGTGTCCTCCAGGAAAGAGTAGGCCTTGTGGCGGTAGTCCACACGCATCGTCTGGTCTTCGTTGCGCGTCTGGTCATAGTAGCCGTAGGTCCAGAGGATGCCAATGCCTACCAGGTTTTGCTTGAGCTCGAAGGCGGAGCGCATGTGGGAGCCGGCCAGAAAGCCTAGCCCCCCGGAGTAGGTTTTCAGGGCTTGATCCAGCGCAAACTCCATGGAAAAGTAAGCTGCCGACGTGTAAAATTCTGGCGCGGCAGGGTAAGAACGAAAGGTAAAAGCCATAAAAAGATGCAGGAAGAGAAGGGGCAGTGTAAGCAGTCTTGAAGGTGAGAAATAAGTGGCAGAAAACCACAAGGCAGCAGATTTTGCCTACGGCGGGGAGGGCAGCCGCGTGCTGGTGTAAACGCTGCTGGTGAAGTTTCCGCTGCGTTTCAGAGGTTTACCCGGGTGGAAGTCTGTCAATAAAATATAGTAACAAAACGGTAACGTTGTATTCCTCTCAGTCAATGGGCCAGCCGGTAGTTTTGCCGGTAATTCCCTTTTTCTCACCTCCCCAACCCCCTTTCTACATGCAAATTACCCGCGTACTCACCGCCGCCATGCTGGGTCTGGCCGTAGCCTGTACTTCGGTACAAGACCCCGCGCCGCAGGCCCCGGTCACTCGCACCGCTACACAGGCCGTTAGCGCCACTGGCTTCCCCGAGGGTTTCGAAACCGGCACCAAAACGGCCTACACGCTGGGCTCCGTTACACTAGGCTCCGGCTCCTGGACCCTGGACGATGCTCTGATCGGCAACACCACCGCCGACCACAAAACCGGGGCGCAGTCGGCGCGGGTGCGCAACGTGGGTAAGCTCACCATGAACTTCAATACCACCGCCGGTGCCGGCGTGGTAACTGTGCAGCACGCCGTGTACAGCACTGATGCCAGCTCTACCTGGGAACTGTGGGCTTCTACCAACAGCGGCAGCACCTACACCAAAGTAGGCAGCACCATTACTACCAGCAGCGCTACGCTGCAAACGGCTTCGTTCACCGTTAACCTTGCCGGCACGGTACGGCTGCAGATTCGCAAAATCTCGGGCGGCACCAACCGCATCAACTTCGACAACATTACCATTGAGCAGTATGGTGGCGGTGGTACCCCGCCGCCCACCGGCACGGGCAAGAAGTTTCTGTTCGATGGCTCGCACGGTGAGCTGGCCGGCAACGCCGACTGGGTACTGGATGTAGATGGCGGCCTGGCCGTATCCACACCTACTCCCGCACAGTCGGGCATTACGTCTACTACTCCCGAAACCTACTGGACCGGCGCCATTTCAGCCTGGGGTGTAGCGCTGGCCAAGCAGGGCCACACCGTAGCGCAGCTGCCCGCCGGCGGCCGCATCACCTATGGCGACGCCACCAATGCCCAGGACCTGAGCAACTACGCCGTATTTGTGGTGGATGAGCCCAACGTGGTATTCACCGCTGCTGAGAAAACCGCCATTCTGCGCTATGTGCAGAACGGTGGCGGCCTGTTCATGATTTCCGACCACATCATTTCCGACCGTAACAACGACGGCTGGGATTCTCCTGCTATCTGGAACGACCTGATGACCAACAACACGGTACAGGCCAACCCCTTCGGCTTCAGCATCAACTCCGACAATGTGGTAGAAGACAGCAACAACGCGCTGGTAAGCTCCACCAACCCCATCATGAACGGCTCGCAGGGTCTGGTATCGCAGCTTTCGTTCCACAATGGCGCTACCATGACGCTGAACCCCACGGCCAACAGCACCGTGCAGGGCCTGATCTGGCGCGTGGGCGTTACGCAGGGCAACAGCAGCGCAATGGCGGCCAGCAGCACCTTCGGCACGGGCCGCGTGGTGATTATCGGCGACTCCTCACCGGCCGACGACGGCACCGGTTCGCCCGGCAACACGGTGTACGACGGCTGGAACGAAAACGTGAGCCATGCCCGCCTGCACCTGAATGCCTCACTCTGGCTGGCTAAGCTCTAGGCAGCGAATTGGATTTAGCATAGGCAAACGCCCGTGGTTCTTCAGGAGCCACGGGCGTTTTAGTTAGGCCGTTTTCGGGCTTTGGAGCGAAATTTCGCTGTTTTTGCGCATCCGGGAAATGCAGGGCTGATTTTGGATAGCGGCGCCGGAGAGGATAACTTGCCACATCGCTCGTTGAATAACGTCCCTCCCTTATGCGACTTTCCCGATTCCTGCCCCTGGCCCTGTGCCTGGGTTTCACCGCCCTACACGCTGAGTTCACCACGGCAGCACCTGCTGGCGGTGTAACCGTGGCAGAAGCAACTGCGGCTCCGGCCAAAAAAGCGGCCATTACCCGCATCGACCCCACTTTCTGGTGGGTGGGCATGAAAAATCCCAAGCTGCAATTGCTGGTGCATGGCCCCGGCATTGCCGGCAGCAAAGTGGAGTTGGCCAACTATCCCGGCGTTACGCTGGATGGCTTCCAGAAGCTGGAGAGTCCCAACTACTTGGTGGTAAATCTCACCATCAGCCCCGAGGCCAAGCCCGGCAAGTTGAAGCTGGAGTTCAAAGGAGCCAAAAAGACTTCCTATAGCTACGAGCTGCGCGCCCGCAATACGGTCGGCGACAAGTCCAAAGTGCAGGGCGTCAACAGCACCGACTTCATTTACATGCTGATGCCCGACCGGTTTGCCAACGGCAACCCGAAGAACGACATCGTGAAAGGCATGAAGGTAGAGCGCATAGCCCGCGACTCTATGTACGCCCGCCACGGCGGCGACCTAAAGGGCATTGAGCAGCACTTCGATTACCTGAAAGAGCTGGGCGTAACGGCCATCTGGCCCACCCCGGTGGTGGCCAATGACATGCCCCGGGCCAGCTACCACGGCTACGCCCTCACCGATTATTACGCCGTGGACCCGCGCTATGGCTCCAACGAGGAGTACGTGCAGTTTGTGCAGCGCGCCCATCAGAACGGCCTGAAGGTGATTCACGACGTGGTGCTTAACCACATGGGCAGCTACAACTACCTGTTTCTGGATCAGCCGGCCAAAGACTGGTTCCACCAATGGCCCACTTTCACGAAGGGCAACTACCGCGACGGCACGGTGAACGACCCCTACGGCTCCGAGGAGGACCGCAAGATGTTCAACACCACGTGGTTTGATACCACCATGCCCGACCCGGCCCAGGAAAACCCCCTGGTGGCCAACTACCTCATCCAGAACTTTATCTGGTGGGTGGAATATACAGGCCTGGATGGTTTCCGCATTGATACTTACCCTTACTCCAACCCCCAATTCCTGATGAACTGGGGCAAGGCTGTGCTGAATGAGTACCCGCAGCTGGGCATGTTTGGCGAAACCTGGGTGCAGAATGCCGAGGGCGTAGCGCAGCAGGCGTTCTGGTCGCGCAATGGGTTTCCGGCGGTAAACGGCTTCAAAAGCAACCTGCCCGGCGTTACCGACTTCATGATGAAGTATGCCATTGAAGACGCACTGACCAAGGAAGCCGGCTGGGCCGAAGGCATTGCTAAAATCTATTATACCGCACAGGGCGACTGGATGTACGAGGATGCCTCGCGCAACGTCATCTTCCTGGATAACCACGACATGAGCCGCGTTTTCTCGGTGCTGGGCGAAGACGTGAAGAAGCAGAAAATGGCGCTGACCTGGCTGCTGACTGAGCGGGGTATTCCGCAGCTCTACTACGGCACCGAGATTCTGATGAAGAACTTCTCCAACCCCGACGGGCTGGTGCGTTCCGATTTCCCCGGCGGCTGGGCCGGCGACAAGCACAATGCCTTTACGGCGGCGGGTCGCACGCCCCAGGAGCAGGACATGTTCCAGCACGTGAGCAAGCTGGCCAACTACCGCAAAACTCACCCCGCCCTGCACTCCGGCAAGCGCATGCACTTTGTGCCCGATGGCAGCGTGTATACCTATTTCCGCTATAACGACCAGGGCGAATCGGTGATGGTGGTGATGAACGCCGGCAAAGAAGACAAGACGGTAGACACCGCCCGCTTTGCCGAGCGCCTGCAGGGCTACAGCAGCGCGCAGGACATTATTAGTGGCGCCGCTGTATCGGATTTGAAGTCGTTGAAAGTACCGGCCATGACCACGCTGGTGCTGGAGCTGAAGAAGTAACCTGATTTATCTGGAGCGAGGCCCTGGTGGCTTCGCTCCTTTCTTTTTTCTACCTACATGGCAACAATCAAAGCCTGTCTCTTCGACCTCGACGGAGTCATCGTAGACACAGCGAAATTCCATTACCAGGCCTGGAAGACGTTAGCAGACGGGCTGAACATCGATTTTACCGAACACGACAACGAGCGGCTGAAAGGCGTAAGTCGGATGCGCTCCTTGGAAATCATCCTTGAAATTGGCGGCGTCACCATGCCCGAAGCGGAGCAGGTAACGCTGGCCACGCGCAAAAATGAAGTGTACCTGGAAGACGTGCAGCGCATGACCGAGGCCGACGTGCTGCCCGGCGTGCGCCGCTTCCTGGAAGAATGCCGCGCCGCCGGCCTGAAAACGGCCCTGGGCTCGGCCTCCAAAAACGCCCGCCTCATTCTGGAGCGCGTGCAGCTGCTGTCGCTGTTCGATGCCGTTGTGGACGGCACCGACGTGGCCAATGCCAAGCCCGACCCCGAAGTGTTCCTGAAAGGGGCCGAGATGCTGGGCGTAGCGCCCGAGGAGTGCGTGGTGTTTGAAGACGCCGTAGCCGGGGTGGAAGCAGCCCGCAACGGCGGCATGCACTGCATTGGCGTCGGCGACGCTTCGATTCTGAGCGATGCTGATTTTGTGATTCCCGGCTTCGAAGAAATGACCGTGGCACGGTTGCAGGAGCTGCGCTAGTCGCCGCTTAAACCCGAATTTAGCTTACCCTTTCTCTTCCCTTACAGATGAAAGATTACCTGAAAATAGATGAGTGGCGGATTATTGAAGAAGGCTTCGATCCGCACCTCAATAAGATTTCCGAAAGCATTTTCTCGCTGGGCAACGGCCGCATGGGCCAGCGCGCCAACTTCGAGGAGCAGTACTCCGGCGAAACCCTACCCGGCAACTACGTGGCCGGCGTGTACTACCCCGATAAAACCCGCGTGGGCTGGTGGAAAAACGGCTACCCCGATTACTTTGCCAAAGTGCTGAATGCCGCCAACTGGATTGGCATTGGCGTGGAGATTGACGGCGAAGAGCTGGACCTGGCCAAAGCCACCGTGGAAGACTTTCGCCGCGTGCTGAATATGCAGGAAGGCTACCTGGAGCGTACCTGCACGGTGCTGCTACGCAATGGCAAGCGGGTGAAAATCAAGGCCAAGCGTTTCTGCAGCATTGTGGACGACGAAGTTGGCGTAGTGCAGTACTCCATTACGCCGGTAGGCTTTTCGGGCAAAGCCACCCTCACGCCCTTCATCGATTTCGACGTTAAAAACCAGGACGCCAACTACGACGAGAAGTTCTGGGAAGAAGTAAGCCGCTCGGTGCAGGAGCAGGGCGCTTTCGTAACCGCGCGCACCCGCAAAACTGAGTTTGACGTGTGCACCGGCATGGTGTTCACGCTCACGCAGGGCGGCGTGGAGGTAAAGCCCCACACGCACCCCATCGAGAGCGAGAAGTACGTGGCGCACATCTTCACTGTGAACGTGCTGGACGGCGAGGAAACCGTGCTGACTAAGTTTGCCGCTAATATTTCCTCCGAAAACCATGAGCGGGGTGTGCTGCAGGATGTGTGCCGCCGCGCCGTGCAGCAAGCCCGCATCAAAGGGTTTGCCGCCATGCTGAAGGAGCAGGCCGCCGCCTGGGCTGCTAAGTGGGCCGAGAGTGACATCATTATTGAAGGCGACCCGGCCGCGCAACAGGCTATCCGCTTCAACATTTTCCAGCTCAACCAGACCTATACCGGCGAAGACCCGCGCCTGAATATCGGCCCCAAAGGCTTCACCGGCGAGAAATACGGCGGTAGCACCTACTGGGACACCGAGGCGTACTGCCTGCCTTTCTACCTGGCCACGGCCGATCCGCAGGTGGCCCGCAACCTCTTGCTCTACCGCTACAAGCAGCTGGGCAAGGCCATTGAAAACGGCCAGAAGCTGGGCTTCACGGGCGGTGCCGCGCTGTACCCCATGGTGACCATGAACGGCGAGGAATGCCACAACGAGTGGGAAATCACCTTTGAGGAAATTCACCGCAACGGCGCCATTGCCTTCGCCATTTACGACTACGTGCGCTACACCGGCGACGAAAGCTACCTGGCCGACTACGGCGTGGATGTGCTGGTGGCCATTTCCCGCTTCTGGGCGCAGCGCGTGAACTTCTCCGAGGAGAAAGGCCAGTATGTAATGCTGGGCGTAACGGGCCCCAACGAGTACGAAAACAACGTCAACAACAACTGGTACACCAGCACCATTGCCCTCTGGACGCTGGAGTACACGCTGCACGTACTGGAGAAAATCAGCAAGGAGCACCCCGGCCGCTACGCCGCCCTGGCCATGGAGCTGAAGCTGGACGAGCAGCACGACTTTGCCGCCTGGCGCGACATTCTGGGTAATATGTTCCTGCCCCGGGATGAGAAGCGCAACATCATGCTGCAGCAGGAAGGCTACATGGATAAGGAGCAGATTTTGGTGCAGGACCTGCCCGCCGCCGACCGCCCCCTGAACCAGAAGTGGTCCTGGGACCGGATCCTGCGCTCCTGCTTTATTAAGCAGGCTGATGTGCTGCAGGGCATGTTCCTGCTGGAAGACCGGTTCGATGAAGCTACCATCCGCCGCAACTTCGAGTTCTACGAGCCGCGCACTGTGCACGAGTCGTCGCTCTCGCCGTGCGTGCACGCCGTGCTGGCGGCCCGGTTGGGCATGCAGGAAAAGGCCTACGAAATGTACCTGCGCACCGCCCGCCTCGACCTGGACGACTACAACAACGACACCGAGGATGGCTGCCACACCACCAGTATGGCGGGTACCTGGATGGCCGTAGTGCAGGGTTTTGGCGGCATGCGCGTGCGCAACGGCGAGCTGCACTTCCGCCCCATGCTGCCGACGCAATGGTCTGGCTTCAGCTTCCGCATCCGCTTCCGCGGGGCTGTGCTGCAAGTGCACGTGGGCCGCGAGGGCGTCCATATTGAATCCGACAAGCCGCTGACGGTGCACGTGAACGGCGAAGCCCGCCAGGTAGGCTAATCAGTACGGGGCGGCCCACTTGGGCCGCCCTCGTTGCGTTGATTGACAGGCAAGATTTGCGTACATTTTGATGAACTGCCTCGTCTTGTTGGGTAAGCTAATGGCTTATCCTGTAATGTGCTTTTGAATATTTCAACGCGAAAAGTCATCCGCTAACGGCTTAAAAAATGACCGATCTTACTGACCAAGTAGCCATTGTAACGGGTGCCAGCCGAGGCATCGGGCGGGCCATCACCTTACTGCTGGCTATGCAGGGTGCCCGGGTTATAGCACTGGCGCGCGGCGCCGATGAGCTGCGGGATGTGGCCCAATCGGGTCAGATTCTGCCGTTGGCCGCGGATGTAACCGATGAAGGGGATGCCCAGCAGGCCGTGGACGTGGCACTACAGCATTTCGGCCGCCTGGATATTCTGGTGTGCAATGCCGGGGTGGGCAGCTTTGGCCTGCTGGAGCACTTTGAGGCCGAGGAGTGGGACCGAATCTACAATGTGAATGTGAAGGGCACCTTTCTGCTATGCAAGGCCGCCGTGCCGCACTTCAAGGCCCAGAACCGGGGCCATATTGTGGGGGTTACCTCCGACGTAGCGCGGCGCACCTTTGAGCACGGCTCGGTATACGGCTCCAGCAAGTATGCGCAGGATGCGCTGTTAGGCTCTCTGCGCAAGGAGGTGCGGCCCTTCGGTATCAAGGTCAGCACCATTTTCCCGGGCATGGTAGATACGCACTTCAATAACTCGCAGCCCGGGAGCCCGGAGGTGGAAAACACGCACCTGCGTCCTTCGGACATTGCCCAGGCGGTGCGCTACGTGCTGGAAGCCCCGCCGCACGTGGTAGTGGATGAGCTGATGATTCACCCACTTACCCAGCAATGGTAACCTGCCTGGTGCTTGCTGAAGAAGAATTGCGGTAGCGGAGCGGTAAAAAGCCGGCTTCCGGCCGCAATAAACCTTCGACAATCAGCCCACAACTGGTTATCTTACGCCTGACTATGAAAAAACTGTTATTGCCTGCTGCCGGTGCTTTGTTCGCGCTGGCATCTTTTCAACTACTCTCTCCGGCCCCGGCGCCGCGTGCTGTGACTTCTTACCAATCTGACCCCAATACCACCGACGAGGTACCCCAGGACAACAAGCTGGTTATCTATCAGATGATGACCCGCCTGTTCGGCAACAAAGTGGCCACCAACAAGCCTTTTGGTACGGCCGCGGAGAATGGCGTGGGCAAGTTCAACGACATCAACAGCGTAGCCCTGCAGGCCATTAAGAAGCTGGGCACCACGCACGTATGGTACACCGGCGTGATTGAGCACGCCACCATGACGGACTACACCAAGGATGGCATTGCCCTGGACGATGCTGACGTAGTGAAAGGCCGCGCCGGCTCGCCCTACGCCATCAAGGATTACTATGATGTGGACCCTGACCTGGCTGTGAACGTGAAAGCGCGCATGCTGGAGTTTGAGGGGCTGGTGAAGCGCACCCACGCCAACGGCCTGAAAGTTATTATCGACTTCATTCCCAACCACGTAGCCCGCACCTATAAGTCGGATGCCAAGCCGGCGGGCGTGGTAGATCTGGGCGAGAAGGATGATAAAACCAAGGCCTTTGCCGTCAATAACAACTTCTACTACCTGCCCGGTCAGCCGCTGGTAGTGCCCACAGGCAACAACCCACTGGGAGCCGCCAAGGGCCCGAAGGAAGACGGCAAGTTTGCCGAGAACCCAGCCAAAGTAACCGGCAACGACGTGTTTTCGGCCACGCCCAAAGTGGACGACTGGTTTGAAACCATCAAGCTGAACTACGGCGTGGACTACCAGCAGGGCCGCGCCAAGCACTTTGCGCCCATTCCGGATACCTGGCTGAAAATGCGCGATATTCTGGTGTTCTGGGCCAAAAAGGACGTGGACGGCTTCCGCTGCGACATGGCCGAAATGGTGCCCGTAGAGTTCTGGGCCTGGGTAATTCCGGAGCTGAAAAAAGTGAAGCCCGAGCTGGTGTTCATCGGCGAAGCTTACGATGCTAAGACGTACAAGATGTACATCGAGCAGGGCCACTTTGACTATCTGTATGACAAAGTGGGCCTCTACGACGGCCTGCGCCGCCTGATGCGTGGGGAAGGCAACACGGAAGACATTACCCGGGTGTGGCGCGAAGAAAGCCGCGGCTTCTCCTCGCACATGCTGCGCTTCCTGGAAAACCACGACGAGCAGCGCATTGCCTCCAAAGACTTTGCCGGCGACCCCAAAGCGGCCATTCCGGCCATGACGGTATCAGCTACGCTGGCCTCCGGGCCGGTGATGATGTACTTCGGGCAGGAAGTGGGCGAGCCCGCTAACGGCGCCGAGGGCTTCTCCGGGGCCGATGGCCGCACCACCATCTTCGATTACTGGGGCGTGCCCAACCATCAGAAATGGATGAATGGCGGCAAGTTTGACGGGGGTAAGCTGGATGGTGGTCAGAAGCAGCTGCGCGACTTCTACAGCCGGCTGCTGAACCTCTCCCGCAGCAGTGATGCCATCCGTCGTGGCAAGTTCTACGAACTGCAGGACGCCAACAACCTGGGCAAAGACTACGACCAGAAGCAGGTGTACACCTTCCTGCGCTACACCGACAAGCAGCAGCTGCTCATCGTAGCCAACTTCAGCAAGGATAAAACCATGCGGCCCACCCTGCGCATTCCCCCACAGGCGCTCAAGGCCATGGGCCTCGACCCTAACCGTGTGTATTCTTACCAGGACCTGCTGAACGGAATGCCGGCCACCGATAACCTGACCATCACGCTTACACCTCAAAGCGCTTATATCTTCGAGATTCAGCCCCGCCACTAAAGCGTAAACAGGCCGAAAATCAGTAAATTAATCTTTCGAATCTCTCTCTTAATCCCACCCAATAGCGCATGGCAACTTCCGTAGTAACGGCGAGCAGTACCCGCGAAAAACCCCGGTTGAGCTTCTGGCAAATCTGGAACATGAGCTTCGGCTTCCTTGGCATTCAGTTCGGTTTTGCCCTGCAGAACGCCAACGTAAGCCGTATCTTTGAAACGCTGGGCGGTACCGAAATAGCACTTTACTGGCTGGCGGCGCCCCTCACTGGTTTGCTGGTACAACCCATTATTGGGTATATGTCTGACCGTACCTGGAGCCCGCGCTGGGGCCGTCGTCGTCCCTTCTTTTTAATTGGCGCTATTCTGGCATCGTTTGCGCTGCTGGTGATGCCCAACGTTACCGCCCTGTGGATGGCCGTGGGCATGCTCTGGATTATGGATTCGAGCATCAACATCAGCATGGAGCCTTTCCGTGCTTTGGTCGGCGACTTATTACCCTCCGAACAGCGGACCACGGGCTTTGCCGCGCAAACGTTTTTTATTGGTGTAGGCGCCGTAGTGGCTTCCTCTCTGCCCTGGATGTTTACCAATTTGTTCGATATTTCGAATACGGCCCCGGCTGGGCAGATTCCGCTGTCGGTGAAGTATTCCTTCTATATCGGGGGCTTTGTATTCTTCCTGGCGGTCCTCTGGACGGTATTACGCACCCGCGAATACCCACCCGCTAACATGGAAGAGTTTGAGGAGGAAAAACGCCGCACGGCAGGTTTCTTTAATGGCGTTCGGGAATCGTTTGCGGGTATTTTCCATATGCCCAAAACCATGCGCCAGCTGGCCCTGGTGCAGTTCTTCTCTTGGCTGGCCTTGTTCTCCATGTGGATTTATACCACGCCTGCCGTAACCAGCCACATCTATCATACCTCTGATGCCACTTCCAAAATCTACAACGAAGGGGCTGACTGGGTAGGCATCTGCTTTGCCGTGTACAACGGCATTTCTGCCATTGCCGCCCTGCTGCTGCCCGCTATTGCCAAAGCCACCAGCCGTCGCTTCACGCACATGCTGTGTCTGGTAGCCGGTGGTCTGGGTCTGATTTCGATTTACTTCATTCAGGACCCCAAGATGCTGCTGCTCTCTATGGTAGGTGTCGGTATTGCCTGGGCTTCCATTCTTTCGGTACCCTATGCTATGCTGGCAGGAGCCTTGCCGGCTAACAAAATGGGCTACTATATGGGCGTCTTCAACTTCTTTATTGTGATACCCCAGGTTGTAGCCGGCCTGATTCTGGGCTTCTTCACCAAAAATGTATTCGGCGGTGAGTCTATCTACACGCTGATTCTGGGGGGCTGCTCCATGATTATTTCGGGTCTGCTCACGCTGATTGTCCACGATGCGGACGATATCCGACTGCCTGCCGACCCCGTAGCCCTGGCACCGGAAAGCCCCGCCTACGATGCCCCGGTTCAAACCGACCCACGCCTCTAGCGCGAGAAACTTAATATTCTTAAGAAAGCCCTGACAACCAGTTGTCAGGGCTTTCTTATGGGCATACTCCGGATTTTTACGGACAACCATGCCCGTGAAAATCAGCGTTTTCCTCCGCAACGCGCCGCCATTTGCCCGCCGTATGCTAGTTACGCTGGGCTGTCAGGACGTTCTGATCGGGCCGCGCGGCATAGAGGCTATCCGGGGATATGATGCTACTCGTTACTGTTTTTTTCAGCGTGTTCTTTGGCCTGTATGCCCTGGCCCTGCTACTGCTGGTATGGCCGCGCCCTCATGTGCAGTTGAGTACAGTTACCCCCCGCGTAAGCATTCTGATTGCGGCCCGCAACGAGGCCGCTACCATTGCGCGCTGCCTGCGGGCCCTGGCCCGGCTGAATTACCCACCTGAACAGCTGGAAATCCTGATAGGGGATGATGCTTCTACCGATGATACCATGGGCATTGTGCAGCGTTTTATCGCCGATAAACCCCAGTTTCATCTGCTGCCTATCCGGCACCGGCTGGGTACCGCCCGCGGCAAAAGCAACGTATTGGCCCACCTCTGTCGGGCGGCTACTACCGAGTATTTTCTGATTACTGATGCGGATATGGCTATGCCGCCCGATTGGGTGCAGAGTATGCTGGCCGCCGCTCCGGCCGGAGTAGGGGTGGTAACAGGCGTAACTACTGCCAGTGGCAACCTCTTTGGGCGCCTGCAGGGGCTTGACTGGCTGTTTGGCCTCAGCCTTATTCGCCTGCTTTCCGATTTGGGGCTGCCCGTTACCGCCGTGGGCAACAATATGCTGGTAACCCGCGCGGCTTATGAGTCCATTGGCGGCTATGAAACGCTGGCTTTCAGCATTATAGAAGACCTGCAGCTTTTTGGGCGAATTGTAGCGCAGGGTTGGGGCTTTCGGAATATCATCCTGCCCACCGTTTTGGGAGTATCGGTGCCACAGCCTACCATGCGGCACCTGCTCCGCCAGCGCAAGCGCTGGATGAAAGGGACCAGCCAGCTGCCCTGGCAATTGGGGGCACTGTTTAGCTCTTATGGCTTTTTCTATACTATACTGGGCTGGCCCGGCCTGCTGCCGCTGGGTACTATTGGCGCACTATATGCCGGGAAATTGCTGCTTCAGACGCTGTTTCTGACGATTACCTTACGCCAGGCCGGGCATCAGGAAAGGTTAGGAGTATTGCTGCTCTATGATGCCTACCTGCTGCTGATGTCCCTGGCGGTGTTGGCTTACACTATGTGGCCGGGAGGCATTTTGTGGAAAGAGCGCCGGTATCGGTGGGCAGAGGTATAGACTATCCTGATCCGGGCACTAGGAAACCGCTGGCATAGGTGCGCCCAGCCATTGGTAAGCAGCTTTCTCTTCAATAAAGCTTCGGAACATGTTTTCCTCGGGGAAAATCCGACTGGAAATGAGTTCCTGATGGTAGGGAGTAACCAGATATGCCAAGCGGAAGGAGGTATTGGGCAGCGCCTGTTGCATTTGTTGCCGAAAATCCCGCAAAATCCAGTTAAAATCCTCGGCCTCCGCCAAGCCCCTGGTACGCAGATCAACCAGCCAGTGACCAGCCTGGTGCTGTTGGGCCAGAGCAAGACCCGCGGTATACCCCGCCCGATGCTCCTGGGAAGAAACCAGCCGCGTCCAGCGCATAAATAGAATGCGCAAATCGGGGCGGTACGTCAGGCGTACATAGGGTAGCTCAGCAGTAGATATAGACACGGTAAAAGGAAGATAGAAGCAGGGTAAGGCAGCGTTAGTTGGTAGCAGATGAATAAGCAGCAGGGGGGAGTAATGTTTTACGCAAAAAAGCCCCCGTAGATAGCGAGGGCTTTAAGAAATTCTATACCTGACTTGGGTGTGACCCAGCAGGCTACCGGGTACCCATGCTCTTTTCGCGGGCGGCTTTAAACTCCGAGCCGGCTTTCCACTGCGGGAAGGTAGTTTCGCCGGCCAGACGAAGGCCAATGGTGAACAAGAGGCGCGCATCCTGCTCCATACCACGCAGGTCCCAGGCCGGATTGTATTCGTCGCTGGGCTGGTGGTAGTGCTGGGCCGTAAAGGCGGCATTTTGCTCCTGAATAAACTCCTTGCCCTTGGCGCGGCTATCAAAGCTGCCGCTGGCATACAGGGCCGGTACACCCACTTTGGCGAAGCTAAAGTGGTCGGAACGGTAAAAGTGGCCCTGTTCGGGGCTTTCATCGGGCTGAATGTAGCGCTGCTGCTCCTGCGCTGCCGTGCGGGCATATTCATCCAGCTCCGACTGGCCGTAGCCGATGACCGTTACGTCACGCATGGGGCCAAAGGGCCGGAGCATATCCATGTTCAGGTTGGCCACCGTTTTGTTGAGCGGAAATATGGGGTGGGCCGCATAGTAGGCCGAGCCCAGCAAGCCCTGCTCTTCACCGGTTACGGCCAGAAACACAATGCTGCGGTCCGGGCTTTTCGGGAGTAGAGTGTAAGCTTTAGCAATGGTGAGCAGGGCCGCCACGCCGCTGGCATTATCCAGGGCCCCATTATAGATGGAGTCGCCCTTCACGGCGGGCCCAATGCCGAGGTGGTCCCAGTGCGCCGTGTAAATGATGTACTCCTGGGGCCGGGTGGCGCCGGGCAGTACGGCCAGCACATTTTTTGAAGCCGTGCGCCGGATTTTATTTTTGATACTGATGCTCACATTCAGCCCCAGGGGCCGCGCTTTAAAGCCGCGCTGGTTGGCGGCCGCATATAGGTCATCGTAGCGCATGCCGGCGGCCGTAAACAGGCGGCGGGCGGCATCCAGCGTTATCCAGCCTTCCAGCTTACACTTGCTGGCGCCCCGGTCAGGCGTTTGAGGGCGCAGCTTCGCCCCCGAATAGCTGGTCTGTACTACGGACCAGGGGTAGGCGGCCGGTTTGGTCTCGTGAATGATGAGCAGGCCGGTGGCGCCGTGGCGGGCGGCCTCCTCGTACTTGTACATCCAGCGACCATAGTAAGTCATGGCCTTTCCCTTGAACATGGTGGTGTCGTTGCCGGCATTGCCGGGGTCGTTTACCAACACCACCACGGTTTTGCCTTTCACGTCCAGCCCGGCATAGTCGTCCCAGTTATACTCAGGGGCCACCACGCCGTAGCCGGCAAATACCAGCGGCGAGTTTGTGACGGTGACCTGCGGCTTTTCCTGCTCAGTAAAAGCCATGAAATCGGTTTTGTACTGCAGGCTCAGCGGCTGGCCTTTGCCCCCGCTAATGCGCATGGTGCTGTCGGGGGCGCCGGTAATTTCTACCAGCGGCACGGGCTGAAAATAGGTGCCGTTGGGCGCGGGCTTCAGGCCCAGCTTTTTAAACTCACTGGCCAGGTATTCCGTGGTTTTGGTTTCGCCGGCGGTGAAGGGCTTACGGCCCTGAAAATCATCCGAAGCCAATACCTTGATGTACTCCCCAATACCCGCCGCCGTGATACCATCCCGCGGTGCAGCTACTACGGCTGTATCGGTGGGAGCCGCCTCGGTCGAATCCGGCGGCGTGTTGCGGGTAATCAGCTCGGGTGGAGAATTGCGGCTTTGGCAGCCAGCCAGCAGCCCGCAGGCCACAGCCGGGCCCAGCAGAAATAAGGAGGATAAGCGCATCATGAGAACAGAAAGGAAAGGGTGTAGGCGAGAGAGGCAGATCAGGTTAAATGTGTCGAAATACCAGGCACTTCGCAACTGCTTTACGCAGATGCAGCTTCTTCCTGTCGGGAAATGTCTGTAGACTTGTATCTTCACTTTGAAGTGGTACTTTCTAATTCAACTTTTTAAAATTTCTTATGCTTCAAAAGCATTTGTGGCTGCTTGGAATGAGTACGCTGCTGGTTGTATCACCAGCCGCGGCCCAGCAGAAAAAAACGGCACCAACAGCCAAAACCACCACTGCCAGCGGCACCCGCCTGGTAGAAAAAGTGGCCAGCAAGCCCGGGGAAGTAGTAATTCCCTACGAGAAGTATAAGCTGCCCAACGGCCTCACGGTGGTAGTGCACGAAGACCACTCCGACCCGGTAGTGCACGTGGATGTAACCTACCACGTCGGCTCGGCCCGCGAAACCATCGGCAAGTCCGGCTTTGCGCACTTCTTTGAGCACATGATGTTCCAGGGCTCCGACCACGTGCCCAGCGGGAAGCACATCAAGCTGGTATCAGCGGCCGGCGGCGATATGAACGGCTCCACCAACCGCGACCGGACCAACTACTACGAAACCCTGCCCAGTAACCAGCTGGAAACGGCCCTGTGGCTGGAAGCCGACCGAATGGGCTTTCTGCTGGACGCCGTAACGCAGGAAAAATTTGAGATTCAGCGCTCTACGGTAAAGAACGAGCGTGGCCAGAACTACGACAACCGCCCCTACGGCCTGGCTTCCGAGTACGTAGCCAAAACGCTGTACCCCTACGGCCACCCCTATAGCTGGCTGACCATCGGCTACTTGGAAGACCTGGACCGGGCTGACGTAAACGACCTGAAAAACTTCTTCCTGCGCTGGTACGGCCCCAACAACGCTACCCTGACGGTGGGTGGTGATGTGAAGCCCGCCGATGTAGTAAAGCTGGCCGAGAAATACTTCGGTTCTATTAAGCCCGGCCCCGCCGTGCAGAACATGAAGCTGTCTGCGCCCAAGCTGGCCCAGGACCGCTACGTGAGCTATGAGGATAACGTGCGTTTCCCCATGCTGCAAATGGTGTTCCCCACCGTGCCCCGTTACCACCCTGATGAAACGGCTCTGGATGCCCTGGCCGAAATCATTGGCGGCGGCAACAACTCCCTGCTCTACAAAAACCTGGTAAAAACGCAGAAAGCGGTACAGGCTTCGGCCAGCCACCCTACTGCTGAGCTGGGTGGTGAGTTTACCATCCGGGCCCTTAGCTTCCCCGGCAAAGGCCTCGACAGCCTGGAGCTGATTGCGCGCCGCTCCCTGCAGGAGTTTGAGAAGCGTGGCGTAACGGATGAGGATTTGCAGCGCTTTAAAGCCAGCCGCGAGTCGCAGACGATTAACGGTCTGGCCAGCGTAAGCGGCAAAGTATCCGAGCTGGCTGCTGCCCAAACGTTTACCGGCTCGCCTAACCGCATCACCAAGGATCTGCAGGAAATTCGGGCTCTCACGAAGGCCGATGTGCTGCGCGTGTACAACCAGTACATCAAAGGCAAAAAGGCTGTTATTCTGAGTGTAGTGCCCAAAGGAGCTGCTAACCTGGTAGCCAAAGCCAGCAACTTCACAGTTTCCAAAGATGGCTTCAAGGCTCCGGCCGATGAGTACAAAGGTCTGACGTATGTGAAGGCGAAGGACTCCTTCGACCGCAGCCAGCAGCCCAAGCCTGGCGCCAACCCCGTAGTAAAGGTGCCCGCCTACTGGCAGGAAACCATGCCTAACGGCCTCAAGGTAATTGGCACGCGCAACACCGAAATTCCGGCTGTAACCATGCAGCTCACCATTCCCGGCGGCCACCGCCTGGAGCAGCAGGACCCATCCAAAGCCGGTATTGCCTCGCTCACGGCGGCTATGCTGAATGAAGGCTCGCAGAAGTACACCAGCGAGGAGCTGAGCGCCGCCCTCGATAAGCTGGGTAGCTCCATTTCGGTAGTGCCCGGCAACGACAACACGACCATCTACGTGCAGTCCTTGACCAAAAATCTGGACAAGACGCTGGCCCTGCTGGAAGAGCGTCTGCTGCACCCCCGCTTCGACGAGACGGACTTCGCCCGGATCAAAAAGCAGACGCTGGAAGGCATTGCCAACCAGAACACGCAGGCCACAGCCATTGCCAACAAAACCTTTGCTCGTCTGATTTACCCTGCTTCGGATATCATGCGCGTGCCGTCCAGTGGTACCGTAGCCAGCGTGCAGGCGCTTACGCTGGAGGATGTAAAGCAATTCTACGCCCGCAACTACGCCCCCAACATCTCCAACCTGGTGATTGTGGGTGATGTAGACCAGAAGCAGATAGTGCCCAAGCTGGGCTTCCTGCAGAGCTGGGCCAAGAAAGACGTCACGCTGCCGGCCCCTACCACGGCCACCGCGCAGCCTGACAAAACGCGCATCTACTTCGTGAACAAGGAAGGGGCCCCGCAGTCGGAAATCCGGGTGGGTTACCTCAGCCTGCCCTATGATGCTACCGGCGAGTACTACCGTGCCGGCCTGGCTAACCATCTGCTGGGTGGCGACTTCAACAGCCGCATCAACCTGAACCTGCGCGAGAACAAGGGCTACACTTATGGCGCTTACTCGTACTTCAACGGCTCCCACTACGCCGGTCCGTTCACCGCTCAGGCTGGCGTGCGCGCCGATGCTACGGCGGCCTCAGTAAAGGAGTTTGTAGGCGAAATGAAGAACTACCGCACCGCCGGCATCAACGACGAAGAACTGCAGTTCCTGCAAACTTCCGTGGGCCAGAGCGACGCGCTGAAGTACGAAACCGGCCGTCAGAAAGCCGCTTTCCTGGGCCGCATGGTAGAGTACAACCTCAACAAAGACTATGTGCAGCAGCAAAGCGAGATTCTGCGCACGCTGAAAAAGGAGGATGTACAGGCCCTGGCCCAGAAGTACTTCACGCCCGATAACATGTACATTGTGGTAGTAGGCGACCGGGCGAAGGCCTTCCCCGCTATCAATGAGCTGGGCTACGAAGTAGTAGAGTTGGATCTGGAAGGCAACACAGTAGCTGCCGCTGCTGTGGCCCCAGCCGCCGCCCCTACTGCCGTAGACATGGCCAAACAACTCTCCGACAGCGACGTGAAAAAAGCCAAGGAGAAGACCAAGGGCGAGGACGGCAAGAAAAAGCGCAAGCAAAAAGCCGACGAGAACAGCACCAAGGTGAAAGAAAAGGATGACGCCAAGTAAGCGCTGACTCCAATGCAAAAGCCCGGTTTCCAGTTTTGGAGGCCGGGCTTTTTTGTGTCATCATTAAAACGGTCAGGCAGAGCGTGCCGAGTGAGGCTGCTCGCTTTGTCATATGCTGCTGTAGGCGGAGGGTTCAACCTCGCTCAACAGCACGCCGGGGTATTAATTGGTCAGGAGCATTTCGGCTACTTCGCGGCCCGTAGCCATAGCGGCGTTCAGCGAGGGATAAGCCGTATAATCTCCGGCGCGGTATAGGGTATCCGTTAGGCGAAGGGGCTGCTGAGCCGGTTGTTCCGGCAGGTATGCGGGCAGAGCGTGTGATAGGGCGTAGGTGCGCAGGTGCTGCCATTGCTGTACCGTAGGACCAAACCAGACCGTCAGCTCCGCTCGCAGCCTTTGGGTCAGCATTTCCTCCTCCAGCCCATGTTCCCCGTGGGTACTAACGGATACCAGCGTCTGGCCGCTAGGCGCGTAAGCCGGACTGACATCAGAAGGAAAGCAGACATTATGGGCCAGGCTGGGTGCTGCCGCATTCAAACGCAGTAGCCGGTCGGTGCGGCCAGGGGAGCTGCCCGGCGCCGCGAAATAAGTGCAGGTAGTGCGCCGCCAGTGCGTAACTACTGGATCCACAATGGAACGGGGTAGCAGACGGGCGGCGGCTTCGCCATCGGCCGCCACTATTACGGCCGAAGCTTCCAGGGTCTGATCAGTCCAGAGGCGTACGGTGGTACCATCTATGGCGGCTACGGGCGTACTCAGGCGCACGGCCCCATGGGGCAGGCGGGCGGCTAGCTGCTCCGGAATCTGCTGCATGCCCAATGCTGGTATTACCGCTTCGCCTTCCACAAACTGCTTAAAGACGAACTGAAAGAAGTTGGCGGCGGTGCTTAGGTCGCGGTCCAAGAACACGCCACCGAAGAAGGGCCGGAAAAAGGAGGTAATCATGGTTTCGCTCCAGCCATACTGGCGCAGAAACTGGAGGGTAGTCGTCGCTTTCAGGTGGTCCTCCGCCAGCAACTCCTCGCTGGAGTGCTTTTGCACGTGGCGCGCCAGACTCAAAATGCGGACCTTATCGGGCAGGGAGCCAATAGGGGAGGCCAGGGCCGTGAAAGCGGCAGTTGGCTGCTGCAAGGGGTTATGAAGGGTGCTCTGCCGCCCATTGGGCCGGCGAATAACAGCGCCGGAAGCAAAGGGCCTGAGTTGCAGGGCTCCGTAGTCGAGCAGGCGCTGCACCTCGGGGTAGCGCGTGAGTAGCACCTGAAAGCCGCGGTCCAGCCGGAAGCCTTCCGGGGTAATATCGGTGCGCACGCGGCCACCTACGGCATCAGAAGCCTCCAGCACCAGCACGGGGCGCCCGGCGCGGTGCAGATAGTTAGCACAGGTAAGGCCAGCCATACCGGCCCCAATAATGATAATGGGTTTCTCCGCAGTCATATCAGCCCAAACTACAAAAGCGGGTAGAAGGTTGGGCGCCCTGGCTTTGCTGACGGGGGCAATAAGCGGGCTAAACCGTATAGCTACGCACAGCCGTTATAAATCGGCGCAGCTTGTTGGGGTCCAGTTGCCCATTGGTGCGCACGCCGCTGCATACATCTACTCCAAAGGGCTTCACGATGTGTAGCGCTTCCTGCACATTCTCGGTCGTGAGGCCGCCAGCCAGGAAAAGGGGCAGGTTCACCCGGTCCCGAATGCGGCGGCTCAACTCCCAGTTGTGCACCCGCCCGGTGCCGCCCAGCTCTTTCACCGCTAAGTTGGGGTTGCCCGAATCCAACAGAATAGCATCTACGTGCGGCGCCACCCGCTGAGCTTCTTCCAGCGCGGATTCATCTACCACGTGAATTACCTGCACCAACTGAATGCCTGGCAGCGCGGTGCGCAAATCCTGGTAAGAACCGGTGCTGAGCGTGTCTACCAGCTGCAGCGTGGTGGTGGCCGTACGGCACTGATGCGCAATAATGGCGCTGGTAGTAGTTTCACTGGTGAGCAGGAACGAGCCCACGGCCGGCGGCGTGAGCAGGGCCAGCCGACGCACCTGCTCATCGGTAATAACGCCGGGGCCGCTGGGCATTTTGGCCACCAGGCCCAGGGCATCGGCACCTGCCGCCACGGCTATGGCCAGTTCCTGCGGCGTACTGATGCAGCAAATCTTAATGCGGGGGTAATAAAGCGGAATAGCCATTGGGGAGGCTCTACGAAGCAGATCAGTAATGAGTTAAGATGGTCAGCTGGTTTCGGTGATTTACTGGAATCCGCCAGTGGCAACTCAAAACAGCTTGCGCCGCTTCATGATTTTGCGCGTTTTCATGGTGTAGAACTCCGCTACGCCGGAGCGCTGCAGCTGCACCTGCCAGGCACCCATCACCTGGCCCAGGCGGTAGCCGGTAGCCTGGTCCTGCGGGTATTGCTTTTTGATAAGGGCATAATCAGCTGCTGAAATATCCTGGCCCACCTCGCCGTGGCAGCGCAGGCACTCCTGGCTGCTGAGCACAATGGGGCGTTGGTAGAAAAACGCCTCGGCGGATGGGCGGCGCACCACGCGCTGGGTATCGGGCTGCAGCTCGGTGGCGGGCAGGGTGGCGCGGTTAGATGGGTTGCGGGGGCGCAGGCTCACCCGCCGTACGGTGGCCTGCAAGGTGCGGGCCAGGGTATCAATGGTGGCATAGCGCTCCGGGCGGCAGTAGGACAGGGCCTGGGCTACCCCGCCTTTTTGCAATTCATCCTTCAGCAGCAGCTGCAACTCCCGGTTACCCTGGTTGCTGACGGAGTCACCGGCCCAGTGGGTGGCGCGCAGCAGGTCTTTGGGCATAATACGCTTCACCTGCCAGTTTTCGGCCTCAATGGCAATGCGCTTGGTGTCCTTGAGGTGCTCTATCTGATCGGGGCGGCAGCCGGCGGCCAGCAGGACCAGCAGCAAAATGGCGGAAAAACGGAGGGGCATGGCGAAGGTGAAAAACGGGTGGCAGCCAGCGGGAAAGTCGGCTACCGGAAAACAAAGAGACGACAGCCGGGGCATTTTCCCAAGGAAAAACCTGGGCAACAGCCAGAAGCGTACAAGCTAACTGATTGATTCTGCGTTTCTCTAACCGGGAACCGGTTGGCAGGTTCCTCGGGTTTGTTTCCGTACCTTTGTACTCCCAATACAATACTCTGAAGGCAAGATGCTAGATAAACTGGAGGCCATTCAACAGCGCTTCAACGACGTAAACGAACAGCTCATGCAGCCCGATGTCATGAGCGACATGAAGCGTTTCAAGACCCTCAACAAGGAATTCAAAGACCTGAACAAAATCGTGACGGAGTACAAGGCGTATCAGAGCGTCCTCTCCAACATCGATAGCGCCAAGGAGGTTATTTCAACCGAGAAAGACGAAGAATTCCGCCAGATGGCGAAGGACGAGCTGGAAGCCCTGCTGCCCGAGCAGGAGCGCCTCGAAACAGTCATAAAAGACTTGCTGCTCCCCAAAGACCCCAACGATTCCAAGGATGTTATCATGGAAATCCGGGCCGGGGCCGGCGGCGACGAAGCTGCCATTTTTGCCGGCGACCTGCAGCGCATGTACATGCGCTACGCCGAAAAGAACGGGCTGAAAATGGACCTGATTGACGCCACCGAAGGTACTTCCGGCGGCTACAAGGAAATTATTCTGGCCGTGAAGGGCGAGGACGTGTACGGCAAGCTCAAGTTTGAGTCAGGCGTGCACCGCGTACAGCGCGTGCCTGCCACTGAAACCCAGGGCCGCATTCATACCTCCGTAGCCTCCATCGTGGTAATGCCCGAGGCGGAGGAGCTGGACGTGGAAATCGACATGAACGATGTGCGTAAGGACCTGTTTATGTCGTCGGGCCCCGGTGGTCAGTCGGTAAATACCACGTACTCCGCCGTGCGCCTCACCCACTTGCCTACGGGTCTCGTGGCCCAGTGCCAGGACCAGAAGTCGCAGCTCAAAAACTTCGATAAAGCTCTGCAGGTACTTCGCTCGCGCCTTTATGAAATTGAGCTGGCCAAGAAAAACGAAGTAGAAGGTGCCGCCCGCAAGAGCATGATTGGCGGCGGCGACCGTTCCGATAAAATCCGCACCTACAACTACCCCCAGGGCCGCGTAACCGACCACCGCATTGGCTATACGGTGTACAACCTGGCCAGCGTGATGGAAGGCAACATCGACGACTTTGTGGAGCAGCTCCGCATTGCCGAAAGTGCCGAGCGCCTGCGCGAAGGCGTGGCGTAATAAGCCCCGGCAGTAACCGTTTGTCATCCTGAGCAGCGCAAAGGACCTTGTCACGGCAGAACGATTCGTTGTTCTCCTTACCTTCACCGTGATGAGGCCGTTTGTGATGCTCAGGATGATTCTTTTTTAGGCTGATGACTCGTATGCGCTTTCTGCTCCCGTTGCTATTGATGTTCTCCGCGGCCCTCTCGCTGCTGCCGGGCTGCGAGCCCAAGGAAGATATAGTAACCAAGGACCCAAGCGCCCGCCTGGAGTTTTCCGCCGATACCGTGCTGTTCGACACCGTTTTCACCCAGATTGGCACCGTTACCAAGCGCCTGTGGGTGTACAACCGCAACGCCCGCGCCGTGCGCGTAGAGCAGGTGAAACTGGCCGGGAAGGCCGGGGCTACCTATTCCCTCATTGTGGATGGAGATGCCCGGCAGTCGGCAGAAAACCTGGAAATCAAGGGCAAGGACAGCCTGCAGATTCTGGTGCGCGCCGTGCTGGGCCCCGGCAGCGAGAACAAGCCCTTTCTGGTAGAAGACCTACTGCAGTTCCGCACCAACGGCAACGACCAGGACGTGAAGCTGGTGTCCTACGGGCAGAACGCCTACTACCACTCCGAGGAAATCCTGCCCTGCAACGAAGTATGGCGCAACGACAAGCCCCACGTAATCTTTGGCTATGCGCTGGTAGATGTGGATTGCCGCCTTACCATAGAAGCCGGCGCCCGGGTATACTTCCACGCCGGAGCCGCCATGGTAGTGCGCGGCCAGCTGCTGGTAAACCCGGACCTGCAGCCCGATGCCCCCCTGAAGCCCACCGACCCGCGCATCGTGCGCTTTGATGGCGACCGGCTGGAGCCAGCCTACGACAACATTCCCGGGCAGTGGGCCGGCATTCAGTTTGATGCCAGCAGCCGCAACAATGTAGTGCGATATGCGGAAATCCGGAACGCTGCCTTTGGCCTGCTGGTCAACAACTTTGAGGCGAAGGAGCCTTTCCCGGGTGTGAAGGTGGAAAACACCGTGTTCCGGAATATATCCGGCGGTGCCCTCAACTTTGGCAGCACCTCGCTGCCCTTTGGCGGCGGCATCCTGGGCTTCTCGGGCAACTTTGAAGTCAACAACTGCCTGTTCTCCAACTGCGGCGAGTATGCCTTAGCGGGCTTCCAGGGCGGCACCTATATGTTGCGCTACTGTACCATTGCCAACTTCACGCCCGAGTTCCTGCGTCGCGAAACGAATTCCCTCACGTTCTCCGACGAGTTACCCATTCAGGACCCCAAACGTCGCATCAGCCCCACCATCAATATAAAAAACAGCATTGTGTGGGGGGATCATAAAGATAAAGAGGAGCTATTCTTCCACCATGCCGAGCGGTACCTCGCCAACATTCAGGTAGACCATAGCCTGCTGCTCACCCAGGCCTATAAGGGTGCCGCGAACAGCGCCACCAAGCCCGGTCTGGCCAACAATGGCAACCTCCTGAACCAGGACCCCAAATTCCGGAAGACGCCCTACAACAGCATCCCGGACAAGTTTGACTTCAGCCTGGATACTCTCTCGCCCGCCAGCAACCAGGCTGTGCCGCTGTCCGCCTTTCCCTACGACCTGCTGCGCGTAACCCGCGACGCCGCCACACCCGATATGGGCGCCTTTGAGCGGAAAAACCCGTAACCGATGATCTGGACGCAAAAGCGCCTGCGCCTGCCGGCTGTGCAGCGGGGCTTTCATCTGATTACCGATCTGCTGGTAGCGGAGCTGCCAGAGCTGGAGAAAATCCGCGTGGGCACGGCGCACTTCTTCATCCAGCACACCTCCGCCAGCCTCAGCATCAACGAAAACGCCGACCCTACTGTCCGCCACGACTTTGAGCAGTTTTTCAACCGCGCGGTGCCGGAAAACGCCCCCTACTTCCGCCACACCCAGGAAGGCCCCGACGACATGCCCGCCCATATTAAAGCCAGCCTGCTGGGCCATGCCGTAAGCGTGCCCATCAGCAACGGCGAAATGGCTTTGGGCACCTGGCAGGGAATTTACCTGGGCGAACACCGTAACCACGGCGGCCGCCGCTGGGTGGTGGCTACGTTGATGGGGGAGGAAAAATAAGCGTCTACCTCCCAACTATTTCCCCGTATAGCGGCTTATCCTCCCTTCGCCCGCTATGCTTTTCCTTCTTACTTCAGCCGCAAAACACGGTGGCCAGACCCTAACTCTGGGCCTGAGCCTGCTGCTTTCGAGCTGCCAGGAAAAGGCACCTGCGGTGGTAGAGCAGTCTAAACCAGCGGTTGAGAAACGTGCTCCTACTACGCCCGCCCCCGCTACGCCACGCGCCGCCTGCACCCTGGTAGACGATGCCGTGGCAGAAGCACCCTTCGAGCAGGAAATCACGACGGAGGAGCTGCTGGCCGATGGCGGTACCGTAGAAAAGCGCACCCCCATCAAAAACCGACACGTATCCGGCCAGGTAGATACGCTGCTCACCATCCGGCACCATCATAACCGTTTCGAGTACTACCAAACGCCCGAAAAAGACCTACTCCAGCAAGTCAGCATTACGGACTTCTCGCCAGTGTATGGGAAGCAGCTGCGCCACAAGCTAGGCGCCGCCTACAAAGCCCGCTACGCCGCCAAAACTGGCCGCTGCGACAGTTTACGCATTGCGGACACCAACCGGCTAAATACCGTAGCCATGACAATGCGCAATGGGCAGGTAAACGCCGTGCAGATTGAGTATTACGTGGATTAACCGGCCAATTCATTTATAAAAAAGCCCTTGCCGGTTATAACCAAGGCAAGGGCTTTTTTATAAATAAGAATGCCTGAGGCTATGGTATCAGTCGGGACGACGCGCTATACCGCAGGGTATCAAACAAAACCAGCTTCTGTACACCACGTACCTGATACGCGGCCAGCTTATTTTGCTGAGCGTGCAGCTCAAACTGTTTCTCGGAGAAAAACAGCGGGTTGTCCTGCGTTATCACGGCCTGTACATCCCGCACCTGCGGGCCTGCCGTTACTACCGTAAGCGTCCGGACGGGGTTTTCAATACCAGGACGGCGCGCATACGTCCGACGCAATAGGCCGTCGGCGGTTACGACTGAATCAATGGTATAGGCACCGCGCAGGGCTGGCTTGGTAATATCAGCCTGATAGAAGATTTGTAGCTCCTTCGTCCAATCTACCTGCGGGACACGGGTGGTTTCCTCCTGCCCATTGCGCAGCTGCACGTGCTTCTCAACGGCCGGCCGCTGCTGGTTCAGCAACGTGGCCTGCGCATCGAGAAACCCTTTCAGGTTGAAATAGCGGGACCGGATGGCAGGCTTAGGTGCACCGGCATCAGGCGTGCAGGCGGTTAAAAGCAAACCAACGGCTCCGGCCAGCCATACTTTACGCATGAGCTATTGCTGCAGCTGGCAGCAACAGGGAGTGCCCGGTCATTTCGGCGGGCTGGGGCAGGCCCATCAGTTCCAGCACGGTAGGGGCAATATCTCCCAGTTTGCCATCGGCGAGGGTGCCGGTATAGCTATTGTCGGCCAGGATGCAGGGAACCAGATTGGTTGTGTGGGCCGTGTTGGGCGTGCCGTCAGGGTTCACCATCATGTCAGCATTGCCATGGTCGGCAATAATAATGCAGGCATAGCCAGCCGCCAGGGCCGTTTCCACTACATCGTGAGTGCACTGGTCCACGGTTTCTACGGCCTTCACGGCGGCGGAAAACACGCCGGTGTGGCCTACCATGTCGGGGTTGGCAAAGTTCAGCACCACGAAGTCGGCGGAGCGGGCCTGCAGCTCCGGTACCAGCGCGTCGCGCAGGTCGTAGGCGCTCATTTCCGGTTGCAGATCGTAGGTAGCCACTTTGGGCGAGGCGCGCATAATGCGGCTTTCGCCGGGGAACTCTACCTCGCGGCCACCGGAGAAGAAGAACGTTACGTGCGGGTATTTTTCCGTTTCGGCAATGCGAATCTGATTCTTACCAAAAGCGGCCAGCACCTCGCCCAGCGTATTTTCGAGGTTATCCTTCTCGAAAATGGGGGTGACGCCTACAAACGTGTTGTCGTAGTTCGTCATGGTGAGGTAGTGCAGGTTCAGCCGATGCATGTTGTAGGCGTGGAAATCCTGCTGCGTCAGGGCCTGCGTGATTTCGCGGCCCCGGTCGGTGCGGAAGTTAAAGCAAATCACCACGTCGCCTTCCTGAATGGTAGCCAGCGGCAAGCCATCGGCCCCTACTTTCACAATGGGCTTCAGGAACTCATCGGTCACGCCGGCTTTGTAGGAGTCCAGCATGCTCTGAATGAGGTTCTGGGAAGGTGTGCCTTTGCCGTTCACCAGCAAATCGTAGGCTTCCTTTACCCGCTCCCAACGATTGTCGCGGTCCATGGCGTAGTAGCGGCCCACAATGGAAGCTATTTTGCCGCTGGCCCCGCGCTGCAGATGCTGCTCCAGGTCATTGACGTAGCTCACGCCGCCTTTCGGGTCGGTGTCGCGGCCATCGGTAAAGGCATGAATAAATACGTTGTGCACGCTTTCATCGTGTGCCAGCGTGCACAGGGCCTTCAGGTGCTCAATGTGGGAGTGTACGCCGCCATCGGAAAGCAGGCCAATGAGATGGACGTTCTTGCCGTTTTCGCGGGCATATTCAAAGGCCTTTACCAAGGCTGGAATCTGGCCCAGCTTCCGCTCCCGAATAGCTTTGTTAATGCGTACTAAATCCTGGTATACCACGCGGCCAGCGCCTATATTCATGTGGCCTACCTCGGAGTTGCCCATCTGCCCTTCGGGCAGGCCTACGGCCTCACCGGAGGCCTGTAGCTTGCTGTGAGGGAAGCGCTGAAAGAGAGAATCCACGTAAGGCGTATTCGCACTATCAATAGCCGACACCTCGGGGTTCGTGGCCAACCCCCATCCATCCAGAATGACCAACAATACCTGTTTATTCATGATGCAAAGATAACGGCCCTTCCCCGAACCGTCGGGTTTTTCTTACTATTGTGCTTTGGCGGGCAACGTAGATTATTATCACAGGCTTACGCGGTTGGCATAGTTTTGGTGAATGGCCAGGTATTCTAATATACTTATGAAAACTTCCTTTTTCCGTGTGGTAGTTCTGGTTGGGCTTTGGTTGCTGACTATTGTCGGTGCCTACGCCCAGGGTGAAGCCTTTGGGGCAGTACGGGGTGCGGTGCGGGGTGGCTCCTCGCACGGCGTGGCCCAGTATTTTGGCTCGGCCGTAGAGCTTGGTTTTGATGGCGACAAGCAAAGCTACAGCGCTACGCAGGCCGAGTTTGTCCTGAAAGACTTCTTTGCCAAGAACGCGCCTACCAGCTTTGAGTTTATTCACCAGGGCTCTTCCAACGAAGGCATTCAATATGCCATTGGCAAATACGTGGGCAAAAGCGGCTCTTATCGGGTATTTATCAAAATGAAACCCGCCCAGGGCAAGCTGCTTATTGACACGATTGATTTCACAAAAGAATAAAGAGGCCACCAGGAAGCAGGAAAGAAAGCGGCAAAAGGGTTGGCAACAGGCTTTAAACGAGCAACACCCACTCCGGATTGCCCACATTCCGAACTTCTTACTGATTCTGACCTCCTGAAAAAAGGCCCCGGCGTATGTCAGGGCCTTTTTCTATTTTTGCACCGTGCAAAACGCCCCGTACCTCACCCCGAAAGCTCTTTCTGAATTCATCCGAACTGCCCTGGCCGAAGATGTAGGCGACGGCGACCATTCGTCGCTGGCTTCTATTCCGGCTACGGCCCGCAACCGGGCCCGGCTGCTGGTGAAAGCGGAGGGGGTGCTGGCAGGCGTAGCACTGGCTGAGTTAATCTTTCGGCTGGTAGACCCGAGCCTGACCGTGGAAGTACAGCTCCCTGATGGTACCCGCGTGCGCCACGGCGACGTAGCCTTCACGGTAGAAGGGCCCGCCCGCAGCATACTAACGGCAGAGCGCCTGGTACTTAACTGCATGCAGCGCATGAGCGGCATTGCTACCCACACGGCCCATCTTACCGAGCTACTGGCCGGCACCAGAGCACGCCTGCTGGATACGCGCAAAACCACCCCCAACTTCCGCCTCTGCGAGAAATGGGCGGTACTGATTGGCGGGGGCACCAACCACCGCTACGGCCTTTTCGATATGATTATGCTGAAGGATAATCATGTGGACTATGCGGGCGGCATTCGGCAGGCTATTGAGGCTACTCACGCCTACCTGCGCCAGCTTGGCCGCACCTTGCCTATTGAAATTGAAACCCGCACACTGGCTGAGGTGCAGCAGGTGCTGGACACGGGTGGGGTAGACCGCATCATGCTGGACAATATGGCTCCTGCCCAGCTGCAGGAAGCTGTGGCCCTGATAGCCGGGCGCTTCCCCACAGAGGCTTCCGGGGGCATTACCGAGCAAACCATTGCGGAAGTAGGCGCTACAGGCGTCGACTTTATTTCGGTAGGTGCTCTCACGCACTCGGCCGGCAGCCTGGACATGAGTTTGAAAGCTTTTTAATGCGTTGCTAGTTGTGCGTTGCCGGTTGCCAGGTTGTTCTGGTAAATAACCGGCCACTGCAGCTGACAACCGACAACTGAACCAATGCAACAACCAAATCAACGCGGATTCCGCCAGGCTCAAGGTGCTTCGCCCCTGGCTATCCGCACCAAAAAAAGCCAGCTGGACTCGAATACCTACGTCCGCATGGCGCTTACCGAAGTCTGGAAAAAGGAGTGGTGGTACGCCCTCATTCCATTAGTCATTGTGCTGCTGCCGGCCATTTTCGTGTTTTCCTGGTGGTGGGTAGTAGCGGCGGTGGTCGTTACGGTGCTGTTCGTGGTGCTGCGCTCGGCCCAGGTGCAGGCCCTGGCTCAGATGGAGCAGACGAAAGCCCTGTTTGAGCGGGTGAATTACGAAATCGACCAGCGCCAGATTCTGATGCGCCTGAACGACAAGCAGGGCATGAACATTCCGTGGGAAATGGTAGAGAAAGTACGCCAGCAGGATGGGGCTTATCAGCTGTATCTGAAGGCACCCGCCAACGCCGAAATGCCCACGGGCTGGAAAGGCTGGGTAGCCCGCACCTTCACGGTTCCCATGTTCCTGTATCTGCCCACGCGTATCTTCAACTCGCCGAACGACCTGAAGCTGTTTGAATCGATGCTGCGCCGCAAGAACCTGCTGGCCGCCGAGACGAAACCGGCCGCTTAACCGTAGCCCCGACTACCTCGTACCTTTGCTTACGTCTTTTGCTGAATATCTATATGAACTCCAAACAACTGCTCCTCTGCCTGGCCGCTGGCCTGATGCTGGCCTCCTGCAGCGCCGAACCTTCTGACTGGCGTCCCGAAAAGAAAGTGTCGCTGGACATGGTAGCCCCCGGCACCCGCACGTCTCAATACTTTGATCAGCACACAGCTGAAGCGCCCAGCCAGCATAAAGGAGCCGCTATTGAAGAGCCTATCAGCTCGGGTGTGGATCTGGAGCGTGCTGGCAAAGCCCCGGCAGAACACTCCATTTCAACCAATGCGGAAAAAGTGGAGCGCACTAAAAACGAAGAGGATGCGCCCAAGCCGGCTAAGGCCAGCGATTCGCCCATCGGAGAATAAGCGTTTCCCATGTTGAAGTCTATTAAAGCAACCGCGGCTGGCCTTGTGCTGGTCGCGGTTAGCGCTTTAGCCGCCTGCCAAAGCGAGCCGGTGTCGACTACTGCTCCGGCAGCGGCCCCGACAGCCCAGGTAGCAGCATATGTGTGCCCCATGAACTGCGAAGGCAGTGCCAGCAACAAGCCCGGCAAGTGCCCCGTGTGCGGCATGGATCTGGAGCCTAACCCGGCCGCTGGCAAGCCGGCTGCTCCCGCCACCGACTCGCTGTAGCCGCCCCCGGCATTACTGGCCGCACCTATTTCATTGGTTTATATTTTCCCGCATGGTGCAGCCGTTTGACCCTGAGTGGTTCAATACGTGGTTTGACTCTCCCTACTACCACCTGCTATACCGCGACCGGGACCAGCAGGAGGCCGAGCACTTTATTGACCGGCTGCTGGAGCACCTGCACCCTAAGCCCACGCACCAGCTGCTGGATCTGGGATGTGGCAAAGGCCGCCACGCCATTTATCTAAGCCAGCACGGCTACGAGGTAACGGGGGTAGACCTTTCGCCCCAGAGCATAGCCTATGCCCGGCAGTTTGCGCACGAGCGTCTGCATTTCCATGTACACGACATGCGCGACCCGCTGCCCTACGGTCCCTTCGATTTCATTTTTAACCTCTTCACCAGTTTCGGCTACTTTGAGAACGAAACGGAGAATGTGGTAGCCCTACGCTCGGCGGTGCAGGCCCTGAAGCCGGGCGGTAAGCTGGTTATCGATTTCATGAACACCGAGCGCACCGTGCGGGAGCTGGTAAGCCAGGAGGAAAAGACGGTGGACGGCATTACCTTCCACCTCACCCGCCACCTGGATGCCGACTTCATTGTGAAGGACATTCGCTTTAAGGATGAATTCGGGCGGGCACACCACCATCAGGAGCGGGTACGGGCCCTGCGGCGGGAACAGTTTGAGGAGTACTTCTCCATGACGGACCTTCGCCTGGCCGAGGTGCTGGGTAACTATCAGCTGGAGCCGTATGATGAAGCAAACAGCCCCCGTATGATCTTCGTGCTCAAGAAATAAGGTGCCCTAAGTATCAGAAAATCCCAGGTTTCTGGTGTGCCGCGCCGCTGGAATAAACGAGGTTTTTCGCTAGCTATCAAAAGATCAACAACTTACTCTCTCCTTTATGTGGTTAGCCATTGCCGTGTTATTTGGAACGGTTCTCGGGGCTGGCTGGCTCACGCGTCTGATTCCAACGGCGCACACTACCTGGATGAAGCCGCTGCTGGCTTTCAGCGGAGCGTACCTGTTCACGCTCACGGTCACACATCTGCTCCCGGAAGCTTTGCAGCTTTCGCCTGACTCGCATCGGGTTGGGTATTTTGTGCTGGCTGGTTTCTTTGGACAGCTGCTGCTGGAGGTATTCTCGCAGGGGGTAGAGCACGGGCACATGCATCACCATACCGGCCATGCCGGGCGGGTACCGTTTCTCCTGCTGTTTGCCTTGGTGCTGCACTCGTTTCTGGAAGGCAGTATTCTGGTACGCACCCCCGAAGCCGGCGACATAGCGTCGAATTTCTATACCATAGTGGTGGGCGTGGCCCTGCACCATATTCCGGCGGCTATTGCGCTGATGGCGGCTCTTATGCTGCGCCTGGGTAGCTTTGCCCGGGCTTTACCCTTCCTGCTGCTGTTTGCTCTGGCCTCCCCGGCTGGTGTGCTGGTCAGCAACTATGTAGCGCTGGATGCATTGCTGCGGAACGGATGGTACGCTGCCTTGCTGGGGCTGGTAGCCGGCAATTTTCTACACGTATCCACTACCATCCTCTTTGAAACCAGCCCGGAGCACCGCCTGAACATGCCCAAGCTAACGGCTACGGTGCTGGGGGCGGGCCTGGCGCTGCTGGTAAGCTAGTCTATATCGAACGTAGGGCCGTACAGAAGCCGCTCCAATTGTGCAGCGCGGGCCTGCTGCCGTTGCAGCTCGGCCTGCAGGCTTAGCAGCCGCTGGCGCATGGCCAGCACAATATCTACGCCTTCCGGGCTTAGGCCCAGGTCGTGCTGTAAGCGGGCCAGTCGGGCCAGGTGGTCTGGTTCAGCCAGAATGGTATCAGGGGCCTCAGCGCGCTGCACCAGACCAAAATCGGTGAATTCCCGCAGGTCGGTTTCACTCAGCCCATAGACGGCAGCGCACTCCTGGTAGGTGATGGTAATGATATGCGTTTCCATGCTCTTCAGTTAACAGTTGAGTGTTATCTGTTCCTGTTGCCAGCACTGGTAAAAAGCAGTTCCTGCCCGGCAACTACGACCTATTCTTTGCGCAGGTCAGCCAATTGCTGAAACAGCTCTTTTTCCTTCTCCGTCAGGTGCTTGGGTAGCGTCAGCGAGAGGCGCAGATACAAGTCACCGAACTGGCCGGCGTGCCGGTAAACCGGGAATCCTTTGCCACGTAGGCGCAGGCGGGTGCCATTCTGGGTTTCAGGCTTAATGTTGATTTTCACCGGGCCCGATAAGGTTTCTACTACCTGCTCACCGCCCAGCAGGGCTTTGTAAATACTTACCGGAACTTCCATTGTCAGGTCGTGGCCGGTGCGGGTGTAGCGTGGGTCGGGCTTGATGCGGAAGGTAATATAGAGCGAGCCATTGGGGCCACCATGGCGCCCTGGGCCACCCTGGTCGCGGAGGCGGATAGTCTGGCCATCCTCCACGCCAGGCTGAATGGTGATGCGCAGGTTTTTACCGTGGACAGTGAGCGTACGGGGGCCGCCCCGGTAGGCTTCTTCCAGCGTTAGCTCCAGCTCGGCCTGATAATCCTGACCGGCCCCGGCGCGGGTGCCGCCACTACGGCCGCTCCCACCGCCCATGCCACCAAAAATGGAACTGAAGAAGTCTGAAAAGTCAGCATCGCCGAAGGGATTTTCGCCTCCACTGAAGCCGCCGTATCCCCCGGCTTCGGGCTGGCCATACTGGGACCAATCGAAGCCGCCGCTGCCCCGGCCAGTGCCTCCGGCCTGCTGGTAACGCTGCCAGTCGGCACCCAGCTGGTCATATTTCTGACGCTTTTCTTCGTCGCTGAGCACCTCGTTGGCCTCATTCACTTCCTTAAACTTACGCTCCGCATCCGGATTATTCGGGTTTACGTCGGGGTGATACTTGCGGGCCAGTTTGCGGTATTGCTTCCGAATCTGGTCTTTGGTAGCCGACTTATCGAGCTCCAGAACTTTGTAGTAGTCTTTATAGTCCACGGGGTGCAACGCTGGGCGTGAAAGAACTGACGAATAATAGCGCTAGCGCAGATATCCTGCATACGGGTACGCGGAAAGTATAGCTAGCGGGCGGAGTCAAAAACGAATCTGTAAAAAGCGAGGTTGCCACTTGGCCGCGCCTGTTACTTTTTGGCCTGTAATTTGTACTTTGAACGCCCTATCCCCCACCCTTTGTTTATTTTTTCTTCTATGACACGCTTTACTTATCTCACGTTAGCCTTAGCATTAGTTGGGCTCACTGCCCAGGCCCAAACGAAAAAGCTGCCCCCGCGCCGCCCGGTGGCTCCTAAGTCCCGCACTGCCCCCACCACAGTTTCGCTGAAGGAAGGCTATACTATAAAAGAGGGGAAGCTGCTGGTAACGCGCAGCGGCCACACTGACCCCGTCCTGCAGGATGAGACCCTGCTGAATGGCACCCGCATAAAAGCCAATGGCACCGTAGTTCTGCGCGACAGCACCACCGTGCAAATGAAGGAAGGAGACTTTATGTCCCTCACGGGCCGTGTGACTACCAAGGAAATGCGAATGGAGCAGGACAGTCTCTCCAAAGCGGCTTTTCAGGACACGCAGAAATCCAAGATGAAGCTGAAATCCAAAAAGGGACGCCGCAGCTAAGCGTCAGTTCCTGGTTGATAAATGGTAGAAGGGGCAATCTGGCGCAGGCTGGGTTGCCCCTTATCTGTTCGGGGTGTGCTGGGTATAGTCCAGCAAAATGGCCAGGGCCTCGGCGTCATCCATAGCCGCTACTACTTCATCAATCACAAACTGCACCTCAGCTTCCGTCCAGGTCTGCGCCTCGGCGGCTTTTACAAAAGCCCCCAGCGCGGTATACCGGCTGGTATAGTTGGCTATGGGCCACTGTACTCTCTTTTTAATGCGCATAATAAGCTGCTATAAGAATTTTAACGGGCCTTTTTCACCACTTTCAACTGCACCGGCGCTACGCCGGCTTTATCTACGCCAATCTTATGGGCCGCCTTGCGAGACAGATCAATAATGCGGCCTTTCACGTGCGGGCCCCGGTCCGTAATGGTGACTTTGACGGAGCGGTGGTTCTTTGGGTTGGTAACACGCACCACGGTGCCGAATGGCAGGGTATTGTGGGCGGCCGTGCGCTGCCCGGGCCGGTATACCGTACCACTGGCCGTTTTGCGCCCGTTGAATTTATCGGCGTAGTAAGAGGCCTGACCGGTTTGGGTAAACGCTTTGCCCCCGGCGCAACCCGTTAGAAAAGCTAAGGCCAGCAGGAGAAGAGAAAACGGACGCATGCCAAAAAGTAGGAAAAACTAACGGGGAAGGGGAGGGGCGGCTGGCCGCGGCGTCGGCAAACGTAGTGCCAGCAGATTGTTATAATTGCCCTGCAGTACATTAAAATCTACTGTACCCCGAATGCCGGGGACATAGGCTTCGTCGCTGTGCTGCCAGATAATCCATTTCTCGCGAGGTAGGGTGGGCTGGTCTACCTCATAGTGTGCCAGCCACAGAGGATATGCATCGAAATGCCCGGCCAGGTAGCGGCGGTAAAAGCTGTAGTTAGAATATAGGATAGGCCGCGCGCCGTAATGGCGTTCTACCAGCCGCAGCCAGGTGGCAATATGCCGGCGCATTACTGCTACGTCATGAAAGTCAGGCGCTTCTACATCCAGCACGGGTGGCAGGTCGCCGGGCAGCAGAGGAACGGTGCGCACAAATAGGCTGGCCTGCTGGGCGCCGTCGTAGTTAGGCTGAAAGTAGTGGTAGGCTCCCCGAAATACTCCGGCTTTGCGGGCTTCGCGCCAGTTGCGCTGGAAGCGCGGGTCGCGCAGACTTATGCCTTCGGTGGCTTTAATAAAAGCAAACCGCACGCTATTCGAGGCTACGCGGGGCCAGTCGATATGCCCCTGATAGGCCGAGACATCAATGCCATGCACGGAGTAGCCATCTAGAAAGGGAGTCCGCTCGGAGCCCGTCAGGTGCGGAGTAACCAAGGTCGCGTAGAGGCGGCGGGCATAGCGGTTTACCTGTCGGCGGTACTGGCTATAGATGCCGCCGGTCAGCACCAGCAGGAGCAGCAGGACCACCCACCAGCGGCGGGAAGTGCCGGTACGACGGCGAGTAACGGGTGGGCGGCGGCGAGAACGGCTCATAGGCAGGTGCATCACAAAAGTAACGCACCACATCCGGTTCTGGTACCTGCCGTGCGGCCACTATTCACCGGAAAGCCGCCGGAGTTTTTGCAACTTCGCCGCAAAGTCTGCTTGTATGTCTGTTTCTGACGACGCCCGGGACGAGTCCGGGCACTTGATTCGCGAGCTGCACGGCGTAAAGCTGGCGCAGATAATGGAGTATCTGGTGGCCCACTACGGCTGGCCAGAGCTGGACAGCCGTATTCGGGTGAACTGCTTTGCCGTCAATCCCAGTATTAAATCCAGCCTTACTTTTCTGCGGCGCACCCCCTGGGCCCGCACCAAAGTAGAGGAGCTCTACATTCAGGCCCGCACGGCCGAAGTGCTGGGTAAGCCCCGGCCGTAAATTCAGGCAGGTTATATAGGTGCAGGGTATATAGATAATACTCTATAACATAAGTTTTTATTACTCGTACCGCTGGCTCATTCTTGGGGTAACCGACAATGTGGTATGCTCCTTGTACTCAGAGGGCTATTAGCTCATCTTTTAATTTCACTTTTTGAATAGCCATGACTTCCTTCCTTCATAAATTCTCCAGTATTGCCGCATTTGTAGTCTTGTCTTGCACTGGCCAAATAGCTTCTGCACAAAATGCCGTTCAGCAAAGCAAAGGTGCTTTGGTGCAGAAAACAGATCGGCAGGTATGTATGACTCCTGCATTAACCGGGTTAACTACCTGCGTCAATATGAATCAGACACAGTATCTAATTACTCCTTCAGGCAATGAAACCTCGGTTTGGAAAGGTGTTATTCCTGCTTCACTACGTCCTGCCAAGACCTTAGTAAAAGACGCTACTTGGGAGGAACGTGGCCTTATATTTACAACGCATTCTGTAACCACAACTAGCGGCAATATTTCGCTCACCCTGCATTATAAAGCAAAAAAGGGCTAATACCTTTGCCCAATACTCCCTAAAACAGAAAGCCAGTTGTGACAACAATTGGCTTTCTGTTTTAGGGAGTATTGGATATTAACTTTAAATGAGTTGCTATGGCCGATACCTCGTCGAAATCCAGCCCGCCGGCCTTGCTCTTGGGTGCTGGTCTGTTTGTGTTGTTTGAGTTGGGTGCGTTTTACCTGTTACAGCTGCTTACCTCCGGATTGGGCATGAGCAATCAGCTGCAGCCGGAGAATACCATTGTAAGCAATTGGGTGAAGACGGTGGTATTTCTACTACTACACCTAACACTGGTAGTGGTGGCGGTGCTGGTGCTCAGTAACTGGTTGCCGCGCCGCCACCGCGGGCAACTAATGGGTTGGTTTTACCTGTCCCTGCTCATGAGCTTTGTACTCTTGTGGCCCCTGTTTAACTAGGTTACCGACGGTCCAGCCGCCAAAAAAAGAGCCACTACCTGTGGGCAGTGGCTCTGTAGAACCCAAAGTGAAGGGAGGTTTTAGCGCTGACGAATGGTGATTTCGCGGGGCTTGCCGGCGGCATCTTTGTAGGGAATACGCACCTGCAACTCGTTGTCCTCGTGTACGGCATCAATCCGGGTCAGATCCAAGGTATCAGGCAGCTCCAGCGACTGGGCAAAAAGTGGAGCACTGAGCTTGTCCTCCGGCTGATGCCGGAAGTCACAATACACCGTCAGGCGGTTGTGGTGCAGAACCACGTGAAAGTTTTCGGGCTGCACAGAAGGCGCCGCAACGTAAATAACGACGCCCTTCTCGCGCTTATCTACTCGCAACGTGCCCTGCGCCGTGCCGCCACCCAAGGTGTTAAGCAAGTCCAGCTGGGGAGCTAGGTTGTGAATAAATTCTTTGCTGATGAGCTTCATAGAGAAATCTGTAAGGTTATAACTGCATATTCAAACCCCGTACCAATCTGTCAGAAGCTGTGGATAAGTCATAGTGACGGAATAAAAGCGGCTTCTTGCTTTGCATTCGGCCATTTTGTCTGAAAGACGGCCAAAAAAAGCAGGCATCCCGGGAGAGGAATGCCTGCTTTTTAGGATAATACTACCGCTATCAGGAGCCTACACCGGAGCCTTGCTTAGAGGAGCCGGGAGAGGTTTGCTGACTGCCCCCACGCTGAGCAGCAGAAGCGTCCTGAACGGGTATATCGGTTGCATCACGGCCTACTCGTTCTGACATCTTGCCGCTGCTTTTGCCGGTGCTGCCATTCCCCTCGCCTTTCTGGGTGCTTTGGCCGCTGCGCACCTCAATCTGATGGCGCATGGTTTTCTGGGCATCCTTCGGAACATGTACGTGCAGCACCCCATCCTCAAAAGTGGCTTCAATCTTATTGGCGTCCACGGAATCAGGTAAATCAAAGGCCCGATAGAAAGAGCCGTAAGAGCTTTCTACCAAGTGGTATTGCCGCTCGTTACGCTCATTCCTGAATTGCCGCTCTCCGGAAATAGAGAGGCGTCCCTGTTGAAAATCCACTTTGATTTCGTCGCGCTTCAGCCCCGGCAGGGAGGCTTCAATCTCAAATCCCTGCTCTGTTTCAAAGGCATCTACTTGCGGCGAAAAGCTGGCTACTCGACCCTGCGAAGCCAGAGAGTCATTGAAGAACCGGTCCAGCATGGAGGAAAAGGTAGAGGGGGAACCGGAGAAGGAGTTTTGATACTTTTGAATAGCCATGGCTTTATAAAAATTAAATGGTGAAACCATAAGTATCTGCTTTCCTATATATACATAAGGATTTCGCGGTAGGTTTCATAAAAAGAAGGATAAACTGGTTTTTGCCAGTCTGATTTTAGGCTGGTTCTGCCTGGCCATTTTGTGCTGTCCAGCTCACCAAAATCGTGCGCAAACCATACCGGTAGTGCCTACCTTTACCGCCCTACTCTCACTGCTGCTGTATGCATGTCCCCGACTTTCTCCACGTAGCTTATCGTGCCGACCTGGACATTCTCTTTGGCCGGTGGATGCGCCTGGTTACCCAGGCTGAAATGCAGGAAGGCTACCAGTATCTGCTGGAGCAGGCGGCCGCGCATAGCTGCCAGAACTGGCTGTTGGATGCCCGCCGGCGCATTAATACTGATAAAGAAGGCGCCCAATGGATGGTGCAGTCGTTTGTAGCTGGGGCCGCCGCGCGCCTGGGCGGCCGCCTGCAGCTAGCTTATCTGCTGGGCCCGATCATGCTACGCAACCAGGAAGCAGATGCTGCTTTTCCACCAGCGGCCTTTTTCGAGGGAAAGCCTTTCTGCGCCGAGCGGTTTATTGAGGAAGGTGAAGCCATTGCCTGGCTGCAGCAACACCGCGAGGCGGCAGTCTGATTTTTAAGAGTTTATAGTTTTTGTTGGTATGTCCGTTAAACGCAGCGCGGCCTTAGGCTTCATTTTTATCACCATTCTGGTGGATGTTATTGGGCTGGGCATTATCATCCCGGTCATGCCCCGGCTGATTGAGCAGCTCACGGGCGGAGGCCTGAGCGAAGCCTCCCAGTACGGCGGGTGGCTTACGTTTTCCTACGCCATTATGCAATTCCTGTGCTCCCCGGTGCTGGGTGGCCTCAGTGACCGGTTTGGCCGGCGTCCGGTGCTCCTGTTTTCCCTCCTGGGCCTGGGCATCGACTACATTTTTCTGGCCCTGGCCCCCACTATTGGCTGGCTGTTTGTGGGGCGGCTGATTGCGGGTATTGCCGGGGCCAGCTTTACCACTGCCACAGCCTATATTGCCGATATCAGCACCCCGGAAAAGCGGGCACAGAACTTTGGAATGGTGGGCGCAGCCTTTGGCCTGGGCTTCATCATTGGGCCCACGCTGGGTGGGATTTTCAGTCATTGGGGGCCGCGCGTGCCCTTTATGGTAGCCGCCGGGCTTAGCCTGCTGAACTTCATTTATGGGTACTTCGTGCTGCCGGAGTCGCTGAGTATGAAGCACCGCCGGCGCTTTAACTGGCGGCGGGCTAACCCCGTGGGCTCTCTGCTGCAACTGCGCCGCTATCCAGTCGTAGCCGGCCTCATTGTGTCCTTGGTACTGGTGTACATTGCCTCGCACGCGGTGCAGTCTACCTGGACGTATTACACCATGCTGAAATTTAGCTGGACGGAGGATTGGGTGGGATATTCGCTGGGGTTTGTGGGCTTGCTCACGGCCATTGTGCAGGGCGGCCTTATTCGCTTTATTATTGCCCGGCTAGGTCAGCGCAATACCGTGTATACGGGCCTGTTGCTGTATAGTGTAGGGTTGCTGTTGTTCGCCTTTGCCGGCCAAAGCTGGCAGATGTTCGCCTTTCTGATACCCTACTGCCTGGGCGGTATTACGGGGCCGGCGCTGCAGGGCATTATTTCCGGGCAGGTGCCGCCCAATGAGCAGGGCGAGCTGCAAGGGGCCCTAACCAGTCTGGTTAGCCTCACTACCATTCTGGGGCCGCCCCTCATGACCAACCTGTTTGCTTACTTCACCAGCCCGGGGGCCCCGGTGCACTTTGCGGGGGCGCCATTTCTGATGGGCTCCGTCCTGGCCCTGGCCAGTCTCTTGTTTACGCTCCGCTCCCTGGCAAACTACCGACACCCCGTGCCCGTAGCCCAGGAAACTTCGGCCTAACACCTGCTTCTTTCTTGTATGCTTTCTATCCGCCAGGCCACTGTTACCGATTTGCCCGCTATTCTGAGTATTGTGCAGCAGGTAGTACCGCTGATGCACGCCGCCGGTAATTTTCAATGGGAAGCCACCTACCCCAATGAGCAGGTATTTCGGGCGGATATAGAAAAAGGGTGGTTATGGGTAGCCGAGCTAAATGAAAAAGTGGCCGGTGTGGCCGCCCTTACCACCGCCCAAGACCCGGAATACGCACAGGCCGACTGGGATGCGGCCGAGCCGGCCGTGGTTACGCATCGCCTGGCCGTAGACCCCGCCGCCCAGGGCCAAGGCATTGCGGCCGCGTTACTAGCTCAGGCCGAAGTGCTGGGCCGGGCGTGGGGCCTGCGGGTGGCCCGCATCGATACCAACTCCGAAAACCGTGCTACGCAGACCCTGTTTCCCAAGCTGGGCTACCGGTTTGCGGGCGAAATCAACCTGGCCTTCCGGCCGGGACTGCGGTTTTTCTGCTACGAAAAGCAAATCACCTTATAATTAATTGCTTTCCAGATAATTATATAGAAATAAATATGAAAGAATGCCAGCGGCAAAGTGTCGCCGCTTTCGGGTTTTTTTCCTCATAATCAGGAAAACGGCTCCACTTTTGTGGAGCCGCCGTACTTTATATAGGGACTGGCTGATGTTTTTATAGCAGCCGCACCTCTATTTAGTAGTACCAAACCCATTTCTTGATGAAGCATACGGCTCCCCCTTCCGGCATCCCTGTTGCCACCTCGCTCGACCTTGCCTTGGCATCGGAAAACATGCAGACTCAGCGTCTGCAGAACACCCGACGAACGATTTGGATTTCTGTGCTGGCTGTGGGAATTGCTGCCGTCATCAGTGGCATAGCCCGGCTGCTGGTTTCTCTGATTAATCTGGTGACCAATCTGGCCTTTTTCGGTGAGCTGTCCGCGCGTTACCACAGCCCGGCCGATAACCAGCTGGGCCTGTTCGTGATAATCCTGCCGGCCATGGGCGGCCTTATAGTGGGCCTGATGGCGCTGTATGGCTCCAAGGCCATCCGGGGGCACGGCATTCCGGAGGCCATGGAGCAGATTCTGACCAATAAAAGCCGCATCAAGCCATCCATCATGCTGCTGAAACCACTCTCAGCGGCCATATCTATCGGAACCGGCGGGCCATTCGGGGCCGAGGGACCCATTATTGCCACGGGCGGGGCCTTTGGCTCCACAGTGGGGCAGCTGCTGAAGATTACCCACGCCGAACGTAAAGTGCTGCTGGCGGCCGGTGCTACGGCCGGTATGACGGCCATTTTTGGCACCCCGGTGGCCGCTATTTTCCTGGCCATTGAGCTTCTTTTGTTTGAGTTTTCGCCGCGCTCTATTATTCCCGTGGCGCTGGCCTGTATCACGGGTGCCGCCGGACACCACCTGCTTTTCGAATCGGGGCCTACTTTCCCGATGCCGCTGGTAGCTGCACCCGGCAACGAGGCCCTGGCCGTGTACAGCGTAATGGGCCTGCTCATTGGCGCCATTTCTGTGCTGGTAACCAAGCTGGTGTATTGGATAGAGGACATGTTTGAGACGCTGCCCATTCACTGGCTGTGGTGGCCGGCATTAGGCGGCCTGGCGGTGGGCCTGGTAGGTTATTTTGCTCCACGCACGCTGGGAGTAGGCTATGAGAATATCATTGATCTGCTGTCGGGTAAGTTGCCGCTACAGGTGATTCTATCCTTGTGCTTGTTGAAGTTTACTTCGTGGGCTATTTCATTGGGCAGCGGTACCTCGGGTGGTACCCTGGCCCCACTGCTCACTATTGGCGGTGCTACGGGCGCGCTGCTGGGGGTGGCCGCGCAGCAATTGTTTCCAGAAGCTGGGGTAGTGTTGCCGCTGGCGGCGCTGGTGGGGATGGCCGCTATGTTTGCGGGGGCTTCACGGGCCCTGCTCACCTCCATTATTTTTGCCGTGGAGTTTACCGGGCAGTCTAATCCGCTGCTGCCGCTGTTGGGCGCCTGTGTAGGCTCGTACCTGGTTTCTACTCTGCTGATGGACAATACCATCATGACCGAGAAAATTGCCCGTCGGGGGGTAAAAACTCCGGACTCTTACGAACCCGATGCTCTGGAAAAAATCCGGGTGGAGCAGGTGCTACGCGAAGGCGGCCTCACGGTAAGCGCCGAAAACTCCCTGCAGGAAGTGCGTGAGTGGCTGGGTCGTAAACCCGATAATCGCGCCAACTACTTCGTTATTGTCGATAACGATGGGGTTTTTGAAGGCATTGTGAGCGTGGCTGAGCTATACGGACCTTACCCCGATTTAAGCGCCTCCATACGCAGCATTGTTTCAGCCCAACTGCCCTCGGTGCAGGCCACGGATACCCTGCGTGCAGCCGTGAGCACTATGGCCCGTGCCGGCGTAGACGTGCTGCCGGTTGTATCGCCGGAAAACCCACGGATGGTAACCGGCGTGCTGTCGTATCAGGACGTCATCCGCTCGTACCGGCTGCGGCTGGAAGAAGAGGAAGGTTCACAGACCGATATTTCCCTGCGCCGCCATGGTATCCGCATTATGCTGCGCGGCAATAAGCTGCTGCGCGGTAACCGCGTCCGGAGCTAGCCGGCGGCCGTGGGCTTTTGTTCCAACAGGGTCATCTGCGTTACTATATCAGCTTCCGGAATAGGGTAGGGCTGGCCGTGCCGGATGGTACGATAAACTGCTTCAAACAAGCCCATATAATGGCCGCGGGGTGCTGGTAAAATACTCGGGGAAAGTGTGCCGTCGGGCGCGGCTAGCGTGAGCCGGCCCACGGCATTTTCCGGTTCCACGCCGTAGGCATCCGCCAGCGGCGAAAGACCCTCCAGCAATTGTGCTTCCTGCACATCCGCTCGGGGCTTGCTGAAGCTACCAGCTGTACCGTGCAACACAAAGGCAGGACCGGGGTCGGCCACCAGCAGGCTGCTGGTTACTGTAACCTGCAGCCCGGACGGGTATTGAATGTGGAAGGTGAAGTAATCATCTACCCGGGAGCCCGGGCGGTAGCTTCCCTGCACCTTGTAGGTATTTTGGGGCGGGCCAAAGAGGCTGATAACCTGGTCCAGCAGGTGGGGGCCCAGGTCGTAGAGCAGGCCGCTGCCGGGAATGGGCTCTTCCTTGAAGGCCTTTTTATTGAGTGCCAGCTTGTAGCGGTCGAAGCGAAAGTGGGCTTCAATGAGCTGGCCTAGCTGCCCGCTTTCCACCACTTGCCGCACCAACTGAAAGTCGCTGTCCCAGCGCCGGTTCTGGTAGGGGAGCAGGTCACGGTTTACGCGCCGACTCAGGTGGTACAGCTCCTGTATTTCCGCCACGGTAGTAGCCACGGGCTTTTCCAGGAGCACATGCTTGCCGGCCTGCAGCGCCTGCCGGGCAAATTCCACATGGGTATTGTTAGGGGTATTCACTACCACCAACTCCACGGCTTCATCAGCTAGTAGAGCTTCTACGCTGGGGTAGCTGCGCACTTCGGGGTAGTGGAGGTGAGCCTGAGCCTGATGGCGCTCTGTTACGGCTGCCAGCGTAAAGCCGGGGTGGGCATGCAGAAAGGGGGCGTGAAAAACCCGGCCCGACATGCCGTAGGCCAGCAAGCCGGTTTGAATAGGGGTAGGCATAAAGCAGAAGTAACAGCGCGAATGACAGGACGGAGTCAGGGAATCTCCCGAAACGGTAAATCCAGGCAAATGGCTTCGATAGCAGATTCGCCATTCCCGGCAATGGCATACAGGCAGTCTTCGTAGCCGCCGTATACCTGGCCGCTGGCCCCCATAAGCAGTAACAGATTCTCCGTGTAGGCCTGCCCAATAATATACAGGGCCAGCTCTCCGGCCCGCACAGCATAGTCGGCTACGGCGTAGTCGAGCACGGCGTTCTGATAGGTCCGGGCCACATCGAAGTGGAGGTAGGCAATACTATCGTCGCGGCGGATAAAGTAGAGCATAAGGCCACCGAATTCGGTCAAAAACGCCTGCACTACTGGTGGCCAGCCTGCTATCAGAGGAGTAGGTAACTGGTTTTGGCCAAGCCCTACTGTGCGGCTCTGGTGCCAGCCCGCCTCTACCAGCAGGTGCTGCACGTCAGCCGAGAACATGAAAGAGCGTCTGGTAGAGTTATCCATAGGCTTAGTAAGGTAGAGAAGTTCGCCTAAGGAAAAAAGCTACTGCGCTTTAGTCCTTCCAGCTACCAAACTTTCCCGCCTGATAGTCCTGGTAAGCCTGCCGAATTTCGGCTTCCGTGTTCATCACAAAAGGACCATAGGCCACAATGGGCTCTTGGAAGGGCAGCGCATGGCCCAGCAGAATCTTGGCATCAGACAGGGCTTCTACCCGGAGCTCGTCGCCGTTGTGGGTAAACTCTACCAACTGGCGGGCTTCGGTTTCCTGCCCGTTCACGCGCAGGCGCCCCTGAATGGTGTAGAAGAAGATGCTGCGCTCGGGCGCAATGCCCAGCTCCAGGATGCTGCCGGCTTGCAGGTCAATAGTAGCCAGTTGCACATCGGCCAGCGGCTGAATAGCCCCGACGGTGCCCGCCCACGTGCCCGACACGGCATGAATAAAAATTCGGCCTTCATCCAGCGCTACGGTCGGGATTTCGTCTTTTTGCAGCCCGATGTAGCGCGGCTCTACCATCTTGTCTTTGGCGGGCAGGTTCACCCACAACTGCAGAATTTCCAGGTCGCCGCCGGTAGCTTTAAACTGCTCGGAGGACACTTCGGAATGAATCAGTCCGCGCCCCGCCGTCATCCACTGAATGCCCCCGGCTTCAATCACGCTTTCGTGTCCGCTGCTGTCTTTGTGCAGAATATCGCCGGCCACAATAAACGTAACCGTCTCAAAGCCGCGGTGTGGGTGCGGGCCAAATGGCAGGCCCTGGTTTTTAGGCCGATATACCTGCGGGCCGTGGTGATTCAGGAATAGAAATGGGTCGATGTGCTCTACGGCCTGCGTGGGCAGGGCGCGGTAGGTAACCAGGTCAGCAATAGGGGCGCTAACGGCGCGGTGCTGCTGTTTTATTTGGCGAAGCGACATAGAAATCAATCAGAGAATAGATAATGGGAAGGGATACTGGCTTTACTGGCCCGGGGTTCGGCTGGCCTGCAGCACCCGGGCCGTGACCAGCAACTGGCCCACATGGCGCTGGGTATGCTCGGCGGCATGAAACAGCAAACCCAGCACCGTGGAGGGTACTTGCGCCCGGCCCACGCCGCGCGGCTCCGTAGCGGTGTGCTCCGGCGTGTGGCGCAGCTGCTCCAGTGCCTTATCTACCTGCTCAGAAAACTGCCCGAGTAACTCAGTAGCCGTAGCGCTGGTAGGCTGGCCTTCAGCACGGAGGGCCTGCAGCTGCTTCGGGGTCAGCGCTTCGGCGCGGGCATAAGTAAAGAGGCGGCTGAGCACGCCCGCCAGGTGCTGCAGGTGAAAGCCCACGGAGGCTACGTCAGCGGGCCGTTCCCACAGCAGGTCGGCCGGAAAATCAGCCAGTAAAGACGTTGCTTCTTCCCGGGCCTGCAGCAGGGCATGCGCCACAGGTTGAAACAAAGCGGGTATTGCGGGCACCGGGCCGCGCAGCCATACTTCCAGGGTATCAGCCACAGATTATTGGGAAAAGGCAGAGAAAACAATTGGTTAAACCTAACTACCAGACAAGTGTTTGGAACCCTGCCCGGCCGGTTTATACTTACCGCGCTACGTGACAAGCTACCGGGCGCGGCGGACCAGCAGCCAAAGCCCGGCCACTGCTAACCCCGCAACTGCCGCCACCGCCAGAGTGCGCGGCGGCCGCGAAACCGCCTCAGCACCGGCTTCCTGCCCCCTGTACTGTCCACCGGTTACCTGCAGAATCAGGCGGGTGGTTTCCTGGGGCTGGTCCCACTGCGGAAAGTGGCCGCAGGTATCAAACCAATGCAGCCGGGCATCGGGGAAGAGGGCCTGCGCCCGCGCCGCCTGCCCTGGCAGGCAAACCAGATCCTGCCGGCCCCAACCAATAACCAGCGGGGCTGCAATAGAACCTTTGGGCGCGCCCTGCTGCTTTTCGCCATGGGCCAGGTTGTCCAGCAGCTCATCAAAGGAAGGAGAGGCCGCAAAAGTGCGCATCTCGTCCAGCGTAATTTTAGGGGAGAGCCGCCAGGGCCGGGCCGAAAACTGCGCGAACAGGGCGGTGCGGCCAACGGCACTGCCGGTCAGGGCCGGCATAACAGGCTGCAAAGCGCGCACCAGCCGGATAGAACCCGCTACGGTGTAATAGAAAAACGGAATTTCCCAGCCCCGCCAGAATCCGCCGGGGTCCAGGGAAACCACGGCGCCTAGCACGCCGCCGCGCCGCGCCATTTCCAGCACCAGGCGCGCACCCATAGAGCTGCCCACCGCATCAATCCCCAGGAAATTGTGCGCCCGCAGAAATTCAGTCAGGGCATCGGCAAGCGTACCAATGGTAACCGGGCCGGGCAGCGGGGGCGTGTCGCCGAAGCCCGGTAAATCCACCGCAATAACCTCGCGCTCAGCGGCCAGCGCCTCCAGAATAGGATTCCAAGAGCGCCAGCTGCCGCCAATACCGTGCACCAGCAGTAAAGGCTTGCCGGTACCGCGCCGGATGTAGTGCATATTCATAGATGTCAGAAAATCAGATGTTGGAGAGGACAGGGGGCTGCTGGGCTTTACGAGGCCCAGGGTCATTGGATACGGAATAGAATATGCCCTAGGGTCTTTTCAACGGCACTTCCCAAACACAAGACCCAACAATGGAGTTAGGATGACTTTCTGTATCATCTCTGATAGGTATAATCGTGTCTCAGCTCTTCACGCCGCTTACCCTGCGCGGCATCACTTTTAAAAACCGTATTGCCGTGTCGCCGATGTGCGAATACAGCAGCCAGGATGGCTTTGCCAACGACTGGCACCTGGTACACCTGGGCAGCCGCGCCGTGGGCGGGGCCGGCCTGGTCATTACGGAAGCCGCCGCCGTCTCGCCGGAAGGCCGCATCACCCCCGACGACCTGGGAATTTGGGACGATGCCCACGTGCCGTTCCTCAAGCGCATTACCGATTTTCTAAAAAGCCAGGGTGCCGTAACCGGCATTCAGCTGGCGCACGCCGGCCGCAAAGCCAGTCACCGCAGCCCCTGGAAGGGCGGTACGCTTATCGAGCCCACCGAGGAAGGCGGCTGGGTGCGGGTTGCGCCCAGCGCTCTGGCTTTTTCCGAGGAGGAATCAGCCCCGCAGGAACTTTCCCTGGCTGGTATTGAGAAGGTAGTAGCTGATTTTCGGGCGGCGGCAGTTCGCTCATTGGAAGCTGGCTTTGAGGTGATAGAAGTGCACGCGGCCCACGGCTATTTGCTGCACGAGTTCATGTCGCCGCTCAGCAACCAGCGCACTGACGCCTATGGCGGCTCCTTCGAAAACCGCATCCGCCTGCTGCTGGAAGTAGTGGAAGCCACCCGCAGCGTGTGGCCCACTGAGTATCCACTGTTCGTGCGCATCTCCACTACCGACTGGACTGAAGGTGGCTGGTCTGAGGATGACTCCGTAGCCCTGGCCCGCGTGCTGAAGGGCAAAGGTGTGGATCTGCTGGACTGCTCCACCGGCGGTAATGTGCCCGTAGCGCCCATTCCCGTAGGGCCCATGTACCAGGTGCCGTTTGCCGCCCGCATTAAGCAGGAAACCGACCTGCCCACCGGCGCCGTAGGCCTGATTACCACGGCCGAGGAAGCCGAAAGCATTATTGCCAATCACCAGGCCGATATGGTGCTGCTGGCCCGGGAGCTGCTGCGCGACCCTTACTTCCCGCTGCACGCCGCCCACGAGCTGGGCGCTGAGATTAGCTGGCCCGACCAATATGTGCGGGCGCGTCCTCGAAAACGCTAAAAGAGGCATCAGGAGCCAGAGGAACGGAGAGGGAGGAAGTGGCTCGTGCAGCTTAACTTACAGAAGCTGGTCTTTGCCTGGCAAAGACCAGCTTACGACTCTTTCTCCCCTTCTCTTTTCTATGCAGAAGACTTCTATTCTCACCCGCTCACTTACCGCGGCCGCCGCGTTGGCCATAGCGGGCTGTGCTGCCAGCCAAACCGCGCCCACTACTCCCACGGCCGCCACGCCGGCGGCCCCCACCGAAGCCGTAGTAAAAGGTGTGGGCCTGGATGTGGCCGACCTGGACCCCAGCGTTTCGCCCTGCGAGGACTTTTTTCAGTACTCCGGCGGCACCTGGCTGAAAAACAACCCCATTCCGGCCTATGCCTCCAGCTGGGGCCCGCGCAACCTGCTCGGCGACCGGACCCAGGCTTTGCTGCGCCGTATTCTGGAAGAAGCTGCGGCCAATACCGCCGCCGAGAAAGGCTCTAACCTGCAGAAGGTCGGCGACTTCTATGCCTCGGCCATGGACACCGTGGCCATTGAAAAGGCCGGCCTGGCCCCGCTGCAGCCCGAGCTAAACCGCATTGCTGCTGTAAAAGATTTGCGCGGCCTGCAGGATGTGGTGGCCCGCCACAAGCTGCTGAGAACCGGGGCCTTCTTTGGTGCCGGGGTAGAAGTAGACGAGAAAAAAGCCACCCAGTACGCCGTAGGTCTGTACCAGGGCGGCCTCACGCTGCCCGACCGGGACTACTACTTTAAGCAAGATGCCCGCACGGAAAACATCCGGGCCGCGTACCGCAAGTACCTAACAAACATGTTTGCCCTGCTGGGCGACAACGCCACTACCGCGCAGAAAAATGCGGCTACGGTAGAGCGTATCGAAGCGCGCCTGGCCAAGGCTTCCCGCACCCGCGTGGAGCTGCGCGACCCGCAGGCCAACTACAACAAAATGACGTTGGCTGAGGCCAACAAGCGCTACCCCAACCTGAACTTGCCGCGCATCCTGGGGGCCCTGCAGCTGGGTGCGGCCCAGGAGGTAATTGTGGGCCAGCCGGCTTACCTGGATGAAGCCAACAAAGTACTAAAGACCGAGCCGCTGGCCGATCTGAAAACCTACCTGCGCTGGCACTTGGTGCGCTCCGTTTCCTCTGCCCTGCCCAAGGCGTATGTGGATGAGACATTCCGGTTTAGCCAGGTGTTGGGCGGCACCAAGCAGCTGACCACCCGCTGGAAGCGCATGCTGGCCTCTACGGATCAGGCTTTGGGCGAAGCCTTCGGCCAGCTCTACGTAGACAAAGCCTTTTCCCCCGCCGCCAAACAGAAGGCGCTGGAAATGGTCACCAACATCAAAGCCTCCATGGCTGAGCACATCCAGACCAATACTTGGATGAGCGACGGCACCAAGGCCGAGGCGCTGAAAAAGCTGAACGCTCTGCGCGTGAAAATTGGCTACCCCGATGAGTGGAAGGACTACTCAGCTCTCACCATCACGCGGGATTCCTATCTGAAAAACCTGCTGGCCGCCCGTGAGTGGGACTACCGCCAGGAAGCGAAAAAGTACGGCGGACCCATTGACCGCAACGAGTGGGGCATGACGCCCTCCACCATTAATGCCTACTACAACCCGCCGATGAACGAAATTGTGTTCCCGGCCGGCTACCTGCAGCCTCCCTTCTTCGACCCTAACGCCGACGATGCAGTCAATTACGGCGCTATCGGGGGCGTTATCGGCCACGAAATCACGCACGGTTTCGACGACCAGGGCCGGCAGTATGATGCCGAGGGCAACCTGCGCGACTGGTGGACCAAGGAAGACGCGGACAAGTTTACCCAGCGCGCCGAAGTAGTAGGCCGTCAGTATTCGGCCTTCTCGCCTCTGGATTCGGTGTTTGTGAACGGCAAGCTGACCATGGGCGAAAACCTGGCCGACTTTGCCGGCCTCACGGTAGTGTATGGTGCCTTGCAAAAGCAGCTGCAGCAGCGCTACGGCAACGGCCCGCGCCCCAAGTTTGATGGCTTCACGCCCGGGCAGCGCTTTTTCCTGTCCTGGGCCCAACTTCGGCGCACTAATATTCGCCCCGAAGCGCTGCGCCAGCAGATCCTTACCGACCCGCATTCCCCGGGGCAATACCGCACCATTGGGCCGCTCATGAACATGCCGCAGTTCTACCAGGCTTTCGGCTGCCAGGACGGCCAGAAAATGGTTCGGGCCGAACAGGACCGCGCAAAAATCTGGTAGCTATATTTAGCCACGCATCACCCCTCGTTCTTCTTTTCCTTCTCACCGTTCTTTATGTTTCGTACAAGTGCTTTTCTTTTGACGCTGGGCACAGCGGCCGGCTTGGTTCTGTCCGGCTGTGCCAGCAGCACGCCGGTAGCCACAGCCACCGCGCCTGCGGCAGCCCCGGCTACTGCCACGGCAGTTACGGCCTCAGCTGGCCCCGTACTGCCCGGTGTGGGTCTGGACCCCGGCAACATCGACAAATCCGTTTCGCCCTGCGATGACTTCTTCCAGTATGCTTCCGGTACCTGGCTGAAGAGCAACCCCATTCCCGCCGCTGAGTCGCGGTGGAGCTCCTGGAACACGCTAATCAACCAGAATGAAGCTGTTATGCGCGGCATTCTGGAGGAGTCGGCGGCCAACACCTCGGCTACCAAAGGCTCAAACCTGCAGAAAGTAGGCGACTACTACGCTTCATCCATGGACTCCGTGGCCATTGAAAAAGCCGGCCTGAAGTATCTGCAGCCCGAGCTGGCTCGCATTGCGGCCGTAAAAGACCTGAAAGGTCTGCAGACGGCCCTGGTACGTGCCCAGCGCCTGCAAACCCGCTCGGTATTTGGCCTGGGCGTAAATCAGGACCGCAAAAAAAGCGACGAGTACGCGCTGTACCTGAGCCAGGGCGGCCTCACGCTGCCGGACCGCGACTATTACCTGAAGGATGATGCCCGCTCTAAGACCATCCGCACAGCTTACACTTCCTATTTGACCAACACCTTCAAGATGTTGGGCGAGGCTCCGGCTACCGCGGCCAAAAACGCCGCTACGGTCCTGCGCATCGAGACGCGCCTGGCCAAAGCCAGCAAAGACCGGGTAGCCCTGCGCGACCCTTACGCCAACTACAACAAAATGACGGTGGCCGAAGCCAACCGTCTGTATCCTAACCTGGGGCTGACTACTATGCTGCCCGCGCTGAGCCTAAGCTCCGCCAAGGAAGTGATTGTGGGTCAGCCTGATTTCCTGAAAGAAGCCAACACGGCCCTCAAGCAGGAGTCCCTCGCCGACTGGAAAACCTATCTGCGCGCCCACCTCGTGAATTCAGTGTCGTCGGCGTTGCCGAAGGCGTTTGTGGATGAGTCGTTCCGCTTTAACCAGGTGCTGAGCGGCGCCAAGCAGCAGCAGCCCCGCTGGAAGCGCATGCTGCGCGCCACGGATGGTGCTCTGGGCGAAGCCTTCGGTCAGCTTTATGTGGACAAGGCCTTTACTCCGGAAACCAAAGTGAAAGCCCTGGAAATGGTGGCTAACATCAAGGAAGCCATGGGGGAGCACATCCGCGGCCTGGAGTGGATGAGCGCTGCTACCAAGGAAGAAGCCATCAAAAAGCTGAATGCCTTCACCGTAAAAATCGGCTACCCCGACAAGTGGAAGGATTATTCTGCCCTGAACATCTCTCGTGAGTCGTACCTGAAAAACGTGCTGGCTGCCCGCGAATGGGAGTCGAAAGACAACCTGAGCCACTACGGCAAGCCAATTGACCGCTCGGTATGGGGCATGACGCCGCCCACGGTGAATGCCTACTACAACTCATCGCTGAATGAAATTGTGTTCCCGGCCGGCATCATGCAGCCGCCGTTCTTCGACCCCAAGGCCGATGATGCGGTAAACTACGGTGGAATGGGTGCCGTTATCGGCCACGAAATCACCCACGGCTTCGATGACCGTGGCCGTCAGTCGGATGCCCAGGGCAACCTGCGCGACTGGTGGACCAAGGAAGATGCGGACGAATTCACGAAGCGCGCCGACATGGTGGGCGCCCAGTACTCGGCCTTCCAGCCCCTGGATTCGGTATTCGTGAACGGTAAGCTGACGATGGGCGAAAACCTGGCCGACTTCGGTGGCCTGGCCCTGGCTTACTCGGCCCTGCAGAAGCAGCTCCAGAAGCAGCACGGCAGCAGCCCCCGTCCGCAGTACGACGGCTTCTCGCCCGAGCAGCGCTTCTTCCTGGCCTGGGCGCAGATCTGGCGCACCAACGCCCGCCCGGAGTACATCCGCCAGCAGGTGCAAACCGATCCGCACTCCCCAGCCCAGTACCGTACCAACGGCCCGCTGATGAACATGCCCGAGTTCTACGAAGCCTTCGGCTGCAAAGACCAGGGTAAAATGGTGCGTGCTCAGAACGAGCGGGCCCGCATCTGGTAAGCCAGTAGCTTAATCATTCTAATTGGAAAAGGCCGTCTGCATTGCGCAGGCGGCCTTTTTGGTTTTAGCACCCGCCCGGGAGGCATTTAGCGCTCCAGTTGAAGCAGTGCTTGCTGTAGTTCAGCCGGGGTTACGGGGCGGTAGGTGAGAGGCTGCTCGGTGCGCTGCCCCAGCGTGGTAGGCTGTAGAGCCAGGTAGGTTTGCCCCTGTTCCCGCTTCAGTGCCACAATGGTGGCCGGTTCCTGATCGGGAACATTGGCGAACAGACAGCCACCGGCCGACTGCATACCTGGCAGCACGGCCCGGATGTTCCGGAATACCAGCTGCACCCGCGCGGGGCTGCCGGCCTCGTTGGCAACGGTAAACAACACCCGCGGGGCCTTGCATTGCAGCAGCCGGTCGCAGTTGATCCAGCCCAGCTGCGTGGCGCTGAACAGGTAGCCGGCCAGCGAATCAACGGACATGCTACCCGCCGCTGCCGTGCCCAACTGGCGGCGGGCCGTGCGGGCATCTATCACGGGCACACCCTGGTTGCTGGATGACCCCGTGGATCCATGATCATAGCTTATAAGTTGTATTCCCCCTGAACTGGTAAAGCCAAGCTCCAGCTGCGTGTGGCCCGCTACGGGTAGCACCGGCAGCCGGGGAGCAGGCTTCCGCCGCTCTTTGCGTGGGGCCACGGCCGCAATGCGGCTGCTCCGGTTGTTGCTGTCACTGCCTGGCCGTACGGGGCCCCGTAGAGTAGCCGGCTGGTAGGGAAGTTGCGCAACGGCGCGCAGCACGGCATTATGCAGAACCGTATCGGTAGCGCCCAGCCACCAGATGCTGGTGGCTACTATTTTCCCGGTGGCATCCAGGTCCAGGGTAACGAGGGAAGAAGCCAGCCGCTGGTGCTTATTGGGCCAGCTGAGCTGGCGCAGCTGCCGCCGCACCGCCGCCGAACGGGGTTGGCGGCGTAGGCGGGCAACCATGGCCGGGGAGTAGCCGATGGACCGCTGCAGCCGCTGCCGGAGTTCAGCTTCCGGCAGCTTACACCTTGGCCCCCGATTATCAAACTGCTGGAAACGCAGCGCTGGTGCCGGTTGCTGCCAGTCGATGGTATGCTGGGCGGTGGGTACGCCCGTGTAGAGCTGCATGCCGGCTTGGGGGCGGGCGGAGGGCATCTGTAGCAGAAGTGTGGCACCAGGGCGTATGCTGCAGGGCTGCCCGGTGGCGCTGCGGGCCTCCAGGTGAAGCATGCCGCCGGTTTCGAGCAGCTCCGGCCCCGATTTTGTGCCGAGGTTGGCCAGTACTATGTCGCTGAGCTTATAAAACTCCTGTACCTGCAGCTCTACTGTTCCTGAAGCTGCGGAGCCATCCGCAAGGGTAAAGGCATCAGCCGGAATATGCAGTATGGTGCCCTCCGTGCATCGGAGCACGGTATCCCGGCCGGCTGCTACCTGAAAGTGCTGCGCGGGCCGCTCATCCAAAATGGTCCATTCTGCCTGATTTACAGCTGCATTGGCCGTGTCTGGAGCGGGCGCAGGAGTGTTACGCCAGGAGGTAGGTGCCGCAGCCCGCGCGGGTACGGCCCGGCCCGGCGGCCGCGACTGTACTTGCCTGGCCGTGCGGGGCGGCGGCAGAAGGGAGTCAGTTGCTATAGCCGGCTCTGGAGCCTCAGTCGGGGCCGCTTTCACAGAGGGCCGGGCCGAGGCAGGGGTAGTGGCGGGTAGCTCTTTTTCGGCCTGGTTGTGGGAGCAGCTCAGTAGCAAAGCTCCCAAAGCTAGGGTAGCAGATATAGTAGATATAGATAAAGGCCGCATAAACATAAACCAGGTAAGGGAAGTCCGGCAGCGCACCGGTAAGGAGCTCAGGGTTTTCTAAAGTAGGGAGCTTTGTTCATATGGCAATTGCATAGGGCGCGCTTCCTGGCAGGCCGGTACAGGATACAGTGCAAGCCTGACGGTGGTGGAGTAGGTAGTTTTTTCGACTGAAAACATGACTAGAGTACCCTATTCCCACCGTCAATAATATTTTTCTGTCAACCAATATTGTTTATTACGAAAGTTTCGTAGTATTACGAAGTATTCGTAATAAAGCTATGGAAAGACTGACACAACCCGAGGAAGAGGCCATGCAGGTGCTCTGGAAACTGGAAGGTGGGTTTATTAAGGATGTGCTGGAGCTGCTGCCCGCGCCCCAGCCACCCTACACCACGCTGGCCTCTACTATCCGCAACCTGGAGCGCAAAGGCTACCTGCAGAGCGAGAAGCTGGGCAACACCTACCGCTTCACGCCCCTGATTGCGGCCGAAGACTACCGCAAGCGGTTTATGAGCACGTTTGTGGGCGACTATTTCAAGAACTCCTACAAAGAGCTGGTATCCTTTTTCGCCCAGGACCAGAAAATCAGCGCCCAGGAGCTGCAGGAAATCATTGAGATGATTGAACGCCAAAAGCCCCCGCAGTCATGATACCGGACGTGCTGATTTATCTGCTGAAGGCCAACGCGGCCTTGCTGCTCCTGCTGGGCCTGTATTATGCGCTGCTGCGCCGCCTCACGTTCCACCAGCTCAACCGGGTGTATCTGCTGGGTGCGGGCGTGTTTTCCATGTTGTATCCGCTGCTGGATGTATCGGCGCTGCTGGTGCGGCCCGTGCAGTTGGGCGAGGTAGTGCTGCCGGCATGGGCTATGCTAGTGGGTGCCGCCGGGTCAGCTCCTGCTTCAGCCACGGGACCTGATTATGGGCTTTGGCTGCTGGGGCTGTACTGGTCGGGCGTAGGCTTTATGTTGTTGCGCCTGCTGCTGCAGGGCGCTTCCCTGGCCGGGGTGCACCGCGCTTCGCGCCCGGCCATAGCGGCCGGGGTGCCTTTCCGCCAGGTGGCGGCTGAGGTGAATCCATTTTCCTTCTGGCAGACGATTTACCTGAACCCGGAGCAGCACGGCGCTACGGAGTTGCCAGCCATTCTGTTGCACGAGCAGGTGCATGTGCGCCAGTGGCATACGCTGGATGTCCTGCTGGTTCATCTGCAGCGAATTCTGGGTTGGTTTAGCCCCGGCACATGGCTGCTATTACGGGCCGTGCAGGAAAACCTGGAGTTTATCACGGACGAGGAAGTGCTGCGCGCCGGTCGCCTCGATGCCAGACAATATCAATACAGCCTCGTGCGGCTTAGCACCCTGGCGCCGGGCCCAGCGCTGGTAACACCCTTCTCCTTTATCACGCTAAAAAACCGCATTCAAATGATGAATTCCCATGCTTCTTCCCGTAAACAAACCGCCCGTTACCTGCTGGTGCTGCCCTTAGTGCTGAGCCTGCTGAGCTTTTCGGCGCCGGAGGCGGCTTCTGCCATGCTCACGCCAAAATCTGCCGTAGCACCCGCTGGCGAGGATGTTGAAAAGGCCACTACTATCAGCGCTTTGCCCCCGGCGGCGCTGGCGCACATTGTAAAGCAATATCCCGGTTACCGCCTGATTGGCGTATCGGAGCTGCGCGCCGCCGATGGCAGCAACCTGCGCTATAAAGCTGAAATTGCTATTGGCCGGCGGCCTAAGCAGGTGGTCTTTACCGAAAAGGGTGAGCCGGTAGCTGCTGTGGTGGCTGAGCCCCTGTATTACGTGGATGGCAAACTCACCCCTAAGAGCGAGGTAGATAAGCTGGATCCAAAGTCGATTGAATCGATGAAGGTGCTGAAAGGCGAAGCAGCCCACAAAGTTTTCGGCGACCAAGCAGTGGATGGGGTAGTAGTCATTACCACCAAAGCCAATGTGAATTCCAGGGCCGTACGGGCCTTTAACCAAAAGGTAGAAGCCGCTGCCCCGACGAAAAAAACCGACATGAGCAAGGCGCTGATTCTGCTGAATGGGAAGGAAATAACCGAAGCGGAAATGAAGCAGATTCCATCGTCCACCATTAAGGAGGTGCGGGTTGTAAATGATGCTGAAGCCGAGAAGCAGTATGGTGCCAAAGGCCGCAATGGTGTCATTATCGTGACCACGAAGTAGCGGCATGGATGCTACGTACAAAAAGCCCTCTGTCAGCTATTGACAGAGGGCTTTTTGGTGGTTGATATCTGCAGTTCCGACTTCTCAGGCCTGCTTACTGCGCCAGCGAGAAATGCGGGTTCTGTATTACGCCCAGTAGATTGGCAAACGGGTCCTGCACGGTGCCCAGCAGAATACCGCCGCCTACATCGTGCACGTCTTCGTGGGGCTGTGCGCCCAGCTCTATTAGCCGGGCAAAGGCCGCGGCGGCATCAGGCACGCCCCAGTAGGCAATGGGACCTGCCTGGCCGGCAACGGGGGCATCGGGCACCAGGCCCAGTTCATAGCCGCCCACGTTGAAGCCCACATAAAACGGCTCATCAAAATAGGGTTCCTGCCCCAGCGCGGCGCTATACCACGCTTTGGCCTTGGCCAGATTACCGACTGGGTAGACTACGGTGCGTAAGCCTTGAAACATAGAAAAAGGGATTTAAGGAGAGTAAGCCCGAAATGTAACGGCTTTTTGCGGCTCAGCTACCGGGCTGGGCCAGCCGCTTCTCCAGGCTGCGCCGGACGCTGGTCGGCAGTCGATGTTTGCGCTGGAAGTTGGTAATGACCTCCTGCTCCCGACCGGCAGAGTTACGGATGAGCTGCATGGGTAAGCCCACCAGCGCCCCTAGTCCTACCAGCATGCCTGCCCCGGAAAGGCCCGCCGAGCTCTGGCCACTGCCATCCAGGGCGGCGTTAAGCAGTCCGCCAAAGGATGCCACCATCAAGCCCAGGGCCACGGGCTCCAGTAGTAACAGCTTTCGGCCGGTTTTGCGCTTGGCCGCAAACAGCTCGTGCAATACCTGCACCGTGTCTACAGGCGCTACGGTTACTGTGGGTGCAGCAGGGATTTGGGCGGTAGCGGTGATGAACAGGCCCAGCCACGAAATCAGCAGTAGGCAGGTGCAGAAAAAAGGCCGAAACATAGTCAGAGAAAGAGGAGGGGGATAGGAGCTCCCGAAAAGGTACTCCATTGTTTAGCAGAGTTCCTACAGCGGGAAAAGAGAGGAATAACGGAAGTAGGTTATCAGGAAATCAAAGAAGCGCCATGCCGGAATCCAGGTTGCTAGTCGGGTTTTCAGACGCCTTTACAAGGCCGACGGCAACAGTTGGCTTTTGCTATGGATAGGGCCCGCGCCCAGCATAACAAGGCTGTACAAAACTGGACGCAGTGGTCGCTTTTGGACAGGTTTTGCGACTGATATGAATAGTAAATAAAAATCAACTAACTGATTATCAATAACTTATTGGAATGGCACGCGGCTTGGCTATTCCTATACAGGACGGTAGGAGAGTTGTTCAAAAACGCACACCGCCGCCCCGCTTTTATCCGCTCTGTTCCACTCTTTTTACCCTACTGCTATGAAACGCTTTGCCCCCGCTCTCTTTTCTTCGCGCGCCTCTTCGCTGGCGTCATCTGTTCGTCGGCACCTAGGCCGCTTCACCTTTGTTGGCTTGCTGAGCTTGGGCTTGGCCAGTGCAGTTAATCCTGCTCAGGCGCAGCAAGCCTCACCAGTGTCCGTAGAAAGCACCGACGCCGAAAGCATTCGGGTCCGGATTTTCAATCCGGCCAGCCAGGCCGGTGGTCGGGTGCAGGTAGTGAGAGTGCGCAATGGCCACGTGCTGTTTGATCAGGCATATTCGGCGGCAGCTTACGCACACCGCTTCAACTTCCGGCAACTGCCCGCGGGCCGCTATGTACTGCTGATGCACGTGGGCCCTCAGTATTACCGCTACTCGCTGGAAGTACAGCCCAATGCCAGCAGCCAGTCTGTGGTAGTGCGCCATATGAAAGCCCGTCTGCCCCGGCTTTCGCTGGCCTCGGCAGGGCTGTAACCTCCGGCTGACTGCCGAAAATTAACCGTCCCGGGGTGGTGTATAAGGACGCTCCGGGCCGGTTGATTTTCGGTGAGACGGATGACCGGCAGAGCGAAGGCAGAAAAGGCACCCCTTTCCCGGTGCTGCTCGTACGAAAGCAATTCGCCTGTTAGTCGGTTCTGCTATAGAACTGGTTGTCTCCGGCTCTCTGCTGCTCTATGCCTGCTTCGCTTTCCGCTCCCCTTGATGCGCCCAAAGCTACCCTCTGGACGCCCTTCACTTACTCCCTGTTTCGCGCTATCTGGATTGCTTCCGTGGTATCCAACATTGGTACCTGGATGCAGAATGTGGCGGGCGTGTGGCTGGTTACCACGCTAACCACCTCGGCCCTGCTGGTCGCCCTGATGCAAACGGCCACCAGTTTGCCCTCCTTTCTGCTGAGCCTGCCTGCCGGCGCTATGGGCGACCTGGTAGACCGGCGCAAGCTGCTGCTGGTAACGCAGGGCTTTATGGCGGTAGTGGCCGTGTGGCTGGGTGCCTTGTCCCTGATGGGTGAGATTTCGGCGCTTGGCGTGCTGGGCTTCACGTTTATGCTGGGCATTGGGGCCGCCCTGAACGCGCCTATCTGGCAAACAGTAACCATTGAGCTGGTGCCCCGGCAGGCACTGCCGTTTGCCATTACGCTGAACGGGGTGAGCAACAACATTGCCCGGGCCGTGGGGCCAGCCATTGGCGGGGCCATCATTGCTTACTACTCGCCGGGTTGGGTGTTTCTCTTGAATGGGGTGTCGTTTCTGGGTACCTGGGCTGTGGTGTACCGCTGGAAGCGCAGCACCGAAGCCACCAGCGGCCCCGCCGAAAACTTCACGGGGGCCCTGCGGGCCGGGCTGCGTTACGTGCAGTATTCGCCGGCTATTTATGCGGTGCTGGTGCGCACATTTGCCTTTTCTTTTGGGGCCAGCGCCATGTGGGCCCTGCTCTCCGTAGTGGTGGCACGTAAGCTGCATCTCAGCTCCGGGCACTATGGCATTATGCTGTCCTGGTTGGGAGCCGGGGCCGTGGCGGGGGCTTTTCTGATGGGCCGGGCCGGGCATCGGCTCAACTTCAACCAGCGGGTACTATTAGGCACGCTGGCCTTTGTGGGCACCAACCTGGCCTTGGCCCTGCTTACCTCGGTGTACCTGCTGTACCCGGTCATGTTCCTCTCGGGCATTGCCTGGCTGATGGTGATGACGAGCTTCAGCACCACCGTGCAGCTACACGTGCCCAAGTGGGTGCAGGCGCGGGTGGTTAGTATTTACATGCTGCTGTTTCAGGCGGGCCTCTCTCTGGGCAGCGTGGTTTGGGGTGAGCTAGCCGACCGTACCAGCCTGGAGCTGTCGTTGCTGGTCACTGCTGGCTGGATGTTGGCCAGCATGCTGCTGGCGCTGCCCTTTCCCATGCGCTCAGCCGAAGGGCTGGACCTGGCGCCCGCCGAACACTGGCCCGACCCCGAAGTACACGGCGACATTGACCCCGACGACGGCCCCGTGGTAGTGATGATAGAATACCATGTGCCCGCTGCCAACTGGCCCGCCTTCCGGCAGGCGGCCACCCAGCTCACCCGCCTGCGCCTCCGCGACGGAGCCTTGCGCGCCGGGGTATTCACGGACGTGGCTCAACCCGAAAAGATTACCGAATTCTTTTACGTGGCTACCTGGGGCGAGCATGAGCGCCAGCACCACCGCTTCACCCGCGAAGACGTGGCCGTAGAAAGCCAGGTACGGCAATTTCATACCGGGCCAGAACCGCCCCGCGTAACCCATTTCCTGGCTTTCCCCAAAACGGCTAATGTGGAAGTAGCTGCTTCCGTGTAGGGGGGGATGATGTTGGCAATCAGGGATTTATCAATTGAAAAAAGGAGTGGTTAACATAAGATTCAGGGGTTTAGTTCAAAGTTGGGTACAGGAATTTTACTTCCGGCACTAACTTTGTAGCATTCCAAGTCTCTTGTCTATTACTCTTTTCCGCATCGATATGCCCAAACTTCTGCTTGTGCTGCTCCTGGCCCTTCTGGTGCTGGTAGAGCCGGGCCAGGCGGTGGCAGAATCGTCTAGCGTTGCGCTGGCCGAAACTGCCCTGTTGCTGAGCCCCCCCAAAGTACCACGCCCAGTGTACAGACGGTATAAAGGCAACAGCCGCAGTAAAAAGAAGCGCCTGGGCCCATTCCGGCGCTGGGCAGCATACCGCAAAGCCAAGCGGAAGAATAAAGGCGCACCCACCAGAAAAGCTGCCCCGGCCCGTCAGGGTGTCATCAAGGTAGATGCTCCGGATATGAAGATGCCGGCACCACCGCCCGCTCCAAAACCATAAGCTTGCTCTATAGTGCTTTCAACAGCCGCATCTCCTTTGGGAGATGCGGCTGTTTTTATATGTGGTAGCAAGGCTTGGAGTAATAACCAGGTCTGCAGACAAGCAAGATTCAATCAATGATATGTTAATTTTATTAGTATTATTTGCTATTACAATTAGTAATAAATATATTCGTTTCTACATACTTATAACTCCATCATGCTTATGAACCTGCTCAAGAAAGTAGCCCTGGGATTGGGCGCCGTGGTAGTACTGCTTACCCTGGTAGCATATGTGTTACCCCGTAAAGTACATGTGGAACGCACTCAAACCATTACGGCCGCGCCGGAAGCAGTATTTGCGCAGGTAAATACCCTGCGCAACTGGGAGCAATGGTCGCCGTGGCATAAGCTCGACCCTCACATGAAGCTGAGCTATACCGGCCCTGCGGCCGGCCCGGGCGCCAGCTATGCCTGGACCAGTGCGCAGCGCAACGTAGGCACTGGCCTTTGCACCATCACCCACAGCCAGCCTTTCTCCCGCATCGATACTGATTTGAAGTTTGGGGAGGAAGCGGGTAAAACCACCAGTTACTACCTGTTTGAGGAAGCGCCCGAAGGAACCAAAGTCACTTGGGGCATGGACCTGGATATGGGCCTGAACCCTTTAGGCCGCTATATGGGCCTACTGATGGATGGTATGATTGGAGCCGATTTCGAAAAAGGCCTGCATAATTTGCAGCAAGTGGTGGGTAGCCAGCCCGTAACGGTAGCCCCCTAAGCAGCGCATTCTATTTCTTTGGGAGATGATACCCCCACGGCCCGGTCGCAGCAGTGCGGCCGGGCCGTTTGTATGCGGTATCAGCACGACGCTTCGCCAGCTTTTCTACCGAAACTTAGACCACGCCATGGGCCCGGTAGCTACTGGTTAAGGCTGTACCGTTGGCCTAGGTGCTGCTTCCGGGGCTGGTTGTTGCGACGCCAGTACTACTTCCGCCATGGCTTTCAGGTCCAGGTCGTCAAGGAATCCGTCGCAGAGGGTGAGGATGGAATACAGGTAGCGCTTTAGTTCCTGAGGAGCTGGCTGGGGTTGGCGCAGGGCGGCCTGCACCAGGTGCAGGGATAAATCAGCCAGCAGGAATTGCCGGCGGGGACCAGCGGACGTCTGCTGCAGCGCCGCGCTTTCCGTAAGGGCATGCGCCTGGTGGACCAGCTGAAGAATAGGCTCGTTCATAGGTTTAGGAGTGCAAGAGCAGCAAAGTACTACGCTGGCAGGAGATAGTAAACAGCGCACTACACCAGACAAGCTGCTTCCTTTATTTCAGATATGCCGAGGCCTTCACCACGTGATAGGCCGGATCAGTAGCAAAAATGCCTTGCAGGGAAGCCACATGCCGGCCCCCGATGATGGTGAGAATACGGGAGCTGCTGGTAGTCAGCTGCGTGGTCACTATGTTGGAGTAAATCTTCAGGTCGCGGTTATAGATAACGGAAATAAACTCTGCCCCCACGTAATGCGGATTAATAAAGGCGGCATCCACCATAGGGTCGGGCTTTAGGGTGCCATTGGTTACACGGGCTGGGGTGCGATACACCAGCGTGTGCAGCTGCTGCAGAAAAGACGGACTATTGAGAAAGGAGTAAAGCCCGGAAAGCGTGCGGGTGCCATTCTCAAATTGCTCCATCACGGGTTTATAGAACTGCCGATGCTCTGCGGTGGCCTGCTCATACAGCGCTACGTTAGTGCCCTGGTTTAAAATACTCTGCGAGGTGCCGCCCGGCGAGTTAACGCAGTAAATCCGGTTGATGCCCAGGCGCTTGCCCAGCGCAAACCCCAACTGAAACGTCTCGGAACGGCCATCGGGGAGGCTGTCCAGCACCAGCTGGCCCTGCCGGTAGCGCTGGTACAGGCTGTCGATGCGGACCTGCTGCTCGGGCAACTCTTCCACCATAATGGCATCGGGGCGGAAGCGTAGCAGCTGCTCGTGCAGGGCTGCCAGCTCCTTCTGTCGCCGGGGCGTGAACACATCCGTCAGGGGGGTACTGGCTTTACGCAGCTGTCCCAGGTGGGGCGAGGCAAACAGCCAGATTTCGGTGGGGCGCCCGGCTGTGGCAGATGGGCGGGTGGGCAGCGTATGCGTAGTCGTGCAGCTAAACAGGCCCGCCAGCAACATTAAACCGTGTAATAATCGGGGCATAGAAATAAGGAGAGATGATATCGGCGGCGAAAAGCCAGGGGTAGCCCCTGGGCCGTTTGGTTTCCATAAGGAGACGAAATGTAGCCTGCCGGTTGGCAGCCACAGGAGAAAATCTGCTCGCGTAGCCTATCCTCCATTCTTCCTCCTACTGGTGCTGCCCTGGTGCTGGCCCTGCCACGTTGGGCGGCCTGCCGCAAGGCCAAGCGCAAGCAGAAAACTGCCCCAGACCGCAAAGTTGTGATTCGGGTAGATGCGCTTTTTAGAGGCATTTTGCAGCAAAGCCGTGCGCCAGAATTAGGGAATAATCAAACTATTTTTTGTACAGCTATAAAAAAATAACAATATTTTTATTGAATTACTTATTATTACACGGGCTGTACCGATCTGATAAAATATTGCCTGGAAAATTGATTTAACAACAAGCTATCCAGCCCTCTACATCTCTGTGAAAATCCCGAATACAGTTCAATACGCGCTTTTTTCAAGGCGGCGCTGCCGTCATCTATTCTTTCCAACCACCACCTATTTCATCATGATGAAAAGTTTACTCAAAACTACCCTGTTTTCGCTGCTGGTTAGCTTCAGCCTTGCTGCCTGCTCAGACAAGGAAATGGCTGACGTTAATCTGGCTACCACTGCAGTACAGGATGCCGGTAAGAAAACCAGCTATGATGCTCCCACGCTTACGGGTGCCAGCTCTACTCAAACATCAATAAACATTAAGGTTACTGCGGGGGCATCCGGAATGCCCGCTGGCTTCTCTGTTCAGTGGATGAAGGCTGCCGATTTTGCTGCCAATGGTAATTCCTGGTTGGAAACGCCTAGTCTCTGCAACGGGGGCTTTTCGGGCAACGCAAACCTGTCGCGCTATAATCTGGCCGCCGGTGAATCGGTTACTATCAATATCGGAGAGTTCCTGTTTGATAACGGCGCCTCCACCAACTGTAATGGGGCTCTGGTGTGCGGTACGCAATACGTATTCCGGGCCTTTGCGCACGCCAACAGCGCATTTACCCGCAGCGGCTATACCGGCAACCTGACCGGCAGTACGCTTTCCTGCGTCGCTGCAAAAACGTGCACGTTTTCCCAGGGCTACTGGAAAACCCACGGCCCTGTGCCCGTTGGCAATAACACCAATACCTGGGCTGTAACTTCCCTGAAGCTGGGCACTGTTTCCTACACAGACCTCCAGCTGCTGCGTATTTTTAATACCCCAGCCCAGGGCAATGGCCTGCTGGCGTTAGCGCACCAGCTCATCGCCGCCAAGCTGAACGTTGCTAAAGGCGCTGATAGTAAGGTTATAGCGCCCAGCATAGTAGCTGCCGATGCCCTCATTAGCGGAAAGGTAATACCTCCGGTAGGCGCGGGCTACCTGGCGCCTGGCGCCACCAGCACCCTAATCACGGCCCTGGCCAATTACAACGAAGGCGCCACCGGCCCTGGTCACTGCAACTAACCGGGCAACGCCAAGGCGTCCCGGCTGCACGAACATGTGCCCTATTAAGCCGCTTGGCCCCGCCGCAACACGTTATGAGGTGTTCTTGACGAACTCCTGGACTGCTTCGCCACAAAAAAAGGACAGCTATACTAGCTGTCCTTTTTTTGTGGTGGCTGGTGGCTTGCACCACTTCTTTAACCGGGCACCCGCGTTGTCTGCCGCCAACGGGGCACCTGCCTTTCTACTCCTCGTCGGCCATAGCCGTCATCGATACCGAACCCAGGCGGGCGGAACGCTCCAATTTGGTGTTGATGTCCAGTGTATAGCGGGTAATGTCTTTGCCCACTCTCACTATAAAGGCATACTCCCCATCGGGTAGCTCCCGCACGTTCAGCTTGCTGCCGAAAACAGCCTTCTTGTTGAACTGATTGTACAGCACCTTATTGTCGCTGAGTCGTATCACTTTTAGCTCCCCACGCTGCAGCTGAGGGTTACTCACGCGTACCAGGTAGGTGAAGTCCGTTACTTTATCAACGCAAACGGGCTGAGGACGAGCCGAGGACTGGGCCTGAGCGGACTGGGTAAAACCCAGACTGGCGCAGGCGGCCACCAGTAGCAGGCGGGGGGCTTGTTGCAAGAGCGTTTTCATAACGTAGTGTGGTAAAAAGGTTGGAAAAAACAGCTGCCAGCCTGGCGGCGAAGCAGTACTTGTATGATGTATCATAGACACCGTTTTCCACACAGCGTTGCATCTATTTTTGTATATAATTATCTGATTATAAGAAAGATGAAGCGTTAGGGAAAGAATGCAAAAAGGCGCACTATGGTATAGGGGCAGGAGGCCTCAAAACAGGGTCCCGCAGGCTAAGTACCATCAGCCCAGGAAGCCCGACTCAAGTGGTCAGCCGTGGCCGGCAACCTATAGAGCCCGGCATCCAGTAAAAAAACAGGGTACAAGCCAGCAGCCTGTACCCTGCGTGGGAAGTGCAGCAAAGACTTGCTACTTCAAAGCCATGGCCGTTAAGGATACCGTACCTAACCGGGCCGAGCGGTGTTCCGCTTCCGTGTGCAGGTCCAGGGTATAGCGGGTCACGTCTTTGCCTACTTTCACCACAAAGGCGTACTCCCCGTCGGGTAGCTCCTCCACATTCAGTTTGGTGCCAAAGGTGTGCTTAGAGGTAGAGTGGCTGTAGAGCACGGTATTGTCGCTGAGGCGCACTACCTGCACCTCGCTGCGTTGCTGCTGGGGGTTGCTGGCGCGCACTATATATGTAAAGTCATTCACCTTCAGCACACTGATGGGCTGCGGTGGCAGGGCCGATTGGGCCTGGGCGGGTTGGGTGAAGCCCAGACTGGCAATGGCGGCCACCAGTAGGAGGCGAGGGGCTTGGGTTAGAAGCATTTTCATAGCGTGGTAGGGGGTAAGAAGGAGGTTGGAGAAAAAAGCTGCTTTGCTGGTAACGAAGCAGTACTGCTGTAATGCTCCATAAGACACCCTCGCTACCTCAACAGTTGCCCACGCATGGCCATATTATTTTATTAATTATTGAAATGATGCCAAGGTCGAGAAACCGGGTGCTTGGCTACACCTGCGCCTGCCTCCCCAATCTGCTGCTTAAGCCATTGCCGCCACCAGCTGTACGAAATCGGACAGTATGCCTGTTTCCGAACACTATCTACTGAGGCTTATTCTTGAGTAATATATATAAAATATTGAAAATCAATTAATTATGAGTTTGGCACAGCGCTTGGATTCCCCTATACAGGTTAGCGGCAGTGATGTTCACAAACGCACACTTCTTCTCCTCACCAAATCTGTATTTCAATCATCCACTCTCTTTCTCTTTTCAGCCATGTCACGCTTCACTTCCTCCTCCGCTCGTTCCCTGAAATCATCTGCTTCGCTGTCGGCTTCGGCCCGCCGTCGCTCAGGCCGCTTTGTTTACTAAGCGGGGCTGCGCCTGCATCACCAGTATCTAGTCCATTCATCCTTTTCCTTTCTGAGCCATGAAACGTTTTGTTGCTTCCTCCGCCCTTAGTGTCCGTCCTGCTACTTCACTTTCTGCTGCTTCTCGCCGTCGGCTGGGCCGCTTTGTTTACTAAGGCTGCGCCTGCATAAGCCAGAAGATTACCACCTAGCCCCTTTAGGGGAATTAGCTCGGGTCCGATGCCAACTTAGTTGGGTATCTGACCCGAACTGGTTTAGGCCCGGGGCTAACCCATCCCTTTTCCAGTGAGCAATGGGAGGTCCAGAAAGTAAAGGGTAGCGGCCGGATGAAGCTCGGCTGTTTTGGCGTGTTTTTTGAGCAGCGCCGAAGTGTATTTTGCCTCCCTGTCCTTCACCGTTTGTATATGCTGAAAATCTTCTTTCTCACTGCTTTTCTGGTAGTTTCTCTTCTGGCGCTGAGCGCTACGCCGGCCAACGCCCAGGTTACCATCAACATTGGCCGCCCGGCTCCGCCACCCGTGATAGTGGTGCGCGAAGCGCATCACCCCAAAAAGTGGAAAGGCCCTAAGCGCCATTACTATCAGGCCCGCCCCGTAATGGTGGTGCCCGCCCGGCCCGTGTACTATGCCCCCAGCGGTGCCTACTATGGTGGTGGCCGTGGGCATGGCAAAGGACATGGCAAGGGTCGCCATTAGTAGCAAGCAGTAGCATAGAGAAAAGGCTTCCATTGGCATGGAGGCCTTTTTTGTTTCGGTTACGCCGGGTAACCCTTGGCAACGCTGTAGCCCGGCCTGGATTACTACAGAAACTCTATTCAACCAGCTTCGGCCATCAAATGGCGTTGTTCGTTGTTATAGCATCTGTCACTAGCCTTTGTATCTATGTCTACGCATACGTTGGCTCCCGTACTTACACCGGAGCGCCTGGCCACCGCCTATACTTACGGAAACTACCGCCGACTTATTGATAAGCTGCAGGCCGAAGGCAAAACCACCGGCACCCAGCAGTCGGAAATGCTCACGCACTACACCCACCTGAATGTGCAGCGTATGCAGCGGCTGGATAAAACCACCCAGGTACTGCCCGAGCTGCAAACCGCCCTGCAACACCTGCAGCATGCCTACCATTGGCTGATTCTGACCGAAGGCTGGTGCGGCGACGCGGCCCAGATAGTGCCCGTGCTGGAGGCCATAGCCCAAACCAGCAATGGCCGCATCAGCACGCACTACCTGCTGCGCGACGAAACCCCCGACCTGATGGACCGCTACCTCACCAACGGCGGCCGCTCCATCCCTAAGCTGATTGTGCTGAATGCCGATACGCTCACGGAAGTAGCCCAGTGGGGCCCGCGCCCCGCCGAAGCCCAACAATTGTTTCAGGACATGAAAGCCCGCGGTGCTTCCCACGAGGAGTTTGCCGAGGAGCTGCACGGCTGGTACGCCCGCAACAAAACCCAGTCTACCCAGCAGGAACTGCTGCAGTTGGTAAGCAAGCTGGTTTGATAGGAGAACATTGAGCGTAAGCTGCTAGAGTGCCGTTTGGTTGTATACACAAAAGGCTTCCACGGTTGTGGAAGCCTTTCGATTCACAGGCGTTAGCCCTGCAAGGGTACTTCTATTTCCGCTTATACAACCGCACTACAAACCCATACGGCGTCTCATACACAAGACTATCTGATGTCAGCTTCTTAATGCGGCAAGTGTAGGGGCTATTCCCATTAAAGATGGTCAGTTTAGTAGGCGTAATGGTATAGCGCAGATGCTGATCCAGAAACTCCACATAGGTCAAGCGGTTGCCATCTACCCGGAACTCCGCATTTGCCACTTTGCTAGTCGCCCAAGTGCCTTGAAGTAAGGCTTGAGGAGTTGCTGTTTTGCTGTGCTTTAGGGCCTGTGCTTGGGAATTGGATAGGCTGAATAGTGGTAGCACCAAGCAACAGAAATAGCGGAGAAGCATATAATTCAAAGCTTAAGCTCCTTGTGACATGCTATAAGTTTTCACCTATTGTGAGCTTCTTCAGATCATCAAGCTTATCCGGGCTGGCCTTTGTCCAAGCCCAACCATGGACGTATTGACTTATGCAGTTCGTTATTGCAAGCATACCGTTAATAGCATCAACCTTTAAGTCAATTGACAAAAAACGGTCTTTTCTAGCAATAGAGAAGTGCATTAACCTTTGTTCGGACTCTATTTTTGTTGAAGCAAAAATGTGTCGGTCACTTAAATGTATATAACCTGAAGTTGTTTCATAAACGCTTTTGATCCAAGGATAATCTTTGGAGAATATGCTTACTAAATAAGCATCGGTCATTTTAGCTCCAGTCCGGTCTTTTAATTTTCGGATAGGTTCGCCATTCAAGACTTTAAAGGCAAAATCATGTGGTTGATCTACCTGCCATGCAGCCGCAAAACGCAAAAAGCTGTCTAAATGGAGTCGAATGAGGTGTATTGCTCCTAAATAATTATCAGCCTCTGCTAGCACAATAAAACCGTTTATAAGTGCTAACGAACGGTTGAGTACTGCATTAGCTAGAATATCTAATGGAAATAATTCTTGCCCCTCGACCATTTTTTTGGCAGCATTTAGGATACCTGCGTCAGCACGTCGTAGTTCGTCAAGTCCCTTAGAAAGAATACTATCGTTCATATTATAAAACAGAATAGTTGAAATTTGAATAATAGTTAAAGTTAAAACGCCACCGTCCAGTAAGACACGGTGGCGTTTTAACTACTTAAATCCAATATCCTCTACGAGCCACACGCCTCGCAGGCGTCCGGATTATCCAGGGAGCAGGCCATGGCGGCGGCCTGGTCGGCTACGTTCATGGGCTCCAGGGTTTCGGCGGCTTGCTTCTGCACCGTGAACTTGATGGCATCGGCGGCGGCTTTGGTGCGCAGGTAGTACATGCCGGTTTTCAGGCCCTTCTTCCAGCTGTGGAAGTGCATGCTGGTGAGCTTGCCGAAGTTCACGTTCTGCACGTGCAGGTTCAGGCTCTGGCTCTGGCAGATGTAGGCGCCCCGGTCAGCGGACATATCAATAATGCGGCGCTGCGAAATCTCCCACACCGTTTTGTACAGGTCCTTGATGTGCTGCGGAATGTTGGGGATGTCCTGCACCGAGCCATTGGCCGCAATGATGGCCGTCTTCATCTGGTCGTTCCAGATGCCCAGCTTCACCAGGTCCTTCAGCAGGTGCTTGTTCACCACCATAAACTCGCCGCTCAGCACACGGCGCACGTAAATGTTGGAGGTATACGGCTCAAACGACTCGTTATTACCCAGAATCTGGGCGGTAGAAGCCGTGGGCATAGGCGCTACCAACAGGGAGTTGCGCACGCCGTGCTCCATTACCTGCTGGCGCAGGGTATCCCAGTCCCAACGGCCCGACTCAGGCGTTACGCCCCACAGGTCAAACTGGAACTTGCCCTGGCTCAGGGGTGAGCCCTGGAAGGTTTCGTAGGCGCCGTCCTTCATGGCCAGGTCCTTGGAGGCCGTCATGGCCGCGAAGTAGATGGTTTCGAAGATGTCCTTGTTCAGTCCGCTGGCCTCGTCGCTCTCGAAGGGCATGCGCAGGGCAATGAACGTATCGGCCAGCCCCTGCACACCCAGCCCGATGGGGCGGTGGCGGCGGTTGCTGCGCTCAGCTTCTACCACGGGGTAGTAGTTGATATCAATAACCTTGTTCAGGTTTTTGGTGGCGTGGTAGGTTACCTCGTACAGCTTGTCGTGGTCGAACACCACGGTGCCGTTTTCTTCTTTGAGGTAGCGCGGCAGCGCCAGGGAGGCCAGGTTGCACACCGCAATTTCGTTCTCGTCGGTGTACTCCATAATCTCGGTGCACAGGTTCGAGGACTTAATGGTGCCGAGGTTCTGCTGGTTGCTCTTGCTGTTGGCGGCGTCCTTGAACAGCATGTAGGGCGTGCCGGTCTCCTGCTGGCTTTCCAGAATAGAGAACCACAGCTCCTGCGCCTTAATGGTTTTGCGGCCGCGGCCTTCCCGCTCATACTTTTCGTAGAGGCGCTCGAAGTCCTTACCCCAGGTGTCGCCCAGGCCGGGGCACTCATTGGGGCACATCAGCGTCCAGTCGGCGTTGGCTTCCACGCGCTTCATGAACAGGTCGGGTGTCCAGAGGGCGTAGAACAGGTCGCGGGCGCGGTTTTCCTCCTTGCCGTGGTTCTTTTTCAGATCCAGGAAGTCGAAGATATCGGCGTGCCAGGGCTCAATGTAAATGGCGAAGGCGCCTTTGCGCTTACCGCCGCCCTGGTCTACGTAGCGGGCCGTGTCATTAAACACTTTCAGCATCGGGATGATGCCGTTTGAGGTGCCGTTGGTGCCTTTGATGTAGGAACCGGTGGCGCGCACGTTGTGAATGCTCAGGCCAATGCCGCCGGCGCTCTGCGAAATCTGGGCACAGTTTTTCAGCGTGTCGTAGATGCCCGTGATGGAGTCGTCCTTCATCGTGAGCAGGAAGCAGGAGCTGAGCTGGGGCTTGGGCGAGCCGGCGTTGAACAGCGTGGGCGTGGCGTGCGTGAACCACCGCTCGCTCATGAGGTTGTAGGTCTCAATTGCCGACTCCAAATCGTCCTTATGGATGCCAATGGCGACACGCATGAGCATGTGCTGGGGCCGCTCTACCACTTTGCCGTCTACGCGCAGCAGGTAGCTCCGCTCGAGGGTTTTAAAGCCAAAGTAGTCGTAGCTGTAGTCCCGGTCATAGATGATGGCCGAGTCCAGGGTAGCGGCGTGCTTGTGAATTACCTCCCACACGTCTTTGGCAATGAGGGAAGCGTTTTCGCCGGTTTTGGGGTCCTCGTAGGTGTACAGCCGCTTCATGGTGCTGCTGAACGACTTAGAGGTAACCTTGTGCAGGTTGCTCACGGCAATGCGTGCCGCCAGAATAGCGTAGTCGGGGTGCTTGGTGGTGAGCGAGGCGGCAGTTTCCGCGGCCAGGTTGTCCAGCTCTACGGTGGTTACGCCGTCGTAAATCCCATCAATGACCTTCTTGGCCACCTCTACCGGTGATACGAACATCATGTTGAGCCCGTAACAGAGCTTTTCAATGCGTGCCGTGACTTTGTCGAATTTCACGGATTCGCGGCGACCGTCGCGTTTGAGTACCAGCATAGACGTAGCAGGTTATGAAGTTGGATAGGATGGGGCTGCTCTGGGCAGAGCCAGCCGAAGATGCTAACAAGAGGCGCAATCCGCCGCTCACGGAGCAGATTGATTCCGGAAGTTATCTGTCTTCCACGGGCAGGACAAACCTTCTTTTCAGAAGTTTTCCACATTGCCTTAAATCAGTGCAATTCAGCAGTTTTTTATATCAGCGCAGGGCTATGTTGCGGGGGAAGTAGAGAAGAAATTCAGGTTGCGCGGGAGTGGGGAATTTGGTACAACCTGCTAGGCTAGGAGTAGAGAACTAGCAGCTAGAAACTAGTTCCCCTCCTCAGCTGAGGAGGGGAACTAGTTTCTAGTTTTCTAGCATTAGCTGAATATGAAAAAGCCCCGCGGCAGATGTGTCGCGGGGCTTTTTGTGCTTGCTGAGTCTGATGGCTTAAAAATCCTCGTCCAGCGAAAAAGCGTTTTCGGTACGCTCGCTCATTACGCCGGCTTTCTGGTACTCAGCCACGCGCTTCTCGAAGAAGTTGGTTTTGCCCTGCAGCGAAATCATTTCCATGAAGTCGAAGGGGTTGGTGGCGTTGTAGATTTTGCTGTAACCCAGGCTTTGCAGCAGGCGGTCGGCCACAAACTCAATGTACTGGGACATGGCCTTGGCGTTCATGCCAATCAGGTTCACAGGCAAGGCATCGGTCACGAACTCCTGCTCAATCTGCACGGCGTCGCGGATGATGGCGTGCACGCGGGCCTCGGGCAGCTTGTTCACCAGGTATTTCTCGTAGAGCAGGCAGGCGAAGTCGCAGTGCAGGCCCTCGTCGCGGCTGATCAGCTCGTTGCTGAAGGTAAGGCCCGGCATGAGGCCGCGCTTCTTCAGCCAGAAAATAGAGCAGAACGAGCCCGAGAAGAAAATGCCTTCCACGGCCGCGAAGGCAATGATGCGCTCGGCAAAGTCTTCGGAATTAATCCACTTCAGGGCCCACTCGCCTTTCTTCTTCACGCAGGGCACGGTTTCCAGCGCGTTGAAGAGGCGGTCCTTTTCCTTGGAGTCTTTGATGTAGGTGTCAATCAGCAGGGAATAGGTTTCCGAGTGGATGTTTTCCATCATGATCTGGAAGCCGTAGAAGCAGCGCGCCTCAGGCATCTGCACTTCCTGCATGAAGTTTACGGCCAGGTTTTCATTCACAATGCCATCGGAGGCGGCGAAGAAAGCCAGCACGTGGCAGATGAAGTGCCGCTCCCCATCGTTGAGGGCTTCCCAATCCTTCTGGTCCTGGCTCAGGTCGATTTCCTCAGCTGTCCAGAAGGAGGCTTCGGCTTTCTTGTACATCTGCCACACCGTATCGTGCTGAATGGGGAACAGAACAAAGCGGTTGGGATTCTCGACGAGCAAAGGTTCCATAGCAGGCAAGGGTTTGAGTAGCGAAATGAGGCCGGGGCAGCCGGTGAAGTTGTGGTTTTCAACTCCGTGATAACCGGAATGTTTGGACTATCTGGCGGGCAGCTGCCAACCCCGGAGCACCAAATATAAACCGCAGTTTCGGGAGCCGCGCCTCTCAAATACGTTTTTTCTCTGTTAATTTTTGTGTATGCCCTGGATGTTGTCCACAACGGCAAAAGCTGGAAAATCCCCCGAGAAATACCAAAAAGCAGGGATTTTACAAAAGTTATCCACAAATGGTGTGTGGACAATCATAATTATCCACAAAAATGTTATTCGCGTACTCTATGCGGGAGCCTCATAAGAGGGACTGAGGGGACAAAGCAGGGTTGGGATAATGATGATTAACGAGTTAGGTTTGGAATTGTGGATTTGTACTTCTACTTTTGCCTTCCATTTTTCAGAAACCGCGAAGACGCCGATGTACGCAATCGTCAACATAGCTGGCAAGCAGACCAAGGTCGAAGCCAATAAATTTGTATACGCTCACCGACTGGCCGGCAACGTCGGCGACAAGGTGGAGTTGGGCAAAGCCCTGCTGACCGATGACAACGGTACGCTGACCATCGGCGCGCCCTTGCTGGACGTAGCCGTAACGGGTACTATTCTGGAGCACGTAAAGGGCGACAAAGTCTTGGTGTTCAAGAAAAAGCGCCGTAAGGGCTACAAGAAGCTGAACGGTCACCGTCAGCAGTTCACCAAAGTAATGATCAACAGCATCGGCTAAGGAAAGCGGTAAGCTAACGGCCGCTGGCCAGTAGCTTTCTCTTCCCGGCTGGGCTTTCCTCAGACCATCAGCTAACGGCGCAATGCTGCTAGCTAAAAGCTTAAAATACCATGGCACATAAGAAAGGCGTAGGCTCTTCCAACAACGGCCGCGAGTCGCATTCCAAGCGTCTGGGCGTGAAAATCTTCGGTGGCCAGGCCATCATTTCCGGCAACATCATCGTTCGTCAGCGTGGCACCAAGCACCACCCCGGCCAGAACGTGGGTATCGGTAAGGACCACACCCTGTTCGCTATGATTGATGGTACCGTGCAGTTCCGCAAGGGCCGCAAAGACCGTTCATTCGTATCGGTAGTACCTGCAGGGGTAGACGCTGCTGAGGTTCACACCTCGGCTACGGAGTCGGCTAAAGACAACAAGTAAGCTTTTTAAGCTTCGCTTTTTCAGAAAGGGACCGTCCGCAAGGGCCGTCCCTTTTTGCGTTGCGGTCATTTGGGTATTCGTATTTGTCGTTCTCATAGTCGCCGGCAACTCTAAACACGTGTCATCCTGAGCTTTGCGAAGGGCCTCTTCCCCGCTGAACGACTCGCTTAACGACGACTTGTGCTTGCGTGAGAAGGTCCTTCGCTGGCTCAGGATGACAGCTAATTATAGAATGATAGAAAATATTGCGGCTTAGAGTATGCTTAGGCTGACGTGCTGCCTAAAGCGTAGAGGACGGGCTTGCTGGGGCTGGCGTCCAACTCCAGGCTGGTGATTTGCAGGTTGAGTAGGTACAGGCCGTCTTCTACTTCATCGGGCACGAAGATGAGCTCGGTGATGGTGGCTTGCTGGCGGGTGGCGTGCGGGTACTGCCAGAAGGCGTGGTGGGCCAGCAGTTGTCCGGCATCTTCTTCCCGGTCTACGCTGGGCAGGTCCAGCAGCAGGTGCTCAATGTGGTGCTCAGCCAGGTACTGAGCCAAGGCAGGCTCCAGATAAGTGGGGTTGGTGCCGGAGTACTGGCGGGTGCGCTTGGACTTGTGGTTGGGCAGCGTGCGCAGAATCAGGGCTTCGGGGCGGATGGCGGCATCGGGGCCGGTTTCCAGCTCGCGCAGCATATCAGCCAGCATGACTACCTCGTCGCCGTTGGGCTGGGGGCGGGGTTGCACTGATACCAGTCGAGCCACGAACAAGAAACGGCGCAGGTGACGGTTGAGGGTTGCTGTCGGATCAGGGGAGATATGACCGTAGCATTCAGTGTGGGTGCCATTGCCGTGGGGGGTTACGTGCACCCGTTTGTAGTTGGTGCTGCCGCCATCGGCCACGCTGCCCACAAAGCTGCCTACTTGTATGATGTCGAACTGCACCGGCTCAGCCCAGAAGCAATTCACCTGGTTCTCGCCCGGCGCCAGCGGCAGGGAAATATCCAGCGGAGTTGCCGGGTTGAAAGTGAAGGTGCGGTTCTGGTAGGGGTAGGTGGCGAGCATAAGAGCGGGAGTAGGAAGCTGCAAAGTAATAGAACGACGTGCTTACCTTGCCGAAACATCTCTCCCGCTTCGTTGCCAAGGTATACCACACTAGCAAGATGCTTCGACTGCGCTCAGCATGACACGTTCTTTTTAGGACGGTCTGGGGCCAACAACGTCAGCACCTGAGATACCGCGCTGTGCGCTGCATGATGGGCTTAATTATTTTGGATTCTCAGCTTTTGATGAGTTGGGTGTGGCCACCGGTACTGGCGCTTCGGCGTTGGTGCCGGTGGCTTGCGCCTCGGCCAGCCGGTTTAAAATAAGGCTGATTTCCTGGGCGTGACTGAGAACCATAAAGTGGCCACCGCCCTCAACCAAATAATCTACCGGCGCAGGGCCAGCAGGGAATACCCGGTCTCGGGTACCCAGAATCTGCAGGCATCGCCCCGTATCGGTACTGTCCCAGTGCAGGAGCCGGTCGATGGCCCAGCGGGTGTAGTGGGGCTCCATATCCTGGAGAATTTCCTTGAACAGGCGGTACTCTTCGCCATTGCGCACCCCGAAATACCATTGGCCGGCCCGGGGAAACAGCTTCAGTAACTGCGGTGGCACCAGCTTATAGACCTTAGAGGCCCGGATAGCGCGCAGCAAGGGCGGCAAGCAGCTGGCATCCGGGATGCTGGAAATCAGGATGGCCTCAGCCAGCGGGCGCAGCCGACATAATTCCAACGCCACTACGCCCCCAAACGACACGCCCACCACCAGGCATGGCTGGGTGGAGTCCACAAATTCGGCCATGCGGGTCACGTATTGCGGCAGGCTTTCATCCTTTTTAGGCGTGAGCCAGGGCAGCACGCGCACCTCGCCGCGTAGGAGCGGCAGGAGGTTACGGAAAACCCGCTCATCAGCGCCCAGCCCGGGAATAAGGTACATCATGGCGGTAGCCTTATGATTCCAGGCGCAGGTAGATGTCTTCGAGGTAAAAGATATTATGGGGCACGGCATCCTCGTCGTCCTCATCCGTATCGGCAGGGTAGGTGCAGGAGAGCTTCAGGGCCACATCCGGTAGTACCACGGGCGGAACCGCTTCGGTGTTGTATTCCAGCAGGCAGGGCCAGTCGGTTACGGTGGCCAGCGCATCGGCTACCTGTTCCTGCAGGGCTTCCGCCCGGGGGCCAGCCAGGCGCAGAATTACGTCAAGGGCCTGAAACTCCAGACCGAGGTGGAAAAAATGCAGGTCATCATCAAACACCGTGGTGGCCCACAGGGTCACGTCGTTGGTGTTGTCGAAGACAATGGCGGTGAGCTGAACGTGCTCGACAAAGAAGTCGGCATCGTCCACGAGAGCATCAATCAGGCGGTTCATTGTCTCAATGTACGGTAAAACCGGACGCAACGTACGGCCAATTTTCCGGGGATTGAGTGCCAGTGGGTTGCCCTGCCAGCTTACTCCTGAAACAGCTCCAGCGTAATCTGGTCGGCTAGTAATTTGCCCTGGTCCGTGAGCTGCAGCACCTCCTGGCGGATAGTGGCTTGCCCGGTGCCCTGGAGCTGTTGCAGGTAGGTTGCGTGGGTACTGAGCAGGTCTATGCCCAAGTGCTCGCGCAGGTGGCGCAGGTCGCAGCCCTGGGCGGTGCGCAGGCTGGTCATCAGGTACTCGTTGGCGCGGTCAGTGGGGGAGAGGATTTCTACGGTGGCGGGCACCTCCTGGCGCTCCAGCACGGCGGCCACGTACTGCGGGTTGTTGGCTACGGTGTACTGCCGGCTGCTGCCGTTGAAGGAGTGCGCACTAGGACCCAGGCCCAGGTACGGCACGCCGCGCCAGTAGGCGGAGTTGTGGCGCGACTCGCGGCCGGGCTGGCAGAAGTTGCTGATTTCGTACTGCTGGTAGCCGTGGGCGCGCATCTGCGTGAGCAATAGCTCAAATTGCTGGGCCACAAACTCATCGGGCGGGGCTTTGAACGTGCCTTTTTTCAGTTGATGCCCGAACACGGTACCGGGCTCAATAGTGAGGGCATAGCAGGAAAGATGCGGCACCTGCAGGGCAAACGCCCGGGCCATGTCCTGCTCCCAGATGCTATGGTCGGGCGCAGGCACGCCGTAAATCAGATCCACCGATATATTCTCGAAGCCCGCGTCTTGTGCCAGTCGTACAGCCGTTTCTGATTCGGCGGCCGAGTGGGCCCGGTTCATCAGTCGCAGGTGGGGCTCGTGGAAGCTCTGCAGGCCGATGCTCAGCCGGTTGATGGGGGAAGCGGCCAGCTCCCGCACCTTCACGGCTGTGAGGTCGTCGGGGTTGGCTTCCAGGGTAATTTCGACACCTTCCGCTACACGAAAGTGACGATGAATTTCCTCCAGAATGAAATCCAGCTCAGCGGCCGTGAGTAAGGAAGGTGTGCCGCCACCGAAATAGATAGTATCGAGCACGGCAGCGGGCCCCAGGTATTCCTTGCGCAGAGCCAGCTCCTGGCCAATAGCTTCTACCAGGCGGCTTTTCAGCGCTAGCGAGGTGCTGAAATGGAAGTCGCAGTAGTGGCAGGCCTGCTTGCAGAAGGGAATATGAAGGTAGAGTCCGGGCATGAAGAAGTCCGCAGCGGCCAGGCAGCGTGCGCAGCGTTGCAGACTACAAAGATAACGCTTGGGTGGGGGAGAATGTGCGGCGGGCAATAGCGGCCTCACTTCATTTGCTGGCCAGAATCAACAGGTCCGTGGTGACGGCACCGTTCTGGCCAGACGTAGTCAGGCGCTGCACTTCGATGTTCCTAAACCCGTTTTCGGTGAGGGCTGCCAAGAGATAATCAGCCTGATGAAAATACATGTACAGAGGCTCGCCGGAACTGGAATACTGCAGGCCCGATTTGCTGTATTCGTCTTCCATTGTGCTGATATACAGCGTTCCATCTTCAGTTAACAGCATGGCAGCATCTTGAATCAGCTTTATAGCCTCTTCTTTGGAAAGATAGGGCAGGAAAAAGCCGCACATAATGGCATCGTACTGCTGGCCGAGCTGGCGGATATTCCGGCCGTCCAGCAGTTGAAATTCCGCTATGGGGTTATTCTGCCGGGCCAGCGCCAGCATGTTTGGGGCCAGGTCGATACCCAGAAGGCGGAAATCGGGGCGTTGCGCTAACAGGTACTGGGTGATGTTGCCGGGGCCACAGGCAATTTCCAGAATGGCTGGGTTGGGCTTGGCAACGCGGCAGCAAAAAGCGTCGAAGGAAGCATGATACTGATCCTGCCGCATGTACTTGGCCTGGTACTGGTTGGCCAGCTTATCGAACAAGGCGACGGCAGCGGCATTGTGGTCCATAAGGTGGAGGCGTTGAGGATGATATATAAATGGGCGCTTACTGAGCTGCCAGCTAAACCCGCCTGCCGGGGCTAGGCGTTCATCCGGCTGAAGTGCATATACCAGTTCCACTCCCAGGATTGACCGTTATCGGCAGAAAAAGCCTGACTCCATACCGGGTTTTCTTTGTCCCGGGCATCCCACCGGAACACGACCAGAATTTCCTGGCCATCAAAAATGTCCTTGGTGAAGAAATGGGCAATGTCCTGATCAAAGGAGCCAACCACGGGCGGGTCTAGTTTGCCGGCGTTGGAATCGGCCCAGTAGATGCTCCAGAGCCGGGTTGTGGGGTTAAAAAGTCTGACCGACATTCCTTCAAATGGCACGCCTTCAAACGTAGCTAAGTAGTTGTCGATGTTCCCTAGGCCGTGCAAAACCCGATGCATCTCCTGCGTCGACTCAAACTCTACCCATTCAGTACAGTTCGCTAACCGTGATTTCAACTTGCGGTTATGCAGCTTCCACCGGCCTTCATAAAAATCAAAGTCATGTTTGGAAGAGGTAGCCGAGGCGGTAATGAGCAGTTCGCCGGTGGAGGTAAATCTTACTTCAGGAATTTCAATAGGGTTGATGTCGATGGACATTTTTAGTAATCGGGAAAGAATAGGATGGCAACAAAACGTGGCAATATAGTCTAGTCCTCATATCGGCTGCCTGTCTGGACACAGATTCAGTATTTCCCGTCGCTGTCTTATTGTTCCTGGCACGAAACCGCCGGTTTTGCGTTTACTTGCCGTCATGGCTGCGCGCTTACTGCTTTTTCTGGGATGCTACTGGCTGCTACTAAGCAGTTCAACTAGCAGCGCTTGGGCGCAGGTTTCGCCTAATACTCCTGGCTTGGCAAGTCCACCGCTGCCTCCTAACACCACTCCGGACACTACCCGGCTCCGCCCGGTAGTGCGGGCCCACCCGCGCACGCTGGTGCTGGAAACCGAAGCCGCCGACCTGCCCATAGTGCGGCGCTACCGCTACCGCCGCACACTGCCCGATTCCTTAGCGGTATTGCGCGAAGTGCGGGCCCTGGTGCTCAGCCTGCAGCACGATGCCTACCTCACGGCCTCGGCCGACACGCTCCAATGGCAACCGGATACCGTGCGGGTGCGCCTGTACGTAGGAGAGCCGTTCCGCTGGGTCCGGCTACGCAACGGCAACCTCGGCGACGCCCTGCTAACCCGCGCCGGCTACCGGGAGCGATTCTTCACCAATAAGCCTTTCGTGCCCACCGACTGGGTACGCCTGCAGCAGCGCATTCTATCAGAAGCTGAAAATCAGGGCTACCCCTTCGCCACCGTGCGCCTCGATTCTTTGCAACTCACGGGCCGCGATATTGAGGGCCGGGTAGTATTGGAGCGCGGGCCGGTGGTGTACTTCGATTCGTTGCAGATAGTAGGGGCTACCAAGACCCGCAAGCAGTTTCTGATGCGGTATCTGCAAATCATTCCCAACCAGCCCTACAGCCAGCAGCGGGTAGAGGCGGCCACCCGTCTGCTAAAACAGCTGCCTTATCTGCGGGTGAAGGCTGCGCCTGAAGTGCGCTTTGCTCAGAGTAAAGCCCGCGTATACCTACTGCTGGAAGACCGTCCGGCCAACCAGTTTGATGCTATTGTGGGCGTACTACCCAACCCTGCGCCCGGCCCCACCCAAAAGCGCGTGCAGCTGACCGGCGACGTGACGATTAACCTGCGCAACCTGCGTGGAGGGGGCAAGCAGTTGGGGCTGCAGTGGCGCAAAGTAGATGCCCTTTCGCAGCTGCTGGATGCGCAGTATGTGCACCCGGGGTTCTTCGGCACGCCGCTGGAGGTAAGCGGCAGCTTTAATCTGTACCGACAGAACGATGCCTTCCAGACCATCCGGCCCCGCGTGCAGGTTACCTATCCCATGGCCAAGGCCGGGCGCATTGCCTTTTTCACCGAGCGGCGCGGCTCCCGCCTCCTAGCCGATTCCACCTTTCGCCAGCGCACCACGCTGCCCCAGAACATCGATACCGAATACAACTCCTACGGTCTGGACTATGCCTGGAACACGCTGGATGACCTGTATTTTCCTCGCCAAGGCCTGCTGGTGACTGCCCAGGCTGCCATCGGCAATAAGCGCATCTTCAAAAATGCCGAACTGAATGATACGCTTTACCAGCGGCTGCCGCTGCGCTCCACGCAAACCACGCTGGGGCTGCGCGTGGAGCGGTACTTCCGGGTGGGGCGCAATGGGGTGGTGCTGGCGCGGGTGCGCGGTGAGGCCCTGCTCAACCAGCGCCTGTTTCTCAACGACCTGTTCCGGCTGGGCGGCCTGACTACTCTGCGGGGCTTCAATGAGCTGAACTTCTACGCCAACCAATATGCCGTGGGTACCGTGGAATTCCGGCAGTATACCGGGCAGGATGCCTACGTTTTTCTGTTTGCCGATCAGGGAATGCTGCGGCAGGATATAGTGGGTACCCAAAGCACCAACAATCCCACCGGCCTGGGCGCGGGTTTGAGCTTCCGCACCGGCGCCGGGGTATTTCAGTTTGTGTATTCCGTGGGCCGGGCCCGGGGGCAGACGTTGGCGCTGGGCGCCTCTAAAATTCACTTCGGCATTACCAGTAGGTTTTAGGCGTAGGTGATGCCGCACAAAAAAGCCGCTGAGGTTATACCACAGCGGCTTCTACAATCAGCATTAGTTCAGCATGCTTTATTTCAGAGCGCCCTTCAGCTGACTGGCGGCCAGGTCCTGGGCTTCGCGGGCCTGGGGTACTACGGTACCCATGCCAAAGAATTCGTGGGTTACGTTGTCGTAGTTCTGGTATTTCACGGGAATACCGGCAGCCTGCAGCTTATCGGCGTAGGCTTTCCCTTCACTCATCAGCGGGTCGATGCCGGCTCCGATAACCGTGGCGGGGGCCAGGCCCTTTAGGTTAGCAACTTTCACCAGCGAAATTATGGGGCTGTTGCCCTCGGCGGGGGTGCGCAGGTAGTGCTTGAAGAACCACGCCATGAAGGGTTTGCTTAGCGGCTTGGCACTGGCATTTTTCTGGTAGGAGGGCGTATTCATATCATAGCCGGCGATGGGGTACACCAGTAGTTGGTGTTTGGGCTGGGCAATACCTTTGTCGCGGGCCATGATGCAGACGTTAGCCGCTAAGTTGCCGCCGGCGCTTTCTCCGGCCACCGCTACGCGCTTAGGGTCGCCGTTGATGGAAGCAGCATTCTTCAGCACCCACTGGTACGCCGCAAAAGAGTCGTTATGTGCTGTAGGAAACTTGTGCTCCGGGGCCTGCCGGTATGCTACTGATACGAATATGGCGCCGGTTTTCTCAGCCAGGGCGCGTACGGAAGGGTCATAGGTATCGAGGTTGGCAATAACCCATCCGCCGCCGTGGTAATATACCACCACGGGCAGCGGGCCGGTGGCACCCCGGGGCGTATAAATACGGGCTCTTACTCCGGGGGCTACTTCCTTCGTCACGGTATCCAGCGGGGAGGGAGGCGTCGGAATACCATGCTCCTTCATGACGGCCATCACGGCATCGGTGGGCGAAGGCGCCTTGCGTACTTCCTGGGGCGTAAGCTTTTCCGGAGGAGTAGGGCCGCTTAAGCTGGCTAGCTTATCGATTACCACCTGCATTTCTGGGCCCATGTTAGGTGCCCATGCCGGTGGCGGGCCCGTGGGCTTCAATGGTTTTTGAGTGCCGGCCATAGCAGTATCCCCAGCGGTAGTAGCCATATTGGTGGTATCGGTGGCTACAGTAGTAGTGGATTGCTCCGTTTTGGTTTCCGTACTGCAGCCAAATGAAAAGCCAAGGGCAACTAGCAGGGCTGAAGTCAGGTAGTGTTTTGTCCGAAGGATAAGGGAGAAGTATTGCTTCATGGGGGGTAATGGTTGAATAAGAGTATGACAGTAGAAAAGACCTACGTAAATTTTCAAAGAAGCAGTTGTATGAAATTTGAATATTGAAAAATGGCACTGGAGAAACGATAAAACAATGCGTCTGATTATCAGTCGGAAATCTGTCAGATAGCGCATTTTTTGCCATGAAGCATACTTATCCCAAAATCCCTCGTACATTTGCAGAACCAAACAGTGCGGGGTGGAGCAGTTGGTAGCTCGTTGGGCTCATAACCCAAAGGTCACTGGTTCGAGTCCAGTCCCCGCTACCTAAAAGGGCGTTTCCAATACGGAAGCGCCCTTTTTTATTTGTTTATACTGCAGTTTATACTGCAACTTCGGCCACACCTCTTCCACTTTAAAATTAACTGCGAAGCGGTGAAAATCTCATAACCTTCTCGTTAACAGAGCAGTGCCGCACTTGAGTAAGCGCCTCATCTACCCGCTGGCGGAACAGCCGGCCAATGGGCAACTCTTGAGAGCGTACTTCAATGTGCCGTGTGTTATAGGCCTGAACCTTATCTAGCGCCACGATGAAGGAGCGGTGAATGCGCAGGAAATTGCTTTCGGATGGCTTTTCTTCTAAGCCGTTGATGGTTTGTTTGACAACCAGTCCCGACCCTGTGGTGAGATGAATTTTGACATAGTCCTTCAAGCCTTCTACATATAGAATGTCACACAATTCCACCTTCACCATTTTGCGGTCTAGGCAGAAGTATAGGAATGGTTCAGTGTCAATGTGCAGATGGCCTCTCTGGCTCAGCGACCGGGGATGGTAGCGGTATAGGCGAGACCAATTGAATTCGCCGAATACGTTTGGTGATACTGGTCTTTGTACTGCATAGCCGTGTACTGGAGCCCGACCCCACGGTACGCAATTTCGAAGGTCGGTCCACTGGCTCCTTTAAAAGTGATGTCCTCCCCAATGCCATCGGCCTTAAATTGAATGCCGCGGTGCATGGCTAATCCGGCTCCTATTAGTAATCGGTCCGTTATCATCCAGTTGGCTGTGAAATGGAAGGGCACCCGGGTCAAGCGAATATGCGCATTCTCGGCCGCGGTGGTCACGTACTTATAACCCACAGTGGCTCTTAAGAGCAGCTTCTCAACTTTAGGAACCTGAAATTCCCCGCCTAGGGCAACAGAAATACCTTGCCCTGCTTTAACCGATTGGGTATTTCCATTGGTAAAGTACACTTCGGCGACACGGTCACCGCCTAGTGCTAATGCGCCACCGACTAATAAGCGCGCGTGAGATACTTTTTTCTCGGTTTTCTCGGTTGCTTGCGCAAACCCTTCCTTCAAAGGGGCCATGGCTAAAGAAGCCACTAAAACTAGGTGCTTAAAAGCAGTCATGTGGGAAGTAGTAGAAGTGCTGCTATTGATTTTTGGCTTGTGGCGGATAGTTGCGCTGCCTTGCAAAAGATGCCCGGATCATATCAGGTAGGACAGCAAAGCGGGAAGCGTGGCAACGGCTCCAATATATATTTAGGATATGAAAATATCTATATAATGCTCTTTAAAAATGAAGAGTGGGCGGGACGCAGATTTTTATTTCTGCTTTCGTCAACCGGAAGCTCTGGTGCAATTTTATCGGTTGGAAGTAGACTCACGTAGCCGGATGGATAAAAAAGGCTATTGCTTTTATAATGGGATACTCAAGCGGAGAAAGAGAGTAGTTGCGCCCAGAGCCTTTCCCAGCGCAGCTGGGCTAGGGCATGGCCGTGATGTCATATAGCCAATAATAAGCCGACTCCTTTATCAGAGATTCGGATAAGTGTTAAGGCTTCTGTGAAGTATCTCTTTATTCCGATTTGCGAGGAAGCCCTCAGCCTATTTCACTTTCACCCACAACCACAAGCCCAGCAGCGACACGGCCAACACACCCGCCGCTGAGAGCATGGTAATGGCGTCCCGAATGTTTTTGCCTAAGCTCCCTACCGCATGATACTTATGCAGGAAGGCAAAGGAAAGCCCCTCGTAGCGGTCTGCATTCTCCACGCGGGCAGCCAGGCGCCCGGTGGCTGGCTCAACGTACAGCGTGGTCTGGTGTGGGGTACGGTAGGCGACTTTCACTACGGGCAGGCGCTTGTTAATGAAGCCGTACTCGCCTTCAAAGTGGTCCACCAGCTCTGTTTTCTCTATAGTTTGGGCAGGTTGGCCATCGGCTTCAATTAGGAACGTGTTGGCCAGGAAGCTGGCGTATTGCTTCGTGCCGTTGGGGAGCAGCAGCCCGTTGCTGGTGCTATAGTAGCTGACCTCGGGCGGGCGAACTGCTTCCACCGGCTGTCCGGTACTTGCCCGTGAGGCAGGTTTGCCGCGCCATTTGGCCGACGGGCCCTGCGCCGGCAGGGCGAAAACCTGGTAATATGCTTGCCCGTTGAGCTCTACCAAGCCAACGTTCTGAAGTTGTTGCCAGTCTAGTGGCAATTGGTTAAGGTCCGTGCGTAGCTGGGCAAGTGGAATATAAGGCGCATGTTGAAAGCGCAGGCGCTCATCCGGGTCTAGCTTCATAAAGACATGCCACGCCCCACTGAACGCAAAGGTCAGCGTGACCAGCGCCACCGCCAGGCCTACCCCTCGGTGGTACCGGCGCAGCCAGCCAACGGTATCGGCTGGGTTGCGAGGGTGGCGGAAACGCTTCCACAACAGGCCATAGATGACCAGCCCACTCAGGGCTGAGGCAATAATGATGCTCAGCAGCACCAGCATCACGACTACCCGCACCGTATTGTTGGCAATCAGCTCCAGCCACGACCACGTGTGCAGCAGGCTGAAGACCCGCAGAAAGGTTGCCCGTGTCGGATTGTTGAACGTAGCCAGGCGGGCGGGCATCGTCTCCACGTACACAGTGGATACCCCGGGCCGGTCCAGAGTAATCTTCCACACCGGGAGCAGCCGATTCACAAATGGGTAGTCCTGGGTGAAATGGGTGAGGCGCTCGGCCCTTACCACGCGGGCTGTGGAATCCTGGGTGAAGTAGCGCGCCAGCTGCTCAGCGTATTGCCGGTCCGCATCGCCGGGGAGAGCGGCTCCGCTTACTGCACTGAAATAGCGGGGCGCTGCTGTAGGCGCATCCACCAGCAGCTGGTAGGCCGGTTGGCCTTGCCAGCGCATCAGACGCATGTTGCGTAGCCCCGCCAGCTGGTTTTGCTGCAGGAGCTGCTGCAACGATATCACCGGGCGCAGAGCTGGTAGAGACGGTATTGATTCATTGGCTATCTGCGGCCTCAGCCAATTGCTCATCAACGGGTGAGAGAGTCCGCTCAGGGTCCAGACTATTACCGGAAGGACCGTCAGAATGCCGAGCAGCCGGTGCCAGCGGTACATGTTGCGCAGCACCAAACGACGGACAGGTCCTGCTTGAGCCGGTGGCGTCTGGGTGCGGGAGGTCGTGATTTCCATGGTAAAGCGTGGGGACGGGCTGCTAGTGCTGGCCAGTGAAGTTGTATTGAATGCCAGTAGCAAAGGTGCGGGGCGCGCCGGGGGTGTAGGTGGCCCGGTCTGTCTTATTGTTGCCGCGGGTGGCGGCCGTAGCGTAGCGCTCATCCGTGACGTTGAGCACATTCACAAACACTTCCAACGTCTCATGCCAGCTGTATCCCGTGCGCAGGTTGAGTACGCTCACACCCCGGGCCCCGAACAGACCTTCATCTTCGTACTTTACATGATTAATCTGATCCTGATACCAGGAGCTGATGCGCTGGTATTCGCCGGCCACGCGCAGCCCTTTTAGCCACTGGGGCTTATAGGTCAATTCCGTATTGGCTACCCAGCGCGGTGCCTGGGGCATCTGCTTGCCATTCACATCCTTCACTGCATCTGTGGCCCGGGTGCTGAGTACGAACTCCTCAAAGCGATGCACTGCGTTGGTGCTCCCGAAGCGAAAGAAAAGCTCTGCCGTGGGCTTATAGGTCAGGCCATACTCAATGCCCCGGTGCAACGTCTTACCTGCACTTTGGTAGTCAGTCGAGTTGTCGGGCTGGCGGATGTTGAGCAGCTCGTTACGGCCATCCAGCTGATAGAGCGCCACATCCAGGTACACTTTGCCCTCCAGCAGCGAGGCCCAGCCACCCACTTCGCGGTTGTAGAAGCGGGCGGGCTTCAGGTTATAGTAAAACTCCGCCGGGGCACCGGCGGGCGTGTTGGGCTTCTTACGGAAAATAGAAGTCAGCCCGGGCGGGGAGAAGCCCTGTGAGTAGTTGGCGTACACTCCCCGGCCGTGTCCCAAATCATAGGTAAGCCCAATTTTGGGGGTGGCCTGCTGGTACACCTTCGAGCCGGTAGACTGGTCCAGGTAGTTGTGATAGTCAAAGGCCAGGCGGTCAAAGCGTCCCCCCAATGTAAGCTGCAATGCAGCCAGGCGGTTAATGGGGTGCAGATCCAGCTGCGCGTACACAGCCGAGTTGCGCAGATTGGTGTCGTAGTCGGCAATGGGCAGATCCGGGCGGTCGGCGGTGATGGTGTACCGCTCTACCGAGCGGCCATCGGCCCGCAACTTAGCCGCCAGGTCAATCTGGTGGGCATCGTACCGGGTGGGCGAGTAGTCAAAACTGGCCCCACTGATGAGACGGGAGTCGAGCCACGCCATTTTTACGCTGTGCTGGGCCAGCAGCCCGTAGCTCTTGAAGGCGTTGACGTTGATTTCCCCTCGGGCTTTGGTTGGGTCATTGGTAGGTGAGGGAGTCGGGTTCCAGCGGATGCCGTAGCTGGGGTTCTGGCCCACGCTGTTGTCGCGGAAGTAAGCCGTGAGGGAGGAAGTATTTTGTGCGTTCCACTGGTAGTCCGCCGCCAGACGGGCTCGTAGGGCGTAGGTCTTGCGGTAGGTGAAGTCCGAGGTGGAGGAGTACTCGCGGCGATAATAGGCCACGCTGTCTACCGAGCTACTGGTTTGCGAGTCGTAGTCGTTGTAGGATATGGCTCCCGTCAGGCGGGTTTTCTCCGACAGGGCGTACTCCACCCGGCCGTTCACGCTCACCTTATCGTAGTCCGAGCTGGCCAGCCAGGAATTCCGCTGGCGGGCCACGTAACCGCTGAGAAAACCGCCGAGTTTAGCATTCACCATACCCCCGCCACCGAACTGGGCGCGGCCATATCCATACTGGTCGCCCTGCACGCCCACGCTAAAGGTCGGCACACTGGTGGGCTGCTTGGTCAGCACGTTGATGGCGCCGCCCACGGCCTCCGGCCCATAGAGCGAAGAGGCAGGTCCCTTCACTACCTCGATGGAGTTGATGGCCAGTGGGTTGGTTTCCAGCAGAGCATTGTGGTTGAATACGCCCATAGGCCGCAGGGGGAGGCCATCTTCCAGATAGAGGAAGTAGGCGTTGGTGCCGAAGGGCTGGCGGATGCCCATAGCGTGCTGCTCGTTGCCGTAATTGAGCATGACCACGCCCGGAACCTTATTAATCAGCTCCGTGAGCAGGGTAGCCTTGGTGTCCTGGAGGACAGTAGGCGAGATTTTGGAGATGGCCACCGGCGCTTCTGTGCGCAACTGTGCTTCCCGGCTGGCAGTAACCACAACCGTCTGTAGGTCTTCCACTGCGGGCTGCAGGGCCACGCGCAGAACCTGATTATCCGCAGTAGGCGTGAGCGTGACAGAACGGTAGCCCACAGCCGAGATGAGCAGCTGGGGCGCATCCGTGGGCAGGGTAAAGTAGCCCGAGTGATTGGTGACGGTACCCGTTTTACTGTCGGGGGTGCGCACCGTGGCCCCAATCAGGGGTTCTTTGGTGGTGGCATCATACACCCGACCCGAAAAGGTATGCTGTGCCAGGGCCGCCTGGCTGACGAGCAGCGTCAGGGGGAGCAGGAGAAAATGTTTCACAAGTAGAAAGATGGCAGATGGAAGGCAGGGCCACGCCCGCCCCAGCACCGGATAAGCGCCAGGGCCGGGCCACATAGGCCTGTCAAAACTCAGGAAAAGTGAGTAGTCATCTGCCCTTATGCAGGCGGGTGGTCGGGCCCTGGCTTGTCCCAGACATAGCTACCAACTGGCAGGATGGCATAGCGCACGCGGCTATGAAAAGCAGCGAGAGGATCAGGCAGCGCCAGCAACTCCAGGTCTGGACAGTAGAGAGTAATTTTGTGAAACGCTTGTTTGCCACCTATCGGCTGCGGCTGGGCTGCGTCGGCAGCCTTCAGTCGCTTGGCCAGGTGGCACTTTCCATTACAGCGCATCTGTGGCTTGTTGCGGTTCACGCACAAAACCCGGGCCACATAGTCGCGCTGCAGCCACCAGGTAGCCACAATGCCCAGCCGCCCGGCACCGTGCACCGAGAGAGAACAGAGAAGCAAAAGGGCAACGACCTGACGCATGCAGCAGACCAAATAAGCCGCCAAATCGGCGACCATACCGTAAAGGAAGGGGTTAGTAAGGCTATTCCCAAGCTAGAGCTGGGCATTCACAGACTCGATTGTCAGAGCCGCCGGGTTGCTTACTATAAATTATTCCTTGTTTTGGGCCGACTCTACGGGTTGCAATCTGCACCTCCATCAGAACTCCTGTTTAATCCACCCTTTCAGCGTCTTATTCTCGCCGCAAAAATGAAAGGCGCTGCCTTCCTGCTCACGAGCTTCCTAAGTATGGATGCTTTGCCGCCATTGTTACCCGCTGCGCTTGCCCCCAGCGCAATAAGTGCTGGTAGATACTTTCCTCAGCGGTTGTATCCTGTAAAACCTGTTGATAGGTTCTTTTTTGAATTTCCAGACAAAAGCGGATTAGCAGCTCACTCTTGAAATAGGAGCGGGCTATGCTGGTGCCATCGGCTAAGTGGATATCCCACCCACCCGGGGTTATGCTTTCCGCTTGTTGCAGCTGCTCCAGGCTTTGCAGCAAGGTAGCCTGGCCCTGGGTGTGGTGAGCCACATATTCTGCGTAACCTTCCCATTTCCAGGAGGGGTAGCGGGCCAGCGGATTGGAGTGCCACCAGCCGAGCTGGTGCACCTGATAACAATGCGTGGCTTCGTGAGCGAGCAACCGCACCAAATTCCAATGATAACCATGCAGGGCTACCCAGTTGGCGGCGCTATTTACCTCACCATTCAATACGACCTTATTGGCAAAGCCCCAGCCAAAGGCAGGACCCCAGAGCTTCTCTACCAACCGTGGATACCAGGATCCATCGTTGAGACACACTTCCAGGTGTAACCGGTCATCAAAGCAGGGGCTCTGCTGGACCATGTCTCGCGCCTGTTCCAACCGCTGCATCAGAGTGGCATCCAGTGCTTGGGTATGGTAGATGGTATAATGGGGTGTGGCCGTCTTATGGGCATAGAGCAGCCCGGGATTCAACACCAAAAGGATGAACCCCAGCCCCGGTAAGACGATGCCGGAGAGAAACCATAATCCCCATTTCGTACCGCTGTACCTCATTTGAAACAAGATAAGTTTTTCTGGTTTTGAAGCTTCCGCGTAATATCTGGCTTGAGTTAATGCCTCAAATAAACCGGCCTATACCTTCTTTCGCGCGAGTTTTGGCAACGGCTGTTTTTTGCTGCCAGGGCTGATCCATTCTGCCGCTAAGGCACCTTAGTTCAATCGGAGACCCTGCTGCGTGAAGCGGCGGTAAATACCAGCCAGGATTTCGCTTTTCAAAACCTGCTCCTGCCGGATGTTATTGATCCAGAACAGCACCTTCAGATCATAAACTTCCCCGTGAACCGCACTGAGCAGAATTTCGGGCGGCATTTTGTGCAGGGTGCTGGGGTGGTGAATCACTTCCTCTCTGATCAACTGCTTCGCCTTTTCCAGGTCAGTGCCGGGGGCCAGCTTCAGGCCCAGCTCCACGCGGATGTGGTTGTTGCTCTGCGTCCAGTTGATGACGTGGCCGGAAAGCAAGTCCCCATTGGGCACAATGATTTCGGACCCGGACAGGGAAATCAGCTTGCTGGCGCGGATGCCAATATCCTTCACACGGCCCGTTTTGCCGGTCACCTCAATAAAGTCGCCGACCTGGAAGGGGCGCTCGAAAATCAGGATGATGCCTGAAACGAAGTTGTTGATAATATTTTGCAAACCCAGGCCTACACCCACACCCAGGGCCCCCACCACAATGGTGATTTTATCCAGCGGCAGGCCTGAGGCCATTACTGCCAGCAGAAAGCCGACGGCCAGCAGCACCAGCCGGATGGCTACCATCCAGGATCCGCGGCGTTGTTCCTGAATGGTGGAGAACTGGTCGTCTGTCTCGCCAAAAAAGTAGCCAACGTAGCGTTGCAGCAGTAGCGAAAGGTAGATAATGGCGATAAACAAGACGATATTGGCCAGGCTGAAGTTGATGCTGCCGAGGTGATGCGGTGTGGTCAGCAGATGCTCCAGGAAGCGGTAAATGGGCCGGTACAGATTGAGGTTGGAGGTGAAGTTCATCAGCCACAGCCCGCACACAATAACGGAGAGGAGTGTGCGTAGCCCCTGCTCAATTTTCTGAAAGTTGAGCCGTCCGGCCTGCCGGTTTCGCTGTATCTGTAAATGGAAAGCCTCGGTGAGGAGCCGTACAAAGACCGACAGGGAAATGATTTGTGTGAGGCCCAGAATACCACTGCTGCTGAAGAGCTTGACCAGGCTCAGGTGCCCGGTGAGGTTGCCAAGCGCAGCCAGCGCATTCAGCAGCACGAACAACCAAATGACAGGGGGCACAAATGGCGCCAGGCCAGGACCCCGCCGCAGTTCCCGCGCCAACCCAATGCCTACGCCTACCGCCGTCAGATTCAGCAGCAGCATGGCCCAGCGCAGGCCAAGGCCGGGTTGATTGGTGGCGTAAGTGAAGGTGAGGCCAAAAAACAGCCCTACAACGCTTAGCCAATACCAGAACTGCCGCCGCGGCCAGCTGCGCCAGAAAAGCACACTGAGCGACACCACCAGCGGCAGCTCCAGCAAATCCGTATAGGCGGCGGGCGGATTCAGGTCAAAAAAGGGGGCCACGCTGAATACTACTACCAGCGTAGCAGCTACCGGCACAGGTTGCAGATAGCGGAAGGGTTGCTTCTCGGGGGGTAAGGCCCCGGCCGCCTGATTCACATGATGAAAGTTACGGGACACCCAGGTGAAGAAACCCGCCCCCAACAGCAGCATCCATACTCCAAAGTGCCAGTTCTGCCGGAAGTAGTAGCCCAGTAGGTGGCGCTGACTGGCGTAAGACTCGCGCACCAGCTGCCCGGCTGGGCGCTCAACAGTGGGAGCCGACACTCCCCACAGCGGCTCGTTAGCTGCCTGCGCGGTGCGACGGGTAAAGCGCCACATCTGTCCGCGCACCTGATCCTGAAGCTCCAGGGCCTGAATATAGCCGTCAGAAACGCGGGTTTGCAGCTGGGCTACCGTGCGCTGGTTGCGGACCAGTAGCCGGCGGGCACGCTGCTGTTTATGCATCAGGCGGATGGTACTGGAGCCCAGCGCCGTGGTTGTATCAGCCGGTATTGGAATAGGATGCTGAGTGAGGGAGTCCAGTTGCGCTTGCATGCGTATCAGGCGTTTCCCCTGCATGGCGAGCTGGCTGCGCCAGGTGCTTAGCTGGGCCTGCATATCCGTGAGCAACACCTGAAACAGACCCATCTGCTTGAGGTTAATGACGCTACTGTACTTGGTTAAGTTTTGCCGGATGGTTTTTAAATTTTCCTCTATATCGGGTAGTTCTTCGGCCAAATCCTCCATCGCATCTGTGCGGCGGGCGCCGCCACTGATGCGGCCCAACACGAGGTAGGCCTGTTCCACCCGCTGCGCAGCATCCAGCTCATTTCCCGGAGCTACTCCCCGCGAGGAAGAAGGCTTAGCCCGGATGGAATCCTGCGCCAGGGCAGGAATTGGGCATAGCTGCCAGATGGCAAGCCAAAGCAACATAAACAGCCCCGGCAACCGTTGTGGCGCCAGGAAGCGTCCCTTCACTAGAAGGTCAGGATACAATTTGCGGGCGAATTGCTGATTCATGGCGAAGCATACTCGGATCTACTGCACAGGATGGACCTAAGCGGTATAATTGCCTGCCTAGCCGCGCTCAAGTTCCGGCAAGGCATGCGCTACGTGCAGGCTTCGCAGCATGGGGCTTTTCTTGCGCTGGTGGGCCTGCATGCGCCGCAAAATGTCATCCAGAATGTGAACTGCCTCTACCACGCGCGGCCCTTTATTAAGCATAACGCATTCGGCCCGGTCGCCCATGGCTGCATCCGTAATTTCAGCGCGGGAGGGCATGCCGCCCCGGGCCAGGCTTTCCAGCACCTGCGTAGCCCAAATAACCGGTACGTGGGCTGCCTCGCACAGCCACAGGATTTCCTCCTGCACTTCCGCTAAACGCTCAAAACCACATTCTACGGCCAGGTCGCCCCGGGCAATCATTACCCCGCAGCTGCCTGCCTGCATCGCACTCAGCAGTAGCGCCGGCAAATGATCAAACCCCCGCCGGGTTTCTATTTTCAGGATGATGGGCAGCTGCCGCCCCCCCAGCTTAGCTATCTGTTGCTGTAGCATGGCCACATCTTCCACCCGGTTTACAAACGAGAGAGCCACCATATCAGCATGCTGTACCACAAAGGAGAGGTCCTGCACATCCTTGGCCGTTAACGCGGCCAGCGGCAGCTGGCTATCGGGTAGGTTGATGCTTTTATCGTTGCGCAGCTTTTCGCCCTGCATCCGGGCCTGCGTAATGCGCACGTGCAGCGTACCAGGTTCTACCTGCTCCACTATTCCTCCGATTTTCCCATCATCAAACCAAATTCGCTCCCCTGGCTGCACATGGTCCAATACCTCGGGTAAGGTGCAGCTGATGACCGCCGGCACGTGATTGTTTGGACCCGCTTCACTGACTATCTCAGCGGGCGAGCTAGGACGTTGCGTGAGCAAGAGCACATCACCAGGTCGAAGCAGCAGATACGCCTCCAGGTGCGGTAGCCGCTGAATGGTAGCCGGGCCAAAGGGACTTAGAAACCGGGTATATGCGGTGAAATATGCCGTTTTAAGCAGGTGTGCCCAGCAGCCCTCTGCGCTGGTGCTATGAATGAGCAACTGGCGCCTGGCCCCGCGTGCATCCCAAAAGGGAATGGTGTCGCCGGGGTGCAATGCCTGCAGCCAGCCGGCAGGGAAGACCAGGCTGGCGGCGGCCTCCACCGGCACCGGCTGTGGCTGCTCAGGCCGGGTTAGCCACAGCCGAGCCGGTGCCAGCACCCGGCCGTAGGCATCACGCACTGGTTGCACCTGCAACACCGCCGGCCCCGGCACCAGCCCCATCGTGCGCAGTTTGGGGCCGGCCAAGTCCATACTGATTCGGCAGGATCGGCCTAAAGCGCGCTCCGCCCGGCGCAGGTGCTGAATCATTTGCAGCCAGGCAGCAGTATCATCATGGGCGCAGTTGATACGCATACAATCCATACCCTGCCGCAGCAGCTCCAATACCAGGGAATAGTCGGTGGCGGCCGTGCTCGGCATAGTGACCATAATGCGCACGTCGCGCTCTATCGGGGCAGGCCCCAGGAGAGTTTGACTGTGTTCAACCAGCAGGCGGGAGCCGTTGTAAAAGTTGGGGGCCTGACCTAGTAAGAGCAGGGGAGCAGGTTCAACAGGATACACTAACTCATGCAGCACGGCCAGCACCGCATCCACAGATGCCAACGCATGCGCTTCGGCTCGCCCCAGCGACGACAGCCCGAGGGCGGCCAATTGCTGCTGCAAGGGGCGTAAGTCGCGCTGGCGGAGGGCCAGGTAGTGCACCAGGTTGTGGGCGCCCTGCTGAAAAGCCGGATGCACCTGCTGTAAGCGGGCAGCTGCTTGTGAACTGGCCCGTAGCATATCGTGACGCAGGGACGTGAGCTTAGCCAGTAGGCCAGTCAGTTCAGAGGCATGCCGCGCAGCAAACGAAAGCGAATTACCTGGTTCAACCATAACAAGCAGCAGTTGCGGCCGCCACAGCCGGGGCCGGAAGTAGTAGCTATGCTACATGAGCATTCTGCACTATACTGCTTATAATTTGCAAATTAATTATAAGGCTATTGCGCTTTTAGTTATGATTCCTATTCCGGCGTTAGCAATAAGTGAAAGGTAGTATAGTTGCGGCGCACTTGATTGCTCCTAATGCAGGCAGTCCCCGAAATCCTCATAAGCTTGGAGAAAGCTGGAAATCGAAAAAGCGTCGTGGGGAGAAGAAGATAGGGTCGGCTCAGCCTAGTTTATTCTGTTGTAGCAACTGTTAGCCAGTCATGGGCGGCTTCCTCGGTTGGGAAAAAGGCGAATTGTAGGTCTTCTGTTAAGCCACTCCCGATGGTACGCGCCGCCAACCGGCTCAGGGGCTGGCCTGCTTCTACAATAGCGCATTGGCCATAATGTACCTGTTGTATCGCTCGCGGAATCCATTCCTGTACTAGCCAGGTCTGTATGTCTACCGGCAACGGGGGCCGCTGCCCATGGAGGGAAAGCAGCTTGGTAGCACCATGATAGTGCATAGCATTTAAGGCATGTTCGTAAATGGCCTGTAGTTCGGGAGCAGATACCCGGACCGGCTGCCAGGCTATTCGCACATAACCCGCCCCATCCGGGATGTAGCTAATGGAGGCGGACTCATTATGAAAGTATTGCACTAGCGAGGCTGGTTAGGATAGCGAAACTACTATTTATTCCTCACTTCCGGGAATGAGCTTCTGATAGCCTCCAGGATATGTTGACTAAGCCATTGCTTAGGGAAGGATATCCGCCTCAACTGGCTATTCAGACCAAAGGAGAGTTACTATCAGTAGAAAGCCAGGCAGGCTGGGGGAGGCATTCCATGCGAGGCAGGCCTTCTCAAAATAGGGCCGCTTCTCCCGTACTTCTTCAGGGCCTAACTAGTATCTTGCTCGCTAGGTGCCAAAACGCGGAGGCAGTAACTGCCTCTGATTCAATTGTACTGCCCACCCTTTTTTCTCCCTATGCTAAATATTATACCCTTATCCTGGGCGCGGCAAGCGCTGACCGTCGGCGCCATCCTATGTACGTCGCTATTCTTCGCCTCATCCGCCAAAGCCCAAACTTTTGCCAAAGGCGGCGACACGGGCTGGCTCCAGCAGATGGAAGCCAACGGCTATAAGTTCTACAACGAGCAGGGCGTAGAGCAGGACTGCTTTCAAATTCTCAAAGACAAGGGCATCAACTCCATTCGACTGCGGGTGTGGGTAAATCCCTCCATGGTGGACTGGGTGAACGGTCATTGCAGCCCCGCTGAAGTAGTAACAATGGCCACACGCGCAAAGAACCTGGGCCTGCGCATTATGATTGACTTTCACTACAGCGACAGTTGGGCTGACCCAGGTAAGCAAACCAAACCCGCTGCCTGGGCCAATCATAACTTCCAGCAGCTGAAGACGGACGTGTACGACCACACCGCCAGCGTGATGAATGCACTGAAAGCCAGTGGTGTGACGCCGGAGTGGGTGCAAGTGGGCAATGAGATACCCAACGGCATGCTATGGCCCGAAGGCAACACTTCGAACTTCAGCCAGCTCACGCAGCTCATCAATCAAGGCTACGATGCGGTCAAAGCGGTGAGTCCGACGACGAAGGTGGTTGTCCACCTCGACAAAGGCAACGACAACGCCCGGTTCCGCTCCTTTTTCGACAAGCTTACCACCAACGGGGGCAAGTACGATGTCATTGGCATGTCGTATTATCCCTACTGGCTCAACCAGGAGTACACGGTTTCCATTAGCGGCCTGCAATACAACCTCAACGACATGGCCAGCCGCTACGGCAAAGAGGTCATTGTAGCCGAAGTGGGCGGCGACTGCACCAACGCGGCCCAGAACACCTACGATATGCTGGTGGCCGTGCAAAACGCTGTGTTTGGCGTGCCGAACAGCAAGGGGCTGGGGGTATTTTACTGGGAGCCCGAGGGTTACCGAAGTTTTAGCGGCTACCAGTTAAGTGCCTGGGCAAACGATGGCAAGCCCTCAACAGCGTTGAACGCATTTTTGGTTACCCCTACAGCCCCTCCCGTTACGCCTCCCAGTACCAACCTGGTGACCAATCCCGGCTTTGAGGCTAATGGGGCTTCCACCCAAACCCCGACGGACTGGACGAGTTGGGCCAACTCTACCGCCAACTACGCGGCCGACAAAACCGAAACGGGCGGCCAGGCCAGCACTTACCGCCTCACGCACTGGTTGGGCTCGGCTTATCAGGTCAGCACGTACCAAGTGAAAACCGGCCTCGCCAATGGTACCTACACCCTCAAAGCCTGGGTCATGAACGGCGGCGGCCAGAAAGCCTGTCAGCTTTACGCCAAGAACTTCGGTGGAACAGAAAAAAACTACGCGCTGCCCGTCACCAGCACCTGGGCTCAGATTCAGATTCAGGGCATTCAGGTATCCAATGGCCAGTGCGAGTTTGGCTTATGGTCAGATGCCAACGCCGGTAACTGGTGCAGCATCGATAACGTGGAGCTGAGCCCTGCGGCGGTAGCTACTTCGGCCGTTACGCCAGCTCAGTTACCTACGGCGAATGAGGCGCGTACTGGAAGTCGCCTTTATCCTAATCCAGTAGCCGATGTACTCACACTTGTTCTACCCAAAGGAGTAGCTGGAGCAACCGTGCGCATCTACTCGCTTACTGGTAAGGCCGTACTGACACAGACCTTCGCAGGCGCAGCCCGGTATCAATATCTGGACGTGTCTCATTTAGCCACCGGCCTCTATCAGGCACAGCTGGAAGTAGGCGGCCAGACCGAAATCTACAAGTTTATCAAGCAATAATAGGCAGCGCCTGTTGGCTAACACATGTTCCGAGCGGAGCTAGGCATAGCCAAGGGGCATTATCTTTTATTTCAGTTCCAGCATCACAACTGACCTTGGAGGAAAGGCCACGCTCAGCTTGTCGTCCCATTTGTGGGCTTCGGTAAAGGCGGCCAGCTGTACGGTGCCGGGCTTCTAGAAGGTGTTGTAATCACTCACCTTGGCAGAGGTCAGGATGTGGCCGGTAGTTTTTCCAGGTTACACCTGGCAGCAGAGCATCCAGCTTCAGACCTTTATTAGGGTCAAGGTTCACGAGGGAAATATGGATTGCTCCGTTTTGTCCTTCAAGGCCGAGGCGTTTAAGGCCGGGATTTTCTCCCTGCCCAGCGTAGTCCGGCGAGGTAAACAGCAGGGGAAGAAGCGGCGCATCTTGGTTTGGTGCACCTGGTAGAGGTCGAAGACATCATAAGTGGGGGTAAGTAGCATCTTTTCTTTGTTAGTGGTTTAGTTGCCTGTACTCGGGGCCATGTCCAGTTGCTGACACGGCCCCGGTTTTACAGGCTACTTTCTAACGGCTATCCGCATCGTCTGTACTTTGGAAGAAGTCACCAGGCGGGCAAAGTAGATGCCTTCTGCCAGGTCCCGGCCGCTCAACTCGAAGGAATAGACCCGGCCAGCTTCAGCAGTGCCTGCCTGGATACGCTTCATGAGCATGCCTTTGGCATCATATAGTGTCAGCTCATAGCTGTCATTCTTATCCAGCGCGAAGGTGAGAGTGGTTTTCTCCGAGAAGGGATTAGGATAGTTAGAGAAAGTTGCCTTCACTGTAGCGGCAGGAACTGGGCCATCTGTGGTTGTCAGCGTGCTGGTCTTGGTGCTGGTCTTCACGTCAGGATTGTGGATGACGATGGAGCCTCCCTGGATAATAGTAGTAGGGGCCGCATTCAGGTCGTAGTTATCGGCAGCATTATCCAGAAGGTTATCGTAGACAATAGCTCCTCCGGCATTTATATTCCAGATTTTGATACGGAATCGGTCAGCGCCAGTACCGTCGTTATACTGGCCGTCTACTGCCGATGTCATAAAGCCATACCGTCCGGTGCCATTAATGGTGCCCTCGCCTTTATAGCTGGCCTTGCTGCCGGAAATGACCAGCCGGGCAGCTTCATAGGAGGTGCTGTTAAAGTTTATATCACCGGCCTTAAACTGGAATTCGGTGCTGCCTTCTACTACCGTGGTGGAGCCCTTTTTATACTTGGCTACAAATCCGAAGTTGGCTTTGCCTTCTGCCGCTGGGTTGCTGCGCAGGGCTCCCTTCGGCGACCAGATCCAGCCACCGCCGGTAACAAAGCCACCGTTGGGGTCATAGATAACCACGTACTGATAAGTGAGCGGTACGGCTTGCAAAGGGCTGGTGGCAGAAGCAGTTGCTGTACTACCGCCATTATCTGCTAAGCTGAGCGTCAGGTTATAAACACCAGGAGTATTGTAGGTATAGGAGCCATTCACCGTCAGCACTCCATTGGCGGATGAGACCGTGCCTGTAGAAGTTCTTCCGTCGTCCCAAGTCCAGGTGGCTGTATAGTTTCCTGCCGCAAAGGCATCTACATCCGTAAATACGGCACTTACATTCACCGCTGTATTTATGGCCATAGGAGCCGCAGGGGCAGTGATGCTTGTAATGACGGGAAGATCATTAACAGGAGCTACATTGATAGTGAAGGTCTGAATGGCGCTTGCATCCACCCCACCATTTACTACTCCACCATTATCCTGCAGCTTCACACTTACTGTGGCTGCCCCATTTGCATTGGGGGCCAAAGCATAAGAAAGCTTACCTGTGGCGTCAATAGCGGGCTGCCCGGTGCTGGTGAACAAACTCGTATTGTTATTGCTAACAACAAAGCTTACTGTCTGCGTAGCTTCATTGGCGGGGCCGGCGCTGATGTACGTAGCCCAGGCTACACTCTGTGCGGGTGCGTCTTCCTGTACCGTTTGATTGGCTCCTGCGGTGAAGGTCGGTGCATCATTGACAGCATTAACGGTGATAGTGAAAGTCTGTACTGCGCTTTCTGCTATACCGCCAGCGGTAGTACCACCATCGTCTTTGATGTTAACACTAACGATAGCTACCCCATTGGCATTGGCAGCTGGCGTAAAGGTGAGCTTGCCAGTAGCATCCACGGCTGGCTGGGCGGCAAACAACCCGGTATTTGAGTTGCTTACTACGAAGCTCAACGACTGGGTCCCCTCGTTAGCGGGGCCGGTACTCAGCGCTGTGGCCCAGCCGGTAATAGTTTGCGCAGCCGCATCCTCGTTCACCACTTGGTCACTGCCCTTTACGAAGCTTGGCGCATCGTTTACCGGATTGATCATAACGGTAAAGCTTTGGGTAGTCTCCGCATCACCATCACTGACTTTCACCGTTACCGATGCCGAGCCAAACTGATTAGCTTTGGGCGTGTATTTCAGCGTGCCGGTGCCCTGAGGGCTGGTATAAACCACGGTTGGATTATCCAGCAAGGCTGTGTTACTAGACGTAGCCGTCACGGTAAGTGTTTGAGCCTCGTTGGCGGCGCCAGTGCTGATGCCGCTCAGGGAGACAGTCTGCTCGGCTGCATCTTCATTAATAGCGGCCGGAGTGCTAACAGCGGCCAGCGTAGGAGCATCGTTTACGGCATTCACCGTAACCGAGACAGTGGCAACCGCAGAGGTAAGCGCTCCATCTTGTACCGTGAAGGTGAAAGAGTCCGGGCCGTTGTAGTTAGCTGCAGGCTGATAGCTAAAGCTACCATTTCCCTGTATCGTAGCGGTACCATGGGCTGCCGCCGTTGCAAGCGCAAACGTCAATGGAGAGCCTTCGATATCGGAGCCCGTCAGAGTACCCGTTTTTTCGGTGTCTTCATTAGTACTGATGGTCATGGCATCGGCCACCGGCGCATCATTCACCGCCGTTACCGTTAGGGCAACCGTGGCCGGGTTACTGCCTTCGTGTGCGGCATCCTGAGCTTTGTAGATGAAGGAGTCCGGGCCGTTGTAATTCGCGGCTGGAGTGTAGGTATAGCTGCCATCGGGGCTGAGCGTGAGCGAGCCATGCGCCGGGCCTGTCACCAGTACGGCCGTCAAAGTAGCGTCGTCTACATCGGTATCATTAGTTAATACCGAGCCTCCGTACAGCGCCGCATCCTCGTTCACCGTTCCCGCGTCGTTGGCCGCTACCGGGGCGTCATTCACGGCCGTGATGTTGATAACAAAAATCTGCTCCGCGCTTTCCGCTACTCCGCTGTTATCAGTGCCGCCATTGTCAGTAAGCTTTACGTGAATAGTTGCTGTCCCATTGGCATTGGCTGCCGGGGTATACGTGAGCTGACCGGCCGCATTAATAGCCGGCTGCCCATCAGCCGTGAACAGAGCAGAGGCGCTGTTGCTGATTATCTGGAAGGCTACCTGTTGCGTACTCTCGTTGGCGGGCCCGGCACTGATGGCTGTAGCCCAACCACTAACCGTTTGGGCACCGGCATCTTCCAAAACCGTCTGGTCGGCGCCTTTCGTGAAGGAAGGAGCATCGTTGACGGAATTAACGGTAATGGTAAATGTCTTGGTTACCTCCAGGTCTCCGTCATTGACTTTTACAGTAATCAAAGCTGAACCATACTGGTTAGCCTTAGGAGTATACTTTAAGCTGCCACTGGTTTCCTGACTGGTATACAGCACCGCTATATCGTCGACCAGGGACGTGTTATTGGAAGTAGCCGTTACCGTAAGTGTCTGTACTTCGTTGGCCGCTCCACTACTGATTCCACTAAGCAACATAGTCTGCTCAGAGGCATCTTCATTAATGGCCTCTGGTGCAGAAATAGCTGCCAAGGTGGGCGCATCGTTGACGGGCGTTACCGTGATTGAAACCGTAGCCGGCTCAGAATCCAGTGCCCCATCATTCGCCTGGAAAGTAAAGGAGTCGGAGCCATAGTAATCGGCGTTAGGCGTATACGTGAATGTATGGCCAGACCCGGATACGGAGCCATGAGCAGGGTTTGCTACTATGCTATATGTCAGAGCATCCCCTTCTATATCCGTTCCCGTCAGAGTAATTAGTTTGGCTACATCCTCCTCCGTGGTAACAGATTGCGCTGTAGCTATGGGGGCATCATTCACCGGGGTAACATCCAGGGTAATGGTGTTAGGCGACTGATCTAGGTCGAGGCCTCCATTGCTAGTTCCACCATTATCCTGTACCTGGAAAGTGAAGCTGGCATAGCCGGTACCGTTGGCGTTCAGTGCAGGGGAGAAGCTCAGGTTGGCTAAACTAGCCGCTGGAATCAGTTGCCCTGCTACAACAGAGGAGCCACTCAGCTGGAGCCGGCCGGCCGTTGGGAGAGTGGTGATTTTCACAGCTGCCAGGCTGTTGCCATCGGTATCGGAGAAACCGAAATCAGCCGCGGCAAAAGGATAGCTTGTATCCTCCTGCGTGGTGAGTGTATTATCTGTTCCCGCTGGCTCGTCATTGACCGAATTTACCGTGATAGTGAATTCTTGGGTAGCACTTTCATCAACTCCACCTTTGACAATCCCTCCATTATCCTTCAACGTAACACTTACAGTAGCCGAGCCATAAGCATTGGCCGCTGGCGTATAGGTTAGTGTGCCATCAGCGGCAATGCTAGGTAAGCTTGAAAACAGGTCGTTATTGGTGGTAGTTGCCGAGAAAGCCAAAATTTGGCCGGCTTCATCACTAGGCCCTGTACTGATGCCCGTAGCCCAGCCACTAATCGTTTGGGTGCCGGCATCTTCCAGAACCGTCTGGTCAGCCCCTTTCGCGAAGGAGGGCGCATCGTTGACAGCATTGATGGTGATAGTGAAGGTTTCTACGCTACTTTCATCAATACCTTCATCGGCAGTGCCACCATTATCCTGGAGCTGCACACTAACCGTAGCAATTCCATTAGCATTGACCGCAGGAGTGTAGGTCAGCTTGCCGGTAGCATCAATAACAGGCTGGGTAGCGAACAGCGTAGTATTGTTATTCGTTACGATGAAGGTTAGCTCCTGCGTAGATTCATTGTCTGCCCCAGCGCTGACGTTTGTAGCCCAGTTGCTCACACTTTGCGCACTGGCATCTTCGTCAACTTCCTGGTCATAGCCTTTCACGAAGCTTGGCGCATCGTTCACCGGTGCTACAGTCACAACAAACTCGTCTTCTACGGCTGCGGAAACATTATCAGTAGCTTTTACCTTAATCGTGGCGGTGCCTGACTGATTAGTGCCATATGCCAGAATTAGCTTCTTAGTAGCAGCGTTATAGCTGGCCGTAACGAGGGCCGGATTGGTATTGCCGGATACAGTTAAGGCTAAAGCGTCTGAATTGGTGGCAATGTCCACATCCGCAAAGGTGTTGCTCAGATCCAATTCCGTGTTAGTGGCGTCTTCCAGCACTGAAACGTCAGAAATTGCCTGAGCTACTACTGGCGCATCATTTACGGCATCGACTGTAATAGAAACCGTAGCTGGGGCTGAATCAACACTGCCATCATTAACTTTAAATGTGAACAAGTCGGAACCGTTGTAATTAGCCGCTGGCGCGTAGATATAAGTGTTGCCAGATTTTAGCGTCAGCATACCATAGCCAACTGAACCCGGCGTATAGCTCAGGGCATCTCCATCTACATCCGTTCCGGTCAACTCAATTTCTATGGCCACATCCTCATCGGTGGTCACACTCTGTGCCGTAGCAATAGGAGCATCATTGACTGCCTGAACCGTAATGGAAACTGTGGCAAGGTTCGAGCTCAGGCTACCATCCGTCGCTCTATAAGTGAATGAATCACTGCCGTTATAGTTCGGGTTTGGCGTGTAGGTATAAGTGCCATTTGGAAGGAGTTCGAGCGTGCCTTTTGTAGGGCTGTTTACTAATTCGGCCGTTAGCTCGGCATTATCTACATCACTGTCATTTACTAAAATCGCACCACCCATTAAGATACCATCCTCATTCACTGTTCCTGTATCATTGCTTGCCACCGGTGCGTCGTTCACGGCATTCACCGTAATAGTTACGGTAGCAGACAACGATGCTAAGTTGCCATCGTGAACTGTAAACGTGAAGGAGTCTGAGCCATTATAATTGGCATCTGGCGTGTAGCTAAATGCACCATTGGTCTCTAGTGTAACGGTACCATGTTCTGCGTCTGCTGCAACGGTAAATGTTAAGTTAGATCCTTCAATATCTGAGCCGGTCAGTGTCCCCGTTTTTTGCGTGTCCTCGTCGGTGCTAATAGCCTGCGCAGCAGCTACTGGTGCATCATTTACGGCATCGACTGTAATTGACACGGTGGCCGGAGTAGAAGTCAAGGTGCCATCGTTGACCGTGAAATTGAAGGCAGCAGGGCCATTATAGTTAGCTGCTGGTGTGAAAATGTAGGTGTTGCTGGTGCCTGCTTTCTGCGCCAGGGAGCCGTGATTAACACTGCCCGGCGTATAAGTAAGTGGGTCACTATCTACATCGGTGCCAGCAAGTACAATTTCCACGGAGGTATCCTCCTCAGTGGTTACGCTTTGCGCGGTAGCTACCGGCACATCATTCACAGCATTCACCGTTATAGAAACCGTAGCAGCTTGGGAAGTCAGGCTACCATCGTTGCTTGTGAAGGTAAAGGCGTCGGGGCCGTTGTAGTTAGCTGCTGGAGTGTAGTTGTAGCTGCCATTTGATTGCACTGTAACTATACCGTGAATGGCTTGGGTGCCAAGTGCAAAAGTCAATTCGGAACTGTCGATGTCAGTGCCGGTCAGTGTGCCCGATTTGCTCGTGTCCTCATCCGTGCTGACAGATTGCGCTATAGCTACAGGGGCGTCATTTATGCCAGTTACCGTGATAGACACGTTAGCCGGAGCAGAGTCAAGTCTACCATCGTTTACTTTAAAAGTAAACGAGTCGGAGCCATAATAATTGGCCGCTGGGGTATAGGTGCGGGAAGTCTCGGTGCCACTAAGAGTGCCATGAGAAGGCCCGGTTACAATGCTATATGTCAGCGTATTATTATCGGCATCTGTGCCTGCAAGCGTAACGGGTAAAGAAGTGTCCTCATTAGTCTGCACAGTTGTTGCTGTTGCTACGGGCGCCCTGTTCACTGCCACCGAGAGGCTTGCCGAGGAAGTATAACAGCCATTGCTAGCATCTACACTGATTGTTCCGGAAACAGCAGTTCCCCAGTTTACGGATATGGATAATCCATCGGGGGCTTGTGTAAAGCTGGCTCCGGAGGGAACATGCCAGGTATAAGTAGTAGCGTTAGCTACAGCATCAATGGCATATCCTACTGCGGTAGAACCATAATCTACCAGGCTGTTGCCGGTAATGGCACTTACTGCGCCCAGTGTAGGAACAAAGGCTATCTGCACGTCATCGGTTGATGGAGCACATGTTGCTCCATTGGTAGTAGTCCAGCGCAGCTTGTATGTGGTGCCTGCTGTTCCTGTAAACTCAGATGTGTTGCTGGTGCCGGTCGTTATGTGCCCGCCTTCTCCGCTAACAATACTCCAGGCGCCAGAACCAACTGTAGGTGCAGTGGCAGCTAATTGGGTGGTGGTGCCGCAAACGGCCGGTTGATCCAGACCAGCTACTGCTGTAGAGGGTGGTGAATCAACCATCACAACGGTCTGAGCTACCGGACTGGTGCAGCCATTTACGGTTACTTTAACTGAATAAGTACCTGCGGCGGCAGTTGAGATGCTAGAGACAGAAGGATTCTGTAGCGAGGAAGTAAAGTTATTTGGCCCCGTCCAGCTGTAGGTTGCCCCAGCAATGGTAGAAGCCGTTAAATTAAGGGTGGAACCAATGCATAATGGGCCATTATTGCCTGCAGTAGGAGCGCTAGGTACGGAGTTGACAGACAAAGTAATGGATTGGGTGCTACTGTTGCCTGCTGCGTCAATTGCCTTAGCCTCAATTGCATAAGATCCAACAGCGTTAGGGGTTAAAGATGTACTCCAATTTCCTCCGCTATTAGTTACAGTGAGGTTATTTGAACTGCCTCCATTAAACTTATATGTTACCGTTAACGATGAAATGCCTGAGCTGGCGCCATTTACCGTTGGATCTGAAACAGTACCCGCAATATTAATAGGTGAGCCTGTTCCACATATAGTCCTTGCAGTAGCTATAGGATTAACAATAGATACCAAAGGATTTGTATTATCAACTAGTATCAATTGATATACACTTGGTACAGATTCACTAGTTGTCTCGGTAATACCATTCTTATTGTCAATAGAGGCAGCAATAGCATAATAATTTCCATCGAGTACAAAATCAGTATTGGAACCTATATTATTTCTCCCATCCCAACTCCTGCCGACTGATGCATCCTTTGTAGCTATAGAAAACTCAGGTGACTGATTAACAATTGGCCCTGTTTTACTTCCTTGTCTAATTCTGATAATAAATCTTGGAATAGGGTTATTTCCTGCATTCTTTGCAGTGATTAATGATATATCTGATGTGCCTGCACTAGATATTTGGTTTGGCGATATTGGGGAAGTCGCAACTGTAATTTGTGCCTCACCATCTGTAAATATTGTCGTAACCATCCTTGCGGTTTGCTTACCAGTGGCCGTCACCGTAAACTTCACGCCCAAGTGGCGCCGCTCTATGGCATAATCAATCTGCCACGTACCATCCTCTTTCACCGCCACATCATAGATGTGATAATCCGGGTAGTCCGGCTCCTCCTTAAACTCCACATGTACCATGGAGTCGGCCGTCCAACCAGACCCCGTGATATGCGCCATTTCTCCAGGCGCATAATCATCCTTATCTGAGGTGACAGTGGGCGCATAGCCATCGGGGGCTGATGTTTGCGCGTAGGTGGCTGTAATGCTTGTAAGATTAAGCAACCAAAACAGTAGCAGTCCGTAGACTCTAAAACCTGTTTTGTGTCTAATGAGTAGATTAATGCTCATACAATAAATGTGTTGGGTAGGTGTGTAGAAGAGGAAATATAGATTTGCTCCCTGTTGAAAATGAGGGATTTATGAATTTAATCAGGTGATTATGGCCTGAATAGAAGTTTTATAAGATATAATTGTGCGATAAATCTAATTAGGATTATTATCAAAAAAAATTGAATGGCTAAATATTATATATAATTGTTTGATCATCTTATAACTATTAGATGATCAACCCTTAACAGAATAGGGGCTTTGCAACCTGCTTGAATAGCCCAACAGGTAACCGCAAATCTGTATCTTATGGGATAGTAATTATGTCCCATGGCTCCTCCGCATCCATTGTCCCCGATAAGCGCTTCCTATGATGTCATTATCATCGGAGCCGGCATCAATGGCGCAGGCATTGCCCACGATGCTGCCCAACGGGGCCTACGGGTGCTGCTACTGGACAAAGGCGATATAGCCAGCGGTACCACAAGCTGGTCTACCCGCCTGATACACGGTGGATTGCGCTACCTGGAGCATGCCGAGCTGAGACTGGTGCGGGAATCGTTGCGGGAGCGGGAAACGCTGCTCCGTATTGCGCCCCACCTGGTGCGTCCATTGCCCCTGCTTATTCCCTTGTACAAAGGTGCCCGGCGCGGTCCGTTTACTATGCGTGTAGGGATGGTCGCCTATGATGTCCTTTCCTGGAATAAGTCGCTGCCCCGGCACCAGATGCTTTCCAGCACAGCTACTTTGGCCCGTGCCAGCGGGCTGCGTACCGAAGACTTACAGGGGGGGGCATTATACTACGATGCCCAGGTGACGTTTCCGGAGCGCCTCACAGTAGAAAACGTGCTGGCTGCGCATGCACTGGGTGCCCATGTGCTTACCTATACCCGCGCCGACAGCCTGCTGACTGAGCAAGGCCAGGTGCGTGGCATCGTGTGTACTAATCTGCAAACCGGCGCCCAACATACAGCTCACGCACCACTGGTAGTCAATGTGGCCGGCCCCTGGGTGGATGCGGTGCTGGCCGGAGCATTGCCGGCTGGTACGCCGCTGGTGGCCGGCACTAAAGGCACTCATCTGGTAGTAGCGCCTTTCGCCGGGGCGCCTCAGGTAGGATTATATGCCGAAGCCAAGGCCGATGGCCGACCGTTTTTCATACTGCCCTGGAACGAACTCTACCTCATCGGAACCACCGACACGCGCTACACCGGCAGTCTGGAGCAGCTAGAAGCCACCCAGGATGAAATAGCTTATCTCCTGGCCGAAACCAATCGGCTTTTTCCACAGGCACATCTCACTAGTGAGCAAGTGCTGTATACCTATGCCGGCGTGCGGCCGCTGCCTTTTGTGCCAGCCGGAAGCGAGGCTGGCATCACCCGGCGGCACTTTGTGCATCAGGACTCGGCAGGTATCAAAGGGCTGTTCTCCATAGTAGGTGGTAAACTGACCACCTATCGTAGTTTGGCAGAGGAAGTGGTAGACCTGCTATGCCAGCGGTTGCAAAAGCCCTGTATGGCCAGTGTCTCAGCCCAAACACCCTTGCCGGGTGCCTTGCCTCCGGAGGAAATAGCCCGCTTCCAGCAGCAACTGCTTCAGGTGTTTCCGGCCCTGCCCAACGCCAGCCTGCATCGCCTGTTGCGCATTTACGGCCGTCGCGCCGCGCCGCTGCTCCAGCTGGCTGCTACCTCTCCCAACCTGCTTCAGCCCCTCGTCCCGAATTCTCCCACGCTGGCCGCCGAAATCGTATTTGCCATGCAGCAGGAGCTGGCCCAAACGCTCACGGACTGCCTGCTGCGGCGCACCATGCTGGGTCTGAATGCGGCTTGTGGGCTGGACGTAGTAGAAGCTGCCGCTACGGTGGCCCGGCAGCATCTGGGCTGGTCGGCAGCACGAGAGGCAACGGAAGTAGCCGCGTACCGCCAGTACGTGCAACGGTTTCATCCGCACAGCCTGGTGGCCGCCGGAGATTAATGGTGGGGCTTGCCGGTCAGGTTATAAATCTGCTGAATCTGCTGCAGGCGGGCTTTGAAATCGATTTTCAGATCTATCAGCTGCCCATTGTGGAGGTCGAAGACCCAGCCTTCTACTTCGGGGTAGCCTTTCTCCAGGTAGCTCTGCTGCACCTCCGCGGTTTTAATCACATTAATGCACTGCTCCAGCACATTCAGCTCGGCCAAACGGTTATAGCGGGCGGTGGCGTCGGCTATTTGGTTTAGCTCCGGGGCGTGCAAGCGGTACACATCCCGGATGTTACGCAGCCAGGGGTTCAGAATGCCCAGATCTTTGCTTTCCATGGCGGCCCGCACCCCGCCGCACTGGTAGTGGCCGCACACAATAATGCGCTTTACCTCCAGGTGCTCCACAGCATAGTTGATAACGGAAAGCACGTTCAGATCGGTATTGGGCACCACGTTGGCAATGTTCCGGTGCACAAATACCTCCCCGGCATCCAGGCCCATAATTTCATTGGCCGGCACCCTTGAATCGGAGCAGCCAATGAATAAATAATCGGGGCGCTGCTCGCGGGCCAGCTTGAGGAAAAAGTCTGGGTCCTGGGCCGTTTTCTGCGCTACCCACTGGCGGTTATTCTCGAAGAGTTGTTCGTAGGTGGTCATAAGGCCGGCAAAATACGTATACTCGCCCTGAACCTTGGCTGGGGTTGGCACAATTTCTATCGGCCCGCTTATGTCACAGTCGCTGGATGACTTGTTTGAGCTGTTGCGGAAAGCCGCGGCTCCGGTAGAAATTGCCGCCGTGCAGCATGCCATCTGGGAAGTGTGGCTGGACTCAGGCGATACTGCCCTGAACAAGCGCTTGGAAGAGGGTATGCGGGCGCTAGCCGCGGAAGAATATACCCGGGCCATTGCCGAGTTTACTTACCTGATTGAGCAGCGCCCGGAATGGGCAGAAGGATGGAACAAGCGTGCCACGGCCCACTACCTGCGCGGCGGCTATCGGGCTTCTCTGCTCGATATTCAGGAAACGCTGCGCCTGGAGCCCCGCCATTTCGGCGCCCTGAGCGGCTGGGCAGGTATGCTGCAGTTGCTCGGCGACGAGCGGGGTGCCCTGCGCATTCTGCAGCGCCTCTCGCGCCTGTGCCCTCAAATGCCCGGCCTGCAGGCCCGCATCCGGGATTTGCGTGACCAACTGCCTGAGGCAGATCTGTAACTGCCCTCTCTCAGATCAGGCAAATGCCCGGAGCGGCAACTGATTTACGTTGAAAATCAGCCGGTTTATCAACGGATGGAGGGCTGTGTGCTTGCGAGGTTCGATTCATTTTTTGTATATTTCCCGGATAAATGGCAGGGCTGATTTCTGCTATTTATTCAGGGCAATTCTGGCATGTAGGGCTAGTGCGTCTGAAAATGCGTAGAAAAAGCTACGCTTGATGTAAGTAAAAAATAGAATAAAACGAATAAAAATTTTCCCACCCCTTCCCACCCTTTCTCACGAGCTATGATTCGTTCTTTACTCCTGATTCTTTTATGTTTCACCGGCCTGGTCCATACCAGCTTGGCGCAGCGCGTCCGAAAAACCGACTATGAAAGCGGTATGCTGGAAAAAGGCAATAAAGTAGGCGTATGGGAGTACTATGCCTACACCCGCGACGGCAGCCAGGTTATTGCCCAGAAGTATGACCATTCCAAAAACAAGCTGTTGTTCTACCGTCCGGTAGAAGACCGGGTTTACCAGATCAAAGAAAACAATGCCTGGACCAATGGGCGTGTAGATCAGCCGCCACTGTTTATGGGCGGCGATGCTCTGCTGGGTACCTATGTGAGTAAACTGAACTACCCTACCATGGCCCAGGACAAGAATGTGCAGGGCAAAGTCATTGTAACCTTTGTTATTGATACACTGGGACAAACCTCTGACTACCACGTGTTGCTGGGCATTGGAGCCGGCTGCGACGAAGAGGCGGTGCGCGTAGCCAAAGCTATTCCCCCGCAATGGATTCCGGCCCGCCGTGGCGGCCATGCAGTGCCGGTGGTATATGAAATGCCCTTCAACTTTCGTTTGAAGCCGTAACAACTATATCTACTGGCCCCGTTAGGCCGTATGTTAGGGCTATGAAAACGAAACTCTTCCGCTTTGTACCCGCTACCGCTCTGCTAGGCACGCTGGCGCTGGTTTCTTCCTGCGATTCTACCCCCCGTGAACGGCAGGAGGCTGTGCGCCAGGAAGTGCGCGAGCTGGATACCCTGGCTGATAAAGCTGCCCAAAAAGCTAAAACAGCCGCCAGCCGGGCCAGTCGCTGGGACTCGGCCTCCCGTGCCCGCAACCGGCAGCCGCTGGACACGGGTGCTACCTCCGCCTTTACCCAGCAGCTACTGGGAACTTACGCCAATGTTGAGCAGCTCACCGTGGATAATATTGAGCCGGCCTACACACAGCTACTACGCCAGACGCGGACGCTGCGTCGGCAATGGACACAGCGAGACTGGGACTATGCCACGGCTATCTACCGTCGCCTTAATAACCGGCTGCAGCAAATTCGGCTGGATCTGCGTGCCCGCGACGAGCTTCGTATCCGGGCCCTGCAGGCCGAGTTCGTGACCATGGAAACCAGCCGGGATGTGAAAGACCTCGGCAAAGTAGTGTCAGAATAAATTCATTCCCCAGCTACCAGTATTAAGCCCCGCCCCGGCGGGGCTTTTTCGTTTCAATAGGCCTTTAAAAAAGCGGTGGCTCTTTCTCCTGAAGGCTGATGCCGGAGGGCTGTTGGGGACACGAAATGCATTCGAGTCAGCGAAAACGCCAGACTGGCCACACGGTGCCTGCTGCAAAATGCTCGGAATCAGCCGGCAGTTCCAGAAAACCGTCGCTAGGCAGTAGGCTGGCCAGGTCGCCGGAGCCTCCGGCCCGCTCGGGAGTTGCTAGCAAGCGGCCATCAGGCCCGCTGTGCAGGCTTACCAGGAGGAAGTGCGTGAGCTGGGGGCGGAAAGAAACATCCTGCGTGAGAACAGCACAGGCCAGCGCGGCCGGGGAGGCTACGGGCTGTTGAATGGCTAACAACCAGGGCTGAGCGTAGCGGTAATAGTTCACAAATGTAGAAACCGGGTTGCCGGGCAAGGCAAACACCACAGCTCCCTGCGGGTGCCGGCCAAACCAGAACGGCTTCCCCGGCCGCTGCTGCACTTCATGAAACAGCTCTTCCGTCCCGGCTTGCCGCAGGGCCAGCGGCAGAAAATCGGCTTTGCCCTTAGACACGCCCCCGCTCAGCAGTACGGCATCATACTCATGCAGCAGAGACGGTAAACCGGCCTGGAGCGCTGCCAGGTCATCATCGAAATGAAAAACACTAACCACCGCCCCGGCCTGCTGCGCTGCCGCCTGCAGCATTAAGGCATTAGAGCGCCGGATCTGGTGCGGCAGCGGTGTTTCGGTAATGGGCACCAACTCGTCGCCGGTACTGACCACCGCCACTCTGGGGCGACGCGTAACGGCCAGCGTGGCCGCGCCAATGGTGGCGGCTACAGCCAGTTCGGCGGGGCCCAGTAACGTGCCGATGGGCAGAAGTAAGTCGCCCTGGTGGCGGTCGGCGGCGCGGGGGTGGATGTTGTGACCGGCAGCCGGCGGCAGCACCTGTAGCTTGGCCGCCCGCGGCCCGTCGATGGGTTCATTTAGGATAAGATCCTCGTAGCGAACAACTGTATCGGTACCGGGAGGCAGGGCAGCACCGGTCATGATTTCAATGGCGGCGTGGGGCTGCTGCAGGGGGAGGGGCGGTTGGCCGGCCAGCTGGGTGCGCTCAATGGGGAAGGTGGTTTGTCCGGCTGCTATGGCCGCAAAAGCCACGGCTATGCCATCCATAGCCACCCGATCAAAGGGTGGAAAGTCGCGGTCGGCGTATTGCGGCTTCCGCAGCACGCGGCCCAGGGCTTCCGGCAATGGTATCGTTTCTGAGGGCAAAGGCCGAACGGTGGCCCATACGCGGCGGGTAGCTTCGTCAACAGTGAGCATAAAGCAGGTAATTTGCAGCAACGAGCCCAGCGTAAGCCGTAGACCTTTGGTCTGGTTTTCGGTTATTTCTGTACCCCGGCGCAAGCTAAAGCTTCCGCTACATTTCTTTTGTATGGCTGATTCTCCTTCCAAGCTCACTCACCTTAATGCCGCCGGGCAGCCGGCCATGGTAGATGTAGGCGCCAAAGCCGTAACGCGGCGAGTAGCCCGGGCCCGCAGCCGTGTGGTAGTGGGGGCTGAGATTCTGCAACTGGTGCAGCACGGCGACCTGCCCACGCGTAAAGGACCGGTGTTTCAAACTGCTATTCTGGCCGGTATCATGGCTGCCAAAAAAACCGCTGACCTGATTCCGTTGTGCCACCCTTTGGGGTTGGATGACTGCCAGGTGCACATTACAATTGCTGAGCCCGCCACGGTGGTCATTGAGTGCACGGCTTCGGTTACGGGGAAAACGGGCGTAGAAATGGAGGCGCTAACCGGAGCTTCAGTAGCAGCACTTACCGTATACGATATGTGCAAGGCCCTCTCGCACAACATCGTTATCCAGGAAACCCGCCTCCTGTCCAAAACCGGCGGCAAGCAGGACTTTCACTTCGCCGACGATGAATAGTGCCGCTGCCCATACCAAGCATGCCCCCATGGCCCGGCCGCTGCTGGGCGAGTTCAACCGCCACGAGCTGGCCATTCTGGGCGCCCCCTGCGGCATCATTAAAGCGCTAACAGCCCGCCTGCTGCCTTTTCTTACTACGGATTTGCGCGTGGCGTATGTAGATGCTGACCACGCCGCTGGTGATGCGGAGACGGAGAGCGTAAGCAGTAGCGTGCTACAGGCCGGGGCCGCTGAGCTGACCGACAAAATTCATTTCCGCCGCCTGGACCTGCCGCAAGGCCTGAATCGGTTTAACCAGCTGCAATGGCTGGGTGAGCAAAGCCTGGTGCTGGTAAACGGCAACCACTTTCGGGCCGAGCAGCAGATTGCCATAATTGACCCGCGCAAACCCCTGGACCGTAAGCTGGAGCGCCTCACCGACCTTCAATTGTTGCTGCTCTCAGAAGGCGAAACCGAAGTGCCGGTATACCTCAAAGAACTGACCGCCAGCCGCCAGGTGCCGGTACTGGCTTTAGCAGATACGGAAGGCATTGCCGCCTGGGTACGGCAGTGGTGGCAACTGCGCCAGCCTCCCCTCTTTGGGCTGGTGCTTACGGGGGGGCGCAGCCAGCGCATGCAGGCTGATAAAAGCCGCCTGCGCTACCACCAGCAGGAGCAGCGTACTCATGCCGCTGCGCTGCTGGCGCCCTGGTGCCAGGAGGTGTTTATTTCCTGCCGTCCGGATCAGGTAGCCGATATACCTAATGGTCTGCAGCCCCTTCCTGACCAGTTTCTGGACCTGGGCCCGCTGAGTGGCATCCTCTCAGCTTTTCGGCACAACCCTAACGCGGCCTGGCTGGTAGTAGCCTGCGACCTGCCGTTTCTCTCGGAAAACACACTTCACTATTTGGTGGAACACCGCCAGGCTGGCCGTATGGCTACAGCGTTCCAGAGCCCCGAAAATGAGTTTCCGGAGCCACTTATTACTATCTGGGAGCCGCAGAGCTACGCGGCATTGCTTCGGTTTCTGGCTTTGGGCTATTCCTGCCCGCGCAAAGCCCTCATCAACTCCGATGCGGCGCTGCTGATGGCTCCTGCCCCCCAGGAACTGCGCAACGTGAATACGCCGGAAGAACGGGCGGCGGCAGAGCGGGAGTTTGGGAGGAAAAGCTAATGGTCTACGGATGTGCGGCTACCCACACGGTGCCGTCTTCATACTCCTCTTTTTTCCAGATGGGCACTACCTGTTTCAGAGTATCAATGATGAACTGGCAGGCGGCAAAGGACTCGGCGCGGTGCGGGGTAGCTACGGCCACCACTACGGCTATGTCGCCAATAGCCAGGGTACCTTTGCGGTGCACGACGGCTACTTTCTGGAGCATGGGCCAGCGCTCCTGGGCCTGCTCAGCTACGCGCCGTAGCTGGTGCAGGGCCATAGCATCGTAGGCTTCATAGTGCAGGCGCATTACCCGGCGCCCGGTACTCTGGTTGCGCACCGTCCCGATAAAGGTGTTAACCGCGCCGGCACCATCTGCCTGCATGGCCTGAAGCACGGCCGCTACGTCAATGGGCAGGTCGGTAAGTTCAATAAGCATAAGCAGAAAAATGCAGCAGGGCGTCTGCCAACGGAGGGCAAAGAGAATTAGGCGGGCGGTTCAGCATTAACCGCCGCTCACGGGTGGAATCAGGGCAATTTCGTCCCGTTCCTGCAGCAGTTCTTCTCCCTGGGCGTATTCATTATTACGGGCTACGGCCAGACTGCTGAGCTGGGTAAGGCCAGGATATTGCTCCTGGAGCTGGCGCAGCAATTGTTGCACGGAGGTGCCGGTGGGCAGAGCAAGCTGGAGCTGGGACTGGCCTACTATTTCGCGGGCAATGCCAAAAAGAGCAATAGTCAGGTTCATGCCTGTAAGTACGGCCGGCCAGGTTTGCCGATCAAATAAATATAAATTGAACAGAAAAGGCGTGGGCGCGTTTTTTGTTCAGAATCCGCTGCGCTTCTTGCGGCGGCCTTCTTTCTGCTGTTCTGCCCCATGTCTACCACCGCTTCCGTTTTGTTTGATAACCACGGCCGCCCGCTTGAGTATGTGCGGCTGGCCGTTACGGACCGGTGCAATCTGCGCTGTTTCTACTGCATGCCCGAGCAGGGTATCGACTACGTCCCCCGGCAGGCGCTGCTCAGCTATGAGGAGCTGGAACGCGTAGTGCAGATTCTGGCCGGCCTGGGGGTGCATAAAGTGCGTCTTACGGGCGGGGAGCCTTTCGTGCGCCGGGGCCTGCTGCCCTTTATTGGGCGCCTGCGCCAGATAGAAGGTATTACGGATATTGGCCTGACCACCAACGGGGTGCTGACGGCCCCACACGTGCCGGAGCTGGTGCGGCTGGGCATCCGCAGCGTGAACCTGAGCCTAGACACGCTGGACCGCGCCCGTTTCCTGCGCATTACCCGCCGCGACGAGCTGCCGCAGGTGCTGGCCACTTTTGAGGCCTTGATAGCCGCCGGCATTCAGGTGAAAATTAATGCCGTGGTGATGGACGGGCAGAACACGGAAGACATTATTCCGCTGGCCGAGCTAACCCGTGACCTACCCGTAGAAGTGCGCTTTATTGAGGAAATGCCTTTTAATGGCGGAAGCCATGCGGCCATGTCTTTACCCTGGAACCATGTGCGTATTCGGGAGCATCTGGCTGAGCATTTTTCCGGTTTACTGCCCGTGTCTACGGCTCCCGGTGCCACGGCTGCCGAGTACACCATACCGGGGCATATGGGCCGCGTAGGTATAATTGCGGCGTACTCGCGTACCTTTTGCGGGAGCTGCAACCGCATCCGCCTCACGGCCGAAGGCGGCCTGAAAACCTGCCTCTACGACCAGGGGGTTCTGGACGTGCGCGCCCTGTTACGAGGCGGCGCTACCAACGAGGAAATCCGCACGGCGCTAACAACGGCCTTCCGCTACCGCGCCGCCAATGGTTTTGAAGCCGAGCAGCAGCGCCCCCTGCACCAGCTCAGCTTTGAGTCGATGTCGACGATAGGCGGGTAGGCCGTTTAGAACATGGTATTGGTGTTGGCGGCGGTACCGGGCACTACCTGCAGCACATCCCAGTGCTCCACAATCTTGCCGTGCGCATCAAATCGGAAGATGTCGATACCGGCCCAGTCATGGTCGCCGGGCCAATGCTGCAGGCAGTGGAGCACCACGTAGTTATCCTCGGCAATGGCCCGCTTTACGTGCACGCGCTTGCCGGGGTATTCCTGCGCCATCCGCTCGAAGTAGGCAATAAAGCCATCCTTGCCATCGGGTACGCCGGGGTTGTGCTGAATGTACTCCGCCCCCACGTAGCGGGCTACCGCTTCTATCGGCTGACACTCATTAAACATCAGCTCATAGAAGGCTATGGCGTTTTGCTTGTTTTGCTCAGCGTGGCTCATGGTAGAAGGGTTTAGTGTTGATTTACAAAACTTACTTGCCCAGGCCTACCCAGTTGCGGCGCATGGCGTGGTATACGGCCGTGCCCACCACCAGCCCCACCAGGTAGCCATAAGGCAGGCCACCACAAAGGAGCCCTACCAGCAAGGCTACTACCAAATCGTTGCGGGAGGAGGTAATGTCGCGAAGCAGCGCGGCCAGCGTGAGGGCTTCAAAGAGGAGCAGCACCCCAAGCACTGGGAGCGGGAAAATCTGTACCACCTGGGCAAAGCCCTGGCTGAAGAATAGACCCAAAATCAGAAACAGCCCGCCATACAGCAATACTGAGCCACCGGTGCGGGCCCCAAACGCATAGTGTCCCGCCAGCCCTCCCGAACCATGGCAAACCGGAAACCCACCGAAAAATGGATTTACCAGATTCATTAAAGCATAGGTCAGGCTGATTTGACGCACTGTGATGGGGCGTTCCGGAAAATGGTCGTGTAATACCTGCCGGGTAGCCAGAATGGAATTGCCGAGTGACAGGGGTATTTGGGGTAAGGCCAGCAGCACGGCCCCGGTTAAAATATCGGCCGCAGCAGGGATGTGCCAGGAGGGAAGATGAAAGCCGGCCGCACGCTGGGCCGTGGCCAGGTCCAGCTTGAACACCAGCGCATATACCACCCCCAGCGCTACTACCAGCAGCGCTGCGGGCCAGCGGCGGTTACCCAGCAGCACTACCGTTATCAGGAAGGCCGCGGCGGCCAGCACGTAGCCGCCCACCCCATCGGCCGGCACATATTCTTTCAGAGCTAACGTAGACAGCTGCAGGGCCAGCCCAAACTGAATGCCGCGCACCACGGGCTTGGGAATAAGGCGGGCCAGGGCATCAATCAGCCCCGTAGCGGAGAGCACCAGCATGCTGGCGCCAATGGCCAGCCCGCCACCGTAGATCAGGCGGCCCGGAATTTTCTGGGCAATTACCAGGGCCGCAAATGCCTTAAGGGGCTGCACCGGCATGGGCAGCCCGTACCACAGCCCGGAGAAAATCTGCATCAGGCCAAACATTACCAATACGCTGGCGCTATCTACCCCGGAGGCGGCAATAATGCCAATGAGCAAAGGAAGATCTGTACCTAAATCACCGAAGGCACCTGCCAGCTCGTTGCGGTCGAAGCGGATGCGGGAGCGGCTGGGCGGGAAAGCGGTGAGAGGCATCAAGTAGTGAGCAGCAATAGCGAGTAATGAAGGCGAAAGGTCTGGCCTTGTTTTGTCGTAATCAACCCGAATAGGTTAATAGGTAGCCATGGCAGTATCTACCTCGGTAGCCCAGGCGTGAATGCCACCCGTTAAGTTGATCAGGTTGCTGAAGCCAAACTGATCCTGCAGCTGTGCTATGGCCTGCGCGCTGCGGGTGCCGTGGTGGCAATAGACTACTACCGGGTGCTGGCGGGGCAGTTGGTTGGCGCCCTGCGTTACGTGGGCCAGGGGAAGGAGCATGGCGCCGGTCAGGTGACAAATGCTGTGCTCGGCAGGCTCGCGTACATCCAGCAAAAAAGGGGGCGCGGCGGAATGCAGGAGCTCCTGCAGCTCGAGGGCAGTTACGCTGCGCAAGTCAGGGGTGCAATAGTCGTGGTAGTCGGCGGGGTTGGCAGTATCCAGGTGCAGCAAGCTATGTTCCGGGTGGCGGGCAAAGCGCAGCAGGCGGCTCTGGAAGGTCAGGGCATCCAAAATCCAGAGGCGGCCGCTGAGCACCTCACCCAGCCCGAGAATAACTTTCAGCGCTTCCGTGGCCTGCGCGGTACCTACCAGGCCGGGCAGCACGCCCAGTACGCCGGTAGCGTCGCAGTTAGGTGCCTCCATGGCGCTGGGCGGCGTGGGAAACAGGCACCGATAAGTGGGCCCGCCCTGGTAATTGAAAACCGAAACCTGACCTTCAAACTTATAAATGGCTCCCGAAATCAGTGGCTTGCCCAGACTGACGCAGGCATCATTGAGCAGGTAGCGGGTAGGGAAGTTGTCAGAGCCATCTACCACTACATCATAGTTTTCCAGCACCTCCCGCACGTTGGCCCGGTCTACGCGCATAATGTGCTGCCGGCAGTACACCGCCGGGTTGAGGCGCTGGACTTCGCGGGCAGCAGCGGCGGCTTTCAACTGGCCAATATCAGCTGGGCCATAAAGCACCTGCCGTTGCAGGTTACTGAGCTCTACCCGGTCAGAATCGGCAATGCCTAGGGTACCTACGCCCGCCGCCGCCAGGTATTGCAGCACCGGACAGCCTAGTCCGCCGGCACCCACTACCAGCACCCGGGCGGCCCGCAGCCGTAGCTGGCCGGCCTCACCAATCTCAGGGAGTTGCAAATGGCGGCGGTATCTCTGTTTTTCGGTAGATGTAAGCACGTATCGGGAATAAATAGGGCGGTAAGACAGCGTAGTGGTAAAACTTACGCTGGCCAGATAAAGTTAACCAAATACCGCCGTCTGTCGGCGCTGCCAGCAGTGCCCCGCCGGGCTTTGGCGTTCCTCCCTTATCTGTAATCTGCCGTGTCTGCTCCCGTTTTTCTGCCTCCTTCCAGCTACGAGTACGTGACAGTGCGCAACGTGCGCGGCACCAGCGTGACCGAAGCGCCCGATGTGCTGGCGGCCGAGGAGCCCCTCGAAATTAGGGCGGGGTATGGCCCCACAGATGACCGCCAGCACCGCACGGTGGCAGTAACCATGCGCACACCCGGCCACGACTTTGAGCTGGCCGCGGGCTTCCTGCTGACAGAAGGTATTATCCGCCGCCGCGACGAGCTGTACGGGGTGATTTACTGCCCCGATGTGAAAAAAGCAGAGGAGCAGGAAAATGTGGTGCGGGCCGAGCTGGCCCCAACCGTGCCGGTAGACTTGTCCCGTATGGAGCGGCACTTCTACACCACCAGCAGCTGCGGGGTATGCGGCAAAACCAGCATTGACGCCGTGCACGCGGCCAGCTGCCCGGTATTGCCTACCGATGGCCCCTATGTGGCAGCCGGAGTTATTCACCAGCTGCCGGAGCGGCAGCGGGCCGCCCAGGCGCTGTTTGAGCAAACCGGCGGCCTGCACGCGGCAGCCTTGTTCTCACCGGAAGGCGAGCTGCTGCTGCTGCGGGAAGATGTGGGCCGCCATAATGCTCTGGATAAGGTAATTGGGGCCGCTCTGCTGCAGGAGTGGTTGCCGCTGCACCGGCATGTGCTGCTGCTGAGCGGGCGTGTGAGCTTTGAATTAGTGCAGAAAGCGGCCGTGGCGGGCATTGCGGTAGTGGCTGCGGTAGGCGCCCCCAGCTCTCTGGCCGTGCAGGCAGCCCAAAACTTTGGTATGACGGTGTGCGGGTTTGTGCGCGAAGGCCGATATAACGTATACTGCGGAGACTGGCGCGTTCTGGCTGGTATAGAAAACCACCCGGCGGATAATCAATCTAATCCTCATGAAGCTTCGCATTGAAGATAACTCGCTTCGCCTCCGGCTCTCGGAACAGGAGGTAGAGCAGTTTGCGGCGGCAGGGCGGGTAGCGGCCGTGGTGTCCCTGGGCCCTACCGCTACTGAAAGCCTGACCTATGCTTTGGAGCGGGCCGAAAGTGAGGAGTTTCGCGTTAGCTACGGCGTAGGCGCGCTGACAGTGAAAGTGCCGGCGGCCCTGGCGGCGCACTGGACCAGCTCCGACCAAAATGGGTTTTCTGCCACCCTTATGATGGCAGAAGATCAGCCCCTTAAAATCCTGATTGAAAAAGACCTGGACTGCCGCCACTAGCTGCTGATGTTGCCCGGTTTCTCACTGCTATTTTCCTCCCGCCCTCATGGAAAAATCTCCCGCCGAAGACCCCAGCAAGGCTGGCAAACCAGAACAGCAAACAGCTGAAACCAACGTGCCGAAGAGCGGAGAGCGGCCTGACCAAGGGGCAGCTCCCACCAACGACCACTACCGCCCCGATCCGCAGCACAGCCGGGACCAAACCAATATTCCTGCTCCAGACGTGGCCAACGCCAAATATCATCACCCTATTCTGGCGCAGCCGCCGGAAGCGCTGACGGGCCTGAAGCTGGAAGAGCGCGCTACCGTGGCCGCAGGCATCACGGCCGTAATAAAGTCCATGGAGTTTAGCTGGAGCGAAGGCGGCCTGGCGCGCGGCACCAAAGGCCTGCTGAACATGAATCAGAAGGACGGTTTCGACTGCTCTTCCTGCGCCTGGCCCGACCCCGACGACCACCGCTCCGTGGCCGAATTCTGTGAGAATGGCGCCAAGGCTACTGCCTCCGATGCCGACGACAAAGCCGCCGGCCCCGAGTTCTTTGCCCGCCACAGTCTGGCTGAGCTTTCCCGCATGACCGACCGGGACCAGAACAACGCCGGCCGCCTCACGCACCCTATGGTGAAGTGCCCCGGCGACAACCACTACAAGCCCATTGAGTGGCCCGCCGCCTTCCAGCTCATTGCTGACCACCTGAATGCGCTGGCCTCGCCCCACGAAGCCCTGTTCTACACTTCGGGCAAGGTGCCCAACGAGCCGGCCTTCCTGTTTCAGCTCTTCGCCAAGCAATTCGGCACCAACAACCTGCCCGACTGCTCCAACATGTGCCACGAGAGCAGCGGCGCGGCCCTCAGCCCCACGCTGGGCCTGGGGAAAGGCTCCGTCACGCTGAATGATATTTATGATGCCGATGTCATTCTGGTGATTGGCCAGAACCCCGGCACCAACCACCCGCGCATGCTTACGGCCCTGCAGAAGGCCAAGCGCAACGGGGCCAAAATCATCAGCGTGAACCCCCTGATTGAAGCCGGCCTCAACCACTTCAAAAACCCCCAGGATTTTATGAACCCACTGCGGGCCCTGGGGGCGCTGATGGGCGACGGCACCCAGATTACCGACCTGTTTTTGCAGGTGCGGGTAGATGGCGACATGGCCCTGCTGCGCGGCATCATGAAGCACCTGTTTGAGGCTGAAGACCTGAACCCCGGGCAGGTGGTAGACCGTGCCTTTGTGGCCAAGTACACCACCGGGTTTGAGAGCTTTGAGCAGAACATTCGGAATACTTCCTGGGACGATATTGAGGAGTTGAGTGGCATTTCGCGGGCGCAGCTGCTGGAGGCTGCCAATATGCTGGCCACCAGGCAAAAGATTATCACCTGCTGGGCCATGGGCGTTACCCAGCAGCGCCAGGGCGTGCAGACCATCCAGGAAATCGTGAACCTGCACCTGATGAAGGGCGCCATTGGCATACCCGGTGCGGGTACCTGCCCGGTGCGCGGCCACTCCAACGTGCAGGGCGACCGGACCATGGGTATCTGGGAGCAGCCCACCAAAGAGTTTCAGGATACCCTGGGCAAGGAGTTCAACTTCACCCCGCCTTATGAACACGGCTACGATACGGTAGAGGCCATTAAGGCTATGTACAAGGGCAAGACCAAAGTGTATTTCGGGCTGGGCGGCAACCTGCTGGCCGCTGGCCCCGATACCGAGGTTATTGCCGAAGGCATGCGCAAGCAAAAGCTGACCGTGTTTGTGGGTACCAAGCTCAACCGCGGCCACCTCATCACCGGCGAAACCAGCTTGCTGCTGCCCTGCTTCACGCACCTGGATATCGACATGCAGAAATCGGGGCACCAGATGACCTCCTGCGAGAATTCTATGGGCGTGGTGAGCCAGAACAAAGGCGTGCTGGTACCGCTGGACGGCCAGATGATGAGCGAAGTGGCCATCATCAGCGGCGTGGCCATTGCCACCCTGGGCAACCGCACCAATATTGCCGACTGGGTAGCCATGACGGAGAACTACGACGTCATCCGCGACCATATCGCCCGCGTGATTCCCGGCTTCGAGAACTTCAATGAGAAGCTGCGCCGCCCCGGCGGTTTCTACCTGCCCAACGGCCCCCGGGAGCGGAAGTTTACCACCAAGAACGGCATGGCCAACTTCACCACCACCGAGCTGGAAAAGTACCACCTGGAGCCCGACCAACTGGTGCTGATGACGGTGCGCAGCCACGACCAGTTCAACACCACCATCTACGAGTACAACGACCGGTACCGGGGCATTCATGGGGAGCGGCGCGTGCTGTTCATGAACCCGCAGGACATGGCCGACCGCGGCCTCCAAGCCAAGGACCTTATCGACATTACCAGCCACTTCAAAGGCGAGAAGCGCACCGTAGAGAAGTTTGTGGCCGTGCCGTACGATATTCCCAAGGGTAATGTATCGGCTTATTTCCCGGAGGCCAACCCGCTGGTGCCGGTGGCCAGCGTAGCCAAAGTCAGCAACACGCCCACCTCCAAATATGTGGTGGTAACGGTGGTGCCGGCTCATAAAACAGTAGGCGCGCCGGTGGAGGTACGCCTGGCAGCGGAGGCCTGATTTCCCCCTTCGTTAATGCCTTGGCGGCGCCCTGCTTTCTAAAGCGGGGTGCCGTTTTTTATAGCTGGGTTACCAGCTCGGGCGAGAATGAGTAAGCGTCACATCATCATGTGATTTACAAATACGAACACTTTCGTAGTATTGTGTCATCTGCTCAGTCACACCTCTTTTTCTCCCTCTGCTATGAAAACCCCCACGCTTTTTTTCCGTCTCCTGGCCAGCCTGCTCCTTGGCCTTGCCACGCTGGCAGCCTCAGCGGTGCCCCGCCCCGATTCGGTGGATGTATTTATGCGGCGTACTATGGCTGCTCAGCACATACCGGGTGCCGCCGTGGCTGTGATTAAAAACGGGAAGGTGCTCAAACAGGGCACTTACGGCCTGGCCAGTCTTACCTGGAAGCAGCCCGTAACGCCCCAAACTCCTTTTCAAATGGCTTCCGCCACTAAGCCGCTGACGGGCACGCTGCTGGCCGTACTGGTGCAGGAAGGCAAGCTAAAGCTGGATGAGCGCATTGGCACGTACCTGGATTCTATTCCGGCAGCCTGGCAAAGCATTACCGTGCGGGAACTGGCCGCGCACCAATCAGGCATCAAGCTGGTGCCGCTGGCAACCACGCGCAACAACGGCCATGCCTTGCGCACGGCTGCCGCGCTGTCCATGGCCTACGAGCCCGGCACGAAAGACTTTTACGTCAGCACCGATTATGCCGTACTGCAAGCCATCATCAGCCGCGTAACCGGACTTTCCTTTGAAGAAGCCTTGCGGCAAAAAGTGCTGGAGCCCCTGAAAATGCGCAACACGGCTTTCAATAACAGCCAGGATAATGACGTCATGCGCAGTGCTTCTATTATTCCGGGGGCCGCGGAGGTATACGCCTGGTCAAAGCAGGAGCAGCGCTACAGCATCAGCGACATGCGTTTTCCCGACTGGTTTTACGCTGCCGGCGGGCTCTACTCCTCCATTCAGGACCTGACCAACTGGACCGTGGCGCTTGATAAAAATACGCTGCTGACACCCGAAAACACGGCGCTGCTCTGGACGGCTAACCGCCTGCGTAACCAAACACCCACGCATTTCGGCCTGGGTTGGATTACGGAGGAATACCAGGGGCATCAGCTGGTAGGTCATAGTGGGGGCCCGGCTTTAGCGGATATTGTGCGCTTTGTGGATAAAGGCCAGGAGCCGCTCACCATAATTGTGCTCACCAATACCCGGGGAGGCTTTCCGCCCTATCTGGCCAAAGCCATTGCCCACTACTTTGTGCCTGGCCTACCCCAGGACCGGGCCGAGAACTATAAGTAAAAAAGGCCTGTAGCCATGGCCCTGAAAACAGCAAACCCGCTGGTCGTTTTGGTGCCGGCGGGTTTGCTGTTTTCAGGGCTACTTGCTCCGCTAGAAAGGATACCCAATAGCCAGGTTCGGCACAAAGGCGCCGCCACCACTACCACCATATGGTACCCGCAGCGGGTAAGCCACATCAAGGCGAATTACAATAAACTGGATATCGACGCGGACGCCGGCCCCAGCGCCAATGGCTAGCTCATTCAGGAAGGAACCGGCCTTAAACTGGCCGCCCTTTCGCGTATCATCCTTGTTCACCAGCCACACGTTGCCGGCATCCATAAACAGCGCGCCTTTCACGTAGGGGAATAAATCCTGGCGATACTCCATGTTGGCTTCCAGCCGAATGTCGCCTACCTGGTCGTAGAAGCGGGAGGCCACATCGGTGTTGGTGGGGCGGTAGCTGCCGGGGCCCACCTCCCGCGGGGCAAACGCCCGCACACTGTTGGGTCCTCCCACGCCATACTGCTTCAGGTAGGGCATCACCTCGGAGTTGCCATAAGGCAGGCCCAGGCCTACCAGCAGGCGGGTGGCAATTTTGTTGCCACTGGTAGGGTCCTGCGTAATGCGGTAGTAGTTGCGGAATTCCAGATCTACCTTCGAGTACTGTGAGAATTCCTGACCCACTATCTCATACAAGCCTTTTTCATTGGTGCTGGCGCCGGATAGCTTGCTGATGGCGCTGGCCAGGTTGCCGGCTGTTTCCACATTGCCGGTGAAGTAAACCTGGTTGCGGCGGCGCTCATACACCTGGGTGTTGTAGGTATAGCGGTAGGAAGAAGCCGGGATAAACTGCTGCCGGAAGGAGTTGGCCAGGAAAGGCCGCTGGGCCAGCAAGGCATCAAACTCAGGGGTGGTCTTGGCCAGCCGGATATACTGCAGGTCAATGGGGCGCAGCTCCTGCTCGTTGGTAATTTTGGTTTTCCAGCTATAGCCGTAGTTCAGATTAAAGAAATCTTCCTGGAAAAACTCCCGCCGCTCCACATATCGGTAGCCCGCGCCAAAGGAGGTGCGGGGCTGAAAGTCGGAGTTAGACAGGCGCGGATCCAGGAAGGGCAGCTTTGGCGTGATAAGGCGCGGTACCAGCAGCTGCGAGTTCACACCCAGCTCATAAGAAGTCAGGCCCAGTACCGGGCCGGTAGTGCCTTCCACGCCGGTGTTGCTGCTGCCACCGCCCTGGCGGGTTTCAAAAGAGCCTACCAGGCTAATCAGCAGCTGTTCGGCACCACGCAGGGCAGAGCGGTTGCGGTACTGCGCCGTGAAGCCCGGCCCCGTAAAGCCATTGGTTTTAGTGATGAGCTGCACCTCGGCCCGCAACGACTTCTTCTTTAGCTGGGTCATGCGTACCGAGGTATTCAGGAAGCCATAGCCGGCCGAGTCAGGCTTTTGGCGCGCCTCCCGCACCCGGATATCCACAAATTTGAAGGTGCCCAGGCTCATCAGGCGGCTCAGCGTCTGGTCCTGGCGGCGGCGGCGGTACAGGCTGTCGGGGTACATAAACACCGCGCCCGTAATAGCCTTGGCCTTAAAGATCTTCTCATCGGGTACATAACGATACTTCTTGTAGATGATGGGCCGTATCGATTCGGTGGTGTCGGTGAGGCCGTAGCGGGTGTTCAGCGTTATGCGGTTGAACACGTAGGGCTGGGCGGCCCGGTCCGGAATAGTGCCTTTCACGCGCAGGTACACGTCTACCTGGTTGTGCTGGGTGCTGTCTACCTCATACAGAATATAGTCGGGGTTGAAGTAATAATACCCGTTCTGCTTAAGTAGGTCATCAATGCGGGAGCGTTCCGTAATGAGCGTGTTGAGGTTGTACGGCTCACCCACTTTCAGCAGAGAGCCGGCCTGGGTCTTGCGGATATCATTATCCAGCAGCGTGTCGCGCTCGGGAAAATGAATGGACTTAATTAGGTAGGGCCGCTGCACCGTAGCCGAGTAGTCAATAGTAGCTGTGCGGCCTTTTACGTTGGGTTTGGTTTGCACCCGCGGGCTCTCAAAGTAGCCGTTGTTGTAGAGGCGGTTGGTCATCAGCCCCTTCACCTTTTGAGTGTCTACCTGGCTGAGCAAGACCGGAGCCTCGCCATATTTTTCGGCCAGGAAATGCCCAATACCCTTGCTTTTTCCCTCGCCCATGTGCCAGAAGTAGAGCTTGGGCCGCATGCCCAGAATAGAGGCGTTGGGCTTGGGCGTGATAACGGCTTCCAGTTCAGTCTGAATCTGGGCCTTGCGTGGGATGGAGTACGGAGAGCTCAGCTTTACCGTGCTGCCGGTGTAAAGCTTGTCGTTTTCGGAGATGAACCGGGTGCCGCTGCACGCCGCCAGAAACAGCAGCGCTATGGCCAGCACCGGGCTTCGCATGGCTTTCATCAGCCGCATTTCTGTCATCTTGGTTTTCATCACTGACATCTGCGGTCTTAGTTCAGGGCGTTGTTCTTGAGGGTATCCTGGGCGGAGGCTTTCTCAGCCCGACGGGCGCGGCGGTCCGTGCGTACGGCTTGCTTCACCTCGGGAGCAATCTTAGTAAACAGCTCCTGGGTATTGTTGAAGTCGCGCTGGAAAATGAGGGACATACCGGTCCGGATAAACTGGCCGTCAATGTCCTCGTAGGCATTGTTGCGGAAAGCGCGCAGGCGCAGGCGTCCGTCAGGCAGCACATTGTATTCAATGCTCACGTCGCCGGCAAACTGACTGGCTGCGGAAGTACCGCCGGCGGCCTGGTTAGCCCCGCCCGCCAGGGGAACATCGGTGCCCAGGCGCACCGAGAGCCGGTCGTTAAACAGCTGGCGGCGCACGGCCACGTTCAGGTCGGTCTGGTTGTACTGCTGGCCCGTACCCGATACGGCCGCGTACGAATCTACGCCCAGCTCCAGGCCCAGGCCCGCCAGGTATTCGCCGGTCAGGCTGTTGAGCTGGTCGGTCAGTACCTGACTGGCCGAGCCGCGCAGCTGGTTGCTAACTATCCCACCAGGAGCGGCAGTGCTCTTCAGCGGGTTTTCGGCAATGAAGCGGTTGAGCGCCAGCAGGGCAAATACCTGCTTGTTCAGCTCGTTCTGCTCGCTGGGCTGACGCAGCTGCTCCAGCTTGGCCCGCACTGGTGCCGCTACCGGGCTAATGGTGTTTTCCGGCAGACGAATATCAAAGCCGATAGTGGGTTTAAGCAGCTCATCAGTCACTTTCAGCAGCACCTCAAACGGTAGGCGGTTGCGCGAGAGGTTGCTGATTTCGGCACTTTCCGTGTCCAGCTGATTGGCAATCAAATCGGCGGCTACGGCGCGCACCTTGTAAATAGCCGTTACGTTCACCTGGGCATTGTAGGGGTCGCCGGTCCAGAGGATAAAGGACCCCGGATCGATGTCGAATTTACGTTCAGCCAGATCATAGAGCGACATTTCGTACTGGCCCTCAGTTACACCCAGGCGGCCGGTCAGACTCTGCGGGCCGCGCTCATCCAGCACTGCATCCAGGGTGCCTTCGCCCCGCACCCGCAGGTTGTCGCCGGCGGCTTCATCAATTACAATGGTGAAAGGTGTGCGGTCGGTTACGGTTACGTTGGCCTGCACATCATAGCCTGTCGGTACCTCGGCGCTGTCCAGGTCTATTACCTGTGCCAGCGCCGAGTCAAGCTTGGGCGCATCCTTGTCCACAAACACCACAATGCCTTCGCGCTGCACTTCCACCGGGTCTTCGGTGGGTACCACCACGGTCAGGTCAGAGCCATCGGCCACGGTAGCGCGGGTGCGCACGGCCGGCCGGTTTAGCACGCCCGTCACGCGGGAGTCAGAGTCCACGAAGAGCGTGCCGTAGTACAGCGGGTTGTCGCTGCGCTTGCTTTGCACCGCCAGGAAATTGTTGGTTACAGCCGTGAGGTTGAGACGGTACTGACTTACCTGGGCCAGGCTGCGCCCCGGAATAATGTAGCCGTTGATGATGGCCTTGCTGCCCAGAGAATCCAGAATAGCGAAATCATCGAAGCGCAGACCCCGGTCATCAATAACGAGTTCCTCCCCGGAAATACGGTAAGGTGCCCCCAGCTGCGAAAGGGTAAAGCCCGCCTCGCGGAAGCGCACGGTACCCCGCAGCTGCGGCAACGCCGTAGTGCCCCGGATGGTAAGGTCGCCCGTCAGCGCGCCGCTGGTTTCCCGGATCTGACCGAGGGAAAAGGGCTCTACTGTTTTCAGGTTCAGCTGGGCAATATTGGCGTCGATATTAACCGCACCGCTGGCCTCATAATAGCCCTGCATCCGCACATCGTTGCCGTCCTGGCTGGTGAGCTGGGCCGTAACGTCGTAGCGGTTGGCCACGTTGTTCACGGCTTGGGCGCGCACATCTCCCAGGATGTATTTATTGTAAGCCAGTTGGGTCAGGGTGAGGTCGGCGGTGAAAGCCTGCCCGGTGCGGCCCAGGTTGTAGGCCACAGCCTGCCCGTTCAGGGTACCGCCAATCAGGGAGTCCTGCAGGCCGGCGGCGCGGCCCAGGGCATAGAGGTCGAAGTTGCCGATTTGTACCTGCAGCGGGTTGCGGGCGCCCGGCAGGGTTTGCAGGGCCAGGAAACGGTCGGCGGCACCCTCGTTGCGGCTTAGGCGCACGTTCTGAGCTTCTATGTTGCCGGTAGCCGGCGTGTAGCGCAGGTAGTTATTAGGCCCCACCACCCATTGTTTGCGGTCTACTGAAAGCTGCGGGGCAAAGCTGAACTGGTAAGTTTTAGCCCCGTTGAGCACCTGCAGCACGCCGCCTAAGCTCAGCCGCTCCGCCGAGTCCGATTCGGCAATGCGCAGGCGCGTGCCAATCTGGTTGTTGGCAATGCTGCCGGTAAGCGAGGGGTTGGGTACCCGCAGCGTAGTATCCTGCCGGATCTGGTCGAGGGCTATTGAGTAGTCCAGCTTCTGCGCATCGGACCCCACGCGTACTTTCAGGGAGTCGAAAGAAGTGCCCAGGTAGCGCATATAGGCCACATCAGAGCGCACCGTAAGGTCGGCGGCGCGGCTGTTATAGCTGCCGGAGGCGGAAAAAGGCGAAATGCGCGTGAGGCCGGATACGAATTTAGGCAACAGCTGCGCCCCCGATTTGGGCACCTGCACTTCAAAGGTAAAGTTGCGGGCTACGGAGGAAGCACGGTATTGCACATCCGGCAAATCAAAGTACCGGTCAATATGCCGCTGCAGCTCCGTGCCCATGTCGCCGAGGCGCGTGTTGCCGCGCACGGTAGCCTGCAAGATGCTGGAAGTAAAATCAAGCTCTGTACGGCCTGGCACCTGCAGAATGCGCGCATTCACGGAGTCCAGCGGAATAGCCTGATTATTGGACACAACTACAATGTTATTGCCGACCAGAGTGCCATTCAGCGTATTCAAATCAGACCCCGACAGGTTGGCGTCCAAATCACCCTGTACCCGTAAATCACCACCGGAGTAAAAGCCCAGCGCCGTGAGGTTCAGGCTTTTGACATTGCCGCTGAAAGCGTAGCGCGGCGCATTGGGGTTGCGTAGGTCCACCGTGCCTTTGATGGCGAAGGCCGCATTGGCGTCGCCGGTGCTGCGCGCATCAATGGCGTACTGCTGTCCCGTAATGCCCACCGTAGCGTCGATGTTACGGTAGGTATAGTCGCCGTAGCGGGCGCGGTCGAGTTTGGCTACCAGCTGGCCGCGCATGGTAGCAGGTTCCAGGCCGGCCCCGGAGTAGGTGCCCCGGCCGGTTACCGCCCCAATATCGGGCTGTTTGAGCAGACGGCCGAGCTGAAAGTTCTGGAAGGTGAAGCGGGCGTTTACCGGCTCGCGCCCGGCGGGGCCGGGGCGTAGGTTAGCCGCAATAGTGGCGCCGCCATAAGAGGTATTGGCCCGTAGGTTCAGGGCCAGGTCGTTGGCGGTAGGCCGGCCCCGTACGGTGCCGCTCAGCGTGGCGCGCTCCGGCAGCTCAATCACATCCTGCGGAATCAGGCCTGCGGGCAGCAGGTCGTTGATGTCCCGCTTAGTAGTCGTGAGCTGCCGAATGTTGAGGTCCGTGTACAGCCGGCCATCGGTATTAGGCAAACCCCGAATGCGGCCATCGGCGCGCACCACGGTGTTGCGCAACCCTACAATTTCTACGTTGTTGAGCGCGAAGTTATCCAGGCGCCCATTCACCCGGCCATTCAGCAGCACTGACTGGTTGGGGCCGCTGGTAAAGGGCTTTTCCGTGATGAGGTCGGGGGCCAGATACAGGATGTCGCGGAACCCCAGGCGCGTGTTGCGCAGGTCGGCCTCCATGCGCATTTTGCCAATTAGCCTGGAGTCGGCCAACATACCTAAAGAGTCGAACCCAATGGCCAGCGTGCGGCGGATGCGGGTGTGCGGCGTCATCAGGTCGAGATTATCCAAGCGAATCTGCACCGAGTCGTAGACCACATCCGCCGCCGCGCGGTCTACCCGGAAGCCGCTTTGCTCGCGCCCGCGCAGCAGATCAATTCGGCCGGTAGTGCGGTTGTTGGTATACACCAGGTTGCGGGTGCGCAGGGCCAGGGAATCAAACAGCATATGGTTGTAGTCCATGGCCGGCAGGCGGGTGCGCTGACGCTTTTCATCCACGTTATCAAAGGCAAACCGCAGCCCGCTGATATCTGACTCTTTCAACGAAATGCGCCAGCTGGTAGGTGCGCCCGTGGTTTGCGCCACAGCCGAATCCAGCTTCTGCACCGTTTCCACGGGGTTAATCACGCGCTGCTCTACCGGCACGTTCTCATTTTGGGCAAACGCCACCTCCGAGTTACGCAGCGTCAAGGAGTTCAGCGCAATGCGCTGCCGGAGCAGGTCAATATTATCGGCTGTTACCTCGGCCTGCCCGATGCGGGTTTTGATGTACTGGCCCGAGGGGTTGTTGCGGTAATTCAGTGCCACGTTCTCCAGGGTGGCTTTCTCCAGCCCAAACGTGAGCGTAAGCGGTTCAGAAGGCGTGTCGGGTGGTACTTTGGTTTGCGTGATATCGAGGCTGGTGTTCTTCAGGGCGGCCGACTCTACGCGGTAAATGCTGCGGTCCACATCTACTTCGTTCATGGCCACGGCTGCGTCACCCACGCGGGTACGCACGTTCAGTCCATCTACCTGGTCTTGGTAGGTGAGGTAGATGTTCTGCAGATGCGCGTCGCCGATATCGTACTTAAAGCCACCGGTAGAGTCGGCGGGCGTTACGGTAGTAGTGTCGCCGGTGGCAAAGGCCGCCAGAATGTAGTCGAAATTATAGGTGGAATCGGGCTCAGTGCGGGCAATGTGCACGGTACCGTCCGTCAGCTCCAGGGAGCTGATGTTGATTTCGGATTTCGTAAGAGCCCACAGGTCCAGGCCCACGGCCAGCTTGCCTACCGAAACCAGTGTATCGCCTTTCTGGTCTTCCAGATACACGCCATCCAGCGCCAGGCCATGCCGCCAGTCAGTGCGGAACTTCTCAATCCGGACTTCAGTGCCAATTTTATTCTGCAGATAACCCGCTGCCTTGCGGGCCGCATAGTCCTGCACAGCGGGAAACTGCAGGGCCACCACCAGCCCAATAACGAGCAGCAAGACCAGGGCTAGCAACCCCAGCACGGCGTATAAAGCGCGGCGAGCGGACGTGGGTAGAGAGTTGATAACAGAGCAGGGTTAGAGTTCTTCCCTCCCAACGAAAAAAGGAGCATCCGGGTTAGTTTTAGTAGATTTCCAGTAAAAAACCCGGCAGTAATCCGGCATTTTTCGTAGCCTGATTCCAGTAGTTCCCACCTGTTTCAAGCCCGCGGTCTGTTATCTTTCGGCCGCATTCTGCTTCCTCCATTATGATTATACGGTTTACTCTCCCTTTCCGCACTGAATGGGGCCAGCGCTTTGTGGTGTGCGGCAACCTGCCTGAGCTGGGCGCCTGGCAAGCCGACCAGGGCTTGTCGCTTCATTACCAGCCCGATACCGGCCTCTGGGCCCAGGAGGTAACCGTGCCCGATGGCGAGCTGAACCTGGAATACAAGTATTTGCTGGTAGATGAGCGCGACGGCGGCGCTCAGTGGGAGTGGGGCCCCAACCGCCAGGAACAGGTAGCCGCCCAGCAGTTTGAGCGGGTGGTACTGGAGGATTACTGGCGTGCCCCGGCTCAGCCGGAAAACGAGCTGTTTACGGCGGCCTTCACCCGCGCTCTTATGCGCCACGAGCCCACCGCTGCCCCGCGCCCCAGTGCCCGCCTCGCCGACTCCGTAGTACGCTTTCAGCTGCCCGCCCCGCGCGTGGATACCAACCACCAGCTCTGCGTGCTGGGCTCCGACCACGCCCTGGGCACCTGGGAAGAGCGCAAAGCCGTGGTGCTTTCCGACCGGGGCTTTCCCACCTGGTGCGCCGATGTAGCCCTGGAAGATTCCACCCGGCCGGTGTATTACAAGTATGGCATCTGGGACGCGGCGCAGAAGAAAATTGTGCACCTGGAAGGCGGCGAAAACCGGGTGCTGCTGCCTCCGGCAGAACGACGTACTCTACGCATCCGCCACGATGAAAGCTTCCGCTACCCCAACGGACCCTGGCGTGGAGCCGGCGTGGCCCTGCCCGTGTTTGCCTTGCGCAGCCGCCACGGCCTGGGCGTAGGCGAGTTCACCGACATTCAATTGCTGGTAGACTGGGCCAAGCAAACCGGCCTGAAGATGGTGCAGATTCTGCCCATCAACGATACCACGGCCACGCACACCTGGGTTGATTCCTATCCCTACGCCGCCATTTCAGTGTTTGCGCTGCACCCGCTCTACCTCAACCTCGACAGCATTGCCCCCCTGGCCGATGCCGGACAGAAGGGCGAGCTGGATAAGCTGCGCACCGAGCTCAACGCTCTGGACCACGTGGCTTACGAGCCCGTGATGAACGCCAAGTGGAAGTTTGCCCGCCTGCTCTACCAGCAGGAAAAAGAAGCTTTCCTGGCAGATACCGATTTTCAACACTTTCTGGAAGAGCAGAAAAGCTGGCTGGTGCCCTACGCAGCCTTCTCTGCCTGGCGCGACCGTTTCGGGACGGCCGATTTTACCCAGTGGCCCGAGGAGTTCCGCACCCCGCCTTCCTTCCATCAGATTATTGACTTCGACAGCGCCGAGTTTGACGAGTACGGCCTGCACCTTTTCACGCAGTTCCACTTAGATAAGCAGCTGCGTGCGGCCGTGGAATACGCCCGCTACCACGGGGTAGTATTCAAAGGCGACCTGCCCATTGGCATTTACCGTCACTCCGTAGATGCCTGGACCCAGCCCGAGCTCTACCACATGGACCGGCAGGCCGGCGCCCCACCAGACGACTTCTCGGTAACCGGCCAGAACTGGCGCTTTCCTACCTACAACTGGGAGCGGATGGCGCAGGACGGCTACGCCTGGTGGCGCCAGCGCCTCACGCACCTTTCGCGCTACTTCGATGCCCTGCGCATTGACCACATTCTGGGCTTTTTCCGCATCTGGGAAATTCAGGGTGACTCCGTGGAAGGCCTGTTGGGGCGGTTTGCGCCGGCCCTGCCCCTGCACCGCGACGAAGTGCGCGACCGGCTGGGCTGGTTCGACTACCGCCGCCTCTGTGAGCCTTACATTCGCTGGCACATGCTGCGCGACATCTTTGGCCAGGATGCCGAGGCCGTGCGTCACGAGTTTCTGGAAGATGCCGGCTACGAGGCCTTCCGCCTGCGGGAGGAAGTACGCACGCAGCGCCACATTGAAGCCGTATTTGAGCACAAGCTGCGGCAGGAGCCCGGCAATGCTGACCACCTGCGCCACATCCGGGACGGGCTTTACAAGCTGGTAAACGAAGTGCTGTTTCTGGAAGAGCAGGGCACTTACGGCCAGTACCTACACCCGCGTATCACGCTGCAGCATACTTATTCCTATAAGGAGCTGGATGAGGAAACCCGCCAGCGCGTGTGGGATTTATACGTTGATTTCTTCTACCGTCGCCACGAGGAGTTCTGGCGCCGGCAGGGCCTGATTAAGCTGCCCGCCGTGCGCTACGCCACCGATATGCTCATCTGTGGTGAGGACCTGGGCATGGTGCCGGAGTCGGTGCCGGGGGTGATGAAGCAGCTGGGTATTCTGGGCCTGAACATTCAGCGTATGCCCGCCGACCCCAAAACCGAGTTTGGCCATCCCGCCGCGGCTCCTTACCTATCCGTGGTAAGCCCCGGCTCCCACGACATGAGTACCGTGCGCGGCTGGTGGGAGGAAGACCGGGAGAAAACCCTGCGCTTCTTTCAGCAGATTCTGGGCCATTGGGGCGAGCAGGCACCCTTCTACTGCGAGCCATGGGTAGCCCGCGAAATTTTGGTGCAGCACCTGTTCTCGCCCGCCATGTGGGCCATTTTTCCCATTCAGGATTTGCTGGCTATAGATGGGCAGCTGCGCCGGCAGAACCCCCAGGACGAGCAGATTAATGTGCCCGCCAACCCGCAGCACTTCTGGAAATACCGCCTGCACTTGCCGCTGGAAGAGCTACTGACCGCCGAAGAGTTCAACCACACGATGCACGAGCTGGTAGCGCAAAGCGGCCGGGATAGTGTGTACTAAGCCCGTCGAAAAAACACTTTGCCAAAATGCCGCCGGCTCAGGAGCCGGCGGCATTTTGTTTTATAACTATTCAAGTGGGAGAATTTGCTGTGAGTTTACAAGCAGCTTATCGAATGGAATTAACAAAGTCAACAATAGAGGCAATAGAGAATAGAGCACCAATGCATATCGCCTGTTCCACTTATACAGCAAAAAAGCCGGGCTTCATACCAGATGGAGCCCGGCTTTTTTGGGTGAAAATGACCGGTATAAGTGCGGGAGGAAAGTAAAAGCCAGGTTTGATATCCGGGCCTAAAATTCACCGGCGAGGCGTGGATGGAGTCGAACGAGTGATTGGACCAGTTGGTCGAAATGTGTCCATCTGAAAGTAAGCTCCACAGTAGGTTTGCAGGCCCTACGGAATAGCGCACGTAAGGTTACGCTCAGTTTCAAACTTCTACCCCACACCTCATTTGCATGAAAATACTCTTACACTCCGTACTTCTACTGCTGGCTTTAGTGCCGTTGGGAGTACAGGGACAAGCCCGGAAGAGGGACTCTATAACTGATATAGATCCAAGTATTTCCACGGCCCAGTCTACCACGGCCCGTAAATCGTTGAAGCGCCAGACTACCCCGGTGGCAATGGCTGTTGCTGCTACGTGTATCAACACCACGACGCTCAACTTTGCTACCCGCACAACGAACGAAGACTGGAAAAACCACGCACCGGTGAATGCGGGAGGTGGCTCTACGAATACAACCATCAGCACTGCGGGCTCTTATGTAGAGCCGGCCGGAGGCACTCAGACCGGCCTGTATGTGACGCCGGTTAACGGTGCCAATTCCCTGTACTGGGAAGCAGATTATACCAGCACAGCCGACGTCACTACCCAGATTACTTATTCCCTCAACCGTCCGGTAAACAACTTCAGCCTGCGGATTCAGGACATTGACCTGGGGGCCCAAGCTTGGGTAGACAAGGTAACCTTCACGGCTACGCAGGCCGATGGGACAGTGCTAAATCTGTCTTCGACTACGGATGCTACTGTAACGCGTGATGCCGCTTACATTTCCTTGAGCGGCAATAGCCTCCAGGGGCTTCAGAACGTTGCCGCAAACTCCACGCTGGGCAACGTAACGGTAACATTTAACAAGCCCATCGTTTCTTTTAAGATAACCTACCAGAACGTTATTACCGGCATTGCTGATCCGCTGGGGCAGTATATCGCCATTGACTACATGTCGTGGTGTACGCAGGCCAACGTAGCTACTACTTTGTCGGGCACTAACCACGCCAAGGCGGGCTCAACGGTAACCTACACTGCCACTACTACTGCCAGCGGTGACTATGCCGCTACCGGCGTGCAGCCCAAGGTGCAGTTTACCCCAGGCACCGTGCTGGCCTCTTACCCCACCGGGAGCACCTACGTGCAATCGACGGGGGTATTGACGTTGCCGACCATTGCCAACCTGGCCATCGGGGCCAGCAGCACGTCTGTTATTACGTTCGTAATGCCGGCCACTACTGTGAACGGCACGGCCAGTAGCACCATTGGCACCGACGACGCCGACCCGCTGGACAACAACGGCTCTGCCGCCGCCGCCAAGGTGACAACCGTGGTAAATACACCGCCCGTACCCACGGCGCTGAGCTCTACCACGCCTCGGGCAGTGTATACGCAGCTGTCGCCCTTGGCCGCTACCGATGTAAACGGAGATGCTATCAGCACCTTTACCATCACGCAGGCCAGCCTGACTGCGCTGAATACTTCCGGCAAACTGTACGTCAAGTCGGGGTCTACTTACACGGAAGTTAACGCGGGCAACTTTTCTGGTCTGGTGCTGAGCGCGGCTCAGGCCGCGTCCCTGTACTTTTTGCCGAACAGCACGGCGAGTGTCGGTACCGTTAGCTTCAGCTACTATGCCACCGATTCGCAGGGCGACATCAGCACCTCAACGGCGGCCTATTCGCTGAACATCACGAACAGTGCCCCAGTTGCCGCTACCACTACCTATTCGGGGGCAACTATTTATAGCACCGATGGGCAGAAAGCCATTACAGCGCTGCAGGCTTCGGATGCCGATGGCACCATTGCTACTTACCAGATTGCCAGCCTGCCTACGGATGGTACGCTGTTCTATAACACCAATGCGGATGGCATCAGCGGTACGTACGTAGCCGTTGCCAGCGCTAATCTGAACACTCTGAACCTGAGCCCGGCTCAGGCTGCCTCGCTGCGCTTCGACCCTTCCGGCCTGGCCAGCGGCAACGTCATCTTCACGTTCACTGCCAAGGACAACAATGGCCAGGTGAGCAACACGGCTACCTATACCATTCCCGTGGCCAGCTCTATTGTCCCGGTTGCTGCCAATACCACCAACTCGGGTACTATCCTGAGCAGCGCCGGACAAACGACTATCAGCAGCCTGCAGGCTTCGGATGCGGACGGCGCCATTGCTACTTACCAGATTGCCAGCCTGCCCGCAGACGGAACGCTCTACTACAACAACAACGTCGATGGCGTGAGTGGCACGTATGTCGCCTTCACCAGCGGTAATATCGGCACGGTAACGCTGACCCCGGCGCAGGCCGCTTCGTTGAAGTTTGACCCATCCGGCGCTTTTAATGGCAACGTGGCCTTTACGTTCACGGCCAAGGATAACGTGGGGAACCTCTCGAACGTGGCTACCTATACGGTGCCCGTAAGCAACGTGGCCCCGGTAGCCGCCGACGTGACGATGACGACGGCCCAGCCTATTCCCGGCGCGAATGGCCCCACGGCTATTCCGGCCCTGACGGCTACGGATACCGATGGCACGGTTGCTTCGTATCAGATTTCGGCGCTGCCCGGCAGCGGCACGCTCTCCTACAACACGGCTGCCGATGGTACCTCGGGCACCTATGTGGCCATTACCAGCGCTATGCTAACTGGCGGCGCTTCCCAGTTAAACCTGACCGCCCAGCAGGCGGCTTCGCTGAAATACGACCCCTCGGGCGCCACGAACAGCAACGTTACCTTCACTTACACGGCCACCGACAACAACGGCGCTGTAGATGCTACGCCCGCTACGTTCACCATTACGCTCGGCAACCAGGCTCCGCGCGCCATTTCCGGTACGAACAGCAGCGTTACAACGACCACGAAAAACGATGCTTACCGGTTGAACTGGACCGCCCCGAATGGCACGCTGAATGGCTCGGATGCCGACGGCACCATTGCCTCCTTCACCATTACCGGCGGCTTGCCAAACACCACGACGCAGGGGGAGCTAACCTACTCCACCACCGACCTGGGAGTCAATGTGGGGCGTAACAACAACGCTTTGACAATCATTACCACCAGTACTGTTATTCCGGCGGGCGCCTACCTGTATTTCAACCCGGCTGCCAATACCACGGCTACCACTCTGGCCCTACAGTTTACGGCCAAGGACAACAGCGGCCTGGCCAGTGCCAATACGGCTACCTACACTGTACCGGTAAACCAGAACATTACTGAGCCGATTGCCAGCAACGTGTCCTCGGGCCCGATTGTGAGCAGCGCCAGTGCTACAGCCATTACGGCCTTCTCAGGTTCGTTAAATGGGAATACGTCGCTCTACAGCTACATCATTCGCACCATTCCAAATGGCGATACCCAAGGGACACTGTACGTGAACGGAGTAGCCGTGACTACCCCCGAGTTTGAGCTGCTGGCCGCCGATGCCAATAAACTGACCTTTGACCCGAGTGGCGCCAGCAACACCACGGTAACTTTCACCTACACCGTGCGCGCTAACAGCGCTACGGGCCCTGTTGACACCACGCCGGCTACTTACACCATCACACTCAGCAACGCGGCCCCGGTGGCAACAGCCGTGAGCAACTCGCTGAGCAGCCCCATTGCCAGCTCGGCCGGTCAAACGGCTATCAGCTCCCTGAATGCAACGGATGCCGATGGCTCGATTACTTCCTACTCCATCAAGAGCCTGCCTACGGATGGTACGCTGTACTACAATAACAATACGGATGGGGTGAGTGGCACTTATGTGGCCTTCACCAGCGGTAATATCGGGACAGTAACGCTGACCCCGGCCCAGGCAGCTAAACTGAATTTTGACCCCTCGGGCGCCTTTGGCGGCACGGTAACGTTTACCTACGCGGCAACGGATAACCAGAGTGCCGTTTCCAACACGGCTACCTACTCTATTCAGGTAACCGATGTGGATAAGGAAGCCGTGTACACGGTTGCTGCTGCGAAGAATGTAGACAGCTACACAACCGGTAATTCTCTGGCCACGGTAACCGATGCGGATGGGGCTCTGGCCTCCGCTGTGCTGGCCACCGGCAGCACGTTGCCCGCCGGCGTAGCCTTAAATGCTACTACGGGTCAGTTTACCGTAAGCAATGCTTCTCTGTTAGTAGCTGGCTCATACCCTTTGAGCGTAGCTACTACCGATGTCCTGGGCGGTGTGACGACGCAGAGCATCACCCTCACCTTCACGGCCGATAAGGAAGCCGTGTACACCGTAGTGGCTGCCAAGAACGCGGACGACTATACTACTGGTGCCTCTTTGGCTACCGTAGCTGACGCCGACGGTGCATTAACCTCCGCCGTGCTGGCTAACGGCACCAGCCTCCCTGCTGGCGTAGCCCTGAACGCTACCACGGGCCAGCTGACAGTGAGCAACGCCTCCTTGCTGGTAGCCGGTAGCTACACCTTCCAGGTGAAAACCACCGATGTTAATGGTGGTACCACGACCCAAGCCGTCACCCTGACCTTCACCGCCGATAAAGAAGCTGTATACACCGTGGCCGCCGCCAAAAATGTAGACAGCTACCCGGTGGGTGCTTCCCTGGCAACCGTAAACGATGCCGATGGCGCGTTGACGGCTGCCGTCCTAGCCGGTGGTAGCACGCTGCCTGCTGGGGTGGCCCTCAACGCAACCACGGGGCAGTTCACCGTATCGAATGCGGCCCTGCTAGTGGCCGGCACGTACGCCTTGAGCGTAACCACTACCGATGCTTTGGGCGGTACTACTACCCAGAGCATTACCCTCACGTTTACGGCGGATAAAGAAGCCGTGTACTCGGTGGCTGCCGCAAAGAATGTGGATAGCTATACGGCCGGTGCATCTTTGGCAACGGTTACGGATGTCGATGGTACGTTGACCGCAGCCGTACTGGCCAACGGCAGCACGCTGCCAGCCGGGGTAGCGCTTAATGCTACTACGGGTCAGTTCACCGTGAGCAGCGCTTCGGCCTTGGTAGCCGGCTCGTATCCTCTAACAATTAATACCACAGACGCAAACGGCGGTAAATCAGCGAGCACTATCACGCTGACCTTTACGGCTGACCGGGAAGCGGTGTACTCTTCGCCCAACACTTATAACCAGGATGTGCTCAGCAATGGCTTGTCCCTGGCAACAGTAACGGATGTGGACGGCGCCCTGACTACTGCCGCGCTGGCTACGGGTACTTTGCCCACGGGCATGAGCTTCAACCTGTCTACGGGCCAGTTCACAGTAAGCAACAGCGCCACGCTGGCGGCTGGCACTTACAGCTTCACCGTAAACACGGTGGATGCCTCCGGCGGTAAGTCGACGGTACCGGTTAGCATTACCATCGCCGCCGATAAGGAAGCGGTGTACTCGCTGGCTACGGCGAAGAACCTGGATGCCTACACGACCGGCAACTCCCTGGCTACGGTAGCCGATGCCGATGGTGCTATTGTTTCTGCTACGCCGAATGGCACGCTGCCAGCCGGAGTTAGCCTGAACGCCACCACCGGGCAGCTGCTGGTATCGGATGCGGCGGCCCTGGTAGCGGGCACCTACACTTTCCAGGTAGCCACCACAGATGCAGTAGGCGGCTCGACGACGCAGTCGATTACGCTTAACTTCAGCGACGCCGAAGCGGTGTACACCGTGGCCGCCGCTAAAAACGTGAAGAGCTATGCGAACAACCAGAGCCTGGCGACGGTAACGGATGCCAACGGCGCTATTACCTCGGCCGTTTTGGCCAATGGCACCAGCCTCCCTGCTGGCGTAGCCCTGAATGCCACCACGGGCCAGCTGACAGTGAGCAACGCCTCCTTGCTGGTAGCCGGTACCTATGCCTTCCAGGTAACAACGACCGATGCTACCGGGGGTATTACCACCCAAGCCGTGACCCTGACGTTCACCGGTGACGCCGAGGCCGTGTACTCCTCGTCCAACACTTACAACCAGGATGCGCTTAGCAACGGCATGTCGCTGGCCACCGTAACGGATACCAATGGAGGTGTAGTGCAAGCTACCCTCACAACGGGCACCTTGCCCACGGGCATGAGCTTCAACCTGACTACGGGTCAGTTTACGGCAAGCAACGCCACGCTGACGGCCGGCACTTACAGCTTCCGGGTAAACACGGTAGACGCCACGGGCGGCAAATCCACTAACACCGTTGATATTACCATCACGACGGACGCGGAAGCAACGTACTCGGTAGGTAACACCTACGCGAAGAGCAACCTCCGCAATGGCCAGACGCTGGCCTCGGTTACCGATGCTGATGCCACGCTGACTTCGGCTACCCTGGCCGCTGGCAGCAGCCTCCCAATGTGGATGCAGCTCAATACCTCGACTGGCGCCATTACTATTCCAGTGGCGACTAATGCTGCTGCTGGCGTGTTTACCGCTACCATAAACACGGTTGATGCCGTGGGTGGCAAATCGGTAACCACCGTGAGCATTACCGTTACGGTACCGCCGCTGCCCATTGAGCTGACGACGTTCAACGTGCAGGCTGTGCAGGCAAATGCCCAACTGACGTGGCGCACGGCCGTGGAGAAGAACAACGACCACTTCGCTGTGGAGCGCAGCTTCGACGGCCTCACATTTACGTCGATAGGTCAGGTGCGCGGTAATGGCAGCACCACCAACTACCACGACTATACCTTCACGGACGCGAATGTAGGGCTGAGCTATACGGGTACCGTGTACTACCGCCTGCGTCAGGTGGATATGGATGGCAAGGAGCACATTACGCAGATTCGCACGGTACGCTTTAAAGCTACGGCTAGTGCCGCCAGCATTAGCCTGTTCCCGAACCCGGCTGTGGATAACACCACGCTGGACCTGAGCAAGCTGCCCGCCGGCACTTATCAAGTACAGGTGCTCGATATGACGGGCCGGATAGTCCGCCAGGCTTCGGCCCAGGGCGGTCTGCAACAGGCACTGGATATCCGCTCTTTGAGCGAGGGTACCTACCACATTCTGATTCACGGGAATAGCCTGAATCTGAACCAAAAGCTGGTGAAGAGAAACTAGCCTTTCGCCGATGGCGTCCGAAAAGCCCCTTCCAGCTTGGAAGGGGCTTTTTGTTTTTTCTTCCACCATTTCAGGCAGACTACGTAGCAGCAAGTTGGTTTACTAGTTCTATGTGTTAGTAAGACTTACTTTATGAAACCTGCTTCTTCGAATAATATAGCCCCGGAGGCTGCCCCCATGGAGTTTTCTTTCGCCACCGCTGCCGACTATGATGTGGTGATAGTGGGGGGCGGCAGCGCCGGGCTGAGTGCCGCCCTGGTGTTGGGCCGCAGCTGCCGCAAGGTGTTGGTTTGCAGTAGCGGCCCGCCCCGCAACAGCACCTCGCCCGGCGTGCACAGCTTTTTCACCCGCGACGGTATTAAGCCCGCCGAACTGCTGCGGGTAGGCCGGGAGCAGCTAGCGCCTTATCCCACCATTAGCACCCGGGAGGCCTGCGTTACCCATATCGAGGTAAAGGAAATAGGTTTCAGCATCACCATGCAGCCTGATAGGGGCGGCCACCCGGTTACGGTTTCAACCCGGCGGGTGCTGCTGGCCACCGGCGTCACCGACGACCTGCCGCCCATTGAGGGTATGCGCGAGCTGTGGGGCATGGGCGTGCTGCACTGCCCGTATTGCCACGGCTGGGAGGTGCGTAGCAAGCCCCTGGCCGTATTAGGGCAGGGCAAAACCGCTTTTGGGCTGGGCTTGCTCATCAGCCGCTGGAGCAAGGATGTGGTGGTGTGCACCAATGGCCCCAGCGGAATCAAGGAAAAAGGCATGCGGCGGCTGGAGCGGCATGGCGTGGTGGTGCGCGAAGATAGAATTGCGCGCCTGGAAGGCCGCCCTACCGGCGAGCTGCGCCACATCGTATTTGAAAACGGGGAGAAGCTCTCCCGCCACGCGCTGTTTCTGCACACCCACCAACGGCAGCGCAGCACGCTGGCGGAAGAAACCGGGTGCCGCATGCTCTCCAGCGGTGCCGTGTGGACCAGCAAAAAAGCCCAGACCAGCATCAAGGGTATCTACGCCGCTGGCGACATTACCCCCGCTCCGCAACAAGCCATTATTGCTGCCGCCGAAGGCTCCCTGGCCGCCATTGCCATCAATGAAAGCCTGACGCGGGAAGAGTGCCGCTAGCGAAGCTTAGAACAGCGCGCTGGCCACCTGCCGGATGCTGTCCGATTTGCCCATGCTGTAGTAGTGCAGCACGGGTACGCCGTGCGCCATTAGCTCTTTGCTCTGGTTGATGCACCACTCAATGCCAATACGCCGGGCCACCTCGTTGCTGGGAGCCTGATGCACGGCATCGGCCAGCTCTTCCGGAATGTTAAGGTAGAAGGCCCGGGGCAGCATGGTGAGCTGGCCTTTGGCCGTGAGAGGCTTTAAGCCGGGAATGATGGGCACATTGATGCCCGCTTCCCGGCAGCGCTTCTCGAAGCTGAAGAACTGCTCATTGTCGAAGAACATCTGGGTCACGATGTAGTCGGCGCCGCGGTCTACCTTGTGTTTGAGGTAGCGCAGGTCGGCCGCGTAGTTCGGCGACTCGAAGTGCTTTTCAGGGTAGCCGGCCGCGCCAATGCAGAAGTTGGTGGCCCAGGTGTCGTCCTGCTCCTCGTCCAGGTAGGAGCCTTTGTTCAGGTCGGCCACCTGGCCAATCAGGTCGCAGGCGTAGCTGTGGCCGTCAGGGTCCGGCAGGAATCGGCCTTCTGATTTGATAGGGTCCCCGCGCAGGGCTAGTACGTTATCAATGCCCAGGAAGTGCAGGTCGATGAGGGCATTTTCGGTTTCCTCCTTGGAGAAGCCACCGCAGATGAGGTGGGGCACCGTATCTACATCGAAGCGGTTTTTGATGGCCGCGCAGATACCGACCGTACCCGGCCGGCGGCGCACGGTTTTCTTTTCCAGCAAGCCGTTGGGGTGCTGCCGGTACACGTACTCCTCGCGGTGGTAGGTGACGTCAATAAACGGGGGCTTGAACTCCAGAAGCGGCTCAATATTGGTGAACAGGCTCTGGATATTCTCGCCCTTTTTCGGCGGCAGAACCTCAAAGGAAAACAGCGTTTTTCCCTTGGCTTGCAGCAGGTGGTCGGTTACTTTCATATGGAGCACCAACTAAAAGCTGGTGGGTATTGCGGTGGTGTTCAAAGCTTGTGCCCTAACAAAAGGAGCGTAGCTACTACTTACAGGGCAGTTACGGGCACGGAAACCGGGTCATAGTTCAGGTTGGGCGCCAACCAGCGCTCCAACTCCGGCAGCGGCATGTTCTTGCGTTGGGCTATGTCCGCTACCTGGTCTTTGCCGATACGGCCCAGCCCGAAATAGCGGGAGTTGGGGTGCGCGTAGTAGAAGCCGCTGACGGAAGAGGCCGGGTACATGGCTAGGTTTTCCGTCAGGCGGATGCCGGTTTTATTTTCAGCGTCCAGCAGTTCGAACAGCGTGATTTTCTCGGTGTGGTCGGGGCAGCCGGGGTAGCCGGGTGCGGGCCGCACACCCTGGTATTTCTCCTGAATGAGGTCTTCGTTGGAAAGGTTCTCCGCGGGCGCATATCCCCAGAATTCCTCCCGCACGCGCTGGTGCAGGCGCTCGGCAAACGCCTCGGCGAGGCGGTCGGCCAAGGCTTTCACCATGATGCTGGAGTAGTCGTCGTGGTCTTTTTCGAACTGGTCCAGCAGCTTTTCAATGCCCAGGCCCGCCGTCACCGCAAACCCGCCGATGTAGTCCTCCCGGCCGGTTTCCCGCGGAGCCACGAAATCAGAGAAGGCCAGCGAAGGTATGCCGGGGGCTTTTTCGCTCTGCTGGCGCAGAGTAAAAAACTCGGTCTGTACCTCTTCCCGCGACTCATCGGTAAACACCTGAATAGTGTCGTGGTCGAGGGTATTGGCGGGCCAGAAGCCCAGCACTGCGCGGGCCGTGAGCAGCTTTTCGTCGATGATTTTCTTCAGCAGCGCCTGCGCATCCTCAAACAGCTTGGTAGCTGCCTCGCCCAGGTTTTCGTCTTCCAGAATACGCGGGTAGCGGCCTTTCAGCTCCCAAGTGTGGAAGAAGGGCGTCCAGTCGATGTAGGTGGCCAGCTCGGCCAGCGGGTAATCCTCCAGCACTTTGGTGCCGAGGAAAGAAGGCTTCGTGATGGGCGTGGTTTCCCAATCGGCTTTAAACCCGTTTTCCCGGGCGGCTTCAATGGGCAGGTAGTTTTTCTCGCGCTGGCGGCCGGCGTAGTCCTCACGCAGCTGACGGTAATCTTCGCGCACGGTGCGGGCATATTCCACATCAGCGGAGCCCAGCAAAGCGGCAGCTACGCCTACGCTGCGGGAGGCATCGTTTACGTGCACCACAGGGCCAGAATAGTTGGGTGCAATCTTCACAGCCACGTGCAGACGGGAAGTGGTGGCGCCGCCAATGAGCAGCGGGGTTTTCAGGCCGCGCTTTTCCATTTCCTGGGCCACGTACACCATTTCATCCAGGCTTGGCGTGATGAGCCCGCTCAGGCCAATGACATCTACCTGCTGCTTCACGGCTTCGTCCAGAATCTTTTCCAGCGGCACCATCACGCCTAGGTCTACGATGTCGAAGTTGTTGCAGGCCAGCACCACGCCCACAATGTTTTTGCCGATGTCATGCACGTCGCCTTTCACCGTGGCCAGCAGAATTTTGCCGGCGGTCTGCCGGTCGCCACTCTGCTTGTCGGCCAGTAGGTAGGGCTCCAGGTAGGCCACGGCCTTCTTCATCACGCGGGCCGATTTCACCACCTGGGGCAGGAACATTTTGCCGGCGCCAAATAAGTCACCCACCACGTTCATGCCGGCCATTAAGGGGCCTTCAATCACTTCCAGCGGCCGGTTTACCTGCTGGCGCACTTCCTCGGTGTCCTGGTCAATAAACTCGGTGATGCCTTTTATCAGGGCGTGCTGCAAACGCTCGGCCACGGGCAGGCTGCGCCAGGCATCGGCTACCACTTCGGCCTTGTCTTTCTGCTTCACAGTTTCGGCGAAATCCACGAGGCGCTCGGTGGCATCGGGGCGTCGGTTGAGGAGCACGTCTTCCACTAGCTCCAGCAAATCCTTGGGCACTTCATCGTATACGGCCAACTGGCTGGGGTTTACAATGCCCATATCCAGCCCGGCCTGGATGGCGTGGTAGAGGAAGGAGGAGTGCATAGCCTCGCGCACCACGTCGTTGCCGCGGAACGAGAAGCTGATGTTGCTCACGCCGCCGCTTGTGAGCACGCTCGGCAGGTTAGCTTTAATCCAGCGCACGGCCTCAATGAAATCCAGGGCGTAGTTGCGGTGCTCCTCCATGCCGGTGCCCACCGTCAGGATGTTGGGGTCGAAGATGATATCCTCGGCCGGGAAGCCCACTTCGTTTACCAGAATATCGTAGCAGCGCCGGCAGATTTCGATGCGCTTTTCTAGCGTGTCGGCCTGTCCGTTTTCATCAAAAGCCATAACCACCACGGCGGCGCCGTACTGGCGCACGGTGCGGGCGTGGGCTTTGAATACTTCCTCGCCCTCTTTCAGAGAAATGGAGTTGACGATGCTCTTGCCCTGCACGCACTTGAGGCCGGCTTCCAGCACGCTCCATTTCGAGGAGTCAATCATGATGGGCACGCGGGCAATGTCGGGCTCGGAGGCAATCAGGTGCAGGAAGGTGGTCATGGCCTGCTCCGAATCCAGCATGCCTTCGTCCATGTTCACGTCCAGCACCTGCGCGCCGCCTTCCACCTGGTCGCGGGCTACCTGCAGGGCGGCCTCGTAGTTGCCGGTGCGGATGAGGCGGGCAAAGACGCGGCTGCCTGTCACGTTGCACCGCTCGCCCACGTTCACAAACAGGCTGGTTTCATTGATGCCGAAGGGCTCCAGGCCGCTCAGGCGCGTCACGGTCGGCACGGCAGGCAGGGGGCGGGGCTGGTATTTCTCGGCCAGCTTGCTCAGCTCGGCAATGTGCTGGGGCGTAGTGCCGCAGCAGCCGCCCACTACCGTCAGCAGGTTGTCTTTGAGGTAGTCTTCTACCACCGCCGCAAACTCCTGCGCCGATTCATCATACCCACCAAAAGCGTTGGGCAACCCGGCATTAGGGTAAGCCGAAATGTGCACGTCGGCAATGCGGCTGAGCTCCTGCACGTATTGCTTGAGCTGATGCGCCCCCAAGGCGCAGTTCAGCCCCACACTCAGCAGCGGCAGGTGGCGAATAGAGTTCCAGAAAGCCTCCACCGTTTGGCCCGACAGCGTACGGCCGGAAGCATCGGTAATGGTGCCGGAAATCATGACGGGCACCACTTTGCCGCCGTCATCGAAGAACTTCTGCACGGCGTACAGGGCCGCTTTGGCGTTCAGGGTATCGAAGATGGTTTCAATCAGCAGCGCATCGGAGCCGCCTTCTACCAAGCCGCGCACCTGCTCCAGGTAGGCGGTGGCCAGCTCGTCAAACGTCACGGCCCGGAAGCCGGGGCGGTTGACGTCGGGGGAGAGGGAGGCGGTGCGGTTGGTGGGGCCCACGGCGCCGGCCACGAAGCGCGGCTTGGCGGGATTCTGGGCAGTAAACTCATCGGCCACTTCCCGCGCAATGCGCGCCGACTCGTAGTTCAGCTCATACACAATGTGCTCCAGCCCGTAATCGGCCTGGGCAATGGTGGTGCCGGAGAAGGTGTTGGTTTCCACCATGTCAGCCCCGGCCGCGAAGTAGTCGGCGTGAATGCCCCGGATGATATCGGGGCGGGTAAGGCTGAGCAGGTCGTTGTTGCCGCGCAGGGGCTTGGGGTGGTCGGCGAAGCGGGTGCCCCGGAAATCAGCTTCTTCCAGCTTATGGCGCTGGATCATGGTGCCCATGGCGCCATCCAGAATGAGGAGGCGCTGGCGCAGAATATCGTGGAGCGGGGAGGAGGTCGTCGTCGGCATGTCGGCTTTTCAGAAAAACGGCAGTCAATAGCCTATCCAGAAAGAGCCGCGCCAGAGCGGGTTCTGTACTTATCTTCTTCCACCAAAAAGAGGTAGAACGGGAGTTAGCACCTTGTTTTGATCAGGTTGCTAAGACGTCATCGGGCCCAATCCCTCGGTCTTTCTGGATAAGTAACAAGACGAAGATACGGCAGGAATGTCCTTAATCCAATTTTTCGGACCTTGGCAGCGTTACCCTGCGGGTTGTCAGAATCAAAAATTGACCAAGCTTTTCTATTTCTTTCGGCATGCTACAGCCACCATCTATTCTGGGCTTTATAGCGGCGTTGCTGGTGCTGCCGGGGGCATTGCTGCAGGCGCAAACGCTACCCAAAACCCCGGGCACCGGCCTGCAGGGGCAGTATTATAACGGCCGCAACTTCCAGGAGCTGGCACACACCCGCACCGATCCTACTATCGACTTCGATTGGACTTACAGCTCACCAGCCCCAGGCCTGCCGCGGGAACGGTACCGCTCGCCGGCACCCGGCGTTTCGGGGGAGGACTTCTCTATTCGCTGGACGGGGCACATCTACGTGCCGGTGACGGGGCTCTATACTTTTCGTATCCTGTCCGATGACGGCATGCGCGTGTGGGTAGGCGGCAAGCGGGTGCTGAGCTCCTGGCGCGACCAGCGGGTAACGGCCGTCACGGCCCAGGTGCAGCTCATGGGGGGCCGCTACTATCCCCTGCGGGTGGAGTACTACCAGGTACTGTGGGACAGCCGTGCCCTGCTCAGCTGGCAGCTGCCTAACTCAACCGAGGACCCGCAGCCTATTCCGCCGCAATATCTGTACGCCAAGCTGCCGGCTTCAGCCAAGCCGGTACCGCGCGAGGTAGTCCGGCCCCAGCCCCCAGTGGCAGCTCCGGCCAAGGCTACTGCGCCAGTGGTGCGGACGGTTCGGCCACCGGCGCGCCGCGCGGCGGTAGTTAAACCTCCCCGGGAGGCCGTGGTGGCGACGGTTGCTCCGAAGCCAGTGGTGCCCGTAGCGGTGCCGGCTGATACAAGCACTGCCGGGGCTCTGCCCGATTTAAGCACCCTGACCAAAGGCACAGCGGTTACGCTTCCTAACCTATATTTCACCCAGGGTAAGGCCACGCTGCTGCCCACGTCGCGGCCTATGCTCAACCAGCTGGTGCGTACCCTACAGGCCCAGCCCACGCTACGCCTGGAAATTGCCGGGCATACCGATAACGTAGGCGACGCGGAGCTGAACCGGCAGCTCTCGGAGCAGCGGGCCCGCACGGTGCGCCGGTATCTGGTGCAGCAGGGCATAGATTCCACGCGCCTGATACCAAAGGGCTACGGCGGCACGCGCCCGGTAGCGGATAACCGGGACCCTAAACAGCGCCCGCGCAACCGCCGGGTAGAAGTGGTGGTGGAGTAAAAAACCGCCCAGATGCCAGCTAACCGCGGGATGGTTATGCCGTAGGTTTTTTCGTAGAGAGAAAACAACTGACTATTCCCTAGCGCTATGGCTACTAAAAAACCAGCTACTTCCACCAAAAAGGACACCACACCCAAGCCCGTGGACCGGCCCACGGCCAAAGACATGAAAAAGGTAGCTCAAAAGCTGCCCTACCCGGCCAAGCAGGCCGATATGAAGCTGCAGCCGGGCATGAGCTTCAGCACCTACCGCGCTGCCGGCAAGCTGCAGAATAAAGTGGCCCTGATTACGGGCGCCGACAGCGGCATTGGCCGGGCCGTGGCGGTGGCCTTTGCTATGGAAGGCGCCCACGTGGCCGTACTCTACAACGAAAACACCCAGGACGCCGAGGAAACCAAGCGGCTGGTAGAAGCGCAGAACCGGAAATGCCTGCTGCTGCAGCTGGACGTGCGCGACCCGGAGCAGTGCAAGCAGGCCGTGCGCCTCACCCGCAAGGAACTGGGCGGGCTGAATATTCTGGTGAATAATGCCGCCTTTCAAATGGCGCAGGAGAAGTTTGAGGACATTCCTGAAGAGCAGATTCGTCGCACCTTCGATACCAATATTCTGGGCTATATCTGGATGGCGCAGGCCGCCGTGCCTCATCTCCAAAAGAACGATTCTATTATCAATACCGGCAGTATTGTGGGGCTCACGGGCAACCCGCTACTGATTGATTATACGGCCACCAAATCGGCCATCCATGCCTTCACCAAAAGCCTGGCCACGCACCTGGGCGAGCGGGGCATTCGGGTGAACTGCGTAGTGCCGGGGCCGGTTTGGACGCCCAACATTCCGGCCACCATGCCGCTGGAAGAAATAGAGAAGTTTGGCTACGAAGTGGCCCTGAAGCGCCCGGGGCAGCCCGAGGAAATAGCGCCCGCCTATGTGCTGCTGGCCTCCCAGGATGGTTCTTTCATGACCGGCAGCCTTGTGCACGTCACGGGCGGCAAGCTCAGCAGTGACCAATAGCACCTTTCGCGGTGATACTCTCTGAGAAACAGCTGATTATTTTTAACAGCCGCCTCGCTTTGGGGTTGGTGTTATAAGTAGTGACCCCGCTCATCAAGCCTCAATCAAAGCCATGACCTATCCCGAAGGAACCGTTCATGCCCTGCTTCAGACTGATTTAGTCACGGAGGCCACCCGCACGGCGTTGCAGGCCCGGCTGGATGCTCCGGCCCATTATGAACCCCGGTTTTTCGATGCCGATACCTATCAGGTGCTGCGTGCGGTAGCTGCGCGGCTGCTGCCGCAACCCGAGCGCGCCAGGCCTATTGAGCTGGCTCCGGTCATTGATGCGCGTCTGGCCGAAGGCCGCTCCGACGGCTGGCGCTACGATGTACTGCCACCCGACCGAGAGGCCTATCGGTTGGGGCTGGGCGGAATTAACCAGGCAGCACAGAAGCAGTTTCAGCAGGATTTTCGGGAGTTGAACGAAGCCCAGCAGGATGCGGTGGTGGAGCAGCTGGCTGCGGGTAAGGCCGCCGGCAACAACTGGATGCAGCTAAATCAGGGCCGTTTTTTTGAGGAGCTGCTGGCCGAGCTGACGGAAGCCTACTACGCGCATCCATTGGCTCAGGAAGAAATTGGCTATGTGGGTATGGCTGATGTGCCCGGCTGGACGCGCATCGGTTTGAATGAGCTGGAACCCCGGGAGCCCGAGGAGCAACCCTAACCCCTGTTTACAGCTTCATCATTTAAAACCAGCCTAACCAGTAGTGATATGCCCGACGAAGAAGTACTGGAAGAAGGGGTGCTAAACCCGGTGAAGCCCGAGATTCAGGACCCGTTGCTGAAAAGCCTGCTAAAAGAAGAAGCGGCGCCCGTAGAAAAGGAGCAGCCCCAACCGCTGCCCGACCCCACGGATGAGGTGGATTGTGTGGTGATTGGCACCGGCGCGGGTGGCGCCCCCTTGCTGGCCCGTCTGGCTATGGCCGGACTGAAGGTGGTGGCCCTGGAAGCGGGCCCCTGGCATAACCCAAGCCGTGACTTCGCCACTGACGAAAAAGCCCAGGAATTTCTGTTCTGGAACGATGAGCGGCTGGCTGCCGGCCAGGACCCGGTGGCCTTCGGTAAAAATAATTCCGGAACCGGCGTAGGTGGCTCTACCCTGCATTATACGGCCTACACGCCCCGCGCGCAGGACGACGACTTCCATATCCGCCGCGACTTTGGCGTGGGCATGGACTGGCCCTTCGGCTACGATGAGCTGGAACCCTATTACGAGGAATTGGAGCAATTTTTGGGGATTTCCGGCCCGGAGAACTACCCCTGGGGCAAGCCCCGCCGCCGGCCCTATCCATTAGCCCCGCTGCCCCTGAATGGTGCGGCCCAGCTCATGGCCCGGGCCTGCCAGCAACTGGGTATTCGCACCTCGCCGGCCGCTAATGCGTCGCTGTCGGCGCGCTATTACCAGGAGGGCGTGGGCTGGCGCGAGGCCTGCACCAACCGGGGTTTCTGTCAGGCGGGGTGCAGTACCGGCGCCAAAGCCAGCATGGACGTCACCTTTTTGCCTCTGGCCGTCGGGCATGGGGCTGATATTCGGCCGAATAGCTTTGTTACGGAGATTGAGCGCGACGAGAGTGGCCGCATTACCGGGGTAGTGTATCAGCAAAATGGGCTGCCGCAGCGGCAGAAATGCCGCCACCTGTTTCTGTGCGCCGGCGCTGTTGAAACTCCGCGCCTGCTGCTCCTAAATGAGCTGGCCCTGAACAGCGGCCACGTGGGAAAAAACTTTATGGCCCACACCGGCCTACAGGTTTGGGGCACTTTTGCCGAGGATGTGCGGCCCTACAAAGGCATTCCCGGGGCTCTGATTTCCGAAGACATGCACCGCCCGCCCCAGGCCGACTTTGCCGGTGGTTACCTGCTGCAGAGCATTGGTATAATGCCTGTCACGTTTGCCGGGCAGGTGGCGCGGGAGCGGAAGCTATGGGGGCAGCCGCTGCGGGCTTATATGCGCCAGTACAACCACGCAGCTGGTATTGATATGCACGGCGAGTGCCTGCCGCATGCGGAAAACTTCTTGGAGTTGGCCGAAGAAAAAGATGCACGCGGCCTACCCAAGCCGCGTATCCACTTCACCAACCATGAAAACGAACGGCGCATGATGCGCCACGCCGAGAAGCTGATGCGGCAGATCTGGACCCAGGCCGGGGCGCAGGATATCTGGTCTTTTCCACGCAATGCCCACCTCATTGGCACGGCCCGTATGGGACTAAGCGGCGACGATGCCGTGGTAAATGCGGACGGAAAAGCCTTTGACGTACCTAACCTCTACATCTGCGACAACTCCGTATTTCCCAGTTCCCTTAGCGTAAACCCGGCACTTACCATAATGGCGCTCAGCCTGCGTACCGCCGATAAATTCCTTGAAGCGCGCCGCCTCGTTTCCTGAATTGCCACCTGAACCTTACCTCGCCATGGCTAAAACCTTCCTCACGCTCATCAAAGAAAAGTTCGGCAGCGGCAACTACGAAGGCGACCAGTATGGCGGCGCGGGCGGCAGCGACGGCAGTGGCCTGCCCACCGGCTTGCCCGGTAACTTCATGTTTGCCACCGGCATCGAGTGCAGCTACCCTACTATCGACAACGGCCGCACCCGCCGCGACCTGCTGGCCGAATGCTACCACTATGAGCGTTACAAGGAAGATCTGGGCCTGGTAAAAGAAATGGGGCTGAAGGTGCTGCGCTATGGCCTGCCTTACTACCGTATTCATCAAGGCCCGGGCCAGTATGATTGGGAGTTTGCTGACCAGGCTATGGCTGAAATGCAGCGCCTGGGTATTACGCCTATTCTGGACCTGCTGCACTTTGGCGTGCCCGACTGGCTGGGTAATTTCCAGAACCCGGAGCTGCCCGTGCACTTTGCCGAGTACTGCGGCGCCGTGGCCAAGCGCTACCCTTGGGTGCGGTTCTATACGCCGGTCAATGAAATTTACGTAACGGCCCGCATGAGTGCCCTGGATGGCGCCTGGAATGAGCAGCTAAAGTCAGATACAGCCTTTGTGACGGCCCTGAAGCACCTGGTGGCGGCCAGCATTATGGGCAACCAGCAGATTGCCATTCACCGCCCCGACTGCATCATTGTGCAGAGTGAGTCGGCGGAGTTTACGCACGAGCTGCGCGCTACCCGCACGCCAGCCATTCAGTTGGGCAACCGTCTCCGGTTTCTGGCTCTCGATCTGCTCTATGCCTTTCATCCCGATGCGCAGGTGATGAACTACCTCTACGACAACGGCATGACGCGCACGGAGTATGACTGGTTTATGGCCGGTGAGCCGCCTGGCTACCAGATTATGGGCAACGACTACTACGGCCGCAACGAGCGAATTATTCTCCCCGATGGAACGGTGTGCACCAGTATTGACGTGCTGGGCTGGTACAACATCACCCGCGAATATTACCAGCGCTACCGTAAGCCCGTGATGCACACGGAAACCAATGTGTTTGATGCCAATGAAGCACCCACCTGGCTCTGGAAACAGTGGGTCAACATCCTGCAGATGCGCAAAGAAGGCGTGCCGGTGCTGGGCTTCACCTGGTATTCCCTCATCGACCAGGTAGACTGGGACAGCGGCCTGACCCGCAAAGCCGGCAGCCTGAATGCCTGTGGCCTTTTTGATCTGGACCGTAAGCCCCGGCCGGTAGCCGAGTCTTATAAAATGCTGCTGAAGGAGTATGGCCAGATTACCATTGTTCCCCACGGCGAGATGTTCGAAGTAACGACGCAGCCGGCCACCCTAAAAGTGGAGATATAGGATGAATAAGATGTAAGTAATTTTCAGTAACATGGTGGTAAAATCATATCTAACCCCCGTTAGCTGTTATGCACCATCCCACACGAGCAAGAGTTACGCGGTACGCCCTGGGTCTGGCGTTGCTGGCCGGACTAGGCTCCTGCAGCCAGAAAACCATTTCCGGCACTACCGCACCCACCACGGCGCCCACCACGTCTGCGGAGCCAGCGCAGCCGGCCACCTCATCCTTTCAGATTCCGGTAGAGTATTACACTCTGCCCAATGGGCTGAAGGTTATTCTCTCCCCGGACCACACGGCACCTACCGCCACCGTAGCGGCCTACTACAACGTAGGTTTCCGCAACGAGCCCCGCGACCGGACCGGTTACGCCCACTTGTTTGAGCACCTGATGTTCCAAGGCTCCCAGAACCTGGGTAAGATGGAGTTCATTCAGCTTATTGAGAAGAATGGCGGCGTGCTGAACGGCTCCACCCGCTTCGATTTTACCAACTATTTTGAAGTGGTGCCCTCCCACAAGCTGGAGACGATTCTCTGGGCCGAGGCCGACCGAATGCGGGGCCTGTCCATCACACAGGACAACCTCACCAACCAGCAGGGGGTAGTGAAAAACGAGGTGCGCGTGAACGTACTCAACCAGCCATACGGCGGCTTTCCCTGGCTGGACATGCCTCAGAAAGCCAACCAGAACTGGAACAACGCCCACAACTTCTACGGCGACCTGAAGGACCTGGACGCGGCCACCCTGCCCGATGCCCAGGCCTTCTTTAAAACCTACTACGCCCCCAACAATGCTGCCCTGGCCGTGGTAGGCGACTTTGAGCCCGCCGATGCCAAAAAGTGGGTAGAAAAGTACTTCGCCAACATTCCCAGCGCCCCGCAGCCGCCCAAGCCCGACATTACCGAGCCGCGTCAGGAAAAGGAGCAGCGCTTCACCAAGGACGACAAGCTGGCTACCAAGCCCGCCCTGGCCTTCGCCTACCACATGCCAGACCGCAACACGCCGGAATATTACGCCCTCATTCTGCTGGACCAGATTCTGCTGCAGGGCAAAGACAGCCGCCTCTACCAGGCCCTGGTGCAGAAGCGTGGCTACTCCGATAACGTGAGCGGCGGTATCAACTACCTCGGCAATGCCTTCAACTATTCCGGGCCCATGCTGTGGATGGGGGATTTGATCTATGATCAGTCCGTGAAGTCTGACTCCGTGGTGAGCGTGCTGGATCAGGAAATCAACCGGCTGGCCAAAGGCGGCATCGATCAAGCCACGTTGGATCTGGCGGTGGTAAAGCTGCGCTCCAGCCTCTACGACCAGCTTTCCGGCTCCAATAACTTCGGCCGGGCCGATATGCTGGCCTCCTTTGCCTTATTTGATAACAACCCCGGCCGCATCAATACGCTGGAAGCCGAGTTCCGGAAAGTAACGCCCGAAATCATGCAGCGCACCATTCAGGAATACCTGCGGCCTACCAACCGCACGCTGCTTATTGTGAATCCACTGGCTAAAAGCTAACCCTATCACGCCATGAAAATCCTATTAAACGGGCTGCTCTGCGTGGCCTTGGTTACCGCAAGTACGCCGGCCGCGCTGGCGCAGGCCAAACCCGCAAAACCCAAAACGGCGGCCAAGCCGGCTGCCGCCACAATTCCAGTTCAATCCACGCCCAAAGAAACGCCACCGCCCGGCGGCACCCCGCGCGACTTCAAGCTGCCCGCCAAGGAGGAGTTTACCCTCTCCAATGGCCTCAAGGCGAAGCTGGTACCCTACGGCCAAATCCCGAAGGTGACCATGCTGGTAGCCATTCAGGCTGGCAACGTGCACGAGGAAGCCAAGCAGGTAGGCATTGCCGATTTGCTGGGCAAGCTCCTCAGTGAAGGCACCACCACGCTGTCGGCGGCCCAATTGGCCGATAAGGTGGCCCGCATGGGCGGCTCCTTGGATGTATCGGTAGGCATGGACCAGACGCAGATATATGCTTCCTGCCTGAGCGAATTTGCCCCCGATATGGTGGCCCTGCTGGCCGATGTGGTGCAGCACCCCGCCCTGCCGGAAAGTGAGCTGCCGCGCATCAAAGCCGACTTTAAGCGGCAGATGAATCTGGCCCGTGCCCAGCCCGGCACCCAGGCCCGCCAGAAGTTTACGGCGTCCCTCTACGGCAACCATCCCTACGGCCGCCCGCTGCCCACCGATGCGGAAATTGATGCTCTCACCATGGAGCAGGTGAAAGCCTTCTACCAGAGCCAGTACGGAGCCCAGCGCACGGCCGTGTTTGTGGCCGGCAAATTTGATAAAGAGGCGCTGCGCGATGCTATTACCAAAGCCTGGGTGAGCATGCCGCAGGGCCCGGCGCCGCATATTGAAGTGGCCAAATCTATGACGCGCCCCAATGTGGTAACCCTGGACCGCCCCAGCGCACCCCAGTCCACCATCGTTATTGGCCTGCCCGTGGTAGACCCCACGCACCCCGATTATATCCGGATGCGGGTGATGAACTCCCTGCTGGGCGGCTCCTTCGGCTCGCGCATCACACGCAACATTCGGGAAGACAAGGGCTACACCTACTCGCCCTACAGCTACCTGGAAACGCACTACCGCACCGGCAACTGGAGCCAGAACGCCGATGTGACGACCCAGGAAACCGGTAACTCGCTCAAAGAAATTATGTATGAGATTGAGCGCCTGCAGAAAACGCCGCCCACCGCGGAGGAGCTGAAAGGCATCCAGAACTATGAGTCCGGGCTGTTTGTACTGCGCAACTCCACGCCGGGCGGCATCATTGGCCAACTCAATACCCTGGAGCTGCACGGCCTGCCGGACTCTTACCTCACGGAGCAGGTGAAGAACATCAATGCCGTAACCCCGCAACAGGTAAGCGAAACCGCCCGCAAATACGTGCGCCCCGAGGCCATGACCATTGTGGTCGTCGGCGACAAGAAAATCATCGACCCGCAAATCAAGAAGTTCCAGGCATCCCGTAAGAAGGCGCTGTAAACGGATTTCTCTTTATGCTTAACAGCAACGGCTGTCCGGAATTTTCCGGGCAGCCGTTTTGGCTTTCAACCACGGCATAAGTAACTCTGAATCAATAGAAAGTAGGCTTGCAAAGGCGCCGCCAACAGAACAGCCGGCTTCCTTGCGGAAGGCCGGCTGTTTGCGTGCAGATAGGCGTATGATAAACTGAATAACGCAGCTACAGCGGATTTCGTGTGCTGCCCGCTTCGCGCTGGCGCAAAACAGTAGGAGGCACAAAAAGAGTAGCGAATTAGCAGACGGAAAAACCGAACTTGCTCCTTCATTGCTCTCCTATGAAATCCTGGTTTTTCTTGACGCTGTTCGTCTCCCTTACGTCCCTGACCACCTGCCGGACGGCGCTTCCTGCTGATACGTACGAAGCGTATCCCACCTATAATGGTCCCGATCTGGGCTTGACGTTTGTGCAGGGCCAAGCACGGCTGCGCGTATGGGCGCCTACCGCCGAGAAGCTGCAGCTGAAGCTCTACGCCGAGGGTACCGGCGGCACCCCGGTAGCCGAATACGCCATGCAGAAGTCAACAGGCGGTACCTGGGCCTATACGTTGCCGGCGCAGCCCGCCGGCCGGTTTTATGTGGTGCAGGCCACCATCAAAGGCAAGCAGATGGCCGAAGTGCCCGACCCCTACGTGCACGCGGTAGGGCTGAATGGGCAGCGCGGCGCCTTGCTCGATCCGGCCACCGTGAGCCCCGCTGAGTGGGCGGATGATGTGCGGCCCAAGCTCCGACAGGCCACCGATATTGTGATTGGCGAGCTGCACGTGCGCGACCTGTCCATGCAGCCGCAGTCGGGCATTCAGCACAAAGGCAAGTTCCTGGGTATAGCCGAAATAGGCACCCGCGGCCCCGAAGGCGTGAAAACCGGCCTCGACCACCTCTCCGAGCTGGGCATCACGCACCTGCACCTGCTGCCCACCAACGACTATGCCTCCATCGATGAAAGCCAGCTAAACGAAAGCCGCTACAACTGGGGCTACGACCCGCTGAATTATTCTGTGCCGGAAGGCTCGTATTCCACCGACCCCGCCGACCCCGCCGTTCGCATCCGGGAAATGAAGCAAATGGTGCAGCGCCTGCACCGTCGCGGTCTGCGGCTGGTGCTCGATGTGGTATACAACCACACGGCCAACGCCGCCCGCAGCTCCTTTGAGCAGCTGGTGCCCGGCTACTACTACCGCCACAACGCCGATGGCTCGCTCTCTGATGCCGCGGCCTGTGGCAATGAAGTGGCCTCCGAGCGGCCCATGGTGCGCAAGCTCATCGTAGAATCAGTTGCCTACTGGGCCCGGGAGTACCACGTCGATGGGTTTCGTTTTGACCTGATGGGCATTCTGGATATTCGTACCATGCGGGCCGTGCGCACGGCCCTGGACGAAACCGACCATTCCATCTTTATCTATGGCGAAGGCTGGGCGGCCGGGGCCAGCCCGCTGCCGGAAGCCCAGCGGGCCGTGAAAGCCAACGTGCTGAAGCTGGACCGCATAGCAGCCTTTGGCGACGAGCTGCGCGACGGAGTGAAAGGCCACTACGCCCGCCAGACCGAGCCCGGCTTTGCCAGTGGCCAGCCCGGGCTGGAAGAAAGCGTGAAGTTTGGCATTGTGGCCGCCACCCAGCACCCGCAGCTCGACTATAGCAAGGTGAACTACTCGAAAGCTGCCTGGGCCGCTACGCCTGCGCAGGCTATTAACTACGTGGCCTGCCACGATGACCGGGTGCTCTGGGACAAGCTAACAGTATCAAACCCCGGCGCTACGGAAGCTGAGCTGATCCGGATGGACCTGCTCAGCAACACCATTGTGTTTACCTCGCAGGGCGTGCCATTTCTGCCCGTGGGGGATGAGTTTCTGCGTACCAAGGGCGGCTCCCACAACTCCTACAACCTGCCCGATAACGTGAACCAGCTCGACTGGGCGCGCAAAGCGCAGTACCAGCAGGTCTTTAAGTTCTATCAACAGTTGATTGCCCTGCGGAAGGCGCACCCGGCGTTTCGGCTACCTACACAGGAGCTGATTCAGCAGCATTTAGCCTTCCTGCCCAACCTTCCTGCTAATACTATCGGCTACCGCCTGCTGAACCACGCGGGCGGTGATGAGTGGGGCACCATTGTGGTGCTGTTCAACGGCAACCGCCAGCCGGCTACGCTGCGCATTCCCGGCGGCCGCTACTCCGTAGTGCTGACCGGCGACCAGATTAATCCGCAGGGAATCAGAAAAACAGAATCAACAGAAGCGGCTATGCCGGTGGAAGTCCCGGCATCCTCGGCTATGATACTGGTACAACCTTAATCCAGCGCCCGGTCCCGGAACAGCACGTAGCCGATGTGGGCAAACACCCCGAAACGATGATTCTTTTCATCGTAGGTGATGAACTGCAAAGCCGCCGGGCCGACCGGGGTTTGGTAGGTGAAGCCCGTCACGGCCGTAAAATAGGGCCGCGAAATGGTGTTCTGCCGCTCCGCTAGCAGCGGGTTTTCTGTGTCCCGACCCCAGGGGCGCACCAGCACGTGCGCATATACGGAAGTACGCCACTCCAGGGGCCCGGCAACGCCCTGCACAAAGTGCAGGCCACCCGCCGCGTAGGCGGTGCCCCGGTAGCGGTCCAGGAACAGGGTGCGGGAGTCAGGCAGGGGCAGGAAAGCCGGAGAGGCTGTGAGGGAGGAACGATAGGTAGCAAATTGGCCCTGGGTGCTGGCCACCAGGTCGGTAGTGAAGCCCCAGGCACTGGTGCGTACCCCCACGGTATCAGCCTTGTTCAGGGTAAAAAACTGCTCAATGAAGGCATTAGCCCGCAGCCACTGGTGGTTTTTGTCCCGGCCTTCCATGCCTTCTGCTGCCGTAGAGCCCGGTATGTATGTTTCAATGGCTTTTACGGCCCGGAAGCCAAACTCTACCCGGCGACCCAGGGTGGCGTACTGGCGGCGGTTCTGAGAGTTACGCTCAAACTTTACGGCCGCGGTAATGCCGCTCATTCGGCTGACATCCAGCGTGGCATTGGAACTGAGCTCATCGGTGTTGGCAAACCGGTCCCGGTTGGTGAAGGCCCCACCCGTGAGAATGTAGCGGCTACGGTAATTGGGGCTAATGCCCACCTGCACGGTAGTAGCCAGGTCCCGCTGCTGTATCTGAGTGGTTTCGGTGTTGGTGCCCAGCAGGCCGCCGGTATCCTGGTAGTTGAAGTTATTAAACGTGACCTGCGGCTGGATGTACACCGGAAAACGCCCCGGCAGGCTCACCCGGAAGGCGGCGTGGGCCCCGTTATAAAAGCGGCCCACCGTAGCATTGGCCGAAATAGTATAGAGGTAGCGGTTGAGGTAGCGGAAAGAGCCGCCCAGGTAAAAATTGCTCATAGAGCGGGTAGACAGCAGCACGCCCAGGTCGGCCGTGAGGTTGTTGTTCTGCCGCGCATCCACGGAAAGTATGTAGCCCTTTTTCTCCTTATCGTACATCACCCGCGGATACACGTTGGAGAAGAAGTCGTTGTCTACCAGCGTGAAATAGCCTTCCTCTATATCCGATGGAGTGTAGTTGGTGCCACTGCGCCGGAAAAACCGCCGCACAAAAGCCTGCTGCTCCGTGGGCAGCCCTTGTACATTCACCTGCTTAAAATCGGGTCGGGGGGCCCGCTCCTGAAACGCCCGCCGGCGCTGTTGCAGGGCCAGGGTATCCTCGCGGCGGGTAATGCGGCGCAGCATCTGCCCCAGCTTGGCTTCCGCCGCCGTTTCGCCCAGATTCACCAGCTTTTTGGCACGATTGAAGTCACCGGCGCCGTAGCCTTCCAGATCGGGCTGAATGAAAATGCCATTTTTCCCAACGGATAGGGTGTCCGCCACATTTGAGCCCAGGAAAAGGAGCGTGCCGGTTAGCAGCTCATCATCCTTAGGCGTTTTGGGGTATTGCTTAAAGGCAACGTCGCCCACGTTCACCCCAATCATGATATCGGGCTTGAACTCCTCCGTCATCACGCCGGTGGGGAAGTTATCCACCACGGCCCCATCAAAAAGGTAGCGGCCATCGGTCTGGCGGATGGGGCGGAAGGCCAGCGGGAAGGCCATAGAATTGCGTACAGCATCGGCCAGGGAGCCGCTGCGCTGCACCACGCGCTGCCGCGTAAATACCTCAGAAGCTACGGCCCGGTACGGCACCAGCAGCTTGTTGAAATCGTAGTCGGAAATAGCGCCGGCCGGGGCCAGCATGGTGGCCAGTTGGTAGTTCAGCGTGGCGTCGTTGATGAGGCGGGGCGTCACGCGGGTTTTAAACTTCTTGTCGATGGCCAGGCCCAGGTGCAGCGCCGCCGGGTCAGAATCGGTTTCGAAGTAGTTATACACTTTGCCCGTGAGCGGGCGACCCGCTACCCAGTCCTGAAAAGCCTGGCTGAGCACAATCTTCTCAATTTCATTGGGGGAGTAGCCCGCCGCATAGAGCGCACCCACAATGGCGCCCATGCTGGTGCCCACAATGTAGTCGATGGGTATGCGGTTTTTCTCCAGCACTTTCAGCACACCCACGTGCGCCAGACCCTTGGCGCCGCCGCCACTTAAAACCAGACCTACTTTTTGGGCGTCTACAGGCAGTGTGCTGAGCAGCCACAAAAGCAGCCCCAGCCAGAAGTAATATTTTCGCATAGTCAAACGGTGTGCAGATAGCCCCAGCTAGGGGGCGCGCTTCCTACGCAGGTGGGAGAGGGGAGTTGTGGCAATATAGCCTTTCCGTGTTTTTAACAACTGAAGCTATGCTAACTACCACTTCCGGAAGATAACATACACGGCCACAATCAGGAGCAGAAACCCTACTACATGGTTCCAGGCTAGTTTATCGGTCCGGAAAACGTACACGGCACACAGCGTAAACACTGTGAGGGAAATAACTTCCTGAATCACCTTCAGCTGAAACAGGTTGAATGGCCCGCCATTCTCCTCAAAGCCGATGCGGTTGGCCGGCACCTGAAACATATACTCGAAAAAAGCCAGCCCCCAACTCACCAGTATCACACCCAGCAGCCCCAGCTTGCTAAACCACGGCAGCTTTTTAAACTGCAGATGCCCATACCAGGCAAAGGTCATAAACAGGTTAGAAACTGAGAGCAGGAGGAGCGTAAACAGGGCTTTCATGAGCGGGCTTAAACAGACAAAGAAGCGGAGGGCCGCTTCTTTGTTCGTGACAGATGCACTAATTTCTTAATCCGTATGGCCCGGTACATTGGCCTGGGGTGCAATCTGGAATTCCTCACTTTCCTTAGCCAGGCGTTTTTGTTCGGTTTCGGAAGCTACTTTCAGCTTGCTCAGGTCCGGCTGCCCGGCATCTACCCAGCAGGTGTACCAGAATGCACCTACCATGCGTATGGCCAGGCGCATCTGCCGCTCCACCTGCCCGTTCAGGCGCTGGTGGTACTCGCGGCTGAACTCGCGGGAGTAGGTGCGTACGGTTTGGTTGCCGCGCTGCTCAAAGGTGAACTTCTTGTCCTCGGGGAACTTGGCCGTTACTTCCCGCTCAAACCGCAGCACGGAGTCTACCGCGGCGTTGGAACGGGTAACGATGCCCCAGATGGCCGGCACGGGCCGCTCAATGTAGGGTGCCGGGCCGGTAAAGAAATCATAGCCGCTGGCCAGCAGCTCCGGCAGGCGGCTTTCCCATAGGCCATGAATGCCGCGCTGGCCTGTGAGCTGGCCGTTGTAGTTGTGGGTGGTGTGCAGCGGCACACAAGCATCGGCTACGTAGTGGCCCATATCGGCCGAGACGGCCAGGATCCGGTCGGCGTCGCGCTGACGGAAGGCTTCCGTGAGGCGGTTTTTCATCACCATTACGTGCCAAGGTACAATGCCGTGCCGCTGCAGAGTGTCTTCCCCATAGCGCGCCACGGCATCGGCGTAGTTGCGCGGCATTTTGTAAGCTGCGCTGTCACCGTACACATCCAGGTCAATAAAGTGCCGGGGTGCCTCGCCAGCTACCACGGTGCGTCGAGAGTCGGGGCGGGTAGCGTTTTCCGTCAGGTAATCGATGTTGGCTTTGTAAAAGCCAATCATGCCGGGCGGCAGCGTGTATACCGCCAGCCGGTTGATAGTGCGGTGCCCAAAAAAGCCCCAGGCCCGGGGGTGGTGAGGCAACAGCACCAGCAATACGCCAACTAGAACAGCAAGGACACGCTTCATACAGGAAAAACAAGCAAAGAGACAAGAAAGGTACTCCGGCTTTTCGGCTTGGACAAATGGCTGCCTGCATGTAGCTTATTTACCGGCCAGTTCACAGCAAAAGCCCCAGCCACCCATAGAATAGTGCTATAGGCGGCCGGGGCTTTTGTAGGTATAGCCGGGGCTTAACGCCGCCCCTGACCAGCGAATTTCATACGGTAGTCAGCATTCACGTCGCCCTTGCTGATGCGGGCAAGTTTGCCGCGCAGCAGCTGCTTTTTCAGGCCGGTTACGTAGTCCGTGAACAGCACGCCTTCCAGGTGGTCGTACTCGTGCTGAATCACGCGGGCCGTCATGCCGGAAAAGGTTTCCTCGTGTTGCTGGCGCTGCTCATCCTCGTAACGCAATACAATGGTTTCGTGGCGGTACACCATTTCCCGCACGCCCGGAATGCTCAGGCAGCCTTCTTCAAAACCCCATTCCTCGCCGGTTTCGCTCACCATCACGGGGTTAATAAAAGCCCGCTTGATGCCCTGCTCGGCGTTAGGCAGTGGCTCGCCGGTCTCCTCGTCTTCGTCATCCACCATAGGTGCCGAGTCAATGACGAACAGGCGGATGCTTTTGCCAATCTGGGGCGCGGCCAGGCCTACACCGTGGGCGTAGTACATGGTATCATACATATCACCAATCAGCTTTTTAAGCTCTTCGGCGGAGAAATCAGCGGGTATGTCTTTGGCGCGGGCTTTTAAAACCGGGTCGCCGAAAGCAACGATGGGATAAATCATCGGGATTCAAGAAAGGATTGCAGAATGATAGTGGCGCTGACGCGGTCCACGGTGGCTTTGTCGCGCCGGTCTTTTTTGGAAAGGCCGCCCGCCAGCATGGCTGCGTGGGCCATGCGCGAGGTAAACCGCTCGTCTATCTCATGCACCGGCACATCGGGAAATTCCCGGCGCAGGCTGCGCACCATACCCACTACGGCGCTGGTGGAGTCAGTGGCTTCGTTGAGCAGTGTGCGCGGCATACCTATTACCAGCGCTGACAGTGGGTCTCGCTGATGATAGGCTTTGAGATAAGCGAGTAAGTCTTTGCTATGTACTGTCTCCAAAGGAGTGGCAATCATTTGCAGCGGGTCCGTGACGGCCAGCCCTACGCGCTTATTGCCGTAGTCAATAGCAAGAATGCGACCCATGGACAAAGAAATCAGCTGGCAAGAGAAGAGCTCCAAAACCGAAGCCTCGCACAAAGATACGACGCCGGCCGTAACCCGTTCCGCCTTATTGCCAGACATATTGCCCTGCTCTCTGCACAGTATAGGCAGAGCGCAGTTCTTTCAAAAATTATAACTCAAGGGGTAATCTGAGTGTCGTTTGAGGCCGTATGTCGTGACGAAAAGTGAAAGAAAGGAGTGAAATGCCGGTCTTATTTACTTTAAATAAATATTTAATTGAATTATAGAGGTAAGATAAGTCAATAACCTTGCTGGGATACAATTTCGCGGAAATGTTTTACTAGATTTGATAACTACCCTTTTGAGTTTCCGGACGGCATGGCCAAAACTTCTACTTCTGAATGTATGCAAGACGTAGCGCCGGTACCTGCGGAGCGTTCGGGCTGGCGGCGGTGGCGGCAGCCGGCTTTGTTGAGCCTGGCACTGGGTTGTGGTATTCTGCTGGGAGCCAATCGGTTTCAGCCTTCGCAGCAAAACCCGGAGGGCACCGTGCGGGGATACCTGAAGTTCAAGGAAATTCTGAGTTATGTAGACCGTGACTATGTAGACTCGGTAGATGTAGAGGCGCTGTCGGACTACGCCATTGCGCGGATGCTGGAGCGTTTAGACCCACACTCTACCTTTATTCCGGCCCGCGACCGGGCCAAAGCCGCCGCCTTTCTGCAGAGCGACTATGATGGTATTGGGGTAGAATTCAATGTATTTCGGGATACGGTAACCGTAGTGGCCCCGCTGAGCGGGGGGCCGGCCGAGGTGGCTGGCCTGCAGCCCGGCGACCGGATCCTGGCGGTGGATAGTCAGCCCATAGCGGGCCGGCACATCACCATGGAAGAAATGTTCGACAAGCTGCGCGGCCCACGCGGCAGTGCCGTACAACTGCTGGTGAAGCGCCGGGCACTGGCCCGGCCATTGTCGTTCAGCCTCACCCGTAACCGCATTCCAAATTCCTCGGTAGATGTGGCCTACCTGGTAGATAATCAAACCGGCTACATCAAGGTAAGCCGTTTCGCCAGCGGTACTTACGACGAGTTTAAGCTAGCCCTGGATGACCTCCGCCGCCAGGGCATGGAGCGCCTGGTACTGGACTTGCGCGGTAATCCCGGCGGCTACCTGGACCGCGCTACCAAACTGGCCGACGAATTCATTGCCGGCACCCGCAAAATTGTATACACCGATGGCAAAGGCGACCAGTACGACACGCAGACGTATTCCCGCATAGCTGGTGAATTTGAGCAGGGCCCGCTGGTGGTACTGATTGACGAAGGCAGTGCCTCCGCTGCCGAGGTGGTGGCCGGCGCCCTGCAGGACCATGACCGGGCCTTGCTGGTAGGGCGCCGCACCTTTGGCAAAGGCCTGGTGCAGCAGCCCATTGCCCTGAATGATGGTTCTGAACTGCGCCTGACCATTGCGCGATACTTTACACCCTCGGGCCGGTGCATTCAGAAGTCCTACGCTCACGGCACAGCGGCTTATGCGCAAGACCTGCGCGAGCGGCAGCGCCGGGGCGAATTCCTGCACGCCGACAGCATTCATTTCTCGGACTCTTTGCGCTACCGCACCGGCCATGGCCGCTTGGTGTATGGCGGCGGCGGCATTATGCCTGATGTGTTCGTGCCCCGCGATACGGCCATATTCTCCGGCTATTATACCCGCCTACAGGGTCTGAATCTGATCCGCGAGTTTGCCCTGAATTTCTACCAGGGGCACAAAGCCGAGCTGGAAGATCTGCGCTTTGAGCAATTTAATGCCACCTTCCGCGTTAGTGATATACAGCTGCGCACCCTGGCCGAGCGGGCCCGGAAAGAAGGCGTAGCACTGGACGAAGATGGGTTGCGCAATGCCTCGGCGCTGCTGCGCTGCCAGATCAAAGCGCACATTGCCCGGAGTGCCTATGGCAAAACGGCCTTTTACACGGTGCTGAACGAGCAGGATGCTGAGTTTCAGCAGGCGCTGCACGCCGTGGAAGACGGCCGTGCCCTCCTGGCGCAAGGAGTATCAAACGAATAACGGCCGGCCCTGCTGGCGTTTCTGACGGACTCGTCGGGCAGCAGCCCGGCGGGTCCGTATTCGTTTAAGCTGGAAGCAAGGGCGGGTGGGCACGGGGCATTTTTTGTACCTTCACCGCTCTGGTTTCCACCCATACCCACCCGTCTCCCATGGCATATTATCACCGTCTTGGTCAGATTCCGCATAAGCGCCACACCCAGTTCCGTCAGCCTGATGGCACGCTCTATCATGAGCAGTTGGTCGGTACACTAGGCTTTAGCGGCGTATCCTCGCTGCTGTATCATATCCACCCTCCCACCCAGATTAAGGCCGTAGGCGAGCCGGTGCCGTATTCGCCCCAACTGCTGAAAGACCGCGCCCTGCAGCCCAGCCACCTGCGTACGCTCAGTCAAACCACCACCGGCGGCGACTATCTGCAGGCCCGGCAAATGCTCATTGGTAATGCTGATGTGATGATGAGCATCTGCAACCCCACGGAGCGCCGGATGCAGTATTACTACAAGAATGCCTTGGCCGATGAAGTAGTATTTGTGCACGAAGGCAGCGGGGAGCTATGGAGCCAGCTGGGCAAAGTCTCTTTCAGCCCCGGCGACTACATTGTCATTCCACGCACTATCATCCATCAATTTCATTTCGACGAAGGCCCGGTGCGGCTGTTGATTATTGAGTCGTTTAGTCCGGTAGAAACCTGCCGCCGCTACCGCAACCACTTCGGGCAGCTGCTGGAGCACTCGCCCTACTGTGAGCGGGATATGCGCCCACCTGTAGAGCTGGTGCTGGAAAAGGCTCCCGGCGAATACCTGGTACAGGTGAAAAAGGAAGGCTTCCTGCACCAGCTGACGTATGCCCACTCGCCGTTTGATGTGGTAGGCTGGGACGGATTCTTCTTCCCTTACGCCTTCAGCATTCATGATTTTGAGCCGATAACGGGCCGTATTCATCAGCCCCCACCCGTGCACCAGACGTTTGAGGCGCACAACTTTGTTATCTGCTCCTTTGTGCCGCGTTTGTTCGATTATCACCCCTTGAGCATTCCCGCACCCTATAACCACTCCAACGTGGACTCCGATGAGGTGCTGTACTACGTGGCCGGTAACTTCATGTCGCGCAAAGGCATTGACCTCGCCTCGTTTACGGTACACCCCAGTGGCCTGCCGCACGGGCCGCACCCGGGCACCGTGGAGGCCAGTATCGGCAAAAAGGAAACCCACGAGCTGGCCGTTATGGTGGACACATTCCGCCCGCTGTACCTAACGGAAACCGCCCTGCAGTATGTGGATGAGAAATACCCTATGAGCTGGAATCCGGATTTCGTGCATGAAGCGCCCCGCTCTGCCGATATGATGGACTAAATTTTGCTAGGAGGCGTCAACGGGTCCCATTTTTTGGCGTACTCCAGCTTTTTACCTTTCCAACTATTCCTTTTTCATGAAAAGAGCCTTTTTCATTGCCCCTCTGCTGTTGCTGTTGATCAGCTTCACCTTTAGCTGCAAAAAAGTTAATGAGCTGTTGACCTTTGAAATTTCCGATTCGCAGAACATAAAAATTCCTGCCAGCGGCGTAGTTGCGGTGCCATTTATCTCGCCGGTACCAGTTTCGGTGAAGTCAGAAGAGAGCTTCAAAAACAACAATACCCGGGCGGACCTGGTGCGGGACGTGACGCTTAGCAAGCTTACCCTCACGATTACTGACCCCGCGGCAGAAAACTTCAACTTCCTGAAGAGTATTACAATTTCTATCGGTACCGACCAGAATGACAAAGTGCCGCTGGCCTCGCTGGATAATGTGCCAATGGGAGTTTCCAGCATTGAGCTGAAGTCCAGTAACACGAAGCTCGATAAGTACATTAAAGCATCCAGCTACACGCTGTACACGGAAGTGTCGCTACGGGGCAATGTTGCCCACGAAATTACCGTGCGCTCCGACTCTAAGTTTAAGGTAACGGCTGATCCGCTGTAATCTAGTTGCTTGATATACAACACACTGGCGCCTGGCAATTGCTTACTATATAAGTAGTTGCCAGGCGCCAGTGTGTTATGGACAGAGCTAGCGGTTGCGGCCGTACTGCTCGTGGCTGCTCACCCAGTCGGAGCTGCTGATGGCGGCGCCCAGGCTTAACTCGCCGGCCAGGACTACGCCGGCTACTATTTCGGCAAACTTATTGACGGTGCCCCGGCCTACGCAGCCCAACATTTTCAAACACTCATTCTGCGTGGCCAAACCAGTTCCCCCGCCGTGCGTGGCAACAATGAGCGAAGGAATAGTAATGCTGATGTACAAATCCCCTTCCGGCGTCACTTCAGAATATAGCACCCCCGCAGAAGACTCCGACACATTAGCTACATCCTGACCGGTGGCAATAAACATGGCCGTAATGCCATTGGCCGAGTGCGCCCCGTTATTGTTGGCCCCGGATAAAAACGCGCCCACGTTGCTTACCTGCCCGTGGTAGGCCAGCTGCTCGGGCGTTACGCGCATGCGCTGTTGCAGAATGTCGCGCTTAATCACGCACTCCGCCACTACCCGCTTCCCTCGGGTGCGCATCACGTTAATCTGGGAGGCCTTCTTATCCGTAGCAAAGTTCGACTCCAGGTAGAAGTGGCGGATAGGTGCGCCTTTATACTGCGCCAATATCCAGGAGCAGGCCGCGAAGGTGGCGCGACCCACCATGTTCTGGCCCGCCGCATCTCCGGTGCTGAAGTTGAAGCGCAGGAAGGCAAACTTGTTGGAGAGGTACGTGTCAATGTACTGTAGCTTGGCCACGCGGGACGTGCTTTCCGCCTCGGGGCGGATCAGGTCAATGTTTTCTTCTACCCACCGGCCAAAGTCCCGGGCCCCGCGAGCGTCATCAAACACAAACACGGGGGCCCGCTGCATAGCATCGCCGATTACGGTGCATTTGGCGCCGCCACAGAGGTTCAGCAACTGAATGCCGCGGTTGTAGCTGGCTACCAATGTGCCTTCGGTAGTGGCTAGGGGAATCAGGAAGTCGCCCTGGGCATGCTCGCCGTTTACGCGTAGCGGTCCGGCCAGCCCCACCGGAATCTGGGCCACGCCGGTAAAATGCTCGCAGTTGCCCTGCAGCTCGTGCGGATCAAAGGAATAATGCTTCAGGTGCTTGAACTGCTGGCCCGTAAATTCCTCGGCAAACCGCTGCCGGGCCTGAATGGCGGCCTCGGAATAGTCATCCTCATTCTGGCGCGGAATACGGGTGCGGTTATCGGGTAGATTTACAATGGCATCTTCCACCTCCACGTGTAGCGGGCCGAAAGGATCGGCGGAGAACTGTACCTGCAAGGCGTGCATACCTTCAGGCAGGGTAGGAGTCTCCAGCAAAAATTCCATGCTTTGACCCACCGCAAACTCCAGGCTGTGGCCATCGGGGCCCAGTGCCATGGCGGGGCGTATGTCGCCATTGCCCAGGTCCAGACTGATGTGCTCGGGAAGGATCTTCGTGTTGCCAATCTGCACGTGCTCAATGCCGGTGAGGTGCACCGTATCAAGGCGATTTTTGATGCTGAAAGCCACGCCAGTAGGCGTGTTGTGCAGGCTGCCGCGCGTGTACAGCAGCTTCAGCAGCATGGGACTGGGGGTGAAGAGCATAATAGTGGGAGCGTGCGTAAGGTTGGATTCTGAGGGGGTAAAATAGAAAGGTTTTAAATGGAATTCAGTGTATAAGCAGCAGATTGGGAAATTTATTGGCGATGCTTCTTGGTGTCTTCCTGTATTCGAAACATGATGGGGAGAATCATGCTATACGCTATTGGACGCCCTAATTCTTTAGCTGGGGTAAACCGGCTATCAAGTAGTCTGACAACCCGTACTGCTTCCGCGTCAAAAAGCGGATGAAGGCTTTTGATTACTTGTGGTTGCACTATATGCCCGAGTGAATCAATAGTGAAGCGAATAAATACCCTTCCGTCTACGTCTATTCGTTCTGCACCAGCAGGCCATTTAAGGTTTTGCCAGATAAATCGTTGAAAACCTTTAGCGCCTCCTTCTTTGAACATAGGAAGCATTCCGGAAGAATAGCCAATAGGTTGTTTATCCTTTCGCACAGTATCATACACGACCTGCTGGGCCGACGCTTTTTGTATCGCTAGTGCTAAAGTGCCTGAGAGTAGCACCAGTGCCAGAAGTTGCTGCCTTATAAACTGGTCGATAGGCATGATAAGTAGTAATACGCCTGTTTGTAAAAGGCTGGTAAAAAGGCTGCCCTGCATCCGGAAGTTATTACTTTCCGGATGCAGGGCATGAACAAGCTACTTAAGCCGATATTTTACTCGAAGTACTCTTTGCCGTTGGAATCAATGTAGCCCACGCGCCCATCCGGGGTTTCTACCCGGGCCACACCGCCCACAAATGGCTCAGCTGCACGATACTTGGGCTTTACCAGCAGGTGGCCTTCGGCATCCAGATACCCAAATAGGCCGGCCTGGAGCACAATGGGAAAGATAAAATCATTGCTGGCTGTGGCCTGAATGGACTCATACAAAACAGGCAGCACTAATTTGCCCTTGCGGTTTATTGCGCCCCACTGCTGGCCTTGGCGCACAAACAGCAAACCCCGGTAATCCTCCAGAATCTCGTCGTAGAGGGGGGGCACCGTGGCACTGCCTACGCTAAAGCGGAAGCCCAGCTTGCCATCTTTGCGCACTAAGTCGCCTAAGGATAGATATTCTACTTCGGGCGTAGGGGCGGCGGCAGGAAGACGCTTGCCGGCCACATCAATGTCGAAGGTTTCGCCGTGCAGCTCTACCCTAGCCCTGCCCCGGTTGAAATTGGATGCTTTGGTGAAATGGGTGGGCGTTACGGCATAGCCGCTACCATCAATATAGCCATATAGTCCGGCCACGCGCACCCAAGCCAGTTCCTCTACAAAGGGGCCAGCCTCATCGTAGAGCAAGGGCAGCACTAAACGCCGGTTCCGGTCAGTATAACCCCATTTTACGCCTTGCCGAAAGGGAATTAACTCCCCGCTAACCCATTCTCGGGCAGGAGTAAAGGCCATGGTAATTAATCCAAGCAAAACGATGAGCAGCCAATTCTTCATACCACGCAGAATGCTGGAAGTTAATCAGAATCACAAAGATACTATGCGCTGCCAAACCCCAAGCAGGAAACCGGGGTTCCTTTTGGTACTATTTTACTGCCGGCACAATTTTGAGACAAGTCTGCTTATTGGACTGATGCCGGATGGCCATGTAAAGTAGGTAGCTGGAAGGGGTATCATTTACCTTAACCGATAGCTCCCGGCGGAGTCTATCTGGGCGGGAGGAAGCCGGTGGTACTGCTCGAAATAGGTAAAGACCGGGGCTAGTCTTTTCCAGAACTCATAATGCGGGCTGGCCCAACGGGCATCCAGGTCGGTGCTGTTGAGGGCAAAAGGGAAAATATGGACCGGTATTTCCTGCTGCCCTGCCGCGCGGGCCTCTACTGCCAGGATGTAAAGCTCCTCTATGCAGGCATTCGTAATGGGCAGGCAGCCAACCGTAACATTGGACCCGTGAATGAAGATGTCACCGCCAGGCGCTGGCTCGTGCAGGGCCAGGTCGGCGGCGTTCGGGTAATCCAGCCCGAGGGAAAGGTGGTAGAGGCTGTTGGGATTGAAGCGGTTAATGCGGTAGCAGCCCTCGGGCACCTGCCCGTCGCCGGCGCGGCGTTTGGGTCCCAGCGTGCCTGAAGTGCCCGCCAGGGTGTATTGGCAAAAAAGCCGGAAAGGCTCCGGACCTCGGTTATGTGCCCATACTTCTACCCGCTTGCCTATTTTAAACACGCGCAGATACACCTGCAACTGGGCAGGGTTAATATGTTGGCGGCGTAGCGCCATCTGCAACCCGGGCCACCGGTTTGCATAGGCGGCCCGCACGCGGGGAAAAACCTGCTGTTCCTGCCGAAATGAGGTATTACCGGGGAATAGATCAACCAGGGAAAGCAGCACCAGCAGGAGCAAAGCATGCATATAAAGCCAGGAGAATAAGAAGATGCTGCGCTAACGGCACATGCCTTACGCCAAGTATAGGCCTTGTTAAATATACCGGAGCCACTAGGCAGAATAACCCAGGCGCTCTATCTTCAACCCCGCTTATAAGCTTGCCCTATGAAGTCATTTCGTTTTCCACTGGTTGCCTCGTTCGTCCTCGGCCTTGCCCCCCTTGTGCCGGCTCTGGCGCAAAACACTAGTCTGCATACCCGCATCAATAAACTGGCCGGAGAAACGGAGCAATCAGTTATAGCCTGTCGGCGCGACCTGCACGAGCATCCGGAGCTGGGCAACCAGGAAACCCGCACGGCCGCAATGGTAGCTGCGCAGCTTCAAAAACTGGGCATTGAAGTGCAAACCGGCGTGGCCCGGACAGGCGTAGTGGGCATACTGCGGGGTGGCAAGCCCGGCCCGGTGGTGGCCCTGCGCGCCGATATGGATGCATTGCCGGTAACGGAAGCCACCGACCTGCCTTTCGCGTCAAAAGTTACCTCTACTTATAACGGCCAGAAAGTAGGCGTTATGCACGCCTGTGGCCACGATACGCACGTGGCCATGCTGCTGGGGGCCGCCGAGGTATTGAGCAAAGTTCGGAAGGACTTACCGGGCACCGTTAAGTTTATCTTTCAGCCCGCTGAAGAAGGCTCCCTGCCCGGGGAGGAAGGCGGCGCCCGCCTTATGGTAAAGGAGGGTGTGCTCACCAACCCCGCCGTGGATGCTATTTTTGGCGTGCATATCAACGCCCAGACGGAAGTAGGCACCCTGAAATATCGGCCGGAGGGTACCATGGCCAGCTCCGATGTATTTAAGATTGTAGTGAAGGGCAAATCAGCGCACGGAGCATACCCGTGGCTGAGCATCGACCCCGTGGTTACGGCGGCCCAGATCATCACCGGTCTGCAAACCATCATTAGCCGCCAAACTGAGCTGACGCAGGATGCGGCCGTCATTACGGTTGGCATGGTGCACGGCGGCGTGCGGAACAACATCATTCCGGAGCAGGTAGAACTCACAGGTACAATCCGTACGCTGAGCAAAGACACGCAGCAAAAAATATGGGCGGCGGTGCGGCGTACCGCCACCAACATTGCGGAAAGTGCCGGCGCCACGGCGGAGGTGGAAATTGAGAATTACGCGCCCGTTACGTTTAACAATCCGCGCCTGATGGAGCAGATGTTGCCCTCCCTGCGGCTGGCTGCCGGACCGGAGCACGTGGTTTTGCAGAAGGCCGTTACCGGTGCCGAGGACTTTGCTTTCTACCAGGAAAAAATACCGGGCCTGTTTGTATTTGTAGGCGGTATGCCCAAAGGCAAGAAGCCCTCCGACACGGCCCCGCACCACACTCCGGGCTTCTTTATTGACGAGAGCGGCCTGACGTTGGGGGTAAAAACCCTGGCTACGCTGGCCGCCGATTATCTCACCCTGAAAAAATAAACGGGCTGCTTTGCCGCTGCCTTGCCATAGCTTCTATTTATGCACCTTGCTTTAGTTACCTGCGCCAGCCGGGCACAATATGCCGCCGATACAGTAGAGGATGAAGACGTGTTGCTGGAACGTGCGCTACGTACCCATGGCCATCAGGTAAGCGTGGTGGTTTGGTCAGATGAGACCGTGGCCTGGGACCAGTATGAGGTGGTCGTGCTCAAGTCGCCGTGGGACTACTTTGACCGGGTAGCGGAGTTTTATCAGTGGCTGGACCGGCTGCAGGAGCAGAACATCCCATTGCTAAACCCGGTGGCCACGGTGCGGTGGAACGCCGACAAACGGTACCTGCTGGAAATGCAGGAGGCTGGTGTTCCTATTGTGCCCACCCGTTGGTTGGCCCAAGGCACACAGTTTTCTCCCGCCGCTCTTTTTGCCGAGCTGCAAACGGAGCAGCTGATTGTGAAGCCGGCCGTGAGTGGCGGAGCCAAGAACACCTTTTCTCTCACCCTGGCCCAGGCCACGGAGCAAGCCGCCCATATTACCGCTCTGCTAACGGAGGAAGATTTCCTGGCGCAGCCTTTCCTGCCGGAAATCCAAACCCAGGGCGAATGGTCCTTGGTCTACCTGGGCGGCAGCTACAGCCATTGCGTGCTGAAGCTGCCCAAGTCCGGCGACTTCCGTGTGCAGCATTATTTGGGCGGGAGCATTGCCCCCACCACGCCACCCGCCGCCGTGCAGCAGGCTGCCGATGCCATTATGCAGCGCTTTGCTGCCGGGTGTTTGTATGCCCGCGTAGATGGGGTAGTGGTAAACGGAGAATTCCTGCTCATGGAGCTGGAGCTGATTGAGCCTTTCCTGTACCTGGACTCCGCCCCCGATTCCTGGGCGCGCTACGTGCAGGCCCTGGAGCAGCTGGCCCCTAAAACCCATTCACCACAAAGCCTCCATCCACACTCAGGCACTGCCCGGTAATGTAGCTGGCGGCTGGCAGGCACAGAAAAGCTACGGCCGCCGCTACCTCAGCCGGCTCTCCAATGCGCTTCATGGGGGTGCGGTCCAGCACCTGCTGCAAATACTCCGGGTTGCTGAGTACGCCGGCAGCAAGCGGGGTATGAATGTACCAGGGGGCTACGGCATTTACCCGGATACCCTCAGCAGCCCATTCCACAGCCAGGTTGCGGGTTAGCTGTAGCATGGCTGCTTTCGTCATGCCGTAGACGGAGCCAGTACGCAAATGCGTGAGCCCGGCCACTGAGGAGACATTAACGATGCTGGCTCCGGCCGTTTCCCGCAGTAGCGGATACAACTCCTGGCACATCCCAAATACCGATTCCAAGTTGGTAGCCATCAGATACTGATATTCCTCGGGGCTGTAAGCGGCGCTGGGCTTACGGATGTTGGTGCCTACATTATTCACCAGTATGCTGCACGGTAGCTGTAAGTCGGCTAGGGCCTGCTTAATCTGGTGGCGGCCCGCTACAGTGCTGACGTCGGCTGCTATGCCGTGTGCGGACAGACCCTGAGCCTGCCAGGTGGCTACTTGCTGCTGCAGTACATCGGCCTGGCGCGCTACGGCCAGTACAGTAGCACCCAGGTGCAAAAGCTCTTCTGCAATAGCAGCGCCAATGCCTTTAGAAGCACCGGTTACCACTGCCACGTTTTTATCTAATTTCCAGCGGGTAAGCATAAGGCATAATAGTGTAAAAGGCCGGCAATAATGCCTTTTTTTCTATTAAAATAGAAAGACAGGACAAGGTATTTTTATTAAGTGCTTTAAATAATGCAAAATGATAATTTGTAAAATATATTGGGTTTGAATAAAATTTTATCAAATATCTGGCTGGTATATACAAGATATTGCAAAAATGTATAGTTTGGCCAGCCAATCTGTAAAAGCCATCCTCTCTCGGCTTCATAGGTTGTCTTCAATTCTTTCACCACCCCAACCAAACCCATTATGCAAAAAAAATACCCGGCAGTAGCACTGCTGGTGCTTGGCAGCGCTATGTTTGCTCAAGCCCAAAATGGTGTTCGTGTAAACCAGCGGATTGCCTCCGAAGACGGGCAGCCAGAACTGATCAATTTTGCGGAAGGTCGCTCTTATAAAGTTGCCGAAGCACAGCGCATGTTCCGTGAGCAGCTTGGTCTGCAGAAAGACGAAGCTTTGGTACGTAGCCAGACAGAGCAGGACGCACTGGGCTTCGTGAATGAGCGCTACCAGCAGTATTACAAAGGCATTAAAGTTGAAAATGGTGTTTACCTGATGCACGCCCGCAAGGGTGAGGTAGAAACCATCAACGGTAAGCTGGAGCGTGTTGGCGCCATTAAAACTACGCCAAGCCTGAGCGAAGCGCAGGCCCTGGGCCGCGCCGTATCGTTTGTAGGTGCCAAAAAGTACATGTGGCAGGATGATGCCAGCTATAAGCCCAAGGGTGAACTGGTTATTGTACGCAACCTGATGAGCAAAGGCGCTGCTGCAGGCAAGCCCTCCCTGGCTTATAAGTTTGACATCTATGCCCAGGCTCCGGTAAGCCGTGCCTTCATTTACGTAGATGCCCACTCCGGTGAGGTTATCTCCCAGAATGCCATTATCAAGCACGCAGCGGCTACCGGCACCTTCGCCACGGCTTATAGCGGCTCCCGCACCATTGCGGATGGTACCACCACCGGTGGCTACTACCTCCGCGAAGCCACCCGCGGCCTGGGTATTGAAACCTACAACTGCAAAAAAGGTAACAGCTACACTACAGCTGTTGACTTCATTGATGCCGACAACAACTGGACATCAACGGAATACAACAACGCCAACTTTGACAACGTAGCCGGCGACGCCCATATGGGTGCGCAGGCCACCTACGATTACTGGAAGAACGTACACGGCCGTAACTCTTACGACAACGCCGGGGCTAAAATCAAAAGCTACGTACATTTCGACGATACCCCCGGCGACGGTGTGGGCTTCGAGAATGCCTACTGGAATGGTTCCGTCATGACCTATGGTGACGGTGGCTCGCGCTTCCGCCCCCTGACCTCGCTGGACGTTTGCGGCCACGAAATTGGCCACGCCGTGTGCGAAAAGACGGCTAACCTGACCTATTCTAACGAGTCGGGTGCTATGAATGAAGGCTTCTCCGATATCTGGGGTGCCAGCATTGAAGCCTATGCAGTAGCTAACCTGGGCGTGATTTCCGGAGGCGTGAAAGCCAAGGATACCTGGCTGATTGGCGAAGAAATCGACAAGCAGCAGGCCGCTTTGCGCTCTATGAGCAACCCTAACTCACAGGGGCAGCCAGCTTACTATAAAGGCTCTTACTGGTATGCCGGCACGGCTGACTATGGTGGAGTACACACCAACTCAGGCGTACTCAACTACTGGTTCTACCTGATTGCGGCCGGCAAAACCGGCACCAACGAAAAAGGCCAGTCTTTCTCGGTATCGGCTCTGGGTATGGATGCGGCAGCTAAAATTGCCTATCGTACCGAAAGCGTATACCTGACGGCTTCGTCTAACTACGCTTCCGCTCGTACTTACTCCATCAAATCCGCGCAGGATCTGTACGGTGTAGGCTCTGTGCAGGAGCAGGCAGTAACCAATGCCTGGTATGCAGTAGGTGTAGGTGCTGCTTACGGTACTACGCCTCCTCCGCCCACCAGCACGTATTGCGTTTCCAAAGGCACAACTGTGACTTATGAGTGGATTGACTACGTGAAGCTGGGCACCATTGCCCGCACTTCTTCTAAGGATGCTGGTTACTACAATGGTACAGCTACCAGCACTTCTATTGGTGCCGGCACTTCCCAGACCATCAACTTCAGCGCCGGTTTTGCTTCTACGGCATACACCGAGTACTGGAAGGTGTACATCGACTACAACCAGAACGGGGTATTCACGGATGCCGGCGAACTGGTAGTATCGGGCTCTTCGGCCAGCACTGGCACGTTGGCGGCTACCTTCACGGTGCCTGCCACGGCTAAGTCGGGTGCTACCCGCATGCGGGTTATCATGAGCGATGCATCAGCCACTACGAGCTGCGGTACTTACAGCTACGGCGAAACCGAAGACTACACCGTGAACATCACGGGTGGTACGCTGGTAGCTGGCGTAAACGCTGGCATCACCGGCGGTAACACCGAGCAGCTGGGCAAAGCAGTTGACCGTGGCCTGGAGGTATTCCCGAACCCTGCTTCTGAGTCGATGCGCATTGCCCTGCCGGGCGGCGCTAAAGCCAGCAGCGTGAAAGTAGTAGACCTGCGCGGCGCGGCCGTAGCTGGTGCCCGCTACAATGGTAACGGCGAGCTGAACATCAGCAACCTGTCCAAGGGCATGTACATTGTGACGGTAAGCGACGGTCAGAAGACCTTCCACCAGCGCTTTGTAAAGCAATAGTCTCTCCAGGAGAGTATTGCTAAGTAGAAAGGCCCGTTGCTTACGCAACGGGCCTTTTTATTTTAAAGGAGGAGCATACCTAGCTTAGGGAAGCAAAGCATATTCCAGCTTCAGCTCCAATAGGCCGTAGCCGTCGTTGTGTTGGGCATTACCGCTATGGATGGTGCTTACATCATCCAGCTGATCGGTAGAAGTAAAAAAGTAGGTAGCCTCAGTGGTGATATTGATGCGGCGGGAAGCACGCACAGTAAGACCCAGCCCTACCGGAGCTACTACCGCTACGGCCGGATAGTCGTTACGCTCGGGGCTGATAAAGGTGGTGCCATCCTCTGGGCGCGTGGTGCCTTCATAGGCATCCGGGCTATAGAGCAGCCCACCTATGCCCAACCGCAGATAAGGCTTTAGTACGGCTGGGCTACCATGAGCATCGGCAAACTCTCCATTGTCGCGCAGCAGGCCCAGGCGGGCCTGGGCAATAAGGGAGGCATTGCGTCCGCGAAAAGCCAGATTATTGAAGCCGCCCCGGGAGGCTAGCCGGTCTTTGGCCCCAATCTGAAACGCCGAAAACTCAGCCCCTATCTGCAGGCCAGGGTGCCACATATACAGCACACCGATGCTGCCGGCGGGCCCCAGAAAGTTTTGACCCAGGCCGCCCAAGTCTCCATTGTAAAAGGCCGCGCCCCCGCCGGCCGTGAAGCGTACCGGGCCACGGTAGTAAGGCCGGGCCTGCGCGTTATAATGCCGTTTAGAATGGCCCGGGCTTTGGGCATAAGCCCCTGAAACGGGCAATAGGGCACAAAAGGAGCTTATGAGCAACAGAGAAAATTTCACAGGCAAAAGACATGGTTACTGGCCCGGCATACGCCGGCCGGGCTTCGGGCGTTGCCCAGCGTTGGGTTCTGCGGTGTTAAATGACACTATCCCGCGCCAGTCAGCTCACGCTTTTCTACATAGCAAACACACCTTAAGGAGCCTGAAACCGACTGTTGCTTCTGTCGGCCCCTTCAGCAGCAAACCGGATAGTTAAGGGAGAACGTACAGGTCTGGCAGGCTTGTCCTGGCAGCATTCCCTGTATAGGGCTTTTCACTTGATTATGATGGTTCCCTTTTTCCGGCGTTGGCCGGCTGGCATATGGCTGATTTTTCTCTGGATAGGGCTGGTGACCAACTCCTGTACCAGCTTCAGGACCCAGAATATTCCCTACGTAGCCTCTTCCGCCGAAGATTTTGACGCCGGACACCAGCAGCTGGATGTGTATTCACCCCGGAAAAAGCCGGAGGCACCGCGCCCGGTGGTTCTGTTTATCCATGGAGGCAACTGGAATAGTGGCAGCAAGAGCCAATATGGCTTTATCGGCCGCGAGCTGGCCCGCCAGGGTATGGTGGCCGTTATAGTGGATTACCGTCTTTCGCCCCAGGTGCAGGTGCCCGCCATGGCGGCAGACTGCGCCCGGGCAGTGCAGTGGGCAGTGGCCCACATTGCCGAGTACGGCGGTGACCCAAACCGGATTTTCCTGATGGGGCACTCCGCCGGTGGTGGGCTGGCCGCGCTGCTGGCCACTGACAACACCTTGTTCACCCGGTTGGGCTTGCCCGCAAACCCGGTGCGCGGGGCCGTGCTGGACGACCCCGCCGGGCTGGATATGTATGACTACCTGCAAAAGATGCAGTATCCGGGTGACAGGCAATACCTGACCCCATTCGGAAAAGACCCGGTGGTGTGGCGGCAGGTTTCGGCTATGCACCACGTAACGGCCGGCAGCCCGCCTTTTATGTTGTTTGTGGGCGGCCATACCTATCCTTCTATCCGGCACAGCAGTGAAGCGTTCCGGCAGCGGCTGCAGGCTTTAGGCAAGGCGCCGGGCTATACGCTGCAGCCCGGTAAAAACCACATTCCGATGGTGCTGCAGCTGTTCTGGTCTCATAATATTATTTACCGGCAGCTGCGGCCCTTCGTAGGCTTGTAGGGCGCAATCAGCTTAACCAAAAAGGCTGGTTTGAACTGTAGGCCGCTCAAACTCCAGCAGCAACTGCTTGCGGTTGAGGCCGCCGGCATAGCCCGTTAGCTGGCCGTTAGCCCCAATAATGCGGTGACAGGGCCACACAATGGCCAGCGGGTTTTGCCCATTGGCTGCGCCCACTGCCCGTACGGCCGCTGGGTTACCAATAGCCCGGGCTATAGCCAGATACGAGGCCGTTTGCCCATAACCAATTGCAGGTAGCGCCTCCCACACGCGCCGTTGAAAATCAGTGCCAAAGGTGGGCACGTACTGCAGCGTGAAGTCGCGCAACTCCCGGCCAAAGTAAGCTAGTAGCTGCTCATAGGCCGGATACAGGCAATGGGGCACAGCCACGGGCGGTGTTGGTGTGCCGCTTTCCGCCGTTTGCTCAAAGGTTACCGCCGCCAGTCCGGCATCAGAGCCATAGAGGGTAAGCAGGCCTAAGGGCGTAGCGAGGCTGGCCGTGGCTTCAGGTTGTAGGAAGGAAGAAGGCAATGCAGGAGCGGCAGGGTAGAAAAGGCGAAGTTCGTCTTTTCAGGCTTGTGGCGCTACTGGTTCTGGTAAGCGCCCAGCGAAGTCCATAGCCGTTCAAACTCTGCCTGGTAGCGCTGCACAATGGCCGTGTCGTCGGTAATGAGAAAGTTTTCGTGGTTGTAGAGGGAGGCAGAGCGCGTCCAGTTATAGCTGCCAGTCAGCACGGAGCGGCCATCGGCAATGGCAAACTTGTGGTGCATATGGTCGGTGGTATTATCCACGTGAATGGCTACGCCGGCGGCGTGCAGCTGCCGCACGTCGGAGCCTTTATCAAAAAGCTTATCATTATCCGTGAGCAGGCGAAGCTGTACGCCGCGTTGGTGCGCGGCCAGCAAGGCATCCGTAATCCGGTCATCAGATACCGTGAAAACGCATACTTCCAAACGGTGCGCTGCCCGCTGAATAAAGCGCTGGATAGCGCCCACACAGTCATCGTCAGGGCTGAAATAAACTTCAGAATGGGTGTTGAGAGCCTCTGCCGGGGGGAGCAGCAGAGCGCTGGCGGCTTCCAGCCACTCAATGGCGGCTTTATCCGGCAGGGTGTTAAACCGCTCGCGCACCACTGCAAACAGCTGATGCCGAAGCTCATCAAGCACAGGCCCCAGCTGGCCATGGGCTGCCAGTTGGGCCCGCAGGTGCTGGGCTTCTTCTGCGGAAAGGGTATTATCTGCGAAGGAGCGGCGAAACAGCGTCAGTAAATCGGTGGAAGAAGCTACTGGAGAAGCCATATAGAAGGAAAGCACGTGGGCTTAGGCCAGGGTTAGCTCAGGCTGCGGCATTTCAGTTGGTTGAACTTCTGAGGAGAGAATTTGCTGGGACTCCAGCAGCGCCGCCGCGTAGGGCTCGTGTAGCATACGGCGGGGCGGGCCATCGGGACACAACTCGGCATCCCAGAGGCCCGACTGGTGCCATGCGCGGTCGGGAAAGTCCCAGTCGGGCCGGTCCAGGAGGGGGTAAATGCACACGCCCCACAGGGGGATGCCCTGCCGAAGTGCTTCGGCGCATTCCTCGGCCACCATCCGGATCCAATGGGGGCGGTCCAGGCCAGGATGGCTGGTTTCGGAGAGCACCAGCGGGCGCCCGTAACGGGCATAGGCCTGGCCCAGCAGATAGTGCAAGGGGCGCCACCGCGGGTCGTAGGGCTCATTTACCCAGCCCAGCCGCTGGTTGGTATGCGAGTCCCACTGGTTATCATAGTAAAAATTCAAGCCCAGCACATCCAGGTATTCTGGTCGGCCGCCCAACTCGGGACACATGCGGCCCGTGAGCATGTCCATGGCCTGATACTGCGACTCATGAATTTCCCGGGCCCGCCGCAGATCCTTGGGCGTAGCATTCATGGGTGGCACTACATTCACCAGCGGCTCAGTAGTCAAAATGCGGACGGTAGGGTCCGCCTCCCGCAGGGCCGCTACGCCTTCAATGTAGGCGCGCATCAACCCATATTTCACCTCCCAACCCTGGCCTACGCAATAAGGGGAAGTGCCGCGGGCGTCGCCGCCCAGCCACGCCATAAAGCTGACCTCGTTAATAGGCGTCACAATCAACTCCCCCTCGGGGCGCAGGCTGCGGTAAAACGCCACAAAAGCCCGGCACAGGTGGGCAAAGCGCCGCGCAAACAGCGGGTGCAGCGGGGTCAGGTCGTCGGGGTAGCCAAAGTGGCAAAGGTCCCATACCTGCTGAATACCCTGGCGCTGGCCAGCTTCCAGCAGGTGCTGCACTGTGCTCCAGTCGTACGTGTAGGGTGTTTTTTCTACCTGGCTCCAGCGAATTCCCTCGCGCACCGTGCGGATGCCAAAGGGGGTCAGCTGCTGGTAGTCTTCGTTGATCAGCTGCAAGTGCCCGGTCGTTGCCAGGAAGTCGACGCGGTGTCCGAAGGCGTTCAGTTGATCGGTGCATTCATAGCCGCCCATCCAGAAACTGCGGAAGGGGGAAGCGGAAAAGTCAGCAAGAGAATTAACCATAGTAGTGAATAAGGGTTCATACTGGCCCGGCCCATTAGTTAGGCACAGACGTTTCGCGATTCTTATAGGAAATGTTCTTGGCTTCGATGAAGATACGCTTGAATTCGGGATGTTTGGCTCGTATAGCTTCCTGCAGCCGGTCAATGGTCTGTTCTACTTCCACGGCAGTCAGCTCGTCCCGGAAGTCTACATCAAGTGCTAAGACCACATCGGCCGGACCTAAATACAGGGTAAGGGGCGGCCGGATATTCTCCACGGCCGGGTCAGCCTGGGCAATATTTTGCAGCGACTGGATAATGGTAGGATCCACACCCTCGCCCACCAGCAGACGCTTGGTGCGCACCACTAAGAAAATGGCTACCAGCATCAGGAGCACGCCAATTACAATGGACGCGGCCCCGTCTAAATAGGGGTTATCCAGCTGATGGCCCAGGAATACGCCGACCAGCGCTACCAACAGGCCTACCAAAGCTGCCAGGTTTTCCAATACTAGGGCAAATACGGAGGGGTCTTTACTGGTGCGCAGCATTTGCCAGAAAGTGCTGTTTTCGGCGCTGTCAAACAAGGCTTTCAGGGCCAGATAGGCCGCTACGCCTTCAAACAAAACGGATAGTCCCAGCACAATGTAGTTCCACATGGGGTCCTGCAGGGGCTCGGGATGCTCAATGTGCTTGACACCTTCATAAAAAGACATGCCGCCCCCAATGGCAAAAATCAGAATGGCTACAATCAAAGACCAGAAATAGAGTTCCTGTGAACGGCCAAAGGGGTGGCGGGCGTCGGCGGGCTTCTGACTTTGCCGAATACCATGCATCAGCAATAAGCCATTGCCACTGTCTACCAGGGAGTGTATGCCTTCCGAGAGCATGGCCGAGCTGCCGGTAATATAAGAGGCAACAAATTTGCTGACGGCAATGGCTATGTTGGCCGCAATGCCACCATAGAGCGCCAGTTTAGATGAAGAGTTTCCTGCCATAATATGGATTGATACGGCGTTTCCCTACGCAGGCACGGGGCCGGGGGTTAAATTCTAGGGCCTTGGTCAGGAGTTTTGTTTTTCTTACAGGCTTATTCGTCCTCTATGTCTGCACCACTACCCACAGTTCCTTCCTTAAGCCGCCGCCTGGGCTTAGTGCAGGCCACCGCCCTCAACATGATTGACATGGTGGGTATCGGGCCCTTTGTCACGCTACCACTGGTGATGGGGCTGATGGGGCCGTATTTCCTGCTGGCCTGGCTGGTGGGGGCGGGGCTGGCGGTGGTAGATGGACTGATCTGGAGTGAGCTGGGCGCGGCTTACCCGGAAGCCGGTGGCTCTTACCGGTTTCTGAAACTGGCCTACGGCGAGCATAAATGGGGCCGGCTGATGTCGTTTCTGTACGTGTGGCAAACTTTGGTGCAGGCGCCGTTGGTGCTGGCATCGGGCGCTATTGGCTTCGCGCAGTACTTCAGCTACTTGGTGCCGCTCACGGCCTGGTGGCAGCCTAAGCTGGTCAGTGGCACGGTGGTGGTGTTGCTAGTCGTACTACTCTACCGCCGCATTGAGGATATTGGCCGCCTGGGTGTTATGCTGTGGATCGGTGTACTGGGGCTCATGGCCTGGCTGATTTTCGGCGGCATTACGCACGCCACGCATCCGGTAGCCTGGCTACCCACGGGAGGCTGGTCGGCGGTGCCGGGCCTGCTGCTGTCGGCGGCTATGGGACAGGCCGCCGTGAAAACCATTTACAGCTACCTGGGCTACTACAATGTGTGCCACCTGGGCGGCGAAGTGCGCGAGCCGCACAAACTGATACCGCGCAGCATTTTCCTGAGTATTCTGGGCATCACGGCACTGTACCTGCTGCTCAACTGGAGCGTAGGCACTGTTATTCCCTGGCAGGAGGCGCAGCATTCCGAGTTTATCGTCAGCACGTTTGTGGAGCGGCTGTATGGGGCCATGGCCGCCAAAGCCGCTACGGCGCTGGTGTTGTGGGTGGCCTTTGCTTCCCTATTTGCGGTGCTGCTGGGCTACTCGCGCATTCCCTACGCCGCCGCGGCCGATGGGGAGTTCCTACCCCTGTTCGGGCGCCTGCATCCCACCAAGCAGTTTCCCTACATTTCACTGCTGATTCTAGGGGGGCTGGGCTTTGTTTTCAGCCTGCTGTTTCGGCTGGCAGAGGTTATCAGCGCTATCCTGGCCATGCGTATTCTAATTCAGTTTGTAGGGCAGGCCATTGGCCTAGTATTGCTGCGCCGTCGGCGAGGCACTGCCGGGCTGCCTTTCCGTATGCCCCTGTATCCCTTGCCCGTAGTGCTGGCCATAACCGTCTGGCTCCTGATTTTTTGGAGCACCGGTCTGCAATTAATTGCCTCGGCTTTAGCCGTAATTGCAGCGGGCTGTGTGGCTTTTCTGCTGTGGAGCCGCAAGCTCAAGCGCTGGCCATTTGCCCCAGTACCAGTGGCCGACAAAGTGAATAGCTAGAAATATTTTATTGCATTTTATTTGTAAAAATTATTACTATCATTATTTTAGTGCTAAGTGTCAGTACCGCTCCTTAGCCTAAAAACTATGAACCCGTTCGATTATCACATTATCACCTTTGTCAATCAGTTTTCCCGGCAGTCTGATTTCTTCGACTCGCTGGTGAATCTGTTTGTGTTCAATAATATGCTGAAGGGCGGCATTGTGGCTATGACGTTCTGGTTCCTGTGGTTTTACCAGCACACGCCCAACCGCGTCTATGTCCGACAGATGCTGCTGGCTACACTAGTGGGCGGACTGCTGGCCATGTTTGTGGCGCGGGTGCTGGTGCATGTGCTGCCCTTCCGGGTGCGGCCCCTCTACAACAAGGAACTACATTTTGTGAATCCTATTGCCGACTGGCGCAGCAAAACCTCCTCCTCCTTCAACGATGTAAACTCCATGCCCAGTGACACGGCCACCCTGGTGCTGGCACTGTCTACGGGTATCCTGCTGATTAACCGCCGGATTGGGTTGCTGGTGCTGGGCTATGTAGTAATATTCGTGTGCCTGCCCCGCATCTATATTGGCGTGCACAACCCTACAGATATCCTGGCGGGAGGCCTGATCGGGGCTTCCTGTGTCCTGCTGACCACCAGGCGCTTAATCCTGGAGCGCCTGTTTGCCCCCATACTTACGCTGGGCAAGCAATATCCCAGTATGTTCTACGTCGGCTTGTTCTTTATCACCTATCAGGTAGGGGCTATGTTTGAAGAGCTGCGTCAGATAGCCGTATTTCTCTTCGGAACTCACTAAAAAACAGTGCTTATACGCAAAAAGCCCCCGTAGCTACGGGGGCTTTTTTGTGAAGCAAAGTGAAAGAAAATTGGTTAGCCGCGGCGCAGTACTTCCGCCGCTTCTTTGGCAAAGTAGGTCAGGATGGCATCGGCGCCGGCGCGCTTAATGCTTAGCAGCACTTCCATCATAGTTCGCTCCCCATCAAGCCAGCCATTCTGGGCGGCCGCTTTAATCATGGCATACTCACCCGAGACGTTGTAAGCCGTTACTGGCAGCTGCGTGTTATCCCGCACTTCCCAAATTACATCCAGGTAGCTCAGGGCAGGCTTGATCATCACCATATCAGCTCCTTCCTGCTCGTCCAGGGCCAGCTCGCGCAGGGCTTCGCGCCGGTTGGCAGGGTTCATCTGGTAAGTTTTCTTGTCGCCTTTTTTCGGGGCCGAGTCCAGCGCATCGCGGAAGGGGCCATAGAAGGCAGAGGCATATTTAGCCGTGTAGCTCATGATGCTCACGTTTGTGAAGGCATTGCTGTCGAGCACCTCCCGAATCCAGGCCACGCGGCCATCCATCATGTCAGAAGGTCCGATGATATCAGCGCCGGCGCGGGCCTGCGCCAAGGCCATCTGGCCCAGCACTTCCAGGGAAGCATCGTTTAAAATCTCCCCCGAATCGACATCCACCACGCCATCATGCCCATCAGAAGAGTAAGGGTCCATGGCCACGTCAGTCATCAGCACCACATCGGGAAACTGCCGCTTAATGTCCGCTATGGTTTTCAGGTATAAGCCTTCCGGGTTGGCCGATTCGCGGGCAAGCCGGTCTTTCAGCGCATCATTAATGCCGGGAAACGGAGCGAAGGACTTAATGCCCAGCTCCACGCACTGCCCGATTTCGTCGATAAGACGGTCGGCCGAGTAGCGGTAAATGCCCGGCATGGAGTGAATTTCAATCTGCTGATTCTGGCCCTCAATCAGGAAGACCGGGTAAATGAAATCCTGTACCGCCAGGTTAGTCTCCTGGACCATGTTGCGGATAACTTCGGATTTACGGTTGCGCCGCGGACGGTGCGTGGGAAGAATAGGCATAGCTACGTTCAGAATTAACAACAGAGCAGAACAACGGGGGCAAAGATAAGGTTGCGGCCGCTGTGCCGGTTGAGTAAGCCAATCAGAAGCGGCATACCCGGTAGTGCAGCCTACATATTAAAACACTCCTGAAAAATGCCCAGCCACGCGTGCGGCCCACCAATGCCCAGCACCAGAAAATAATAGCCCAGCAAAACCCCCGCCGCCCCCACGCCCAGTCCCAGCCAGCCACCCAGCACCAGGCCCGTTACCACAGCACCAATAACCAGCACGGCGCCCAGTACCAGGTGCCACCCTTTGTTTTCCGGCTCGCCAGCTTCTATCAGATGGGCAGTGCGCTTCGGACTAGAGCGGATTGTTTGCCGGGAGTTCGGGCGGTTGTTGTGCACCAGGGGAGTTTTGACCGCGGCCGGTAAAGCAACTGCCGGCACGGGAGTTACAGCCAGGGCAGTAGTGGCCACTGCCCCGGCTGTGATATCCACATCCGATTTGATACTTACCTGGGCTTGTATGCTGGAATCAGGCAGCTGGGCTACATAGGCAGGCTGCTGAAACTGAAAAGCTGGCTTAGAACTCTGACAGCTGCTTGTGAGGCTAATGAATGCTACCAGCAGGCCACCAATAGTAGTCCGCAAAGCCGTGAAACGAGAAAGTAAAAGGTAGGACATACAAGGAGATACAAGGGGGAAAGAGACATGGGCAGCATTTGATACCCGGTAGGAAAAGGCAGAGCCGCCCAGGCCGGAGTCAAAAAATACCGCTACCGTAACGAAAGATGCTTTCGGCAGTTGCCCATTGCCCTGGACTAACCCTGCATTTGCCTACTTATTCGGCCCACCTGAGTGGCAGCAGCCTGCCCCTGAATTGAACCTCAATGGTACCCACGGGCAGAATTTTACCTAATCCCTAACGCGCACTAGCCCGTAAAGCTGAAGGGCCCAAACGGCCGCTATTACCTATTTTATCACCTAACCAGAACAAGATAATGGCCGATAAAAAAGATAACCTCGATCCAAATAACAGTGTGTTTGGCAAGAAAGCCGGAGTTAGCGGCCAGCCCGCGGGTCCGCAGGAAGGTCCGGTAGCCGGCGGTGCGAACAACACCCGTGGTGAGAACGTCCCCAGCCGGGAAGGGCACAGTGCAGGGGCCAAAAAAGGCAAGCTGGATCCAAACCCTAAAAGCCCGCAAGGCGCCCACGCCAACCCTTCAGATGAGCGGGGTGCTGACAGCTCAGACAAAGAGTTTCGCAACAACCAGCCCAATGATAGCACCTCGCAGGCCTCAGCGGGCCGGGATGGGGCCAATAAAAAGTAGTTATTACTTCTTGCAGTAGGTCCAGGACCTGTCAAACAAAAGCCCCGAGGTAGCTCCCGGGGCTTTTGTTTGACAGGTTTTTCTATTGCTTAAAACTCCAGAATAGTCTGCTCAATGATGTCGCAGGCCTCATGTAACTGCTCTTCATTGATGACCAGGGGCGGGGCGAAGCGGATGATGTCACCGTGCGTGGGCTTGGCCAGTACGCCCCGCTCCATCAAAGTCACGCATACGTCCCAGGCCGTGCGACCATCCGCATGCGGCTTAATGATAACGGCATTTAGCAGGCCTTTGCCACGCACCAGCTCCACTACTTCGGGGCGCTTGGCCTGCACCCGGCGCATCCGCTCCCGGAATACTTCACCCATGGCACGGGCATTCTCCGTGAGCTTTTCATCCAGCAACACATCCAGAGCGGCGCGCATCACGGCGCAGGCCAGCGGGTTGCCACCAAAGGTAGAGCCGTGTTGGCCAGGCTGAATAGTGAGCATAATCTCATTGCGTGCCAACACTGCCGAAACCGGCAGCACGCCACCGCTCAGGGCCTTGCCCAGCACCAGAATATCAGCGTGCACGCCCTCATAGCAGGTGGCCAGCAGCTCGCCGGTACGGCCCAGACCGGTTTGAATCTCATCGGCAATAAACAATACCTTATGCGCTTTGCAGATGGCTTGGGCTTTGGCCAGATACCCATCGGAAGGCACAATAACACCAGCCTCGCCCTGAATAGGCTCTACCAGGAAAGCGCATACATGGATATCCCGTACAGCCTCTTCCAGTGCTTCCAGATCATCATAAGGCACTACCTGATAGCCGGGCATGTAAGGGCCAAAGCCGCCGGTGCTATCGGGGTCGGTGCTGAAGGAGATGATGCCGGTAGTGCGACCGTGGAAGTTATGCTCGGCCACAATAATGCGGGCCATATTGGGCGCAATGCCTTTTTCCTGGTAGCCCCACTTGCGGGCTAGCTTCAGGGCGGTTTCTACGGCTTCGGCGCCGGAGTTCATCAGCAGGGCCTTGTCGTAGTTAAATAGCTCGCAAAGCTGCTTTTCGGCAGCTCCCAGCTGGTCGTTGAAGAAGGCCCGGGAGGTGAGGGTGAGCTTCTGTGCCTGCTCCGTCATGGCCCCGATGATGCGCGGATGACAGTGGCCCTGGTTTACGGCTGAGTAAGCAGAAAGAAAATCGTAGTAATGCTTGCCTTCCACATCCCACAGGTGTACCCCCTCGCCCCGGTTAAGCACTACGGGCAAAGGATGATAGTTATGGGCGCCATACTGGTCTTCGAGGGCCATCAGCTGCTGGCTGCGGGTCAGGGTTGCGGTAGCGGACGTGGTTTCCATGGGGGTAGTGGGTTTTGGAAGATAGCAGGACTGAATTGCCCGAAATTACGGAAAAAGGCCGGAGCCTGCGCCAACGCATCCCGCGAAGTGGCCTACCTTTGTGTTCTATGGAAACTTTGCATCACCCCGCTGCGCCGCAGGCTATTGGTCCTTATGCGCAGGCTGTTGTAGCCGGCGGTCTGGTTTTTTGCTCCGGCCAAACACCGTTGGTCCCGGAAACTATGCGCATTGAGGCCACTACCGTTGAGGAGCAGACCCGCCAGGTATTGCACAACTTAAATGTGGTGCTTTCCAGTAAGGGGCTGAGCCTGGCAAACGTGGTAAAAACCACCGTGTTCCTGAAAAACTTCGCCGATTTTCCTCGGATGAATGCCACATATGCCAACATATTTGGGGAACATCGTCCGGCCCGCAGTACCGTGGAAGTATCACGCCTGCCGCTGGATGCTTTGGTGGAAATTGAGTGCATTGCCGAACTGGCCAACTGAGTTGTCCATGGCCGCCCCTTCCCAACCTCAACCTCTGCAGCCCGGCGACTATTACTTCACGTCGGAAGGGTTTATGGTCTTCACGGAGCAGTACCACCGGCGGCGCGGCACCTGCTGCGGCAGCGGCTGTCGGCACTGCCCCTGGCAGGCCGGCGGTACCAGAAAGAAGCCCTCCAGCGGCCCAAAACCGAGCTAACCCGCTATTTTTCAGTCGTTGGGTTTGTTACTGTCGAAGTTATACCGATATTTGCGTCCCTTTTTCAAGCACTGAAACCTTCAAGTCCCTCTATATCATGGCCCGAGTTTGTGATCTGACCGGCAAGCGTACCCGCGTAGGCAACAACGTTTCGCACGCCAACAACAAGACCAAGCGCAAGTTCTACCCGAACCTGCAGAAGAAGCGCTTCTACATCCCCGAAGAGGATGCTTGGGTTACTTTGAAAGTAGCGACCAGCACTATCCGCACCATCAACAAGAACGGCATCATGTCGGTCCTGAAGAAGGCAAAAGAGCAGGGCTTTATCGTTTACTAGTTTTTTTGGAAGTTTAGGAGCTTTTTAGTGAAGCTGCGGGTAGTTGAACGCAACGTTTCAGCTGCGCGCGAGTCTCTTCGCCGACTAAATCTCCTTCCTGTGCTTCCAGCCAAACTCCTTCGCCTAGGGCAGCTCACGCTGCTTTCGGCCCTGTTGGCCGCCCCTGTGGCTGCCACCTATGCCCAGCGCGCCGCCGGTCCCGACCGGCCGGCCGATTTTCTGGACCCCGCATTTCACCGGCAACGGAGAGAGCTACTGCGTCAACAGATGCCGGCTCGCTCCGTTGCCGTTTTGTTTGCGGCCCCCACGCGCAACCGCGCCAACGACGTCAGCTTCCTCTACCATCAAAGCCCGGATTTCTTTTATCTGACCGGCTACGATGAGCCCGATGCCGTGCTGGTGCTCTTCAAAGAGCCGCAGACCATCAATGGGCAAACTGGCATAACAGAAGCCCTGTTCGTGCAGCCCCGCGACCCAATGGCCGAGCAGTGGACCGGCCGCCGCCTGGGCAGCACTGGCGCTAAAGAGCAGCTAAAACTCCAGTATACTGCCGATAATAAAGCATTTGCCGGAGCTGGTATCCGCTGGGCCGACTTTGGGCAGGTATTGTTCACGGATCTGCCCACCGACGTGCGCGATGATGCCCGTGACCCCGCCGACCTATACAATCTGGTAGCCGATTTCCGGCAGCAGGCCGCCGTGCCAGCCGACTATAACCCGGCCCGGGCCGAACTGTATAACCGGTTACAGCGCTCAGGAGTGACCAATGCCCCGCAGATAAAAGGGTATCTGGAACGGTTGATGAAAGACCAGCCTGCTCTCGCCTCCGACGCCTACATTCAAGGATACCTAAAGGCCACCACTGATGCCGAGCGCCAGAAGGCATTGGAGGCACGGCCCGTGAGCCGGCACGATGCCAGCTTACTGAATAATGCCCTGGACCAGCTGCGCGAGATCAAAACGCCGGAAGAGCTGGCGCACCTCCGCCGGGCCATTAGCATCAGCGCAGTAGGCCAGCAGGAAGTCATGAAGGCGCTAAAGCCGACTATGGGCGAAATGGAAGTGCAGGGCCTGCATGAGTATGTGTACAAGAAATACGGGGCTGAGTTTGAAGGCTACCCCAGCATTGTGGGTGCTGGCGCCAATGGCTGCATCCTGCACTACGAAACCAACGACAAGACCCAGGTAAAAAACGACCTGCTGCTGATGGACTGCGGTGCCGAATACCACGGCTATACCGCAGACGTAACGCGCACCATTCCGCCCAGTGGCAAGTTCAGCCCCGAGCAGAAGCAGATTTATGAGCTGGTGCTGGCAGCGCAGGATGCGGCCTTTGCGGAGTGCAAGCCGGGCAAAGGTTTCAGTGACCCCGGCAAAGCGGCCCAACAGGTAATTACGGCCGGACTGCAGAAGCTGGGCATTATCACGAAGCCCGAAGATGTGCGCCGCTATTTCCCGCACGGTACGTCCCACTATCTGGGGCTGGACGTGCACGACCGGGGCACTTATGGACCGTTGCGCGCCGGTAACGTTATTACGGTGGAGCCAGGTATCTATATTCCCGAAGGTAGCCCCTGCGATAAAAAATGGTGGAACATCGGCGTGCGTATCGAAGATGACGTGCTCCTAACCAGCAACGGCTACGAAAATCTCTCAAAAGATGCCCCGCGCACAGTAGCGGAGATTGAAAAGATGATGGCTAAATCCAGCGCGCTGGATGGCTTTAAGCTGCCAGTGCTGAAGTAGCAAACCAATGGTATTCGGGGCAGGTATCATAATGCTGCACCCCGAATACCGTTGGTTTTGTATATATTTGAACTATACTATTTGATACCTAAATCATTAGGTGCTGCCGCTCCTGCTAGCGGAGCGTAGCACAGATGCCGAGTCCCTGGCAGGATGTTTCCCATGCCAGAGTCTTCCTAGGCAGACTAGCCCGAGCAGAGCTGGTCTGTAGTCGTTCTGCTCTGTAGGAAATGTGCGGTTGTTTTTATTTCTATCCAGTATGGTTACTTCTCGCTTTATAGGGCTGCGCCTTGTGCTGGCTTTTATTTTGGTTGGTGGGGCTTCATTTACTGCTGCTTGCAACAATAACAGAGACGGTAACACCCTGCAGACACCCGTTACCACGTTTGGCAAGGCCGTGACGGTGGGTAATGGCTCGGCGCGCAGCTTTGTCACAGTAGATGCCAGTGGTAATCCATCCGAAATAGGCGTGCGCCTGACCGAGGCGGCCCTTACCGGGCTGCCGACAACTGATACCAATCCGCCTGCCTGGTTTGTGCTCGACCTGCCTGCTAATACAACAACGAAGCTGCCCTTCAATCATCTTTCCTTCGACTGGAACCCGCATGGTCACGAGCCGGCCGGCGTGTACGATTTACCCCACTTCGACGTGCACTTCTATATGGTTTCGATGGCGGAACGCATGCCAATTACCTTAGATGATGCCAAAGGTGATATTATGCCGGTAGCCAACCTGCTGCCTGCCGGCTATCAAACGGCGCCCAATGTAGTGCCCGGCCGCACGGTGCCGATGATGGGCCGCCACTGGGTAGATCCTAACAGCCACGAGTACCATGGGGCGGCCTTCACGCAGACCTTCATCTATGGTTCCTACAATGGAAAGGTCATTTTCCTGGAGCCCATGGCTACGAAAGCCTATCTGGAGCAAAAGAAGACCGAAACCTTCCCCATCCCCCAGCCGGCAGTGGTGGCCAAAACGGGAGTGTATTACCCCACCAAGTACACCATTGGTTATGATGCGGCCACGAAAGAATATGTGGTGAAACTCCACGACATGGTGCTGCGGTAAATTTCCTCAGAACTAATGCATAGGCAGAAAGCAACGGTCTCAGGATGTTGTTTTCTGCCTCTACTCTGCAGAAAGCAGTCAAAAGTCAACCCATTTGGGGCGTAGCACAATGAAAGTCAAAAAGATATTCGGGAAGGTATTGTTCGCCGGAGTGTTTGACAATTCCAAAATCCCGTGTACCTTTGCAGTCCTTAATCCAAAAACTAAGTCGAGATGGCTAAAAAAGGAAACCGGGTGCAGGTAATCCTCGAGTGCACCGAGCACAAGAACTCGGGTCAGCCGGGCACCTCGCGCTACATTACCACCAAGAACCGCAAAAATACTCCTGAGCGCATTGAGCTGAAGAAGTTCAACTCTGTGCTCAAGAAGATGACCGTTCACAAGGAAATCAAGTAATTGAGCAATGGCTAAGAAAGTAGTAGCAACCCTGAAAACCCCAGGCGGGAAGGATTGGGCTAAAGTGATTCGTGCCGTTAAATCGGAGAAAACTGGTGCCTATACGTTCCGTGAGGAAATGGTGCCCGTTGATAAAGTGCAGGACTACCTCGCTACTGGCGTTAAGTAATCCGGCGCCCCAGTGGCATACCAACCGAAGTGAAGAAGTCCCGCCATCGTGGGACTTTTTTGCGTTGTAGTGCGGAGCTCCAGCTTTGCGCCTTTTTAAACAAGCGGCTCGGCGGAAACGTAGGGCGGTTTGTTTCACCGTAGCACCGCCGCGCGAAGCTGGAGCTTCCCGCAACATCCTGACCGCATGGGACTTTTCGATTTTTTCAAGAAGGACAAGGAAAGCAAGGAGCAGCAGCAGGCCCTTGATGAAGGCCTGCAGAAGACTAAAACCAACTTCTTTGATCAGCTAAGCAAAGCCGTGGTGGGCAAAGCCACCGTGGACGAAGCTGTGCTGGATGACCTGGAAACCATGCTGGTGCATGCCGACGTAGGCATCGACACCACCGTGAAGGTCATTGACCGGATTGAGAAGCGCGTAGCCCGCGACAAGTACGTGAGCACCTCCGAGTTGGACCGCATCCTGCGCGAGGAGATTGTGGAGCTACTGGACGCCAACAGCGGCGCCACCGGCTCCCGCGCCATTCTGGACCGCGCCGATAATCCCGGCCAGCCCTTCGTGATTATGGTGGTGGGCGTGAATGGGGTAGGCAAAACCACCACCATTGGCAAGCTGGCCCACCGTTTCCACTCCGCTGGTAAGAAAGTGGTGCTGGGCGCCGCCGACACCTTCCGCGCCGCCGCTGTAGACCAACTCATCATCTGGGGTCAGCGAGTGGGCGTACCGGTTATTTCCCACGGCATGAACACCGACCCGGCGTCCGTGGCCTACGATGCCGTGAAGAAAGGTGTGGAAATGGGCGCCGATGTGGTCATTATTGACACCGCCGGCCGCCTGCACAATAAGGTGAACCTGATGAACGAGCTGACTAAAATCAAGCGCGTGATGCAGAAGGTGATTCCCGATGCGCCCCACGAAGTGCTGCTTGTACTGGATGGCAGCACCGGCCAGAATGCCTTCCTGCAAGCCAAGGAATTCACCAAAGCCACTGAGGTAACGGCTCTGGCTATCACTAAGCTCGACGGCACGGCCAAAGGCGGCGTCGTTATCGGTATCAGTGACCAGCTGAACGTGCCCGTGCGCTATATCGGCGTAGGGGAGAAGATGACGGACCTGCAGTTGTTTGACCGCCATACCTTCGTTAACTCTCTATTTAAGAAGTAAAGCTCCCTACCTGGCTAATGCCAAGGTGGTCATTGAGTTAAACAAAAAAGAGCTTCCCGAACGACAACGTTTGGGAGGCTCTTTTTTTATATCAAGGCAGGCAACGATTAGCTACCTTAAGGGCATCTCAGCCCATATGCAGCTCGTTTCTACCCTTCCTTCCGCTGAACCGGGCACCACTGCCCGCCTCGACCCTTTTCTAAGCCAGAAGCTCCGCTTTTGGTCTTTGGTGGCCATGGTGCTGCTGGTGTATGTGCACGGCTATAACCTGCACCCGCGCTACCTCCAGCCCTGGACACCGGTGGACGAGCCGCTTTCTGTGGGCTCCTGGCTGCAGTATTTCCTGGCCAACGGGCTGCTGCGCTTCCGCATTCCCATTCTGTTTGCCATTTCCGGCTACCTGTTTGCCCACCACGATGCTGCTACGCCACACAAGGAACGGGTGAAAAAGCGCCTGCGCACATTGCTGGTTCCTTATCTGCTGTGGAGTGCTATTGGCTTGGGTATGACGTGGGCGATGGAGCAGCACCCTTATACCCGGCAGCTGGTGCTGGATGCCGCCCTGAGTATTTTCGGCCCACAGAATCCCTTGGTGAGCGGTTATAGTCCTGGCCAGCTGCTGTTGCGCTGGCTGCTGCTGCCGGTGCCATTTCAACTGTGGTTTTTGCGCAGCCTGCTGGTATATAACCTGGCTTACCCCTGGCTGCGCAAAGCATTAGAGCGCGGCCCGAAAATTTATTTTGCGGTGGCTGGCTTGCTTTGGCTGCTGGATATAGGCGTGCCGCCGCTGTTTGAAGGAACTGGTCTGCTGTTCTTCGCGCTGGGCGTATGGCTGCGCAAGCGCGAAGTGAATATGCTGACGCCGCCCCACTGGTTGCGGTTGGGCCTGTTGGCGGCTGCTTGGCTGGGCATTGTTTCCCTGAAGACCTGGCTGGCCTTTTACCTGCAACAGCCACCATTCTTTCCCATGCTGTTGCTGCACAAAACCGCGGAGGCGCTGGGTGTGCTCGTTATGTGGTTTGGGGCTGATGGACTGGTGCGCGCGGCTATGCGGCAGCGCTGGTTTGTGTGGCTCACGGCCTTCTCCTTTATGATTTATGCCTTGCACGTGCCGCTGGTAAACTACGCTACCGAAGCGGCGTTGCGCCTATGGCCCCAGCAGAACCTGCTGGTCTTCCTATTTCTGCCGCTGGCCATTGTGCTGGTAGCTATCCTGTTGGGTGCTGTGCTACGCCGCATCCTGCCTGGGGTGTACGGCCTGCTCACGGGCGGCCGGGGTCTGTAGGGAAGCCCTTCTAATTTTCTTTATAGCTCCCAAATTGCTTATAGAAGGAAGCCACGGTTGGTGCGTGTAGAGATACCCGATAGGCCTCTTCCCAGCAAAGGAACGTTCACAGTAGGAAAAGGCGTTGCCTCGTTCGTACCTTTGCGGTCCAATTTTCGCCGCGAGCCCAAACCGGCAACCTTCTCAGGCAGAAGAAATTGCCCACCGGCTCGTTTATACCATTTGCATGAAAGTCAGAAGCCAGCAGGCCAATAAAGTCAACGTTATTACCCTCGGTTGCTCTAAAAACGTTGTCGACTCGGAAGTACTGATGGGCCAATTGCGCGCCAACCAGTTTGAGGTAACGCACGAAGCCGATAAGAGCGACGCCAACATCGTTATCATCAATACCTGTGGCTTCATTGATAACGCCAAGCAGGAAAGCATTGACACCATCCTGCGCTACGCCGACGAAAAAGAGGCCGGCAAGCTGGAAAAGCTCTACGTAACCGGCTGCCTTTCGCAGCGCTACAAGGACGACCTCGAAGCTGAGATTCCGCAAGTAGATGCTTATTTCGGTACCTTGGAATTGCCCCAGCTGTTGAAAACCTTGGAGGCCGACTACATGCACGAGCTGGTAGGCGAGCGGCTGCTGACTACGCCCAAGCACTACGCCTACTTCAAAATTGCGGAAGGCTGCAACCGGCCCTGCTCGTTCTGCGCCATCCCGCTGATGCGCGGCAAGCACGTAGACCGTCCCATTGAAGACTTGGTGAAGGAAGCCCAGCGCCTGGCCAGCATGGGCACCAAGGAGCTGATCCTCATTGCCCAGGACCTGACCTACTACGGCCTGCAGCACTACGGCGAGCGGAAGCTGGCCGACCTGCTCCGCAACCTCTCCGACGTGAACGGCATCGACTGGATCCGGATGCAGTATGCCTACCCTTCGCAGTTCCCGTTGGATGCGCTGGACGTGATGAACGAGCGTAGCAACATCTGCAAGTACCTGGATATGCCGCTGCAGCATATCTCGGATAACATGCTGAAAACCATGCGCCGCGGAATCAGCAAGCGTCGCACGGTGGAGTTGGTGGATACCATTCGGCAGCGCGTGCCGGGCATTGCCCTGCGTACCACCCTTATTGCCGGCCACCCCGGCGAGACACAGCAGGACTTCGAAGACCTCTACAACTTTGTAGAAGAAACCCGCTTCGACCGGCTGGGCATCTTCACCTACTCGCACGAGGACAACACGCATTCCTACACCCTGGAAGACAACGTGCCCGCCGACGTAAAGCAGGACCGCGCCGACCAGATTATGGAGCTGCAGCAGGGCATTTCCATGGAGCTGAACGAGCAGAAAGTAGGGCAGACCTACAAAGTGCTGTTCGACCGGAAAGAGAGTGGCTACTTCGTGGGCCGCACCGAGTTCGACTCGCCGGAAGTAGACAACGAAGTGCTGGTGCCCGCCAACATAGACACCCACGTTCGCCTCGGCGACTTTGCCACCGTGAAAATTAACGAAGCCTCCGACTTCGACCTCTACGGCGAACTGGTGCGCTAGAGGTTTTAGAGAAAAAAGCCGTCATGCTGAGCTTGTCGAAGCATCTCTACTGCAGTAGTAATTCAGGCTACTTTTGCGGTAGAGATGCTTCGACAAGCTCAGCATGACGTTTTATAATAGTTCATCAGGTTATTGGCATGAAAGCGCAGATCAACAAGCGGGAGGTAGAGTATCGGATTGAAGGCGAAACCGGCCCCCAGCAGGAGCAGGTATTGCTGGCCGATGCGGTTGATCTGACGGCCGGTACCGCTTGGGCTGCGCAGGGCTATACTGTAGCCCCATTTCTTTCTACTGCTGAGCAGCGTCAATTGCAGCTGGGGCTGGAAGCATTAGTGCGCGAGGCGCTTACTAACGCCGGCCAGCTAGTAGCGACAGATTTTCCTGTCAACCAATATCATCAGATAGTCAGTGACGACCGGGAACTGCATCTGGCTGTCATCAACCAAACCAAAGAATACCGGCAGGAGTGCCTGCCGGTGTCGGCGGCTTTGCTGGAAGCGCGGGTATCGGAGCTGTGCGGGCGGCCGGTGCGGGCACTGAACCCCTGGGACGGGGAGCGGTTTTTTCATCTGCGGATTGTACGGCCCAACCGCGCCGACAACAACCCCCTACACCGCGACGTGTGGCTCCCGGATTACCGGGACTGCCTCAACATTTACGTGCCCGTAACGGGCAGCACCCCGGATTCCTCCCTGACGCTGGTTCCCGGCAGCCACTGGTGGCCGGAAAACCGCACGGAGCGTACGCGGGGTGGGGCCGTTTACAACGGCGTTTCCTTCACCGTGCCGGCTGTAACGGCTGCCGCCGAGCCCTTGGAAATCATTCGGCCCAACCCCGGCCCGGATGAGGTGCTGCTGTTCTCGCCTTACTTACTACACGGCGGGGCCGTGAACCTGAATCCGGACGAAACGCGCATTTCGCTGGAAATGCGGTTTTGGTCGACGGAATAAACTGCCTGACCAAGAGCGTATTGGCGTGGAAAAAGCGGCGGGTCGAAAATTGCCAGTTACTTTGTAGCGGCTGGCTGGTTATAGCCGAATATTTTCTCTGCGTATGTCTGTTACGACCCTTAGTTACGCCAATACCGGCGCGTTTTCTCCCCTGCTGACCGATTACCTGGCGCATCACGAAGCCCTGACGCCATTTTATAACCGCTTCCCGCAGCTGGATGAATTTGCTGCTCAAATAGAAGAAAAGCGCGCTTCTTATACCCCCGAAGCCCGCCAGCGCCTGGTAGCAGCCCTGCGCGAACAGTACGCCACGCTGCCGACTGTGCACCCAGCCGTGCAGGCAAATATTGACCTGCTGGAAAAAGAAACCACGTTCACCATCACCACCGGTCATCAGCTCAACCTGCTCACCGGGCCGCTGTATTTCATCTACAAGATTGTAACGGCCGTGAAGCTGGCCCGCCAGCTGAAGGAAAAGTTTCCGCAGTACGATTTCGTGCCGATGTACTGGATGGCCACCGAAGACCACGATTTTGCCGAAATCAACCACATCAACCTGTTCGGCAAGAAGTACGAGTGGAATGCCGCCGAAACCGGTGGCCCAGTAGGTCGCCTGCCCTTGGCCGGGTTGCAGGAGGAAGTGCTCAGTCAACTGCCGGCCGATGTACCAGCTGCCTTCCGTGATGCTTATGAGCAGTCGGGTAACCTGGCGGAAGCCACGCGCCGCCTGACGCACGCCCTGTTTGGGGAGTTGGGCTTGGTGAGCATTGATGGAGATATGCCCGCATTAAAGCAGGCCCTGGTGCCGGTGCTGGAAAAGGAAATTCGGGAACAGGCTTCTAACCGGGCGGTGCAGGCGGCCAATGCCCAGCTGGAAGCCGCTGGCTACAAACCCCAGATATATTCGCGGCCGCTGAACCTGTTTTTTCTGACCGATACGGGCAAGCGGGAGCGGCTGGAGTACGATGCCGCCCAGGACTGCGTTCAGATTACGGTGCGCAACACGGGCCGCTGTCATAGTCAGCAGGAACTGCTCGAGCTAGCCCGGCAGCACCCGGAGCACTTCAGCCCCAACGTGGTGCTGCGGCCCCTATACCAGGAATTACTGCTGCCCAACCTCTGCTACATTGGCGGCGGGGCTGAAGTGGCTTACTGGTTTCAGCTGAAAGGCATATTTGAGGAGAACAACGTGCCGTTTCCCATTCTGCTGCTCCGCAACTCCGCGCAGTACATTGGCAAGGCCAACGCAGGCAAGCTCCGCAAACTGGGCCTCACCGCTACCGATATTTTCCGGCCGCTGCCTGAACTGAAAAAGCAGGTAGGTGCTACCCTGGGGCAGGAAGAAGTAAGCCTGAAAGAACAGCAGGAGCAACTGGCAGCCGCTTTTAAGTCCGTTGCCGATCTGGCCCAACGCCTTGACCCCACGCTGGTGCGCACGGTGGCGGCCGAGCAGCAGAAGGTATCAGGTATTGTAACCGGACTGGAAAAGCGCCTGAGCAAAGCCGCCGAGGCCAAGCACGAAACTGCCTATAGCCAGCTGGCGGCGCTAAAGGAAAAGCTGATGCCTAACGGGCACCTGCAGGAACGGGAAGACAATGTGCTCAGCATCCTGATCAATAACCCGGGCTTTATTCAGCAACTCTTGGAGGCCTTTGATCCGCTGGCCCTGGAGTTCACGGTGATTGAGGAAGAGTAAAAGCGTATGCTGAAAGCTGACCTGCGCCGCCTGATGCTGGAACGCCGCCGCGCCCTGCCGGAAGCGGAAGTGCAGCGGCGCAGCCTGGCTCTGCGGGAGCAGTTGGTTCAGCATTTCTCGCTTACCGACTGGCGCTGGCTGCATTTGTTTCTGCCCATTCCCCATCACCAGGAACCTGATACCTGGGAGATTGTCAACTGGATTTGGGAACACCAGCTGCCGGTGAGCCTGGCCGTGAGCGTAGTGCAGCCTGATGGCTTGAACCTGCTGCATTATGAGCTGGCACCCGATACCATGTTGCGTACCAACCGCTGGGGTATTCCGGAGCCCGTAAATGCCCCGGAAGTACACCCTCAGGAGTTAGATGCGGTGCTGGTGCCCTTGCTGGCCTTCGATCAGCAGGGGCACCGCGTGGGCTACGGCAAAGGCTTCTACGACCGGTTTCTGCAGCAGTGCCGTCCCGATGCCTTGCGTATTGGCGTCAGCCTGGAGCCTCCCGTGGAAAAGATTACGGACAGCTGGGGAGGAGACGTTACGCTAAACGCCTGCATCACGCCGGAGCAGGTGTGGCATTTCAATAGCTAAGTGAAGCACCCTAAAAATAAAAGCGCAAACCAGTTGGCTGCCTGAACAATAACCAGGAAAAGTGGGGCGTTGGCCGGAGACAACCTCTAACCATTCCACCATCATGGCCGAAATCCAAGCTGCTCCCGCTGCCCGTAGTGGCAAACCCCGCGTGAAGAAGAATGCCTTCCGTCTCGATATGACCCCGATGGTGGACTTGGCCTTCCTGCTGCTCACATTCTTCATGCTCACCACCACCTTCAACAAGCCCACGGTGATGCAACTCCATATGCCGGTAAAAGGCAAGGAAACGCCCCTCCAACAAAGCCGGGTAATGACGCTGATTCTGGATAAGAGCAGCCGGGTGCACTACTTTTTCGGCCTGAATTCAGAAGCCGACCCAACCGTAGCAAAAACCAAGCTGCATACCACTGACTTTGGGGCTAAAGGACTGCGGCAAGCGCTGCTCCTACGGCAGCAGCAAGACCCCGCTACGGTGGTTCTGATTAAAACCACGCCGGAGGCCAAATACCGGGATATGGTGGACGCCCTCGATGAGATGAATATCACCGATCAGCAGAAATATGCCTTGGTAGACCTGAGCGCCGCCGACCAGGCCCTGCTTAAGCGAAACGGCTTTTAGTCTCTGCTTTCGATGCTTTGGGCCGTAGAATCGGCCAGGGGTTCTACCTGCGTAATGCGCGCTTGTCCCCAGGGTGCAATACTCACGTGTACCAGTAAAGGGTGCCGGGCGCCACGCCGTTCCAACTGGCGGCCGGTACCCTCGGGCACGTAGTATTTCTCCAGATTGTAGCGCACGTGCAGGGCGCGCCGCCAGTTGTTGGCTACCCAACCGCGCAGCACCACGGTGCCGGTAGGGGCGGTGGGCTGCTCCGCGTATACGCCCACGGCCTCATACGCTGCCCCGGCCGGACGCAGCAGCACATATACCGGCGTACCGCGGCGGGGTACGGGACCGGCTTCGCGCCATAGTTTCACAGGTAAGCGGCTGATGGTAAAGCGCAACTGTACATAGTCGCCGTACAGGAAGTCGCGCGGGTCCAGCGGGGTGGTGCGCAGTACAATGGTTTGGCCATAGGCGCGGGTGGCGTATCCAGCCCCCGCCACGGCCAGCAGAAACAGAGCTTGGGCCGCTACCAGCAGGAGCAGCCAGTGGCGGGCTCCCGTAAATGCCGCCCTTTTCCGAAACAGCCACTTTCTCATGATTGCGAGGCGTCTGAGTTAAGCGTGTGTTTGTTGCGGCGGCGCAGGTACCAGCTCAGGCCCAGCAGCAGGAGCCCGCCAATCAGGAAAAACAACGACTTATCCATGAACTCCCAGGTCAGCTTGAAGTAGGCTACCATGGTAGTCAGGATAAACAGCATAGTGCCCAGGCTGATGCGGTCGGGGTTTTGCTCTTGATGAGCGCGCACCAGCAGGCTGCCGGAATAGGCGTACAGTACTACCAGCGCGGCTACGGCCAGCGGCAGGCCGCCGGGGAAGTAAAAGCCCGGCAGGAGCAGGAGCCAGTCGGTGGCGCCGGCCATACGGCCGCGGGCGCGCTTGCCGGCCAGAGAAATCAGCAGCACAACGCCCATGGCGCTGAGGTACGCCCACAGCGGCGGCCGCAGCAGCTCGGTATAGCTTCCGGCCTCGCCATACAGCGCCAGCCCCAGCATAAACAGAAACGCGGCTACCAGCGGTGGCCCCTGCAGCGCCCGGCCGGCGGGTCGGTCAGGTTGCCAGTCGCCCAGGGCGTAGAGCAGCATGGCGGGCACGAAGAACCAGGTGATTTTTACGTGCAGCAGACCAATGAGCAGTCCGGCCTGCCACAGCACGCCGGTGGCCAGTACGCCGGCCAGCAGCGCATCGGGGTGGCGCCACCAGTAGTAGCCCAGTCCGCCGGCCGTAAGCACGGCCGCGGCCACGCTGAACGCGCCCAGCTCGCCGGTGTTGTAGCCCTGCACAATGCCCCCGATAACCACCGTGAGGATGAACAGAAAGCGGCTACGATACAGAAACGTGAGGGCCACGCCCGCCACCGCCCAGGCCAGCAGCCCCGTGACATCGTAGCCGATAAGCTGGTACATCTGACTGACCAGCACAATGCCCGCTCCGAAGAGAATCAGCCCCAAACCCGTTAGCCCAATGCCCACGGCACCATTGCCGCGGCGCAGGAAATAGTCGCCGGTAGCGTAGGCCCCAATCATGGAAAGCAGCAGCAGCCCCAGGCGGACAAACTCTGGCAGGCCCTGCCAGTTGGCCGCTACCAGACTCAGCGCACTCAAACCCACCAGCAGGCTGCCGAGTAGCGGCAGCAGACCAATGGCTTGTTTATCGATGGGGTAGAGGTCCAGGAGTTGCTGGTGCTGCTCCGGGGAAATAATGCCTTTCTGCACCCACGCTGGGCCTTCTGTTTCCAGCAGTTTCCGACTCATAGTGGGTTGAAATTAGGAAGAAAGGAGAAAAGTGATGAGGCATAATTGATTTTCTGTCTACTCATCAAATTAAACGGTGGCAGAGCTTGCTCGCCTGCTAAGAGTTTTTCTGAGGAGTTCTGGCTAATTATTGACAACTGTATTTTATCCTTCGCGCCTTTGTTGCAAAATCAAGGTCTAATATTGCTTCGTCCGAAAGTCTATTTAAGGCTGATTTTTGTATTTCTACTAATTTGTTTTGATTGATTTTGTTTAATTGTTTTCTATATTCTCTTTCTAATTTTTTATCTTTTAGTAACTTATATGCGTAATCTGAAATATCTTTGTTTAGAGCATTGCCTTCATTTATTTTTAATAAAAATTCATCTCCTTTGCAAGAATAACTGAACCAAAGTGCTGTTATAATGGACTTTTGAGTTGATATATATTTGGTATGATTGAAAATTTTTATCAAAGTATCTGTGTAAAAATTTGAATCAAGGGGTAATAATAAATATGTTAAACAATAGCCTTGTGTAAAGTCCAAGGCGTGCTCAGGAACGAAAAAATGGAATGTAGAGTCCTCTAAAATCTTAATTGAAGCATTTGTTGTATTGATATTATTTTTTGATAAATAACTAATAAGGCTAAAGTATATCTTTGGATCAAGGTCATTGATATCACATTTTTCGAATGATTTCGCGCAAATTTCCTTATCTGAATTGCTTTTGCTAAGTATTAGTAGCAAATGTGAACAGTCATAATAAAAATAAGGAAGATGATTATTTGATAATAGTTCACTTCTTAATAATGGTAAATATTTTGTTGTATCAGATTTTATTTTGTTGAAAAATGCATTTAATTTTGGTGTTTTTTCTTCTTGCTCAATTTTTGAAATTTTGTGAGGATAAAAATTGTAGATTTTATCGATTTCTTCTTTAAAGGATGGTTGTCCAAAGCAATAGTTTGAAATACTGATTATAAATACAATTAAAATATATTTTATAAATATTTTAAAAAATGAATTTGACATATGAAAATGATTAATTGAGCTGTAAAGTGCAAATGCTTCGACAAAAGTCTTCAAGATGAAGTGAAATATACAAAGCTAATCACTTGATCTAGCTTCTCGCTTCCACGCCCGCGTCATCTCCCTTTTACCAGGAGGCCCGGGAATCTTCTCCACCTGCCAGCCCGCAGCCAGCAGACTGCGCTTAAAGGAGCCTTTGGCGCAGTAACTCACCAGGCAGCCATCTGGCGCGGTAGCAGCGTAGAGCTGGGCAAATACCTCTTCCGTCCACATATCCGGCTGCTTTTCCGGCGCGAAAGCATCGAAGTAGATAACGTGGTAGTGGTTGGGCGCCAGCTCGGTTTCCTGCAGCGCGCCAACTATTTTTCGGAGCAGCAACTGCGGAGCAACGCGTACCGGGGTATTCCAGGCGGCAGCGTGCAACTGCTCGTGGTACTGTTGCAATTCCGGATTCAGGATGTAGCGCTCCACACCCAGTTGGCTGATTACCTCAGGCGGCAGCGGGTATTTCTCAATGGTATCGTATTCAATAGTTACCGGGGCCGTAAGGCTGCGCTGGAGGGTGAGCAGGGCGTTCAGGCCGGTGCCGAAGCCAATTTCCAGTACCCGCACCGGGGCCGTAGCAGCGGCCAGGTTAGGTTCCAGACCCGCACCCAGGTACACGTGCATGGCTTCCTGCACGGCCCCATGTGTGCTGTGGTAATGCTCGTTCAGGGCGGGCACGTATAAGGTGCTGGAGCCGTCGCCGGTGGTCCGAACCTCTACCTTTGGTGTCGCCGCAAATTCATCCTTGCTCATCATTTACTTCTGCTTGAGTCTATGCCCCGTGTAAAAGTAGCTCTCCCCGCTTCATTCCTCCTCACGGTGCAGGTGCCCGTGCGCATCACCGACCTGAACTACGGCGCCCATCTCGGCAACGATGCCCTGCTGAGCATTCTGCACGAAGCCCGCGTGCAGTTTCTGCAGCACCTGGGCCACCCCGAGTTCGACCCCGCCAATAAAACCGGCCACATCATGGCCGACGTGGCCATCGAATACAAAGGCGAAGGCTTCTACGGCGACACGCTCCACATCCAGCTCGCCGCCGACGACCTCAGCAAATACGGATTCGACCTGGTGTACTGGGTGCGCAACCAGGACGGCAAGGAAGTAGCCCGCGCCAAAACCGGCATGCTCTGCTTCGATTACAATACCCGGAAGCTGATGCCGCTTACAGAAGCGTATGCGCAGAAATTGCGGGGAGAGTAGATCTTTGTTTTACAAGCACAACAACTGCATGGTAAGCAGGGAATGAGCGGATTGAACAAATCCGTGGAACTCAAGCGCCTTCCGTGTTGTATCTTTGCGGCTATGATGATTGACTTGCCAGTAGTTTCCAAGCGCGACATTCGCAAACTCACCTCCGACGAGCTCAAAGCCTTTATGGTGGAGCACGGCGAGAAGCCTTTCCGCGCCAAACAGGTGCTGGAGTGGCTGTGGAAGAACACGGCGGGTACGTTTGAAGAGATGAACAACATCTCGCTGGCCACGCGCGAGCTGCTGGCCAAGTATTTTGTTATCAACGGCGTACAGGTTCAGAATCAGCAGCTCAGCAACGACGGCACTATTAAGTCGGCGTTCCGGCTCTACGATGGCAACATTGTGGAAGGCGTGCTTATCCCGCACGACACGCGCATGACGGCTTGTATTAGCTCGCAGGTGGGCTGCTCGCTCACGTGCAAGTTCTGCGCAACCGGCTACATGGACCGCAAGCGCAACCTGGAAGCCGCCGAAATCTACGACCAGGTAGTACGCATTAAGGAACAGTGCGAATCCCAATACGGTACGCCGCTCACCAACATTGTGTACATGGGCATGGGCGAGCCGCTGCTGAACTACGCCAACGTGGTAAAAAGCATTGAGCGCATCACCGCCCCCGACGGCCTGAATATGGCCCCGCGCCGCATTACCGTCAGCACTGCCGGCATTGCCAAAATGATTAAAAAGCTGGCTGACGACGGCGTGAAGGCCAACCTGGCCCTCTCGCTGCACGCGCCTAACGATACCAAGCGTAACGAAATCATGCCCATCAACGAAGCCAATTCCCTGGCCTCTTTGAAGGATGCGCTCAAGCACTACCACCAGGTAACCGGCCGCAAAGTCACCTACGAGTACATCGTATTCGAGAGCTTTAACGACACGCTGGAGGATGCCGAGGAACTGTTCCAGATTTCGAAGTGGATTCCCTGCAAGGTGAACCTTATCGAGTACAACCCCATCGAAAACGCTGATTACAAAAACACCGGCGAAGCCAAGCTGATGGCCTTCCTGAAGTACTTGGCGGACCGGGGCGTGCAAACCAACCTGCGCCGCTCACGCGGTAAGGACATTGATGCCGCCTGCGGCCAGCTGGCAGTGAAGGAAAAGCCCGCTGCGGCGTAATATTTAACAGAAGGACTCACAAACTAAAAAGCCCTGATGCTTCATGCATCAGGGCTTTTTAGTTTGCTTATGCTATGCTTTAAGCGCGAAAACGGCCCACGGCCCGGGGGCGGCCGGAGGAAATTTCCTCGTGAGTTTCGCCTTCCGGTACTTCACGCACTTGAATGCGCACGGCGTTGGCTTTTGGCTGCACGCACTGCCCGTATTTATCGGCGAATTGTTGGGTGAACTCGGCCCCAAAGAAGATGATAAGGGCAGAGTAGTTTACCCACACCAGCAGAATAATAGCTGAGCCGGCCGCGCCGTAGGTAGAGCCCGGGTCGGCCTGCGCAATGTATAGTGCTATCAGAAACTTGCCGACAACGAAAAGGAGCGCCGTTATAAAAGCCCCGATCCAGACGTCGCGCCAGCGGATAATGGCATCGGGCAGGAAGCGGTAGATAAGGGCGAACAGCGTGGTGGTAACGGCCAGAGAAAGCACCAGGTCAATGAGGTGAATAAACACCACGGCCAGATCCGGGAGCAGTTGTTTGAGGTAATCGGTGAAGGAAGTCAGTACGGCACTTATCACAAAGGAAATCAGTAATAGCAGCCCAACACTCAGAATCAGGCCAAACGACAGGAACCGGTCTTTCAGAAACTGCCACATGTTGCTGCGGGGCTTCACCTTCAGATTCCAGATGTCGTTGATGCTTTCTTGCAGGGTAACAAAGAAGGTGGTAGCTGCGAAGATGAGGATGCCAATACCCAGGGCAGCCGCCACCCCAGTCTTTTCCTGCTTATTGAAGTCGTTGATAGAATCCTGAATGAATTTGGCTGATTCGGCCCCTACCAGGGAGCTAAGCTGGTGAAACAACTGGCCCGTTATAGCCTCCGAACCGAGGACCGTGCTGGCCGTGGTGATAACAATGATCAGCAGCGGCGGCAGAGAAAAAATAGTGTAGTAGGATAGCGCGGCAGCATGCCGAAACGAGTTGTTCTCCATGAAGGAAGCCCACGTCGACTTCAGCAGCGTGAAAATATTGGAGAAGGAAAAGGGTATAGGCATAGGGTACAGTGTAGCGTGTTGATACCTCATACGGGTAGTACCGCATTGCCGTTTGGCGGGACTAGCGCACCAGCTCCCAGCGGAGCGTTTCTACGGGAGCTTCCCGCAGGGCAGCGGCCAGCTCCTGGTCGTCTGCGAACTGGAGCTGCCGGAGCTGGCTGGCCTCTACGCTCACGGTAAACTGCTTTTCCCGAAACGGCCAGGGTGTTACCGTTACCGGGCCGTCTGCCGCCGGGCGGGACACGTGGTAGCGTTGCCCATCGGGGCCCTGATATATCTCCAGCTCCCGGCCCATTTCCGGCAGTTCCTGCCGGCACAAAATCAGGCTGAGCCGGTCGCACCAGTGCATGAGGTCGTAGGCTTGCTGGGCTTCTTGTTTGTTGAGCTTCAGTTCCCGGCGCCATTGCTTCTGCTTCGCCTCCTGCTCGGTGAGGAAGGTGTCAATTACTTTCTGCTTTTGGCGTAATCCTTCATAGAGGGTGTGCAGGTGCATGCTAGTGAGCAGGCTGCGCCAGCGGCCCTGAAAGCGGGCCGCTTTCATCACGCCTTGCGCCTGCTCCAGCGAGAATTCCTTCATCGTGAAATTGGCCGGTGCCCCAGCCGGGGTCAGGCTGTAGTGGCCGTCCCACTGCCGCTGCTCATCATCATGCTGGGCAATGGCGGCCAGCAGGCCCACCCAACGGTCGGAGGGGCCAAATGGCTCCCAGTGCCAGGCCAACTGAGCCGCCAGCAGGGCGTGTGCCTGTTGATAAATAATCTGCCAGCCATCGGGCGTATGGTTTACAATCATAGCAAGTAGACGACGGAAAAGCCCCGCCGCCTGCCTATACGGACAGACGACGGGGCTTGTCGAATCTTGCGCTGGTCTTGACGCCGGTTATTGGGCTACCGCAGCCGTTTCCGCTACCTGCTGGCGCAGGTGCAACAGCATATCGTCGGTCATTTTATCCAGATCATAATCCGGCTGCCAGCCCCAGTCCTGGCGGGCGCGGCTGTCGTCGATGCTGGCGGGCCAGGAGTCGGCAATCTGCTGGCGCGAGTCGGGCTTATACGTCACCTCAAACTCCGGAATGTGCCGCTGGATGCTGGCGGTAATTTCCTTGGGCGAGAAGCTCATGGCGCCCAGGTTGTAGCTGCTGCGGATTTTGATGCTGTCGGCCGGGGCGTGCATCAAATCCAGGGTAGCCTTTAGGGCATCGGGCATGTACATCATCGGCAGATAGGTGTTTTCCTTAAGGAAGCACTCGTAGGGCTGCCCGGCTATGGCTTTGTGGTAAATGTCCACGGCATAGTCCGTAGTGCCGCCCCCAGGCAGGCTCTTGTAGCCGATGAGGCCGGGGTAGCGCAGGCTGCGCACATCCAGGCCATGCTTGCGGAAATACCACTCGCACCACTGCTCGCCGGCCAGCTTGCTGATGCCGTAGATGGTGTTGGGGTTCATGATGGTGAGCTGAGGCGTGTTCTCGCGCGGGGTATCGGGGCCGAACACGGCAATGCTGCTGGGCCAGTATACCTGCTGCACGCCCAGGTCTACGGCGGCATCCAGCACGTTAAACAGGCCATCCATATTCAGCTGCCATCCAAACTTGGGGTTCTTTTCAGCCGTGGCCGAAAGCAGGGCGGCCAGGTGGTACACCTGCTTGGGCTTGTACTTTTGTACGATTTCCGTCAGGCGGTTCTTGTCCAGTACGTCCAGCAGCTCGAAAGGGCCTGCGTGGTGCGTTTCTTCATCTTTAGGGGCTCGCACGTCGGCGGCTACTACGTTGGAGGCGCCGTAGCGCTGGCGCAGCTCGTGGGTGAGTTCCAGACCCAGCTGACCGCCGGCTCCGATGATGAGAACTGTGTCGCCGGGGGTGCCGGAGGTGGAAGTAGCCATGCGCAAAGAAGACTGTGGGTGGGGGAAGAAAAGGCTACAAATATAAACGGATGGGGCGGTTATCCGGGTGAAGGCCAGCTTTCAGATTGGTAAGTAAGCGGCAGTAAAGGCAAGCTGGTTAGCTTAAGTTGTGTCCCCCGTTCAAGGGAAAGGTGCTTTTGCCTACTTTTAGTCGATATGTATATCCCCGCTATGCGCCGTATTCTGATTGGCATGAGCCTTTGTTGTAGTTTGTCTGGTGAGAGCATGGCACAGACCAAGGCGCCGCAGGCGTACCGGAACCTGGTGATGGAGGGTGGCGGTATTCGGGGTATTGCCTATGGTGGTGCCCTCAAAGAGTTGGAAACGCAGGGAATCTTACCGGGCATACAGCGGGTAGGGGGCACCTCCGCCGGGGCCATTCAGGCAGCATTGCTGGCCGTAGGCTATTCCCCCGATGAAATTATTGCCGTGGTAAATGAGATGCCCGTGCAGCAGCTCAACGATGGCCGCCTGATCTTTTTTGGCGGCAGTAGCCGGCTGATTAAGCAATTTGGCTGGTACCGCGGCGACAAGTTTACCCAGGTGATGGACCAGCTGGTGGCCCGCAAAACGGGCTCTGCCAACTATACCCTCGGTCAATTGCATACCCTCGCATCACAAGGGAAAGCGCGCGACTTATACGTCACCGGCACCAATCTTACCCGCCAGTGTGTGCAGGTGTTCAGCTACGAAACCCACCCGGAGATGCGCATCGCCGATGCCGTACGGATATCCATGAGCATTCCGCTGTACTTCCGGGCCGTGCTGCTCGACAAGCAGGGGAGGGTCGTGCGCCAGCCCGCAAAGGGACAGGAAGTAGAAGTGCTGGTCGATGGGGGCCTACTGGCCAATTTTCCCATCGACCTATTTGATAGCCCAAAATACTTCACCGTGGAAAAGTCGGTGCTGGCCGCGCAACCGCTGGCTAACCCCGAAACGCTGGGGTTGCGGCTCGATCGGGTAGAGCAGATTGCGTATGATGCTACCGTGGCCGGCCGACAGCAACTCGCGCCTTACACCATCAATAGCTTCGGCACCTACGTAGGCGCTTTGTATAACCTGGCCATCGAAAACCTGAACCCGGCGCGGCCCACTGATTGGTCGCGCACCATCAGCATTAATACCCTGCATTTTAGCCCTAAGATCAAGCGCATGTCTACGGCGCAAAAAAAGGAACTGATGGACAGTGGTCAGCAGGGCGTGCAGCAGTTTCTGGCGCGAAGCAAGTAAGCACCATCGTGCGCCGCTTCGGCCGCAGATGCACAAAACCGTACCTTTACGCTCCATCCCACCTTTAGAAATTCCCCTTCACCCTTCAGCAGTCATTCCCATGTACACCACCCTCCAGCCCGATCTTCAGCAGCAGCTTCAGGAAATTAAAGATGCCGGCCTCTACAAACAGGAGCGCATCATTACCTCGCCGCAGGGCGCCGAAATTGAGACGAAAGAGGCGGGGGAAGTGCTGAATTTCTGCGCCAATAACTACCTGGGCCTTTCCTCGCACCCGGAGGTAATTAAGGCGGCCAAAGAAGCCATTGATACCCACGGCTACGGCATGTCATCGGTGCGCTTTATCTGCGGCACCCAGGATATTCACAAAGAGCTGGAGCAGAAGCTGGCCGAGTTTCTGGGTACTGAAGATACCATTCTGTACGCGGCAGCTTTTGATGCCAACGGTGGCGTTTTTGAGCCCCTGTTCAACGAGCAGGACGCCATTATTTCCGATGCCCTGAACCACGCCAGCATTATTGATGGCGTGCGCCTGTGCAAAGCCCAGCGCTACCGCTACACCCACAACGACATGGCCGATCTGGAAGCCCAACTCCAGGACGCCGTGGCCAAAGGCACCCGCCACCGCATCATCGTTACGGACGGCTCGTTCTCCATGGACGGCACTATTGCCCAGCTGGACAAAATCTGCGACCTGGCCGATAAGTATGAGGCCCTGGTGATGATTGACGAGTGCCACAGCATGGGCTTCCTGGGCAAAACCGGCCGCGGCACCCACGAGTACCGCAACGTCATGGGCCGGGTAGACATCATCACCGGCACGCTGGGCAAAGCCCTCGGCGGCGCCATGGGTGGCTTCACCTCCGGCCGCAAAGAAATTATTGATATGCTGCGCCAGCGCAGCCGCCCCTATCTATTCTCCAACACGCTGGCCCCGGCCATTGTAGGCGCCTCCATCCGCGTGCTGGATCTGCTCACCGAAAGCACCGAGCTGCGCGACCGACTGGAAGAAAACACCAAGTATTTCCGGGAGGAAATGACCAAAGCCGGCTTCGATATTAAGCCCGGTGAGCACCCCATTGTGCCCGTAATGCTGTATGATGCCAAGCTGAGCCAGGAGTTTGCGGCCCGCATGCTGGAGCACGGCATTTATGTGGTGGGTTTCTACTTCCCGGTAGTAGCGAAAGGCCAGGCCCGCATCCGGGTGCAGATGAGCGCCGCCCACACCCGCGCGCATCTGGACAAGGCCATTGCCGCCTTTATTGCCGTTGGCAAGGAGTTGGGCACGCTCAAGGACCGCTCAGCCGCCCAGCCCGAGGCAGGGCAGGTAGTAACGAACACCCCGTAATTTAGGCACTAAGAGGTAATGCAAAGGCCCGCCATTTGGCGGGCCTTTTTGCTTTTGGTGTTCTTCGAAAAAGTTACCTACACAGCAGGAAGCTACGCGGCTACTTCTTCCGCGGAGCGCGCTTTGGGAGTGGAGGCCTTGGGCTCCACATCAAACAGCATTTCGTTCAAGCGTGCCCGCAGGTCAGAAGTAGACAGGTTGCGGTACACCTCGCCGGCCCGCACCAGCGAAATCTGCCCCGTTTCTTCACTCACTACCAGCACCACGCTGTCCGTCACTTCGGAAAGGCCAATGGCGGCGCGGTGGCGCAAACCCAGAGAGGCCGGTACGTCCGGGTTTTCACTTACCGGCAGAATGCAGCGTGCCGCCTGTATGCGGTTGTTGCTGATGATGACAGCTCCATCATGCAGGGGGCTGGTTTTGTTGAAGATACTCATCAACAGGCGCTTGCTCACGGTGGCATCAATCAGGTCGCCGGAGTCGGCGTACAGCTTCAGGTCAGAACCCATGCTGAAGACAATGAGCGCGCCGGTATTCTTGCCCGCCAGGCTCTTGGCTGCTTCCACAAAGGGCATAATGTTCATTTTCTCGGCGGCAGAATCCCGCCGCCAGGAAAATACCCGCATGCGCTCCAGTGTGGTAGCCTTGCCAATGGTGAGCAGAAAGCGCCGAATTTCCTGCTGAAACAGGATAATGCTGGCCAGCACGCCCACGCTCATAAACTGCCCCAGAATGGTTGTCAGCAACTCCATACCTGCTGCCCGCACCACCAGGTACAGCAGGTAAATCGACATCAGCCCCAGAAAAATCTTCAGCGCTACGCTGCCCGTCAGCAACTTATAGAGCTGATAAAATAGCATCGTCACCAGCAGCACGTCCACTACGTCCAGCCAGCCAATGCGCAGGAAGCCGATGGTGAAAGTGCCAATCACGGGGAGGAAGGAATTGAGTATGTGTTAGATACGAGTTGAATAGTCTGCATAGCTTCGGCTACATCGTGTACGCGCAACAAACGGGCGCCGTTGAGCAGAGCTATGGTATTGACGGCCACAGTACCCGTAAGGGCTGCATCCGGCGTCAGCCCCAGTGGCTTGTACACCATCGATTTGCGCGAAAGCCCGGCCAGAAGGGGAAGCCCCAGTACGCGCAACTCATCCAGGCGGCGCAGCAGCTCATGGTTTTGGGCGGAGGTTTTGGCAAAGCCGAAGCCCGGGTCCAGAATAACATCTACCACGCCGGCGGCCCGCAGGGCCACCAGCTTATCCCGGAAAAAGCGCACCAATTCCGTCAGCAGGTCGTCGGCATAGTCCGTGTGCTGGGCCATGTCCTGCGGGGTACCGCGCATGTGCATGAGCACGTAGGGCACATTCAGGCGGCCGGCGGTAGCTATCATATCCGCATCCAGTGTGCCCGCGCTGATGTCGTTAAGAATATCGGCACCGGCAGCTACGGCTTCGGCGGCCACGCTGGCCCGGAAGGTATCAATAGAGAGAAAGGCTTCCGGAAAGCGTTGCCGCAAGGCCTCAATGGCGGGCAGAATGCGTTGCTTTTCTTCCTCCTCCGTTACCTCCGGGGCACCGGGGCGGGTGGAGTAGCCGCCCACATCCAGCACGGCGGCACCAGCCGTAAGCATGGCCTCCGCCCGATACAGCAGGTCATCGGCTGAGCTGACGCGGCTGCCGGCAAAGAAGGAATCAGGGGTGAGGTTAAGGATGCCCATCACCTGCGGGCGTCGCAAATCCAGCACGCGGCCACGCGGGCAACATACTGTTTGCCTCGCCGAAAAACATGTATCTTTCGCGGCCTGGGGTAGCATAGAGATGGAAGCGCTCAGGAACTCAAAAACCTGGTTTTGGGGTAAAGAAACCAGGTTTCTTCCATACGGTTGCGTCAGGGCGGTACGAGGCCGCGGACGCAAGCGGGTTTCCCAGGCCCCAAGTACCCAAGATTCCAACAAATTAGTCTGAAAATCTTGCAGAACCAAACCCAGCACGAGTACGACACCATTATCGGGCACTGCCGGAAGCTGTTTCTGGCTAAGTCCCACGACTATGGCACCGCTTGGCGTATTATGCGCCTGCCCTCCATCACGGATCAGATTTACATCAAGGCACAGCGCATTCGCTCCATTCAGGAGAAAGGTACCCAGCGGGTGGCCGAAGGCATTGACGAGGAGTTTGTGGCCATCATCAACTACTGCCTCATTGCCCTCATGCAGCTGCATCTGCCCTTTGAGGCGCCGCTGGAACTGCCCGTAGAGGAAGTAACGGCCGCCTACGACCGGGAAGTGAACACCACGCGTGAGCTGCTCTTTGCCAAAAACCACGACTATGGTGAGGCGTGGCGGCACATGCGGGTGGAGAGCATCACCGATATTATTCTGATGAAGCTGCACCGCACCAAGCAGATTGAAGATCTGGCGGGGCAAACCAGGGTATCAGAAGGAGTGGAGGCCAACTACCGGGATATGCTGAACTACGCCGTTTTTGCTCTCATTAAGCGCGGGCTGGCCGCCGCACCTCAACCAGAATCTGCCCACACAGTTTAAGGCTACGGACGTACACGTTTTTTTCTTCTTATGAGGTTATTTACCCGCATTTGCTGGTTGTTGCTGGGAGTGGTGTTTATTTTTTCCGGCCTGGTTAAGCTGAACGACCCTGTGGGCACAGCCCTGAAGCTGGAGGAATACTTTGAGGTATTTTCACAGGATTTCGGGCAGTTTTTTATGTGGTTCTATCCGCATGCCCGCACCATTTCGCTTATTCTCAGTACACTGGAAGTAGTGCTGGGCGTGGCCTTGCTGCTGCGTTGGCACTTGCGCAAAACCCTGTGGGTATTGCTGGGCCTGCTGGTTTTTTTCGGGTTCCTCACGTTCTATTCCGCGGCCTTTAACAAGGTAACCGACTGCGGCTGCTTCGGCGACTTTATCAAGCTTACGCCCTGGGCTTCCTTCACCAAGGATATGATTCTGCTGGGCCTGTGGCTGGTGGTGTTTTACGGGCAGCGCTACCTGCGGCTGGTATTTGCCAAGGGCACGCTGGGCGTGATGTACATCACTATTGCGGCGGCTGTGGCGGCCGGTATTGGCGTGTATGCGCTGGGCCACCTCCCGTATTTCGATTTCCTGCCTTACAAGGTGGGCAACAATATTCCCAAGCTCATGCAGCCTTCGGCGCCGCTGCGCTACAAGTACATCATGGAGCGCCAGGGAAAGGAGCAGGAATTTGCCGATTATCCCACCGACAGCACCTGGAAGTTTAAGAAAATGGTAGCTCTGAACCCCGATGCTGGTCCCAAAATCACGGATTTTCGGGTTTGGAATGATGACGGCGACTACACGCAGGAACTGCTGAAAGGCAATAAGCTGCTGCTCATTATTCAGGATGTGAACCACGCCGACCGGGACCGGTTCGATAAGATGAATACCATGATTCTGTCGGCCGATTCTTCCAAGCGGGAAATCAAAACCGTGGTGCTTACCAGCAGCAACCCCGCCGACTACGATGCCTTCCGCCACGAGGTAAACCTGCCGGCTCCCTTCTACTACGCCGATGCTACGGTGCTCAAATCCATGGTGCGTTCCAACCCGGGCATCATTCTACTGGAGGATGGCGTGGTAAAAGGCAAATTTCACTACCACGATATTCCGACCCGCGAAAAGCTGGAAGAGCTGCTATAAACCGGCGGCTCTACATTCTTAAGTTTCCAAGCCCCGTTCATGCTTCTATTTGTACTGCGCCGCCTGGGGCAGGGCCTCTTGGTACTGGCCGGGGTTGCCCTCACAGTGTTTTTTCTCTTCAACGTACTGCCCGGCGACCCGGTAGCGCTACTGGCCGGGCAACGCTCGGATGAAGCTACCCGCGCCGCCATTGCCGCCGACTTGGGCCTGGACAAACCTCTGCCGGCCCAGCTGCTGGGATACCTGAATGATGTGTCGCCGGTGGGGGTACACGCACGAGACTCAGCCGGGGTGGCCAAGTACGGTGGCCTCACACTGCTACCCTTAGGCGAGCAGGCAGTGGTCTTAAAAAAGCCCTACCTGCGCCGTTCCTTTCAAAGCAATAAAGAGGTATTGCTGATTCTGATGGACCATTTTACCGGCACCTTGTGGCTGGCGCTGGCCGCCATGTTGCTGGCGGCGGTGCTGGGTATTTTATTTGGTGTGCTGGCGGCCCTGCGCCCTCACTCCTGGGTAGACCGGGTGCTGATTACTACCTCTGTGCTGGGTATTTCGGTGCCGTCCTTTGTGGCCGCCATTCTCATTGCCATGACGTTTGGATTCTACTGGAGTCGCTGGACGGGCCTGAACCTGACTGGGCAGCTCTTCGAAACCGACCCATTCACGGGCCGCCACTTGGTACTGCGCAATTTGCTGCTGCCCGCCTTCGCGCTGGGTATCCGGCCGCTGGCGGTTATCACTCAGCTCACGCGCAGCTCCATGCTGGATGTGCTAAGTCAGGATTACATTCGCACGGCGCGGGCCAAGGGGCTTTCCAGCTACCGTACCGTAATGGGCCATGCCCTCAAAAATGCGCTGAATCCGGTCGTCACGGCTGTTTCCGGTTGGCTGGCTTCGCTGATGGCAGGAGCATTTTTTATTGAGTATATCTTTAACTGGAAAGGTCTGGGAACGGTCACGCTCCGGGCCGTGGAAAATCTTGATTTTCCGGTGGTAATGGGCTCTACTATCTTTATTGCAGCCTTATTTGTGGTGGTAAATATTGCGGTAGATGTGCTGTATGCCCTGCTGGACCCACGGGTGAAGCTGGGGTAGAGTACACACCGGCATGTAGGGCTTTCGATGTTTTACTTCACAGCCTGTCTGTTTCCGAAAATGGTTTCTCCTATGCGTCTGTTTCTGATTGGGATGCCGGGAGCGGGTAAAACAACCCTCGGCCGGGCTTTGGCAGCTTTATATGAGCTGCCCTTCCTGGATCTGGATGAGGAGATTGCACGGCAGGAGCAGCGCAGTATTCCGGAGATTTTCGCCGCCGATGGAGAGGCGTATTTCCGACAGCGCGAAGCGGCCATATTGCAGGAGGTAGTGCACCGGCATCCGCAGCTGGTGCTGGCCACTGGCGGCGGTACGCCTTGCTTTCATAGCAACCTGGAAGTGCTGCTACAGGAGGGACTTACCCTCTACTTGCATGTGCCGGTGGAAGAGCTGGCTCGCCGGCTACTTTCCGAAATGGCGGCCCGACCTTTGCTCTCTCACTTGCCGGATGTCACAGCCCTACAGCAGCAACTTTCCGAAACACTAAGCCGCCGGGAGCAGTTTTACGAGCGCGCCCCGCTCCGCTGCACTGGTTCCGGCTGCACGCTGGAGGCCGTGAGCCACTTAATTACCCGCTTTCTGACCAGTAGTTAAGTGACATTGCCAAAACCGGTGCCGTTTTGCGGGTTGATGCGTACTTTTGCCTTCTGAATCTGAGCCAACCGTTTTCTATGAATACTTCCACTTCTGCTGCCGAAGCCCAACCGACGCCGGTGAAAACTCCCGATGCCATTAAGCCCAAGCACAAAGGATCGGCCCGTTTATTTGAAAATCCGGCACTGGAGCGCCTCACGCACACGCACATTGCTGCGCCACTCAGCATTTTCTTCGCGGTGGCTGCCGTCAGCCTGTACTATAGCCTGAGCCAGGGCCTGCTGACTGGCCTGAGTGCTATGGGCTTATTTCTGATGGGCTGGTTTTTGTTCACGTTTGTGGAGTATCTGATGCACCGCTTCGTGTACCATATGGATACCAATACGCCGGGTAAAGCCAAGTTTCAGTACACCATGCATGGCGTGCACCATGAATATCCGAAGGATAAAACCCGTCTGGCCATGCCGCCTATTCTGACGGTATTTGTAGCCTCGCTGCTGTTCTTCATCTTCCGGTTCGTCTTCGGCAACGCCGGGTTCGGAATTCTGGCTGGCTTCGTATTTGGTTACGCCCTGTACCTGTTCGTGCACTACGCCATTCACGTGTATGCCCCGCCCAAGAACTTTCTTAAGGTGTGGTGGCATCACCACGCGCAGCATCATTACCGGCAGGATGAAATTGCCTTTGGCGTGAGCACTACTATCTGGGACCACATCATTGGAACTATGCCCGAACAGCGCAAAGACAAATAAAGTAAGCTTACTACAGCACGAAAAAGGGAGCCTGGCCGGACTCCCTTTTTCTATGGCTATCTAAGTAGGAAAACTACCGGCGTACACGGCCAATAATCCACCAGATCAGCAGCACTACCAGCACTACACCGATAATGCCCGTCCAGGCACCGGCTTTAAAGATGTCGCCAACAACTTCACAGCTGCTCAGCGAAAAGGTGAGTAGTACCAGGCACATGGCCAGTAGGGGACGATACAGTTTCATAGGGTTTCGGGAGAGAAGTGGGAGAGAAGCCACCCAAGTGGGCAGCACTACTGCCTGATACTGCCTTATTCCCAAAAAAGTTGACATGCGGCGCTACAGCGGCATACTGTGGCACATGCCCTTAGCGCCCCGAACCTACCATAAACAAGGCCCTGCTCCGTGGGAAGCAGGGCCTTGCGGGAAACAAAAATGTGGGTTAGGCTAGCTCTTCACCAGCTTCAGGTGTTGCTGGCGGCCATCCTGTCTTACCGTAATGATATAGGTGCCCGCAGGGCTTTTGCTGAGGCACTCATTCAGGCGCTGGTTAAGCCCCGAGGCGGTGCCCGAAGTTGCGGACAGCAGCACTTTCCCGTGCAGGGTAGTAATACTTAACTCCAACTTCTGCCCCGTTAGGCCTTGTATCGTTACCTGCCCGGAAGTGGGGTTGGGGAATAGCTGTACGGGAACGGCGGGGGCAATGCCTGCCACGTAGGCCGTGGAGCTTACCTGGCTTTGGCCGTTGCTATCTACCTGCCGCAGCCGGTAGTAAGCCGCCTGCACCGCCCGCGCATCCCGGAAACGGTATTCGCGCCGCTGGGCCGAGTTGCCAGCCCCGGCTACCCGTCCTACGGCCTGGAACACGCGTCCGTCTTCAGACTTCTCCACCACAAAGTGGGCGTTATCCTTTTCCGTAGCCGTGGCCCAACTCACCAACACTGCGTCCTCCTGCCGTTGAGCGCCAAAGCTCACCAGCGAAACTGGCAGCACAGCGTCGGTAATGCCCACACTGAACAGCGTGGTACCGGTTGGGGCCGTGGCAGTTGCGGAGTAAGGTGCCGTAACCGTCTGGCCCGTACCGGGCAAGTAAACCCAGTTTGTGCCATTGTAGCCGAAGAGGCGCATCCGGTCACGCTGGATGGCTACGTCACTGTTCTCATCCGCCACATTCCACTGCAGCGTTACGGTAGTCTGGGGGCTGCTACCCGAGGGCACTACTTCCCAGCTACGATTCACAAACCGGCTGGCCTGATTATAGGTGCTGCCACTGGTACCGTTGGTCAATATGCCTTCAAACACGCGCACTTGCAGCACGGTATTCGTGCCCGCCGTGAGGGTGGCCGGCGTGTAGCTGTTGGGAGTGCCTACCGGGAATATGACCGGCGTACCGGCCACACTCTGTCGTAAGCGCCCGGCGGTAGCGGCTGTGGCACTGGTTACCAGGTAACGGCTGGCATTCGCTCCGCTGATGCTGCCACTACTACCAATGGTCAGGTCATGCAAGCCGAGGGTTATCCGGCCGTTGCTAAGAGCCAGGGTACCGTTTACCGTAATAGGCGCGGCCAGGGTGAGGCCAGCCGCGTTGTTGAGTGTTAGGTTGGTGAAGGTGCTGGTGCCCGTGATGCTCTGAGCAGTGCTGCCTGCAAACTCCACAGTTCCGGTAGCGGCCAGGGTGCCTTGGTTTACCAGATTACCCGTGAGGCGCAGCGTAGCGCCGGCCGCTATTTCTACCGTGGCGCCGGGCGCTACGGTGAGGTTGCGGGCCGTGAGCGTGCCGGTGCTCAGGCTGGGAGCCAATGTGCTGCCCGCCGGCACTAGTACGTCGGTGGTGGCGGAAGGGGCCACGCCGTTTTCCCAGTTGCGGCAGTCGGCAGGATCAGCGGAGTTGTTATTTCCCGTCCAGATGGCTACTTGGTTGGTGGGCGCAGTAGTAGTTCGGGTATTAACTACGGTGGGGGCCGTGTAGGTAGCTTTTACGTAGCAGCGCTGGCCGGCATAGGTGTTGCTAGTGTTGCGCACTTTCAAGGTCACCCAGCCCGTGGTGGTGGGCGTGTAGCTGCCCGTGGCGGAGGCTGTGCCGGCCGCTGAGCTGAGAAGGTTGCCACTTAAGTCATACAAGCCTACGGTGAGGCTACGGGCATTGCCGGCTGCCTCGGGGTACAGCTCATAGCTGATAGGCTGCCCGGACTGCACGTAGATTTTGCCTACCAAGCGCGAATTGGTCGAGAAGTCAGGCAGGCGGCCTCCTTGCCCCAGGCTGCTGCAGTTCAGGTCGCCCAAGTCATCGGCCATTTCCCACTCCTGCGTGGTAGCCGTGGTGCGCGGTGGCTGGTACGCATCGGCATCCTGCCCTACTGGGGCCCACACGGAGTAGCCGCGGCGCCCCTGGGCTGCCGTGCCGTTACAAGGTGGAGTGTTGATATTTACCCGCTTATCACCGGCCACCGTTTTAGTATCGTTGCCGTTGGCACCGGAGTAGTCCTTCAGGACCGTGCCAGGGGCAAAGTCAGAATCCACCCAGGTGTTCTGCCAACTGTCCCAGCTGTCATTAATGCCAATGATGGCCCGCGCGCTTCGCTCGATGATGAGGTGGTCCTGTCCATAGTTTCGCACTTTGTAGGCGCCGCTTTTGAAATCCAGATTCTGGTGACACCAGATTAGGTTCTCCAGGTCGGAGCGAGTGGGCAGGTCGGTGGTGTTGCTGGGGGCGTGGGCAAAGCGCTTGTTGGTGTTGCCAATGTTGAACAGATCTTCAAAGAAAATCTGCGGGGCCCCATCCACAGCCAGCGCAATGGCATAAGCCGCCGAAAGACGCCCGTCGAATGGGTCAATGTGCGCGGCTAGCTCGGAGCCGGTATTCCAGCCCGTGTAGTTGCCGGTGCTGCTGAGCTGGGGCCGGAAGGTGTCGTGGTTATTGACGAAGGGCACTGTGCGGTGCACGTAAGTATTAGAGCCGGCATAGTAGGCTACGCGGCGGTCCTGCTGCGTGCCTGGTATCTGGCTGAGGTCGTAGCCCCCATTGCCGCTGACCATGCCGTAAATAGCGCCCCGCAAACCGAAGTCGAAGGTGCCCATCAGGAACTCCTGGCCGCCATTCTGGCTCTTCACGTTATCGGTATAGCTATCCAGCTCACTTTTACCGCCTACGTACTCGCCCACGTTAAACATGGCCTCACCGCCGTTGGCCCAGCCGGACAGGTATTTCAGATTATAGCTCAGGTCCTGCTGAGTATTGTAGCTAAAGTGCTTTACTGCATCCCAGCGAAAACCATCCACCCCGGTTTGCTTCTTCATCCACACCGACCAGTTCCGGGCCTGGTTCTGACTGTAGCCCTGAGTTTGCGTTGGGTTATAAGCGTTAGGGAAAAGAGCCAGGTACTGCGTGCTCACGCCGCCATACCCATCGGAGCCGCCGTCGTTCCCAAAGCAGAAGTCGGGACCAAAGTATGCGGCTGCCTGGTCGCCGTCGGTGGTGTTATGGCCCAGATGGGGGTGAAAGTTGGGGTAGTTTTTGGGCCAGCGGCCTTGGCGGGCGGCATAGGCGGTGCCGGTATCGTCTTTCTCCGGTAGCGGCGTGCCAAAGCAGCTATAACGGAAGGTTTTGTAACCGCTGTTGGTCCGCATGGAGAAGCCCGTTTCCGGATCCTGGCCCCCGGAGCCATCAGCAGTGCCGGCACCGTCCGTATGGTTAAGCACCATGTCCTGAATTACCTCAATGCCGTTGGCGTGTAGCACAGCCACCATGCGCAGGAACTCATCCTTCGAGCCAAAGCGGCTGCGTACGTCTCCCTTCTGGTATTTATCCCCCAGGTCATAGGGGTCAAAGGGAGAGTAGCCCACATCGTTGGTGGCGTTTTTGTTTTTGGGCGTGGGCGGAATCCAGACGGCATCAATACCCATCTGCTTGAGGCGAGGCGCCATTTCCGTCAGATAATCAGCCCACTTAAAGCGGTAATTATCATTGTAGTAGTCCCACCAGAAGGCTTGCAGCACTACTTTCTTAACAGTGGTTTGGGCCGTGGCCGGCAGCCCGGTAAGCAATAGCAGCCATAGGCCCAGCAGGCCAGATGCGTAACGTTTTAGCATGCGCAATAAGGGAATAGGTAGAAATCAGTAGACGATTGACGGTAAATTTAGCGTCTTGTCTCTGAAAAAAGTTCAATTATTATTCTTGTCTTTCTTTTCTATAGCCTAGCAAATTTTCGCTGAAAAAAGGCTTGGCGCTGAGATAATAATGTTTATCATTTTGTGTGCTACGCTTTGCTGAATAGTACTGCTGCAGAAAATGCTATTACAGAAGGCGCGCAGCATTTTGGGTGTAGCCGGCGAAAATTTGCTTTCTCCTGGCGTAGTCTTAGTAAGCCAATATGAACAACCAAATTTTGCACATCACCTTGGGCTATATATTCCAGAACCATCGATGCTTCACTCTAGTACCTCTGCCTTATACCCTCTGTAAAAATATAGATCAAATTTCGCAGCCAGTTTCGGGAAATACAGCAGCGGCTGGAATGCAAAGAAGCCCACCGGATACGGCGGGCTTCATTTATAGGAGCGTAGCCTCCTGATAATGGAGGTTGCACTTCACATCACCTGGTGAAATGCCAGCGGTGTGGCGCTAGTGCGCTGCTTGAAGGCAGGAGCGTATTGCTACAGGGGATTTGGCGAGTGTTGTCCCGTGAGGTGCACCGCTGAAAAAAGAAAGCCCGGTAACAAACTGGAGTACAGTCTATTACCGGGCTTCGTGGCGCTCCCTCCTGGGCTCGAACCAGGGACCCTCTGATTAACAGTCAGATGCTCTAACCGGCTGAGCTAAGGAAGCGGTTATGGCGACGATTATCTATCGTTGCGGGTGCAATATTAGGGCAGAATGCAGGTTTCTGCAAGCATTCCGGTGAAAAATATTTTGAAAACCTGCCTAATTCGTGATTGTCAGCAGATTGCCGGATAAGGCAGTGTTGTATTGCCGCAAGGGACGGGCACCGGGGCCGGCCTGCAACTGGCCATCGAGCCCAAACTGGGAGCCGCAGCACTTATCCACCAGAAACAGGCGGGAAGAATCTATTTCCACCAGCGCACAGGTATCATAGGGGCGATAGGGGCAGTTGCGCTCAAATGCGAGGTAGGTGCTGGCATTCTGCCGCACAATAATCAGGCCCCGCACACCCCCGGCGTGTTCTATGGCTCCCCGGTCAAAGCGGAGCTGCTGGTATTCCTGGTTGGTTAGGTTAATGACTTCATTGACTACTGCCAGCGGAATCTGGGGCTCGGCTTCAGACCCATTGGAGCCGCAGGCGGCCAGCAGGAGAGCCGCACTCAGCAGCACCCCTTGGCGTATCCGACAACGAAAATCAGGAGTAATCATAAAATCCTCGGCCGGTTTTGCGGCCGTGCTGGCCAGCATCTACTTTCTGCTGCTGAATACGGCTGGGGCGGAATTTAGGATCAAAGTGGAAGGCTTCATACATGGCGGAGGTAACGGAGAAGTTGGTGTCCACGCCAATTAAATCCATCAGGCGGAAGGGGCCCATGCGGAAGCCGGCGGCTTCCAGAAGCTCATCTACTACCTCAAAAGATGCTACTTGCTCTTCCACAATCTTGAGGCCTTCTACATAATAATGTCGGGCCACCCGGTTTACAATGAAGCCGGGGGCATCAGCCGCCCGCACGGGCTTTTTCCCCAGCTTTTCTGCCAGCGCATACACAGCATCGGCTACGGCCGGGGCCGTAGCTACTCCCCGGATAACCTCTACTAGCGGCATGAGTGGGGCCGGATTAAAAAAGTGCATGCCTACTACCCGCTCGGGATGCTGAATGGGCGCCGCCAGCCGCGTAATGGGCAACGAGGAGGTATTAGAAGCCAGAATAGTGGTAGACAAGTTCACGGCCGCCAACTCCTGAAAAAGCTGGTGCTTGATGCTGAGCTTTTCCACCACGGCTTCGATAATCAGGTCGGCCTGTACGGTGGAAAGGTCGGTGGTGGGGCGCAGGCGGGCCAGCGCAGCTTCCTGCTCGGCAGCAGTCAACTTGCCTTTTTCTACCAGCTTGTTCAGACCGGCCGCAATACTCTGCTGAGCCTTGGTCAGGACGGCTTCGCTGATATCAAACAGCACCGTAGGAAAACCGTGCAGCACGCATACCTGCGCAATACCCAGCCCCATGGTGCCGGCCCCTACAATAGCTATAGTGTTGATAGCGGGTGGCTGATGGGTAGTGGGGGGAGAGGGAGCAGACATGAAAAGCAACGTTTTTTCAGAAGAACAACAAACAATCAACTCCCAACCCTCCGGCTTATTGCACGCCTTCGAACTGGCGCAGGAAGCGCATATCGTTTTCCGTGAACAGGCGCAGGTCCTTAATCTGGTATTTGAGCATGGCAATGCGCTCAATGCCCATGCCCCAAGCATAACCCGAATACCGCTCCGGGTCGATGCCCGATTGCTCCAGCACGGCAGGGTCTACCATGCCGCAACCCCCAATTTCTACCCAGCCCGTTTGCTTGCAGATGTTGCAACCCTTGCCTTTGCAAATCAGGCAGGTGATGTCAATTTCGGCGCTGGGCTCAGTGAAAGGGAAGAAGGAGGGGCGGAAGCGCACCTGCACATCCTCTCCGAACAGCTCCTGCACAAAATAATACACCGTCTGCTTGAGGTCAGCGAAGCTTACGTTTTCATCCACAAACAGTGCTTCCACCTGATGGAACATCATGTGGGCGCGGGCCGATATGGCTTCATTGCGGTAAACGCGGCCGGGCATAATGCTGCGAATGGGCGGCTTTTGGGCTTTCATTACGCGCACCTGAACCGGGCTGGTGTGCGTACGCAGCACCCATTCCTGCTCCCCGGGCGTGCGGTGCACAAAGAACGTATCCTGCATATCCCGGGCCGGGTGGTTTTCCGGGAAGTTGAGGGCCGTGAAGTTGTGCCAGTCGTCCTCAATTTCCGGCCCCTCGGCCACGTTAAAGCCAATACGAGCCAGAATGCGCGTAATTTCTTCGCGCACCAGGCTCAGGGGGTGGCGGGTGCCCAAGGCGTTAGGCACTGTGGGCAGCGTGTAGTCGAAGGTAGGGTCGGCGGGGGCGTTGCTGGTAGCCGCCTCCAGTTCCTGCTGGCGCTCGTCGAAGCGGGATTGGGCCAGTTGCTTCAGTTGGTTAAGCTGCTGGCCTACAGCGCGACGGTCTTCCTGAGGTACAGTTTTGAGCTGATCAAATAAATCAGCCAGCTGGCCTTTACGACCCGTGAAGGCAATACGGAACTGCTCCAGCTGTTCCGGGGTTGTAAGGTCGTAGGTTTCAATGGCGGTCTGCAGCCGCGTGATGTTCTCCTGCATAGTCTTACAAAGGTACACGCTCCCTGCAAACCGCCGGTACTCCCTTTTAGATAGCCATTCTGTGCGCAAAAGCGTATGGTAAGATTTCAAGTGAGTAGTATATTGGTATTAAATAAATAAAATATATAACTTATAGGATAAATAATTACTCTTTTTTCCGTAGTATACTTTTCTGCTTTTTACCCCCCGACTCTCTCACTCAGAACCTCATACTTGCCATGCAAAAATCTGTTTTTTTCTGGCTACTGGCGGCCGCTTCAGCAAGCAGCACCGTAGCCCTGGCCCAGCAACCCGCTACGCCCGCTCCAGCTACTACCACGCCGGCTCCCACTACCCAACCTGCTGATGGCTTTGGCGCCAGCACTTCCACCACCAGTGATATTGATGGTATGCAGATTGCACCGGGTTTCACGGCTGCGCCCGCTGCCCGTGTAACTACTGACTACCGTGGGCGTCCGATTCCCAAGTATGTACGGCGTAAAGTAGCCGAGCCTTGGGGTGTACCCGCTCCGGCTGCCCCAGCACCGGAGGCTGCACCCGCTACGGCCACGGATGCCAATTCGCAAGCCGGTGATGCCTTGGGTGGCCAAAGCGTAGAAGCCACGGCACCCGCTGTAAAAACTATGGCGCCTACCAGCACCTCCACAACCGCCAAAAAGCCCGCCACAACTCCCGCCAAAGCTCCTGTTAAAAAAGCCCCCGCGCCTGCCAAGAAAAAGACCACTTCGGGCTGGGATTCCGGCGGATGGTAAACATTAAAAATCTTTTATAAAGAATGCCCAAATCTTATGGTTTGGGCATTCTTGTTTATGGACTATTGGCTTATTATTTGCTGATATTTTTAATATAAAATCTTGCTTGAATACATATAAGGGTTGTTGCCGCTTACCTCAGCTTATATATTTCACTTATAACCTGCACGCAGATGAAATATAACACCCTACTATTCCTGGCAGCACTTATGTTGCTGAGTACACAGCCTGGGCTGGCCCAAACCAAAAAGGCCACCAAGGCTGCTTATCATCGTACCGCCAGCCAGCGCGCTAAACCCAGGGCCGGCGCGTATTCCCGCTACGATGCATCTAAACGACGCGGAGAAGAACATCTGCAGCTAGCTCCGGGCATGCGGCTGAATATGCCCAGCCCGCCCACCACCGATTATATGGGGCGGCCCTTAAAAAAGAAGCCGGCCAAACCAGTTTCCGGCGCTTCCAGCCTGTCCTCCAAAGCGGCTACGCCGTCGGCCACCAAGCGCCCGGCCACTACACCCCGTAAAGCTCCCAGAAAGCGCTAAGCTCTGCCTTTTCTTTCCGGATGTTATGCTGTGGCGATGACCTCTGCCGCGTCGGAAGGCGTGGCCACGCTTGCCTGGGCATGGTAGCGCAGGGTGCTGCTGTTTTCGGGCCGCAGCACCTCCTGCGCGGCTGCTAGCAGCGCGGCGGGTGTTACCGCCTGAATGCGGGCACTTTCCTGATTAATTAAATCGGCATCGCCCATCAGCTTGCAGTAGGCCAGGTTCATGGCCCGATGCAGGAGCTCAATTTCCCCGAAAATGATGCTGGCTTCGGCCTGATTTTTTACTTTCTCCAACTCTTCGGTTCCTACCGGGGTGGTGCGCAGCTCTGCTACCACCTTATCTACGGCGGCCTCAGCCTGTTCCAGAGAAACGCCCGCGTTCAGACGGCCGCTAATAACTAGTAGCCCCGGCTCCAGGGAACCGGTGACGGAAGCCGAAATAGAGTTAAACAAGGGCTCATCCTTCACCAGCTGCTGGTATAAGCGGGAGGATTTGCCCCGGCCCAGCACGTCGCTGAGCAGGTCCACCGTGTAATAGGCGTCGTCGGTGCGGGCGGGCATGTGGTACACTTTATACAGCGCGTTCAGGGGCACATCGGCGGTTATATCCAGCGAGCGGGCCTGGGTCTGGCGTGGCTCCTGGGGCAAGTGGCGCTCGTAGCGGGTGCCGCCCGGAATGGGGCCAAACCATTTCTCGGCCAAACGCTGAGCTTCGGCGCTGGTAACGGCCCCGGCCACTACCAGAATGGCATTGGCGGGCGAGTAGTGCTTGGTAAAGAAGTCGCGCACCTGCTGCATGGTGGCTTCTTCAATATGGCTAATTTCCTTACCGATGGTGGCCCAGCTATAGGGGTGCACCTGGTAGGCCAACGGGCGCAGTTTCAGCCATACGTCGCCGTAAGGCTGGTTGAGGTAATTCTGCTTAAACTCTTCTACTACCACTTTGCGCTGCACTTCCAGCCCATTATCGGAGAAGGCCAGGCTCAGCATCCGGTCTGATTCCAGCCAGAAGCCGGTTTCAATGTTGGCGGCAGGCAGCGTGAGGTAATAGTTGGTGATATCGGGGGAGGTGAAGGCATTGTTCTCGCCGCCCACCAGCTGCAAAGGCTCATCGTAGCTGGGAATATTCACCGAGCCAGAAAACATTAGGTGCTCAAACAAGTGCGCAAAGCCTGTGTGCGCCGGATCTTCGTCGCGGGAGCCCACGTTGTACAGAATATTGAGCACCGCCATGGGCGTGCTATGGTCTTCGTGTACAATGCAGCGCAGACCGTTAGCAAGAGTGAATTCTTCGAAATGAATCATAGGAGGATGGGGCAGCAGGTGAGCCAGAGCGTAGAACTACTCAACCGGCCGCCCGAATCAGAAGTTTTTCTGATGATGGGCGGCCGGAAGGGCAAGTTCGGAAGATGTACGGCAATTCCCAGCCGGGAGGTTTACAGAGTGGCCTGCACGCCGATAAGTAGAGTGCGGGCGGTGGGGTATGCACCATTATCGAGGCCTGCCTGCTGGCTATCGGCGCCGGCGCTGCTTACGTTGGGGTCAAAGCCACGGTATTTGGATAGCACCAGCAGATTGTGGCCGCTGGCCCAGAGCGAGAAATTGCGACTGTCTTTTTCCCATAGCTTATAATGCACAGTCAGGCTGGTGAGCCGCACATGGTTGCCCGATTGCAGAGTGAAGTCGCTGTCCGCCTTCGGTACGGCCCCTAAGCCGGGTACCGTGGCAGTAGGGTTTTCGGGAGTCCAGTAATTGAGGGTGTTACGAGTGCTGTTGGTGTAGGTGTTCGCAGAGTTCAGGAAGCGCAGGTAGGAGGTTTCCTGCTGATAGCCGAACATGCCGTCGAGCTGCGCTTGCATACGGAAGCGGCCCGCCTCTAGGGTTTGGCCCATGGAGAGCAGTTGGCCAGGCAAGCCTCTGCCACGGGCCTGGCCGTCCTCGTAAATATTGAAGTGGCCATCTTGGTTCATATCCTGATAGCTGGGCTGGCCGTTGGCGTCCAGGCCAGTATAGCGCAGGGTGTAGAAGGTAGCAAGAGGCTGACCATCTACAATTTGCTGATTCTGGTTGGAGCGGTAGTTATTTAGTTTATCGGCCTGAAAGCGGTTCTGGTTGAAGGCAGCGACCAGGGAGGTACTGCCCTGCAGCCGACCGACTTGCCACTGGCCGGTAGCGCTCAGCTCCAGGCCCTGGTTGCGCAGGTGGCCGTAGGTAGGCGTTGGTGGAGTTGGTTGGTTAGGAAAGACAATTTCCGGGCGGCCCAGTACGCGGGTATTCCGGTGGTAGGCGGTAGTGCTAAATATGAAGCGGTCCTGCCAAAGACCCACCGTAAGGCCGACTTCCTGTTGCTGGGTTAACTCATTGAGCGACAAATATCGGTAACTGAAGCCTCCAGCCCCTGGCACGGCCTGCATGAGATAGGCGCCGGTGGCAAATTGGCCGGTGTTGGAAGTGTGGCCCCACCCGGCCCAGGCCTCCAGCGTGCTCAGCAGGGGGAATTGCCGCAGCCATGCTTCGCGGCCGACATGCCACTTTACCTGGGCGGCTGGTAGGTACTGCACTTTGTTACTGCCGAAAGATATCAGTGCGGCATCGCGGCGCAGGCGCAGATTGGCCTCATAGCGCTCCTTCCATTGATAAGAGCCGGTGAGGTGATAAGCAGTGAGTCGATAAGGCATACGGCTGCTATAAAAGCTTTCCAGCTGGTCACCACTATACTGGTTTTGGTTCTGATCCTGCTGCTGGCTTTGGCGCTGGGCCGCCAGGCCTACCTGCACCTGATGCTGGGCAAAAGTGCGGTGGAAGCGCACGGAGGGCAAAAACGTCCATTGTCGGAACTCGGCTTCCTGCGCCAGCACCCGGCCGCCCGGCCGGCTATATCGGGGCGTCTGGTAACCGTTCATTTTTTGGTTGATGCGCTCCTCACTACCCCGCATTTCCAGCGTGAGAAAAGGCATCACGGAATAACGCAGATGCAACTGGCCCAACAGGTAGCGCTGGCGGGGTGTGCGGTAGGTGAGCAAAGCGTCGCGCAGCGGATTATCAAAGAGAAACTCGGGTTCCGCCAGTTCGCCAGTGGAGGTGCGGGCCGGCTGGGTGGGCACGGCTAGTACCATATTAGCCGCCAGATTATCTTCGGGCAGGCAGGCCTGCTGCTCACTGGCGGAGAGGCTGCCGCGCAGCATAAGCTTAGGTGTGAACTGGTGCTCGGCAGTAGCTCGTAAGTTGAACGTGCGCAGGTGGGAGTTTTGCACAATGCCCTGCTGCTGCCCGTAAGCGGCGCTGGTGTAGTATATAGTGTGGCCGTTACCGCCCTGCAAGGCTACCTGCTGGTGATGCACGGCGGCCGTGCGCAGCAGCTCGCGTTGCCAGTCTGTGCCCTGCCCAAAGGCTTCTATCTGCTCGGGGGTATAGGTGGGTTCCTGGCCGTAGAAGGAATCAGCCGCATTCACTAGGCCGGCATATTCGTGGGCGTTCAGCAGATCGTAGCGAAAACGAGCCTGCTGAATCCCGCCATACCCATTATATGTAAGGCGCGGCTGCCCTACCTGCCCACTGCGGGTGGTGATGCGAATAACACCGTTCTGGCCCTGCGTGCCGTATTCGGCTGTTTCGTAGGCCCCTTTCAGCACTTCCAGAGACAGGATGTCGTCGGGCGCAAGAGTCAGCGTGGGGTTCAGTTCATAAGAGTTGGAAAGGGTACCCTGGTTTGGATTTAACAATATCCGAGTGTGATGCTGCCACACCGGAAGACCATCTATCACATACAAGGGCTGCGCGTTGCGGCTCAAACTGGCAGCCCCGCGAATGCGCACCAGGGCCGGTGCGCCGGGAGCACCGGAGTAAGGCGTGACCTGCACGCCGGCCACCTGGCGCAGCTGCTCCTGAAAGGGCGTGCCTGGCATCAGAGCGGGACCGGAAGTAGTACCGGGCTGCGTGACGTTAGTTATGATGATATGTCCGGGGCTGGCTATCGGCCGGAGAGTCAGCGTGTCTGCCTGCTGAGCAAGGGCTACTGGGGCAATAAAAAGCAGCGAGATAAGCGGTAATAGTTGGGTCATAGAAAATAAATAGGGAAGAAATCAGCGCCGAAGATAAAAGCTACCCACCCCCATATTTCAGAAAGCCACGCAGATAATTTTCCTTCCAACCCAAACCCGTACTTTTGGCGCCATCATCTTCCCACCCGCCTGCTTTCCATGAACTTCGACCGTAAGGAATACTCCAACGACCAGCTTCTCCACCTGTACCAGGGCCTGCTGAAGCCCCGGATGATTGAAGAAAAAATGCTCATTCTGCTGCGGCAGGGCAAAGTGAGCAAGTGGTTTTCGGGCATCGGGCAGGAAGCCATTTCGGTGGGCAGCACCTTGGCCTTGGACGAGGACGAGTACATCCTGCCCCTGCACCGCAATCTGGGCGTGTTCACCGGCCGCAATGTGCCCCTGGACCGCCTCTTTGCGCAGTGGCAAGGCAAAACCACCGGCTACACCAAAGGCCGCGACCGGAGCTTCCACTTCGGCACCAACGAGCACCACATTGTGGGCATGATTTCCCACCTCGGCCCGCAGCTGGCCGTGGCCGGCGGCATTGCCCTGGCCGATTTGCTGGACCGCCGCAATAAAATAACCGTTACCTACAGCGGCGACGGTGGCGCCTCCGAAGGTGACTTCCACGAGGCCCTCAACGTGGCCGCCGTATGGCAGCTGCCGGTCATCTTTATCATTGAAAATAATGGCTACGGCCTGAGCACGCCCAGCCGGGAGCAGTTCCGCTTCCGCTACTTCATCGACAAAGGCCCGGCCTATGGTATGGAAGCCGTGCAGGTAGACGGCAACAACGTACTGGAAGTGTACGATACGGTGCGCCGCCTGGCCGAGGACCTGCGCCAGAACCCGCGCCCTGTGCTGCTGGAAGCTCTCACCTTCCGTATGCGCGGCCACGAGGAAGCCTCCGGCACCAAATACGTGCCCCAGGAGCTGTTTGAGGAATGGGCGCAGAAAGACCCGGTGCAGAACTACGAAAACTGGCTGATGGAGCAGGGCATTCTGAGCGAAACCGCCCGCCACCAAGTCCGCGAGAAAATCAAAGCCGAAATTGAAGAAGGCCTGCGCGTGGCCGATGCCGTGCCCATGCCCACGGCCAGCCTGCAGGAAGAAATTGCGGATATGTACCGCCCCTTCGAGGCGCCTGACCGCACCCCTGCCGCCGATGCGCCCGCTACCGACAAGCGCTTTGTGGATGCTATTTCCGATGGCCTGCGCCAGAGCATGGAAGAGTACCCCGAGCTGGTGCTCATGGGCCAGGACATTGCCGACTACGGCGGGGTGTTTAAGGTGACCGAAGGCTTTGTGGCGCAGTTTGGCAAGGAGCGGGTGCGCAATACGCCGCTCTGCGAATCAGCTATTGTGGGCGCGGGCCTGGGACTGAGCATCAAGCGTAAAAAGGCCATGGTGGAAATGCAGTTCGCCGATTTCGTGACCTGCGGCTTCAACCAGATTGTGAATAACCTGGCCAAGAGCCACTACCGCTGGGGGCAGAACGCTGACGTGGTGGTGCGTATGCCCACCGGTGCCGGCTCGGCGGCCGGTCCGTTCCACTCTCAGAGCAACGAGGCGTGGTTTACCCACACGCCCGGCCTGAAAGTGGTGTACCCCAGCAACCCCCATGATGCCAAAGGTCTGCTGTGCGCGGCTATCGAGGATCCAAATCCGGTGATGTACTTCGAGCACAAAATGCTCTACCGCAGCATCAGTGGCCCCGTACCCGACGGTTATTACACCACGCCCATTGGCAAGGCTGCCCTGGCCCGCGAAGGTGAGGAGCTAAGCATCATTACTTACGGCATGGGCGTGCACTGGGCTACCCAGCTGGCTGGTGAGTTGAATCTGGACTGCGACATTTTGGACCTGCGCACCCTGCTGCCCTGGGACGAGGAAGCCGTACGCAAAACGGTAGAGAAAAACGGCCGCGTCATCATCCTGCACGAAGACACGCTCACGGGCGGTATCGGTGGGGAAATTGCCGCCTGGATTGCCGAGCACTGCTTCGAGAGCCTGGACGCGCCCGTACAGCGCGTGGCTTCCCTGGATACGGCCATTCCCTTCGCACCCCCACTGGAAAAGCAGTTCCTGCCCCAGCAGCGCCTTCGCGAAACGGTAGAAAAGCTGCGCAATTACTAAAGCATTGCGCCTGGTAGTGCGAAGCTCCGGCTTCGCACTACTCTTGTTATCTTAGCCATCCGATTTTTCATCGGTACTCCTTTCCATGCAGTTTTTCTCTTCACAAAAGGTTGGTCGGTTTGTAAGTCTGCTGGTGCTGACCTGCGCGCTACTGCTAGGCACGGGCTGCCACCGCTACCGAATTCCGAGTCCCAAAGGACCGCCGCAGCCCAAAGTGAAATTGGGCAAAGCCGATAAAAATGGTACTGGTATGTCGGCGGCCGTAGCGGAGCTGAAAACTCCCAAGAAAAGCTTTGATAAACAGGGCTTACTGAAGCAAAAAAAGTACGAACGCCGCAAGCTGAAGCACAAAGTAGGCCAGCGCAAGTTTCTAGGTATCGTTTTCTAAGCCAATTCATTGCCCGGGAGGGTAGCTATCTGCGTATATCTTAGAAGTTTCTCCCGGTAATTACGTTCTGCTATTTCGTATTCTCTACCACCATGGCTTTTCGCACGTTTTTCCCCTCGGCGGTGTTGCTCGCCCTAACCGGCTGGCTCTCCACTACGCCGGCCTGCGCTCAAATCAGCTACTCCAGTCCGGCGCAGCAACGAGCGGAGAACCGGCGGGCTTTGCGGGATGCCCGGCGGGTGCAAACCCCTTATCAGGAATCGCATCTGGCCGTGACGCGGGAAACGTTTAAAGACGGAGACAGCGGCAACCAGAAAGCCCGGCCGAACGATGGCCGGGAAAAATATAAGTTTGACCACGAAGGGATTCCACGCGTAAGCGTGCCCATGTCGGCCATGCTGCCCACGCATTGGCTGCGAATTCCTCCAAAACAATTGAAGAAGCCTACAACCACTCCATGAATTCCTGGATTCAACTAACCCAACCAGAACAACTGGTAGACATCGTCCGCGAGTCAGAAGACCAAACCATTCTGATATTTAAGCATAGCACTACCTGTTCCATTAGCGCCGCTGCCAAAAGCCGCCTGGAGCGCCAGTGGGCCGATGCCGGCCTGTCGAATGTGAAGCTGTACTACCTGGATTTGCTGCGCTACCGCCCCATTTCCAACGAAATTGCCGAGAAGTTTGGGGTGCGCCACGAGTCGCCCCAACTGCTACTGATTCAGCAGGGCGAGTGCCGTTACGATGCCTCCCACATGGGTATCCGCCTGAGCGACGTTCAGAGCCAGCTATAGAAAACGCTCTTAGCAAAAACAAAACGCCCCGCGTTGACTTCCTTAGTGGAAATCGGCGCGGGGCGTTGCTCTTATACCGAAACCGGCAACAGTAGCGTTACAGGTCGTAGGTGAACTGAACCTGCTGCTGAATTTCAGGGTTCAAACTGAGGGCTACCGGGCACGTCCGCGCGGCGTTTTCCAGGATAGCACGTTCTTTTGCCGGCAAGGTAGCGGGCAGGTGAAAGTGCACATCAATCTGGGCAATGCGCCGGGGCTCACCCGTCATATGCTTGGTGACCTGGAACGTAGTTCCTGCCAAATCTACCTCGTGGCGATTGGCCACGATGCCCATAATAGTCATCATACACGAGCCCAGCGCCGTGCTAACCAGGTCGGTGGGAGAGAAGGCCTCGCCCCGGCCGTGGTTATCCACGGGGGCGTCGGTCAGAATGGTGTTGCCGGAAGCCACGTGGGTGGCTTCGGTGCGCAAATGGCCGGCGTAGTGGGCGGTGGCGGTTGACATATGCTACGAAATAGAGCTAGACGAATGGTGGTAAATTTACGTACTTTCGAGAAGTCTCGCCGGGCTGTGCTGGCCCGTTGCGGTTGGATGTTCCACACTTTTTCTTTTCCGGGCGCCGTGCGTACCAGTCTCCTATTTGGTTTTGCCTTGCTGGCTGCGCTCTGCGGCAGCCTGGCTCCGGCGCAGGCCCAGCAGGCCACCGAAACACCAACGTACCGCAAAGAGTTTGCCTACGGCATCAACTTCAACACCAATGGTGGCCTGATTGGCGGCGGCATGATCCGCTCTACGCATTTGCTGACCGGGGATATGTCGCGCTTCTGGATGGTGGAAGTGGTGGAGGTGAAGCACCCCAAGGAACGGCGGGTGCAAAACCCTTACACGGGTGGCGTGTACGTCTTTGGAAAAACCAACTCGGCCTTTGTGCTCCGGCCTTCAGTAGGCGTGCAGAAAGTCATTTTTCGCAAAGCTCCCGACTCAGGCGTACAGATTAATGCTTTGGTAGGGGGCGGCCCCTCAGTAGCGTTGCTGCTGCCCTACTATATCTATTACGACTACACCAAGCGGGACTCCCAGAACCGTCCTATCTCGCAGGAAGACATCCGGGCTGAACCCTATAATCCGGAAAAGCACCGCAACGAAATTTTTATCTACGATCATGCCCCGCTTTTTTCGGGTATCAATGATCTGGAGCCCAAAGTCGGCGCGCACGTGCGCGGGGCCCTCACCTTTGAGTATGGCCGCTACCGTGATGCCATTGCGGGGGTAGAAACCGGCTTCCTGTTTGAGGCCTACCCCAAGCCGATGCTGCTGCTGCGTGCCCTGGGCACCCCCAATGATCAGTTAAACAACCGGTACTTCACCTCGGTTTATCTGACCATATACATCGGCAGCCGCAGCTAAGCCCAAACCGGGCCCGGTACATTTTCCGGTCATAGCTGCCAACTGCCGCCTAGCCCCTACCTTTGTAGTATGGATGAACTGCTGACCCTGCCCGTGATTCAGCCGGAGGCTGCTGCGCCGGCTCGTCCGCGCAAGCCCGACTGGTTGCGCGTGAAGCTGCCTGTGGGCCCCGAATACGCCAGCGTGCGCCGTCTGGTAGATGAACATAAGCTGCACACCATTTGTGAAAGCGGCAATTGCCCTAACATGGGCGAGTGCTGGGGAGCCGGTACGGCTACCTTCATGATTCTGGGCAACGTATGCACACGCTCCTGCTCTTTCTGCGCCGTAGCTACGGGCCGCCCCAATGAGTATGATACTGATGAGCCCCGCCGCGTAGCCGAAGCCATTCAGCTGATGGGCGTAAAGCATGCCGTAATTACCAGCGTAAACCGCGACGAGCTGAAGGACCGGGGTGCCAGCATCTGGCACGAAACGGTGGTCCGTATTAAGCAGTTGAGCCCGGGTACCACTATTGAAACTCTGATTCCCGACGTAAAGGCGAACTGGGAAGCGCTGGATCTGATGATTTCCGGTGGGCAGGAAGTAGTATCGCACAACGTGGAAACCGTAGGCAGCCTCTACCGTCTGGTGCGGCCACAGGCTAAGTATGACCGCAGCCTGGAGCAAATCCGGCGCACGAAAGACGCCGGCAAGCGCACCAAATCCGGTATAATGCTGGGCCTGGGCGAGACGAAAGAGGAGATGTACAAAGCCATGGACGATTTAGTAGTCAATGGGTTGGATATTCTCACGCTGGGTCAGTACCTGCAGCCTACCAAGCGCCACCTGGAAGTAGCCGAGTTCATTCACCCTGACCTCTTCGCTCACTATAAAGAGGAAGGTTTGCGCCGTGGCCTGAAGTATGTGGAAAGCGGCCCTCTGGTGCGCTCCAGCTACCACGCCGAGCGGCACGTGAATGTTCCGATCTAAGCAAGCCTTTTAGTTGTCAATAAAAAAGCCCGCTTCAACCGAAGCGGGCTTTTTTATTAGGGTTATCTGAAGCAGCTTAGCGCTGTGCCTGATTATCCTGGGGAGGATACGTGCCCAGCACGCTACCGACAATGCGGTATACTTCCGGCTCGGAAATGGTCTGGTTATCTACCCGTGCCTGACCGTAGCCGCGCCAGGCCAGCTGCTTGCGCTTGGCATCTACCACGTCAATAATCACTGTGCCAGCCTTGTAGTTGTCAATAACCGTCTGTTGACGACCATAGCCGTACCAGCGGTACCCATAGGGGTACATGCTGTTGTAGGCGGGGTCTACGCGCTGCTTATCTTCCACTTTGGCGCTGTAGGCTACATATACATCCGGCGTTTGGGTAGTACGAGTAAGCCCTTTGCGGCTCATTTCAGCTTCTACCGCTTTACGGATGCGCTGGTCCAGGAAAGAATCATAGCCTTGCGCCGGGCCGCCTTCAGCGTCAGAAGGCTGCTGAGGATACCAGGCCCAGGTTTTATAGTTGCGGAAGTTAATGCTATGATCAAAATCAGCAGTAACCCCAACCCGGCCCGAAGTAGCACACCCAGCACTGCTGAGCAGAAGGCCCAGGCCAACAACAGCTACCGCCGTGCGGCGAGAGAATAAACGAATGAGGGAGTTCATATAGCCTGTAGTAAAAGTAAGGTGAGTTATGCCTGAAAAACGCTTGCTACCGTACCTTACGGTACGAAAAAGTAGTCTTCCGGTCTTTGATTTTTAACAGTTTACGGCAGGGCTCCGTTCCCTGATTTGTTGAATGAACCACGGAATCGGACAATTTTTTTTATTAGCATCAGCTTTTGCAGTATCTTTTGGAATCTTAATACCACCTACATCAGCATTATGGGTCGATTTCTCCTCTTTTTTTCCTGCCTTAGCCTCCTGTTTTCCTGCAGTACGGCTGAAACGTCTTCCTCATCTAAGCGCAATCAGGGGCCTGTAGCGCATAATACCATCGTAGATTGTATCCTGTACGATGGCATGTCTAAAACATCCAAAGAGCTGGTGAAACTTGCTCCGGAAACGGAAGTGCAGGTAACCGATACCGTGGACTACTATTTTATGAAAGTGCGCGTGGTGAAAGACGGCCAGACCTATAACGGCTATCTACACCGCAACTGTTTTGGTCAGTAGCCTTCGGCGTAGCAAGTAGCTGTCCGTAGCAGGTAAATGGCGTAGAGATTTATAGTTTTCGCCAATAAAAAAGTGGCCCCGTAACCTTGGTTACGGGGCCACTTTTTTATTGCGGATACCGGTTAGTAAGAAGGGCCTTTATCCGTCGGCACCAGATGTTCTTCGGCATCCACGTACTGCTCGATGGGAGTGCAGGCGCAGATGAGGTTCCGGTCACCGAAAGCCGAGTCGATGCGAGCTACTGAAGGCCAGAACTTGAAAGCGCGGGCATACTCCGTGGGGTACACCGCCTGCTCCCGAGAATAAGGCCGCGTCCACTCGTGCGTGAGCACAGCGGCAGCCGTATGGGGCGCGTGCTTCAGCATGTTGTCCTTGGCATCGGCGCGGCCGGCTTCTACTTCCGCAATTTCCTGGCGGATGCCAATCATGGCCTCAATGAAGCGGTCCAGTTCCTCCTTGCTTTCCGATTCCGTGGGCTCTACCATCAGCGTGCCCGCCACCGGGAACGATACGGTAGGCGCATGGAAGCCATAGTCCATCAGGCGCTTGGCAATGTCCTCCACCTCAATACCCGCCTTTTTGAACTGGCGGCAGTCGAGAATCATTTCGTGGGCGCAGCGGCCGTTGCTTCCGGTATACAGCACAGGGTAGTGCTCTTCCAGGCGGGCCTTAATGTAGTTGGCATTGAGGATAGCCGTGCGCGTGGCCTGCGTCAGTCCCTCGCCGCCCATCATGTTGATGTAGGCGTAGGAGATGGGCAGAATGCTGGCCGAGCCCCATGGCGCCGAGGTAACCGCGCCGTAAGTGCGGCCGTCCGCATCCACCAGTACGTGGCCGGGCAGGTAAGGTGCCAGGTCGGCTACTACGCCAATAGGGCCTACGCCGGGTCCGCCGCCACCGTGGGGGATGCAGAAGGTTTTGTGCAGATTCAGGTGGCACACGTCGGCACCAATGGTAGCGGGCGAGGTGAGGCCCACCTGGGCATTCATGTTGGCGCCGTCCATGTACACGCGGCCACCGTGGTTATGAATGGTCTGGCAGATGTCGATGATGGTTTCCTCATACACGCCGTGCGTGCTGGGGTAGGTTACCATCAGGCAGCTCAGCTTGTCAGCGTACTGCTCGGCTTTGGCTTTCAGGTCGGCCACGTCGATGTTGCCATCTTCGGTGCTTTTCACTACGACTACCTGCATACCCGCCATAACGGCCGAAGCGGGGTTGGTACCGTGCGCCGAGGCTGGAATCAGAGCCACGTTGCGGTGCTGGTCGCCGCGGGCATCGTGGTAGCCTTTAATGGCCAGCAGGCCGGCGTATTCCCCCTGGGCACCGGAGTTGGGCTGCAGGGATACGGCAGCAAAGCCGGTTACCTCGCACAGCCAGGCTTCCAGGTCCTTAAAGATTTCGGCGTAGCCCTGCGCCTGCTCACGCGGAGCGAAGGGGTGCAGACCACCAATCTCCGGCCAGGTCACCGGAATCATCTCGGCGGTGGCGTTCAGCTTCATAGTGCACGAGCCCAGGGAAATCATGGAGTGCGCCAGGCTCAGGTCCTTGTTTTCCAGCTGCTTCATGTAGCGCAGCATTTCGTGTTCCGAATGGTGCGAGTTGAAGATGGGGTGCGTAAGGTACTCGCTGGTACGGATCAGGCTGTCAGTCCAGTTCACGGATACCTCTGCAGGCAGCTCTACCTGCTTGGCTTCTTTGCCCAGTACTTTGCTGAACACAGTCACGATGTCGCGCACGTCTTCAATTTCGGTGTTCTGGTGCAGCGAAATGCCCACGCGGGGCGAACCATGCTCCTCGAAATAGCGGAAGTTGATACCAGCGGCCTCGGCTTCCTGCTTAATGGCATTTTGCAGCTCTACGCTTTCCAACTTGATGTCAAGGGTATCGAAGTAGAACTCATTCCGCTGATTCAAACCAAGGTCTAACAGCGCACCGGCCAGGGTCTGCGTGAGGGCATGAATGTTGGAAGCAAACTGCTTGAGGCGCTGCGGGCCATGGTACACGGCATACATGCCGGCCAGCACCGACAGCAGCACCTGCGCGGTGCAGATGTTGGAGGTAGCTTTTTCGCGGCGGATGTGCTGCTCGCGGGTTTGCAGGGCCATGCGGTAGGCCTTGTTGCCGGCGGCATCAATGCTCTGGCCGATGATACGGCCGGGAATTACACGCTTGAAGGCATCTTTGGTAGCCAGGAAGCCCGCGTGTGGTCCGCCGTATCCCATGGGCACGCCGAAACGTTGCGAGTTACCTACCACGGCATCGGCACCCATCTCGCCGGGAGGCGTGAGCAGCGTGAGGGCCATCAGGTCGGCAGCTACAGTTACGAACAGGCCGTTGTCGTGGGCTTTCGAGATGAAATCGGTGTAGTCGTATACCGCGCCATCGGCGGCGGGGTACTGAAGCAGCGCTCCGAAGAGCGTTTCATCCGTCAGGTCGAAGCTCCGGTGGTCGCCTACTACTACCTCAATGCCCAGTGGCGTAGCGCGGGTGCGCACTACGTCAATGGTCTGGGGCAGTACCTGCTCCGAAATGAAGTAGCGGGTAGCATTTTTCTTCTTGGAGAGGGAATGAAACATGTGCAGCGTCTCGGCAGCGGCAGTGCCTTCGTCGAGCAGGCTGGCATTGGCAATTTCGAGGCCCGTGAGGTCAATTACCATGGTCTGGTAGTTGATCAAGGCTTCGAGGCGGCCCTGGGCAATTTCAGCCTGGTAGGGCGTATAGGCGGTATACCAGCCTGGGTTTTCGAGGATATTCCGCTGGATAACGGCCGGCAGCTGGGTGTCGTGGTAGCCCAGGCCGATATAGTTTTTGAATAAGCGGTTTTTACCGGCTATCTGCTTGAACTTCGCCAAAAAAGCCCGCTCCGTGAGGGCAGCGGGCAGGTTCAGCGGCTTTTTCAGGCGAATAGCAGCCGGCACGGTTTCGTCGATGAGCTGGTCAATCGACTCCACACCAATGGTGCGCAGCATCTCGGCCACGGCAGCTTCGTCGGGCCCATTGTGGCGGTCCACGAACACATCGGCGGGCTTGGTTTTCAGCAACATAAAAGGATGGGTGAGGGTGGCAACAGCAAGGCTCCGGAAAGAGCCCTGACAAAGGTAGCGCGAAAAGGCGTCATGCTTAAACCCTCAAACCATCAAAAGTTTAGGGTTGTTCCGGGAAATCTTCCTGCAGCGCTTCCAGGCAGCGGTTATGGCATTTTGCAAAGGTAGGCCTGTGTATTGCTGCGGTCAGCCCAAATAATTTAACCAGATTTGGGGCCAGATTGCCACCCACCCATCCCCCTGCATGCGTCCCATTACTATTGGCCTGATTTGCGAAGGCAAAACCCCACCCGACAAGCGTGTGCCCCTCACGCCTAAAAAATGCATGGAAGCGGCTTCCCTCTATCCGGGGCTGAGGATTGTGGTGCAGGAAAGCGCGGTGCGCTGCTTCTCCGACCAGGAATACCGCGACGTAGGCCTGGAAGTGCGCCGTGATGTTGCCGACTGTGATATTCTGATGGGAGTGAAGGAAGTGCCCATCGCGCAGCTGATTCCCAACAAAACCTACCTGTTCTTCTCGCATACCGTGAAAAAGCAGCCCGCCAACCGGGAACTGCTCCGGCAGGTACTGCAGAAGAATATCACGCTGATAGACTACGAGCTGCTGACCAATGAAAAGGAAGAGCGAATTGTAGCGTTTGGCCGCTGGGCCGGCATTGTGGGCGCTTATAACGGGCTGCTGACGTATGGCCGCAAGCACGGGCTGTATGAGCTGAAGCCGGCCTACAAGTGCGTGGATATGGAGGATATGCAGGAGGAGTTCTTCAAGGTGAAGCAGCTGCCGCCCATTAAAATGGTGGTAACGGGTACCGGCCGCGTGGCGCAGGGGGCCGTGGAGGTGCTGGACCGGATGGGCATCCGCCGGGTAAGTGTGTACGACTACCTGTACCATGATTTCCACGAGCCGGTGTATACGCAGCTGCGCAGCTCCGACTACAACCGTCGTCGCGACGGCCGGGTGTGGGATACCCCGGATTTTCACAAGCATCCGGAGCAGTATGAGTCTACTTTCAGCAACTACCTGCCCGTAACGGACCTGCTGATTGCCTGTGCCTACTGGCACCCCGCCGCCCCCAAGCTCTTCACGGAGGAAGACACGCGCCGCCCCGATTTCCGCATCAATACCATTGCCGATGTGACCTGCGACGTGAATGGCTCCGTGCCTACCACCAAGCGCAGCACCACCATTCAGGATCCGGCTTTCGACTATAACCCCGCTACCGGCGAGCTGGAGCCCCCATATTCCCGCCCTGGCAATATCACGGAAATGGCCGTGGACAACCTGCCCTGCGAGCTGCCCCGTAACGCCTCCCGCGACTTCGGCCGACAGCTTATCGACAATGTATTTCCACACCTTCTTAGCGACACGCCCGATGGCATTATCGAGCGGGCTACTATTGCCACAGGTGGCCAGCTCACGGAGCGGTATCAGTACTTATCCGACTATGTGGCGGATTAAGCTCAGGCTTGGAAAGTAGACAAAAGCTGCCCTTAGTATAAAAGCCTCCCGGTGGAATCAGATTCCGCCGGGAGGCTTTGGAGTAATTATACGGTCAGGCAAAGGTGCTGCTCAAAAATTAGATGCCGTTCAGTATGGGGTACTTCGCCCGCACCAGCATGTAAATGCCATAGGCCATCAATCCCAACGCCACTACGGCCAGGGCCATAGGGCCCATGGCAGCCAGGAAATCAAAGGCTTCATCGGTAGTGCCCACAGCCGATGCCCGGTGCTGCCGGCCAGCCTGAATAAAGAAGTACCCTATAATGCCCAGCACAATACCCCGGGCCGTGTAGCCCAATTGTCCGGTACGATACACAATCTGCTGCTGATTGGACGGTAGGCCACTATCATTTACGTGCTTGCTGAAGGACCCCGAATAGGCCCGGTACACTTGGTAGAGACCGGTACCGATGATGATAAGCCCCATTATTATAATCAGCCAATCGCCTGCGGGCCAGTTCAGAACTTTGGCTACCAGGCCCTGTTGGGTGTTGCCGCCTTTATCGGCAGAGCCGTTTAGGGCCAGCTGGGCCGCAAACCAGGCTACGCCGGTATATACCAGACCACTGCTGGCATAGCCCAGCCGCCGGCCAAGGCCTTTAGGGTCGGAGCCTTTGTTTTCGGTATCGCGCACGGCTTGGGTAAAGCGCCAGATGATGTAGCCCAACAGCCCAAAGGCAATGAGGCCCAACAGCACCTGGCCTCCAGGTAAGGCTTGCAAAGTTTGTACGGCCTGTTCTTTATCCGCCGTTTTTCCGCCCTGCTGCCCGGTAGCCGCGAGGAGGGCCAAAAGACCCATTAGAATGTAAACTATTCCTTTGGCTGCAAAGCCAAAGCGGGCCAGCGCCCGGATGCCTGCCGAAGGCGAACCAGGGACAGCCGATGAAATTGTATTTGCGAGTGACATAAGAAAATAGGGAAAGGAGAGAATAGTCCTGCTTACGCTGAACCTCACCCAAATGATTACCGAAACAAAAGCGCCCCGCTATACCAATGCCGGTTAGCGGGGCGCTTTTACATGCCTTAAACAGGCCGGGAAACATGCTCCCAAGAACCGTGCAGAGAACAGACTACCGCAACCGGTAGAGCCGCGCCCCAAACAGCGCAATAAATGCGTAGCACACAATGGGCAGATAGTATGCCGCCGCTATATCGTGGTTAGCTACTTTGCCCATGAGGTAGGGAAACACGGCTCCGCCCGCCACGGCCATTACCATGATAGACGAAGCCTGCGGCGTGTGCCGGCCCAGGTCTTTAATGCCCAGGCTGAAAATGGTGGGAAACATGATGCTGAAGAAGAAGTTAATCAGCAGCAGTGCCCCGAACGACACCCAGCCCCAGCTCTGAGCCACCACCAGGCACATCAGCACGTTAGCTAACGCAAAGGCCATAAGCAGCTTATTAGGGGCTATGTAGCGCATCAGGAAGGTGCCCACAAATCGGCCCAGCATCATTAGCACCATGAACAGGGAAAAGTAGCCGGCCGCGGCCGCATCAGTCAGGTGCATTTTCTCTACCCCGTAGTTGATGAAGAAGGCCCAGGTGCCGCCCTGCGCCGCTACGTTGAGAAACTGCGCCAGCCAGGCCCACCGAAAGTGCGGGTGCTGAAACAGGGTTCTGGCCGCCGGTACTTCCTTCGCTGTGCCACTGTAGTAACCGGCCTCCGTTTCAGCCGGGGCTACGGGCGCAGCGTGGGCATCCTGCAGCGCAGGCACTTTGATAAACGAAAAGGCCACCGCAATGGCCAAAATGGCGCTGCCGATGCCTACATACAGCATCTTTACGGATGATAAGTCGCCATCTGTGTGCGGGCCGCTGAGGATGAAGTAGCTGCCTAGTAGCGGCCCCACCACGGCCCCCAGGCCATTAAACGACTGGGCAAAGTTCAGGCGCTGGTCGCTGGTGCGCTGGTCGCCGAGGGCGGCCATGAATGGATGCGCCACCGCCTCCAGCGTGGCCAGCCCGCAGGCCAGCACGAACAGAGCCCCCCGGAAGAAGCCGAACGAAGCTGCGTTGGCTGCCGGCACAAACAGGAAGGCGCCCAAAGCATAAAGTCCCAGCCCCAGTAATACGCCGTTTTTGTAGCCGAAGCGCTTCATGAACAGGCCCGCCGGAATGCCCATCACGGCGTATGCCCCGAAGATGGAGAACTGCACCAGCCCCGACTGCGCCTTGCTCACATTAAGCACGTTTTGAAAGTGCTTGTTCAGTACATCACCCATAGTAATGGCAATGGCCCAGAGCATGAACAACGATGAGACGAAAATCAGCGTCGGGATGTACTTTTTCTCGGTGAAAGGTACCGACTTATGGGCGCCAATGGCCGAATTAGCAACGGATTGCATGAGAAGGAAGGAAAAAGAACGCCAGGCCGTGCCAAGCAAAACCTGACGTTCTAATGGAAGAAATATAGGTGCCTACTCAACCGGCCGTGTGGCTACGGCAATTTTGGAGTCGGCCGTACCATAGTACATCAGCCACTTGTTCTGGAACCGTACCAGCCCTTCCAGGAACACCACCTGGTTTACCTGGCCGGTGGTTTCATAAGGCTTCTCGGGACGCATGAAGTAGTTGTCCAGGCGCTTGAGCAGCTTCGTGGGGTCGTTTTTATCGAACAGGGCCTGAGCAGCGGTGTACGTGCCCTCGGGCAGGCTCTTGTCGCCGATGGCGGGCACGTTGCGGCTGTTGTAAATCAGGCGGATGCCCTGATCCGTGAGCATGGCCGGCGGGCCGGATTCCACCAGGTCGCTGTCGAACTTGCCTTCGCGGGTAGGCAGGATAATTTTCAGCTCAGGCATGGTAGCCGCCTGGGCGCGCAGGGGTACCGGAGGCTTTTCGCCGGCCGCCATTTCAATGGGCGTCCAGTGGATAAGGTCATCTGAGGTAGCCAGCCATATTTGCGCATCGCCCCAGTACATCCAGTACTTGCCGTTGATTTTGGCGGCTACAATGCGCCCGTCGTTCTCGTAGCGCGACACGATGGAGCCTGACTTGGTCCACTTGTCTACATACTTACCGCCGGCGGCCTGGGTAAATACGTTGCCGTACTTGGTCCATTTCATCAGGTCTTTGGAGGTGGCAATGTGCAGGCGGGCCTTGTCGCCATCGTAGGCGGTGTAGGTCATGTAGTAGGTGCCTTGGTCGTCCTCCACCACGCGCGGATCCTCGGTGCCGCCGGGCCACTCCCAGCGTTTCTGGTCGTCGTAGGCCGGGTAGAGCACCGGCTCGGCCATGCGGGTAAAGTGCAGCCCATCGGTGCTGCTGGCCAGCCCGATGCGGGAGGTTTTACCTACCGGAAGCCGCACCATGTTCTCAGCCCGGTACAGCATGTACACTTTGCCGTCTTTCACCACCACGGCGGGGTTGAACACGTCCTTCTCTTCCCACATAATGGTCTGCTTCAGAATGGGGTCCTGAAACTTGCCCACCGTACTGGGGCCCATAATGGGGTTGATGCTGTCCACCTTGGCAAAGTTGAGCAAAGCCCAACTGTCGCCCACGATGGGTTGAGTACTGGTCTTATCAGAATCGGTGCGGTTACAGCTTACCAGGGCCGTCAGGGCCAGTCCGGTAGCTGCCAGGCGCCAGTTGAAGTCGAAAATAGTCATGCGGTTGGGGTAGAGGTGAGGCATGAGGGGATAAAAAATATCTCCCACTATTCCCGAAGCAGAAACAGTGGGAGATATGATGTTCGCTCACACAGGCTTCGCGCTTACAGCGAGTTTTCGATGGTGTAGATGGAGTTTACTTCCGCGTCGGTCAGCGCCCGGTTATAGATGCGGATATCATCCAGTGAGCCGATGAAAAAGCTCTGGCCGTAGAACTTGAAGTAGTCGGCGGCTTCACCAGCCGGAGCCGCACTGTCCCAGATGCTGTTAGGTAACTGCTGACCGATTACCAACGGAATAGGCTTCGGCGTAGCTTTCAGCGCTCCGGTAATGCCCGTCCAGGTTTTTACCAGCGCACCATTGATGTAGAATTTCATGGTGCCGTCTACGTACGACGATACCACGTGCGTCCAGGTAGCATCGGCCACTTCGCCCGATTCCGCGTCTTTGTCGGTAATGCCGGTAGTAGTAGCCACAGTCAGGAAAGGTTTGTTGGCTCCCTGCAGCTGGAACTTGTATCCCTGCCAGCGGTTCAAGGACACAATGTAGTTGTCGGCATTAGTGCCATTGCGCTTTACCCAGGCACTGATGGTAATAGCCTGCGGGTTGAGGGCGGCTTTGTAGGGCACCTCAATGTAAGCGCCTTTATCGAAGGCATAGGCCTGGTTGGGGCGGCCAAATCGGTCAGCTACCAGTACGGGTTGGGTAGTACCCATCATTTTCGTGGGCGTCGTAGTACTGGGGTCGTTGATGATGCCCGCCATGAGCGTGCCATTATTGCCATTCGCGGTAGCATCATTGGCGTTGCCTTCAAACTTCCACTGGGCTACCAGGTTAGCCGCCGATACTTCCTGCACCAGACTGTTCTGGAAGGTCTTGGCCGCCCGGCGCAGTGAGGCTTCAGCGGTATTTACCGTGGCCTGGGTAGCCGAGGCATCATTTTTAGTAGCAGTGGCCGCGTCAATAGCTGTTTTGAACGTGGCCTTGGAGCCAGTGCTGTAGTTGCCGGGCTTGGAGCCTTCCACAGCAGCATTGTGCACCGCCGTAGTAGAGTCAATTAAAGCCGAAAGCTTGGTTTTGTCGGCCGTGATGGTAGGCGTGTTGTCGTCATCATCATCCGAGCAGGAAGTGATGGACAGCGACAGAGCTCCGAACAGGAGCCAGCCAAAGAGCAGGGATAGGTAAAGCTTAGATTTGTTCATGGTGGGTATTGTTAAAAAGATGTGAGATAAAAGGAGAAGTGAAAGGGGAATTGGGCAAAAAGTGGTGTCGGAGGCCTACTCAAACAGGCGCTTATTAGTGTCCCGCTCGCTCTGCGGAATAGGATAGAAGCGGTGCTGGGTGTAATTGAAGTTGGGAATGGTTTTTAGGGCTTGGCTGGCATAGGCCTCGCCGTAGCGTACCACGTCGAAGAAGCGCTGAAACTCCAGGGCCATTTCCGAGCGCCGCTCCTGCCGGATAATATCGCGCAGCTGGGCCTGGTCGTTGGTGGTGATGTCGGGTAGCAGGCCCTCGGGAACCGTACCGGTGCCCTCCAGCTCAGGATCGTTCAGGTAGCTCTCGCGGGCCCGCTTGCGCACTTGGTTAAGGGCTGCCAGCGCAGCGGCGGGGTTGCCAGCCTCATTCGAAGCTTCGGCGTCAATGAGCAGCACCTCGGCGTAGCGAATGGTCTGGAAGTTCAGGTCGCCGTCGCCCTTCGTGCTGGCCGGAATTTCCGACAGCGGCTGCAGGTGTTTTTTCGAGAGGTACCCCGTCGTGCTCCAGTTCACATCAAAGGGCTCACCGAAAAACAGCTGTCCTTCCCGTCCAATAGAATAGTCAAGGCGGGGGTCCGGCGTACCATCCGGCGCCTTCTCAAAGTTGTCGACCAGACTTTGCGTGGGGTAGAAAAAGCCGTAGCCATTTTGCTGGCGCGGGGCAAACCACTGGTTGAGGCTATTGCCCTGCGCCGGACTCAGGCCGGAAGTATGCTGCACCGCGAAGATGGCTTCGGTGTTGTATTTAGTGGCCGCCCGGAAATTATCGGCAAATACCGGCAGCAGTTTGTAGCCCATGCCCTCTACCTGTTGGGCCGTTTGAGCAGCCAGGGCCCATTTCTGCTCATACAGATAGGTTTTGGCCAGCAGCGCCAGGGCAGCCCCCTTAGTCGCCCGGCCCTGGTCGGCGCCACTCCAGCTTTCCGGTAAATTACTGGCCGCCGCCTGGCAGTCGGCCTCTATCTGGGCGTAGATAACGGACTGGTCGCGGGCGGGGCTTTGCAGCTCAGCGGGCGTTTCCACCTTCAGGCGCAGCGGTATGCGGCCGTAAATGGTAGTAAGTTGAAAGTAATAGTAGGCCCGCAGAAACTGCGCCTGCCCTATAGCCTGCTGCCGCACCCCGGCACTTACGCGGGTGTTCGACTCGGGCAGGCCATCCAACACCACGTTGCAGCGGAACACGCCGTCGTAATAGCGCTTCCACAAGGCTTCCACGGCCGAGTTGATGGGCGTAATGTTGAACTGGTCAATGTTGTCGAAATCAGCCTGGTCGCCGGGGTTGCTGCCTTTCACGGCGTCATCGGAGGCCACGTCGCCCAGCACCCACAGCGGGTTAGAGGCCGCGTCGCGGAAAGACAGTGGCACGTAGGCAGCATTGACGGCCAGAATGGTATTGGCATCAGAAGTAAAGAAGGCACCGGCTTCGAACTGACCCAGTACAGGCTGATCCAGAAACTTCTCGCAGGCGGCCATGCTTAGGCCCAGTAGCGTGAGCAGGCTCAGGGTTATGCGCTTATTTTTCATAACGGTAACGGCTCGAAATTCTTAGAAACTGGCGTTGACGCCCAGCGTAAAGGTGCGCGCCGAGGGGTAGTTGCCCCAGTCGATGCCCACGGCCCGAACCCCCTCACCCAGCGAGTTGCTGTTGGTTCCCTGCTCAGGGTCGAGGCCAGTGTATTTCGTGAAAGTCAGCAGGTTCTGAACGCTGAGGTAAAGCCGAACCGACGACACCCGCATCGGCGTGAGCAGCTTTTCCCCGAAGGTGTAGCCCAACTGCAGGTTTTTCAGGCGCAGGTAGGAGCCATCTTCCAGGAAGCGGTCTGACGGCTGCTTGTTGTTGGAGGCGCCGGTCCATGACAGGCGCGGAAACTCGTTCGTGCTGCCTTCGCCGGTCCAGTAGTTGGTAGCGGCGCGCTCCGTCAGGTTGAAGGCGCGGTAAAAACCTTCGATGTCGGTGTTGACCTGGTTATACAGTTTGTTGCCATATACGCCCTGGAAAAACGCGCTCAAATCCAGGTTTCGGAAGCTAAGATTACCGGTCAGGCCGTACGTCAGCTTCGGAATAGGGCTACCCACAAAGGTGCGGTCGAACCCATCGATTACTCCATCAGGAGCACCGTCGGGGCCGCTCAGGTCCTTGAATTTTATGTCGCCGGGCTTGATGCCCGGGCCTTGGTAGGCGCTGGTGAATACCTCTTGGGTATTTTGAAAAATACCGTCGGTTTGCAACAGGTAAAACGAGCCGATAGGCTGACCTTCGGCCGTGAGCGTGGCGTAGTAGTTATTATCGATGCGGGCACCCACAATGGAAGGGGCTTCGCCCAGCGAAATCACCTCATTTTTCAGGGTGGCCAGGTTGCCGTTGAGACTGTATTTCCAGTCTTTGCCAACAGTGTTGCGGTAGCTGAGCTCTACTTCCAGGCCCTGATTGCGAATCTCGCCCACGTTGGCGGGCGGGTTGCCGCGGCCCCCGGCGCTGCTGGGCAGTGGCAGATTCAGCAGCACGCCGGTAGTGTTCTTGATGTAATAGTCAATCGACATTTGCAAGGCCCCGCGCAGCACGCCTACATCCAGGCCCACATCGGTCTGGGTGCTTCTTTCCCACTGAATGTTGGGGTTGCCTACGGAGGTAATCGTCAGCCCCTGAGTGGAAACGCCGCCGAAGGGATAGTAGCCCGCATTACCTACCAGTGAGGCGTAGGGGTAGTTGCCGATGGCCGAGTTGCCGAGCTGGCCCACGCTGGCCCGCAGCTTGAGCTGCGACAGAGCCGTTATGTTCTGCATGAAGGCCTCCTGTGCCAGATTCCAGCCCGCTGAGCCGGAGAAGAAGGTTTCGGCCCGCTGCCCCGGCAGAAACTGGGAGGAGGCGTCGCGCCGGTAGTTGAAGCTGGCCAGGTACCGCTGGTCATAGTCGTAGCCCAGGCGCCCGAAGGTGGACCAGAGCGAGGAGTGGGTCTCGTTGCCGCCATTCTGCTGCACGCCCGAACCTACGTCGAGGTACTGGAAGGGGCTGGACTGATCAACGTAGCCCCGCCGCGAGGCTGAAATTGCCCGCACGTTGTTTTTAATGGCCTCCGTACCCAGCAACACGTTAATGGTGCTCTTGCCTAGTGGGAGGTCGTAGGTGGCGGTGTTGGTCCAGTTATAGTTGAACTCGTTGCTGTTTGACTGCGCCAACTGGGGCGGCGAGTTGAAAGAACGGTCGATGCCGTAGGTTTTGAAAAACTGCTTGTAGTCGGTGATGCGGAACGTAATGCCGTAGTCTGACCGCACCCGCAGCCGCTCAATAGGAGTAAAGTCTACGTAGCCATTGCCCAGCAGCGCATAGGAGAAGAAGTTGCGGTCGGCGGCATCGGCCAGCGCCACTGGGTTAATACCGTCGCCGAAGAAGGCGGAAGCATTGGTACCATCCGCAAACTTAGGCAGGTCCACAAATTGTCCCTGGTCATTGTACACCGGGGTAGCCGGCGTGCGGAACAGCGCATAGCGCACAATGCTGGCGCCCGGGTTCCCGTCGCCAAACCCGTCGCCGGAGGAGCCCACCTGCCGGGTTTTGGTGTACGAGAGGTTGGCGTTGGTGCCTACCTTAAAGTACTTCGACAGGGTGCTGTTGATGCCCGTGCGCAGCCCGTAGCGGTCAAACGACGAATTCTTGATCAAGCCGTCCTGGGTCAGGTAGCTGCCTGATACAATGTACTGGGAGTTTTCGCCGCCGCCGCTCACGTCCAGCTGCACGTTATGCTGCCAGGCCGGCTCCAGCACCTCCCGTAGCCAGTCCACATCAGGCAGGGTGGCCGCCACAGCCGGCGAAATCTGGCCGCGCCCATCGTTCTGAGCGGCTTCATTAAAGGCCTTCACGTATTGCTCCGTGTTGGCCATTTTAATCAGGTTTGCCGGCGTCTGGAGTCCGGTATAGGCGTTCAGGCTCAGCCGCGGCTTGCCCGATTTGCCCCTTTTAGTGGTAATAATGACTACCCCGTTGGAAGCGCGGGCGCCGTAAATAGCCGCCGCCGCCGCATCCTTCAGGATGTTGATGCTTTCGATATCGTTAGGCGAAATCTGGTTGATGCCGTCTTTGGTGGGCACCCCATCAATGATGTAGAGTGGGTTGTTGTCGTTAATAGTACCTACGCCCCGGATGCGCACGGCAATGGCTTCGCCCGGCGCGCCCGTGGCTTGCGTTACGGCCACGCCCGCCGCCTTGCCCTGCATAATCTGAGCCACCCCCGTTACCGGCAAGGCGTTGATGTCCTGCTGGTTGATCTGAGACACGGCCACCGTTACGTTCTCTTTCTGCTGGGTAGTGTAGCCCAGCACCACCACTTCTTCCAGCGCCTTCACGTCGGTTTGCAGTGTGATGGTGAGTTGTGTGCGGCCCTGCAACGGAATTTCTTGGGTCACGAAGCCAATGGCCGAAACCACGAGGGTCGCGTCAGCATTGGGCAGTGTCAGGGTGAAGTTGCCGGCGTTATCAGTCTGGGTGCCGTTGGTGGAGCCTTTTACTACAATAGTTACCCCAGGGATGGGTGCGTTATCGGGGCCGCGAACCAAGCCCTTTACCGTTTCAATCAGCGACGCCAGGGAAGCGTCTATATCGTTTGTGGTATAGAATACTGGTTCTTTTGCAATCGATTGCAGCGAGGACCCGGAAGCTTTCGGCGCTGAGATGATGTACACATTGTGAGCCGTTTTCTCAATGCGTAACCCACTCATTGTGATGACATATACGAGCTTATCCTGCCAGGTATTAAACGTATGCCCTTCCAGGTTCACATACTTGTCCTTCACCAGCTCACTGCGATACAGGAAGAAAGCCTTGTGCGTAGCTTTCATGTCCGACAGGAAGCTTTCCAGCGAAATGCCACGGCTGGCCGCGGCCCGATTAGGCTGATCCTGGGGTGTTTTAAGCAGCGCTATCATAGGCGCCTGTGCTTGCGCGGTAGTGCTTAGACTACCAACCAGTACTAGTGGCAACAACTTGAGCGGGAAAGTAGAAAAGGCCATAGCGTGGGTATTGGATAGTGAGAGCGAAGCAGATACTTATAAAGCTTAGTCGAGCCAGACGTGCTGCCCCTCGCGGCGCACCTGTACATCCAGTGACTTACCTAGCGAATTGAGCAATACCTCCAAATCCTGATTGGGGACCGAGCCGGTCAGATTTTGCTGCAACAGGTTGGGGTTATTAACTGTCACCTGCAAGCCGTAACCATCGCGCAGTAATGCTACCACGTCGGCTACCGGCGTATCATTAAAGTCAAGATGCCCGCTGGTCCAGGCCGAATAAAAGTCGGCTTTCACAGCGCGCTTGGTAAGGGGGGCTTGGGGCCGGGCGGCATCGGTGCTCACCAGCTCGCCGGGCTTCATAAGCACCTGCTCAGTGTGGCCGGCTTGGTGGCGGCTTAGCTGAATCTGGCCAGTGCGCAGCACTACGTTGGTGTGGCCGGCCCAGTGGCGCACATTAAACTGGGTACCTAACACGGCTACATCTACAGGGCCGGCATGAACAGTAAACTTCACGTTAGATGGCGCCGTGGCCACGGTTTTTAAACGGGCGGGCGCGGTATGACGGACTATGAAATAGGCTTCGCCTTTTAGCCAGACTTCGCGGGCCTGGCCCGGGGCCCAATCACCGGAAAGCTTCAATTCCGAATTGCCATTCAGCACCACACGTGAGCCATCGGGCAGCAGCAATTGGCGCTGCTGGTGAGCCAGGGTATTGTACTGAAGGTTAGTAGGAGCCATGTAGCGCCAGAACCCTATACCTATCAGCAGCATGACCGAAAAGGCCGCTAATATTACCGGCCACCGGTGGCGCCGACTTACGCGCAGGACTGGTTTGGGCTGCAGATAGCGCCGGAATTTTGCCAGCTCCTCTTGCTTGAGTGCTTCGGATACCGGCTGCGGCCGACCTACTAACTGCCGTAGGATAGTCTGCGCTTCATGAAACTCGGCCGCTTTGCCGGGGTTTTCAATCAGCCACTGTTGCCAGAAAGACGTAGTGGCCACATCGTGCCCCAGCACGAATGCCTGAAACGATTCATCGGCCAGGAAGTCTTCGGTAGAGTAAGCGGTGTAATTCATGAGTAGAGGACAGAGCGACACGGGCGGTAGCTGGACCGTTAGGCTCCCTTTTGTCTCTATCACGGCACTCGGAGCCGTTTATACTCATGGATTGTGAATTTTATTTTCGTGCCCCGGCTTTTCGCCTACTTAGTTGCCTATCCGCCCAGCGCCCACGATACCTTCATCACCTTGCGAATAGCTTTTAAGGCATTGAAAACCAGGTTACGAACGGATTGTGTATTGAGCGACATCACCTCGGCAATACGCTCGTAGGGGAAGCCATCAAAAAAACGGAGGTACAGGGCCTCGCGCTGGCGGCTGGAGAGTTGATTAATGGCCGCCAGGAGTAATGCCTGTTGTTCCGCATCGGTTTGCTCGGCAATCAAAAACTCCTCATGGGAATACGTCACCTCAAATGAGTCAGCCGGCGCTGGGAACAGATAGCGCTGCTGCTTCAGCTGCTTGGTTTCATCAACCAAGTGGTGACGTAACGCCTTGAAGAGATATGCTTTAACAACCTGGATAGCCCGCACGCCCTCACGCCGGCGCCACAGCTTTTGAAACAGGTTCTGGATGCTGTCTTTCACCAGCTCTTCATCGCCCGTGAGTTTAAGGCCATAGTTGAACAGAGCTTCGTAGTGCAACTCAAAGAGAGCTGCCAGCGCGGCAGCTTCGCCGCTGCGGAAACGCTCCCAAAGCTGTGCACTATGCTGTTCGTCGGCCGTCATAAGAATAAAAGCGGGCGTACGCCAAACGTGTACTGCCGCCGCAGATGAGCTAAGGTAAAGTAATTACTGACTTGTACTAGCGGCTTCCCCAACAACGAAATAAGGTAGCTGATTTTGACAAATGGATTGGGTATAAATGCAACGTGGGCTGCCCCTAAATTTAGGAGCAGCCCGCGCTGGTAATACAAGCGTTACTAATTAGAACGTGCGCTGAAACCAGGACTTGATATCACTCAGGGTTTCGCCGGTTTTCTCCTGCATCCGCCCAAACCATTCGTCCTGCTGACCTTCCTGGTAGTCCAGGTCGTCGTCGGTGAGTTGGCCCCACTTCTGTTTAGCCTGGCCTTTAATTTCATTCCAGTTGCCGCGGGCACGTAGCTCAGTATTATCCGGTATGTTATTACGATTAACGTCCATGACTCAAGGAGATTTAGTGGAAAAGCGAAGGTGCTTTCTCCCTTTACGACCTTTTTACAGAGGTGGTTGAGTTTTTAATGCCACTGGCTAAAGAGAATAAGCACGGCTACGGTAGCTGTTACCACGGCTGCACCTGCGCCTACTCCAAAGCCAGCCGCCGCTTTGCCCAGCTTTTTATTTTGGGCCTGTTTCTGATAGCCGCGCACATAATCCGGGTTTTGCAGTAGCTCAGGGCGGGAAGGAATCAGATTTTTGGCCCTAGGCGGTGTGGCCGCAATAGCCGCTCCGGTAGCAATACCGCCCACCCCATAGGCACTGGCAGTTACAAATGTAGCCGCAAACGTACCCCAGAAGGCGCCTTTGGCTTTAAACAGCTGGCGGGCATCGGTACGGCCCAGCTGCTCGGCCTGCGCGGGCGTGAGAGCCAGTGCCGTTGTGGTAGAGGTTTGTTTGGTTAGTACTTCCTTGGTGCCGTTGGCATACCGGATGAGAAACACATCGGCGGCCGGCATTTGCAGGGTATCAGTCCCAGTCATGTATACTACTTGGTCGGGCGTTATGCGCACCACTTTGGCCGGTACTTCCTCGCCGGAAGTGCGCAGAATGACGTCCTGCGCCTGACTCAGGGCTGGCAGCAGCAGTAAAAGGAATAAAAAGTACCGCATATGAAAATGGGTTGAAAGGCAGATGGATAAGAACTTGGGGAGCTAGCGCCGCCGCGAATTAAAGCCAAACAGCAGGCTGAAGCGGGCCCCGCCATTGCCGGGTACTACCGCAAAGTTGACCGGGAAATTTACTCCGTAGGCCTGGAAAGAAGTACCAATGGCCAGCGCAATATTGGCACTTACGGGCGTGAGGTTGGGCCCAATGCCAAACTCAAATCCGTTCTTACCCCGGATGCCAATCAGGCCATTCACGCTGGGAATAAACTTGCCCTGCTCCAGACCCCCAATCAGGGGCACAAATTCAAACAGGCCGGAGGTGCCGTTGGGCAGGCGGAAAATGCGCGTTTCAAACTGCCACCCAAACTGGGTGATGAAAGGGTTGAGACTAAACTGGTCCTTGGCTTTATCTACCACAGCGCCCGATAGTATTGTAAAGCCAAGGCGGGGGCCACTTAAGTGAATAGGATCAAAGGCCGGATCTGCGTCGCCGGGTACCACGGAGCCATCGGTGGGCATTATCGGTCGGCCGGCAGCGGGTTGTTGGGTTTGAGGCTGTTGCGGCGTAATAATTTCCTTGGAGCCGTTGGCATAGCGAATCATGAATACCTCTGATTTGTATACCGAAATCAGCGGCCCTTCCGGGTTATCGAAGCGCTTGTAGGTGATAAGGGTAGGAGTTATCTCCATTACTTTCACTTGTACTTCTTCGCCGTTTTGCTTTACCAGCAGATCCTGTGCTTGCGCTATGCCGCTCAGAAGCAGTAGCCAGAATAAAAAAAGTAGGTGCTTTCCCATAGGTGGTGTGGTTCAAAAGATTTTTCTGAGTTAAAGCTGAACTTATTAATGATAGGGCGCAAGACAATATGTGTCGTTTACTGACTTTTTTAAATAACAATATTCGAATTATAATCTTGTAAATGAGATACTTATATTTATTTATTCAGACTTTATAAATGTGCATATTTGATGCCTATACTTTCCTGTTATGGATGATCTGCGCACGGCGCTGCTAGCCCTACCCTTAGAAGAGCGAAAAGACTTCCTGCAATTCTTGCATCGGCAGGGTCGCAAAAGCAAAGGCCGCATGGATGTGCGGCTCGGCGAGCTGCTGCTGCACAAAAAAGAATACACCACCGAAGAGCTACTGCCGCTCCTATATCCGGAGGAGCCCAACGCAGTGGCATATTATGCCCTGCGCAAGCGTCTGCTCCGGCATTTCACTGATTATCTGGTCCTGCGCCAGCTGCAGCAGGACCCCACTACAGCGGCTACCGGGCGCGGACTGCTACAGCTGGCCCAGTACCTTTTTGAAACCGGCGTGCCCCGGCTGGCCTGGGCTACGGTGCGCAAAGCTGAGAAGCTGGCCCTCGCCAACGACCAGTATGAGCTGCTGAACTCGGTGTTTAACCTGCAGATTGCGCACGCCCACAGCGAGTACGCCGACGACCTGGCCAGCATCATTCGTCGCCGCAATCTGAACAAGAAAGCCGCCGACGAAGAAGAGCGTGCCGCCATTGCCAGCAGCCTGATTCGCCAGCGCCTGCTGGAAGCCCGCGCCCTGGGCCGCAACGCCGCCTTCGATACTATTGCGCACGAGGTGCTGCGCGAGTATGATTTGCTGGAAGCCTTTGCCCGCCGTCCGTCGCTGCTTTATCAGCTGTTGTCTATTGCCCGCAATACCATGCTGGCCCGCCGCGACTTCGCTTCCTTCGAGCCATTTATTATTCGGTGCTACCACCTCATGGAAAAGCGCCACGGGTTTGCGCCCGCCCACCGCTACTATCAACTGGGTTTGCTATACATGATAGCGCACGCGCTGTACCGAAACCGGCATTTCCAGCGCTCCATGGAATACCTGGAAACTCTGCGCCAAACGCTGGCCGACGGCCCCCGCAGCCTGCACGCTGAGTATTACCCGCGCTATATTGCCCTGTTGGCGGCCAACCAAGCCTTTCTGCGCCGCAATGCCGACAGCATCCGGCTGCTGGAAAGCATGCTGCGGGGAGCCACTACGGCCATGCGGCTACAGGATCAATTAACCATTCGGCTGGGGCTGGGCTTCCACTATTTTGCCGAAGGGCGCTACGCCAAAACCAACCAGGTACTGCTGGCCATTGGCCGCTCCGACCAGTGGTGTGAGCAAAAGATGGGTGTGGAATGGACGCTGAACAAAAGTATGGGTGAGATGCTGGTGCAGCTGGAGCTGGGTAATCCTGATCTGGCCCTGAACCGGCTGCGGGCCATTGAGCGCAACGTACGGGAGCGGTTTGGCGAATCCGGGGCCTACCAGTATATTCTGAGCTACCTGGCGCTGGTACGGGAAATTATTGATGACCCTGAAGTGGCCACGCGCCCGGCCTTTGCGGAGCGAGTGGCCCAGATGCCCCGCTTCTTGCCCCTGGAGCGGGAAGACCTGCAGGCCCTCAGCTTTTATGCCTGGCTGAAAGCCCGCACGCTGTCCAAACCTTACTATGAAGTATTGCTGGCCCTAGCCGGAGCGTAGTCAGGCCAACAAAAAAGGCCCTTTGCACGTGGCAAAGGACCTTTTCGAAGTACTATCACCCGTTTGGGGGTGGAGGTAGTTAGTTTTTAACTTCTTCTTTAGTGGCAGCAGCAGCTTCGTTAGCAGCCTGCTCCGTGGTAGTAGCAGCCTTTTCGCCGGCAGCTTCTACGTTTTGGCCAGCACCTTCAACGGCGTCGTCAGCCACAACAACAGCGGTATCAGCCGCCATTTCAGTGTTAGCGGCAGCGTTATCTACCGTGTTTTCAGCTTGCTGCTCTTCGGTTTTGGTGCAGGAAGTAGCCAGCGCGGCGAAAGCAACGGCAACCAGGGCAGATTTCAGAGAGAATTTCATGGCAATGAAGTTTAGTCAGTTGGAAATGTTGCCCTTAATCAGGCGGGTGCAGAAAGGTAACCCGCCTGCTCTGGGCTGGCCCCGTATTTGTTTGGAGGCCGGGCAACGCCAGCCGGCTGGCAGGCGTAGGTCTGGTTTCGACTTCTTTTGCCTTCTATGCCTGTAGTTCGTTTTTGCCTCTTTGCTTTCCTGCTCCTTCGTTTTTCGTTTGCCCAGGCACAATCTGCCAATGATGGTTTTGTGCGCCGCGACGGCACCATGTACGTGGTGCGTAATGGCGTAGAGCGGCCCATGTCCCAGGATGTACACCTGCCGAATGGCCGCACCGTCAGCCGGGATGGGTTTATTGTAGAGCGCGACGGCCGCCATACTGCCCTGGCCGAAGGGCAGGGCTGCACCCTATTGGGCGCAGTGGCAACAGTGCGCACCGCTGCCGATGGACGGGTAGCATTTACTTCAGCGGCCCGCAGTACCTCTACCGGCGGCGTCTCAGCTAAGCAGATAAGCGGGCAGCGCTGGGTGCAGTATGGCCCCCGCGGCAAAGCCAAAGGCCATAAAAAGAAAGGCAAGCAGAAAGGCTGGAAGCACCGCGACGATGATTAGCCAAAGAGCATAACGGTGCGGGCTGCTTAGTTTTCTATAGGGTCACCGTCAGCATCAATAAAGAACGTTTTGCCACCCTGCGTTACCCGGGCCTTGCCATCTATAAAGTCGCTGGCCTGGGAGTAGCGGCCAAAGGGCTCAGTGCCCTGGTCGGGGTGGCTGAGGTAGCTTGGGGTAATGAAAGTATACTCGCCGTTTATTTTTACGCGCGCTACCCCTTTATGAAAGGAATAGGCCTCCTGAAAAACGGGTGGCGGCGTTTCAGTTTCCTCGGGCCCGGTGATGTAAAACCAGCCCCGCTGGTTTAGTACGGCGGCCCGGCCTTCGCTGAAATCCAGGGCATTGTAGAAATACTGCGGAAATTCCTGACCGTCTTCATCCACAAAGGTATACAGCTCACCAATGCGGACCCGCGCGTAGCCATCAGCATAGGGTTTTAAGGCATCGTAGGCGGGGGGCAGCACTTCGTCCCCATCCGCATCGATAAATCCATAAGCGCCCTCCTTCTTTACTAAGGCATTTCCATTGTCATCAAACTCACTGACGGAAGTATAACGCGCTGGTATCACCAAATCCCCATCGGCATCGGCATAGCCCCATAAACCATCTTTTTGAAAGGGGTGAGGGGCATCAGCAGAGAAGTGGCTGACTCCCCAAAACACAAGCCCCAGGGCGGCCGCTCCGGCCGCCACCATGCCCAGCCCGGGGAGGCGCTGGCGCCAGGCCCGCACCCGTCGGAACCCCGGCCTTAGTATGCCTTTTAGCTGGGTGGTGGCCGACTGGCGCTGCATCTGCTCTTCTAACTGCCGGATTTTAGCATCCAGCGCCTGATTACGGGCCGCCGATTCTGCCTGCGATGCCCGAATGGCTTCTTCCAGCGCTTCCTTTTCCTGGCTTTCCGCGGCCAGCTGCTGGCGTAGGGTAGTGGCCTCCGGCGCAATGGCTGGTGCCTGGGCCAGCTGGGCACGAAGCTGGGCTATGCTTTGTTCCCGCTCGGCGTCGCGGGCTTCCATGGCCTGTAGCTGCCGGGCCAGCTCGGCCTGCATAGTAGCGCGTAACTGCTCCAGCTCTTGCTTTTCCTGCAAATGATTCTGGCCCGCTGTAGTTGGGTAGGCGCTGCGGTCTACATCCTCAATATCATCGGCGCCCAGCCAGCGCCAGAGCTGCGCGGCTTTTTCCCGGAAAAAGTCGCCGGCGTTTTCGGGGGCAGCAGGCGCTGGTTCCGCTTCATACTCGGGTGTGTTCTGTAATGGCTCCTCCGTCTCTGTTGGCTGGCTGGCTGTTGGTGCTGCGCCCAGCGTTTGAGCCAGGTGGCTTAAATCAGTAACAGACAGGTCTATTTCAGGGGTAGCCAGCTGGCTTAGGCGGCGGGTAAAACGGGCAGGGTCAGCAAGCAGATGGAAGCTACTGGTGCCCGGCACGGCACTCATGCCGGCTTCTACCGCCGGGGCAAAAGTCACCGGCTCGCCAAACAGTAGCAGGCCGCTGGTAAAGTTCAGGTTTGCCTGCTCGGCCGTCAGCTGGGGCCGCAGGAACTCAGCTAACGCTGCCTTTTGCTGCTGAAAGGCCTGATAGGGATTGGCCGCCTGCTGAAACGGCATGGGGCTGCCCGCCAGCTGCCAGGGAGCAGCCGCAAAGTCCGTGAGGGTGAGGTGGCCGCCCCGTGGCTCCAGAAGCAGAATGACAACGGCATGCGGGCGGATAAGCACTGCGTCCAGCACCAGCCCATTGCCTGCGGGCAGCCGCCCCAGGAGCAAGGTGTGGGGGGCGCTAGCCTCGGCCTGTAAGGCATCCCGCACTGCGGCATACTGCGCTTGTTGGGCGGGGGTAGGAAAATCAGAAAAAAGTACTTCGTAGAACATAAGAGCAATAAGCGGCGCGGGGCCCGGGCGCTTGTACGAAAAGAGGGCGGGCAGGGTGCCTTAACTTTTCCGGTGGCAATCAAGTATATGCCAGCACTACCTCGGCTTTTTTCGTTTCATTTTATGGATTCCATCACCCCCACTCCCCAGTCTACGCCTACCCCCACGGTACCCCTGGAAGTAAGCGACGAACAAAACTCCGCTTTGGTCGAGGATACCCTCACCCTGCTTAACGATGGTGTTCCCAGCCTGCAAAACAAGCATGGCCTGTCGGAAATCGGTCGTTGGGAGGAAGTGTTGCGGGCCAGCGGCCGCCCCGGCTTGGCCAAAATTACGCAGGAAATGACGGCCCTGCGCGAACAGCTCAGCCAGGAAACCCCCGATACCCATACGCTGGCCGAAATACTGGCCAGTCTGGGCAATGAGACCATTAAGGTGGCGGAAGAGGCTTCCAATGGCTACACTGCCGCCCTCACGCATTTGGGCAAGATACTCATCAAGTTAGGCTCCACATTGTCGCGCTAGCGGCCACCTGTAGCTCTTTACTTTATGTCAGAACGCCCGGCCATGCAATGGCCGGGCGTTCTGTTGTAGTGGGGTTTGTGCCGAAGCTTGCGCGGCGGCCTTACCTTTGCGGCCTATTTAGTTCTAACCTATGGCTACCGCTCCCGACCTGACCCTCTACGACCCGTTTGATAGTATGCGCTTTGGCCCGCACCTGTGCTTTTTGTGCGGCGCGGCCGTAACGCCTCCGCAGGATACCGTGCCGGTTTTTGCCGAGTGGCTGATGGACCGCTACGACCTGCGCGCCCGGCAGATGCGCTTGCTGGATCAAAGCATCGTGACGTATGAGGAACTGCAGATACCCTGCTGCCCCACCTGCCGCCAGCAGCATGTAGAACCCTTGGAAGCTACTATTGCGGCGGCCACAGAAGCAGGCCTCGAAGGTTTGCGTGCCCTGCCTGAAAAAACAGTTTTCCTGTGGCTGGGTAAGATGTTTTACGGCATCCTGATTAAGGAACTGCTGACGGAACAGGCACCCCTCATCAAGCCCCAATACCCGCTGGCAGAAAATGCCCAGATGCTCCTGCGCTTTCAGGCTTTCTTCCAGGTATTTCAGGCCTTGCGCGTGCCCATAGAGTTTGAGGATTTTACGCCCAGCACTTTGTTTATTCTGGAAGTAGCACCTGCGGAAGATACCATTGCTTTTGAGTACGATGATGACCTGACCACTATGGTCTTCAGCCTGAAGCTCAACAACACGGTGCTGGTAGCCTGCCTGCTGGACAATGGCATTATCCGGCAGGCCATGCGTCAGGTATACGCCGATGCGCAGGCGCGCCCATTGCACCCGGTGCAGATAGCCGAATTCAAGGCCCGCGTGTACTACGCTGCCTATCTATTCAATGTAGTCCCCGATTATTACCCGCGCACCATACAGCCCGGCGACAGCCAGATAGTGTATGACACCCTCATCGATGATATAACGCGGGAAATCTTTAATCCCTGGGAAAATTCAGGGTATGCACAGTCGTTGCTGGAGATGTGGAAGCGGTGGCAGATTCCGCTCACCGATATTATGCGCGACCCGGCTCAGCCCCTGAGCCTTCTGTACAACGCAGTGGGTAAGCCCCGCACCATCACGACCTTCCCGGCAGAATGGCCGGGTTATGCTAATGAATAGATAAACTATTAGCCTTCGTTCCAGGCTTCGGAAGCCGAAACTTTGGTGATGCGCACGCCTTTCCACAAACCGAAGTCGTCGCGGGTCATCCGGCCGCGGATTTCCCGCGCATTCACCAGCACGTCAATACAGTGGCGGTGGCGGCGGTTCATGGTGTCGTGAATGACGTAAACCCCATCCAGCTCATCGGAAATACCCGATACCTGTACCTGGTCGCCGTACTTCAGCGGTCCGCCCCAGTGTTTCAGCAAGTCCCGGGAAACGGCTACCCAGCGGGTTTTGCTGGAGTGGTTGCGCGGAATGCGCGAGTTGTCAGCGGTGATAAACGGCTCAGAATCAGTCTGACGTACATCCGGAGTGTACACGGTGGCCGTCACCGTATAATGAGGCAGCCGTTTGGGCAGAGTGGCAGAATAGCTGCCTGGTTGAAGGGTTACCGCACGGGGTGTAATAACCGGCGGCGCAACGATGGTGTAAGTGGCCGAATGGTTCGGCGAAGGGGGGAGCAGAGCAGTTTGGGGGGCGAAGATGAGGTTTAGCAGAAATAGAGCAATAGACATGGCGTTTGAGTTTGTGGACTTCCACTTAAGCCAGGAAGTATAAGCTTCGTCCAAATTTGACAACCCTGCTTGAGGCAAGGAGCGTACCCGGAGAACGAGGTAAAGGTTACACTTTTTTTTAGTTAAGTGCCTTTAAGGTATAATTTCTATATTGATTTCAATTTATTATTATGTTTTAACAAGATATTCAGTAATAAATTGCAAGCCGAAGATGCTATACCGTACGGCGCTGCTGCTACGATAGAGACGAGGTTTGAACTATATAATACAATTTCGCTCTTTTTTTAGTGCCAATATTTTACACCTAATTCTGGCCCGGGAAACCTCTGTTTTTATGCAGCGCTGCCGAACACCAGTCTTATTAGCGCGTAGGAAACAATCAGTTAGGTTCCCATGAGTAAGCCCTCAAAATAAGCCTGATTCTACCTTCTTATATGAAGGTATAGCGGCGCTACACAGCTGCCCCAGTGCTTAGGAGCCCTTTTTCGTTGATGTTCTCTGATGAAGCACTTCTTAATTCCTTCGCTGACTACCGCCACCATGCTGGGCATGCTGCTGGCTGGTTGTCAGTCTGGCACGAATGAAGCCGGCCGCACTGCCCAGGCGCCTGCCGATAGCACCACTGTTACTACTACCAGTACGGCCCCAGGCGTGGTACTGGAACTGGTAGCCCAGCACGACCGACAATGGACCGGCATTACCATTGCGCCCAACGGCCGCCGCTTCGTCAACTTTCCCCGTTGGTCAGCTGATGTGCCCGTTTCCGTAGCCGAGCTGTTGCCTGATGGCACTGCCAAGCCCTGGCCTGATGCGGCCCGCAATGCCTGGAAGCCCGGCTCCTCACCGGATGAGAAGTTCAGCTGTGTGCAAAGCGTGGTAGCCGACAGCAAAAACCGCCTGTGGGTGGTAGACCCTAATAATCCCGAGTTTAAGGGCGTGCTACCAGCAGGCCCTCGGCTGCACGTGTTTGAGGTGGCCAGCGGCCGCCTGCTGCGAACCTATAAATTCCCAGCCAGTACCTGGAACAAGCAATCCTATCTGAATGATGTGCGCATTGATGTGGCTCATAACGTAGCTTACCTGACCGATTCCGGTTCGGGCGCGCTGCTGGCGGTAGAGTTAGGCTCCGGCCAGGTGCATCGGCAACTGGCGAATGACTCAGTTACTAAACCCAACCTGCCCTACCTTACTTTCAATGGGAAGAAATGGACCAGGCAAGTACATTCCGACGGCATTGAGCTAAGCGCCAGCGGTGATACACTGTACTTCTCTGTCCTCACCGGTGAGAAGCTTTTCCGCGTGCCTACGCGCCTGCTGCGCCGCAACACCCCTGCCGATAGCCTTCATGCGGCCGTACAAACCATAGCCACCATTGGCCCGGCTGATGGGCTGTGGCGCACGCGGGACGGCCGTATCTGGTCTGGTGGCCTGACTACAAATGCTATTAGGGTAACGGAGCCCCGCACCGGGCAGGTATTTGATGTAGTGAAGGATGCCCGCATCCGTTGGGCCGATACGTTTGCGGAGGATGCCAATGGGTATATCTACTTTACCACTTCCCAGCTACAATATGAACCAGCTGAAAGGGGGAAGTATGAAATTTACCGCTTCCACCCGCAAGGGAAATAATAATGGAAGGGTAAGCTAACAAGCCAGGTAAAATATCGTTTGCCTCAGGCAATAGGCATGCTACTGCTTTGCTTTTGATAGATTGCCATATCCTATAAGGTTAGGCGAAGCTCTCCCAAAAATCATTTGCTTGATTAACAGGTTTATTTGAGTATGCGAATATCAGTTTTTGCTTTCTGATGTTAGCTTTTACCTTTACCGCCGTCACACCAGCTCCTACCGCATGGACGCTTACTCTTACATCGCCAACGCCCATGGCGAATATATTGACCAACTGTACCAGTCCTATAAGAACGACCCCGAGTCGGTAGACTTTGGCTGGCGCAAGTTTTTTGAAGGCTTCGACTTCTCGCAGCAATACCCTGAAGGTGGTATTCCGCAGGCCGATGGCGAAGGCGTTTTAACTACCGCCGCGGGTACCAACCAGGCCGGTACTATCCGTGCCGTCGATACGGTTTCGGCTGATAAAGAAACCCAGGTTCGCAACCTGATTCATGCCTACCGCAGCCGCGGCCACCTGGTGGCTCGCACTAACCCGGTGCGCGAGCGGAAAGACCGGAAAGCCCGCCTTAGCCTCACGGATTTTGGTCTGGGCGAAGCCGACCTGGACACCACCTTTAAGAACGGCGAAGTGCTGGGCCTGGGCCCGAACGCCAAGCTGCGCGACATTGTGGCCGCGCTGGAGAAAGTGTACACACGCACCATTGGGTTCGAGTACATGTATATCCGCGACCCGCAGGTGCTCGACTGGTTCCGGGACAAGGTGGAACACGCTTCGTTGAACTTCAACCCCGGCATCGACTACAAAAAGCGCATTCTGAGCAAGCTCAACGAAGCCGTTGTATTCGAGAACTTCCTGCACACCAAATTCCTGGGCCAGAAGCGTTTCTCGCTGGAAGGCGGCGAAACCACTATTCCGGCGCTCGATGCCATCATCCGCAAGGGGGCTGAACTGGGCGTAGAGGAAGTGATGATTGGTATGGCCCACCGCGGCCGCCTGAACGTGCTGGCCAACATCATGGGCAAAACCTACGAGCAGATCTTCTCGGAATTCGAGGGAACCGCCGTGCCGGATTTGACCATGGGCGACGGCGACGTGAAGTACCACATGGGCTACAGCAGCCAGGTAGATGCCGGTGGCCGCACTGTAAACTTAAAGCTGGCGCCCAACCCCTCGCACCTGGAAGCGGTGAACCCCGTGGTAGAAGGCTTCGTGCGCGCCAAGCTGGACCACGGCTACGGCAACGATTACCATAAAGTACTGCCCATCCTGATTCATGGCGACGCAGCTGTGGCCGGCCAGGGCATTGGGTACGAGGTAACGCAGATGTCGCAGCTGGAAGGTTACAAGACCGGCGGCACGGTGCACTTCGTTATCAACAACCAGGTAGGTTTTACTACGGATTTCGAGGACGCCCGCTCCAGCATTTACTGCACCGATCTGGCGAAGATTATCGACGCCCCGGTGCTGCACGTGAACGGTGACGACCCCGAAGCAGTGGTATTTGCCGTGCAGCTGGCCACCGAGTACCGGCAGCAGTTCCACGCCGATATCTTTATTGATATGGTGTGCTACCGCCGCCACGGCCACAACGAGTCGGACGAGCCGAAGTTCACGCAGCCCACCCTGTACAACCTCATCAGCAAGCACCAGAACCCGCGCGAGGTATACAACGCCATGCTGGTACAGCGCGGCGATGTAGACGCGCAGCTGGCTGCCCAGATGGACAAGGAATTCCGCGACACCCTGCAGGCCCGCCTGGACCTGGTGAAGCAGAAGCCATTGCCCTACAACTACCAAGCCCTCGAAAACGAGTGGCGCAGCCTGCGCCGCAGCAAGTCCGAGGACTTCGACCAGTCGCCGGCTACAGGTATCAGCGAAGACATGGTAGCGAAAGTAGGCAAGGCGCTGACTACGCTGCCTGAGGGCTTCCGCCCCCTGAAGCAGATTGAAAAGCTGATGGAGGAGCGCAAGAAGATGTTCTTCGAAACGCGCGTGCTCAACTGGGCCGCCGGCGAATTATTGGCATATGGCTCATTGCTGGCCGAAAAACACATTGTGCGCCTGAGTGGGCAGGATGTGCAGCGCGGCACGTTCTCGCACCGCCACGCCGTACTGCATGACGCTGAAACCTCAGCCCCCTATAACTCCCTGAACTATATCGGTGAGGGGCAGGAGCAGATGCGCATCTACAACTCGTTGCTGAGCGAGTACGCGGTACTAGGCTTTGAATTCGGGTATGCCATGGCTAACCCCACGGCCCTGGTTATCTGGGAGGCGCAGTTCGGCGACTTTGCCAACGGCGCTCAGACCATGATTGACCAGTTCATTGTATCCTCGGAGAGCAAGTGGCAGCGCATGAACGGCTTGGTGATGCTGCTGCCCCACGGCTACGAAGGCCAGGGCCCGGAGCACTCCAACGCCCGGCCCGAGCGTTTCCTGCAGCTGGCTGCCGAGAACAACATTGTAGTGGCCAACATGACCACGCCGGCCAACTTCTTCCACGCGCTGCGCCGGCAGCTGACCTGGGAGTTCCGCAAGCCGTTGGTGGTAATGTCGCCGAAATCCATGCTGCGCCACCCGCTGTGTGTGTCGCCGGTGGAAGAGTTTACCGCCGGTTCCTTCCGCGAAGTGCTCGGCGACGTGTACGCCGAGGACAAGAAAGTAAAGCGTGTACTGCTGTGCTCGGGCAAAGTGTACTTCGACCTGCTGGAAGAACAGCAGAAGTCGGAGCGCCGGGACGTAGCCATTGTGCGTCTGGAGCAACTGCACCCCTTCCCTCAGAAGCAACTGGCGGCCGAGCTGGCTAAATATCCCAAAGCCAAAGTGTTCTGGGTACAGGAAGAGCCCGAGAATATGGGCTACTGGAACTACCTGCTGCGCTTTATGCGCCGTGAGCTGGAAGATGTGATTTCGCGCAAGCCCTCCGCCTCGCCGGCTACCGGCTATAACAAGGTGCACGTGAAAGAGCAGAAAGAGTTGGTGGCCCGCGCCTTCGACAAGCCCCGTGAAGAGGTAGCCGACGCCACCATTAAGGCCACCGCAGCAAACGCTCAAAAAACCGACTAGCGCAAGCTTCCTTGCCCAGTTATAACCACATAGTTCCGCAGGCACGCACTACCTAGTTCGCGCTACCTACCCCCGAAACCCCTCAATTCTCTCCCTATGGGTCTGGAAATTAAAATCCCCGCCGTCGGCGAGTCCATCACCGAGGTTACCATTGCCAAGTGGCTCAAGAAAGACGGCGAAACCGTAAAGCGCGACGAAGTAATTGCCGAGCTGGAATCGGATAAAGCCACGTTTGAGCTGCCCGCTGAAAAGGACGGTGTCTTGCATATTCACGTGGCCGAAGGCGAAACCATTGGTATCGGGACGGTCATTGCTTCTATCAATGGGCAAAGCCCGGCTGACGTGGCGGTTCCTGTGGCCCAGGCAACTCCCGCAGTAGCCCCTGATCCGGTGAGCAAAGGCGAGGAAAACCCTAAAGCCAGCGACCAGGCCGGTTACGGTGGGCAGCCCGCCGGCGGCGCAGCCGCTCCGGCTCCTGCTGCCGCGCCCGCCAGCACCGGTGGGGCTACGGTGGAAATGAAGATTCCGGCCGTGGGCGAGTCCATTACGGAAGTAACCGTGGCCAAATGGCTAAAGGAAGACGGTGCCCAGGTGCAGCGCGACGAAATCATTGCCGAGCTGGAATCGGACAAGGCTACGTTTGAGTTGCCTGCGGAAGGTAGTGGTACGCTGCGCCACGCGGCCAAGGAAGGCGAAACCATTGGTATTGGTGCTACCATTGCCCGCATTGAAGGTGGCAGCGGCGCTGCGGCCGCGGCTTCGGCGCCAGCCAGTGCTCCTGCCGCCGCACAAGCTGCTCCGGCTGCCATGACTTCGGCAGCGTCTGCTACTACCAGTTATGCTACCGGCACGCCTTCGCCGGCGGCTGGTAAAATCCTCGGAGAAAAGGGCATTAGCCCGGCCGATGTGCAGGGTTCCGGTCGGGATGGTCGCATCACGAAGGAAGATGCCCAGAATGCTCAGGCTCGTCCGGCTGCCCCGGCCCCACAAGCGGCCCCAGCAGCCCCTGCGCCAGCCGTTACCCAGGCCGCTCCCGCCGCTAGCGGCAACCGCAATGTGCGGCGCGAGCGGATGAGCAACCTGCGCAAGACGGTGGCTCGTCGTTTGGTATCGGTGAAAAATGAAACGGCCATGCTCACCACCTTCAACGAGGTGAACATGCAGCCTATCATGGACCTGCGCAACAAGTTCAAAGACAAGTTTAAGGAGAAGCACAGCGTGGGCCTCGGCTTCATGTCGTTCTTCACTAAGGCTGTGTGCGTAGCCTTGAAAGAGTGGCCCGCCGTGAATGCTCAGATTGACGGCACCGACATCGTGTACAACGACTTCTGCGACATCAGCATTGCCGTATCGGCCCCCAAAGGTCTGGTAGTGCCGGTTATCCGCAATGCGGAGGAACTGTCGTTCGATGGCATCGAGAAGGAAATCCAGCGCCTGGCTGGCCTGGCCCGTGACAACAAGCTCACTATTGAGCAGATGACGGGCGGCACGTTCACCATCACCAATGGTGGTGTGTTCGGCTCCATGATGAGCACGCCTATCATCAATGCCCCGCAGTCGGCTATTCTGGGGATGCACAACATTGTGCAGCGCCCCATTGCCGAGAACGGACAGGTGGTGATTCGCCCGATGATGTACCTGGCGCTGAGCTACGACCACCGTATCATTGATGGCCGCGAGTCGGTATCATTCCTGGTAAGGGTGAAGGAGTTGCTGGAAGACCCCACGCGCTTGTTGCTGGGCGTGTAAGCGCGTCAGCCTAATCCGTAAAAAAGAAAAGCCCTCCCGAAGCAATTTCGGGAGGGCTTTTTATTGTAAAGTCAGTGAAGCTTAAGCCGTATGCGCCCGGGAAAAAAGGGTGGAAAGCTTATGCTTGGCTTCTTCCGCTTTGCTGCCGGAGAATTGCTCCTCCACGGTGCGCTCCAGCAGGGAAATCCAGCGCTGTGAGCGGGGCGCTTGCGAGGTCAGCATAGAATGCAGCGGAATAGGCTCGTTTTCCCGATACCGGCTGGTACCCAGTAAGGTGCTGCTCCAGAAATCGTAGAGGGAAGTCAGGTGACGGGGCCAGTGAATCTGGGCTACGGCCTGGCACAGGGGGGCCAGCAACTCGTCATCGTTTGCTTTACTAAACGCAGTATCTACCAGCGTTTTGATGTCGCCTTCGTTCCGGATATCATGCAAAGCAGTTGAAGATTTCATAGCAGATGGGGTTGACGGGTAGATACGTAGCGAATTTACGCAGGTTTCGTGGAATTCGCATTCGATTGCAAAAATTTTATTTCAATTTTTTCTTCTAACCGTCCTAATATACCCTTTCTGACTAGAGAATATGCAATGGATTGCGAGCCTGCTGAATACGGTGCTGGAAAATATGCGCAATGTTGCCCGCCTTACGAATGGCATCATCGGCAACGGGGCCGGCAAAATGCGCCGCTACCGTTTCGGTGAAGAGGGTGAGCCAGCGGTGGAAATGCTGACCATCTACGGGTAGTACGAGGTGTTTGGGAAATGGCCGGCCACGATACCGGCCAGTGTTCAGCAGCAGGCCACTCCAGAAGTCGTACATAGTGGGCAGGTGCTGCTCCCAGTGCACCTGGGCTACCTCGTTGAAGATGGGGCTGAGCAGCTCGTCGGCGTTTACTTTATCATAGAAACGGTCAACCAGCAAACGAATGTCGGCTTCAGTAGTAATATCAGAAAGAGCGGGAGTAGGCATGCGTCGTAAGCTTTGGGAGCGGGAAAATAGCCCGTGCAAGGCAAGGGATGCCGGTTAGGGCTTGTTGGTAGTAGCCCTACAATAGCGGCTCAAAAATAAGTCAGCTGAGCCAGCCTTAGGGTGGAGGAGGTTGATTACAAAGGATATATACGTGCTGGGCGTTATGGGGGCCGGCTGCTTGGTGGCTAATTCATTGGGCTTATTTCTAAGTAGTTGGCTGACGCTTTTAAGTGTTGACTAATGATGTTTCTGCAGAAACGTTTCGTGGCCATTGGGAGAATCAGCCAAAGCAAGCAGCCATTCAGAAAGGATGTGCGTTTAAGCAGCAGACTTCTCTTCTGATCCATTATATCTATGAGTATGGCATCATCTTCGGCTTTCTGGAAAACCATAGGCATGGGCGTAATTGCCGGTATGCGCAGTATGTCGGCCCCGGCGCTGTTAAGCAGTGCGTTGCGGCAGCACCCTTCGAGGCGGCTGGCGCACTCGCGGCTGAGCTGGCTGCAGAGCAGTGGGGCCAGCACGGGCCTGAAGCTGCTGGCCGGAGCCGAAATGATAGGGGATAAGCTGCCCAATGCCCCCAACCGTACGGAACCCATCAGTGTAGTGGGCCGCACCCTATCGGGGGCACTGGTAGGCGCAGCACTCTATAAGCTAAACCGGCAGAAGCTGCTGCGTGGGGCTGCTGTAGGTGGGTTGGGTGCTATAGCGGGCACGTTTGGCGCCTTTGCGCTGCGCAAACTGGCCGCCGACTCCGGTGAGCTGCCTGAGCCCCTGCCCGGCGTGGTGGAAGACCTGCTGGTGGTAGCCGGTGGCAAAACCCTGCTGCACCACTACCAGCCCCGACGGTAGGCTGCCCCACCGTTCAGGGCTGTTTTCGCTACGGGCCTAAGCTGGCTGGGTGTCTTTCAAAGCGGGTACCGGGGCCTTGCGGCGCCCGCCCAATACCACCAGCACAACGGCTACCACAATCAGGGCGGCGCCGCCCAGCATTTGAGCGTTCAGTGTTTCGCCGGCAAAGCCCCAGCCCAGCAGTACGGCTACTACGGGGTTTACAAAGGCATAGGTGCCGGCCAAAGCGGGCTCTACGTGGCGCAGCAGCCAGATATAGGCTGTAAACGCTACAATGGAGCCAAACGTAACCAGGTAGACGTAGGCTATCCAGGACTTGGTGGTTACGGCCGCCACCTGAAAGCCGCTGGCCTCACCGCGCAGCAGGCCTACCATAATCATGGCCAGGCCGCCGCATAGCATTTGCATGCCGCCTGATACGAAGGGCGAGGAGGCCGGCTGCTTTTTCTTGGAGTAGAGTGAGCCGATGGACCACACCAGCGCGGCCGTAAGCACGCAGATAATGCCAATGCTTTCGTGGCCGGGAAGGGCTACGTGGGAAGCACCGGGCGTACGGGCCAGCAGGTATACGCCGGCCAGGCCACAGCCCAGCCCCAGGGTTACCCAGGCCGTAGGTTTCGCCGAAACACCACTCAGCCAGCCCAGCAGTGCCAGAAACATAGGTACCGTAGCCACCAGCAGCGCCGCCAGCCCGGAGGGAATATATTGCTCGCCCAGCGTTACGCCGCCGTTACCAAAGCCCAGCAGACATACCCCAATAACGATGGCATGCAGCCAGCCTTTGGCAGTGGGCGCCGGGGCGCCACGCAGGCGCATAAAGCTGTAGAGTAAAGCCCCGGCCAGTGCGTAGCGGGTACCGGCCATGAGCAGCGGCGGAATGGAATCAATAGCGAAGCGGATGCCCAGGTAAGTAGAACCCCAGATGATGTAGAGGGCGGCAAAAGCCAGCAGAAGTGAGGCGCGGGCGGGACGAGACATAACGAAAAGACAGAGTGCAACGCAAACCTACACCAGAATACCCGGTGGATGGCGCCGGAATCTTGCGGAATTTTAACACTTGGGCGCTGAAGCGCGGCAACGCCAACTCCAGGTTGGCGTCTTTGCCGGAAGCCTTACCTTGGTACCCGTTCCGCACCCTCGTTTTTTCTTATGACTCGAAATCTTCTCCTGCTCACCGTTTTGTTTCTGAGCCTGGCCCAGGCCGCCACAGCCCAGCTGATGCAGCCCAAAACCGCCTTTACCCGCGCTGACTCGCTCCGGGGAGCCCTCACGCCCCTGCGCACCTGCTACGACATCAACTACTACCACCTGGATGTAAAGCTGGATATCGACAACCGAGCCCTCAGCGGCTCCAACCTGTTTCGCTTCACGGCCACCCAAGATTTCACGCGCCTGCAGTTTGATCTGTTTGCCAATCTGAAGGTGGATAAGGTGGAGTACAAGGGCCAGGAAGTGCCGTTTACGCGGGAGGCCAATGCGGTATTCGTCACGTTTCCACAGCCCATCCGGCAGGGTACGAAGGATGAGTTCCGGGTGTATTACTCAGGGCAGCCTATTGTGGCCAAGAAAGCGCCCTGGGATGGGGGGTTGGTGTTTACCAAGGATGCCAAAGGCAAACCCTGGGTAGCTACGGCCTGCCAGGGAATGGGCGCCAGCGTGTGGTGGCCCACCAAAGACCATCAGGCCGATGAAGTAGACTCTATGCTCATCAGCATCTCAGTACCCAAGGGGCTGAAAGATGTTTCCAACGGCCGCCTGCGCAAAGTAACCAAGCTGAAAGGCGGCTACACGCGCTATGATTGGTTTGTTGCGAACCCTATCAACAACTATGATGTGGCCCTGAACGTGGGCGACTACCAGCATTTCTCGGATGAGTACGCCGGTGAGAAAGGCAAGCTTACGCTGGATTACTGGGTGCTGCCCGAAAACCTGAGCAAGGCCAAAACCCACTTTGCCGCCAACGTAAAGCCGATGCTGAAGTCGTTTGAGTACTGGTTTGGGCCGTATCCCTTCTATGAAGATGGCTACAAGCTGGTGGAAGCGCCGCACCTGGGCATGGAGCACCAAAGCGCCGTGGCCTATGGCAACAAGTACCAGAACGGCTACCTGGGCACCGACCGGTCTGACACGGGTCAGGGCCTGAAGTGGGACTACATCATTATCCACGAAAGCGGCCATGAGTGGTTCGGCAACAACATCACCTCCAAGGATATTGCCGATATGTGGGTGCATGAGGGCTTCACCACCTATACGGAAGCCATGTTTGTGGAAAGCCAGGCTGGCCCGGCTATTGCGGCCGATTATATTCATGGCACCCGCAAATGGATTCAGAACGACCAGCCTATCATCGGGCCGTACAATGTAAATAAGGAAGGCTCAGGCGACATGTACCCCAAAGGAGCAGCGCTGCTCCATATGCTGCGCCTCACGGTGAACGATGACGCCAAATGGCGCCAAATCCTGCGCGGCCTGGGTCAGCAGTTCTACCACCAGACCGTCACCACCGAGCAGATCATCAACTACATCAATCAGCAGAGCGGCCAGAACCTCACGCCCATCTTCGACCAGTACCTGCGCCACCCCAACATTCCCACCCTGGAAGTGCGCTCCACGCAGGATGGCAAAACCCTGGCCCGCTGGATTGCCGATGTGCCCGCCTTCGATATGCCCGTGCGCCTGCGCACCAAAGGCGGCCAGTATCAGCTGGTAAAGCTCACCACCAAATTCCAGCCCCTCACCCTGCCCGGCGTCACCAAGGATAACCTGGAAGTGGATACGCATGATTACTACATCGGCGTGCTGGTAGAGTAGGGGAAGTCTAAGAAAGCCAGCAGCTAAAAGCTAGTTCCCCTCCTCAGATGAGGAGGGGCTAGGGGTGGTTGACCAATCGTTGTTTACCCGAAACGTCATGCAGAGCACAGCCGAAGCATCTCGCGTGCTGACTTTATTGGTACAAAAACTTATGAAAAGCCCGTCATGCTGAGCGCAGTCGAAGCATCTTGGTAGTGTGGTAAACCCATACGAAGCGGTAGAGATGCTTCGACTGCGCTCAGCATGACAGTTACTTTGGCAACGTCAGCACGCGAGATGCTTCGACAAGCTCAGCATGCACATTGTTGATGCACATTGGTTCGGGCTTCCTGCAACCAAACAACGTCATTTACCGCCCCGGCCTGCGGCCACACCTCCTTAAAAAAGGAGGGGAGCTAACATCCGGTGTTAAATTCTGGTTTCACCCAAGCGCGCCACCGATTCATCCGTACCTTCGCGCCCGTTGATTTCCACCGAACTCACCCGCTGAATATGAACCAATACGACGTTACCGTTATCGGCTCCGGCCCGGGCGGTTATGTGGCAGCTATCCGCTGCTCCCAGCTCGGCCTAAAAACGGCCCTTATTGAGAAGTACGACACCCTGGGCGGCACCTGCCTCAACGTGGGCTGCATTCCCAGCAAAGCCCTGCTCGATAGCACGGAGCACTACCACAATGCCCATACTACCTTCAAGGAGCATGGCATTGAGCTGAGCGACCTGCAGATCAACATGAACCAGCTCATCGACCGGAAGAACGGCGTGGTGAAGGCCAATACCGACGGCATCATCTACCTGATGAAGAAAAACAAAATCGACGTCATTCAGGGCGTAGGTTCGTTCGTTGATAAAAACCACATCAAAATTCAGCCCACCGCGGGCGGCGAGGAGCAGCAGATTGAGACCAAAAACGTCATCATTGCTACCGGCTCCAAGCCCACCGTGCTGCCCTTTATTGCGCAGGACAAGGAGCGCATCATCACCAGCACCGAGGCCCTGAACATCCGGGAAGTGCCCAAGCACATGATTGTAATTGGCGGTGGCGTAATCGGGCTGGAAATGGCTTCCGTGTACGCCCGCCTCGGCGCCAAAGTATCGGTGGTGGAGTTCATGGACTCGCTCATCCCGACCATGGACCGCGCCCTGGGCAAAGAGCTGAAGCGCATTCTGGGCAAAATCGGGATTCAGTTTTTCCTGAGCCACAAAGTAACCGGCGCTACCCGCGAGGGCGACGCCGTGACGGTAACCGCTACCAACCCGAAAGGCGAGGAAGTGAAGTTTGAAGGCGACTACTGCCTGGTGGCCGTGGGCCGCGTGCCCTACACCGCGGGCCTGAATCTGGAAGCCGCTGGCGTGCAGATGGAAGAGCGCGGCCGCATTAAGGTAGACGAGCACCTGCAAACCAACGTGCCCGGCATCTACGCCATCGGCGACGTGGTGCGGGGCGCTATGCTGGCGCACAAGGCCGAGGAAGAAGGCGTGTTTGTGGCCGAAACCATTGTGGGCCAGAAGCCACACATCAACTACCTGCTCATCCCCGGCGTGGTGTACACCTGGCCAGAAGTGGCTGGTGTGGGCTACACCGAGGAGCAGCTGAAGGAAATGGGCAAGGCCTACAAAACCGGCAACTTCCCCTTCCGCGCCTCGGGCCGCGCCCGCGCCTCTATGGACCTCGACGGCTTCGTGAAAGTGCTGGCCGACAAGGAAACCGACGAAATCCTGGGCGTGCACATGATTGGCCCGCGCATCGCCGACCTCATTGCGGAAGCCGTAACGGCCATGGAGTTCCGCGCCTCCGCCGAGGACGTAGCCCGCATGAGCCATGCTCACCCCACCTATGCCGAAGCCATGAAGGAAGCGTGTTTAGCTGCGACGGATAACCGGGCGATTCATATGTAATTCCGCGTTTGCGATAAAGAAAAAACGGCTGGCGCTATAGTAGCGCCAGCCGTTTTTGCGTTTCAATGGAATGAAATAATAAACAACAGAGAGCAAAATAAGGCTATACCAGTAAAGCACTCGGTATCTTTTCAAGTGCCATGATTTGGAATAGCGTAACTCGTGTCCGGCTTTGCAGTGGAAGTTGTAATGCCCCTACTGCATCAGTGACAAATCGAAACTACGCCACTAGCGTTATTTGAGTAGAAATGCCCAGCCTCCCGCTTTGCGAAGTACTTAGAGCGTGCTAACGCGTATGTACAATGTCTAGAGTATAGTTAACGCCATCCTCGTAAGAATCTTGGTGCCAGACGAATCGGTTTTCTGTTAGCTGCGTAACGGTCATGGTTGTTTTGTAGCCACTCGACGTTTCGCAATTAATGACGTTTCCCTTAGTAGTGTATTTGTAGGTTGTTTTAATGGTTGGATCGTTGGGGACGTAACGAGTTATTTCCGTTTTGGTCACCTTTAAGTTGAACGGTCCCATTCCACCCTGCTGTATTATACAATCATAGTACCCGCAACGGCATCTGCCTTCAGTAATACAGATATTCTTAAAGGTGCCAGATTCAAATTTCCACTCACCTTTTATATCACGTGGTCTAACATGATTGGCATCAGGGCTGCCGCATGTCGTTAGCAGAACTAGTAGTAGTGAAGTCAGGATTAAAAGTCGCATACCTATCATGTCTTTATAAGAGCCTCAAAAGTGCAATAAGTAGTTTGAGCTACCAACTATTCTTAAGCGCTGGAATTCCCCAGCATGAAACCTCAAACAAGCCCACCTACCCCCTCCAAACGGCAACAGAAGCTTGTCCCCACCGAGGGAGGGACGAGTAGTAAGGCGCTTCTCTACGTCTTCTGCACCAGCTTAAACCCATCCTTCGTTACCTGGTATTGCTGGCCCTGAATGGTGATGGTTTCGCCTTCCAGCAGCTTGCTTAAATCCATGATGTCGGCCTCGATGGTGTGCAGGGAGAAGCCGTGCTTGCGGGCCAGGGCGAGGTAGCGCGGGTTGATGTAGTCGTGCACCCCGCACAGGATAATGCGGACGTGGGCCGTGGTGTTTTTGAGGAGCTTGGCGTCGCGGGGGAAGGTGTAGTTATCCGCAATCAGGATAATGTCGGTGGAGTCGGCGGCCGGAGTGAGCTGTTGGGCGTAGAGCAGGGCTTCGGCGTCGTTTTCGGGCGCGTCGCCCCCGCCACCGGCTTTCATGGCTTCAATCAGCTTGTTTTTGATGGGCTCGTAGCTGTCGGTTTTTACCTGGTAGAGGCCGCCGGTTTTGCCCACGCGCTTGTTCTTGTCGGGCTGGTCGTCGCCATCGTTAAAGAACACGAAGGTTTTTTTGTCTTCGAGGGCGCTGAGCTGCAGCCAGGCCAGCAAATCGTAGGTGTAGGGGAACATGCTGCCGGTTACGTCCGTCACCACCACTTCCTTGCTCCACTCGGGGTGGCGCTGCATCACGCGGGAAACCACGTTGGCATCGGGCGGCAGGGGCATTTCCACGGCGGCGGTATCAGCGGAGGCCAGCAGTTCGCCGGCTTTGGTAATGCGTGCCTCGCAGTAGTCGTGCTTGTGCTGCGGGTTCTTGTGTTTCAGGAACACGCGGTACAGGCGCGCCACTGAGTCGGGTAGGGAGAAGTTGATGATGGCCACATCGGGCTGGCCCATCAGCTGCAGCGGCCCCATGGGCAGGCGCACGGCCCCCTTCACAATAAACGGAAACTGGCGGCGGTTGATGGGGAAGCCCGAGGCAAACACCACGCTCTTGCGGATGGCTTCTTCCAGCTCGGAGGTGCAGAAGGGCTTGCTGGTGGGCTGCACCTGCACGCTTTGGGTGTTGCCGCTGGCATCCACCGTCATCTGAAACTTCACAATTTGGGGGGTGCGCTGCGGGCATTTGTAGGCCCGGCGCAGGTTCAGGGCCATCTGGCGGTTGGTGAAGCGGCTCAGGGGCAGGTTGCAGGCCACTGCCTTGCCCTGGCTCTTTTTAGCGGCTTTGGGGCGCTTTTTTTCCAGCAGGCGCAGCTTGCGCGTGAGGCTGTCCAGGTCGGCGCGGCTGGTGGCGGCGGTGGCGTGCTTGGTTACATACACCACAAACCCGTGGAAGAACGGCTGGCAGGCGGCGGGGCTGTTGCAGCCGGTTTGCTCCACCAGCGTCCAAGTCACAGACTCGTCCTGCAGCAGGCCCGGCACCCCAGCGGCCAGGTTACGGATGCGGCTCAGGTTAAGCTGGCGTTGATTAAACGTGGGGTTGAGGCGGAAGGCCGTGTACACCAGATCCACGCGCACAATATGCCGCTCCTGCAGGCGCAGGGCTTTTAAGTCGGCGCCCGAGAAGGTAGAGGGGAGTTCCAGGGCCTCCAGATCCGGCAGCGGCTGGTAGCGCGCCGTGCGGTAGGCGTTCAGTTGGTCGTAGAAGGTGTTCAGCTCCGTTTCCGGCGGAGCCGTTTGCGCGAAGCTGGCGGCACTGGTGAATAAGAGGAAAATAAACCCACTGAGAAACGCCCGAACCGATACAGAGAACATGGAATAAGATAATAAACGTAACAGAGTGCAAACTACGCATTTGCTTGAGACGTCCTGGAATTCTTTTTGGAGTAGTGGGGACACAGGAAACCATCCGTCATGCTGAGCTGGTCGAAACATAATGAGTGCTGAGTTTTCCACACTATATGTCATCCTGAGCTTGCGAAGGACCTTCTCACGGCAGAACGACTTGCATTTCAACGTGAGAAGGTCCTTCGCAAGCTCAGGATGACAGGCGAAGCGAGCGAGATGTCTCGGTCCCTGACTTGATGCGCCACATACACGACATGATGTTCTAAGCAGGGTTTTGTAACTAGTAGGGCGGTTCTGTTCTCCGCTTTTCTTCTGGTCATGAATTCTTTCCAACGCCTGCTCTGCCTGTTGCTTCTGCTGCTGCTTCCCGGCGCGCTCTGGGCGCAGGCCAACCTCACGCCCGCGCAATACCAGCAGGACTTCGACTACTTCTGGACCACCGTCAACGAGAACTACTGCTACTTCGACAAAAAGCAAACCGACTGGGCCAAAGTGCGCCAGCTCTACGCGGTGCAACTGCCCGGCATCAGCACCCGCGCGCAGTTTGTACGCCTGCTGGAAAACGCCCTTAACGAGCTCTACGACAACCACGCCTCCCTCTCCACTAACCTGCCCGATTCCCGCCGCCTCCTGCCCTCGGGCACCGATGTGTGGGCGCAGTTTCAAAACGGAAAAGCCGTGATAGTGGCCGTGCGCCCCGGCTTCGGGGCCGAGCGGGTGGGCCTGCGCCCCGGCATGGAAGTGCTGGCAGTAAACGATGTGCCCATAGCGCAGGCCCTCCAGCCCTTACTGGGCCGCAGCCTGAAAACCATTGACGAAGCCGCCCGCGAAGTAGCCCTCAACCAGGCCCTGGCCGGTGACCACCGCACTCCGCGTAAGCTCACGGTACTGGCCCAAGGCAAGCGCCGCCAGCTGTTCCCCGATAAGCCCAGCGCCCAGCTGGAAAATATCCATTACCCGCACCTACTGGAAAGTCGGCAGCTGGGCTCCATCGGCTACATCAAAATCAACAACAGCCTCGGCGACAACCGCCTCATGGCCGCCTTCGACAGCACGCTGGATGCGCTGGCCAACACCACCGGCCTCGTCCTGGACCTGCGCGAAACCCCGGGCGGCGGCAACTCCACCGTAGCCCGCGCCCTTATGGGCCGCTTTATTACCCAGGAGCAGCCCTACCAACGCCACGAGCTAACGGCCGAAGAGCGGGAGTTCGGCATTAAGCGCAGCTGGATAGAGCTGGTTTCACCCCGGCCCCGGCCATACACCCGGCCTCTGGTAGTGCTGGTGGGCCGCTGGACGGGCAGCATGGCCGAGGGCATTACGATTGGCCTGGATGCCATGCGGCGCGCCACCATCATGGGCACCGAAATGGCCCGCCTCAACGGGGCCATTACCTCGTATCAGCTCCTCAATTCTGGTTTCGGCTTCAACATTCCCACCGAGCGCCTCTACCGGGTAGATGGCCTGCCGCGGGAGAATTTCGTGCCCGCGGAGCGCATCAGTCCAGCCACCCAGGGCACCGAGGATGTAGTGCTAAAAAAAGCGGTGCAGCGTCTGCAGGCGAATAAAACAGGGAAATAGGAAGCTGCCTTTCTTGTCCCCTGCTGCTTGCTGCAAAAACAAAAAGCGGCTGAAACCGGAGTAGGTTCAGCCGCTTTTTATGAGATGCTCCGGTTGTTAATAAGCTAGAACTTCCTGTGACTTGGGGTCTGGGCCGTACTTATTCTCTCCGCGCGTGCCCTCCGTGCAGAAAAGCACCAACAGCCAGATAGCGCCAATGACGGGAATAAAGCCAATCAGCAAAAACCAACCGCTCTTCTCTACATCATGCAGGCGACGAACTGCTACTGCCAGGCCAGGGATGATAAATATCAGAGACGCCAGCAGGGAAAGGTAGCCCGAGCCAACAGAGTCTATGCTAGTGCCCAGAACCGAGTCCAGCACGATGGCAGCAATACCGATTAGAATCTGAAACAGGACAAACATCCAATATTCTTTTCTTCTGGCCCGGCCAGTGAATACAGCGTATTTCTTAAAAGCTAGTAAAAAATATTCCATGCGTAATAGGGAAAGAGGTTCCTACTCATGAGGCTTTTCGGTAGCGCCCCGTTGTTTTTAAGTGGGTTCTGGTCTCCACTGGCCGGGCTGGTAATTACTAGTAAGCGAACTGCCTTAGCTTGTAGCAATATAACAGGGTTGTTGTATTATATGAGTACTCAAGCCAAGAGGCATAGAAGAAGCCACCGCTAGAAATTGCGCTGGCAGTATATACACCCATACAGAATAGGGAATTCCAGATACGATGCCTGAAGCCTGGCTACACGGAGCGAATCCACAGTCAATGAAAAGGAAGTGAGTAACTAAGGCTGTATGGAAACCTTGTAGCAAGAGCTTGCGAATACGCCAGTATGGGCAAGCGCAACAAAAAGAAGAACTCGAAAAAGGACGGCGTTTCTGACGATATCATTGACGGTGCCGCCTTATCCATTAAGCGGTTCCGGAAGGTGACCAATGAAATTGCCAAGCTGAGCACCGGCCAAAAACTGGTGGGCAGTCTGGCATTGGTGGCAGCTGGCTATCTATACTATGATAAGCTAAAGCGAGAGGGTGGACAGATAACCTACCATGGTTTCACCTTCCCGTTACCGCAACTGGCCGCCGCCAAAGAAGCGTCCATAACCGAGGAGATAGATGCCGAAGTGGTAAGTCCACCCAAAGCGGTGGCCGCTCACAAAAACCATAAAAGCCCCAAAGCCAGAAAACCGCGCCCTGACTTTGGCCGCAAGCCTGCCGCCAGTCCTGACGATGAATAGCCGGCCGCCGGCGGCTGTTCGTGTGTCCGGCCATACCCGCCCAGGCTATGTTAAGAATTCCGGGTGCGGCAACCTTCGCTAGCTGAATTGCGGATACCCTCTTGCGGTTGATGCTCTTATTAAAGTCTCAAAAGTCTCACTATTCCTTATATCAACAGAAGCCATGAAAAAGAAGAACAAGACTAACGCTAAAGCGAAGGCGGCCCCCAAAGCGGCTAAGAAGAAATCCCTGCTGGGCGGGGCGGCCAAGTCCCTCAAAAAACTGACCAAGGGCGGGGGCAAACTGAGCGCCACGCAAAAGGTTGCGGGCGGGGCTGCCCTGGTAGCGCTGGGGCTAGGCTATTTAGCCAGGCGTCGCAAGGCGGCCACCAAGCCAGTGAATCCTGCTTCCGATGCTACGGCTGCAGAAGATAACCTGGCCGCTTTGGAGGGAGTCAGCAAGAAATCCTCACCGAAAGGTTCAGCTAGCACCAGTGCAGCTTAAGTAGGCTAACTACTAAATCATGAAGCGCTGGCTGCTTCACTTGCCGGACGAGGATAATTCCCCGTTCACGCAAGTGGAGCAGCCAGCGCTTCTTTGTTTTACTTAGAAATTGAAGCGAACAACGCCCTAGTTATCGGCTATGGTTTTTCCTCGGTGGCCGCTGGCTTGGCGCCCCAGCGCTTCTCGCGCCAGGCTTGTTGCTGCTCGGCGTCCAAGAAGGTCCAGGCCACCACCCGGCTGATTTTGTGGCCCTGCGTCATGGAAATGGTGCGCACCTCCACTGCCCCCAGCTTTTTCAGCGACTTGTACAAGCCGGGCAAGGTTTCTTTCTTGGAAACCAGCGTGGTAAACCAGAAGCACTTGCTCTTAATCAGGACGCTTTCTTCGGCCATGCGCCACAGGAAGGTGGCCTCGCCACCGGGGTACCACAGCTCCGTGCCCCGGCCACCAAAGTTGGCTTCGGGCTGGGGAGTTCTGGTGGTGCCCAGGTTGTGCTCCTTGCGCCGGCTGGCCATGTCCGCCTCGGCTTGTGAGCCGTGGAAAGGCGGGTTGCACATGGTTAGGTCGTACACCTCATTGGGCTTTAGCACCCCGTCAAAAATATCGTCCTTGGTAGCCTGTTGACGGATTTCTACCGCCCCGGCCAGGGAGGGGTTGCTGGCCACAATCTGCCTGGCCATGCGCACGGCCACCGGGTCTACATCAGAGCCCACAAACTTCCAGCCGTATTCCCGATGCCCAATGATGGGATAAATGCAGTTAGCACCCACGCCCACATCCAGCACCCGAATGCTGCGGCCGGTAGGCACTACGCCCTCGTTCACGCTGGCCAGCACATCGGCCAGGTAGTGAAGATAATCGGCCCGGCCCGGGATGGGCGGCGTGAGGTAGCCAGCCGGAATATCCCAGTGCTGAATGCCGTAGAAATGCTTCAGCAGCGCCTTGTTCAGGGCCTTTACCGCCTCGGGATTGGCAAAGTCGATGCTCTCATCTCCATACTGATTTACGGCTACAAAGGCGGCCAGCTCCGGGTAGGTTTTGATGAGCTGCGGAAAATCGTAGCGGCCCTTGTGGCGGTTGCGCGGGTGCAGATTCTCTTTATCGGGGGCAGTATTTTTCTGTTGGCTCATAGGGCGGGGTAGAAACACCTGTTGGCGTCTCGTTGAGGCTGCGGTTGCGAAGGGTGGAGCCGCGAATAAGCGCTGCTACGGCGGAACGCCTGCTCAAAGGTACCCAGACTTCGGGCAACCTTAGTGCGGCCCCTCTGACCGGCCTTAGTGTGCCCGCTGCCAGATGTGCACGGTATTGTCGGCGCTGGCGCTGGCCAGCCAGTTGCCATCCGGGCTAAAGGCCACATCGTGTGCATCGTCTGTATGCTCGGCAAAGGTTTGCAGCAGCTGGCCGCTGGCCGTATCCCAGAGCCGCACCGTAACGCCGTTGGGTAACTGCGCGCTGCCCACGAAGTGCTGCCATATTTCCCCAATCTCCGACCGGTCCCGGCTGCTGCTGGCCAGCTGCCGCCCATCAGGGCTATACGCTATGCCGTACACGCATTCTGCCTCGCCGGTAAGGGTGCGCACCAACCTGCCTTCGGGCAGGCTCCAGATCTTCACCGTTTTGTCGTCGCTGCCGCTGGCTAGTTGTCGGCCGTCGGGGCTGTAGGCTACACTGAGCACGGCCTGGGTGTGCCCGGTAATGGTGCGCTCCAAGGCGCCCGTAGCTACGTTCCATAACTTAATGGTATCATCGAAACTGCCGCTGGCCAGCTGTCGGCTATCGGGGCTAAAAGCCACACTCCAGATGTTCAGTTTATGCCCCTTTAGGGTCCGGGCAGGCGTGGCGGAGGCTCCTGCTACTGCCCAGAGCCGGATGGTCTTATCCTCGCCGGTGCTGGCCAGGTAGCGCCCATCGGGACTGAAGGCTACTGACCATACGGTGCCGGTATGCCCGGGCAGGGTAGCGGCAAGTGTCCCATCCGCCACTCGCCAAAAGCGCACCTGGTCATCGTAGCAGCCGGTAGCCAGATACTGCCCATCGGGGCTGAAAGCCATAGCCGTAACGCCGATAGGGTGTTTCAGCCGGCGTAATAAAGTACCCTCTTTATCCCACAGCAGCACGGTGCTATCAATGCCACAGCTGGCCAGCACTTGGTTATCGGGGCTGTATACTACCTCCCAAACATGTGCCTTATGGCTGGTTAGCACTTTGTGCAGCTTGAATAAGCCGCTATTGGTTTGCGCAGGCGCGCGGTGCAGATGCTGATATAAGAGCACCACGCCCAGGAGGAGCGTTAAAACAACAAAAAGGGGGACTACTTTAAAACGACGTGCGGGAGTCAGAATGCTAGGCATAGCTCAAGAATTAGAGAGGATGCCAGCAAATTAATAAATCATATAGAACCTTGCAATGCATAGTAGTAAAAATAAATTTAAGACTGTACCTCATCAGGCATAGAAAAGCGGCTGAACTCCTTGTGAGTCCAGCCGCTTTTCTATGCCATTGCTTCTTAAGAAGGATAAGTAGTTCTGATTTTAGGCTTCGGCAGCTTGCTGCGTTTTTTGCTCAGCATCAGTGCTGCGGCGCCTACTGCTCCAGCTACTAGGGCAGTAGTTACCCAAGGGCTAACCACCGGCGGTGGTACGGAGCGGACGCCGGATTCATCGGCGGTGGCAGGTTGATTGACATAACGGCCGTGGGCCGGCACGGCTTTTTCCCGGAAATTCTCTGCCAGCTCCTGTAGCTGCTGGCGCAACTCCTCGCCAAACATGGGAATACCATGCCCGGTAGCGGCTACTTCCGGGTTCAGGCGGGCCAGCGCTTCCACCGAAGTTCGGGCCTGCTCCCAATCCGGGGTGAAATAGGCGGGTGGGCCGTGCACTTCCTGCTTCTGGCTCCAAGTAGCCAGCACCGATTCTCCCTCCACCGTGACAAAGGCATCACCGGCCAGCAGGGTACGGTCTGCTTCGCGGAAAAACGAAACGTGGCCGGGGGTATGGCCGGGCGTATGCACCCAGCGCCAGCCTGGCAGGTGGGGCACCGAGCCATCTTCGGGTAGCGCCTGCACCCGGTCACCCAGGTTAAGGGGCTTTTTGGGATAGAGGAAAGACATGGCCGACATACCACCACCTACGGTCGGGTCGGGGGCAGGGTAGGAGGAGCGCCCGGTGAGATAAGGCAGTTCCAGGGGGTGGGCGTATACCGTTACTTCGGGCCAGGCTTCCAGCAGGGAGGGCAGGGCGCACACATGGTCGAAGTGGCCATGCGTGAGGACAATAGCCTGCGGGTGCGAGTCAGGACCAAACAGCTCGGCAGCATGCTGGCGAATTTTATCGGCGGAGGCAGGCAGCCCGGCGTCTACCAGCACCCAAGGCGCGCCGGTTGCCTCCTGCTCCTGGGGCCACACATAATAAAGGTTCACAAAGACATTGCGCCAGCCCGTAACGCCGGGAACTACGGCTTGCAGGGCGGGGGTATTCGCGCGGTTAGCATGGTTAGAGAGCATAGGGACAATAAATTAAAGTGAGAAATAGCCGAGCCATTCCCTACGCTTGAACCTTAACCGGTGTTTTCCAAATATCCAGCCGGGCCGGCAGCACCGCCACCTAACATGCCCCTCTAAGTGATAGCCCTCGGCCTATACAAGCAAAGGCGGACGCTCCTCGGAGCGTCCGCCTTTGCTTGTATGCTGTTTGGGGCAGGGGACTTTTGATGTGGCAAAAAGCATCGGGCGGGCTGCTGCCCGAAAGCGGCAATCCGGCAGATGCAAGAATGTAAGGCTAGACCATAGGCTAGCTTTCGAGTTTCACACGAACGGCGTTGAGACCCTTCTGGCCCATCTCCACCTCAAAGCTTACTTTGTCGCCTTCCTTGATCTGGCTCACCAATCCGTTGGCGTGCACAAAAATGCTCTCCTGGGATTTCTGATCCTTAATGAAGCCGTAGCCTTTGGAGTCGTTGAAGAACGAAACCACGCCTTTGCGGATGGCGTCGGCGGGGTCCACCTCTTCCTGCTTGCGGGCACCCAGCTGGATATCCTCCGTCTTAATTTCCTTCTTCTTCCGCGTTGGGTCCGGAGGAGTAGCGGAGATGTTGCCGTTTTCGTCAACATATGCCAGCATCTCATCCAGGTTTTTGCCATTAGCGGCATTGGCCTGGCGCTCTTCTTTGCGCTCGGCTTTATCCAGTTTCTTTTTCTGGCGTTTTTTCTCGTTTTCCTTCTTGCCGAAAGTTGCTTGTGACCTGCCCATGTGTGATATGAAGTATAGTGATGTCCCTGTGCTGTGCAGCAAAGTTGCACATAACTAACACAGAATTGTTGATTAGTAAAAACAGATACGTAAAACTGAAAGTTCAGCGCATCTAAAAAAGTGTGAATCTGTCCGTATGGCCCGGTTAGCCAGCGCTATTTTGCAGCGGACCCCGTAACAACAGCTATGCTGCGGGCAGCACGTCAGCTGTGGAAGGGATAAGAGAAGAAAGACAGGGGATTTACCAGCTACCTAAAATGCACCGTTTCCCTAAATAAAGCAACAGTGCGCCTTAGCGAAGGTTATTGTGCAGCGCAAAAAGCGCTAGGCTTTTCTAATGAAAGCCGCCTTCAATACCATCATGGAGCCGCCAGCCTTGCCTTCTACTTCCTCAGGGTCATCAGTGAGACGAATATTTTTCACCACCGTGCCACGCTTGAGCGTTTGCGACGAGCCCCGAACTTTGAGGTCTTTGATGAGTGTCACTGAGTCGCCGTCGTTAAGTAGATTGCCGTTGCTGTCTTTTACGTCCATGAAGGGGAAATAGGGGAAGGATAGCGCAAGGCCGTCTTACCGGGGGCTTGCTGGTACAAATATCCACATTTTATAGCTAGTCTCGCGGGCTAATATTCGGAGTCCTGCATTTCGGGGGTTAAAAGCCCGGCTACCTCCTGCACCTGTCCCGGCTGCAGGCTGCCCAGCACCAGTGCGCCAATGCGCACGCGCACCAGGCGTAGGGTTGGAAAGCCCACAGCAGCCGTCATTTTGCGCACCTGACGGTTTTTGCCTTCCGTCACGGTAATGCTCACCCAACTGGTAGGGCCGTGCCGGTCGTCGCGGATTTTGCGGCTGCGCGCCGGCAGGTCCGGGGCCGTTTCCAGCCGGAAGGCGGCGCAGGGCAGCGTCAGGTACTTTTCGCCATCTACCCCAATTTCCACGCCCTGCTGCAGCTGTGCCACGGCTTCGTCGGTTATCTGGCCGTCTACCTGGGCGTAGTATTCCTTTTCCACGTCTTTGCGCCGGATTCGCTCACTTACTTTGCCGTCGGTAGTCAGCAGAATCAGGCCCTCGCTGGCTTCATCCAGGCGGCCGATGGGCATGGTGCCTTCGGGGAAATCGTGCAGGGAGCCCAGGAAGTTCTTTTTCTGCTCCTTGGAAGCTTGGCTGCGAAACTGGCTGAGGTAGCCAAAGGGCTTGTGCACTAGAAAGTGCTGGTGCGTGATGGGTTCCTCCATTCGGGAAAGAAAAGCGGTGGGGCGAAATCGGGTACAAAGATACCACGGGGCCGCGGTAATGGTTGAGGTGCCTGCTTAAGTGAGCCTGGCCGCCAGTAGGCAACGCTTTGGCAACCATCAGCATCTGCCTGTCACACCTTCCCCTTCCCGCTTATGCTTCCCTCGTTTCTACTGACTTCTTACCTGGCGCTGGCCTCGTTGGTATCTCCTCCCACCGAAACGGCTGCCGTAACCATCAGCGCCGCGCCTGCCCGCGTGCTGCTGGAGGAGCGAAATGGCTCCCGCCTCAACTTCGATTTTGCCGTGCAGGCTGGTCCCGATTCGCTTTGGCTGCAGAAAGTAGAGGTATCGGTCTATGATAAAAGCGGTGCGCTGGTAGTGCGCAAGTTTGTGGATAACAATGGCTTTAGCCCCAGCATCACCAGCCTGTCGCACCGGGTATTTGCGCCCGGGCAAATGGCGCTGGTGTTCAATACGTTTCACTCATTTCCGGCGGATGTAGACGTCGCCCGGATGAGCTACACCTTCGAGTTTCAGAAGGCTAACCGGGCCGAAGTCACGCAGACGGTGGAGGTGAAGCCGGAGCGCTACCAGCCCAAAGCCGCCCTGAAAATTCCCTTGAGCGGCCGCCTGCTCATCTGGGATGGTCACGACGAAAATGCCCACCACCGCCGCCTCGATTTTCAGCATCCCGTGGCCCGGCAGTTCGGTATCCGCAGCAACTTTATGCGCTACGCCCACGATTTTGTGGTGGTGAATGAGAAAGGCGACAAGAACACCGGCACCGGCAAAAAGAACACCGACTACTTCGGCTTTAATCAACCCGTGCATGCCCCCGCTGCTCGCCGTGTAGTGGCCGCCTATTCTCAGCAACCCGACAACGACAACGGCCAAGACTTCTTCAACCCCCGTGACATGGTGGGCAAAGACCCCTTGCTGCTCTATGGCAACTACCTCGTCATCGACCACGGCAGCGGCGAGTTCAGTTTGCTGGGCCACCTGCGCCAGAACAGCCTGCAAGTGAAAGTAGGCGACCAGGTGCGCGCCGACCAGGTGCTGGCCCACGTGGGCTCCTCGGGCAGCTCCTATTTCCCGCACCTGCACTACGAGCTGCGCACCGGCAAAGACCTGAACGTGGAAGGCCTGCCCGCCTACTTCCGCAAGTTCCGGCTGGTGCGCGGTAGCCAGAGCCGCCCGGTAGCTACCGGCGCCATTGACAGCGGGGATATTGTGCTGCAGGAACGGAAATAACCAAAACGAAAAGCGGCCGCAACTCCACAGAGCTGCGGCCGCTTGTCAAAAAACCAAAACTATGCCTGACGCAAAACCTGCACATTGGGGGCCCCCAGGAGCCCGGCGTTAGCCATAGCCGCCCGGTTGTCTTGCATGGGCACTAACTGTCTCAGCAAAGCCCGGATAGAGTTTTATTTGAACGGTTGAATAGCAAACCCGGAGCCTCTGGCAGACTGATGCTGCAGGGATGAGCTCAACCCGCCCCCGCAACCTCAGCCGGAAGGGTGCCGTATCAGGCCCCAGTATAGCCGACCGGCTATATCTCCCTCTGATTTAACTCTTCATGAACAAGTCTCTTCTTTTTCTGTCAGCAGCGGTGGCGCTTACCACCGCTTCCTGCAACCAGGACAAACAAGCTGCCGTGGATGCTGCTACTACTCCCTCCGCCGATACGGCCGTGGTAGTAAGTGATAATAATATGGACAACGACACGGCCGCCTACCGCACCGAAGCCTCCAGCCTGGCCGACCGTATTGCCAAGGACCTCAACGTGACGGATACCGTCGTGGTAACGCGCATCGAGAAAACCTACTACACCCGTGGCCGCCGCCTCAATGAAATAAACACGCGCTACGCCACCGATACTACGGGCCGCTATGCTGCGCAGCGCCTGGTTAATGATGAAACGGACAGCGAAGTACGGACCATCGTGACCAACCCCACGCAGTACCGTACTTACGAAACCAACCGCTCTTCCTACTACTCCGGCACGCCTTACAGCGTAACCACCACTACCACGGAGCACAATGCCGCGCCCGCTGCTCGTCGTCGGGGCCCGGCCATTGAGAAGTATGAGCAGAAAGCCAATGGTGAAACCAAAATCAAATACACCAACGGCACCACCGTTAAAATTGACAAAGACGGTGACCGGAAGGTAGAGTACTCCAACGGCGTGAAAGTAAAACGCGACGCTGATGATGGTGAGCGGAAAGTAAAAGACTAACGCGCTGCCTAAATAACAAAAAGCCCGCTCCTCATTGGAAGCGGGCTTTTTTTATGGGTTGATGCGAAGTTGCAGGAGTATCAGCTTTTAACCTTGAATTCGCGCAGTTCCGCATCAATGCGCTGGTTCCAGCGTTGCTGGGCGGCTTCATCCATGCCATGGTGCGTTTCGGCATCATACTGCTCCTGTACACGGTTCATCTCCCAGTAGGAGCGCAGGTATTGCAGCTGAATGATGCTGTTATAATCGGCAAAGGTGAGGCTGTCGGGCTGCACTTTGCGCCGGAAACGTTCGGCCACCAGCTTCACCAGGTCAAAGTGGCGTTGCTCGTGGTTGAGGTGGTAAGGTGTTTGGGTGCTGGTCCAGGAAGAAGAGCGCACCACGTATACTTTCAGCGTGAAATCTAGGCGCAGCTTCCCTTGGTTGATGGAAGGCCGGCCCTGATATGCAAAGCTGGGAAACACCGCAGCGGCAAATCCTTGGCTTCGCTGCGGGCCGGTAAAGTCCGTCCAGGCCAGGGGCTTGCCCGGATCATAAAACAGCGTATCCGGCTCGGTCTGCCGCACATCATCCTGAAAGCGCACCTGAATTGCCGTCGCCAGGTCCGGATTGCGGGGGGCTTGCTGGGTTATCCACGTATGCAGATACACCAGCCCGGATACCAGGGCCTGCTGCAGGGCCGGTGCCACCACCGCCCGTTGCGAGGGTAGCCGGCGGTACCTCGACCCACCCCGGTACTCCACCAGCGGCACGCGTTGCCCTTCCCGCAACCAGTCGAAGGCCAGCGTCACGGTTATTTTTCCATCAATGGTGCCGCCGGGCCCCGGAGCTTCGCGCACCTGCAGTTCCTGCACCCGCATGGTAACTGGCCGCAGGGCAGGATTGCGCGGTACACTTTGCCGCACAAACTGCCGCAGTGCGGGTAGGGTGCCGCCTTGCAGCGCTACCGCCTCCGGTTTTACCGAAGGGCCGCCAGCAGCCAGCAGCAGCGCCACGGGAGAGCCCGCGGGGCGAGCATCAGTTACCTCCGCCACATAGAACTCCCGGGGCGTGAAAGGCACAGGCTGCGGCTGCAGCACCAAAGGAGAAGCTTGCCGGGCCTGATAGGGTAGCAAGCCTAGCAGCAGATGATAGAAAAGCAGGTATACAGACAGCATAAGAATGGGCCAACGGCGCCGGAATGCGGCGTCCTGCTGTCCAACACAGCCACCTGCCTGCCCGTTCCGCTGCTACGCCGCGTGCTGCCGCCGATACTCACTGGGGCTGTGGCCGGTATGCTTGCGGAAGGTTTTATTGAAGTGCGACACGTTGTTAAAGCCGCTGGCATAGCACACCTCCGTTACGGGCACTTCATCCAGCAGCAGCCGGCAGGCGTGGTTTACGCGGCACTCCTGCAGGAAGTCCGTTAGTGTGTGGCGGGTCATCTTTTTGAAATAGCGGCAGAAAGCCGGTACCGAGAGAAAGGCTACTTCCGCCACTTCGCGCACATCCAGCGAGGGGCGCCGGTAGTGCTGCTCCAGATATTGATATACCCGGCTCAGGCGCTGCTGCTCCTTCCCGTGCAGGGCCTGCCCATCGTGGTCAGCATCCAGCACGGTATAATCAGGTGAGTGGGACAGTTGCTGCAGCAGCTGCAATAAGGTGAGCAGGCGCATAAAAGGGGGCTCGTCCAGCAGTTGGCGCAGCATGGCACCCACCTGGGCGCGGGTAGCGCCTCCAAATGACAGGCCCTGGTGCGAGCGGGCTAACAACTCCCGCACCGCCGCCATTTCCGGCCGCAGCCAGAAGCCGTCCCCCAGAAAATCAGCCCGCATCTGCACTACAATTTCCTCAAACGCGCCTTCCTGCCCATAGCTAAAAGAGAGGTGAGGCAAATTGGGACCAATCATCACCAACTCTCCCTGCTCAAAGCGCGAAATGTGCTGGCCAATATGCCGCCGCCCGCTGCCCTGTGGAATGTAGACCAACTCATATTCAGGGTGATGGTGCCAGAGTAGCCCTCCGTTCTGCACCTCGGTGTAATGTAGCAGCGTAAAGGAGCTGTCAGCCGGGGATTGAATGTTTTCAAATTGCAGTTTCACGGTGCTTTAGTGCTAAAAGGCCTGATACAATCTTCGAATTTACAGAAACAAGTCAATACAGCATCAAAAATGGTGAATAAGGTAGTGGCGGAACCTATGTAGGTACATGACCTTTGAGTATACTTTTCATCCGTGCCGAATGAAAGCTCTCTTGAACCGCTCGTTGCTCTTGTTACTGGTTGGTTTTATGCTTACCGGCGCAGTGGAGGCGGGAGTAAGTCAGTCTGCCGGGGTTTCCCCCACGACAACTACTTCGCTTCGGATGCGTGCCGCCCAGGTCAGCAAATACCTGGCGTATGCACTGCAGCTCAGCGCCCGGCAGCAGTTAGCTGTTCGGCGGTGCGTGTATGAAGAGTTCCGTCAGCTCGACTCGCTGGCGCAGGCGCCGGTAGCTGTGGTCCCCAACACCACGGATACCAGCAACCAACTGCGTGAGCAAAGCGAGCTGCGGATTGTGCAGCGCTACGAAACTGCCATGGCACGCATCCTGACCCCAGGTCAGTACAGTGCCTTTACCTGGCTACAGGAGCGGCAGCCCGTAGCGCGGCAATAGTACATACATAGTAGGGTGCGGTACCATGGGTGGGGCCGTAACCTTTTCTATAGTGTGGGAGACAAGTTGGGTGGGAATCTAAGAACGGAGCTGGGGAGCTCCGTTCTTTTTTTGTGCCTACTCCTCAATAATCTGGCGCACATGGTGCTCCAGATGCACACTATAATCCTCTACCAGCCAGCCCAGCGTTACGGCGTAGCCATTCTCAAAATCGACGCGGTGCTGCAGCTTATCAGCGGGAATCCGGCTAATGATGCGCATTAACTGCCGGTTGTACAGCGTCCAGAGCTGCAGCAGCTCAGTGGCCGGTGCGTGCTCGTAAGCGCCGCACCGTACCCAATCGTCCTGGTGATACGATACCATCTGGTGAGGGGCAGGCTCGGTCTGGCAGAGCACAAACCGACGGTGGTTATTACACGCAGAGTCGATGAGGTGCCCCAGTATTTCCTTGCGCGACCATTTGCCGGGAGCCAGCGGCTGCTCCATTTCCTCCTCCGAAAAGGAACGCAGGTGGGCATTGAGGACCGACAGCATTTCCTGCAAACGGGTTACTGCTTCGTGAACAAGAACAGCGGAGGTAGTCATGGGCGTTACCGGGAGTCTGGCCGAAGGCGGCTCCCGGTGTGAAGGATGGGCCGAAAATTACTCAATATTCTTTGGTTGGTTCTATTCCTGGCGCTTAAAACTACCCCAGTGGGTATTCTTCTCCTGACTAGTAGTAAAGTGGGTTCCGGTGCTGGTCTCAGGCAGGCAACTTTCTCGTTGGCTTTTCACTTACCTTAGTTGCCTCACCTCGCTTCTTTCCTGCCGGTATGATTTCCGACGTTACCTCTCCGCCGACTGCTGCTCCCCAAGTGGATACGCTGCGTGCTTTGTTTGAGCAGCAGCGCCAGCACCAGCCCGTACTCCGTCGGGCTTCGGCCACGGAGCGGGGCCAGCGCCTGCGCCGATTATCGGACTGGATTATGGTCAACCGCACTGCTATTCAGGAAGCGCATTATGCGGATTTTCGCAAGCCCGCCGCCGAAACCGACCTCACCGAAATCTGGCCCACGCAGGGCGAAATCAAGCATACTTTGGCCCATTTGAAGCAGTGGATGCGGCCCCGCAAAGTAAAAACGCCGCTGTCGTTGCTGGGCACTACCTCCTGGGTACAGTATGAGCCCCGGGGCGTGTGCCTGATTATCTCGCCCTGGAATTACCCGTTCTACCTGGCTGTTGATCCGCTGATATCAGCGCTGGCAGCCGGCAACTGTTGCATCATCAAGCCTTCAGAGCTTACACCCCACGTGGCCGCCCTGCTGCGCCGTATGGTGGAAGAGGTATTTGAGCCCAGTGAAGTAGCCGTGGTAGAAGGCGACAAAGACGTAGCTACTGCGCTGCTCCAACTGCCCTTCGACCATATTTTCTTTACCGGTAGCCCGCAGGTAGGCAAAGTAGTGATGCGCGCCGCCGCCGAGCACCTGAGCAGCGTGACTCTGGAGCTGGGCGGCAAGTCGCCGGTGGTGGTAGATGAAACCGCTAATCTGCGCGATGCCGCTGAAAAGCTCATCTGGGGCAAGTGCGTCAACGCCGGCCAAACCTGCGTAGCGCCCGACTATGTGCTGGTGCAGGAAAAAGTGCAGCCTGCCCTGTTGGCAGAAATGCGCACCGTCATTCACCAATACTATAACCCCGCGGATGCGGGCGTACAGGAGTCGACCTCCTATGCCCGTATTGTAAATGGGCACCATTTTGCCCGGCTGGCCGGCCTATTGGAAGACGCGCAGGCCGCTGGTGCCACCATTGCCCTGGGCGGCAGCATCGACCCGGATCAGTGCTTCATTGAGCCTACCGTCCTCACGCACGTAGCCCCGGAGAGTCGCCTGATGCAGGAGGAAATCTTCGGGCCACTGCTACCGCTAGTGCCTTATACTACCCTGCAAAGTGCTGTGGAATATATTAATGCCCGCCCCAAACCGCTGGCGCAGTACATCTTTAGCCGCAGCCGGGAAAACCAGCAGTATCTGCTGGAAAACGTAACTGCCGGGGGCGCCGCCATCAACGAAACTATACTGCATCTGGCCCACGCCGAGCTGCCGTTTGGCGGGGCCGGCAACAGCGGTATCGGCAAAGCGCATGGTCACTTCGGCTTTCTGGCATTTTCCAATGAAAAAGGGGTGCTGAAGCAGCGCCTCGGCCGCACCGGCATTAAGCTGATGTACCCGCCTTACACGCCCAAAGTGCGCGGCCTGATTAATATGCTGCTGAAGTATTTATAGAAGGAGGAATAGTAATCGGCTACTCTGACTTCGCGCTACTCTCAAGCAAGAAAAAACGCTGCAAGCCGAGTATTTTTCGCCTAAAAGACCGATATTTTCCGATGCGCAGGTATTTAGAATGCGCCTGGCTAAAACTTGCATGACCTTTTCTGATTCCCAGCGTGCTGTTCTGCGCGCCCTGGCCGATACTTTTATCCCAGCGGTACCCAACCATACCGAGCAACCGGACTACTGGCTACGCTCCGGTGCCGAGGGCGTCGATCTGGAGAAAATAGCCGAGGTGTTGTCCGGGCAGCCAGTGGCAGCCCAGCAGGAGTTCCGTCAGTTGCTGACGTTGCTGGACACGCCCGCATTGGGCTTGACGTGGTTTGGCCCCCTGCGCCCTTTTTCCCACCTGCAGCCAGCGCAGCGGGAAAAAATGCTTCAAAGCTGGGCGCAAAGCAACGTGCCGCAGCTGCGCAAAGGCTTTCAGGCCCTGCGTAAGCTATTCACCTTTCTGTTTTATGGCGATGCGCCTGCCACTGGTCCTAACCCCGTGTGGGCGGCCATCGGCTACCCCGGCCCACAGCCGGATGATACCCCCGTGGATACCTCAAAACCCATCCGTACGCTGCAGCCCATGGCTGATAGCACTCTGGATTGTGATGTGCTGGTGATTGGCAGCGGGGCCGGGGGCGGCGTAGTAGCCGGCGAGCTGGCTGCGGCCGGCTTTGATGTGCTGGTGGTGGAAAAAGGCCCTTATTGCCATGGCTGCGACTTCACCCAGCGGGAAGTTGATATGCTGGGCAAACTCTACGATGCCAAAGGCGCCCTGGCCACGCAAGATGGGGGCATAGCGCTGCTGGCGGGCAGCTGCCTGGGCGGGGGTACCACCGTAAACTGGGCCGGCGCCTTCCGTACCCCCGATTATATTCTGCAGGAGTGGGCCCGGGAACATCAGGTACCGCACTTTACCTCGCTGGAGTTTAAGAAAAGCCTGGATGCCGTCAGTCGGACCCTAAGTGTGAACATGGAATACACCCGCCACAACGGCCAGAACCAGGCCCTGTGGGACGGCTCTACCCGGCTGGGGCAGGAAGTAAAGCTGATACCCCGCAATGAAAAAGGCCTCACCGATTCAGAAGGCCACTTTCGCAGCCTCGGCTTTAGCCCCCTCGGCGACCGGCACGCCATTAAGCAGGGCACCCTTAATACGTATCTGCAACAAGCCTACCACCACGGTGCCCGCTTTCTTTGCGACACACAGGTGGAGCGCATACTGGTACACGAAGGACAGGCTGTGGGCGCCGAAGCCATGCATACCACGGCTGGCGGCCAGCAGGTGCGCATAACAGTGCGGGCGCGCCGCGTGGTGGTAGCCGGGGGCTCTATTCAAACCCCAACCCTGCTGCTGCGCAGCGGTTTACGGCATCCTCACCTGGGGAGGCACCTCCATCTGCATCCTACGGTGGCCGTTTCGGGCCTGTATGCCCACTCTATGGAGCCTTGGTTTGGGCCGATGATGTCGGTGGTAAATGATGGCTACACGATGCTGAACGGGACCAACTTTGGCGCCAAGCTGGAAACTCCCCCTGCCCACCCGGGCCTGATGGCCATGGTGCTGCCCTGGCTCTCGGGGGAGCAGCACAAGCAAATGATGCTGCAGGCGGCCCGTATGGGGCACTTCATTGTGCTGACCCGCGACCGGGACGGTGGCCGCGTGAGCCTGGATAAACACGGGACACCCTGCATCGATTATACCCTCAGTGAGTTTGACCGGGCCAATATGCTACAGGGCGTACGCGCTGCCGCCGAGATTCACGCGGCGGCCGGGGCCCAGGCCGTGTACCTGCCGCACGGCACGTTACCTACATTGCAGGCGCAGAATGGGAAGATTCTAAATCCCGAAGTATTGGACCGACTGCCTTATCTGGGCTGGCGTGCCAATCAATTCGGCCTCTACAGCGCCCATCAGATGAGCACCTGTCGTATGGGCGGCGACGCAGCCACCCACCCCGTGAAGCCTAACGGCGAAACCCGGGAAGTCAGAAACCTCTTTGTGGCCGATGCATCCGCATTTCCGGCCTGTAGCGGTGTAAATCCGATGCTAACCATTATGGCCCTAGCACATTTCACGGCGCAGCAGCTGAAAAACGGAGGCTAAGCTCTACAGCTACCGGATTGTGCTGGAATAGGAAGAAGCGTTGTGGTACGCCGGCGAAACTACTATGCTGTTGAGTATAGGAGGTAGAAGAAGCTATTAGGACCTGCGGCAGCTGGGCTTCTGAGCTTCAGTCTGAGCAGGAATTGCTCAGGGTGTGGTGAGCTGCAAGGATTTAATACGGCAGAGCTATTGTATTATTCCGGAAGGTTTGGTAACTATTGCATTCAGGAAAGATAGAATCTGCCTGCATCCGCCTCTCTACTACCTTCTCTATGAAATCAATCTTTACTTCTGCTACCTGCGGGCTGCTGTTGCTGGCCATGCTTTCCTCAGGCTGCGTGCGTTTCAGTATTTATCTGCCGGATAGTGCCTTTGAGGCCGTAAAGCCCGAAGAAAAGCCGGCAGAGCCCAAGAGCCCGGCGCGCGACCTGACTAATGCCATGACGGAAGAGCTGAAGCTGGAGCCGGAGCAGCAGGGGCGCATCCAGGAGATTCTGCATAGCACCCTGCAAAAAGCCCGGGCAGCCCGCACTCTCTACGCCGATAATCCCGTGGCCATGAACACGGCTATGCGGCACATCAATGCCGACTCTGAGCGGCAACTGCGGCAGGCCCTTTCCCTGGCGCAATACCAGCAGTACATGGTAGGGCGGCAACGGCTGCAGGCCCGCATGCAGGCCAAAGCGTCGCCTGCTCCGGCGGCGCCGGTAACGCAGTAGCAGCAAGGCTGGGCACGGGCCGGCCACAAAAGACACGCCAGGAGTAAGCCTTTGGCGCGAATTTCGCGTATGCAGGGGCGCACGCTTATTCTTTCCCATGTCTGCCGCCCGTTTTTTGCTCTTGCTGGCCGTTTGCGCCCCACTTGTGTTTAGTAGCTGTGCCCGCCGCAACCGGGCCGAAACGCCTGCGAAAGCCGAAGCGGCTGTGGAGCCGGCGCGTCCGGCGGCCCCTATAGCCCGCACCGCTGCCCGTGACCTGGCTTCGGTAATGGGGGAGGAGCTCCAGCTAAGCAACGAGCAGCAGGCGCAGGTGCGGGTGCTATTGAAATCCACAGTGCAGCAGGTAAATGCGGCCCGTGCCCAGTACCCCAACGACCGCGCCGCGCTGACTACGGAGCTCAAGCGCATCAATGCCGAGTCGGAAACCCAGCTGAAGCAGTTGTTTACGCCGGAGCAATACAAGCAGTATCAGCTGAAAAAGCGCGATATACAGGCCAAAATGCAAGCCCGCAAGGCTGGCGCCGAGAAATAGCCTGAGCCATCGGTAAACCTAAGCCGAAAGCCTGCGTTTGCGGAAGCTAGTCGCCCAGAAGCGGCTTCCTGCTTATGCGCTTTCAATCCTATACCCTTCATTTCAACCCGCGCCTAAGCTTGAATGAGGCCGGTAAACACGTGCGCGACGGCCTCTCTACTGCCCTGCGTACCGGCGACAACCTGTGGCTGAGCTGCGACGAGCGCACTACCATTGAGCGCCTACGCCGGGTAGGTGCCCATGAATTTGCCGGGCACACATCATTTAAGCTGGCAGACTTGCTGGACCTGCCTTCTGATGCGGAAGAGGAAATTGATATTGAAGGCATGGGCGAGGCCAATCATTACCTCTGGATTGTAGGCTCTCATAGCCTAAAGCGCAAGCAACCCGACCCCAACCATCCGGATGTAGCCAAGCAGCTGGAAAAGCTGGCCAAAGTAAAGCAGGAGCCCAACCGCAATCTGTTGGCCCGCATTCCGCTGCTGCTCAACTCCCAAACCGGGGACTATGAGTTGCACCGCGAGGCCCCGCACCCCACCAAGACCGGCCATACGCTGCGGGCTGCTCAGCTACATGGCTCTGATACCTCCAATGAGTTGCTTGACTTGTTGGCGGATGATCCGCACCTAAAGCACTTTCTCAAAATTCCGGGTAAGGATAATGGGCTGGATATTGAAGGCTTTGCGGCAGCCCCGGACGGGCGCTTATTTGTGGGGCTTCGCGGACCGGTGCTACGGGGGTGGGCCATTGTGCTGGAGTTGCTGCCGGAAGAAGACAAGCACGGCCGCCTGCGCCTGCGCAAGCAGGAAGGAGCCACGGAAAAGTTCTACAAAAAGCACTTTCTGGATCTGAAGGGCATGGGTTTACGGGAGCTCCGCCAGACGGGCAACGATATACTGCTGCTGGCCGGTCCCACCATGGACCTGGATGGTACCATTGCCGTGTTTCGGTGGCGCGATGCGCTGCACTGCCCCACCGATGGCTTTATTGATGAAGACCATTTGACGCGCCTTTTTGATGTGCCCCACGGTACGGGCACCACTGCCGGCCAGGACCGCGCCGAAGGCATGGCCCTGCTCGATGAAGAGCACATTCTACTGGTGTTCGACAGCCCGACGGATGCGCGCAAACCGGCGCCTCACCAAGTGCTGGCATCAGCCTGCCGGTTAGCTAAAGGATAGGGCCTTCCCGTATTATTAAGAGTTCTTTGCTGATCAAATCTCCGGAAGTAGAAGGGCCCAGCGCTATGCCGGTGCCAGCAAAATGACTTGTAATCCTTTCCTTTGCCGTCTATGACTTCCTCTTCTGCGCTGGTGCGCACCCCCGAAACCACCCACCGCGTCTATTTTCAGGACTGCGACATGCTGGGCCACCTCAACAATGCTCGTTTTCTCGACTACTTCCTGAATGCCCGTGAGGAGCAGGTAGCCCAGCATTATGCCCTGAACATGGGCCAGCTGGCGCGGGAGCAAAATGCCAGCTGGGTTATTACCAAGCATCATCTGAGCTACCTGCGGCCGGCTCGCCAAGGCGAAATTGTGCGCATTCGTACCCAGCTCATCCACTTCGATAACTCTAATCTGGTGGTGGAAATGCAGATGCTGAATGAGGATGGCCAGAAGCTAAAAGCGGTACTGTGGTCGGAAATGACGTTTGTGAAAGTAGATTCTGGTGTGCGTACCGACCATTCTGACGAGCTGATGGAAATGCTGGAGCAGCTGGATGTGGAAGGCATTGACTACGACCCCGACGGATTTGATGACCGGGTACGCAGCTTGCGCAAAGAGCTAAAGCGTGCCCGTTCCGGCGAATCGGAATAGAGAACCCCAATCCTGGGTTTGCGTTAAAGAAAAGCCGGAACTACCGTGAGTAGTGCCGGCTTTTTGTTCTCTATTTCTTCTAAAACCAAACCTGATCTGCTATGAGTATTTTTGGAAACGACTCCCTGAAAGGCAAGAAAATAGCCATTGTAGCCACCGACGGCTTTGAGCAGTCGGAGCTGGAAAAGCCCAAGAAATTTCTGGAGGGCGAAGGCGCTACTACCCACATCATTTCCCTGAAGAGTGGCTCTATTAAGGGCTGGGACGAGAAAGACTGGGGAGATAAAGTATCCGTAGATAAAGTTATCGGCGACGTGAACGTAGCTGACTACGATGCCTTGGTGCTGCCCGGTGGCCAGATGAACCCCGACGTACTCCGCACCGATAAGCAGACAGTCAGCTTCATTGGCGAATTCGTACGCTCTGGCAAGCCCGTGGCCGCCATCTGTCATGGTCCCTGGACGCTGATTGAAGCCGGCGTAGTGAAAGGCCGCAAAGTAACCAGCTGGCCCAGCCTCCACACCGATTTAAAAAACGCCGGCGCTACCTGGGTAGATGAAACCGTGGTGGTAGATGGTAACCTGATTACCAGCCGCAACCCCCAGGACATTCCCAACTTCAACGAGAAGATTAAGGAAGCCCTGGTAAAAGAAAAAGTAAGTGCCTAGCGCAGCCCGCTTTCCTACTGGCAGCGCCCCATCCGTGTTAGCACGGGTGGGGCGCTGTTTTGTGCTTTAGGAAACCAAGGCCAGCAGCGCTCCGGCATAGCGGTGGTACAGGAAGTAAAAGCCGGTATCAAACAAGAGCAAAAAGCCGCCCTGCAGCCACAGGGAACGGCCAAACCCCAGCAGGCGCTCCGGCCGCCGCGGCGCGCAGGCACCCCGCGCCCGCAGCCAGCTACCCACGCACAAATACGCTACGTCCAGCCCCACATTCAGCAGCAGAATCTTCTCCAGCATAAACTGGTCCTGCAGGCTGGTGACCAGCGTGAGGCCGGCTACCGGCCCCGGCTGCGCCCGCAGAATACCGGCCACGGCTAGGAGCAGGTTAATCATATTCCAGCCCGCGTTCATCTGGTGGAAAAAGTGAAGCTCCGTACGCCGGTCGGTGCGGGCTACCAGGTACCCACTTACCAGCAGGTTGAGCAGTGCCCAGGTGCCCAGCACGGCCATGGCATGCTCCGTGAGCAGTTCTCGTTGGTGGTGTAGCAGCGCAAGCGTAGCCGAGGTGTCCATGAGCGTGGCGGGAAAGACGAAAGCACAAAAAAAGGAAGCCCGACCGGACTTCCTTTTTTATTAAGTCAGAGGGAGACTTAGTTGTTGATGCCTACGCCCACATACACCTGAAACACACCGTTTTTGATATTGGTCAGGGTTTGTGCGCCAGCAGTTCTGGGGTCTTTAATGATGTCGTTGAGACCAGCCGTATAGCGGCCACCTACGCGGGCAGGACCGATACGAGCTTCCAGGCCACCGGCCAGACCGTAGTCCAGGCTGCTGTAGCTGTAGTCATACACATACGAGCCATTGCTGCTCTGTTCGTTGGCAATTTTGCGGTCTAGGTCGCCTTCCTTTACTTTGGTCAGTAGGGATACCTGCGGGCCCACGTGAATGCTCACGTTATCGAGGAAGTTGTATACCAGCAGTACGGGTACCTGCAGGTAGTCGAGGCGGCGGGTTTCAGAGGAGGTGTTTGTTGGCGTGCCGCCTTTAAAGCCCTGGCGGCTATACAGGATTTCGGGCTGCAGCGAGAACTTCTCGGAGAAGCTGAACTGGGAATAGAAGCCGGCGTGGAAAGCCGTATAATTCTCTGTGTTGGTGTAGTTCTTCTTATCAGCGCCGCGGATATCCGCAAAGTTTACCCCGGCCTTAATGCCGAAGCCGCCATTGCGGGAATCGGTAGTGCCTTTGGGGTAGTCTGTAGAGGATAGGGCCCCGCCGGGACGTACCTGGGCCTGAGCAGTAGCAAGGGTGGCAGCGCAAACAGAGAAAAGGAGCAGAAGCTTTTTCATAAGATATAGTCGTTCGGTGGAATTAGGAAGCACGGGCCTTGCCTATGCAAATCATATCCGCCTATACTTAGATGCAGGTAGAATGTTACATATCGTAGATAGGAGGGTAAAAAATAGGTCCGATTTTCGTTGCGAATGTGTCGGCTTCCTGTATATTTGACTTTTTACGGCCGCCGCCAGTGGACATGTCGGGGGCATTAGCTCAGTTGGTTCAGAGCGCTACCTTGACAGGGTAGAGGTCACTGGTTCGAGCCCAGTATGCCTCACACAGCGTCCACGTATCGTTTCCCAGGGCAGAAAGAGAGAATCTGCTAACGGTTGGCCAACGATACAACCCCGAATCTTGCATAAGAACCCGGTCAATAGACTGGGTTTTTTGTTGCTCCTTTGTTTCTGCTACGATGCTTTCTATTGCCTGGGCTCCTCTCTACGCGCACTCCCTGCCGGCTGGCCATCGGTTTCCCATGCTCAAGTATGAGCTGCTGCCGGAGCAGCTGCTACGTGAGGGCATTATCCCGGAAAGCAGCCTGTTTGCCCCGCAACCCGCATCAGAATCCGATATCCGGCGCACCCATTCTGTCGATTACTATCACCGCTTGGTGCAGGGCCAGCTCACGCGCCACGAAGAGCGGGCCACCGGCTTTCCGTGGTCCCGGCAACTGATAGAGCGGGAAGTCACCATTCTGGGCGGTACAATAGAATGTGCCCGCCGTGCCCTGCCCCACGGTATTGCCCTCAACATAGCCGGCGGCACGCACCACGCTTTCCACGACCGGGGCGAAGGATTCTGCCTGCTCAACGACCAGGCCGCTGCCGCCCACTACCTGCTGGCCCACCCCGAGCTGGGCATTCGGAAGATACTGATAGTAGATCTGGATGTGCATCAGGGCAACGGTACGGCCTCTATTTTCCGACAGGAGCCGCGTGTGTTCACCTTTTCCATGCACGGGGCGCGCAACTACCCGCACCGCAAAGAACAATCCGATCTGGACCTGCCCCTGGCCGATGGGACCGATGATGCTACCTACCTGAAGCTGCTGGCCGACACCCTGCCCCGCCTGCTGGACGAAGTGCAACCGGATTTTGTATTCTACCTGAGCGGGGTGGATGTGCTGGCCACCGATAAGCTGGGCCATCTGGCGCTAACGCGGGAAGGCTGCCGCCAGCGCGACTATCAGGTGCTGGAGTTGTGCCACCGCCACCGGCTGCCGGTGGTAGTATGCATGGGTGGCGGCTATTCTGAGCGCCTCGCCGACATTGTGGAAGCCCATGTGAATACCTACCGGGTAGCTGCTGAGCTATTCGACTAAGAAAATTCAGGGTAGCAGCCTGCTTATGCTTCCTTCAGAATCACCACCTGCCACCGGAATGCCCAGCGCCAGCGCAAGGTGTAGTTCCGGATGCCAGCCTGCTGCAACAGCTGCTGCCAATCCTGGCGGGTGAAGGCCCGGGCCACAGATAGGGGCGCATCATGCTGCACCAGGTAGGAGCCGCCCAATAAGCGGGTTAGCCATTTAATGCTATAGTAGGCCAGCGGGTGGCGGTGCAAATCATTGATGATGACGGCCAGGCTCGCTTGCTGCTGCCACTGCCGGAGTAGCTGGATCAGCTGCTCATCCGGAAAATGATGGCAGAACAGACTGCACGTCAGCACATCAAAGGCCTGCTGTTGAAATTCCGCCGCAAATATATCCTGCTGCTGAAAGGTGATTTCCGGGTAGCTCCGGCTTTTCTCCCCGGCATACTCCACCATAAAAGCATTGGCATCGATGCCGGTGAGGACCACGGGCACCTGGTGCCGACGGGCCCAGCGGGCCAGGTAACGGAGCGTATCCCCGCCGCCGCTGCCCAGGTCGGCGAGGTGCAGGGGGCGGTTTGGGGGGAAGTGCGGCTGCAGGTGCGTTAGGGCATCGGTCAGCACGCTGTAGCCACCCAGGCGGGTGTTAATCAACTCCAGCTCATCCAGGTTTTGACGCAGGGCATCGGAGGCCAGCGTCAAATCATCCATCAGCTCCGATTCAGTAGCGCGGCGCGTGAAGTTCAAGGAGGAATGCAGCAATAAGCGTGAAGAATATACCGGCAGGGCGTCTTAGTAGGCCAGATGCTTTGGCGCCACTTCTGCCTGCCGGGCAGGTTGACTGCTACTGCTCTCTATAGGCTGATAGCAGACCTGCAGCAGCATGGCTTCCAGGGTAAGCCCTGGTCCGAAGGCAAAGCTCAGGACGGGGGCGCCCGCATCGGCCGGGGTCAGGCTTTGCAGCAGCTCCCGCAACACAAACAGAACCGTCGCCGACGACATATTTCCGTACTCGCGCAGCACCTTGTAGGCAAAGCGGTTGTCATGGCGCGAAATGCCCAGCTCCTGTTCAATGGTTTCCAGAATCTTGCGGCCACCGGGGTGAATGGCAAAGGAATGAATGTCGGCCAGCTGCACGGGCAGGTTTTGCAACAGGCGCTCCGTCAGTTGCCGAATGCCCCGCTGAATCAGCTTGGGAACATAAGAAGACAGGGTCATTTCAAACCCAAAATCATTGATGTGCCAGGCCATGTCGTCGTGGCCGTCGGGCTCCAAGGCGCAGTGGAAGGCCTCCAAGGCCAGGCTGGGCCCCTGACTAGCCGGGCGTGCCTGCACCAGCGCCGCCGCCGAGCCATCACTGAACAAGGCATTAGAAACTAGGTGGTCATCTTCGGGACTTTTCTGGAAATGCAGCGTGCACAGCTCGGTGCATACAATCAACACCTGAGCCTTAGCATCAGCCCGACAAAAGGCATCGGCCAGCTTCAGGGCATTAAAGGCAGCATAGCACCCCATAAAGTTCACGCAGGTGCGTTGCACCTCGGGCCGCAGGCCCAGCGCTTTTACCAGTTCAATATCCAGCCCTGGGGCATACATGCCAGTGCAGCTCACCGTAATCAGGTGGGTGATGGTAGCAGGCGTGGCCTCCGGCAGCTTTGCCAGACAATCCAGCACAGCCTCCACCGATAAAGGCAAGGCCTGCTCCCGGTAAACCTGTAAGCGCTGGCCCACGGTGGGAAACGGCTCCAGATCAGGAGTATTCGGGAAAAACTCAAACTCGCCATTGACGCGGGCATAATCGGCCAGCACCGAGTGCCGCTGCTCAATACCGGAAACCCGGTACAGGGCCTGCAGCTTACGGGTAGCAGCGGCATCAAATTGCAGGGCAGCCGCCATAAAACTGGCTATTTGCGCCTGAGCAATAGGGTGAGCAGGAGTGGCAGTGCCGATGGCACACAGGTAGCTGTTCATTGGGCGCAGTATACGCAAATTACGCCCAGATAGGCACTGCGGATTGCCTATGCCAAAATTCAGTTAGAAACCCTGCCCGTGGGTGCGCCGCATGAGGAGCTGCACGCCGGCCGGCCAGTAGCGCATACCACCCACCAGGGCCTCACTCAGCACCGGGTGTCCAAACAGCCCCTGCACTGCCCGGCCCACTCGTAGACGCGTGCCAAAATGCTGTTGCCAGCAACGGTGGTAGCGGGCCTCCAACTCGGGGCGGGCTATACGCCGGGTCAGGTACTCGTGGGCCAGCTCGGTGGCTAAAGCGGCTCCGTGTATGGCCATGGCCATACCATTGCCGCATAAGGGCGTAATCAGACCGGCCGCGTCGCCACACATCAGTACATGGTTTTCTACCGGGCTTTTGGGCGCAAAGGAAATTTCGTTGATAACCTCCGGCTGTGGGTACAGAAACTCCGCTTCGTGCAGGATAGTGCGCAGGTGCGGATTGCGGCCCAGCACCTGGGCTTCCATAGCCGGAATGGTACCGGCCGCTTTCAGGTTGCGGCGGCTAGTGAGGTAGCAGAAGCAGAACTTATTGTCCTCGATGGCCGAGATGCCCGCGTAGCCATCGGCAAAGTTATGCAGGGCAATAAGGTGGCGCGGCAGATCCAAGCGCACGTGGTACTTCACACCCAGGTAAGGGGAGCGTTGCTGAAAAAACGGACGCTGTAGCTGGCGGTCTAAGGCAGCGCGCTTGCCATAGGCACCCAGCACCAGGCGCGCCGTCAGAACACGGCCATCGGCCAGCTGCACGGTATGGGCGTCCTGTTCTGCATCAAACTGTACATCCGTTACGGTAGCCCGGAGCTCGAATTTTACGCCTCGCGCCAAGGCGCGCTGGTACAGGAAATGGTCGAGGGTGTAGCGGCTTACACCGAAGCCGCCCAGATCGAGCGGAGCGGTAAGGGTGCGCCCCGCTGGCGAGCTGAGCAGGAACTGAGTGATTTGGGCAGGGGCCAGCTCATCGGGCGGCACGCCCAGACGGTGCAGATACGGGAGCACTTCGTTAGAAACATACTCGCCGCATACTTTGTGAAAAGGGTAGGCTTTGCGCTCCACTACGGTCACTGCGTGGCCCCGCTCAGCCAGGTCCAGGGCAGCTGTCAGGCCAGCCAGGCCGCCCCCTATAATAAGGACACTCTGCATGGTTGGGTGAAAAAAAATATCGGAAAAGCCAAACAGCATGCAGCTTTTATCCCAAAGAAAGTATATATAGCTAATCAGTTTCACAATTAGCTGTTTACCTTTGTAAACTTAACCGAATACTTCACGTTACCTCAGTATTCGGCATTCCTCATTTGTCCACACGCTACGGTATATTATGATGAAACTCCTACGCTATATTTTGTTGCTATGCCTCTTATGTGCTGGCCCTCTGCGCATGAGTATTCCAGTTGCTGTGGCCCAGCCTACGGCAAAGCCCGCAGCTAAAACTGCTCTCGAGGAAAAAAGTCTGCTGGTGTTTCCTAACCCCAGCACCGGGATTGTGCATATCTCTATTTCGGGGGCTGAAGGCCGCAAGATGGAGCTACGTATCCTGAACGTAATTGGAACAGTAATCTATCGTGAGTCACTGACAGAGCTCAACGACCGGTTCACCAAAACGCTGGACCTAAGCAAGTTTGCCAGCGGATTGTACTATGTAAAGCTGGAGTCGGATGAGAGCAGCACCATGCGTAAGTTGGTAATTCGCTGATATAATCTGATATAATCAGAACGTACCATAACAGAAAAGCCGCCGTAATTACGGGCGGCTTTTCTGTTATGGTACTTTGGCGAGAACTGAAGCTGCGCTGGCCAAAATCTTATTCAAAAAAAGCGGTGCTTCCAGAAGAAAGCACCGCTTTAAAAAGCTGATGGAAGAGGCTAGCGCCGCCGTACCGGTACGGGTACCGGCTGCAAAGTGGCGTGCCGGGTAGGCCAGGAGTGGCGCAGTACCAGCGTAACTACAAGGGAAATTCCCGCAAAAATGGCCAATGACATAGGTTTCAGAGCTAAAAGTCAGAACAAAAAAACAACTGCACACTCCCACTGCTAATGCCCGAAGGCTCCAGCTGTTCGGGCTTATATAGGTTCAACCCTAAAACCCCCTGGCGGGTTTCCGGTGAAAGCGGCGGGCCAAGATAACCTGCCATCTTTGTGATGAAATAGTGCTGTTCTGCTTTTGTATGTTTCGAGTTGATAATTGCCGGGTTGGATTACTACTGTCTATTGCCTTACTGTCCGCATGTACGGAGCAGGAGCCCACGCCCTTGGCCGCCACGCGGGATGGTCATTTAGCGTTGGGGAATCCAAGCGGGGCCGTGGCCGATGCCGCCCAGTACGGAAACTACCTGCTGGTCAAGCCCCAGTACACCCTTTCTTACCACCGCGACCGGGGCACGCCCAACTGGGTGAGCTGGCACCTGAGCTCAGCCTGGCTGGGGGCCGCCGCCCGCCAGGATGACTTCCGCCCCGACAACACGCTGCCCGCCGGCTGGTACCAGGTGAGCAGCAGCAGCTACTCGGGCTCGGGCTTTGACCGGGGCCACCACTGCCCCTCGGCCGACCGCACCGGCTCGGTGGCCGATAACTCGGCCACGTTTCTGATGAGCAACATGCTGCCGCAGGCCCCGCGCAACAACCAGCAGACCTGGGCTAACCTGGAGAACTACACCCGCACCTTGGTCAACAGTGGCTACGAGGTGTATGTCATCATGGGCAGCTACGGGAAAGGGGGCACGGGCTCGGCCGGGTACGCGGCCACCCTCAACGGGGGGAAGGTGACCGTGCCGACGCGCATCTGGAAAGTGCTGGTGGTGCTGCCCAACGGCACGGGGGATGCCGCCCGGGTGACGAGCAGCACGCGCGTCATTGCCGTGGACACGCCCAACGACAATGGCGTGAGCCCGAACTGGGGCAGCTACCGCACCAGCGTGGATGCCCTGGAAGCGGCCACGGGCTATGATTTGCTCTCGGCCGTGGCCCCCGGTGTGCAAGCCTCCCTCGAAGCCAAAATCGATAACGGACCCACCCAGTAAGGCGGGCCTGGAATGGGACTTAGTAGAGAAGTATGTAAAATTTTGGCCTTAAATTATTGAGGGTCAAACCATCTGCTGCCACCATCGTAAGGCAGTATGGTGAGTATATTGGAAAGTATGCTGGGATGAATAGCAAGCCGCGCTGCAACGCGGCTTGTTTCTTTTCCTGGGTGAAGGAGGCATAAGGGTGTATTGGTGCAGAAATATGCCAGGCCTATACCATCCAGAATAAATGGCTAATTGTCTATACAGTAAGCACCCATAAAGGGCAACTTACTGTTGTATCCTGGAGCGGATTTTGGAGACCAAACAAAAAGCCTTCCCCATGCTGGGAGAGGCTCTCTGCAAACAAAAATTTAGAAGGCTGATTACTGGCCGTCGGTGGCAGGGAGGCCTACCGTGCTGTCATCCGTAACGGGCATGCTATTCATATAAGAGCGGAAACTCATGGCAATTTCACTGGCTAGCGCAGTAGCCTGTGCTTTTACGCGCCGGTCATTATGGGTACGCGTGTTACTACGCTCCTGCGCCAGCTGGGTAATATATTCATCCAGCGGTATGGCAGCGTCGGGATTTTCCGGATCAGTAATGCAGCGGAAAGAGCCTACGCGGTAGCTATAGCCCTGATCGGTGCACCGGAACAGAAACTCAAAACGCACCGTGAACTCCTGGTCTTTCCCAGAGGCCGTTACCGGCGTTACTTTGCTCGTGCCAGTGATACGCACCTCGCCGGTAGCGGCATCTTTACGAAAACCAGTGGTAGGGCCGAAGGCAAAGCGTTTTTCCACCCAGGTAGAAGCCCGTAGAAACAGCGCACTTTTTCCAGCCTCCGCCGGTACTTGCTCACTATATTCTACCGGGGTAGTGTCAGAGGTTTGGGCCAGAGCAGGAACTGAGAAAAAAAGCATTCCGCAGCAGACCAAAGACAGTAGGGTTGTTTTCATACAAATGAGGGCGTGTGGCTTGTGAAAAAACGCAACTAGAAAATAAAGGTACTATATCTGCACTTATTGCACATTACAAAGTCTGTTATCTCTTTGTTAAAATGTGAAAAATTGTGTTTTATATATATCCCCTTTGGGGCTGTATATAAATGCTTTGGATGTAAAAGAGTGTTCTGTAAAAATAGTTTCCTGTTTCCGTTGAGCTTTAGCCCTGTTTTTTCAGACTACTAGTAAAATAAGCTGCTCTATGCCGGCCTCGTTCGGTCGCCAAGCTGCATCCAGTCTTTTCGGATTATTCCCGTTTATACAGTCATAGCAAGAGCTGGTATTTTTTCGTTTGCTTGAAGGGTTATTGTGCTGATATTCACACAAGTAACTTTTGATAAGATAGGCGTGTGCTTTTGCTGGTAGTGGAAGCGTGTAAGATTCCAGCAACAAAAAAAATATTGCAGTTGCTTTGTTGCGTCATCAAAAAGTAGCTGTAGATTTGCCACGTGCTTCAGATACACTCCAACATCTAATGAAGCGCGGGACTCAACATAATGAGGTCCTGCGAAAAGGCCGAGAGGTCTTTTCCTCTTCTGACTCTTTTGTTTTTTCTGGATTTTCCGTCTTTGCCGCTCCGGTTTTCGAAGCGGTTTTTTTGTGTCCAATCGGGTCGGCTGGCACACCGGGAGTCTCATGCCTTGCCATCTTTCAAACTTTCACCCCATACCTGATCCAACCCATGAACGACAACACCACCCTCGCCCAGGAGATGGTAGCTGCCGCTCCTGCCGCCACCCGCAACGTCACCCTGAGCACTGACCCCAAGCGCATGGCCATCATCAAAGTATGGGGTGCCATCCGCGTGGCGCCGTTCATCCTCGGCCAGACCAACATCCGGCAGCGTGTGCCCTTCCTGATCAACCGCGAAAACGTCATCTAACTGCCCTAAAAGCAAAGCGTCAGGCTCTGCCGGACGCTTTGCTTTTAGGGCATTACAAGCCCATGCTTAACCCGTAGCACCCGCTTCCTTTTATCCCTGCGGCGCCAGCCAAAGGGCGGGTGGTTCTGAAATGACAGCCTTGAACTTAGGGGAAATTGGTGAAAGCGCTGTCAGGAAGGAGCCACCCCTTGAGGTCATGACAAGCACCCGCAGAATTTCTTAACTTAATTCATCATGCAACTCGGTACTCTTACTTTACAAAGCCCCGTCTGCTTGGCCGCCGCGCCGTGGCAGCTACCCACGGGGCCCGCTTACGAGCGACTGGGAGCTATTTTTACCCGTACCGTCACCATGGAGCCCAAGCCCGGGCTCTATGAAGAAGGTATCTGGCAGGTGAAGGAGCAAACCCTGCTCAACGCCACCAACATGCGCACGGAAAGCGCCGAAATTCTGGTGCAGGAGCATTTGGCCCACCTGCTCAGCTACGGCGTGCCCGTGTTTGTCAGCATTACCGCGCCCGGCATTCCCGGCTTCCGCAAAATTGCCCGCTTCCTTGCCCGGGAAGTCGGCCGTCAGATAGCCGGTGTGGAGGTCTACATGACCCAGCCCGATACGGAAAAGGGCGAAGAACTGAACGCCCAGTTTGTGCGCGACGCCACCCAGGCCGTGCGCAATGAGATGGGGCCTGAGGCCGCCATTATTGTGAAGCTGCCGCCGTGGCCCGAGCACATCCGGGGCCTGGCGCTGGGTGCCCAGCAAGGCGGCGCTACGGCCCTGGCCGCTACCAACCTGCTCAAAGCCCTGCACCTGCCGGAAGATGCTACCGCTGCCCCCATGACTGGGGGCTTGTCGGGGGAGGCGCTGCGGCCCGTGGCCCTGCGTTGCGTGTGGGAGTTGGCGCATGATGAGCGAATTACGCTGCCCATTTTTGGTACCGGCGGCGTGTTTACCGCGGCTCATGTAACGGACTACCTGCGTTGCGGCGCCAGTGCCGTGCAGGTGGCCAGCGGCGAGTGGCTGGAGCCCGGTTTATCGGCCCGGCTGGCTATTGAATGTGACCACACCCACCCTAAAACTGCTTCCGCATGGAAAAGCTGATTCAACGTGTTCAGTACGCAAACTCGCTGCTTTGCGTGGGCCTCGACCCCGTGGGCGACGATGCGCAGGTAGCCCGCCGCCTGGCCGAAGTTATCGACCAGACTCATGATTATGCCGCCGCTTTCAAGCCCAACCTAGCCTTTTTCCTGAGCCGGGAAGATGGCGTGAAGCTGCTGCGAGAAACCGTACAGCGCATCCCGGAAAGCATTCCGGTTATCCTAGACGGTAAGTTCGGTGACATTGCCAACACCGCCGACCACTACGCCCGCTTTGCTTATGACATCATTGGGGCTGATGGCGTGACGGTGAACCCCTACATGGGCGACGACGCTATTCTGCCCTTTGCCCTCCCCGGCAAAATGGTGTTCGTGCTGGCCAAAACCTCCAACAAACCCGCGCACTCGCTGCAGGATGTAGCTCTCACCCGAGGCGGCTCCCTCTCGGATTGCGCCGCCCGCGTAGCCCGCAAGCTGGACGAAGAGCATGGCGGCGGTATTGGTCTGGTAGTAGGTGCTACCAACGCCGAAGCCGTGGGCCGCATGCGCGCCCTCAGCCCGGAACAGTGGTTCCTGGTACCCGGCGTAGGCGCCCAGGGCGGCGACCTGCAGGCTACCCTGCGCGCCGGCCTGCGCCCTGATGGCTCCGGTCTGCTGATCAACACTTCCCGCGTTTTGTGGCAGGCAGCCGATGCCGGCGCTGCCGCTCGTGAATTGGTCGAGCAAATCAATCAGTTTCGGCCGGTAGCCGTGTAGCGCGCCAATTTGTCTTCGCGCTAATTCAACCATCTGATAATACAGTACCACCCTTGAGTTCCACCCAAACCACCCTCACTCCGGCAACGCTGGAGCAGCAATTGCTCCAGGAAGACGCGCTGCTGCGCGGGCACTTTCGTCTTTCTTCCGGCCTGCATTCTGATACTTACGTGCAGTGCGCCCGATTCCTGCGCCGGCCCGACCTGGCCGCCCTGGCCGCTAAACAGCTGGCCGATATGATTCGCGAAGCCGGTTTGCAGCCGGATTTGGTAGTAGGCCCGGCCATGGGCGGCGTGGTCATTGGCTACGAACTCGCCCGGCAGCTGGGCGTACCCGGCATTTTTACGGAGCGCGACGAGGCGGGGCAGATGACGTTGCGCCGCGGCTTTACCGTGGAGCCCGGCCAGAAGATTGTCATTGCCGAAGATGTGGTGACTACCGGCAAGAGCACCAACGAGGTAGCCCGCGTGTTGGAAGGGATGGGAGCAAAAGTTTTGGCCGTGGCGAGTTTAATTGACCGTACGGGTGGGGATGCTGCGCTGAATTTTCCGAACTTTGCGCTGCTGCCGGTAACGGCGGCCACCTACGCACCCGATGATTGCCCGCTTTGCCGGGCAGGTATTCCGGTGGTGAAACCCGGCAGTCGGCCGGAAAAAGCGTTTTCTTAAACCTACTGCGGCGCAAGCGGCACCGCAGCAAGGCATTTTCGGCGTACCCTGCGCGGGTATGCTTCCTCACGGCAGCCCCTTTGCTGCGCGTGGGAAACCCGAAAAATAGCAAACCACCTCCTTTTGGAATCTACCCAAAGAACTATTCAGCTTCTGCTTAAGCCCGGCCAACATGATGGCGAGGGCCAACGCATAGCCGAAGCTGCCCAACGCCACCTCGGCCTGCATACCGGCCGGGTGCAAAGCACCGCCCTCTACACGGTGCGCTACCCTGTAACGGACGAGCAGTTGCGCGACTTCGCCACCCACTGCCTGCAGGACCCGGTGCTGCACGACGTGGCCCTCGACGAGTTCCGCCACGACCCCGGATACAAAAGCTACATTCTGGTGGCCAAGCTGCCCGGCGTCACCGACGACGAAGGCATATCGGCCCAGAACGCCCTCGGCGACTTCCTCAACCAGCCGCTGGACACCCATACCCAGCACATCTTCAGCAAACGGCTCTACTTCCTGGAGCACGAGCTTCCGGAGAGTAGTCTGCGCCGCCTTGCCGAAGAGCTGCTCGGCAACAAAATGATTAACCGCTTCGAAACCGGCCCCATAACCCTGATCCGCGACTACACGCCGCGCCCGGGTGGTGGGGCCGAATCCATTACGGACACCGTGCGCCTGTTGGGCCTTTCGGATGAGGAGCTAATCAAGCTGTCGAAAGACAATCTCTACGCCCTGAACCTGGAGGAAATGCGCGCCGTGCGCGACCATTATACCAGCATTGCCGCTGAGCGTCAGGCCGCCGGCCTGCCCCAGGACCCCACCGACTGCGAGCTGGAAATCATTGCCCAGACGTGGTCGGAGCACTGCAAGCACAAGGAGTTTTCGGCACTTATTAAGTACAAGGATGCCGACACCGGCGAGACGTTCGAAGTCGACTCCTTATTTAAGACGTACATCAAAGACGCCACTTCCGAGGTAGACCGCCAGCTGCGGGCCAACGGCAACGACTGGCTGATTAAGGTATTCTCCGACAACGCCGGGGCCGTGCGCATCAACCCGGAGTCGTTGTTCGTGTGGAAGGTGGAAACGCATAACTCTCCCTCGGCCATCGACCCCTACGGCGGAGCCATTACCGGCATTCTGGGCAACAACCGTGACCCGCTGGCCACTGGCATCGGCGGCGCGCGGCTGCTGTTCAATACCAACGTGCTGTGCTTCGGCAACCCCGAGTTTTCGGGTACTTTGCTGAGCAACCAGCTGCACCCGCGCCGCATTTTCGAAGGCGTACGCAAGGGCATTGAGGACGGCGGCAATAAGTCGGGCGTACCGACGGTGAACGGTGCCATTGTGTTCGATGACCGTTACGCCGGCAAGCCGCTGGTGTACTGCGGCACCGGCGCCGTGATGCCCATGCAACTGGCCGGCCTTGATTCCTGGGAAAAGAAAATCGACGCGCAGGACCGCATCATTATGGCCGGCGGCCGGGTCGGCAAAGATGGTATCCACGGTGCCACTTTCTCTTCTATTGAATTAGACGAAACCTCGCCTGCTACGGCGGTGCAAATCGGCTCGCCCATCACGCAGAAGCTGGCCATGGACTTCCTGATCCTGGCTACGCGCCGCGGCCTCATCAAGTGCAGCACTGACAATGGTGCGGGCGGCCTGTCCTCATCTATCGGCGAGCTGGCCACCATTAGCGGCGGTGCCGTGGTAGAGCTGGAAAAAGTGCCCCTGAAATATCCTGGCCTGCGGCCCTGGGAAATTTTTGTTTCTGAGTCGCAGGAACGGTTTTCACTGGCGGTGGAGCCCGCGAAGCTGGACGAACTGCTGGCTTTGGGGCAGGAGATGGAAGTAGAGCTGACCGATATCGGCTACTTCACTTCGGATGGCTTCCTGGATGTGCGCTTTGATGGTGAGTCGGTGGCCCACTTGAATATGCACTTCCTGCACGAAGGCGTACCGCGCAAAGTGCTGGAAGCCGAATGGAGCATACCCCAGGCTCAAGAGCCCGCCCTACCCACTGACCTCGACTATACCGATGTGCTGAGCCGTTTGCTGGGTAGCCTCAACATCTGCTCCCGCGAATCGGTGATTCGGCAGTACGACCACGAGGTGAAAGGCCGCACCATTATCAAGCCGCTGATGGGCGCAACGGGCCAGGCACCGCAGGATGCCGCCGTGGTGCGCTTCAACTTCGAGAGCTGGGAAGGCGTGGCCGTGAGCAACGGCATTCTGCCCCGCTTTGGTGATTTGGACGCTTACCATATGTCGGCCGGCGCGTTTGACGAGGCCGTACGTCAGATTGTAGCGGTAGGAGGGAAGCTGCCCAACCTGAGCTACGGCGACGGTAACTTCTGGTCCGTAAACGACAACTTCTGCGTGCCCGACTCGGTGTACGACCCCATCGGCAACCCCGATGGCAAGCAGAAGCTGGCCAAGCTGGTGCGCATGTGCCAGGCCCTGCGCGATGCTACGGCGGCCTACTGCATCCCGCTCACATCGGGCAAGGACTCCATGAAGAACGACTTCAAGGCCGACGGCGTGAAGATTTCGGTGCCGCCTACGGTGCTGTACTCCATGACCGCCAAAATTGAAGATGTCCGCCGTACCATCACCTCCGACTTCAAGCAAGCCGACGACGTGGTGTATCTGCTGGGCGAAACCTACGATGAACTGGGTGGTTCGGAGTTTTATCAACTCTTTAATGAGCTGGGCGCCAACGTGCCCCAGGTTCGTTTCGAAGAAGCTAAAGCCCTGTATACCCTGATGGGCCAGGCTAACGACCAGGGCCTGATTCAATCCTGCCACGACCTATCAGACGGTGGTTTGGCGGTGGCACTTGCTGAGGCCACCTTTGGTTATGGCTTCGGCGCTGATGTGGAACTGCCTGCTGGTGATTTAAGTGTAACAGCGCAGCTGTTTTCGGAGTCGCACTCCCGCTTTGTGGCGACGGTGGCTCCGGAAGATGTGGTGGCTTTCGAGCAGCACTTCGGTGCCCGCGCTACCCGCCTGGGTAGAGTGACGCCGGACGGCCAACTCACGGTACGGCATGGCGGCCAGACGGTGGTTTCGGCCAGTACGGCGGCCCTGCGCCACGAGTGGACCAACGGCCCGGTGAATCGTATTATCGGCTTCGGCCAGCACGAAGCGGCGCATTAATCATGAACGAGAAACCATTATTTCCTGACTTGAACGTGCCGCCCCAGCCGCAGCGCGACGAAACCGGCCCGGCGCATACCAATGCGGATGGGACGGTAACCGTGCTCGGCTATAAAAGCATCGACGGCGGCCACGAAAGCTCCGAACCGCTGCAAGGCAACTACCAACCAAAGCAGAAGGTACAAGCGCTTATCCTGACCGGTTTCGGCATCAACTGCGAAGAAGAGTACGCCGCCGCTTACCGGATGGCTGGGGCCGAGGCGACCATCGTGCACCTCAACCAGGTGCTGCACGGCCACGTCAGCATCCACGACTACGACATCCTAAACTTCCCCGGTGGCTTCTCCTTCGGCGACGACCTCGGCTCGGGCGTGGTGCTGGCCAACAAGCTGCGCTACCGCAAAAATGCGGAAGGCCGTACGCTGTTGGATGATATCAGGGAGTTCGTGGCCAACGGCAAGTTCGTGATGGGTATCTGCAATGGCTTCCAGGTGCTGGTGAAGCTGGGTTTGCTGCCTAACCTGAGCGGCAACGTGACGCCGGAAGTAACGCTCACGCACAACGCTTCGGGCCGCTACGAGGACCGTTGGGTGCGGCTGAAAGTCAATCCTGAGTCCAACTCGCCCTTCCTGAAAGGTATCGACACGATGGAAGTGCCGGTACGCCACGGCGAAGGCCGCCTGATTATCAAAGGCGAAGAAACCCTGGCTGAAATCGAAGTACGTGCCCTGAACTGCCTGGCTTACACGGACTTCGACGGCTCGCCGACGGACGTGTATCCGCATAACCCGAACGGCGCGGACCTTAACTGCGCCGGCCTGACCGATACCACCGGCCAGGTATTTGGGCTGATGCCACACCCCGAGGCCTTCCTCTCGCTCTATAACCACCCGGACTGGGCCCGGCGCAAACGTCAGAACCCCCATCTGAGTGAGGAAGGTGATGGCCTAAAGCTGTTCCGCAACATTGTGGAGCACGTGCAAAGTCAGCGCCAAACCGCTGTCACACCCCAGGAAGCCCGCCAGTTTTCATCCTAGACACCTCCGCACTCCGCTGACCTAGTGCCGGCTGCTAACTCGTCGTATGAACACCCTCAACCACTTCGATACCTCCCAGCTCGAACTCCTGCACCGCGGCAAAGTTCGCGACTCGTACCGCGCTCCTTCGGGCGAGCGGCTCATCGTGGTAACTGACCGTCTCTCGGCGTTTGACTCGGTGCTGGAAACGCCTGTGGCCCACAAAGGCGCGGTGCTGAATGGGCTGGCCGCTTTCTGGTTCGACAAAACCCGGCACATCATCCCGAACCACGTGATTTCGCTGCTCGATCCGAACGTGACGCTGGCCAAGGAAGCCGAGCCAATTCGGGTGGAGATGGTGGTGCGTAACTACCTCACGGGCTCGATGCTGCGCGGCTACCAGCAGGGCCAGCGCACATTCTCGGGCGTAACGGTGCCGGATGGCCTGACCAAGCACCAGCAATTCCCCGAGCCCATCGTGACGCCTACCACCAAGGAGGAGTCAGACCGCGAGATTACGCCGGAGAACCTGGTGGCAGAAGGCTGGGTGTCGGCGGAGCTATATGAGAAGATGCGGGTGAAGTCGCTGGAGCTGTTCAACTTCGCTTCGCAGTGGATGGCGGAGCGCGGCATTATCCTGGTGGATACCAAGTACGAGTTTGGCTTGCTGGACGGGGAGCTGATTTTGATTGACGAAATCCACACACCCGACTCGTCGCGGTTCTGGAGCGCCAAGGACTACGCCAGGAACCCCGAGGCGGTGGAGCAGATGGATAAGGAATACGTGCGTCAGTGGCTGATTGCCAACAAGCAGGACGGCCAGTACCCCCGCGCCCTCACCCCCGAAGTATCTGCCGAAGCCACTCGCCGCTACCTCGATATCTACGAGCGTATCACGGGTGCCCCACTGCCCACCGGCGACGAGGCCACTGCCGGCGGCGACGTACAGGCCCGCCTCGTGGGCAACCTGGTGCGCGCTGGCATCATGAAAGATGCCTGAACTCGTCAGTGATTATGCCCTCGGCTACCCCAACCTCACGGTAGTGCGCCCCGATAACGCTAAGCTGCGGGCGCTGTAAGACCAAGCCAATGAACGTTACAGAACACAAACAACTAGTGCAAGATTACATTGAAGCGTACAACCGCTTCGATGTAGACGGGATGGTGCGCCATCTGCACGAGGACGTGGTGTTCCGCAACATTTCCGGCGGCGAAGTCAACCTGACAACCACCGGTAAGGAAAGCTTCCGTCAGCAGGCCGAGCAAGCCACGCAGTACTTCTCTCAGCGGGAGCAGCGCGTTACGACTTGGCAAGTGGCTAATAACCAGGTCGAGGTGTTGATTGACTATGTCGCAGTTGCGGCTGTGAACCTCCCCATTGGGCTGAAGGCTGGCGACACACTGGAGTTAAAGGGTAAGTCGGTTTTTAAGTTTGCCGATGGTCAGATTGTTTCCATTGACGATATCAGCTAAGCGACCATGGAGGAGTTATTGGCTGGATACGCATTAAATGACGGAGAAATCTGTTCTATAAAACTGGCGGTAGATTACACTTCCGCTAATAACTCTGCGCTTCGGCAAGCTTCGGTTGATGTACTGATCCGTAAAAAGACAGCAGACGGTAAGATGCAGCCTTGCTTACTGCAGATTCATTTGAATGGAGTGCGGAAAATTGTCATCAATGAAGAATTTGATTCCCGTTATTATTCTGATGTCGTCTTTAAAAGAGTAGAAAACGGGCTGTGGTATCTTTCATTGGATCCTTATGGAAACGCTGGCGAGCCTCATGAAGAAGATAACTTAGTGATAGTATCAGAAGCAGTAAGAATTGACGAAGGGGTAATTCAAGATAGATTTTTAGCATAGATGACCTTGGCAACTTCTAAACCCATAGTACTTCTCGGCGGCGGGGCCCGTGAACACGCCATGGCGTGGAAACTGACCCGCGACGGCGCCACCGTGCACGTGTTGCCCGGCAACGCCGGCATCCCCAATAGTCACCCCGAAATCAGCGCTACCGATTTTCCGGCTATTCAGGGGTTCTGTGAGTCGCACGGCATCAAGCTCATTGTGGTAGGGCCCGAGGCACCACTGGCCGCCGGAGTAACGGACTATTTTGCCGGTTCTGCTATCCGGGTGTTTGGCCCAAGCCGGGCTGGTGCTACGCTGGAAAGCTCCAAGGTGTGGAGCAAGGATTTTATGCGGCGGCACGGGGTGGCTACGGCAATGTCGTGGCAGTACCGGAGCGACAAGCTGGAGGCTGCCCGCGCCAAAGCCACCGAGCTGGAAGGGCAGGTAGTAGTAAAGTATGATGGGTTGGCTGCGGGCAAGGGCGTGTATGTGTGCTCTTCGGTAGAAGAGGCCCACGCCGCGCTGGACGATTTGCAGCAGCAGCACACCGGTTGGTTTAGCTTCCTGCTGGAAGAAAAGCTATCCGGCCCCGAAATCAGCATTATCGGGGTAACCGATGGTAACCGCATCCGGCTGCTGGCGCCTTCCCAGGACCACAAGCAGCTGCTGGCCGGCGACCAAGGCCCCAACACCGGCGGCATGGGCGCCTACTGCCCCGTGCCCTTCGCCGACGACAACGTGCTGGCGGCCATTCGCACTGCCATTGTAGACCCCACGCTGGGTGGCCTGCAGAAAGAGCAGTTTAACTTTAAAGGTTTCCTGTATTTCGGCATCATGCTCACGCCCCAGGGGCCCAAGCTGCTGGAATACAACGCCCGCCTCGGCGACCCGGAAGCTGAAGTACTGCTGCCCGCCCTGGAAAGCAGCTTACTGGAGCTAATTGAAGCCACGCTGGATGGCCGGCTGCAGGAAACGGTAGTGCGGCAGCGGCGCGGCTATTATGTAGGCGTGGTGCTGGCCTCGGGCGGCTACCCCGCCGCTAAGTTCCCCACCGGCTTTCCCATCACTGGCCTAGACCAGCTACACCCTAGCATCCTGGCCTTTCACGGCGCTACCAAACGCAATGCTGAAGGCCAGCTGGTAACTAGTGGTGGTCGGGTAATGGTACTGGTAGGCCACGGCGAAGAGCTGGAAGATGCTGTGAATCACGTGTATCGGGAAGCAGAAAAGGTTAAATTTCAGGATGTGTACATCCGCACAGATATTGGCCAGCGGCCGACTCCCATTCTTGAACTCACCCGGTAACCATACTATCCGCAAGCTGCGCCTGGCCATTTTATTGTCGGGAAGGGGCTCCAATATGGTGGCACTGGTAAATGCCGTGCAACATGGGGTGCTGCAGGATGTGGCGGAAGTGGCCGTGGTTTTCAGCAACAAGCCCGATGCTCCCGGTCTGGAAACCGCTATGGCCTTGGGTTGCCCCACCGATAGCCTGAGCAGCCAGAGCCGTAAGCGGGCCGATTTTGATGCTGAGGTAGTAGACATTCTGAACAGCTACCAGCCCGATTACGTGGTACTGGCCGGCTACATGCGTATCCTGTCGCCCACATTCATTCGGGCGTTTGCCGGGCGCATTCTTAATATTCACCCCGCTGACACCCATCAGCACCAGGGCCTGCACGCTTATGAATGGGCCTTCGAAAATCAGCTGCCGGAAACCAAAATCACGGTGCATCTGGTTGATGAGGGTCTGGACACCGGGCCTATACTGGCGCAACAGACAGTAGACCTGCATGGGGCTGATACCCTGGCAGAAGTAGAGCGCCGCGGCCTGGCCGTGGAGCATCAGCTATATGCCGAAACGCTGGCTCGTTTGCTTCGCGGCGAACTACCTATGAAGAAGGCCGAAACAGCCTTGGCAACCCCTAATACACCACCCACTCCGTTTTCCAGCCTGAAAACTGGCAACTAACAACAGATAACTGCCATGTGCGGAATAGTAGGTTTTTACGGCCCCGATGACGTTGCTCACGACATCGTATTTGGTTTGACGGCGCTTCAGCACCGCGGCCAGGATGCGGCCGGCATTGCCACCTTCGACGATAATTTTCACCTCTGTAAAGGCAACGGCCTTATTGCTGATGTGTTTAAGCCCAAGCAGCTCAAGAAGCTGAAGGGCAACATTGGTATCGGCCACGCCCGCTATACCACCCAAGGCTCCAGTGACCCTGAGCTGGCGCAGCCATTCACCACCAGCTACCCCTTCGGGCTGTCCATGGTGCACAACGGCAACGTTATCAACTTCCGCCAGGCTGCTAAGCGTCTGCACGATACCTACCACGTGCTGCCCAAGACCAGTAACGACCTGGAGCTCATCATGTACACCTTCGCCTCGGAGCTGCGCCTGAAGAACCTCGATGCGCTGTCGGTCATTGACATTTTTGATGCCGTAGAAACTACACAGGAACTGGTGAAAGGGGCCTATGCCACTATTACCATTATTGCCGGGCATGGCCTGCTGGCCTTCAACGACCCGCTGGGCATCCGGCCACTGGTGCTGGGCCGCCGCCAGACGGAGAACGGACCGGTATACGCCTTTGCTTCGGAGAGTACCTGTTTCGATTATCTGGGTTTCGAATTCCTGGAAAACGTTGGGCCTGGACAAGCGGTATTCATCGACAAAGACTTTAAGGTACATCACAAGAACCGGCAGGAACAGCCCAAAAACTTCTGCGTCTTCGAGCACATCTACTTTGCCCGCGAAGACTCTACCATTCATGGACGCTTGGTAGCCCGGGAGCGGGTGCGTTTGGGTAAGATGCTGGCCCGCAAGGTAATTGAGTCCGGTATTCAGCCTGATATGGTCATTGATGTGCCTTCCTCTGGCTACTTCTCAGCTTCTGGTTTGGCCGAAGCCATTGGGGTGCCGTACCGCCGGGCACTGGTGAAAAACAACCATATGGGCCGCTCCTTTATTGTGAGCAGCCAGGCCGGCCGTGAGGACATTGTGAAGAAGAAGCTGAACCCCATTCGGGAGTTTGTGGAGGGCAAGAAGATTGCCGTGGTCGATGACAGCATTGTGCGGGGCACTACTTCCCGGCGTATTGTGCGCATTCTGCGCGAGGCAGGGGCTTTGGAGGTCTACTTCATTTCCAGCGCGCCGCCCATCATCAGCCCCTGCATCTACGGCATTGATATGGCCATGAGCACGGAGCTGATTGCCGCCAACTACACCGAGGAGGAAATTTGCCGCTACATTGAGGCTGACAAGGTTATCTATCAATCCATAGAAGACCTGCAGGAGCTGTTTGCGGAGGACAAAGGCCACGGCGGCAGCTGCTTTGCCTGCTTTACCGGGAAATACCCCACGGGTGATGTGACCAAATACCTGGGCCATATTCAGGAGGAGCGCCAAAGCCACCGCGGCGAAAAAAAGAACCGCCACGGTGCAGTGCCTTCCGTGAGTGCCAAAGCCCCGGAACCGACAGAACATTAATCAAATGCAGTACGGATTAGAGCTAAGCTAGAAAGCTAGTTTCCCTCCTCAGCTGAGGAGGGGCTAGGGGTGGTTGATCAATCATTGAACATTCAGTTGCCTTAGTTCTAGAAGTCGTTCTGCTATTATCAACCACCCCTAGCCCCTCCTCAGCTGAGGAGGGAAACTAGCTTTCTAGCTTAGCTTTAACATACCGTTTCATATGTCCACTTCCTCCCAGAAACCCGCCGGCTACGACATCGACCTCGGCAACGAATGCTCCCGCAACGCCTACGCCTGGTCTAAGAAAACCTTCGCCAACCGCGCCGGCAAGCCCGGCGAGGCCGCGCAGGACCTGGAGGGTGGTTTCGCCAATGAAATCCGTTTCGGCAATGCCCGCCTGGGTATTTCCTCGGATGGCATCGGGACCAAGATTGAGGTAGCGGAACGGGTAGGCAAGTATGACACGCTGGGCTACGACCTGGTAGCCATGACGGCCGATGACCTTATCGTTGGCGGCTTCGTGCCCACCAACCTCTCCAATATCATCGATGTGAATACCCTCGACTATGAGGTGATTGATGAGATGATGCGCGGCCTGCACGATGCCTGCAACTTTGCGGAAATGGCCATTACGGGCGGCGAAATTGCCGAGCTGGGTAACCGCATCGGCGGCTGGCCCGGGGCTAAAATGAACTTCAACTGGTGCTCTACCGCCATTGGCAGCCTGCACCCCAGCCTGGAGCGCCCCCTAAGCGGAGCCAGCGTGAAAGCCGGTCAGGCCGTGGTGGCCCTTCGCTCGCCCAGCTTCCGCTCCAACGGCTTCTCGCTGGCCCGCCGCACCCTGCAAAACCTGTTCGGCGACAACTGGCACTCAGCTCCTTATGATGGGCTGGATGCTACGCCGCACGGCAGTGCCGGCCATACCTGGGGTGAGGTGCTGCTGGCTCCTTCGCTTATCTATTCGCCCGGCGTGGCGCGGGTGCTGGATGCAGGCCTGCCGCTCTACGCGGCTGCGCACATCACCGGGGGCGGCATAGCCGATAACCTCAAGCGCGTACTCAAAAACGGCGTAGGTGCCGAGCTGACCAATCTCTTCGAGCCTCTGCCCGCTATGCAGAAGCTCACCGAGCTAGCCGGCATCACGCCCGCCGATGCCTACCTCTACTGGAACATGGGCAACGGTATGCTACTGGTAACCGATGAGGCCCAGGCAGAAACCATAGCCGCCCAACTCCGCGCTGATGGCTACGATGCGCAGGTGGCCGGCCACATCACTGCCGAGCCCGGCATCCGGCTGAAAGTAGGTGCGGGCGAGTTGAGCTACGCGTAAGCTAGCGTTACGAGCAGGTCAATTTTTAGAAAAATGTCCTGTGGGGCATAGTCTAGCTAGCTGGGCTGTGTCCCACAGGACATTTTAAGTTTTGTAACCGAGGTAGAAAATTCTGCTCATCCGTTAGCCGCACGTAACGGCTATGGTAAAATCCCCGTTCAGCCTACCCAGATGTTAGCGTAGGGTTTGCTATGAACGGTTTCGACTCTTCCGCTTCGCGGCGCACATTTCTGCGCCAGGCTGGCCTGACGGTGGCCGCGGTTATCGTGGCCGGGCCAGCAGCTGGATCTGCTCCTTCACCTCTTGATGATGCCATGCAGTACGACGACCAAAAGAAAGTTGGCTTTGCCATAGTAGGGCTAGGCAAATTTGCCACGCAGCAAATGATGCCCGCCTTCAAAGACTGCAAGCACGCCCGCATTGCGGCCTTGGTTAGCGGCTCGCCCGATAAAGCCAAAAAGCTGGCCCGCCAGTACGGGGTAGAGGCCAAGAGCATCTATAACTACGAGAACTTCGACACGATTAAGGATAATCCTGAAGTGGATGTCGTCTACATTGTGCTACCCGTAGGCCTGCACGCCGAGTACACCATTCGGGCCGCCAAAGCCGGCAAGCACGTGCTGACGGAAAAGCCCATGGCTACCTCGCCGGAAGATTGCCAAAAGATGATGGATGCCTGTCAGAAAGCCGGCAAAAAGCTAATGGTGGCTTACCGCGCCCAGTACGAGCCCTTCAACCTAGACGCTATTGCCCGCATCCGCAAAGGCGAACTGGGCAAGCTGCTGCAAATCACCGCTGACCACGGCCGCAGCGTAGACCCCACCGGCGACAAAGCCGACGCCTGGCGCGTGCAAAAGAAGTTGGCCGGCGGAGGGTCTTTGATGGATATCGGCATTTACTCCCTTAATGCCACCCGCTACCTGACCGGCGAGGAGCCCGTGGAAGTAACGGCGGTAGAATCAACCGACAAAAACGACCCCCGCTTCAAGGAAGTGGAAGACCGGATACACTTCACGCTCCGCTTTCCCAGCGGCGTGCTGGCTACCTGCACCAGCTCCTACAGCATTCAGGAGGTGAAGCGCTACCGCGTCTTCGGCGACAAAGCCTGGCTGGATCTGGACCCCGCTACCGACTACAAGGAGCACAATATGAAAATAGGGGATAAGGGCGGGGAGCGGAAACCCAAAGTAGACGAGGGCAACCAGTTTGCCGCCGAGCTGGACCACATGGCCGAGTGTGTGCTCAACAATACCACGCCCAAAACCCCCGGTGAGGAAGGCCTGCGGGATATTAAGTTGATAACGGCCATTTACGAAGCAGCCCGTACCGGGAAGCGGGTGAAGGTATAAGTGGAGGAAGCTTAAAAACAGAACGTCATGCTGAGCGCAGTCGAAGCATCTCGCGTGCTGATGTTGGAGTAGTAATTAAACTATTCACCACACTAGCGAGATGCTTCGACTGCGCCCAGCATGACATTCCTGATTCAATTCCAGGCTATTATGCCTACGCCGGGCGCATCGGCCGCTTCTCCAGAATAAGCTCAGTACGGAAGGTGTTGAGCGTTTCTTCCAGGCCTACCGGGTAGGTGTGCGGGTTGAGGAAACGGCGGATGCTGGGGTCCAGGCTTTGCACTTCGCGCTGGGCGCGGGCGCGGCTTTCGGCCAAAGTGGGTAGCTCCTGCACTAGTTTGCCCTGGCGGAATACAGGCTCCAGCAGCTCCCGGAAAGTAGCATCGGGGCGCACGGGGCGGCGGCGGGTAGCATCCAGCGGGTCGACGATAGTGAGATGGTCGGGGAGGGGCTCGGCGGTGTTGTAGAGCATATCGGCGCGGGGCTGGCCTTTGTCCGACTTGTAGCGGCGCACCTGCAGAATGCCCGGAATGCTGGTTTTCACCAGCTGCTCCGAGAGCTTAATAGTATAGTCCCAGCCCGAGTCGTCGGGTTTGCGCAGGGCGGCCATTTTGTACACGCCTCCCAGCGCAGGCTGGTCGTAGGCCGTAACGAGTTGCGTGCCGATGCCCCAGGTATCAATGCGGGCCCCCTGCTGCTTGAGGCTGGTAATAAGGCTTTCCTCCAGGTCGTTGCTGGCCACAATGCGCACGTTCTGAAAACCCGCCTCATCCAGCAATGCTCTGGCCTCCCGGCTGAGGTAAGCCAGGTCGCCGGAGTCCAGGCGGATGCCGCCCAGCTCGTGGCCGTTGGCGCGCATCTGGCGGGCCACCGCAATGGCGTGGCGCACACCTTCCAGGGTATCATAGGTATCTACCAGAAATACGGAGTCATCGGGAAAAGCCTGGGCATATGCCTGAAATGCCGTTTCCTCATCCTCAAATGCCATAACCCAGCTGTGGGCGTGGGTGCCTTTTACGGGAATACCAAAGCGCTGCCCGGCTAATACATTGGAAGTGGCATCGGCGCCGCCCAGGTAGGCCGCGCGGCTGGCGGATAAGCCTCCATCAAAGCCCTGCGCACGCCGCAGGCCAAACTCCAGCATCTGGTCCTGAGAGCCGATGGCTTCGCGTACTCGGGCCGCTTTGGTGGCTACCAGCGTCTGGAAATTAACCAGCGTGAGCAGAGCCGTTTCTATTAGTTGCGCCTGTAACAAGGGCCCTTGTACCCGAATCAGCGGCTCATTGGCAAATACCACGGTGCCTTCGGCAATGGCGTCCACATCACAGGTGAATTTCAAATCCCGCAGATATTCCAGGAATTTAGGGTCGAAGAGGGGGGCACCTTTGCTGCCTTGCAGGCCGCGCAGGTACGTCAAGTCGTCTTCAGAAAAATGAAGGTTGGAAAGCCAGTCTGCGGCATAGGCCAGGCCCGCGCACACGGCATAGCCTCCCTCGAAGGGTGGGCGCCGGAAATATAGGTGAAATACTGCTTCCCGGTCTTGCAAGCCCTGTTGCCAGTAGCCGTAGGCCATGGTAAGCTGATAGAGGTCGGTGAGCAGACTAAGCGAGGGTGCGTAAAGGCCGGAGAGCGGGGCTGGATTCATGCAGGCAAGTTGGGAAGAATTGTAGCTACTACGGTAGCGCTTCCAGGTAGGTGAGACAGGAACGGGTTAATTGCGGAAATAGGCCTTTTATTACCTTGTTAGAGCCATTTTACCTGCCTTAAGATCTGCATTTTAGTTGGTCGAATTATTCCTTAAAAACAATGCAACCTTTCCTTGGGACACGTATACTTTGCTATATAGTTTCTTATTAATAATTGATTCTTGAGGCAGGATATATTACATATCATGATTCCTTATCCGAGCTATTTTATATCGATATTCTTAAATTATATATATAATTCCTTATATTTAAAGAATTGGATGGTGCTGGGAGAATGACGTTCAGCATAGGATCAAATTGCCTTCAGAGGCAAACGAGGAGAAGAGAATGAAGGGGAGGGAGAGAAAAAGAGGTTGGGAAGGCTATGGAAGAGGTTTTGCAGGTGTCGCACGCCTCGGTAAGCCAGCTGGTACAGCGTTATCGAGCCAAAACAATCGGGGGCAGCCCGTTTGATAAAGAACTCCTGTTGCAGCATAATCCGCTGCTGGAAAAGATTTTTGTCATGGTAGATTGCGGGGTGGCAATTTTTGATGCCAGCCAGGCCAGCTATGTGTATATCAGTGATATGGTGGAGCGGGCGCTGGGCTACAAAGCCGAGCGGTTCCTGACTGGTGGCCTCGATTTTACCTTCTCCATAGTACACCCCGATGACCTGCCGGGCTTAGTGCGCTTCCTGGAGTTGGAAATGGACTACCTGGATGCTATTCCCGAAGGGCAGCACCGGCTGAATTACCGCTCCAGCTACGACTACCGCCTGCGCTGCCTGAACGGCAACTACATGCGGGTGCTGCAGCGCAACGCCGTTCTGGATCTGAACCAGGAAGGCCATGTGCTTAGAACGCTCTTGATTATCAGTAATATATCGCACCTGAAAAAAGACCATAGCCTGATGACTAATATCATCAGCGACCAAAAAACTGATTTGCTTTACACCTACGATACCGAAAGTCACACCCTGAGCACCGATAACGTCCTGAGCAAGAGGGAGCTGGAAATTCTGCGCCTGTTGGGCCGGGATTTCACCAGCAAGGACATTGCCGATAAGCTCTTTATCAGCGTACACACCGTGGAAACCCACCGCCGCAACATGCTGGAAAAGACCAATATTAAAGACACCTCCAAACTGGTCAGCTTTGCCGAGGCGGCCGGCCTGATATAAAGGCGGGGCAACCCGCTCCCAACTACCGGCCTAGGCTTCTCATTCCCGAAGCTTGGGCCGGTAGTTTTTTATGCCCGAAAGCAAGCAAATAGCAGCTTTCATTTCCGAACACCCTGTCCACTTCTGGACATAATTTCGAATAGAGATAATACGATATATGTATACAAATAGTTGATAAACAGGTTATTATAAAAATGGCACGGGCGTTGGCTATAGATGCAGGAACCTTCATCCTTTCTGCACAAAAATGGACAGAGCAATATCTACCGCCACGCAAACGCGCCGCCAGCGCCGGCGTTGGCTGACTGTTTTCTTAGTGGTGGCCGTAGCCGTAGGCGGCCTGCTGGCCTTTCGAACGGTGTTGCAACCCAGTGTGAAAAGCACCGATATTCTTACTGCCACTGTTGAAACCGGCGACGTGGAAGCCTCCCTCACGGCTTCCGGCCTTATCATTCCCGGCCACGAGGCCGTGATTACCAGTCCTATTCAAAGCACCATTCGGCGTGTAGTTCTGCAGGTAGGAGAGAAGGTGAAGCCTGGGCAAACCATTCTGGAGCTTGATAAAGATCTGACCACCAGTAGCCTTGCCCGCCTGCAGGACGAGCAGCAGCAGAATCACAACAAAAACTCCCAGCTGCAGCTCAAACTGGAGCACGGCCTCAACGATTTACAATCTCAGGAGCAGGTACAGCAGGTGAAAGTGCGCAGCCTGCAGTCAGCGCTGCACGATGAGCAGTACCTGCTGAAAATAGGCGGCGGCACCACCGAAAGTGTGCGTCAGGCCGAGCTGAATCTGAAAGTGGCACAACTGGAACTGCAGCGCCTGCGCGAGCAAATCCGCAACCAGCGCCAGAGCAATGCCGCCGATGTGCGCGAGCTGGGTTACACCATGCAGATGCAGGACCGCAGCATTTCTGACCTGGCCAGCAAGCTGGCCCAGGCCAACATCAGCAGCCAGCAGCCCGGCGTACTTACCTGGGTGAACGATGATATCGGGACCACTGTGAACCAGGGCGACCCGCTGGCCCGCATAGCCGACCTGACCAGCTTCCGGGTGAAGGCCACCATTTCTGATTCCTACGCCGATGCGCTGCATGTGGGCTCGCCGGTGATTGTGCGCCTGAACGGTATTGACCTGCGCGGTACCATCAGTACGGTAAGCCCGGCCGTGGATAAGGGCGTAGTGTCCTTTTATGCTACCCTCGACGAAAACCACCATCCGGCCCTGCGCTCTAACCTGCGCGCCGATGTGTACGTGGTGACAAAAGCGCACAACCACGTGACCCGTGTGAAGAATGGCCCCTTTTACCAGGGTGGGCAGGAGCAAAAAGTATTTGTGGTGAAGGACAATAAGGCCGAGCAACGCACAGTACAATTCGGTGACAGCAACTTCGATTACGTGCAGGTCATCAGCGGCCTGAAACCCGGCGACGAGATTATCATCACGGATATGAAGAGCTACGAGTCTACACCCCTGCTGACGATTAAAGACTAACGCCGCGCCTTTTCTGAGCTATGAAACTTTTTCTATTTGCTGCTTTGCTCTTGATGCCCGGGCTGCGCCTTGCTGCCCAGGCCCCGGCCGCCCCACTCACACTGGAGCAGGTAATTTCCCAGGCGCTGGCCCAATCTTCCGTAGCCAGGCAGGCGCAGACGAACCGCGAAACCAGCTACTGGCAGTGGCGCACCTACCGCGCCAACTACCGCCCCCAGCTGGCCCTGCAGGGCGCTATTCCGGACTTCAGCCGCCAGATTGCCCCGGTGGTGCAGCCCGATGGCACCACGGCTTTCCGCGCCGTGCGCTACAACAACTCCAACCTGGCGGCCACGCTTACCCAGAATATCGGCTTCACCGGCGGGCAGGTAATTATTGCCTCCGAGATGCAGCGCTTCGATAATTTTAATACCAGCCAGCGCAGCTATAGCAACCGGCCCATTGGTATTGGCCTCACGCAGCCCGTGGGTGGCTACAACTCCCTGCGCTGGGCCCGGCAAATTGAGCCGTTGCGCTACCAGGAGTCGCAGCGCCAGTACGTGGAAGAGCGGGAAAACATTGCCCAGCGCATTACGGAGCTGTATTTTGATGTGCTCCTGCAGCAGGTAAATGCCTCCGTGGCCCGCCAGAACGTGCAGGCCAATGAGGATATGTTCCGGATAGGGCAGGAGCGCTACAAGCTGGGCCGCCTTTCGCAGAGCGACCTGCTCCTACTGGAATTAAACCTGCTGAACTCGCGCCGGGCCCTGGGGCAGGCCCTGCTGGAGGCACAGAGCGCTGCCATCGACCTGCAGAGCTACACCGGCCTGAGCGCCGAGGCGCTGCAACTGGCTATACCAACCGCGGCGCCCCGCTTCCCGGTACCCACGGATCAGGCCCTGGCGCAGGCCCGCCAGAACCGGCGTGAGTCGTTGGTGTTTCGGCGGCGCCTGCTGCAGGCCGAGAGTGAGGTGGCGCGCGCCAAAGGCACTACCGGTTTTCAGGCCAGTCTGGTGGCTAACCTGGGCTACATGAACCAGGCCGAAACATTTTGGTCTAGCTACAACAACCCGCAGGATCAGCAGCAGGTGCGTCTGGCTTTCTCGGTGCCGATTCTGGACTGGGGCCGGCAGAAATCTATTGTGAAAACCGCTGAGCTCAACCGCCAGCAGGTGCAGCAAACGGTGGCCCAGGAGCAGCAGACGTTTGAACAGTCGGTGCTCACCCAGGCCGCCCAGCTCAGCAGCCTGAATGAGCAGCTGGATATGGCTGCCCGCGCCGACACGCTGGCCCAAAAACGCTACGATATTGCCCGCGCCACCTACCAGGTAGGGCGCATCAGCCTGACCGATCTGAACATTGCCCTCAGCGAAAAAGACCAGGCCAAGCGCGCCTACATTGCCGCCCTGCGCGCCAGCTGGGTAGCGCACTACCGCCTGCGCGCCCTCACGCTGTATGATTTTGAGCGCCAGGAACCGCTGCTGGCTAAGCAGTAGAACGGCTTTGTTTTCGGAGCAAAGCGAAGGGTTTTTATTCCAACTGATTGACAAAGTTGCCCAATGCAAAAGCCCTTTACCACACCGTGGTAAAGGGCTTTTGCATTCCAATAACGTCAATACGACCTGTTAGGAGGCGGCCGGAATATTGGTGTTCCAGATGTCCTGATGCAGCTTCCACTGGCCTCCCTGCTCTTTCCAGACAACCATGTATTTGCCCTGGTCTATTTGTTGGCCGTTGCCTGCGAAGAGGGTATAGTTGCCGAGCTCGATGGCAGTGTCTTCCAGCTCTTCTACTTCCCGCGTTTTTAGTTTTATCTGCTTGATGCCCATTTCCATGGCGCCTTGCCAGAATGCCTGGATACCTGCGGTGCCCTGAATGGGCTCCATACCAGTGGGCAGCACTACGCCGCTCTCGGTATACAGGCTGGCAATGGCGGCGGAGTCTCCCCGCGCAAAGCTTGCTTCAAATGTGTCATTGGCACGCCGAATTTCATCACGAATACCTGTGGCTGTAGTAGGCATAATAGAATGGGGGTGAAATGGATGGAAACAATGGTACTGTAATATGGAAATAATTCATAGGAATAAAAATGCAATGCCGGCTCCTGGAATTGCTGCCAGTAGGGGATATAAGATGACTATAGTTCAGCTATTTGATGGCCAGCGTACGGAAATGCACAACCGGCACGCCATTTCCGAACACCCTGTCCAGAAACGGACAATATTTTCTAAACGCTATTTTTGAATAACCGAGTCAAATAATTGAAAATCAATAATTTATAAAAATGGCACGTCGCTTGGCTAAGTAGTGGAGGGAGAGGGGTGTAGCTGTACAAAAACGGACACACTGCCTCGCCCACTTGGTTTCTCCTTCACTCTTCCGAAAACAAACTCCCTGCTCCATGAACGCAACTACTGCTCCCAGCCCTTTCACGGCGTCGTCGATGGCCCCAGCTTCAGCGGCATCGGTTATACAGCTGGCCGATATTGAAAAGGTGTACCAGACCAGCACGGTAGAAACGCTGGCCCTCAACCGCGTAAACCTATCCATTAACCGGGGCGAGTTTGTCTCCATTATGGGTCCCTCGGGCTGCGGCAAGTCTACGCTGCTCAGCATTATGGGCCTGCTGGACGAGCCTACCAGCGGCACAGTGGTTATTGATGGCCGTCCTGTAACTAGCTACTCCGACCGGGAGCTGGCGCACCTGCGCAACCACAAAATCGGGTTCGTATTCCAGAGCTACCACCTCATCAACGACCTCTCGGTGCTGGATAACGTGGAGCTGCCGCTGCTCTATCGCAAAGGCGTATCGGGCAAGGAGCGCCGCCAGCGCGCCCACGCCGCCCTGGATAAAGTGGGCCTGAATGCCCGCATGAGCCACTTCCCCAGCCAGCTTTCCGGTGGTCAGCGCCAGCGCGTGGCTATTGCCCGGGCCCTGGTAGGCAACCCCGAAATCATCCTCGCCGACGAACCCACCGGTAACCTGGACTCTGTGATGGGCGAGGAAATCATGGATCTGCTCCTGACCCTGAACCGGCGCGACAACACCACCATTGTAATGGTCACCCACGACGAGCAGCAGGCCCTGAAAACCGAGCGCATCATCCGCTTCTTCGACGGCAGCCAGGTAAGCTAACCCCTGCTTTCATCTGCCGCCGCCTCTATTCTGCTTTCGCCCACACCGCCTCTCTCCCTTTTGCTATGAAAACCTCCGCTGCTCACTTCATTCCGGAAGCCGAACTGGTAGCTGCCTGCCGCCAGGGCAACCCCCGCGCCCAGCGCCTGCTCTACGACCGGATGGCCCCCAAAATGCTGGGTGTGTGCCTGCGCTACCTCCGCAACCATGATGATGCCGAAGAAGCCATGATGACGGGCTTTGTGAAGGCCTTCCGGGCCCTGGAGCAGTTTCGGAGCGAGGGCAGCTTTGAGGGGTGGGTGCGCCGCATTATGGTGCGCGAGGCCCTGAACCAAATCAGCCGCCGCGAACCGTTCATGCTGAACCTCGACGAATGCCCCGCGCAGTACACGCCCGCTCTACCCGCCGGCATTGAGAGTGAGCTGAATGCCGCCGACCTGCTGGCCCTCATTCAGGAGCTGCCTGCCGGCTACCGCACGGTATTTAACCTGGCCGCGCTGGAGGGCTACACGCACCAGGAAATTGCCGAGCTACTGGGCATTTCCGAAGGCACCAGCAAATCCCAGCTCAGCAAGGCCCGCGCCCTGTTGCAGCGCCGCCTAACCGCCTTAACCTATTCTTCTCCCGCCTCTCATTCTGACTCCCCATGCTGCTTAGCTATTTAAAAATTGCCTGGAAGGTCTTGCTGCGTCGCAAGTTCTTCACCTTCATCAGCCTGTTCGGCATCAGCTTCACGCTGATGGTGCTGCTGGTGGTAGTGGCCATGTTCGACCACTTCAAAGGCGCCCACGCCCCCGAAACGCGCGTTGACCGGATGCTGTTCGTGTCCTTCCTGAACCAGCGCTTCGCCGACGGCGGCAACATGAACACGCCGCCCAGCCCTTACTTCCTCAATAAGTATGTGCGCCCCATGCACACTCCCGAGAAAATAGCGCTGTTCTCCATGTTCCACGCTATTCCTAGCTACGTGGGTAACCAGAAGCTGGACCTGGACCTGAAGTTTACCGACAACGTGTTCTGGGAGATTTTTGACTTCACCTTCCTGGAAGGCAAGCCTTATAACGCCACCGACCTCAAGAATGCCAACCGCGTGGCCGTCATCAATGAAACCACCGCTAAGGAGTACTTCGGGCAGGCGCGCGGGGTGGTAGGCCGCACTATTATAGTAGACCAGATAAACTACCGCGTGGCCGGCGTGGTGGCCGATGTGCCCGTGATGCGCTTCAACTCTTACGCCGAGGTATGGGCCCCGATGACCACCACCAAAGCCGACCTCAAAAACCCCGTGCTGGAGGGCGACTACTTTGCCGTGCTGTTGGCACATGAAGGCCAGGATCTGAGCGAGCTGCAAAGCGAGTTCAACCAGATTGTGAAAAAGGTTACCATCATCAACCCGGCCATTAAGTCCATTCACGTCTACGCCGATACGCTGCTGGCCTCGCTCACCCGCCAGATCATTGGGGGCGGCGACTTATCCAACAACTCGGACCGGATGGTGCTGTTCTATATCATCGTGAGCGGACTGGCCCTGTTGTTTATGATGTTGCCCACCCTGAACCTGGTGAACATCAACCTGAGCCGCATTATGGAGCGTTCCTCCGAAATAGGGGTACGCAAAGCCTTTGGCGCTACTGGTCGTGCCCTCATGGGTCAGTTTCTGATTGAAAACATCTTCCTCACCATGGTGGGCGGCCTGTTGGGGCTGGCCCTGGCGTATGGCGCCCTCCGGCTCATCAGCGGTTCTAATTTTATTGCCTACGCGCAGTTCTCCCTAAGCCTGGCGGTGTTTGGCTGGGCCCTGCTGATTACCCTCATTTTTGGGATAATGTCCGGGGTGTACCCGGCCTTTAAAATGTCTCGTCTCCAACCCGTGAATGCCCTGAAGGGAGGTGCCAAATGATACGCCACTTATTTACTCTGATCTGGAACCGCAAGCGGTCCAACTTCCTGCTGATTGCCGAAATCGTGCTGTCGTTCTTCGTGGTGTTTGTAGTGGGCAGTCTACTGCTCTACAACCTCAACAACTACAGCCAGCCCCTGGGCTACAACTACGAAAATGTGTGGGAAATGAGCCTGGACCCAGGACCCGATACCGTAGCGCGCCGCGAGAAAATTCAAATGCTCATGCAGCGCATTAAGTCCCTGCCGGGCGTGGTGGGCGTCACCCGCAGCAGCGTGAACACGCCCTTCGCCTTCTCCACCATGAACACCAACGTGCAGTATAATGGCAAGCAAAGCCCTACGTCTGACTTCTACAAGGTGGATGACGAGTTTGGCAAGCTCATGAACCTGAACGTAACGGAAGGCCGCTGGTTTGACCAGCGTGACAACGCGGCTCAGCGCATTCCGGTCGTCATTAACCAGGCCTTCAAGGATGCGGTTTTTCCTACTGAAAAGCCGTTAGGGAAAATCCTCACCGAGGAAAAAGGAACCCGCCAGTGGCAGGTGGTAGGCGTAGTAGAAACCTACCGTGCCGGCAGCGACTTCTCCGAAAACGCGCCCGCCTATTTTGAGCGCCGCCTGGACGATACCGTCCGCACCATGGCGGGCTACGATTTACCGTGGTTACTGATTAAAGTACAGCCCGGCCAGGGAGCTATTCTGGAGCAGAAATTGGTGAAGGAAGTGCTGGGCGTAACCAAAAGCTGGTCGGTAAAAACCAACACGCTGGAGCAAAACCGCATTTCCAAGCTCAAGGTAGTGCTGACCCCCATCGTGGTCCTGGGCATTGTGTGCGTGTTCCTGATTCTGAATGTGGCCTTGGGTCTGTTTGGGGTGCTATGGTACAACATTAACCAGCGCCGCTCTGAAATTGGCCTGCGCCGTGCCCTGGGTGCCACGGGCCTGGGCATTGGTGGCCAGTTTATTGGCGAAATGCTGGTGGTTACTACGCTGGGCGTATTGGTTGGCGTGGTGCTGGCCGTGCAGTTTCCGCTACTGGGCGTGTTTGGGGTGGCGCCGGCGGTGTACGGGGCGGCCATTGCCGTTGCCGCCCTCCTGATCTACCTGCTCACGGCCATCTGTGCTTTCCACCCCAGCCGCCTAGCCGCTGGTATTCAGCCGGCTGTGGCTTTGCGCGAGGAATAAGTAACCGGCCCGTTCTGTCCTAAAAACAGAACGGGCTGTTGCCTCTTCCGCCCCAAATTACGTCCTTCGCCTCTTCCCCCTCTCTGCCCCATGATTCTCATTGTCGACGACGATATAGCAGTACGCACTTCCCTGGGGCTGCTGCTCAAGCAGGCAGGCTACGCCACCCGTGGCGCTGCCACGCCGGAAGAAGCCTTGCGAGCCTTGCAGGAAGTGAGCCCGCAACTGGTGCTCATGGACATGAACTATTCCCTGGACACCAGCGGCCACGATGGCCTGGATCTGCTGGCCAAGGTGAAGCTGTTGCAGCCCGCGTTGCCCGTTATTCTCATTACGGGCTGGGGCTCCATCACGCTGGCGGTGGAAGGTATGAAAGCCGGCGCTGCCGAGTTTGTGACCAAGCCCTGGAACAACGACGCGCTGCTGCAAACTATTCGCACCATTCTGGACCTGGCTGCCCAAACCGGCGCCGCCGAGCCCGATGAAGCCACGCTCACCCGCCGCCAGCTCGACCGGCAGTACGACTTCAAAAACATAATTGGCCAGGACCCCCACCTGCTGCACGTATTGCGCAGTGTAGGCCAGGTAGCCGCTACCGATGCTTCCGTCTTGATTGAAGGCGAATCGGGCACGGGGAAAGAGCTCATTGCCGAAGCCATTCACCAGAACAGCCAGCGCCGCCGGCAGCCCTTTGTAAAAGTAAACCTGGGCGGGATTTCGGCCTCTTTGTTTGAGAGTGAGATGTTCGGGCACCGCCGCGGTGCTTTCACCGATGCCAAGGCCGACCGGGTAGGCCGCTTCGAACTGGCCAATGGCGGCACCATTTTCCTGGACGAGATAGGGGAGCTGGACATGGGTTCCCAGGTGAAGCTGCTGCGCGTGCTGCAGGACCGCACCTACGAGGTGCTGGGCGACAGTAAGCCGCGCCGCCTGGATATCCGGGTGATTTGCGCCACCAACCGCGACCTGGCTCAGGAAGTACGTGAGGGCCGCTTCCGGGAAGATTTGTTCTACCGTATCAACCTGATAACCGTGCGCCTGCCCGCCCTGCGCGAGCGGCCCACCGACATTCCCTTGCTGGTGCAGCACTTTGTGGATAACCTGCGCGCTACCTACAACCGCCCGGCTCTGAAAGTGAATACCCGCGCCATGCACTGGCTGCGCGAGCAGCCGCTGCCGGGCAACATTCGGGAGCTGAAAAACCTGGTAGAGCGGGCCGTGCTGGTCAGCGGCAAGGATGAGCTGGGCCCTGAGGAGTTCCAGGCCCAATTCCAGAAAACGCCCGTGAAGGTGACGGCCGCTCCCGGCGAGCTGCCCGCCGTAGGCTCCATGACCCTGGACGAGCTGGAAGCCCAGATGATTCGTAAATCCATGGACCACTACGCCGGCAATGTATCCAAAGTGGCTAAGGCCCTAGGGCTTAGCCGTGGCGCTTTATACCGGCGCCTGGAGAAATACGACATTCCCTTTGATGTAGAGAAAGGCAATGCCGCGTTGGAAGGATAATGGAGAGGAGCGCCGCATGACCTTTCTTTCGATGCAGCAGCTACCTTGCTGTTTCTAATTCTTCTGCATGACGCTGCGCACTAAGTTTCTGCTTTTCGCCATCATCATTCATGGGGTGCTGGTGGCACTGGCGTGGCAGGTGCTGCGCCAAAATGATGTGCTGTTTATTAGCGCCGAGCTGCTGCTGCTGGTATCTGTCGTTCTGACCGTGCACCTGTACCGCGGCTTTGTGCGGCCCTTCCAGCTGATTGCAGCCGGCACGGAGGCCATTAAAGCCAAGGACTTCTCCACCAAGTTCATGCCCGTGAATCAGCGGGAGATGGACCAGCTGATTGAGGTGTATAACCACATGATTGATGAGCTGCGTCAGGAGCGCATCACGCAGCACGAGAAAAGCTTTCTGCTGGAGCACCTCATTCAGGCCTCGCCGGCAGGCATTCTGCTGCTGAATTTCGATGGCCGGATTGAGTCCGTAAACCCGGCGGCGGCGCGTATGCTGCAGCTGCCCACCGCCGCGCTGCTGGGCCAGCTACCATCTGCCCTGCCCGGCGACTGGGGCCCGGCCCTGAGCACTCTGCAGCCCGGCCACCCGCAGGTGGTGCAGCTCTCGGGCGTGCAAACCTACCGGGCCCACACCTCGCACTTTCTTGATAGAGGCTTCACGCGCTACTTTATCCTGCTGGAAGAGCTGACGCAGGACCTTATCCGCCAGGAGAAACAAGCGTATGAGAAGCTGATCCGGATGATGTCGCATGAGGTGAATAACTCCATTGGCGCGGTCAATTCCATTCTGCAATCCTTCCACTACTACGCTCCGCAGCTGGCGGAAGAAGACCGCACCGACTTTACCGAAGCGCTGGAAGTATCCGTGAACCGGAGCACACACCTGGCCAACTTCATTGCCAACTTCGCTAACCTGGTGCGCCTGCCACCACCCACCCGGCGCCCCGTAGATGTGCATGAGCTGCTGAAATCTACCTGCCGCCTGCTGCAGGTGCAAAGCGAGAAGCGTCATATTCAGTGGCATTGGGAGCTGACACCAGGGCCGCTGTATGTAGAGCTGGATGGCCAGCAGCTGGAGCAGGCCCTGCTCAACATCGGCAAAAATGCTCTGGAAGCTATTGGCGAAGATGGCAACATCTGGGTGCGCACCACAGCTTCGCCGCCCACGGTGGTACTGGAGAATGATGGTCCCGGTATTCCGCCCGAAGTGCAGCGCCACCTGTTCACGCCCTTCTACAGCACCAAGCGCGACGGGCAGGGCATTGGCCTCACACTCATCCGCGACATTCTGCTGCAGCACCATTTCCCCTTCAGCCTGGAAACCCACCCCAACGGCCGTACGGCCTTCTCCATTGATTTCACCGTGACCGGGGCCTAACGGAACCTGACAGCTGCGAGGATGGCTGGTTTCGTACTTTTAGACCATGGCGAACCTCCGGCGGCACTCCGTATTTAGCACCTACATTGTCCATCACCTGGGGGCGCTGCCTACCCTGGTGCGCATAGCGCTGGCTTGTGTGCTGGCGGTGGCTACCTTCCTGCTTTTGCAGCATCAGCCCCACCTGACTACCCGCCTGCTGGCTGCCTGGAATGCTTTTGCCTTCACCTGTCTGGTGCTTATCTGGTCGGCAGTATTCACGGCTGAGCCCGACCACATCCGGAAAGTAGCCGTGGCGGAAGACCCGGGCCGCACCTTGCTCTTTGTTTTTGCACTGATAGGCATTCTGGCCAGCCTGGTGGCCGTAGTAGTGCTGCTGCGCGCTATGCGCAGCCTCCCGCCCGATTTGCTGCGGACCAGCGTGGTGCTTTCTATTATGGCTGTGGCTTTTGCCTGGATGCTACTGCACACGCTCTTCACGCTGCACTACGCCCACCTTTACTATGCCCCCGCCGATTTGGGCAAGGAAGGTGGCCTGCAGTTCCCGGGCCATACCCCCGACCCAAACTACCTGGATTTTGCCTACTTCTCCTTTACCATTGGCATGACGGCCCAGACGGCGGATATCGGCATCAGCAGCCCACTGATCAGGCGGCTGGTACTGGTACATGCGCTACTGTCCTTTGTGTTTAATACCGCCCTGGTGGCTATGACCATCAGTGGCCTCGCCAGCACTCTATAGTGCAGCTGCTAGGGTTGTTAGTTGATTATTAGTGCTTTATGTGGTTTCAGGCCGGTGGTGCCAACCCGCTGCTATATAAAAATACGTATTTATCGCAGTATAAAATCAGTAAGAATGCTGAGAGAAGCGGAGTTCTTTTTCCTGAACTATGCAAAAGCAAACCGCAGACGAAGTAGCGGGCTTGTCTTAGGGCCTGCTACTTCGCCACTTCTCTGGCAGTAGCTACCGAAATAGATTATAATCCCCTGTATATCAAGGAGTAAACGTTTATAGATTTATATCTTATAGTTATAGCCTAATACTATTGTTATGGCTTAATGTGCATAAGGATTAAGAAAGGCTGGCGGTTTCCGCCAGCCTTTCTTCCTTTTAATAGGTGGTTTCACCCGCAGTAAGTGCTTGCTTGGCGTGGTTAGGCAATAATGCCGTGCCGTACGGCAAATTTAATGAGGGCGGCTGTGTTCTTCACCTGTAGTTTATCCAGGATATTCTGCCGGTGCGTATCAATAGTGCGTTTGCTGGTGTACAGCTGATCGGCAATTTCATTGGTGGTCAGGCCTTCGCCCATCAGAATAAGTACCTCCAGCTCCCGGGCCGACAGCTCCGGGGTATTTTCCTTGCGCGTGAGTGGCGAAATTTGCTGCAGCCTCTCCAGGGCATCTAGCCCAATCGCGGTGCTGAGAAAAGGCTGCCCGGCTGCTACTGTGTGAATGGCGTAAGCCAGCTCGGCTGCATCGGCTGTCTTCAGGCTGTAGCCCAGCGCGCCGGCCGCCAGCATGGCACTCACGGACTGCTCGTGGTCCAGCATAGACAAGGCCAATACCTTCACATGTGGGTGCCGGCTCAGCAACAAAGGCATGGTGGCCAGACCATCCAGCACAGGCATACCCACATCCAATAAAACGACATCGGCCGGGGTGTGCTCCAGCATATCCAATAGCTCCTGGCCATTGCCAGCTTCCCCTACTACTTCTACTTCCGGTACTTTCCCCAGCAACGACCGGATACCATTGCGGAGGAGAGTATGATCATCGGTAAGTATAACACGAATCATGCGCGTACGATTAAGTTAACTGAATTAAATCAGGGTCGTTACTCGTCGGCAGGGAAGCACGCCACCGGGTAGGTGGACGGCCGCAGTGCAGAAACCAGGAACGCCTGCGGAATAAACTGTAAAAAAGTAGCCCCGGCGGGAATCGAACCCACATCAAAAGTTTAGGAAACTTCTATTCTATCCGTTGAACTACGGGGCCAGCGGGTTTGCGCGTAAAGGTAACCGGAAAGAAACCTGTGTGCCAAACCTGCAGCGCAACGCCCTGCGTATAGCCGCTAATCTTTGGTTATTTATCCCGGTATGGGCATACTTGATGATATACGCGCCGCACGGCGCACTGTAGGCGGCCGGATAGTAGTGCCTGAGCCAAAGCCGGCGCTGCTTTTTATTCCCGATATCAGTGGCTTTACACAGTTTATTGAAAAATCGGGCAGCCCGCTGGCCCCCTGGCTTATTGCAGATCTGCTGGAAATCCTCATCGAAGGCAATATGCTGGATATGGAGGTAAGTGAGATTCAGGGAGATGCCATTCTCTTTTATCGGCTGGGTCCGCCGCCAGCCATTGCTGAGGTAGTGGCGCAGTGTCGTCGGCTGTTTCTGGATTTTCAGAACTACCTGCGCCTGGTGGAGCGCGATACTGGCTCCGCGCTGGGCGCAGCGCTGCTGGCCAATGAGCTTACCCTCAAGATAATTGTGCACTACGGCCCCGTGCACGTGGCCCAGATACGGGAGTACACCAAACTCATGGGCCGCGACGTGATAGTGGTGCATCGCCTGCTCAAAAACGACATTATGGGCGGGGAGTATGTGCTGCTGTCTGATGGCTACCTGAGCACGCAGGAGCCGGCGGCTATTCGCGGGAGCTTTTCCTGGACGCGTCTGCTGCATGGCGTTACTACCTATGATGTGCTGGGGAGGATTTCCTATCGGTATGCCCACCTCACGCCCTTGCGCCTGCTGGTGAACGGGCACGGCCAAGTCCGCCCGGCGGGCTCTCAGGCTAATGCCGTGGTGGTGCGCCGGGTACTGCCCGTGCCGGCTGCTTATGCCTTGCGGGTAGTGAGTAACCTGCGGCTGCGCTGCCGCTGGCTGCAGGGGGCGCATTCTGTGGAGTACGACCTGACGAAGGCCAACCGCCTGGGCACCAACTACTGCATTGGCCTGAACCGCGGCGAGATAAATGTGCAGGCCGTGCAGCGCTTTGAGCAGGGCGAGCGGCTGGAGTACGTGGAGAAGATTTCGCACTTCCGCATGTTTCCCAACTCTCTGCTGTTTTTCTTTCTGGAGGAAGTTTCGGATCAGGCCTGCCTGCTCACGCTGGAATTCCGCTATGGGCATATTGCGGGCACTACGCCACTTATCCGGTTTGGGCAGCTGCGCCGCTTGCGCCGCTTTCTGGGCGCCTCTATCCGGCAATTGGAGGCTTTATGTGGGCATTTGCGAGAACGGTAGCGGGCAGGGTAGAGGCATCAGATCAACAAAATGCCCGGCCACCTCATCGGCAGCCGGGCATCAAAAAGCAGCTATATGCTGGCTTACATCTTATACAGCAGCACAATGCTGAAGGAAATGGCCGTCAGAATCAGGCCGACCATAAAAATGGTGTAGCTGATGCGGAGCAGCCGGTACTTGCGGGACAGCACCTCGCCCAGATAGTAAATATCCGTCACCATGTTGGTGTAAAGCTTTTCCTTCTGGCGCATCAGCTCGTTCATCCCACCCTGGAAATCATCCAGATTCAGCTTGGTGAAGTTGCCGAAGAACAGCAGGTTAACGCGCCGGTTGGTGGCCACCTGCGGGCTGCGGCCCAGCCATTTAAAGCTGGTTACATCGGGCTGCGCTGAGAGGATGGCGGATACCACCGAGCCCAGTGCCGTAGCCAGCAGAATGCCCATGGGCACAGCCAGAATGGGGTTTTTTGTGAAGGCTGGCCCTACTGCCGTGGACTTAGCGCCGAGGTAGGTGATGATAACGGACATAATAACCGCATTCAGGCTAATCATCATGTTCGCCTTTTTATCGGCCATATCCGAGAGCTTCATGTGGTTGCTGTACGTGGTGCGGAACATGGTTTCCACGCCTCGTTTCGGCTCCGCAAAAGTGTCGGTGGCTTCTTTGTCTCTTTTCTTGGCTTTTTTCTCGGTTTTCTTGAGCTGTTTGCGCTGGTCTTTGATATTCTCTTTCAGCTGCTCATTATAGCGCGCTTTGCCGGCCTCACTGAGGTACTTAAAGGTGAGCAGGAAATCCAGCTGATACTCGGCCCACTCGGGGGTAGAGTACGTTTTGCCCAAGGCCGTTTCCCACTCTGCACGCAGCATTTCAGCATTGGCCAGGAAATCTTCCCGCCCCAGGCTGCTCATGTCAGCATCCATCAACAACCGCTGCATCTCGGTTTCGCAGGTCTCGTCGCGGTGCGTGCCCCGAATCAGGTCCTTCACCACCGCAATGCGCTCCGGCGGGTAGCCCTGCTCAGTCAGCCACTGCTCAGCTATAGCCATGCTGCGGTATTCGTGCCCGTCATAGGCCTCGGTATAGCCGGCATCGTGAAACCAGGCAGCCAGCAGCAACATTTCCTGATCAGAATCGGAAAGGTCGGCGGCTTTGCCCAGGGCTGCGGCCTCCTTGGCGGTGGTTGCCGTATGCTTAAAGGTGTGGTAAACGAGCTGTTTGGGTAGCTTCTCCTCAAAAAAGGCTTCAATAAATTTCTTGGCCTTCTTGACGATTTCAGATTTAGCTACGCTTACGGTTTCAGAAGCTTCCATGGAACGATGGCGGGAACAGCGGTGGGCCCGGAATATGGGAAAGGGTGCCGCTAATAGATGTAAAACGCGAATTAGTCTTAGAGGTTATCACCGGGGTGGGCTCAACCGTGTGCCGCTGCTTTGCGTAGGGCAGCGCATACACCTTGCCTACACCTTTTCCAACGCCAGGGCCGCCCGGAACGTATCGGAAAAGTTGGCTGCTTTTGCCCTAAGATAAGCAGTAGCCAACTCCTCCTCATTACCGGCGCTCCTCAGAGGTTCCGTTTCCACCATCGTATGAGAATTCTTTCCGCGTTTAGTTGCCTGCTGCTAGTGCTGCTGGGTAGTGCGTTGCCTTCTACGGCCCAGAAAACCCAGACAGCTCACCCTACCCGCCCCAACTACCGGGGCATAGGCAAGGACTGGCAAAAGCAAACCCCGCCCGATAGCTCCCATATCCGCTACACCATCTTTCTGATTGGTGACGTGGGGGCCCCGGCGCTGGACTCCGTGGGGGAGCCTTCCCTGAACTTTATGCGCCGACAGATGCTGGCCGCCGGCTCGCGCAGCACCACTATTTTTCTGGGTGATAATATATATGAGTACGGCATGCCCGACACCCGGGCCTACGACCGGAAAACCGCAGAGCGGCGCATCTCGGCGCAGTTGAACACCATGCGCAACTACGCCGGCGAGAAATACATGATTCCCGGCAACCACGACTGGAAGCAGGGCCTGAACGGCAGCGTGGAGCAGGTAAACCGTGAGCAGCAGTTTGTGGAGGATTTCATGACCCGGGACTCGGCGGAGTTTGCCTATACCGGCGACTTTTTTATTCCCCGCAACGCCTGCCCCGGCCCCTTTGAGGTGCGCCTGCAGGATGATATTGTGATGATTGCCATTAACTCCCAGTGGTTTCTACAAACCGAGGAACGGCCTTACGGCGGCAACAGCGGCTGCGGCGTAGCCGATGAAACCGACTTCTTTACCCAGCTGGAGGACATTATTCAGCACAACGCAGGCAAGAACATCATGGTGGTGGCGCACCATCCATTGTTCTCTGATGGCATTCATGGCGGCTATTTCACTCTGGCCGACCACTTCTTTCCCCTGTCCATTGTTTATAAATATGCCTTCCTGCCTTTGCCCATCATTGGCTCTATCTACCCCTTTGCCCGCAAGTATGGCGGCGTAAGCCAGGATATTCCGCACCCGCTGTATCAGCGGTATAAAGCCGGCCTGCTGGAAATTTTCGATAAGTACCCTAATGTAGTATACGCGGCCGGGCACGAGCACAACCTGCAATACTTTAAGCAGGGCAACCTGCACCACATCGTAAGCGGCTCGGGCTGTAAAACCCAGCACGTAAAGCCCGGCGACGGCGGAGAAGCGCTTTTCTCCGATAAGGAAAAAGGCTTCTCCCGCGTAAACTATTATGACAATGGCGAGGTGTGGGTGGAATACTACATTCCCGAAGACCGGGGCGAAAAAGGCCGCCTGGTATTCCGCACACCTATGTATGCGCAGCAAACTGCCGAGCTAACCCAACTGCAGCAGCGGGAGCAGGTGCAGCGCCCCCCATTTGGGGATAGTACTATTACCCTGGCCATAAACCCGCGCTACGCTAAACGGGGCGGCCTGCACCGTACCCTCTTCGGCGACCATTACCGGGCCGAGTGGTCTACGCCGGTGGAGTTTCCAGTGCTGGATATGGCCACGGAAAAAGGCGGCCTGATGCCCTACAAAGTAGGCGGCGGCAAGCAAACCTCCTCTCTGAAAGTGCGCAACGAAGAAGGGCGCAACTATACCCTGCGGGGGCTTAACAAAGACCCCGCCGCCGTGCTGCCCGAAGCCCTGCGCGAAACTGCCGCCAAGGATATTCTGCAGGACCAGATTTCGGCCCAGCACCCTTATGGTGCTTTTGTGCTGCCCCCGCTGGCTACGGCCGCTGGTATTCTACATACCAATCCCCGGCCGGTGTACATCCCCCGCGACCCATTGCTGGGCCAGTATGTAGACCGGTTTGCCGATACCCCGGCCATGATTGAAGAAGATGCCAAGGACAACCAAAGCAACGTGGAGTCCCTGGGCAATGCCACGAACCTGGTCGGCACCGACAAAGTACTGGAGCGCCTGGAGGACGACAACGACAACCGGGTAAATGAAAAAGACTTTGCCCGCTCCCGCCTCTTCGATATGTGGATTGGGGACTGGGACCGGCACGAAGACCAGTGGCGCTGGGCTGAGCGAAAGGATGAGGATGGTGACCGGAAGTTTACGGCTGTGCCCGAAGACCGCGACGTGGTGTTCTTTAAAGGGGATGGGGTACTGCCCTGGCTGGCCAGCCGCAAGTGGGCCATCCGCAACTTCCAGAACTTCGGGAAGGACTACGCCGACTACAAAGGCCTGAACCTGACAGCTATGGCCAACGACCGAACCTTCCTGGCCTCGGTTACCAAGAAAAAGTGGGTAGAAATTGCGGAGGAAATGAAGAGCAGCCTTACCGATGCGGTTATCGATAGTTCTCTGCGCAACAACTGGGCCCCGCAAATCTATGCCCTGCACGGCCCGGAAATTGCGGCCAAGCTGAAAAGCCGCCGCGACCTGCTGCCCCAACTGGCCGCCGACTATTACGATGTGCTGAACCAGGTGGTAGAAGTAAAAGGCAGCCGCAAGCGGGAGCAGTTTGATGTGCAGCGCCTGCCCGACAATAAGACCCGCGTACTGGTCACCAAAATCAATAAAGAAGGCAAGCGCACCAAAACGCTGTTTGATAAAACCTTTGATGCCCGCGTCACTAAAGACATCCGTCTCTATGGCTTTGCCGGGCACGATGTATATCACATTACCGGGGAGTCCAAGAAAGGGCCCATTCTGCGCATTATTGGCGGCATTGAGGCCGACTCCATTACCGATAACTCTCGCGTGGGCGGCTGGCGCCACCGCACGCAGGTGTACGATGCCGATACCGGCAACATCATCAATGCCGGTAAAGAGGCTCGTCTGCGCCTGGAGTCCGGCACCGAGGTAAGCCGCTACGACCACCCCAACCGCACCGACCGCAAAGATTACCGCCTGCCATATTTTGGGCCGGCCTTGTATTTCGGGTATAATATTGATGATGGCCTGTTTGTAGGCGGTGGCGGTACGTTCCGCACCTATGGTTTCCGCCGTACACCGTTTGCTACGGAGCAAACACTGGTGGCGAACTATGCGCCCAGCCGCGAGGCCTTCAATGTGCGCTATACCGGCATTTTTACCGATGTGGTGGGCAAGTATGATCTGAACATTACCTCGCAGTATTATGGCCCCCAGCTGCTGTATAACTACTTCGGCTCAGGCAACAACACGCGCAACGTGCTGGCCGAGGGTGACGACGATACCCGCGTAACCAACCGTGACATCAACGACAACTACCGGATTCGTTTTTCGCGCTTCTCTTTCTCACCCGTGCTGGAAAGGGATATTTTTAGCTTCCTGAAAGCCGGTTTCGGGCCGCAGTACGACCAGTGGCGCATTTCGCGGGAAGACCTGGGGCAGCAGATTGAGGCTGGCCTGGATGAGCAGGGCAACGGCATCAGCGGCGCTGCTACCGGTATCCGTGCCTCCGACTTTCAGCTGAACCGCTACCTGGGTGGGCGCGTGTACTTTAACCTGGACGCAGCCAGCTCACCCAAAAACCCGAGAATTGGCCTGCGCTGGTACAACTCGGCTGAGTTTAACCGGCAGCTGAACGGGGAAAAGCTGCAGTACACCCGCCTGGCTTCGGAAGTTCGCTTCTATCTCAGCCCCAACTTCCCGTTCCAGCTGACGTGGGCCGGCCGCCTGGGTGTTAATCATAATATTGGCGACTACCGCTTCTACCAGGCTAATACGCTGGGTGGAACCACCAACCTGCGCGGCTACCGCCGCACGCGCTATGCTGGCCGTACCTCTATGTATGGCAACGGCGAGGTGCGGGTACAGCTGTTCACCTTTAACGCCTATCTGGTGCCTGGCAAGTTTGGCGTGCTGGGTCTGGCCGATGCCGCCCGCGTCTTTACCACCCAGGACACGCGCACGGGGCTGCAGGCCTTCCATACCGCCGTGGGCGGCGGTATCTGGGTGGATGTGCTGAAGCAGGCCGTGATAAACGCTACGTACTCCGTGGGGGAAGAAAAGCTGGTATTTGTGGGCTTCGATTTCCTCTTCTAATGTCTGCCGGGCCGGGCTGGCTCCCTACTGCCCGCCAGGCTGGAAAAACGCCGGCTACCAATTGGGTAGCTGTTTTCCCTGGAAAACCGTTAACGAACTATATCCGCTTTCTACCTCTGGCTGCTTATGATTTCCTTGTATAATTCTAGCTGCCGTCGGCTGGCAGTGACAATTTCTGGCCTGTGCCTGCTGCTGGCCTGCCCTGCTGTAGCCCAGATTTACCCGCCACCCGCGCCCTCTGCCGATTCCGTGAGCCGTGTAGACCGCAGCCAGGAGTTTGCCGTGCCTTCCGTAATTGGCATGGGCCCCAGCAAAGGCTTGGTCCTGCACTACGAGCGGGTACCGCATTTCAACGTCAACTCTACCAGCAAAAGCGCCTCGCTTACCGATTATAATGGCCAGGCTCGTAAGAATGGCCGCTTTCTGGTGAAGGCCTACGCGCCGCTGCTCAACCACCCTCACCTCAAACTGGTGCTGGGCATTAACTATGAGCGGGAGGAGTTTGAGTTTACGCCGCCTGCCAACTACGAGCTGTATCAGAACCTGCAGGACAAAGGCCTGAAAGTGCTCGGCACCCAGCTGGCTGTTATTCGCCCTATAGATGATGTGAACTACTTCATCTTCCGGGTGAAGGGCGAGCTGAACGGTGACTACACTTCATCGGAGCTCAGCCTGAATGATTATCTGAAAATGTCGTCGGAGTTCATCTATGGCTGGAAAAAGACACCATCCTTCTCCTGGGGGCTGGGCTTGCAGCTGGGCTATACGTTTGGGCGGCAAAGCATTTACCCGGCCTTGCTCTACAACCGCACCTTCAGTGAGCGTTGGGGCGTGGAGGCCCTGTTCCCGGCCCGTGTAACTGTGCGCCGTAACCTTTCAAATAAATCCTTGCTGTTCGCGGGCTATTCCGTTGATGGTTTCAGCTATAACATCAAGCTGCGCAACCCCATTATGAACGATAAAGGCCAGGAGCTGAAAACGCTGGAGTTGCGCGAAACTGAAGTGAAAGGCCGCCTCCGCTGGGAGCGGGAGATTTACGACTTCCTCTGGTTTGGTCTGGAAGGCGGCTACCGCTATAACTACGCCTTTGATGCGTATGACCGCAGCAACAACGACCGGAATAAAATCATTGACAGCAAGCTGGCCGATGCGCCCTATGCCAGTGTAGAGCTGTTTATAGTACCCCCGCGTAAATTTGTAAAGCGCTAGTCCTTGGGCTAAACGACGCTTAATACCAGAACGGCCCCTGCTCAGTAGCAGGGGCCGTTCTGGTTATTAGGGATATAGTAAAAGAAGCTACCGTTTCTTGGTTTTTTTCAGGTAGGCATAGGTGGCGGTTTGCGCCTGCAGGCGGGGCGTGCCCTCGGCATCGGGGGAAATAAAGCAGTTGTCGAAGTCCCGGGACTTCACGTTGTCCTGGCGCTGCAAATCCAGTAGGTCGCGCACTTCGCGCCGCACAGCGGGGTCGTAGAGGGGGAAGGCCACTTCCACGCGGCGGTCCAGGTTGCGCGCCATCCAGTCGGCGGAAGCAACATACACCTTTTCCTGCCCCCCGTTGCCGAACACGTATACCCGGGCATGCTCCAGGTAGCGGTCTACCAGGCTTCGATGCTGGATATTCTCGCTTTGGCCCGATACCCGCGGTACAGCACAGGAAATTCCCCGGATCAGGAGCTCAATCTGCACCCCGGCCTGGCTGGCTTCATACAGCTTCAGAATCATCCGCTCATCCTGCAAGGCATTTAGCTTCAGAATAATGTAGGCTTCTTCGCCAGCCCGGGCATGTTTTATTTCGGTGTCGATGAGGGCGTTCAGCTTCTCACGCAGCTCAAAGGGAGCCACCAACAAGTGCTCGAAGGGGGGCGGTGTTACCCGGTTGAGGAAGTACTGAAAGATGGTGCTGACCTCGCGGGTGAGGCGCTCATCGGCTGTCAGCAGGGCGTGGTCGGAGTAAATGTTGCTGGTTACCTCGTTAAAGTTGCCGGTGCTCAGGTAGGCATACTGCCGGGAAAGTCCTTGCTCTACGCGGGTGATGAGGCAGAGCTTGCTGTGGACCTTCAGGTCGGGCACGCCATAAATAACGTTGGCGCCGGCCCGCTGCAGCTTCTCGGCCCAGCGGATGTTGGACTCTTCATCGAAGCGCGCTTTCAACTCTACCACCACCGTTACCTGCTTGCCGTGTTTCACGGCTTTCAGCAATGCTTTGGCAACCTCACTTTTCTCCGCCACGCGGTACAGCGTAATGCTGATGGCTGAAACGGCCACATCGGTAGCGGCTTCGCGCAGCAGGCGCAGCACATAGTCGTAGGTTTGGTAAGGGAAGTGCAGCAGGTGGTCTTTGGCCGCTATGGCATTCAGGAGGCTGCCGCGGGCCGGCAGGGAGGGGTGCTTGAGCGGGGGCTGGGCTGCAAACTTCAGATGGTGCAGGCCCATGTCCGGAAAACCGAAGAAGTCGCGGAAATTGTGGTAGCGGCTACCTTCCACCAGCTCGTTTTTGGTGATGTGCGTTTTCTGCATCACGGCCCGCAGCACCTCTTTGGGCATGGTGGGGTCGTAGAGCAGGCGGGCGGGGTAGCCGGTTTCGCGCTTTTGCAGGCTGCTTTTGATTTTGGCCAGCAGGTTGCCCGATATTTCTTCCTGCAGGTCCAGCTCCGCATCCCGGGAAATTTTGATGGCATGTACCTGCACGCGCTTATACTTGGGAAACAGCTCATGGGCACAGCACCGAATTACGTCATCCAGAAACATGACATAATGCTCTTTTCCCTGCGTGGGTAGCTGTACAAAACGCCCACCGTGCCGCCGCGTGGGCAGCTCCATCACCAGCACCCGCTCTTCGTCCTTGGCCTTGCCGGACTGCACGGGTTCCGAAAGCAGGAACGTCATATACACAGTCTGGTCCTTCAGGAACAGGTGGTGCAGCGTTTCATCCAGAATCACGGGGGAGAGCAAATCCTGCACCTTCTCTTGGAAATACTGGCGCACAAACGCGCGCTGCTCATCCGTCAGGTCGTGCTCACTGATAAGGTGGATATGTTCCCGGCGCAGTTCCGGCAGAATGCTGTTGCGAAAGGTCTCACCAAACTCGTGCTGCTGGCGGCCTACTTCGGCCAGCACCTGCTCTAGTTGGGGCGCGGGGTCTTCACCCAGCTTGGCACGGGTTTTCTTTTTCAGTTTTACCAGGCGACGCAGCGTAGCCACACGCACCTTGAAGTACTCATCCAGATTGGACGAGAAGATGGCCATAAACTTCAGCCGCTCCAGCAGGGGCACCTGTGGGTGCTGGGCTTCCTGTAGCACCCGGTAGTTGAAGGCCAGCCAGCTAAGCTCACGGTTGCGGAAAGGCGGGGTGGTAAGGGGGGCAGAGGGTTCGTGCATGGAGGAAGGGCAAGTCAACTTATTGATGATTGCCGGGGTAATCGTAGAAGTAAAATTCGGTGGTGGCGCGGTCTGCGGTTTGCCAACGGTCAATGTTTAGCTGCAGGCACACCACGGCGGCTGTAGGCATTTCATTAATCTGGTTGGGGGAAAGCAGGTTGGCAAAGTCCGTGATGGTGTTGTTATGGCCTACCAGCAACACGGAGTTGGCAGTATCGGGCAGTTTGCGCACAATGTCGAGCAGGTCAGCCGGCTCGGCGCGGTAAATGCGCTCCTGCACCTGAATCTTATCATTGGGGTAGCCCAGCTCTTTCGCTACCAGGGCCGCCGTACTCAGGGCTCGCACTGCCGAGCTGCTAACCAGCAGATCCAGCTGGATGTGGCGGTCGGCCAGGGCCTTACCCATGCGGGGGGCGTCGTCGCGGCCCCGCTCATTCAGGGGACGGTCGTGGTCGGTTAGGTCATCAAAGCTCCAGCTGGATTTAGCGTGGCGCATCAGGTACAGGATTTTCATAGGGCAGGCGTGTGCGGTGGCGGGTTTCTTTACTGTTGGCCGGCAGAAATAGTTTGGCCCCGCAAGTAAAGCGTTGGGGCAGAACGAAAAAAGCCCGCCGGGAAGGCGGGCTTTTTGGTGGTGAGTGAGTTGTGGGAAAGGGAGCAATACCCGGCGCTGCACTTCCGGGGCAGCTAAGAACGTAATTTATTCCTGATTACAAGGCTTCCGCGGAAAGAAAAGCGAATATTCGCCTCGTTTCAAAACGTGCTTACGGGCGCATGCAGCCTGTTTTGCTCTCTTAGCCAGCGGCTTCCGGCACGGGCTGATTCGGAAAGCGCCGCTGCTGAATAGCGCTTACGTGGCGCACCAACAAGGCGCGCAGCTCCTCAATATTGGTGCGCTCCTGCGCTGAAATGAAAATAACCGGGTCGTGCATTTTTGCCATATAGGTAGCCTGCAGCTGCTCCAGTGTGGGGCGGGGCGTTTCGTCCTCGTCGGGGTTCATGCCTTCAAAGCCGCCGTGGTGGTTGGCTTCCGCGTGCAAATCGTACTGATCTATTTTATTGAATACCAGCAGTGTGGGCTTGTCAGAGGCGCCAATGTCCTTGAGCGTATCGTTTACTACCGCAATATGCTCCTCAAACGAAGGGTGTGAGATGTCCACCACGTGCACCAGCAAATCGGCCTCCCGGATTTCGTCCAGCGTGCTCTTAAAGCTTTCGATGAGGCGGGTAGGCAGCTTACGGATAAACCCTACAGTATCGGAAAGTAGGAACGGCACGGTATCCAGCACCACTTTGCGCACGGTGGAGTCTACGGTGGCGAAGAGCTTGTTTTCGGCAAACACGTCGGCACGGCTCAGCAGGTTCATAATGGTGCTTTTGCCCACGTTGGTGTAGCCCACCAGCGCCACGCGCACAATGCCGGTGCGGGCCTTGCGCTGGGTGTGGCTTTGCTTGTCGAGGTCTTTGAGCTTCTCTTTCAGAAAGGCTATCCGGTCGCGCGCTACGCGGCGGTCAGTTTCAATTTCCGTTTCACCCGGGCCCCGTTGGGCTACGCCCCCACGCTGCTTGTCCAAGTGAGTCCACAGGCCGGTGAGGCGGGGCAGCAAGTACTGGTACTGGGCCAGCTCCACCTGCGTGCGTGCCGTAGCCGACTGGGCCCTGCTGGCGAAAATATCAATGATAAGCAGGGAACGGTCTACAATCTTCACCTTCAACTCGGCCTCCAAGTTGCGCAGCTGGGAAGGCGAGAGGTCATCATCGAAAATCACCATGCTGGCTCCGCTGTGCTGCACATAGGCTTTGATTTCGGCCAGCTTACCCTCCCCCACAAACGTGCGGATATCGGGTTTTTCCAGGCGCTGCACAAAGCGCTTGGTGACGGTGGCACCGGCGGTTTCGGCCAGGAAGGCTAACTCATCGAGGTATTCCTGGGTGAGGGCATCGGCCTGGCGCTTATCGGGCACGGCCACTAGTACGGCGGTTTCTTCCTCGGGCGAGGTTTCGTAGGTGCCTTTCTCCGATTTGGCCAGTATGCGGCCGGCACGGCCTTTCACGCTGTCTACGGCGCCAGGGTGGCGGGTACTGTTACTATGCTTGCGGCCTTTGGAAACGGGTTTATTAGCCATTTATAGGGAATTGCTTGAGTGAGTGGGAGGAGATTTTACAGGCGCTACGCATCAAATAGACTCCTTACTGCAGGGTTAGGGAGTAAGCGGCTACCTGTTCAATCTGCTCGGGTGTGAGCTGGCCTTTGAAAGCAGGCATCTTGCCCAGCCCATTGGTTACCATGTACACGCGTCCGGCCTGATTTAGGTTGCTTTTGGTGAGGTCGTGGGCGCCGTTCAGACCACGCTTGCCGTCCGGACCGTGGCATAGGGCACAATTGGTGGCAAAAAGGGCCTTCCCGGGTAGCTCTGCCGGTGCACTGGCGGCAGGGGTGGCAGCTGGGGCTTCTGTGGGAGAAGAGGAGCAGGAGGCTACCAGCAAACTGCTCAGAAGAATAAAAAAGGCCTGAGGCCCATACCATGACAACATCATTCTGAAAGAAAATACCGTAATGCGCCACAAAGTAACCGAAAGTGCGGCGGCCTGCGGCTTGCCAGTGCTTAGCCCGTTACCTTTGTATTCTGAATAACCCTGTTTGCATGCGCGTTGCCATTGTAATTAATACCTCCTGGAATATCTGGAATTTTCGCCGCAGCCTGGTACAGGCGTTGCAATCAGCGGGCCACGAAGTGCTGGCTATAGCCCCACCCGATGCGTATTCTGAGCGTTTGGAAACCGAGTTGGGCTGCCGCTTTGTACCCATTCTGATGGAGAACAAAGGCACTAACCCCATTAAGGACGCACTGCTCACCCGCCGTTTCTATGATGTATATCGGCGCGAGCGGCCCGATGTAGTGCTGCAATACACCATCAAACCCAATATTTACGGTACCCTGGCAGCCAAGCTGGCAGGCATCCCCAGCGTAAATAACGTGTCGGGGCTGGGAACGGTGTTCATCGTGAAAAACCTGGTGAGTAAAGTGGCCTTAGGGTTGTACCGGTTTGCGTTTCGATTTCCTCGCCGGGTGTTTTTCCAGAACGATGACGACCGGCAGCTGTTTCTGCAGCATAACCTGGTGAGCAAGCATATTACTGATTTGCTGCCTGGCTCCGGTATCGACGTGCGCAAGTTTCGCCCCGCCGATACTTTCCAGCGCAACGAAAATTTCACCTTTCTTATGATTGCCCGCGTGCTCTATGAGAAAGGAGTAGAGGAATATTTTGAAGCCGCCCGTCTGGTGCGCGAGGCCATACCGGGCACGCGGGTGCAGTTATTGGGTGGCATTGATGAGTCCGGTGGCGTGGGTGTTAAGCGCGCGGTATTTGAAGAATGGCTACAGGCCGGGAACATCGAGTATCTGGGTACTTCTGATAACGTAGCTGCCCACATTGCCCAAGCCGACGTGGTGGTACTGCCGTCTTACCGCGAGGGCACACCCAAAACGTTGCTGGAGGCCGCTGCCATGGGCAAGCCCATTGTAACGACTGACGTGCCCGGCTGCCGCGAAACCGTCATCGACGGCCACAATGGGCTGCTCTGCCAGGTACGCAACGGCCCCGACCTGGCCCGCAAGATGCTCCAGATTCAGGACCTATCTGATGAGCAGCTGGCCGAAATGGGCCGGGCCAGCCGTCGTCTTGCCGAAGACAAATTTGATGAGCAGCTGGTGCTGGATAAATACCTGCGTTTGGTAGCCGAAATTGGCCCGCGCCCGTAACGTGGCATTAGCACCTTTTTGCCCTTTTATTAATTTAACTCTACGTTTCTGCCTCGTTACTTTTTATGGAAATACAGCAACACGCACTGGAAGGTGTTTTTGAGTTCACCCCCCGCGTTTTCGCCGATGCCCGTGGGGCTTTTTTTGAATCCTTCAGCGAAAAAGTGCTGCATCAGGCTGGTATCCGGCAAAACTGGGTGCAGGATAATCAGTCCAGCTCCAGCCAAGGCGTCTTACGAGGCCTTCACTTTCAGCGTCCGCCTTATGCCCAGGCCAAGTTAGTACGCGTAGCTGCTGGCCGGGCTATGGATGTGATTGTGGATCTGCGGCGTAATTCGGCCACGTATGGCCAGCATCTGACGGTTGAGCTGGATGCTCAAAAATGCAATATAATGTATGTCCCAGTGGGCTTTGCGCACGGGTTTGTAGCTCTGGAAGACCACACACTGTTTCTCTACAAGTGCAGCAACTACTACCACCCCGCCGCGGAAGGCGGCCTGCACTGGAATGATCCGGCTCTGGCTATTGACTGGGGTGTAGTCAGCCCTTTGGTGTCGGAAAAAGACCAGATACTACCGCTCCTGAAGGATTTCGAAAGCCCCTTTTAAGGACTAATAATCTAACGCAAAACCGCCTGTCATTCTGAACCCTGCCTAGGGCTCAGAATGACAGGCGGTTTTTACAATTATTGAAAGGTGCTTATAACAACTCCACCAACGTTTCCAGGCCCATGCCGCGGGAGCCTTTAATGAGGATTTGCTGATCCTGCACCGATTGCTCCCGTAGCCACGCGGTAGCTTCGGCTTTGGAGGAAAAGTGAAGAAATTCCGGACGAGAGCGAGCCGCTGCCATTTCGGGTCCGCATAGTACTACTGTTCCAAAGGAGTAGCGCGCCAGAATCTCGCCTAGTGCACGGTGCTCGGCAGCGCTTTCCGGGCCCAGCTCGAACATGTCACCCAGCACTACCATTTTGCAGCTGTCCTCGCCGGGGCGGGTGGCAAAGCTGGCCAGGGCGGCGGCCATAGAAGAAGGGTTGGCATTGTAGGCGTCCAGTACCAGTTCATTGCGCTGGGTGCGTACCAGTTGGGAGCGGTTGTTAGTGGGAGCGTAGCTGGCCAGGGCCTGGGTTATATCCGTAGCGGGGACCCCAAAGTGGGCGCCTACTGCGGCGGCGGCCGCCAGGTTCAGGAAGTTATAGCCGCCATTAATCTGGGCTTCTACTACCGAACCATCAAACAGGCGCAGCACTACATTGGGCTTTGCACTCAGCAGCTCAGCCGGATAAGTGTCTGCCGCATTAGGGTAGGTAATGCGAGTAGGTACTGACTGGGCTAAGTGCGCTACCTGCGCATCGGCAGTATTCACAAAGGCTGTGCCGCCATGGGCCGCCAGGTAGCGCCACAGCTCACTTTTGCCTTTGGCTACGCCTTCTACCCCACCAAAACCTTCCAGATGGGCCTTGCCAATGTTAGTGATGAGCCCGTGCGTGGGCTCGGCCAGGTGGCAGAGCAGATCTATTTCGCCCTGATGATTGGCGCCCATTTCTACGATGGCCACCTCGTGCTTATCGGCCTGAATGCTGAGCAGTGTGAGCGGCACCCCAATGTGGTTGTTAAGGTTGCCGCGGGTGTACTGCACCTGGAAACGGCGGCTCAATACCGCGTTCAGCAGCTCCTTGGTAGTGGTTTTGCCATTGGACCCAGTGACGGCCAGTACTGGAATGGCCAGCTGCCGGCGGTGGTGCCGGGCTAGCTCCTGCAAAGCCAAAAGCGGGTCCGATGCATAAGTATAGCGCGGGTCGGTGGCTGCCAGGGCTTCGGAGTCTACCACAGCGTAGCGGGCACCTTTGGCCAGGGCCTGCGGAGCAAAATCACGGCCCCGGAAGCTGGGACCGTTCAGGGCAAAAAACAGCGTGTTATCTTGCTGCTGCCGCGTGTCGGTGCTCACCGATTGGCATTCAAGAAACCGGGAATAAAGAGCAGTGGGCTCACTCATGCGGCAGAAAAATAACTTGGGTCGAAAACGAAAATAAAACCGGATGCTGACGTTTCGATGGATACTGACAACCGGCAGCCTGTGCTGGCTGGTACTAACCACCGCGCTGGCACAGCAGCCGGGCGCGCTGGGGTTTGAGTACCAGCCGGTGGCAAAAGTAGTGCACGGCAATGATACCCTACGCCTGGCCTGGGCCGGCGGGCTCAACAGCCCACAATTTTCTAACATCGACTTCGATCATGACGGGCAAAACGACCTGTTCATCTACGACCGGATCAGCAGCCGAATCTTCACATATCGAAGCATAGTTGGCCGCAAAGGGCAGCGCCAGTGGCAGTATGCCCCCGAGTTTGAAGCCTTGTTTCCCGCCGATATAACCAGCTGGGCCCTGCTGCGCGACTATGACTGTGACAACCGCCCCGACCTGTTCGCGCACGGTACCGGTGGGGATATTCGGGTGTATCATAATGAGCTGAATGCTAGCGGTACACTCAGCTTCCGACTGGTCAGCAACCAGCTGCGCTATTTCAATACCAGCATCAACAACGGAAATATTTTTGCCAACCCCACGGATTTACCCGCTCTGGATGACCTGGATGGGGACGGGAAATTGGATCTGCTGATGCTGGACTTTGCCACCAGCAACTATGTTACCTGGTATCGCAACGTAAGCCCAACCTGCGGCGGACTGGATTTTAAGTTGGAAACCAGCTTTTGGGGCGAAATCAGGGCATGCGCGGTTAGCTGCGCGGGGTTTGCGTTTGGTCCCGGTGCCACCTGTCCGCTGGCGCGGCCCCAGCATACCAGCGGCTTTACCTTGCTCACGCTGGATCTGGATAATGACGGGGACCGGGACCTGCTCTCCGGTCGCGACGAATGCCACGAGCTAGCCAGCCTCACCAACGCCGGTAGTGCCACTACGGCCCGCATGACGGCTGCCGGACTGAGCACCCACTTTCCCGCCAGTACCCCTGCTCATGAGCTGATTTTCCCGGCAGCGTATTCGGCTGATGTCACCTTTGATGGCCGCCCCGATCTGCTGGTAGCCCCGGCACTGTTCGGGAACGAGCATCGGGAAAGCCTGCGGCAATCCGTCTGGCTGTATGAGAACACCGCCGCCAGCGGAGCACCCGTCTTCACCTTCCGCCAGCCCGACTTCCTGCAGCAGCAAATGCTGGAGGTAAGCGAAGCTGCTGCCCCGGCTCTGACGGATATTGACGCCGACGGCCTGCCGGACCTGCTCATCGGTAACGGTGGCGACGAGGTAGACGGCAGCTACCGCGCTGCCCTGGCCTACTATCATAATGATGGTACGGCTACCAACCCGGTTTTCAGGCTGGTAACCATGGATTACCTAAACCTCTCCAGTCAAAAGCTCACCGAACTGAAACCTGTCTTCGCCGACCTGAACCAGGACGGCGCTATAGATCTGGCCTTTGCTGCCACCACAGCCGCCGATATCACCAATCTATACTATATTCTGAACACGGCGGCGGCTGGAAACCCATTGGCTTTCAACACCCAAAATATGCAAACGGCAGGTGGCCTGACCAGCCTGCCGGGACTGGCCCCCGCCCTGGTAGATGTTGATGCGGATGGCTACGTGGATGTGCTCGTCGGGACGAATGCAGCTGGCTCTTCCGGGGGCTCGCTGCGTTACTACCGCCAGCAGCCCGGCACTACGGGAACGTTGCAGTTTACCTTGCAAAACGAAGATTTCGGCCAGATACGCACGGCAGCCAGCACTCGCCCTATCAACCTTGCCCCCGTGGTAGTAGATGCTGATGGCGATACTCAACCCGACTTATTGACCGTGGACAACACGGGCGTAGTGCAGTTCTTCAGCAACTTCCGCAGCCTTTCCGGGGCTTTCTCCCCTAAGACCGACCTATTCTATCAGCCCCTGAGCAAGCAGTACGCGGCCAGCCGCTTCGGCACGGCTTCGCAGCTGCGCCTGGCTCTGGCCGCGGCCGATGTGAATGGAGATGCTGTGCCTGAGCTGCTGGTAGGGCAGGAAAGTGGCGGCGTGCAAAGCTTCCGGATTCGGCAACGGCCGTCAACTGGTACCGCCACGCGCCCGGCCCGGGAGCCGCAGTGGTTACAGGTGTTTCCTAATCCGTCCGCTGGTGCCGTGCATATTCAGGTACCCGGGCCGGGCCAGGTAACCGTGCTGGATGTAACCGGGCGTACTGTGCGGGCTGTGCGCAGCACCGGCGGCCAACCACTGCAGGTAACAGGACTGGCCGCCGGCGTGTATGTGGTGCGCGTAACGCTGCCTGATGGGCGGGTGGGTGTGCGCCGACTGGTAGTGCGCTAGAGAGCGGCCGGCGTTGGGAGAATGGTGAAAGGGTCGGCATCGTGCAGTGCGGGGAAGCGGCTGCGGAAGGCTTCCAGCTCCGAGCGGCGCAGTGTGCGGGTAATGCAGGTTTCCTGGTTGCCTACTTCTACCAGATATTCGCCTTTCATGTCCAGCAGTGCTGAGTCGCCGTTGTAGGTTTGGCCGTGATTGTCAATACCCACGCAGTTCACCCCAATGGTGTAGGCCAGGTTTTCGATGGCGCGGGCGCGCAGCAGCGTACTCCAGGCAGTACGGCGCACGGCTGGCCAGTTGGCCACGTACAGCAGCAAATCATAGGGCTGCTCCGGCGTATTGCGGCTCCATACGGGGAAGCGCAGATCATAGCAGATCAGGGGCCGGATGCGCCAGCCTTTCCACTCTTCTATCAAGGGCGCATTGCCGGCTACAAATACATGCTGCTCCTGGGCCAGACTAAATAAGTGGCGTTTATCATAGTGGCTCATGGTGCCATCGGGGCGCACCCACAGCAGGCGGTTGTAAAAGTTATCCTGCTCCTGCAGCATCAGGCTGCCCGTTACCACGGCCTGGCGCTGGGCCGCTATGTGCCGCATCCAGGCCACGCTGGGCCCATCCAGAGTTTCGGCGTAGGCCGGGGCATCCATACTAAAGCCCGTGCTGAACATTTCGGGCAGCACAATGAGGTCAGTAGGGATTGGAATTTCGTCAATCAGCCGCGTTAGCTCCGCTCTATTTGCCTCAGGTTGATGCCATTGCAGAGCCGGTTGTACGCAGGAAACAGTAAGATCAGACACGTATGCGGAGAGGGAAGTGGGAGATAGAAGAATACTACGAACTAAGAACTAAATCTGCTGTCGGAATAATTCTATGACCTGAATTTTTTACGGGATTTTCCTGAAAGAATACCCGCTATAGCTTTCGTAGTCGTTCGGCGGCCGTGTGAAGCGTTTCATCCCGCTTGGCAAAGCAGAATCGTATCAGGCCTTCATCCAGCCCATGGTGGTAGAATGCCGAAATAGGCACTACCGCTACGCCGGCTTCTATAGTCAGGCGGCGGGCAAAGGCCACATCATCTTCGGAGGAAATGCGGTGGTAGCGGGCCAGCTGGAAGTAAGACCCGGCTGTGGGGAGCAGCTCAAACTTAGTATCCTGCAGCAGGCTGGCAAATAAGTCGCGCTTGTGTTGGTAGAAGGCGGGCAGGGCGTGGTAGTGGGTGGCATCGGCCAGCACCTCCGCAATGGCATGCTGCGTGGGCGTGCTCACACTGAAAGTGAGGAACTGATGCACGCGGCGTACCTCGGCCGTGAGCTGCGGCGGGGCAATGCAATAGCCTACCTTCCAGCCCGTGGCATGGTAGGTTTTCCCGAAGGATGACAGCACAAAGCTGCGGTTGGCCAGTGCGGGGTGCTGCAAGGCACTGCGGTGCGGCTGCCCATCAAACACCATGTGCTCATACACTTCGTCGCTGAGTACCATGGTATCGGTGCCGGCCAGCAGCGTGGCCAGCTGGTCCCAGTCGGCGGCATCCATTACGGCGCCGGTGGGGTTGTGGGGCGTGTTGAGCATGATGAGGCGGGTGCGCCGCGTGAGGGCCGCTGCTACCTGGTCCCAGTCGGGGCGGAAGCCAGGCTGGCGCAAGGGCACATACACCGGGACGCCGCCTTGCAGCCGAATGGCCGGGCCGTAGAGGTCGTAGGCCGGTTCCAGCACAATTACTTCGTCGCCGGGATGCACTACGGCCGCCAGTACAGCATACAGGGCCTCGGTAGCTCCGCTGGTGACGGTAATTTCCGTGTTGGGGTCGGGGGGTGTTACACCATAAACCTGGGCAGTTTTAGCGCTGATTAATTCGCGCAGCCGGGGCAAGCCGGGCATGGGGGCATACTGCTGGTGGCCCGGCAGGCCGGCGTAGTGGGCCAAGGCATCGGTTAGGTTCGTGGGTGGGTCGAAGTCCGGAAAGCCCTGCGCCAGATTAATGGCACCATGCTCAGCCGCCAGCTGCGACATCACCGAGAAAATGCTGGTTCCCACATCGGGAAGCTTGGAAACAAAAGCAGGAGTAGCCATAAAATGCGGTAGGAAGAAGGGGGCCAAATATACAGGGCGCAGGGGCAATGCCGGGTAGTCCGAACCGGGAATAAACAAATGCGGTGAGTCTGCTATTTTTGGGCAAGCTCGTCTTTGTAGAATTCCATACCCTTTTGCCTGGCCCGCCGTTTAACCCCGGCATTCCCGTCTCTCATGGCATCCCGAGTTCTCCTCTCTCAGCCCAATATTCTCATTGCCTACGACTATGAAAATGAGTGGCTGTATACTGACTGGCTGGGCGACCAAAACCTGCAGTCGGTGCAGGAGGGCTGCGAGCAGATGCTGGAGTTTCTGAAAGCCGAGCGCTGCACCAAAGTGCTGAACAACAATACCAGTGTCACCAGTATGTGGTCGGATGCGGCAGAGTGGGGTGGTAAAGTGTGGTTTCCGGCCATGGCGGCCGGCGGACTAAAGTATTTTGCCTGGGTATATTCGTCCAACCTCTACAGCCGCCTGTCTACAGACCTTACCTTGCGCTACACCTCCAGTCCTATCATTGCAACTTTTGAGGACCTGCCCACGGCCAGTGCCTGGTTGCGGCAGATGTAACCAAGCTGCTTCCGGCATCAACCAATTCTTCTTTAGGGTCTATGCGTGTACTTTTTTGGGGTGTGGTGTTGGGCTTGCTTATGGCGCTGCCCTATTCAGGGGTAGCGCAGCAGTTTCCGGTCCTCAACCAAAACCCACCCAACCTGCGCTGGCAGGAGCTAAGCAGTCCGCATTTTAGGCTGCTGTACCCGGCTGGCAGCGAGCAGCCCGCGCAACGCACTATTCGTCGGTTGGAGCAGGTGTATGAGCCGGTAAGCAACTCCCTGGGTGTACGCCCGCGCCCGCTCACGCTGGTGTTGCAAACGCAGACCACCATCAGCAACGGGTTTGTCACCATTCTGCCCCGCCACTCCGAGTTCTTCCTTACGCCCGCTCAGGACCCGTTTTTATCTGGCACCCTGGATTGGCTAGACCAGCTGGCCGTACACGAGTATCGGCACGTAGTACAGTATGAAAAAGCCCATCAGGGCCTCTCAGAAGTGGCTTACCGGCTGTTTGGCTACGGCGGCCTGGGCGTGGCTACCCTGGGCGTGCCCGATTGGTTTGCCGAAGGCGACGCCGTGGGCACTGAAACCATTCTTACCCGCAGCGGCCGGGGGCGGATTCCCAATTTTGATATAGACCTGCGCGCCAACCTGCTGGCCGGGCGGCACTTTTCCTACCCCAAGGCCGTGGCGGGTTCCTTCCGGGATAATGTGCCCAACCATTACGTGCTGGGCTATTTCCTGAGCACCTACGCCAAGCGCCGGTATGGCCCCGACGTTTGGAGCGCCGTGCTCAATAAGTATTACCGCTTTCCGGCTTACCCCTTTTCATTTTCCAACAGCCTGCGGCGCAACACCGGCCTGCGCACAGAAGACCTCTACGCCCGCGCCATGGCCGAGGTGGATTCTATCTGGCGCCGCCAGCCGCAGGAGCTGCGCCCTACGCCGGCCACCGACCTGGTTGTGCGGCCCGAGCGCAAGGTCTTTACCCAATATCAATACCCGCAATACCTCACCGACAGTACCCTGCTGGCTTTGAAAAGCGGCTTGGGGGATATTTCCCAGCTGGTACTGCTCAGCCGGCACCAGCCCGAGCAGAAAGTATATGTGCCCGGGCTACTCAACAACCCGGAAATGCTCTCCGTGGGTGGGGGCAAGGTGTGCTGGCCGGAGTTCCGCTACCATGTGCGCTGGGGGCAGCAGGTGTTTTCGGAGCTGCGCATACTGAATATTGCCACGGGTAAGCTCACGCGTCTGGCGTCTGGCACCCGCTATACTGCCGCCACTCTTTCTCCGGATGGTACCCGTCTGCTGGCCGTCACCACCAATCCCGACTACCAGACACAGCTTTTGGTGCTGGATGCCGGCACCGGCCAGGTGCTGCGCACGCTGGCCAACCCCGAGCACAGCTTCTACCAGCACCCGCGCTGGCTGGCCGATGGGCGCACGGCGGTAGCAGTAGCACTAAAGCCGAACGGCAAAACCCTGGAGCTGCTAAACACCGAAACCGGCCAGCGTCGGGAGTTATTGCCAGTAGCCAGCCTTAACCTGAGCCACCCGCAGCCCTGGCAGGACTATGTGCTGTATAACTCGCCCCAGTCTGGTATTGACAATGTGTATGCAGTGCACTTGGTCACGGGGCATACGTTTCAGGTTACTTCTCGGCCCTTGGGGGCCTACCATGCTGCGGTGTCTCCCGATGGCCGCCATCTGGCTTTTCATGAGTTCGAAGCCACCGGCAGCCGCGTCCGGGAAATGCCCCTTGATACCGCCCTGTGGCAGCCCGTTCCCACCGCCGCGCACGACCCCGCCGCCTACGCCGAGCCGCTGGTTCAGACGGACGCCGGGGCCCGAACCGTGGGCCCGGTTCTGCCGCTGGATTCGCTGAAGCTGGATAAGACAGTAGCCAGCAGCCGGCCATATCGGCCGCTGGCGCATGCTTTCAATATTTATGGCTGGGGTTTGGTGCAGTCGCCGGCGGGTAGTGGACTGAGTGTGGGGGTTCGGTCCCAGGATATTTTGAATACGATCCAGGCCGTTGCTGGGGTGGGTTTCAACCAGACCGAGCGCACCGGCAACGCCTTTGCTACCCTCAGCTACCAGGGCCTGTTTCCGGTGCTGGATGCCACCATAGAGCGGGGCCAGCGCCGGGAGTCACTCTACACCGATTTTGAGTATCCGCTGGATAGTCTGCGGACGGACCGATGGAATTATACCAGCCTCACGGTGGGGGCACGGCTGCCGTTACAGCTCACCCAGTCCCGGTTTTCGCAGGGCCTTACCCTGGGCTCTTACTACATTGGCCAGCAGGTCAGCGGTTATAATCTGCCGTTGCGCCGCTACACCGAAGTAGATAATACCGGTCTGCACGCCATAGCCAGCTCGGCTTCCTACTACCGGCTGCTGCGCCAAAGCAAGCGCGACGTAGCACCGCGCTGGGGACAAAGCCTATTGGCTACCTGGCGCACTACGCCCTTCGGTACTGGGTTGCGGGCAGCTCAATTGGCTGGGCAGGGGAGTCTGTTTCTTCCCGGCATCGGCAAGCATCATTCTTTACGCCTGCGGGCCGGCTATCAGTGGCAAAAAATGCGGGACTATCGGTTCAGTGCAGCCGTGTTTTTCCCGCGGGGCCAGGACTACCGGAGCTTCCAAAACCTAAGCACTGCCAGCCTGGAATACCGCCTGCCTCTGGCTGATACCGACTGGACGCTGGGCCGCTGGCTCTATATTCAGCGCATGAAGGCCGCCGCCTTTTATGATATGGCGGAAGGCCGCACACGGGTGCACGGGCAGGATGGCGTAACTACTACCGACCAGGCCAGCTACCGGACTATCGGAGCCGATGTTTCTTTTGTTTTCAACCCGCTGCGCCTGCGTACGCCTTTGGAGGCCGGCATGCGCACTATTTATAATGTGCGCACCGGTGAATGGCTCTTACAGCCATTGGTGCTGGATATCGGTTTTTAAGCCCGCTGATTTTTTACATAGAGGATGGCAGGGGCGAGGCAGCCGCGGCCGTGAAGGGGCTGGCTGGCGCCGGCGCGGTTTCAAATACCAGGCGCGGCCGCGGGTGCGTATCGTCGAAAAGATACAGGTGCCCATTCCGGGTGCGGTAGCGGGTAGCCTGCTGCAGCAGATTAACGTAGTGTAGCTCCAGCCGCACAGCTTCATCATTGCAGTGCAGCAGCGTGGCAATAACGTGGGTAAAGGCGCGTACCCTAAGTTCCAGCGAAGGTCGGAACTCGCCCTCACTGGTCATCGGGTCGGGCAGGGCGCCGGCCCAGACCGTAGCAGATTGAAAGCCCGGGCTGGAACGATGGAGCTGTATGGGGCGTCCATCTATGGTTTGCAATACCCAGCGTGGAGATGCTGTATTCCCTATATTCTGTGTCCACCAACTGCCCGCCAGCAGCACCAGCAGTGCGCCCGCTATCCTCCAAAGACTACGCATCACAAGTGATTTTATAATAGCTGATAGTAGATATGCCTAAGATACGCACCCCGAAAAAGAGGTTGCATGCTATCTAGGATAATATCCGCAGGCCGCAAATACGGAATCCGGAAATCCAGTTTACGTAGCCCACCAGAAAGGATGATTAAGCATATACTTTCACGTACTAAAAATCGTATTATTGTCTCAGCTCATAATTATATACAACATGCCTATTGCCTTGTCCTATGAATCTGCCACCTACCCTATTGCTATCTGGTCCGCGCCGAGACGGGCCTAACATGCGAACGGACATTACCACCCGTTTTCACCACTTCCATGCCCACTACCTCCATGAAAAAGGGCGCGACGCCCTGTTGCAGGCCTATTGCCACGCCATTAGCCAATGGGTGTTAAACCCCAATACAGACGTGTATCATATAGAAATGCTCTTCGATGAAATCAGCCTGGCAGTCCAAACTGACGAATTAAGCGACTAGCCAGTCTATCAAGCTTTTCAATAACCCTGCTGCCAGAGCTTACCAAAGCAAAAGCCCCTCCCATACATGGGAGGGGCTTTGTAGTATCCTGTAAGCAGAGCTTACTTTTTGAGCAGCTGCGGAAACTCCCGGGCAAATTGCTGGTAGTGCGGCAGCGAAACATGCTGGATATAGGGGTTCTCCGGGTGCCGCACCAGGTATTCCTGGTGGTATTGCTCGGCAGGATAAAAGGCCTTAAAGGGCACCACCTGCGTTACCACGGGACGGGCATAGCGCTTCGAGGCATTTACCCGCTGAATTTCTGCCACGAGCACCGCCTTCTCCTGTGGGGTGCGATAGAAGGCCACCGACCGGTACTCCGGGCCCACGTCCGGGTCCTGGCGGTTGAGGGTGGTCGGGTCGTGCTGCGCAAAGAATACCTTGGCTAAGGTTTCATAGCTGATGACTTTAGGGTCGTAATAGACCTGTACGGCCTCGGCGTGGCCGCTGCTGCCGTGGCCTACTTGCTCGTAGGTAGGGTTAGCCGTAGTGCCGCCGGCGTAGCCGGAAATGGCCGCCCGTACGCCTCGTAGGTTATCAAACACGTGCTCGGCCCGCCAGAAACAGCCACTGGCAAAGGTGGCCACCGCCTCCCCGGGCCGGAGCTTAGGCAGCTCCGCAAAACGGGTTTCATCCTGCTGGGCAGGAGCAGCGGCCCCCGGCCGGGCCTCGCAGCTGACAATGCTCAGCATCATCAGTACCAGAAAAAACATAGTTTTCATACCCATGCCCAACATACGAAACCACACTCTGGTTCGGACTTATTCCGGGTGGTATAAAAGTCCGCCTGTTCTGAAAGAATAAAGGAACCGGTAGATAGCAAAGCCTTTATGATGGCGGCTACGTACCAGCAATAATTCTGTCCGCCTACGGGAAGGCCCTGCTATGACCACGCATGTACTGTACACTTCCTCCTTTATTTCCATTACCCACGATGTAGCGCATGGGTGGCTTTATGCGCAATGGAAAGGTGAGCTGAACCAGGAGCGGGTAGAGGCGGGCTGCCGGCAACTAACCGAAATTCTGCAGACCGAAGGTTGCACCAAGATCCTGAATGATAATACGCTGATTACCACCCCCTGGCCGGAAGGCCTGATGTGGGGACGCCGGGTATGGCTGCCGGAAATAGCGGCTGCCGGGTTGCGCCATATGGCCTGGGTGTATTCTCCGCATATCTATAGTCGGCTTATCTTTGATCTGGCTCAGCCGCACGAAGCGAATATGCCTGTGGTGGCCGCCTTCGATGATATAGCGGGTGCCTATGAGTGGCTGATCCGGCAATAAGTCGGGCCTCTGCCCGGCCCGGTGGTTCGCCACTCAGGTAATACGCTGTTAATTTGCTCTGTTTCCTACTTTCCTCATTTTCATGTCTGTTGTTTCTTTCCGCCGGCCCGATGGGCATATCTATCTGAATGCCGAACGCAACCGTGAGGAAGGCTGGATATATGCCCACTGGATAGGGGTACAGAACAAACACACCGTGATGGAAGGCGGCATGGCGTATGTAGAAATGCTGCGCGCTGAGCCCTGTGCCAAGCTGCTGAACGACCACAGCGAGCTGGTAGGCCGGTTTCTGGAAGCCAACGACTGGATTGCCCAGGTATGGACCCCTCTGATTATGCAGGCCGGACTCCGCTATTTCGCGCATGTGCTGTCGCCAGGTATTTTTGGGCAGCTTTCTATCGAAGATCTGCACCACCGCATTGGCAACCAGTTTGAAATGAAACTCTTTGAGGACATTGAAACGGCCAAAGACTGGCTGCGGAGCCTGCCCGGCTAAACAAAGAAGCTACATGTCCAGCTGCACATCGGCGCTGCCAATAGGGTAGCCGGTGCAGGTAAGTACCAGGCCGAGGGCGGTTTCCCGGTCGGTCAGCACTTCATTTACGGCCATCCAAACCTGCCCGGCGGTGCAGTAGGCAGCGCATTGGCCGCACTGGCCGGCCTCGCAGCTATACGGAAGCCGCAGGCCCTGGCGGCGGGCCGTCTGCAGAATGGTGAGCGGGTACTGCACCTGCAGGCGATGCTCCTGCCCCCGAAACCGGAGCAGTACCTGGTGCGCATCCGTGTCCGGCGGAATGGAGTGAGGCACGGTAGCCGCATCGGGGTTAAACTGCTCCCGGCGGATGTGGCTGAGGGGCAGGCCGATTTCGTGCAGACCGTAGGTAGCCATGCGCATAAAGTTGAGCGGGCCGCAGAGGTAAGCCAGCGTGCCCTGAGGTGGGGCCGGGGCATAGCGCTGCACCAACTCTTCCAGCAGCTCTTTGTACAGGCGGGCCCGCGCCAGATCAGGGTTGTTGCTAAAAAGCAGCTCCAGGTGCAGGCGGTCCGGAAACTGCCGGGCCAGGGCCAGGAGTGACTCCCGGAAAATAGCGCTTTCCGGGGTGCGGTTGCTGTAGAGCACCAGCACGCGCAGGTGCGGGTGAGCGAACAACGCCGTTTTTAACAGCGAAAAAACCGGAGTAATACCGCTGCCCGCCGCCACCAGCACCAGTTGCTGAAACGCATCGATGTCCTGGGGGAGAGTAAAAAAGCCGGCTGCCCCAATTGTGGTTAACGTGTCGCCGGGCTGGGCATGGTCAATAAGTCGGCGTGATATCAGCCCATTTTCTACGCGCTTTACCGTGATGCTAAGCGGCTCCTGCAGCACCGGGGCCGAACTGATGGAGTAGGAGCGGCGCACTTCGCGCCCATATACCTGGTGCACCAGCGTGAGGTATTGCCCGGCCTGATAGGAAGGCAGTGTGGAACCGGCTGGCGCTTCCAGCATAAAAGTTTTCACCTCCGGAGTTTCCGTCCGGATGGCCCGGATGGTAAGCAGCTGATCAGCAGACATCATTCGCCGCTAAATAAACGGAAAGAAACCGTTTTTTAACGCTGGCGCGGGAGTAGAATACCTACTCTGAGTATTGAGGCCGGCTCTGTGAGCGTGTATCTTAGTCCTGTTCCTGGCACTGTGTCTGCCGCACGCGGTGTCTTTTCGTAAGGGCCGGCCCCGGGGCCGGTGCATGTGCTGTAAATGCTATCCGCACGCTGTTTTTCCTTGAGTCATGTTAGTTCAAACCTACCCTCCGCCGGTGGCTGTACCCAGTCTCGACGGGGCCCCTGTCTCAACCAAAGCTCCCCCACCCAAGATTAACCCCGATGTTGCCTTAACGGGCGCACCGACGGATAAGATGGAGATGCCGCTTATGCCAACGCCTGCTGCCGTGCCCCCCGTACCCGTAGCGCCACCTGAGCCGGCTCCCAAACTGCACCACAAGCCTATTAAGGCCATGCGGTTTTATCTGGAGTCGAAGCGGTGGATACTGCGCCTGCTGCTGCAATCCACCATTATCCTGGCGGGGGTGTTTTCCGCTGCGCTGGGCCTGAAGGGCTTCCTGCTGCCCAACGGTTTTATTGATGGCGGTGTCACGGGTATTTCCCTGCTGGCCAGCCAGATTACGGGAGTTTCCTTATCCCTGCTGATTGTGCTCATCAACATTCCGTTTGTTATCCTGGGCTACTTCCAGATTGGCCGTGAATTCGCGGTGAAGACCCTGGCCGCCATCTTCACCCTGGCTCTGGTGCTGCTGTTTGTTTCTTTCCCTACCCTCACCCACGATAAACTGCTGATTGCCGTATTCGGCGGGTTTTTCCTGGGCGGTGGTATTGGCCTGGCCGTGCGGGGCGGGGCTGTACTGGATGGTACGGAAATTCTGGCTGTCTACATCAGTAAGCGGCTGCCGCTTTCGATGGGAGACATTATTCTGATTATCAATGTTTTCATCTTCGGCATTGCGGCCTGGCTGCTCTCGGTAGAAACCGCCCTGTTCTCCATTCTGGCTTATTTAGCCGCCGCCCGTACCGTCGATTTTATCGTGGTCGGTATTGAGGAGTACACCGGGGTTACGATTATCTCGCCCCAGAGCGAAAACATTCGGGAGATGATTACCGATAAGCTGCGCCGGGGTGCTACCATTTACACCTGTAACCGGGGTTATGGTTCGCACGGGCCGCAGCTGCACAGCGTCGACGTTATTTTCACCGTGGTAACGCGGCTGGAAGTCACGCAGCTGACTAATGAGATTAATAAAATTGACCCGCAGGCCTTTGTGGTCATGCAGAAAGTGCGTGATGCCCGGGGCGGGCTCATGAAGCGTCGTCCGCTGCGCTAAACCAGGCGCCCTTATTTGCGGAACGGGTGTCTTCCCGCCGCCAACCGCTCGGCCAGCTCTACGGCCCGCCGGGCCCGGGTTTCGGCCTGTTTGGCCGTGCCCACGTGCTGGGCTATAGCCCGCCGCATACTCCCGTTGTACGTCTGAAATCCCGCTTCCGCTTCCGGCCATGCGGCCAATGCCTCGGCAAGCTCGTCGGGCAGGTCCACATGGTCGGGGGTGGGGTCGGGATTTAAAGTAAGGGTTACCTGCTGCCCTATCTGCACGCCAGCTGCCTGACAGATATTTTTATTTATCATCATCAGCCGCTCTCCGCTTTTCATGGGCAACAGGCCCAGGCGTACGGGGTACCCGTTGAGGGTGCCAGCCACCCGGCGTGTGGTTTTACCGCCCAGGGCCTCCACCACCTGCAGCGGTACCACTACCACCTGCGTGGGCATAAAGCTGGGGCCGCCCGCCTCCAGGCAGGCCGTAAAAGTGCAGATGGGCGCTGCCATAAAAAGGTTACTTGGCGGCGCTGAGGTTGCTGGGGCTGGGCAGACTTAGCTCCCGCGAAACCTGAAACGTGTAAGGCTCGGTGGCAGCCTCATCTATGCGGCGCTGCATAATGCGCACATGCGTAGCATCGGTGCCGGGTAGTACGGCTACATCGGCGCCGGTACCGGAAGCGGCATCGTAGCTGCGGAAGCCAACAACCCAGCCGGCAGGGTAACCGGCGCGCTGGGCTTTGGCTGCATCAATCAAATCTGGCTTCCCGGGGAAAGAGCCCAGGTCAATTTCCTTGGTTTCCGGGCCCTGCAGCTTCAAAAATGCCTGGGTGCGTTTCGGCTGGGCGTCGGCTACCGGTTTAAAGCGCAGCGACAGGTGCACGTCGGCTACTGCCGGGGCTGCGGCAGTGGGGGCAGCGGTAGCCGGGCCGGCCGGCGTGGTGGCAGTGGCATCGGCCGCCACGGTATCGGTGGCGGTTTGCTCCGGGGTGGCGGAGGTGGGTTGCTCGGCAGGCTTAGTGGTCTGGTTGCAGGCAGCCAGCAGCGCCACGCTCAACAGCGGCAGTAGAAAGCGTTTCATCAGAAAACGAGGGGAAAAGGCAACGATGGGTTACGGCGTAAGAATACGCATAATTTCGGCCCGTTAGTGTGGGTAAGGCACTATAGAAACCTTTTGGGCCTGATCCGGCTTATACAGCATCCCAATCCGAGTTTATATTCATGAAAAAGATAACTGTTGAAATCTGGTCTGATATCCTGTGCCCGTTCTGCTACATAGGCAAGCGGCGGCTGGAAACGGCTATAGCTCGCTTCCCGCAGCGCGACCTGATAGAGGTAAAATGGCGCAGCTTTGAGCTGGACCCCGAAGCCAACCCGGAGCCCGGCGTAAACCAATATACCCGCCTGGCGGCCAAATATGGCAACACGGAAGCCTGGGCGCGGCAGATGAGCGCCAACATGACCCAAATGGCCGCGGTAGAAGGCCTGGCTTTTGACTTCGACCGGGTAGTGCCGGCCAACTCCCTGCGGGCCCACCGCCTGGTGCATCTGGCTAACCAGCACGGTCAGCAGGATGCGGCGAAAGAGCGTTTGTTTAAAGCCTATCTGGAAGAAGGCCTCGACATTAATGACCCCGCCACGCTCACGCGCCTGGGCGCTGAATTGCAACTGCCTGCCGCTGAGGTAGCCCACCTGCTAGAGTCCGAGGACTTTACCCAGGAAGTGCGCCACGATGAGTATCAGGCCCGCCAAATTGGCGTGCGCGGCGTGCCTTACTTTGTCTTCGATGATAAGTATGCCGTATCGGGTGCGCAACCCGCCGAGCTATTTGAGGAAGTGCTGCAGAAAGTGTGGGAAGAAGCCCGGCCGCAGCCCATACAGCTGGCTGGCGCCGAAGGCGCCGCCTGCGACCTGGAGACGGGTACCTGCTAAAGCAAATGGCAGACATAAAAAAGGCCGCCTCAGAAGAGGCGGCCTTTTTTATGCGCTACAAAGTGTGCAGCAGATGAAGGTAATAAAAGCAAATGGGGCTAACAGGGGCTTGTCAGCCGGCTGCAGCCTTGTGCTTATTGGGCCGGGGCGTGGTCGTAGTTCAGCATCCAGGGCATCCCGAACCGGTCGGTAAACATGCCAAAGGTGGCGCCCCAGAATGTTTCTTCCAGGGGCATAGTAATGGTGCCGCCTGCTGAGAGCTTGGCAAACCACGTAGCAATTTCCTCAGCGCTGCTGCAGTTCAACGACAGGGCAATAGCATTGCCCTGCGTAACGGCGTGCATGCCGCCATCCGAAGCCATCAGCTCCAGGATGTCGTTTTTCAGGCTGGCGTGCATAACCCCTTGCTGCGCGTCGGCCGGCATCTTATCTGCCATGGGCGAATCGCCAAAGGTGCTGATCAGCAGTTCCCCGCCCAGGCACTGCTGATAGAAGGTCATAGCATCCCGGCAGTTGCCATTGAAAGTGAGGTAGGGGGTGAGTCGGGTTTTGCTCATGGGTTAGAGAGAAAAGTGGGATAGAAGCAGGTTGATTTGCTAACAAAATTAGCTAAACGGTTTGGCTTTACTATCTAAAAGACAATAAAATTAGTATATATAATTTTGGCCATCGTGAGGTGCGTTTTCAACAGAGCAAATGCCTGCCCCTGGCATCTACTTTCAGCCTTAGCCAGTTGATTGTTTACGGCAGCACCTGTACCTGAGACTTGTCATAGAGCCTCTCCCAATCCTGCCGCAGAATGGCATACAGATATTCATCCTCAAACTCTCCCTGCTCATTTACACCCGACTCGCGCATCACGCCTTCCAACTGAAAGCCGGGCGTTTTCTCAATGGAGCGTTTGGAAGCGAAGTTGGATACCCGGCAGCCGGTAGCCACGCGGTGCAGCCCCAGGATTTCAAAGGCCAGATAAAACAGGTGAGGCTTGCTGCGCGGCGTAACGCCCCGGCCCCGCATGTGCTGGAATACGTCGGCACCGGTGGAGCCGGCTCTCTCCTCGTAGCTGTCCACGCTCAACAGGGTCATGCCGGCCAGCTCGCCGTGCAACAGGGAGTAGAAACCGAAGTTGGTGCGGCGGCCATTTTCATAGCGCGGCAGGTAGTTGCGGAATAGCTCCTCCAGCATGGGGCGCGAATCAGCATACCCCTGGAAGAGCATGACTATATCCGTCAGGTTGTCCTCATTGATGAGGTGCAGGGTAATGGAGTCGGAATACAGCGCGCGAAACATAAAAGCAGGTAACAAACAGCGAATAGCCGCACAGCACAGGAGCAGAAAGTAACGGGAGTAACTGCCGAAAGCGGAGTGACGGCCGCCCCACCCCCGCGCAGGCGGGGCGTTTGGGTAAGGCGCAGGAGTGGGCCGGCTACTTGCGGCAGTAGTACCAGCCCCGGGCCAGTGGGCCCGCAGTTTGAGGAATGCGCATAGGAAGCAAAATCGGAAGAGAAACGCTTCTAACTCTCCCGGAATCAACGAATATCCCCGGAATTATGCAAGGGCTTCCAGCTGGTATTATTCTGAAACGGATGCGGGAAAAGCAGCTTGCCTGCAGGCAAAGACGTGCTTTGCATTATATTTATCTGTAAATTCCTATATACTCTTTAGTCCGGCGGCATGCACCGCCGGTGCCCCCTGCTGCCTGCCCCGGGCAGGCCCGTTATGCCGGCCGCTTCGGCCCATTACTGTGTTACTACTTGGTATATGTTAATGGAAAAAAACCGCACGCTGCCCCCCATCAGCCTGCGAGGACAGATTCTGCAGCCCCAGGATGCTGGCTACGATGCCGCCCGCCGGCTGTATAATGGAATGATTGATAAGCACCCGGATTTGATTGTGCGCTGCGCCGATGTGGCCGATGTGATTTCCGCCGTCAACTATGCCCGTGAAGAAAACCTGCTGGTAGCCATTCATGGCGGCGGGCACAACGGGGCTGGGCTGGGCATGTGCGATAGGGGCATGGTCATTGACCTGAGCCTGATGCGCGGTATTCATGTAGACCCCGAAGCCCGTACTGTGCTGGTAGAGGGTGGCTGCACCCTCGGCGACGTGGACCACGCCACCCATGCCTTCGGACTGGCACTGCCGGGCGGCATTATCTCCACCACCGGGGTGGCCGGCCTCACCCTGGGTGGCGGCCTGGGCTACCTCACCCGCCAATACGGCCTGACCATTGATAGTCTGCTGGAAGCTGACGTAGTGCTGGCCGATGGCCGTTTGGTAAAGGCCTCGGCCGAGCACAACCCTGATTTATTCTGGGCGCTACGGGGTGGTGGCGGCAATTTTGGGGTGGTAACTTCCTTTCTGTTTCGGGTACACCCCGTAGATACAGTAGTGGCTGGCCCCATGCTCTGGTCTATGGAAGATGCACCCGAGATGCTTCGCTGGTACAGTCGCTTCATCAAAACTGCCCCGGAATCCATCTATGGCTTCTTTGCCTTTCTTATGGTGCCACCCGCCGAGCCCTTCCCCCAGCATCTGCACCTGAAAAAAATGTGCGCCATTGTATGGTGCTATACGGGGGCGCCCTCCGGGGCCGAAGAGGCGTTTCGACCGGCACGGGCGTTCAAAAAGCCGGCCCTGGATCTGGTGGGGCCCTTGCCTATGCCAGCGCTGCAAAGCATGTTCGATGGCCTGTACCCACCCGGCCTGCACTGGTATTGGAAGGCCGATTTTGTAAATGAGCTGCCGGAGGAGGCTATTACTGAGCATATGCGGTTTGGTAACCTGCTGCCCACCATGCACTCCAGCATGCACCTGTACCCCATCAACGGGGCGGCTGCCCGCATTGGCCAGAAGGATACTGCCTGGAACTACCGGAATGCTACCTGGTCTATGGTAATTGTAGGCGTGGACCCTGACCCGGCCAATGATGAGAAGATTACTGCCTGGGCCCGTGCTTACTTCGATGCGCTGCACCCTTACTCGGCGGGCGGGGCCTACGTTAACTTTATGATGGAAGAAGGCGCAGACCGCATCCGGGCTACCTACGGCGCCAACTACGCCCGCCTGTCGTCTATTAAAGCCAAGTATGATCCGCAAAACCTGTTCCGGGTAAACCAGAATATTCAGCCCGCCGAGCGGGAGCATATTTTCACCTGAAGTATTGTAAGGCATGCAAAACCCCAAAGCCTCGGTGTGCGCCGGGGCTTTGGGGTTTTGCATGCCTTACAATACTTCAGGAGTAGCTTTTACGGATTCGCCAGGGCCGCTTTCTCAATGGCTTGGGCGGCGGACAGCGTCATGAGTTTGTATTCGATTCCCAGGCGCCTGGCATTGTCCTCTACCGTAGAATCGAAGCCCGCTTTCTTACGCCGCTGGTTTACCTGGTCGGCATCCTTAATCGGCCAGATAAACGAAACGGTTTCCCGCTGGCCGGTTTGGGCGTTTCGTACACCAAAGCTACGGCCCTGCGTGCCATAGAGCTGCTCTTTTCCTTCCTGCATTAACTGCCGGTCCAGCATGCGGGCATATAGGTAAAAGGGTACCTCGCCTTGGTCAGCCATCTTTTTTATTAGCGGCAGGTACTGCGGAATACGGTTAGAATGCTGAATCACGAGCAGCGCCACCTCATTGGCAGGCACGCCCACCAGGGTTTTGCCCGGGTAGCCGTACTGCGCAATAATCCGGGCAATACGCCTGATGTTAACCGAGTCAATTTCCGTCATGCGCCGGGCTACGTAGGCGCCTGCCTGTTCGCGGGGGATGTTAGCCGCCCGGGCCACCGAATCATAGCCGCTGGCAGTGCTTGTAAGCATGGCCTGCATAATCAGAATACGGTATTTCTGATCTTCGGCGTCTATGCGGTCCAGCTCCAGCTTTAGCGGCTGATTCGGGGTGGTTTGGGCATAGCTGCAGGCGGCCAGCAGGCTCACCAATCCACAGAGAAAAGCTTTCCACATAAACCGGGAAGTTACCGCGCAGAGTCGCCGAAAAGGAAAAGCCACCCCGTTAGCGGGTCTTGCTGAAAACCAGCTTGGGCCTCAGGGAGTTATCCGGGCCGTACAGGCGCAGCTCGTCCCCGCTTATTTCATAGCGCACCGTTTGGGGCAGAGCATTGAGGTAGCGGTCCTCTAAGTTCTGGGCCGGGCAGGTAGCTTTCGTCGATGCCTGCCCGCCGATGGTGAGTGCGCCCTGGGTGCTGCCCAGTGTGTAGGTTCCGCTAAAGGCGTTGCATGGGGCCCGACCGGTAGTCTTCTTGCTCTCCGGGGTGAATTCCAGATAAGAGCGCGCCGACTCAGAATAGCTGGACGTAGCCACCGGTATATCTTCAACCTGCACCAGCATCCAGCGGGTGTTTTCCAGCTTGGCAGCCGGTTCTACATTTTTGTCCAGTCTCTGGCAGGATGCTGCCAAACTAAGGAAACAAAATACAGGAAGTGCGAAGCGCATAAGCAGATAAATAAACGGAGTGGAAGCAGTACATACAGGATAGCCAACTGAGGCGGAAAGGTTGCTTGCTGTCGAAAGTAAAATGCTGCCTTCAGACATATGCGCACCTCACTGGGGGCATGCCCTAAGCATCAAACGGCCAGTAGGATGAGCCAGGTATTTGAGTATCTTCAATCCAAGATATTCTGCCTCTCCCGATATGCTATGAAAACACTATTCTCTGTTGCCGGACTATGCCTGTGGCTTTCGCTAAGTGCCGTGGGCCAGCAGGCCGCCCCCGCGGATATGATTCTGCTAAACGGCAAGGTTTTTACCGCCGATGCTGCCCGGCCCACGGCCGAGGCCCTGGCCATTCGGGGAGAGCGGATAGTGGCCGTGGGCACAACCGCCGAGGTAGCCCAGCTGGCTGGGCCCAACACACGCCGCATTGATGTGCAGGGCCGCACCATTACGCCCGGCTTCAACGATGCGCATAACCACTTCAGCCCCGATCCTCCCGGCGAAGTGCTAACCTTTAAAACCCTGGAGCCTACCTGGGCAGAAGCTGCGAAGGCCATAACAGATGCGGCGCAAAAAGCCCCGGCCGGTACCTGGATTCTGGGCTCCGTGGGCTACACCATTCTCACCAACGAGCAGGTAAACCGCGCCGCTCTGGATAAGCTGGCTCCCAACCACCCCGTACTGCTGCGCGCTTACTACGGCCACGGCTACATTGCCAACTCGCCGGGCCTGAAAAAGCTGAAAATCAAAGAAAAACAGCACGACCCATTGGGTGGCTATCTGGAGCGTACCAGCAACAGGAAGCTCAACGGCCGCTTTTGGGAATATGCCCAGTGGCCATCCTTCCGCACGCTGGCCGAACAAGTGCCTGACTCCGCTGCCATCCATGAGCTGCGCCAGTTGTCGGCTGAGGCCGTGCAGTTCGGTATCACTTCCATGCAGCTCTTCTCGTCTATGCCCATTGAGCGGTTTGCGCGCTTACTGGTGCAGGCCAGGTTGCCGGTGCGCGTGCGGGCTATACCGTTTTCCACTACCACCCCGCAGCAGCGCAACATTTCGGAGGCGCGCCAGCTTGCCAGGCTTAACCCGCAAAGCCCGCAGGTAAAAGCCAGTGGCATTAAATGGGTGCTCGATGGCACGCCTTATGAGCGAGGCGCGGCCCTGCGCCAGCCCTACCAGGACCGCCCCGGCTGGTCGGGAAGGCTGAACTTCAGCGAGGCCGACGTAGCGCGCATGGTGCAGGAGTCCGTGGCGTTACGCCAACAGCTATTGGTGCATTGCGCCGGCGACCGAAGCGCCGAGGTGGTGCTGCAGGCCCTGGAAAACAACGGCCCGGCCGCCAGCTGGCCCGCCCGCCGGGTGCGCATAGAGCACGGCGACGGGGTGATAAACGACCTGATACCGCGGGCAAAGAAACTGGGCGTTGTGGTGGTGCAAAACCCCATGCACTTCTCCGATCCGCAGCTGTTTCACCAGCGCTGGGGCACTAGTATGCAGCCGCTCCGGTCGTTGCTGGCGGCCGGCATACCGGTAGCGCTGGGCTCCGATGGGCCCCTGAATCCTTTCTTGAATATCATGATGGCCAGCCTCACGCCCTCCAACCCGCAAGAGGGCATCACGCGGGAGCAGGCGGTGCAGGCATACACCCACGGCTCTGCCTTCGCCGAATTTGCCGAATCCGACAAAGGCCGCATCGCCCCTGGCCAGCTGGCCGATGTAGTAGTTCTTTCCCAGGATATTTTTACCGTTCCTCCACCCGCTCTGCCCGGTACCAGCAGCGTGCTTACCCTCATCGGGGGCCAGGTGGCGTATGATGCCCACGTGTTAAAGTAGCGCGGTAAGGAAAACAATAGGCAACACCCGGCAGCGTTACCGCACCCGCGTCCAGACCACGGTGCGGCCCAGCAGGGAAATGCCCACGTAGCCGCGCACCACCAGCGTATTGGCATTGCGCAGCTTCAGGGTGCAGGAGTAGGTGTTGCCGCTGTTGGGGTCGTAGATGGTGCCGCCGCGCCAGGCGCCCTGACCATCGTAGCGGAAGTTTTGCAGAATAACGGCGCCCAGCAATTGGCGGCGGCGCAGCTTCGGGTTGGGGTTTTGGGTGTCGTAGCGGGGTGGAGTGGTGGGGCCTACTACTTTGCCATAGAACCGCCCCTTTTGCTCGTAAATTTCCAGGGTGCCCTGCTTATCAGCAGGCATCCACCGCCCCACAATGGCGGTAGCAGCCGGACTGGTTGTGGGCGCGGCACCAGCCAGCATCAGGAGGAACAGGAAAATCAGGAACCGTTTCATTACGCCGGGGAAAACAGAGCAAAGCGCGGCATCTTCCGTTGCTGCCCGCTACTTCCCTAAAACACGGCCGGAGCATGGGTAGTGCCCGGGTCGTCGGTCTGCCAGCCTGTTTATAGCGTGATACCGAAATGCTCCAGCAAGGCACTGTGGTAGGCTTGCTCATCTGCCAGGACGTACTCCGTGGCTATACCGTTCCGGGTTATTTTTAGCGTCTGGCCGGTTAGGGTAATGCGGCCATCCGGGGTAAGTAGGCTGCACACGCTTTTCTGAGTGAAGTGCGACGCCGGGCTGGTCTGGTGGTAATGGCACATGGGCGCAAACTCAGCCAGGCAGCGGGGTGTCAGGCTGAACATGTACTCGGGTACCCAGCCGTCTGGCGTCAGGTGCTCTACCACCAGATAGTCGGCATCCAGGCAGCTAATCCGGAACTGACCGCGGGCATCCTGCTGCGGCTGCCGGAGCTGCAGCTGTAAAGGTTGCTGGGCAAAATCTCCAAACCCCACATCTACCAGATAATCTTCTTTCTCCAACGTCACTACCAGCGCCAGGTGGTCGTATTCCGGGCTGTAGGTCTGGTTTTTGCTGTCATAAACCCTGGCCGAAACCTGCTTCACTTCATACCCCAGTGCCTGGAGCAACTCACAAAACAGCCCGTTCAGCTCGTAGCAAAAGCCGCCGCGCCGGTGCGTAACGATTTTGTCAAAGGTGTTGGCTAAGTCAATGCGCCGGCCCAGGTGAATATCCAGATTCTCGAAGGGCACTGCCAGTAAATGGGCCTGCTGAAGCGCTTGCAGCGCGGCCAGTGAAGGGGGCATGGCAGCCGCAACACCAATTCTGGCCAGGTAGGCTGCCGTGTTCATCAGAGGGAATAACGAAAAGCTACAGCGCCAGCAAAGCCTGCTTAGCCGATTCTTCCCGATGGAAAGCGGCTACCAGACCGCCGGGAATCTTGGCAATGGCCTCCTGCGTGGAGCGGCGACTGTAAAAATCCTGGGAGTAAACCACCGCATGGTAGCGCAAGCCCGCCTCTACCGCCCTGGGGTACCAGTCGTGGGCCAGCCAATCGGCCTGGCTTACCCAAATGCCCTGAATAGCATAGTGGTTGTCCAGCAGCCGGGCGCAGCGCTCATGGCCCAACGCCTGCAGAATCTGTTCATAGCCCTCCCGAATAGTCTCGTCCGTTTGCTCACCCCGCCACACCGCATGGAGGTACTCCTCCACTACATCATATTCCAGGGTCAGAAAATCAAGCTGATACAGTACTCGGTGGCGCATGGGAAGCAAAAGGGTGGCCGCGAATATAAAAAGGACGACCTTATTCTGCTATAGTACCATACCGTCGTCGGGGTAATATATTCCAAAGGAATACAATATTAAGTTGAAATAGATATATTTATTGATGAAATATTTATAATTTATTGTCTGTCCTTTTTAGACCCGCCGACACTTATGGAACAGCAGCTACCGCCACCCGCCCAGTTAATGCAAATGCTGTTTGGCTTTGCTGCCTCCCGGGCCATTGGCGTTGCCGCCGAGCTGGGTATTGCCGATTTATTGCAGGATGGCGCCAAAAGTGCGGAAGAGCTAGCCCAACAAACCGGCTCCCATGCCCGCTCCCTATACCGCGTGCTGCGGGCCTGCGCCAGCGTGGGCGTATTTACTGAAGACGAGAACCAGGGCTTCGCCCTCACGCCCCTGGCGCAGCCGCTACGGAGCAACGCGCCCGGCAGCCTGCGGGCCTTTGCCACCATGATAACCACCGACTGGCAGTTTCAAACCTGGGCTCAGCTACCCTACAGCGTCCGGACCGGCAAACCCGCCTTCGACGAAGTGCATGGCATGACTTCCTTCGATTATTTCTGGTCGAATGAGAAAGCCGGGAAGGTGTTTAATGATGCCATGACCAGCAACAGCGCCCACGCCAGCGCCGCCGTAGTAGAGGCATACGACTTTTCTCCCTTCTCGCGGCTGGTAGATGTGGGTGGTGGCCACGGCATTCTGCTGGCTTCTATCCTGAAGAAATACCCGCAGCTGCACGGTGTGCTCTACGATGTGCCCGCCGTAGCGGAAGCTGCCCAAACCCTGCTGGAAGCGCACGGCGTAGCCGACCGGTGCGAACGACAGAGCGGCGACTTTTTCCAGACGGTACCCGCCGGTGGCGACGCCTACATCATGAAGCACATCATTCATGACTGGAACGATGCCCAATGCATTACCATCCTGCAGAATTGCCGCCAGGCCATGCCCGCCGATGGCAAAGTGCTGGTAGTAGAAATTGTGGTGCCTGAAGGCAATGCGCCTTCCATGGGCAAGTTCCTGGACTTGCAGATGCTCCTGTATCTGCCCGGCTGCGAGCGGACCGAGCAGGAATACCGCCGGTTGTTCGATCAGGCGGGCCTGGAGCTGGCGCGGGTCATTCCCACCAGGTCGCCGTTCAGTATTCTGGAAGGCGTGGCAAAGTAAGCAGGTGAGCCAGCTTACGGCACGCGCGTCCAGGTAACGGTGCGGCCCAGCAGGGAAATGCCGATGTAGCCGCGCACCACCAGCGTATTGGCATTGCGCAGCTTCAGCGTGCTGGAGTACGTGTTGCCGCTGTTGGGGTCGTAGATGGTGCCATCTTTCCAGGTGCCCTGGCCATCGTAGCGGAAGTTTTTTAGGATCACCGCACCCAGCATGGGGCGGGTGCGCAGTTTGGGGTCGGGGTTGTGCGTATCGAGGCGGCGGGGTTTGGTGGGGCCTACCACTTTACCGTAGAAGCGCCCTTGGCGCTCATAAATTTCCAGCATACCGCGCTTGTCGGCCGGCTGCCAGCGGCCCACAATGGCCGTGGCTGCCGGTTTGTTTTCGGCTCCGGCAAACACCAAAAGCCATAGAAGAAGCAACAGTTTCATGCGAAAGGAACAAAAAGAAAGCAGTAGCCGGTAGGCTACCTGCCCTTCTACGCAGAACACGGCCTATGCCGGTAGCCGGTGCGCCCGGCAGTAGGCCAGTAGCGGCGTCTTTTGTGCGCCGGATGCTGTCTGAACGCCAATAGGCCGCTACCTTTCGCCATTCATTTTCATTACCCTTTATCCCATCGTTACTTACAGATGCGCATTCTATCCGGGGCCTGGATGCTGGCCCTTACCGTGCTGCCCCTGCTCAGCCAGGCCCAGGACACCAAGAAAGTGGTGAAATACCATCAGTTTCCCGAAATACCCCAGTACCGCGAAGAGTACTCGGTGCTGAAAGATGACCGCAACATCCGGCACGGCGAGTACAAGCAGTTTGACCTGAGAGCCCAGACCCCCAGCGTGGCGGGCTTCTACAACCAGGGCCGCAAGGACAGCATCTGGCACCATTATTATTATGGGCCCGACCAGAAGGTGCAGAGCAAAGGCCGCTACCGCAACGATGAGCCGGTGGGCGTGTGGGAGTTCTACACCTACCAGGGCAAGCTGGAGCAGCAGTATGACTTTACCCGGCGGCAGCTGGTGATGAATGACCCCGACAAAACGAACATTACCTTCCGCCCCCTGGCCAGTGGGGCCCCGCTGGAGCTGAACCCCGTCTACATAGGGGGCTTTGCAACGGTGAAACGGCTCATGAGCCAAACGGTCCGCTTTCCCGTGCAGGCGCTGCGAAAAGGGGTGAGCGGCACAGCCATAATAGCCTTCACGCTGGAAGCCGACGGCAAAACCAGCAACTACCGGGTAGTGCAGTCGGTGGGATATGGGATAGAGGAAGAAGTAATACGAGTAGCGCAGGTCATCACGGCGGGTTGGCTGCCCGCTTCGGTAGCCGGCCGGCCGGTGGCCGCCGAAGTGCAGATGCCCTTCGAGTTCCGGAGCCTACCCAGCCAATAGCGCCTCAAACACCCTTTCCGGCAGAGTGCTACCTGTTGGGCTGACCTGCTTCCCCTGTAAAAACATTCATAGCCCCGAAAAGCAGCATATGCCGCAACCGCCCCGACTGATGTTTGGGCAGAGGTGCGTAGCTTGCTCTTACCACCGACTCCCGTGCGCGTATGACCCTCGATGAACGTAACCGCCTGGCGGTGCTGGAATCTTACGATATCCTGTATTCCGCACAGGAAAAGCTGTTTGACGACCTGGTAGAGCTGGCCGCCTACATTTTCAGCGTGCCCGTGGCCCGCATTGCCTTCATTCACGAGAAGAACGTGTGGCACAAAGCCAGTGTGGGCATGCCCGCGCAGGAGCTTCTGGCCCTGGAGCAAACCCTCTGCACTAAAGCCATAGCGGCCGAGGAGCCGGTGCTGGTATTCGAGGATCTGGCCGCCGAGCCCGGGCCGGGCACCGCCACCACCCAGGAGCGCAACGTACGGTTTTATGCCGGCGTGCCGGTGCGCACCCCGCTGGGTATTCCCATTGGTACGGTGTGCCTGGCCGGGTATGAGCCGCGCCAGCTCACCGGCCCCGAGCAGCAGCTCCTCGCCCAACTCGCCGACCTGGTGATGCGGGCCCTGGAAGCACGCCGCCAGCTGCACAGCGCCCAAAATACCGACGGCTGGGACCGGCTCCGCGAGGAAGCCGAAGAAGTGCTGCACAACCAAATGGCCGTGGTGCGTTACCTCAAAGCCCGCAGTGACGGCCAGGTGCCCGTGCCCACCGAGCTGCTGGAACCCATTGCCAAGCGCCTGGAAGAAGTAGCCGAAGTGCTGACGGTGGAGCAGGAAGGGGAGGAGTAGCTTGGAGGCTTCCTCCACCTGTTTATATCAGTCATAGATGTGCACCAACAGGGGTTATGTCGGATGTGGAAACAGACTGATGTTTTCTCCAAGTAATACAGAATGGCAATACCCCTACTATAAATAATAAACTGCCGACTACAGCCAGTTGTAACTTTCCAACGGGATTAGAAGATATGCTATATAAAAGGTTAATAGCGGTTGTTACCACTGGTTCTTTATAGAAACCGCTTAGGCCAAAGACAAGAGGTTGGCTAAGGAACAGCATCAACGGAATTAATAGGCTCTCCCTTCGGTGCCAGACGACGATACCAGACAAAGTACAGGCAATGAGCAATGCTAGAAAGGTGGCTTTAGCATCTCTTAGCTCTAGTTCCAAAATCAACTGTGCGAAGGAATCGAAGCCGGGTGGTAAAGAAAAGTGGGCTGCATATTCCTGGCCGTAATGGGTTTGCAGTTCAGTCAAGCGCTGGACTAAATCAATATACTGAATCAGAAACAGCTGCTGCATTCCCAGTACTAAGAAGGGCACACTAATCATATGCAGAGCTAATAAGCGCCAAGTAATTGGCTTGAGGCGGATAGCCATATTCGCTAAACTGATACAGCTACAAGAGATGCCTGCTCAATCTTGACCTGCAATTCATCCATTCGTTCGGCGGCTTGTGTGCGTGTGCCAACATCAAGAGATTCTGCTAACTGCTGGCGGGCAGCCTGTAGCCAGGTGCTAGCCTCGCTTAGTTGGCCTTCGGCCCAAGCAACGGCGGCACGGGCAAATAGCCCTTCTTCCTTACTATAGGGCTTTACTTCCTGGGCACGATTGAGCCAGTGGCGGGCTTGTTCGGTATCATATGTATGCAAGGCTGCAACATATGCGGCCTCTCCTAATATGTATTGTTGGAACGCCACGGGAGCTAAATGGCGGCGGTCTAACGCTTCGTTAAGATGCAGCCGGATAGCTTCTAAGTCGTTACAGTCGTGATAGTAACAATAGGCATAATAGTGCGCGTAGCAGTCCAAGACACTGTTGCTGTGGTTGCTGAGCAGCTTCTCAACAATGGTAGCATTCCAGTCGCGGGGGCGGGTACCATTGTGCGACAGACTGGAAAGCTGGAGTGCTGCCAGCTGCTGGTGCATAGCGGGGCCACCCTGCATTAAATGCAACAGGTGCTTGCCATCAATGATATGGCCCGATTTTAATTTGAGAGGCAGCAAATTTAGTGTACCAATTACCACTGACATCCAGCCAAATACCAGTAGGGTGTAGTGCAGCAGATACCCGGTGAAGGGGAAAGGAGGAGAATAGGGTACCCACATGTAGGCCGCATACAGTGCTAGCGCCCCGGTGAGCAGGTTGGCACTTGGCCCGCCAACAAGAAGCAGGGCATAGCGGCTGCGCAGATTGCGGCTGTCAGATGCTAGTACCTGTACCATACCACTTAGCCCCTTTTTCGGCTTACGAAACCGGACTTGCCAGCCAGAAGCCCTCCGGGAAATATGGAGCCGACTGACGTTAAAGCTCAGAATTTGAAAGCGAGTCAGTAGAGCCCCCACCACATGGCCTGCCTCGTGCAAAAAAACAAGCAACAGATACGATGCAGGTAGGACCAAAGCCCAGCCCAGCATAAGTAAAGGCCAAGGTAGATTTACACGGAGCGCCTGCATTTGGAGCTGCTCGAACCCGTTGCTGATGTTTTGGCGAAATAGATAGGCAAGCTCGAGCCCTAATAAAATCCAAAAAAATAGGCTTCTACGCTTCTCTTGTTCGGGTGTTCGGGGAGCATCGGGCTTAGAAAAATCAAGCATAAACTGCGTGGATAGGAGTGCTAATAATTGAGGGCAATAAAAATAGGCGCTATTCCCGAAGAAACAGCGCCTATCCGGCAAAGCACTACAATGGTTCTACACCCCCACCTTCTCCTCACTCCCCAACTCACTCAAAATCCGCTTAGCGGCCTGCACGCTTTTCACTTCCTCGAAGGAAATAATCAGTTGCTCTTTGCGCTCTTTCATGCTGGCCGAGCGGGGGTGGGTTTGCACGTAGCTGAGCACGTTGCCGAAGACGTTGCCCTGGAAGTAGGCCTCGTTGTTGGTGGCCGGGATGTAGCCTTTCATGTGGTTCTTCTTCAGCGTGAGCTTCTCGAAGCCCACCTGGCAGGCCTGCCAGCGCAGGCGCACAATGTCGGCCAGCTGCTCTACTTCCTGGGGTAGCGGCCCGAAGCGGTCCACAATGCCGGCCACCAGCTTGCGCAGCTCCTCGGGGCCTTTCACGCGGTCCAGCTTGCTATACAGCTGCAGGCGCTCCGAGACGTTGCTCACGTAGTGGTCGGGAATCAGGATTTGCAGGTCCGTTTCTATGTTGCACTCCTTGGGGCCTTTGGTGGCGGCGGCTTCCTGCAGGCGCTGGGTAGGGTCGCCGAGGAACAGGTCGCGGAACTCGGTTTCCTTCAGCTCCGTCACGGCCTCGTCCAGAATCTGGTGGTAGGTCTCAAAGCCCAGGTCATTAATAAAGCCCGACTGCTCGCCGCCCAGCAGGTTGCCCGCGCCCCGGATATCCAGGTCGCGCATGGCTACTTTGAAGCCGTCGCCGAGGTCGGAGAATTCTTCCAGGGTACTCAGGCGCTTGCGGGCATCGGAGGGCAGGCCCGCCACCGGGGGCGTGAGCAGGTAGCAGTAGGCCTTCTTGTTGGAGCGGCCCACGCGCCCGCGCATCTGGTGCAAATCACTCAGCCCGAAGAGATGGGCGCGGTTGATGATGATGGTGTTGGCGTTGGGAATATCCAGACCCGACTCAATGAGGTTGGTGCTCACCAGCACATCGTACTCGCCGTCCACAAACTTCATCATGCGCTTTTCCAGCAGGTCGCCCTCCATCTGCCCGTGGATGTAGGTCACGCGGGCATCGGGCACCAGGCGCAGCACCATGTTGGCCAGCTCTTCAATGTCCTTCACGCGGTTGTGCACGAAAAACACCTGCCCGCCGCGCTTTATTTCGCGGGCCACCGCGTCGCGAATCAGCAGCTCATCGAATACGTGCAGCTCCGTTTGCACGGGCTGGCGGTTGGGTGGGGGCGTGGCAATAACGCTCAGGTCGCGGGCGCCCATGAGGGAGAAGTGCAGCGTGCGCGGAATGGGCGTGGCCGAGAGGGTGAGCGTGTCTACGTTCACCTTCAGCTCCTTGAGCTTGTCCTTGGTTTTCACCCCGAACTTCTGCTCTTCATCAATGATAAGCAGGCCCAGGTCTTTGAACTTGATATCCTTGTTGGTGAGGCGGTGCGTGCCGATGAGGATGTCGGTTTTGCCCTCGGCCACGCGGCCCAGCGTTTCCTTAATCTGCTTGGTGCTCTTAAAGCGGTTCACGTACTCCACCGTTACGGGCAGGGCCGAGAGCCGCTCCCGGAACGTTTTGTAGTGCTGCATGGCCAGAATGGTGGTGGGCACCAGCACGGCCACCTGCTTGCCATCGGCCACGGATTTGAAGGCGGCCCGAATGGCTACTTCCGTCTTGCCAAAGCCCACGTCGCCGCACACGAGGCGGTCCATGGGGTGGGGCTGCTCCATGTCGCGCTTCACGTCCTCGGTGGCGCGGCCCTGGTCGGGCGTGTCCTCGTAAATGAACGACGACTCCAGCTCGGCCTGCATAAAGGAGTCGTGGGCGAAGGCATGGCCGGGCGCGGTTTTGCGCTTGGCGTACAGCCGAATCAGCTCGGCCGCAATGTCCTTCACCTTTTTCTTAACGGACTTCTTCTTGTTTTCCCACTCCGGCGAGCCCAGCTTGCTCATGGTAGGCGGCGTGCCCTCGGCCCCGCTGTACTTGGCAATTTTGTGCAGGGCGTGTATGCTCACGGTCAGCACGTCGTCGTCGCGGTATACCAGGCGGATAGCCTCCTGCAGCCGGTCGTTGATTTCTACCTGCGTGAGGCCCGCAAAGCGGGCAATACCGTAGTCCTGGTGCACCACGTAGTCGCCGGGCACCAGTGTACGCAGCTCCTTTAGGGTGAGGGCCTTTTTCTTGGAGAACTTGCGGCCTTCTTGCGCCCGGTAGAAGCGCTCAAACAGCTGGTGGTCGGTGTACACTACCAGCTTCAGCATGTCATCAATAAAACCTTCGCGCAAACCCAGCAACAGGTGCTGAAACTGCACGTTGTTGTCCAGCTCATCAAAGATGGTCCGCAGCCGGTCCGCTTGCCGCACAGATTCCGCCCCGATGATATTGACGTAGCCCTTCTCCTGGTTCTCGTGCAGGTTTTTCACCAGCCGGTTGAAGTCCTTGTTAAACGAAGGCTGGGGCTTGGCGCTGAACTGGAAATCCTCGCCGCCCTTGAAGTGGAAGCGCTTGCCGAACTCCACAATGGGGAAGTTCTCCAGCAGCTTTTTGAATGATTTGCCCGTTTCGAACAAGTCTTCCGGCTTGCTCACAATCTGCATGCCGCCGGCGCCTTCCAGCATTTCCTTAAAGCCCTGTTCGGCGCGGTCAAAGGATTCCTCCACTACATCCAGCGTCTGGCGCACATCCTTGGCCCAGATGGCGGTGTTCTTCGGAATGAAGTCCAGAAATGCCTCGCGCGTCTCCTGCAGCAGCTTGGTCTGCACGTTGGGAATAATGCTCACCTGCTGCCGCTTCTCCACCGAAAGCTGGCTCTCCGGGTCAAACGTCCGGATGGTCTCCACCTCGTCCCCAAACAATTCAATACGGTAGGGTAGCTCATTGGCGTACGAGAAGATGTCCACAATACCGCCGCGCACCGCAAACTGCCCCGCCTCATACACAAAGTCCGAGCGCTCGAAGTCGTACTCCGCCAGCATGTCGCTGATGAAGTTCACGTCCAGCTTGTCGCCCACCTTCACAATGAAAGTGTTAGCAACTAAGCTCTTCTTGTTGATAACCTTCTCGAACAGCGCCTCCGGGTACGTTACGATAAGCGCGCCGGCCGTGTCCTTTACGCTGATTTTCTTGCTCCGGGCTTTGCCGTCGCCTTCCGGCAGGGCGTCGTCGGCATCTTCGGCGGCCTGCTCGGCGGTGGTTTTGGGGCCGCGGTGGGAGTTGAGCTTATTCAGCACTTCGGCCCGCATCAGCACGTTGGCGTTTTCCGTCTCATCGAAGGCGTAGGGGCGCTTGTAGGAGCTGGGGAAAAGGAGAGGCTCCTCATCGGGCACCAGGTGCTGCAGGTCGGCCAGAAAGTAGGCCGCCTCGTCCCGGTCGTGCAGAATAAACAGGTGGTGCTGATCGGGAAAGTCCTGGTGCAGGGCGGCGGCCAGCACGGCATCCTGGCTGCCCACCAGGCCGCGCAAATGCAGGTGCACGGGTGCTTCCGGGGCTTTGGCCTCGGCGCGTAGGCTGTTGCGCGTGGCCGGGTTCAGGCGGGCACCTACGGTCAGCACGGTAGGGTCCAGGGTATAGAGCTTGAGGAAATCGGAGACCTGCAAAACGAATATCGGCTAGGAGGCAAAACAACGGGAGAAGCCCGGCCGAATGAGAATCCGGTCGGGCTGGGGGTGGTAGCAATACCACAGCCAAGGTCCGAAAGTTTCCGGGATGTGCTATTAAGACTTCTATTGTTGAGCTTGGTGAAAACTATAGCGGAAAGTCTATATCTTAGTCCTCTGCTCTCCCCACCCATCCCACCGTTGCCGTATGGACCCCACCCGTAACCCCGCCCCGGACCCCGAATTTGACCTTGACGCCTGGGAGCGTTGGCAACAAGCCCGCCATGCCTGGCTGGCCATCTACCGGCAGCGCTGCCTGGCCGCCGTGCAGGCTGCCCGGCCCTATACCCGGGAGGTGCCAGTGCGGGGCACGGCCTGCGCATTACCCTCGGCGGCCCCTCGTTCCTAGCCGTTAGCCGCGTACCTTCGTTCTTTCGTTCAAAGGTATTTTTCTGCGTGCGCGGCTCTTCTCACCTGGCCATTGGCCTTATTACCGGCATAGCCGTGGCCGGCCTGGTGCCTGGCGTGCCCTTTTCTCCGGCCAGCATTGCCCTGGCGGGCTTCTCGGCCCTGGCTCCCGATTTAGACCACCCCAGCTCCCGCCTCAGCAAGCGCCTGGGCTTTGCCCAGAACTACGTGCGCTGGGCGTTTGTGCTGGTGGGCATTGCCATAGCGGCCTACACGCACTACCAGCTGCTGGACGCCGACCGGCGCATGGGCTTTACCACCGCGCTGGCTTTTGGTATGGTGGGCGCGGCCATGCAGGGCGGCTCGGCGCGCAAGCTGGCGCTCATGTTCACGGGCCTGTGCACCGTAGTAGCGGGGCTGTATACCGGTATGCTCTGGCTGAGTATGCTGGGCACATTTGTATCTGTGGCGCCCTTCACCAGCCACCGCACCTGGACGCACACCATCTGGGCCGCTGCGCTCTGGACGTACATCGGGCACCTGGCCAACCAAACCCTGGGCTGGCACGGCGTAGCGCTGTTTGCCGGCGGCGGCTACCTGTCCCACCTGCTGGCCGATACGCTCACCAAGTCCGGCGTAAAGTATTTTATGCCCATTTCCGATTTGGCTATTAAATTGCCGCTCATACGGACGGGTTCAGCAATGGGAAATTTGCTGGAAGTAGCAGTTTGCGGAATATATGGTGCGGTAGTAATGTTGCTGATAGTGAGTAGAATGAAATTCTAAAGCGCTCAGTATTGTTATCAGCGTAAAGGCGGTTTTTGCGGTTCGTATGCGCCCACATATTGCACTTAAAAGGCTTGGCTGTTCTGTAGGCGCCGCCTTGGTAAGCTCGACAGTAAACTTGTACTTTATTATTGGAAGCTGGAGTATATGCTTGGTTAAATATCGGTTTTCACTGCAAAATTAGTTCCTGGAAAGTATGCATAAATATAATTATTAATAGAATGACTTTGCGGTATGTAGTCTTAATATCAAAGAGTTAGCATATTAAATTTATATTATGTATTTTATGCATACTTCGTACCTTTGACCGGGCTTCCCTCCTTAAGCCCATTCTGACCTGTTACGTGTTTCGGCACACCCCACTGCACATTCCCCCAAAGAGTAGATTTTATGAATCAGATGAATAGCCCGCTGATCCGGATCGGTGTCTTTTATGACGGCAATTATTTCCTTAAGATCAGTGATTACTACTACTTTCAGCATGACCGTAAGGCGCGCATTAGCCTGGAGGGACTGCATGAGTTCATCCGGCACCAGGTAGCAGAAGATGAGGACACGGACGTCCGCTTATGCCAGATCACCGATTCACACTTCTTCCGCGGCCGCCTCAGCGCCACGGAGGCCCGCGAAAAGGACCGGCTATTCCACGACCGTCTGCTCGACGATATCCTGATGAACCTGGGTATCACCACTCACTACATGCCCCTGAAAACCCGCGACGGTCGTTTGCAGGAAAAAGGCATTGATGTGTGGCTGAGCCTGGAAGCCCTGGAACTTGCCCTGCACAAGAGCTTTGATGTGATTGTGCTGATTGCCGGCGACAGCGACTACCTGCCCCTGGTGAAGAAGCTCAATACCGTTGGCACCCGCGTGATGCTGCTGAACTGGGACTTCAAATACACCGACTACAAAGGCGAGAACCGCGTAACCCGCGCTTCGCAGCAGCTCCTTGACCATGCTACCTATCCCGTAGCCATGCATGAGGTGATTGATGAGCGCCTGAGCAAGAACGACCCTCTCATTGAGGACCTGTTCGTGAACCAGCCGGAGCCCGCTCCTTATACCGCTGCGCCCAAGCCGGTGCGCCCCGCTGGCCCTACGGCCGCTGGCCCGGTAGGCTCCATTGGCGTAAGCACCATCAAAAACCTGAAAAACGGTTTTGGCTTCGTGGTAATGCCCCCCAACAACCTGTTCTTCAGCTACGCTGATATGGCCGAAGGCGACTTCAACGACCTGCAGGAAGGCGACTGGGTGGAATTCACCGTTGGCCGCAACCACCGCGACGAGGACTGTGCCCGCAACGTGCGCAAAGTGCAGCCCCCCATCATGAATGAAAACGAAGACGACGATTCTTCCCAGGAGGAAGAGGAGCACGAGTCGGCTTCTTCGCGCTACTAAGTAGCCAGCGCCACTAAACCGGCACTGTTATAAACCGCCGGGCGGTTCCTTTACGGGAGCTGCCCGGTGGTTTGCGTTTTATTCCTGCTCGTCGTCGGCGGAGGGGAAGAGTAGCTTGCGGAAGTCGCGCTTGTCGGCGGGGTAGCGGTTAAAGGTGCCCATGCCCTTGGCTACTACTATCTCGCGGGTGGCGCAGTAAATGTCGCCGGTTACAACTACCAGCGTTTTGCCGGCATGGTCTACCCTGGCCGTGGCCACCAGTGCATCGTGCAGGCGCACCGGGTGCAGATAGTTAATCTTGAACTCCACCGTAGAAACCAACTCTCCGGTGGTGAAGGAGAGAGAAAGGGCGGCAGCCCCCAGGGCAGAGTCCATGAGGCCGGCCAGCACCCCACCGTGGCAGGTATCGGGGGAGCTAAGATGCTCGGCGCGCACCGTCATGGTATACTTCACCTCGCCGGGAGTGGCTACGTGCAGCGCCATGCCGTTGAGGCGACCGTACTGGTTCATTTGGTTGTAAACGGCCACTAGCGTGGCTACATCAGGTAAAGGGTTCATTGTGCGGGGCAGGCTGTGATTTCAGGGAAAAGTTAGGCTTCTTTACGTAAACCCCTGCTTTATATGACGGCCCGTCCCCTGACTTTTGCGGAGTTCTATCCGCGCTACCTGCGCGAGCATCAGCAGCGCGGCACCCGCATCCTGCATTTTATTGGTACCACCTTGTTTCTGCTCTGCCTGATGCTGGCTTTAGTGCTGCACCGGCCCATTCTGTTGCTGTATGGCGTAGTGGCCGCATATGGATTTGCCTGGATAGGCCACTTTTTTGTGGAGCACAACAAGCCCGCCACCTTCCAGCACCCGCTATTCTCCCTGCGCGGCGACTTCCGCCTGTACTGGGACCTGCTGCGCGGGCGGGAGAAGTTCTAAAGCAGCTTGCGCATAAGAAAATGCGGAATGCTGCCGAACAGCGTGTGCGAAGGCGCTACCACGGCATAGCCCAGTCGCTGGTAGAAGGGCACCGCCTGCTCCCGGGCGTGGAGCACGCTCTCCGTCAGGCCGCGGCGCCGGGCTTCGGCTTCCAGATAAGCTAGTACCGCCCGCCCGATGCCCTGGCCCTGCGCGCCGGGGTGCACCGCCATAAAGCGCACCTGCGCCTGGCCGGGAGCAGCAGTGTGCAGGCGGCCCACGCCCAACGCCGTGCCATCGGGGGCTGCTACCAGGGCATGAAAGGTATCGGGCAGGGCATCATCCTCGGCGCGCTCCGTGCCGGCTGGCTGCTGCCAGGGCCGGCGCAGCACTTCGTAGCGGAGCTGATAATAAGCAGCCCAGTCGGTGGGCGTTTGGGGAAGGCGAACAGGAGGATGCATAACCGCGGCTCAGACAGGATTCGTAGAGGTAGGGCCCGGGCTGGAAACACCGAATTTTACCTCCGGGTAAAGGTAGCATTCCGGCAAACTCCTACCTTTGGCACCCTTGCTGTCGGGCTACCGGGCAGCATAGTATTCCCACCTTACGCTTCCTGCATTATGGCTTCATTTGATATCGTGAGCAAAGTAGATCCGCAAACCCTGGAAAATGCGGTGAATACGGCCAAAAAAGAACTGCAGACCCGCTACGACCTGCGCGACACCAAAGGCGGCATGGAGCTCGATAAGAAGAACAATACTATTCAGCTCAGCTCTGAAAACTCCATGCGCATCAAAGCCCTGGAAGATATCCTGCTCACGCGCATCGTGAAGCAGGGTATTGACGGGACAGCGCTGGACTTTACGGCCGAAGAGCTGCCCAGCGGCTCCCTGGTGAAAAAGACCATTAAAGTGCGCGCCGGAGTAGACAAAGATGCCGGCCGCAAAATCATCAAGGCTATTAAAGACGCCAAGCTGAAAGTGGAGGCCCAGATGCAGGACGACCAGGTGCGGGTATCGGCCAAGAAAATTGACGACCTGCAGGCCGTTATTGCCCTGCTACGCCGCACCGATATCGGGCAGCCCCTGCAGTTTGTAAACATGAAGAGCTAAGGCAGTCTTGTGCCTGCTGAGTTATGCCGTAGTGGATGCGTCCCGAAAGCATAATTCATCCTTCCTAATACCTTAAGTATACCCAATGAATTTCGACTTCTCCGTCTTCTCCAACGCCAATACATGGGTAAGCCTGCTCACGCTGACTTTCATGGAAATCGTGCTGGGTATCGATAATATTATCTTTATTTCCATCATTGTTAACCGGCTGCCGCGGGAGCAGCACGCCCGCGGGCGCAGCATCGGTCTGTTCCTGGCCTTGCTGTTCCGCATTGGTCTGCTGTTGAGCATTTCCTGGATTGTAAGCCTGAAAGACCCCCTGTTCACGGTACCGCTGCCCTGGATGGAAGGCGGCTGGGGCGTATCGGGCCGCGACCTTATTCTGCTGGGTGGGGGCTTGTTCCTGATTGGCAAAAGCACCACCGAGATTCATACCAAACTGCAGGGCGAGGAAGAACAGGCCAACTCCGGCAAAGCCGCCGCTACCATGGGTAGCGTAATTATTCAAATCATCATTATTGATATCGTCTTCTCCTTTGACTCTATCCTGACGGCCGTGGGTCTGGTGGATAACGTGCTGATTATGATAATGGCCGTTATCCTGTCTATGGCTGTGATGATGGTTTTCTCCGGCGTGGTAGCCGATTTTGTGAACCGAAATCCTACCATCAAAATGCTGGCTCTCTCTTTCCTGATTATGATTGGGGTGATGCTGGTGATGGAAAGCTTCCACAAGGAGATAGAGAAGGGCTATATCTACTTCGCCATGTTCTTCTCCTTATTGGTAGAACTACTGAACATGCGCCTGCGCAAGAAAACCGAGCCCGTACACCTGCGCGACTCGCAGTACGATTAAGGACTCATATAACAAAAAAGCCCGCGGCAGTAGCCGCGGGCTTTTTTGTTATATGAGCATTATCTTACTACTGTATATGCTGTTAAACAAACAGCATATACAGTAGTAAGATAATGCTCAATACAATATTGGTGAAGCCTATATTGAACGCATAATCAGGTCGGAACTGCGTCCCCAGCAGCAATAGGCCACTGGCTGCCACGGCCCCACTCAGCACCCATATAATGCTAAAGTCGGCAATTTGAAACCGGTATCCCCGCATTTTGCCAGAGTGTACCTTCACCGCTTTCACCTTTCCAAACCACGGCGTCTGGTCAATACTCAGTTGGTCGCCGACCTCCAGATCGGTCGTAGCATCCGTCCGAAAATCAGTGTTCTGAGTGTAAACCAAGAAGTAAGATGAACCACCACCTGAGCGGCTTCTTCTGGCCACATAGGTGAACTCCTGAATGGTTTCATTAGGCAGGCGCACATTGCGGTTGAAATCAACCACGACCAGCAGTACGCCCAGTAAGCTCAGCTTTGCGGCTTTTCTAAATTGGGGGAGTGCTCTTTTAAACTCGGCCGCGTAGCGGATGTGAAGCGGTGGCAGGGGCGCACGAGGAGCCGGGCGGGCACGGCGAAAGCCCCGACGACGCAATGCCGGGTCTGGGTGCGGGACGGTATGATGTTCGGCAACGGGTGGATGCGGCCGCCGCAGTTTGGCATCATAGGCCGCTCGCAAAGTAGGTTGGCTTAAAGTTTCGTAAGCCTCATTAATGGCCAGGAAGCGTTGATGCGCTGCTGTATCCTTGGTGCGGTCCGGATGCGTCATCAATACGAGACGGCGGTAAGCCAGGCGAATTTCCTCGGGGGTAGCTTCAGTAGGGATTCCGAGCGTGTGATAGTAGCTCACAGCGTGCTGGTTTCTGCTCCCAAGATATCTGTCTGGTCCTGTACCCGCCGGGTGGCCAGTTCCAGTAAGCGCCGGTTCAGCTCTGGGCGGTGCTGCCGGTAAAAGGCCATTTCCGTGCTGGTGAACATTGCCAGCACCAGCCCGATTACGGTGTAGCGCAGCTTTGTATTACGCGTCAATAGCTCTGCCACCGTGTTTTGTTTCTCCACCAAACTTTGGGCTGCTAGTGGGATGTGATGATCCTGAATGAAATCGGCTACGGTTTGCAGTAACAACTCGTTTTGCAGCTTCAGGATGGGGCGCAAGGCCAAGTGCAAAAACTCGCCTACTGTTTGTGCAGGGGTAGCAATGGGAATACCGGCTATGCTGGGGCGTAGCGCCAGCAGGGCCGCGTCGCGGGTAGTGGAATAAGAAAAGTAGGCAGACATTAGAAGTAGCTGGAGTAAAGGCCATAAACATCAGCACCCGCTCCTGCCTGGTATCAGGAAGAAACGGGTGCTGATGGCAAAGAAACTAAATGCTAGTGCTGCACTACTACTTTACGGGTGAGTGCCCCATCAGGGGTAGAGATGCGCACCATATACACCCCGTTGGCGAGGGTGCCGAGCTGCAACTGGCTACCCCGCTGCGCTTGGGCAGCTGTAAAGGAAGCGCGCTGTACCTCGGTGCCCAGCACCGAGTACACGGCTACCTGTACCGGGGCATTGCCCAGGCCAAATGTGCGGAGTGTCAGCTGGTCCTTTGCCGGGTTTGGGTATAGCTCTACGGAAGTAGCGGCCAGCTCCCGGGTAGTGGCCAGTACGGCCGGCATAGCATACCCCGCCTTATTATCATTGAGGTTGTCGCTGCTGCCTTGCACGGCATTGCTGCCCATGCCCCGGCGGGCAAATACCCGCCAGATCAGAGCTTGGTTAGCCCCTTTAAAGTCGGCTTTATCGGCCGCCAGTATGGCGTCGCGGCCATCCAGGAAGCCGGGGCTGCACTTCTGCAGCTTCAGGCCATCCATTACCAGCTGCATGGTTTTGTTGTTGCCGCCGGTGCCATGGTACAGGTCGGTGCTGTAGCCATATTGCTTGATCATTTCCCAGTTTAAATCCCAGAGCACGGCTGCCCATACCTCTCCAATCGAGTGCTCCTCATCAAAGGGAGGAGTGCCGATGATGGCATAGGTATAGTCGTTCACGGCCATATCGGTACTGTAGAGCTTGTTCCGGATACCTACGCCGCTGGTGGGCTGGCCCATAACATAGGAGCCCACGCTGCGGGGAGTAGCGCCATTATCACCGGATTTGGTAGTGAGCCAGAGCGCAAAAAAGTCGCTCCAGCCTTCTCCCATCTGCTCCTGGTTATTCAGGCACTCAATGGTAGCGGGGCCGCCCGTGAGGCGGATGGAAATGCCGTGGGTATATTCGTGGGCCATCACTACATTATCGAAAGCCCCATCCCGCCCTGCGGGCGTGGTCATGCTAATGGTTACCGACTCACCGGCTTTGATCCGTTGCTTCAGGATGTTGCCGTCGCCCAGAGTCATGAAAACACTGGGGATGTTCAGCATATAATTGCCACCCATTCTTATCAGGGTATCGGGCTGGTTATTGATAACCAGGGCGGCAATAGCGCCGGCATTTTGCGCGGCCTGTACTTTTACGCCAAATTCGCAGGAGCCCCGGTCAATTACAGCAATATTGCCTTTAAGGGCGGCCGCATTTTTCAGGGGGGAGGTACAGCCCAACGTGGGCGTGGCGCTGCCGTCGTCTACCAGAACCAGCTTGCCCGTGAGCGGCGCATCGGAGGGCAGCGGCGGCCCAATGCTGCCTTCTACTACCTGGTAATCTCCGGCAATTGCTGCCGGGCTGGTCACTTTAAAAGAAGTAACGCCCGGCCACAAAAACATGTGCATGGATGAGCTTTTACCATCAACACCCGGTGAAAAGTAGGCGTTGTAAATGCCTTCCGGATCCTGGGCTACGGCCCGTACGGGGTCGGCACCTTTGCCTTTGCCGGTGTAGTTCTTGGTCTGGAAGTTGCCGCTGACCTCGTTGAAGCCATACTGGAAGGAAATGTCGTGCATGATGTTGTTCAGGTAGAACAACTGGGCTAGCGCGGCATTCTTGTTGGTGCCAGTCGATTTCTGGATGTCATAGGGGAAGTCAAAGGTCAGATTGGTGCCGCCCTCAGCAAAATATGAAACCCCTTCTTCCGGCACGTAGGCTGTGGTGTTGTTGCCACGGGTGGTGGTATACTCGGGGCCGGCCACGCCGTTGTTGTCGTGCCAGCCATAGGGCGAGGCTTGCGCATCAGCGGGGTTACGGGTGAGCGTGCGTGCCCCAAAGCCCGGGGCTTCTACAGGAATGGCAAATACATTATAAGTAGCATCGGTACCGGAGGGGCGGGCAGCGGCGCGGCTGGCGGGCAGGGTAAGAATGGCCGCCGGCGTAGCCGAAGGGGGCGCGAACTTCTCGTGCGTATTCCGGTCCAGGCGCTTCAGCACTTTGCCGGTAGTAGCATCTACCTGCAGGCTCCACTGGTTAGTCGTTTTGGGTGGATGCAAAACCAGGTGCCATACCAGCTTCACGCTGCCATCGGGCTGCACGGCATAGGCCAGCTGAGTAGGAATGTCTTCCGTAGACAGGGCAGCATCATGCAGGGTCAGGCGGCTGGAGCGGCTTTGCGCCGTAGAGGTTTGTTGCAGGGTGCTGGGCGTCAGGCGTAGCACCTGCGCTGCTGCTGCTGTGGCTGCCGGAGCCGATAAGGTGGCGGTGGCAGCAGGGGCCTTGCTGGCCAGATCCGTTACAAATTTCCCGGTTTGGTTCAGCAACTGGCCCTGGCTGTCAAAGTGCAGGCCCATTTCCGTGCCCAGTACTTCCAGTCCCAGGTGCTGCTGGCGTAGGTACACGTGCGATACGCCATTATGGGTATCGGTGTAGCTATCCGTCACGGCCGGGGTGGCCACATCGGCTTCTGTCAGGCCCAGCTGCGCACGGTGGCTGGTCAGATACTGCTGAGCCTGTTCAGAGGAGAAGGATTGGGCAGCAGCAAACAGGGGCAGTTCCAGCAGAAGAACCACAACCAGCAGCCTGCCCAGAAGGGTAGAGGGTGTACGCACAGAAAACCGTTTAGAGTAAAAGAGTTGTGAAAGATAACAAACTGGAAGGAAAGCTTTTTGATGAGCAGGCACCGCTGGAATCTTTTTGTAGCTCCTCAGGGTTCCGGTTTTGTCAGCTTACAGGACAGGAGTTAGTGACCGTAAATCCTGGTTTGCCGGCCCGGGCTAGGTGTGGACTCAGGAAATGGTGGTATTTTTCCGTTCCGCAACTATTTTGAAGCCTCTTGTGTCCCGAACAGGGAGCCTGTCAGAGCAGTTCCACAGTTGTAGGATTGCACTATATCGGTAGTAGCTCGTTGCGAAAAATTCTTTCTCCCATGAAAAAACACTTACTTCTGCTGATAGGCCTGTGGGCTTCGTGTCAGACAGTATGGGCGCAGGCACCCAAGCTGGAACGGGCACCGGGGCGTACTACCATCTGCTTTGCCACCACGCAAAATACCCTCACGCGTATTGCTCCTCCGGAAGCATTTCTGAGAGCCCAGGCGGGTAAAGCCCGGCCTTCCGGCACTGCGGCCGCCATTACCGTAACCTACCACGACTTTACCCCGGAGGCCCAGAAGGCTTTTCAGTTTGCCGTAGATATCTGGGAGTCCCAGCTGGATAGTCCGGTGCCGATTCATATTGATGCTACGTGGAAAGAGCTGGCGGCTGGCACGCTGGGCTCGGCTGGCTCTACGGCCTATTACCGCAACTTCAGCGGCGCCCCCCGCACAAATGCCTGGTTTCCGGTAGCGCTGGCGGAGAAGATCAACGGAAAAGAGCTGAATGATGCTTCTGAAGCAGATATTGCCGCCAGCTTCAACAGCAAGTTTGACTGGTATTATGGGCTGGATGGCAAAACCCCCGCCGACCAGTACGACCTGGTAACGGTAGTGCTGCACGAACTGGGCCACGGCCTGGGCTTTGTAGATACCATGGATAAGGATGCCCAAAAGAAGGGGAGCTATGGCCTGGGTACCCTGCCCTCGGTCTACGACACCTTTGTGGAAAATGCCAGCGGCCAGCGCCTCACCAACGAAACCATTTTCACCAATCCTTCTACCCAGCTGGGCACCCAGCTGACCAGCATGGCGCTGTACTTCAACAGCCCCTTAGCGGTAGCAGCCAACAAGAATGTGCGCCCCCGCCTGTATGCGCCGGCTACGTTCAGTGGTGGTTCCAGCATCTCCCACCTGGATGAGGATACCTACATGTCCGGCACCCCCAACTCCCTGATGTCGCCGCAAATTGCCGATGGCGAGTCCAACCATCAGCCGGGCCCCATCATGCTGGCCATGTTCTACGACATGGGCTGGTTTAATACCGCCATTCGCCACACGCCGCTGCCCGATGCCGAAACCCTGCAGAGCTACACGGTAAAAGCTGTTGTTGAATCGGATGGTACGGTTACTCCTGGTTCTGTGCAGTTGGTGTATGCAGTGGATGGTGGGGCCGACGTCACATTGACCATGCAGCCTACCGGCAAGACAAATGAATATGCCGCCACTATTCCTAACCCCGGCCAGCGGGCCAAGGTCAGCTACTATTTGAAGGCTTCCGATAACGAAACCAAACGCACCTACACTACGCCCGGCGCCGGCACTCCCGGTAAGCCCGCGCAGCCGCGCTATGAGTTTAACATTGGGCCCGATGCTGAAGCCCCGGTTATTGTGCATCAGGCGCCGCCTTTTCTGTTTCTCTCGCAGTTGCCCTACCAGTTAGAGGCCGACGTGACCGACAATATTGGGGTGGCACGCGTGTATGCGGAAGTCAAAGTAAACGGCCAGGCCCGCCCCGATGTGGAGCTTACCCGCCAGGCTGATGGGTTATACAAAGGCAACCTGACCACAGCCGGTGGCCCCATCAATGCCGGCGACGTTATTTCCTACCGCATTGTAGCGCAGGATGCCTCCACCGCGCATAACCTGGCCTATAGCCCGGCCAGCGGCTACTACACGGTACCGGTTGTGGACTTCAAGCCTGCCCAGGCCACGTATGTCAATGATTTCAACACTTCGACTTCTGATTTTGTAGGCAACGGCTTTTCCATTGAAAAACCCGCGGGATTCAGCAACGGCGCTATTCATTCTCTGCACCCGTACCCCGATGGTACTGGCCCTAATCAGGAAAGTAACTTCATCTATCAATTGCTGGTGCCGATTACGGTGAGCCAGGATGCTAACGCTTCGGTAATCTTTGATGAAATAGTGCTGGTAGAGCCTGGCGAAGAAGGCAAGCCCTTTGGTACCGTGGAGTTCTACGATTACGTAGTGGTAGAAGGGAGCACCAACGATGGGCAGACCTGGATACCCCTGGCCGATGGCTATGATGCCCGGGACGATGCCCGGTGGCTGGCTGAATGGAATAAAGGAACCAGTGGTAATAACTCTACGGGCGTTGGTACGCCGGCCTTATTCAAGGAGCGCAAACTAAACCTGCGCGATAAATTCTCTGCTGGCGACGTGGTGAAGCTGCGCTTCCGGCTGTTTGCCGATGCCGGCGCCCATGGCTGGGGCTGGGCCGTGGATAACCTCTACATTCAGACGCCCCGCCCGGCTCCTACGGCAGATGCCAGTGGCCTGAGCGTATTCCCGAACCCCTCCAGCGGCCAGTTCACCGTGAGCACCCAATTGGATAAGTCGGTGACCAGTGCCTCCATTGTAGTGTACAACCAGCTGGGGAAAGTTGTCTTCCACAAAACGGCCGCCGCCTTGCAGGGCTTCTTAAATGAACCGATTAATGTGAGTAGTCTGGCTGCTGGTATCTACTATGTGACGGTAGGGGAGGGCAGCCGCCGCCAGACTCAAAAACTGATGATTCATCAGTAGCTCTGTGGCGTAGTAAGATCTGTCAGAAAGCCAAAGGCCCTTTGCTGAGCAAAGGGCCTTTGGCTTTCTTTCATTCTGCTCATTAGCGGGGCGGTGCCTGAAAATCCATCTTGGTCAGGAAGTCCCAGAGCACGACCCCGGCAGCTACCGAGACGTTGAGCGAGTGTTTGGTGCCGAACTGCGGAATTTCCACGGCAGCATCGCACTGCGCCAGCACCTCATCATCTACTCCAAATACTTCATTGCCCATCACCAGCGCGTAGGGCCGGCCGGGTTCCAGTTCAAAGGCCGGCAGTAGCAGGCTGCCGGTAGTCTGCTCCACCGCCACTACCACGTAGCCCGCGGCCTGCAGCTGGCGCACTACTTCCAGCGTGGAAGCAGCATATTCCCATACCACCGACTCCGTGCTGCCCAGCGCCGTTTTGGTGATTTCCCGCTGAGGCGGGCGGCCCGTAATGCCGCAGAGCCACATTTTCTCAATGGCAAACGCATCGGCCGTGCGGAAGGCGGCGCCCACATTATGCAGGCTGCGCACGTTATCAAGTACTAAAGTGAGGGGGAATTTTTGCGTATTTTTGAAGTCTGCCACCGTCAGCCGGTTCAGCTCTTCCATGGAAAGTTTGCGCATAGTGCAAAGGTAGGAAGTGCTATCTGCTAACCCTATGACTGTCATGCTGAGCCTGTCGAAGCATCTCTACCGTTTCGTTAGGTTTACCGCACTAGCAAGATGCTTCGGCTGCGCTCAGCATGACGGTCTTTATTCATAAATGTCAGCACGTGAAATTGGCTGTGTCTGACATACGGCTGGCATTTTTTACCTCTTTCTGTAGTTCCGCTTCCGTGAAATCCAAAGTAGCTGCTTCCGATAAAAAGCCCATCCGCACCCACGGCACCCTCGGTCCCGCGCCCGTGATTGATACGCCGCTGATGAAGCAGTACTATCAGCTCAAGCAGCAGCACCCCGGCGCGCTGCTGCTGTTCCGCGTCGGCGACTTTTATGAGACCTTTGGGGAAGATGCCGTGACGGCGGCGCGCATTCTGGAAATCACCCTGACCAAGCGCGGCGCCGGCACCTCCTCCGAAACCCCGCTGGCTGGTTTCCCCCACCACTCCCTCGATAACTACCTGCCGCGCCTGGTGCGCGCCGGGCAGCGCGTGGCCATCTGCGACCAGCTGGAAGACCCCAAGCAGGCTAAAGGGCTGGTGAAGCGCGGCATTACGGAGCTGGTGACACCGGGCGTGTCGTTCAACGACAACGTGCTGGAGCGCAAGAGCAACAACTACCTCTGCGCCGTGCATTTCGGCAAGCAGGAGTGCGGCATCAGCTTTCTGGATATCAGCACCGGCGAGTTTCTGGTAGCCCAGGGCGACCATAACTACATCGGCAAGCTGCTGCAGAATTTCAGCCCCGCCGAGGTGCTCTTCTGCAAGAAAAGCCGCCACGATTTCGAGCACCACTACGGCCCCGATTTCTGCCACTATGCGCTGGATGAATGGGTGTTTGGCTTCGATTACACCCACGATATTCTCACCCGCCACTTCAACACCACGTCCCTCAAGGGCTTTGGTATCGATGGCTTGCGCGAGGGCATCACGGCTGCCGGCTGCATCCTGCACTACCTCGCCGAAACCAAGCACGACGATGTAGCGCACATCAGCAGCATTGGCCGACTGGAAGAGGATAAGTACGTGTGGCTGGACCGCTTCACGGTGCGTAATCTGGAGCTGGTCTATCCCCAGCACCCCGGCGGCGTGCCGCTCATTGATATTCTGGACCAGACCGTAACGCCCATGGGCGCGCGCCTGCTGCGCAAGTGGGTAGTGCTGCCCCTGAAAGAGCCCGTACAGATTCAGCGCCGCCTCGATACCGTGGATGGCCTGTTGCAGAACACTGACTTGCTGGGCGAATTGAACCAACAGCTGCGCCAGATAAACGACCTGGAGCGCCTGATTTCCAAAGTAGCTGTGCGCCGCATCAACCCGCGTGAGCTGCTGCAGCTGGCCCGCGCCCTGGAAGCTATGGAGCCTATCCGGGCCTTGCTGGCGGGTTCCGGCCTGAAAGCCCTGCAAAAGCTGGCCGATCAGCTAAACCCCTGCGCCTCGCTGCGGGAAGAAATCAACGCCAAAATTCGCCCCGATGCCCCGGTGCTCACCAACCAGGGTAACGTGATTCTGGACGGTGTGCACGCCGAGCTGGACGAACTGCGCAGCATTGCGTTTTCGGGCAAGGACTATCTGCTGCAACTGCAGCAGCGCGAGCAGCGCAACACCGGCATTAGCTCCCTGAAGGTGGCCTATAATAAAGTGTTCGGCTACTATCTGGAAGTGACAAACGCTCACAAGGACAAAGTGCCCACCACCTGGATTCGGAAGCAGACCCTGGTAAATGCGGAGCGCTACATCACAGAAGAGCTAAAAACCTACGAGGAAAAAATCCTGCACGCCGAGGACCGCCTGTTCGTGATTGAGCAGCAGCTGTATAATGAGCTGGTGTTGTCGGCCCTGGAGTTCGTGCCCCAGATTCAGCAGAACGCCCGCGCCATTGGCGTGCTCGACTGCCTGGCTTCCTTTGCCACCACCGCCCGCCAGCACCGCTACGTGAAGCCAGTGGTGGATGAGTCAACGGTGCTGGATATCCGCCAGGGCCGCCACCCGGTGATTGAGCGCCAGCTGCCCCCCGGCGAGGCCTACATTCCCAACGACATCTGCCTGGACCAGGAAGACCAGCAGATTGTGGTCATCACCGGGCCGAACATGGCCGGTAAATCGGCTCTGCTGCGCCAAACGGCCCTGATTGTGCTACTGGCCCAGATTGGCTCCTTCGTGCCCGCCGAGGCGGCTACCATCGGCGTTATCGATAAAATCTTCACCCGCGTAGGCGCTTCCGATAACCTCTCCAAGGGCGAAAGCACCTTTATGGTGGAGATGACGGAAACGGCCAGCATCCTCAACAACCTCTCCGACCGCAGCCTGGTGCTGATGGACGAAATAGGGCGCGGCACCAGCACCTATGATGGTATCAGCATTGCCTGGGCCATTGTGGAGCACCTGCACAACAACCCGAAAGCGCGAGCCAAAACCCTCTTCGCTACCCACTACCACGAGCTTAACCAGCTGGCCGATGACTGCCCGCGGGTGCGCAACTACAACGTGGCCGTAAAGGAGGCTGATGGGCGTATCCTGTTCCTGCGCAAGCTGCAGGAGGGCGGCTCGGAGCACTCCTTCGGCATCCACGTGGCCCGCATGGCCGGCATGCCCACTGCCGTGGTGCTGCGTGCCAATGAAATTATGCACCATCTGGAGCAGGAGCGCACCAGTGCTGGCCTGGAAGATGGCCCCACGGAGTTTGACGACGTGCTGGCCGGGCTGGATGAGCGGCCGGCCCGTAATGGCAGCGCCCTAAAGAAAGAGGCCGTGCGTGGTCCGGTTGCCCAGCCTGCAGCAGCTGTGGCTACGGCACCACGTCCCAGCCTACAGCTGAGTATGTTTGAGCCTGCCGATCCGGCGTTGGAGCGCGTACGGGAATTGCTACAGCATCTGGACGTAAATACCCTAACCCCAATTGAAGCTTTGTTGAAAATAAATGAGTTGAAGCTGGTGTTAGGTGGAAAATAATAGCACCGCTAAACGAAGGACAGGTTCCAATAATCAGCTCTCATCACTCCTTTTTAAGGGCAGGGGCTGATGACTTTCTTTAGGGGTATTTAGAGTTGAGGAGAAAAAAAGTGTCTGAAAATGAGCCAGAAGCACTTTTTTGTGGCCCTAAATGAGAAATTTTAGAGCCAAAGGCTTGACAAAAGAGAATCTCCTAGTACCTTTGTCACACCAAACGCCACTTCGGTGGCAAACCTCAAGCGAGAGTAGCTCAGTTGGTAGAGCGCGACCTTGCCAAGGTCGAGGTCGCGAGTTCGAACCTCGTCTCCCGCTCAAAAAAGGACGTTGCCCGCGCAGCGTCCTTTTTTATTTTTGTGCATGTTTGCTGCACAACTGCCGGAGTGGTGGAACTGGTAGACACGAGGGACTTAAAATCCCTTGCTTTCACGAGCGTACGGGTTCGATTCCCGTCTCTGGTACGAAAAAGGCCCTTTGCTATGCAGCGAAGGGCCTTTTTATTCTACGAGTACCGAGTAAGTGAGACTGTGCTAGTATCGAATATCCATACTTCAAAAGCCAATGGGCCCGTTTTGATTGGTTCTTCCTGGTAGGGACACGGCAAGAGTAGGGAGTCTGGCTAACGTAATCAGGCTTCCCCGGAGGGAAAATTAATTTGGGTTATGGTGTTGTCGTTGTGGGCAATGAGTTGCTGTAATGTTGAATTCCATAGTTCCAGTAGCTAGAAGAAGCCATGCACAACAGCTTCCTTCTCCTACCTTTATCCCCTATCTGTTTTTTGTTACCCTCTATGTCTGCTATCCCTGCTGCTCTCGATATCACGGCTATTATACGTCAACTGCCTGGTCACTACATTCTTCTGACTCCGGACAATACCATTCTGGATGCCTCCAATAGCTACCTGGCTATAACCTTGAAAAAGCGGGAAGAAGTGATTGGCCGCAATATCCTCGAGGCCTATGCGGCTATTAATGAAAACGAGTGGCAGGTGCTGGCCGATTCTTTCGAGCAGGTGCGCCTGCACCGCCAGCCTTTCACCATGCCCCGGATACGCTACGACCTGCAGCGCACCCCAGAGCAGGGTAGTGGCTATGAGGAGCGTTACTGGCAGGCTACCAATACTCCTATTCTGGGGGCCGACGGCCAGCTGCTGTATATCCTGCGTCAGACTCAGGATGTAACGGCCGAGCACTTTGCTGAGCTTACCCGCCAGGCAATGCAGCGGGAGCTGGAGGAAAGCCAGTTGCGGGCTACCTTTATTCTGGAGTCGTTGCCGGTGATGGTTTGGACGGCGCAGCCCGATGGGCGTGCAGATTACTTTAACCAGCGCTGGCTACAATTTACCGGCCGCACTCTGGAGCAGGAATTTGGCCAGGGTTGGCAAGTAAATATTCATCCTGAGGACCTGGAAAAAGTAAGCCAGGTATGGCAGCACGCTGATGCTTCTAAGGAGAAATTCCAGGTAGAGTACCGCCTGCGCAGTGCCGATGGACAATACCGCTGGATGCTGGCCCAGGGCGTACCCCGATTAAATGCAGAAGGCCACATTACCATGTGGATTGGCTCTACGGTAGATATGCACGAGCAGAAACAACTGGTGGCAGAGTTGCTGCTGGCCAATGAGGAGCAATCGGCCCTCTCTGATCTGGCGTACCAAGCCCATCAACTGGCCCAGAGCCACCGGGAAACCTTATACAGCCTGTTTATGCAGGCTCCCGCCCTTATTGCTATGGTTCGGGGAGCTGAATTCGTATTTGAGTTTGTGAACCCGCTTTATCAGGAGCTGTTTCCGGAGCGGGAGCTGGTGGGCCACCCCGTGGCTGAGGTACTGCCAGAAACGGTGGAGCAAGGCTTTGTTGCCCTGCTGGACCACGTATATCAGACCGGCGAGCCGTTTCATGGCAAGGAAATGAAACTGCAGGTGCACCGTCGGGACACGGGCCGGGTAGAGGAGTGTTATCTGAATTTTACTTATCAGGTATTCCGGGAGCATGGGCAAATTGCGGGTATTTCCTGTTTCGCCTTTGACGTTACGGAACTGGTGCTGGCTCGGCAGAAACTGGAGATGCTGCTGAACACTTCTTCTGCCCAGTAAGCTACATACAGTGCCCTCAAGCCGCTATGGCGGCGTGTATATGGATATCACCACGCTTGATTTTCAGCAGGCCCGCATTAAACAGATTCTGTTTAAGTCACAGTTGCGTTCGGTGCTGTATGGTGTGCGTGAGCCTACGCCCGGCCTGTTTTCACCGCAGGAAAATGCGTTAGCGCAATGGATTAATGCCGTGGTCAAGCCCCAACACAGTAACCGCCCGGAAATGCGTCAGATAGAGCAGCTGTTGGGGCACATGCTGGAAACAGGCCGTATCCTGGTTGCGCAATATCAGCGGGGCCAGATTGAGGAAGCCCGCCAGGGCCTAGGTCAGATAGATAGGGTGGCCGAGCAAATTCTGACTCTGCTTCAGCAGTTGCCCCAAAGTGCTTCCGCTGCTGCGCGTGTATAGCAGCCCACGGTTCTTTATTTTCCAAATGCATTGGAGGAAAGGAATTTGCTGAAATGGTTTGGCTGCTGCGGGGCAGGCTTTTGGAATTAAGCGGTGGCAAATCTGGCTGAATATCTATTTTTGAGAAAACAGGGTAGCCCGGTGGCTGTTCCGCACCGAACGGAATTACCCCTTTACTTCTTCTATCTGGCTTATCTAGCAACTGCATGAACGACTACCGCGACAAGATCCGCCAGGTATTTACGGAAGTAGGCAAGGTGGTAGTAGGGCAGCAGTATATGGTCAATCGGCTACTGATTGGCCTATTCACCGGCGGGCATATATTGCTGGAAGGCGTGCCGGGTCTGGCCAAAACCCTGACCATCAGTACGCTTTCCAAAGTACTGCATTTGCCCTTTCAGCGGGTACAGTTCACCCCCGATTTGCTGCCTTCTGACTTAGTGGGCACAATGATTTACAATCAGAGCCAGTCCATTTTTGAGGTGAAGAAGGGGCCGATTTTCGCTAACCTGGTGCTGGCGGATGAAATTAACCGGTCCCCGGCTAAAGTGCAGAGTGCTCTGCTGGAGGCCATGCAGGAAAAGCAGGTCACCATTGGCGAAACCACGTATCAGCTGGACCTGCCATTTTTGGTGCTGGCCACGCAGAACCCCGTGGAGCAGGAGGGTACCTACCCGCTGCCCGAAGCGCAGGTAGACCGCTTCATGATGAAGGTGTATGTGGACTATCTGAAAAAGGCCGACGAGCTGGAAGTCATGCGCCGCATGGCCAATCTCTCCTATGTAGGCGAGGTGAACCCAGTGCTGCACAAGGAGGATATCTTCGCCATTCGCAGCCTTATCAACCAGGTACAGATATCTGAAACACTGGAGAAATACATTATTGAGCTGGTATTTGCCACGCGCAAGCCCGCTGAGTACGACCTGGCCGAGTTTGCGCAGTATGTGCAGTTCGGGGTGAGCCCGCGGGCCAGCATTGCGCTGCACCGCGCCGCCAAGGCCGTGGCCTTCCTGGACCAGCGCGACTATGTGCTGCCGGAAGACATCAAGGAAGTGGCCTCCGATGTACTGAACCACCGCATCCTGCTGAATTACGAAGCCGAAGCCGACGGCATCCGCACGGCGGATCTGATTGAAGCCATCCTGCGCAAAGTGCCCATCAGCTAAGTAGCTTTCTCCACAGTAGCGGGAGTAGATTGTGCCGGCCGGAGTAGCTGCCAGGCATAAATAGCATCCGCCCGCACGGGCAGTAAATCACGCAGCCGAATACCAGTGGCCCGAAAAAAAGCCCGCACCAAATACAACGCGGAGCAGCTGTAAGACACACTCATCAGCAGCGCCGCGCCTTTGATTCCCCAGATTGGCACCACCGTAACGCAACCTATCAGCGTTACTACCACGCCCAGCAGCGTAGCCGCATTATTGAAGCGGTAGCGGGCCACAGCGGCAAAGTAGGTGCTGCAAATCTGGCTCAGGGCAATGGCTACTACGCCCGGTGCCAGCAGCAGAATAATAGGGCGTGCACTGTCAAACTCATGCCCAAAAACCAGGGAAAGTAGCGCCGGGGGTAAGGCACAGAGTATCACTATAGCCACCGTAGTTAGCAGAAGCGTGAGGCGGGTGATTCGCAGAGCCTGTTGCACCTGGGCAGGCTTGTCCTCCGCCTGCACCAACTCCACGTACTGCACCAGGGCCGTGCTGCGCGGAATCATCCAGATAGCCTCGGCCAGCGCTACGCCCACGGAGAGGACGCCTACGGCCTGAGCACTGGCAAAGTGCGCCACAAAGTAGTAGCTGAGCCGATAGTTGATAAAGGCCAGAATGTTGGAAAGATGAGCCTCCCGACTGTGCCGCGCTAACTCCCGCATTGTGCCTCGAAGGGGGGCTTCCCCCATAGGTGCGCCAGGCAAGCGCAATAGCCAGCCAAAGCTGAGCAGCAGGGGCAGCCCATAGGCCAGATACGCCACCTGGAAATACACCTGGAGCGTGCGCTGCCGAAACAAGGTAAAGGCTATCAGCAGCGCCGCTGCCAGGAGCAATACCTGTAATATACTGAGCAGATTATAGGCCTGTTCCCGGCGGCGGCCCAGCAGCAGCAGCGTATTCACAGAAAGAAAAGCCTGCAGTAAGGAAAGCGCCCACAGATGCAGCAAATACGGTACGGGCACCGACCGCAGCAGACCCACCGCCGCCGTGCCGCCCGCACATACCAGCAAGGCCCAGCCATACGCCGGCAACAGCAAGTGCCACACGTTACGCCGTGGCGCCAGATAAATCAGCGAAGACCCACCCAACAGCCCAATAAATAGCAACAGCGCCGCACAATCCGTGACAAACAGGCTTACCTGCCCGCGCCCGGTGGCACCCAGATAGCGCGCTGTCAGCCACACTACGCCAAAGCTCAGCAATGCGCTCAGCAGCCGGGTAGCAAAGTTATGGAGGATGCGTTGCAGCATAGAATAAGGACTAGGAAAGCTGCTTTTCGGGAATTATCTGCTGATACACCCGCAGGAAAGCGGCACCTACCGCCGGATAGCTGAACCGGGCTATGGCTGCGCTGCGGAGGGCGGCAGAATCAAAGCGGTCAGCCGGGGCTTGCAGCACATCCAGCAATGCCTGGGCCAGAGCATCTTCATCCCCGGCCGGAACCAGCAGACCACAGGAGCCATCCTCCGGCATAAGTTCCGGCACACCGTTTACCCGGGTAGCTACGGCAGGCAGGCCGCTGGCTTGGGCTTCAATGAGTACACAGGGCAGGTTTTCATAATTGGAAAACAGCACCAAGGTCTGCGCCCGCCGCATTTCAGCGGCTACTTGGGTAGGCGTCAGCTTGCCTAAAAACGCAACGATACCACTGGCCAGCAAATCTAATTCGGAAGCCAATTGATGCATCCGGGCTTCGGCCGGGCCATAGCCGGCAATACGCAGACTTACCAGGAGGGCTGGATGCGCTGCTCGCAGCCGGGCTACGGTGCGTAAGATGCCGCTCAGGTTTTTTGCCTGTTCATTGAAAGCGGCCACATGCAGCAACCCTTGTCTTGAAGCAGGCTGCGTGGGCGGATAGAACAGCTCGGTATCCACCACATTGGGGATAATGGCCGTGCGGGCATTACAACCACCCAGCCGGGCTACTGCCTGCCGCAAGTCTTCCGATACACAAGTAAACGCCGCTGCCTGCCTTACCAGCCAGGCAGTAAGCTTGCGTTTTCCCCAGCCTAACTGCCATGTATTGGCTGGCTGAAAAATAGTCCAGTGCTCGGTCAGCAGGTATGGGATGCCATGCTGCCACTTTAACCACCAAGCCAGTACTCCCGCCCGAAACAGCACATGCGCGTGCACCAGATCTGGCCGCTGGCCGCCCCAATGCTGGCGTACAGCCCGCAAACCACGGCCCATACAGACCAGCCACAACAGCAGCTTTACGGGCTTTTCCAACCAGGGTAGGCCCGTAGGCCTAGCCCGATAGTAATAGCGCCAGGTAGGCGTGAGGCCACTTAGGTCAGTTTCAACGTCAATCAGGGTAGGCAATGGGCCACGGGCTACGGCCGCAAATACCACAGCCGTTTGCAGGCAGTTATCCGCCGCCCCGGCCTGCGCAATGGCCTGGATATGCCGGGCCACGAAGTCCCCATCCTGGTCGTCATAGCGGTTGGGGTACCACTTGGGCAGCATCAGTACGCGCAGTTTGCTCACGGCATGCAAGCTACGGATTCGGGCGTGAGGCGCTATTCTCGCCGAACATAAAAGTAAGGGGAAAGGCTGGTAATAATTTGGTAATGATAAGGACCGATTGGTGTAACATTAGACCGGGACCTTTGTGGCATAATCTACTGACATGGCCACACTTCTAACCCGAATCATTACCCTGGCGCTGTTGCTGTTCGGCTTCAGCTGCCTGGAAGCCACGGCTCAGACTGGTACCATTACCGGGGTCGTGAAAGACGAAAAAACAAAGGAGGCCATTATCGGGGCTAGCGTGGGGGTGCAGGGCACTACCATTGGCGCTGCCACCGACCTGGACGGCCGCTTCACATTGGCCAAAGTACCGGCGGGGCCCCAGACGCTCGTCATTTCCTACATCTCCTACCAAACCAAGACCATTCCGAGCCTGACCGTGGAAGGCGGTAAGGCCCTGATGGTGAATACCAGCCTATCGGAGTCAGCGCATCAGCTGGCCGATGTGGTGGTGACCGGCCAGCGCATTACCAATACGGAAGTAGCTGTTATTACCGAAGTGAAGAACGCCCAGCTGGTAGCAGTGGGCGTTTCTTCGGAGCAGATAGTGAAGTCACAGGACCGCGACGCGGCCCAGATTGCCCGCCGCGTACCCGGCGTCTCCATTCAGGATAACCGTTTCGTGCTGGTGCGCGGCCTTACGCAGCGCTACAACTCCGTGCTGCTGAACGATGTGCTGACCCCCAGCACCGAAGTAGACAGCCGCGCTTTCTCCTTCGACATGATTCCGAGCAGCGTCATCGACCGGATGATGATTTACAAATCGGGCTCGGCGGAGTTGCCCGGCGAGTTTGCGGGTGGTGTTATTAAGCTGTATACCAAGCGGGCTCCCCAGGAGAACTTTACCAACCTGACCATTGGCGGCGGCTACCGCACCAACACCACTTTTCAGCAGGTGCAGCAACAGCAGGGCGGCAAGCTCGATTTCCTGGGTTTTGATGACGGCAAGCGCGACCTGCCCGGCAACTATCCGGTACAGCTGCATGTGCCGCCCTTCACGGCAGAGCGCGCTGCCGCCTATGCCAACCAGATGCCCAACCGCTGGGGCCTGAAAACCAGCAAAGCGCTGCCCGATTTCCGACTGGGCTTCAATATGGGCCGCCGCTTTGCCCTGGGCGACAAGGAGGCCGGTACGCTCACCAGCCTCAACTACGGCAGCTACAATCAGTTTTCTGACATCGACCTCTCGTTTTACGAAGGCCAGAAAGTGGGCCAGCAGTACAACGACCGCACCTATAGCACCAACGTGCGCCTGGGCCTGGTACAGAACTTCTGGCTGCGGGTAAATCCACGCAACTCCTTCGAGTTTAAGAACCTGTTCAATCAGCTGGGTTTCGCCGAAACCGTAAGTCGTGAAGGTCAGGACATTACTTCCTCTGACAGCGACGTGCGGGCCTACTCGCAGCGCTACGAGAGCCGCAGCCTGTACTCGGGCCAGCTACTGGGCAAGCACGACCTGGCCAACGATAAAACTAAAATTGATTGGCAGAGTGGCTTCTCCTTTATTCGCCGCACCGAGCCTGACTGGCGCCGGGTACGATATATCCGTCCCCACGTGAACCCGGAGGCGGAAGGCGCACAGGCCGAATTTGGCGTGGCGCTACCCTCAGACCCTAACCCGACCGACGCAGGCCGCTTCTTCTCCGAGCTGACGGAGCGGGTAGAAACCGTTGGCGCCAACCTGACACAGCAGCTGGGCCAGAAAGACTCTTCTTCCGTATCGGGTGAGGAGCGCAGCCTGAAGCTGAAAGCGGGCCTGTACGCTGAGCGTAAAGACCGGAACTTCACGTCCCGCTTCTTTGGCTACCAGGGCGTAGGCAATACCAGTGGCGTGCGTTATCTGCCGCTGGATCAGGTTTTTGCCCCTGAAAACGTAACCGGCACCGAGGGTAAGCTAACCTATGAGGAAGGCACGGAACCCAACGGCCGCTATGATGCCAGCAATACGCTGGTAGCTGGCTATGCCAGCCTGACGGTGCCAGTAGGTGCCCGCTTCACCGGTACCCTGGGCCTGCGCGCCGAGTACAACGACATCAAAGTGAACAGCCGCCGCCTGGACGGCACGCCTACAAAAGGCGGTACCAGCCTGCTCAGCCCGCTGCCTTCGCTGAACATGACCTACACCCTCAGCGACAATGCGCTGGTGCGGGCCGCTTACGCCGCAACCATCAACCGGCCTGAGTTCCGGGAACTGGCCCCGTTCAGCTTCTATGATTTCAACCTGAACTCGAATGTGGTGGGTAACTACACGCTCAAAACTGCCAACATCCACAACCTGGACGTGCGCTGGGAATATTACCCGGCCTCCGGCGAAATGATTTCGCTGGGTGCGTTCTACAAAGAGTTCCGCAACCCCATTGAGTCGTTCCTGCTCTATACGCCTTCGGGTTTGAGCAACACCTTCGTGAACTCAAAGTCGGCGCAGAACTACGGTGTGGAGCTGGAAGTGCGCAAGTCACTGTCCGAAATGACTAATTCCAGCTTGCTGCGGCGCATCTCGCTGTCAGGTAATGCTTCCTACATCGTAAGCCGCGTAGATCTGGGCGAGACGGTACTGGCCGCTGATTTGGGCGGGGAAGTAAGCCGCGAAAATGTGGCCGATATCCAGGACCAGAAGCGTCCGCTGCAGAACCAGTCGCCTTACCTGATCAACCTGGGCGTTTACTACAACCACGAGGAAGCCGGCACGCAGTTCAGCCTGCTGTATAACGTGGTGGGTCCGCGCATTTTCGCAGTAGGCAACCGCCTCAACCCCACCGTGTACGAAGCTCCCCGCAACGTTATTGACCTGGTGCTGACCAAGAACCTGAGCAAGAAGCTGGAGCTGCGCGCTGCCGTCCAGGACGTGCTCAACCAGCCCGTGAAGCTGGTGCAGGACCTCAATACCAACGCCAGCATTGATAACAGCGACCCTACCGTGCGCTCCTTCCGCCGCGGCGCTAATTCCACGCTGGGCCTCACGTTCAAATTCTAATTCCGCGCTTCATACAGTACCCAACTCCTATAATTCTTTCCATGAAAAAGCTGAGTAAAGCACTGTTGGTAGCCATGATGACGGTGGCAGCGATAAGCTGCAAAGAAGACAACCCCGACCCCATTCCGGTGGTGGTAGACAACGGCCCCCGCGATGCGCAGGGACGCGTGGTGCTGGAAGGTGAAATCAAAACCAGCCGCACGCTACTGGCCACGGAGAAGTACCTGCTAAAAGGCTTTGTGTATGTGACAGAAGGTGTAACGCTGGAAATCCAGCCGGGCACCGTCATCTTCGGGGACAAAGACACGAAAGGCTCCCTTATTATTGAGCGTGGGGCCAAGCTGATTGCTAACGGCACCGCCGCCAAGCCCATTGTTTTTACCTCCGCCCAGGCTAAAGGCAGCCGCAAGTACGGCGACTGGGGCGGCGTAGTACTGGTAGGTCGGGCACCCATGAACCAGCCTTCCTCCACCAAGCTGGAAGGGGGCATCCGGGGCGAGTTCGGGGGCTCTGATGCCGCTGATAACTCCGGCAGCCTGCAGTATGTGCGCATTGAGTTTGCCGGCGTGCCCCTTTCCGCCGCCGCCAACAGCGAAATCAACGGCCTGACCATGTACGGCGTAGGCTCGGGAACCACACTTAACTACATTCAGGTTTCCTACTCCGGCGACGACTCTTATGAGTGGTTCGGCGGCACCGTAAATGCCAAGCACCTGGTAGCCTTCCGTGGCTGGGATGATGATTTTGATACGGATTTCGGCTACGTGGGCAAAGTGCAGTACGCCGTTTCACTGCGCGACCCGCAAATTGCCGACCAGTCGGGCTCTAATGCCTTTGAATCGGATAACTTTAACCCCGGCACCAAGGCCGATGGCACTATCGGCGCCAACGAAGGCATGCCTCTCACAGCGCCGGTGTTCAGCAACGTAAGTGCCTTTGTAACGGCGGGCACGCCCTCTAACACGCAGCAGTCGGGCAGCGGCGCGTACCAGTCAGGTATGCACCTGCGCCGGAACACATCTACCAGCATCTTTAATACGGTGGTTGTGGGTTATCCCGAAGGTCTTCGCCTGGATGGCGGCCCTACCTGGGCCAATGCTCAGTCGGGCGGCCTCACCCTGCGCGGTGTAGTGGTAGCTAACAACACCACGGCGCTGGTGGCGAAGAACAACACAGATGCCTTCACGCTGGACCAACTGACCACCTGGTTTAAAGAAGCCGGTAAGGCCAACTCGGTGGTAGCCGGCGCCGAGCTGAGCACTCTGGGTCTCAATGCCAGCAACTTCAACTTGTCAGCCCCCGGTTTCCTGCCGCAGGCCGGTTCTTCACTGCTGAGCGGAGCCACCTTCGAGGGAAAAGCTGCCGACAGCTTCTTTGATAAAGTGACCTACAAAGGTGCCTTTGGTACCGAGAACTGGGCGCAGGGCTGGACCAACTTTACCCCCGAAAGCACCGACTATTAATATTTATTGCTGGTAAGGCGAGTTCATAAAAAGCCGGAGCACTTGCTCCGGCTTTTTTATTGCCCATCAAGCCCCGTGCAGGTTCTGCGCCGAAGCTGTACTTTTAGGGCCTGTCACCTTCTGATCTGTTTGCCCCATGCTTCAATCTATGACCGGCTACGGTACCGCCACCCGCGAAACCGACCAGTATTCTCTCGTTGTCGAAGCCAAGTCGCTGAACTCAAAAGGCCTGGACCTGAGCCTGCGCCTGCCTCGTTTTCTGAATGATCGGGAATTGGAAATACGCAACATGGCTACCCGGGCATTAGGTCGCGGTAAAATCAATCTGAGCATTGACTTCAGCCGGCCCCGCACTACTACCTCTGTTCAGTTTGTCCTTAACCAAGAGGCCCTGGTAGCCGCTTATCAGGAGCTGGCACGGGCTGCAGAGCTGGTAGGCGCGCCCAAGGACGATTTGTTTGGTTTGGCGCTGAAGATGCCGGGCGTTATTCAAAGCCCTACCGAAGCCGCCCGCCCCGAGGAAAATGAAGCCTTATCCTGGGAGGAACTGCAGCCCGTGCTGCAGGAAGCTCTCGATAAGCTGAACCAGTTTCGACAGGATGAAGGCCAAACCCTCACGACCGAAATCCTTAGCTATATTGACCGGATCCGCATCCTGCTGGCCGACGTAGACCGCCACGACCCGGTGCGAGTAGAAACCATCCGGGAAAAGTTGCGGGCTCATTTGGCCGACTTAAGCACGGCCGAGCAGTTCAACGCCAACCGGTTTGAGCAGGAGCTACTCTACTACATTGAGAAGCTTGACATTGCTGAAGAAAAGGTGCGCCTGATTAGCCATTTGCACTATTTTAACGAGACAGTATTCCTGCCGGAGCCCACTGGGAAGAAGTTGGCTTTCATCTCCCAGGAAATCGGGCGGGAGATTAATACCATTGGCTCTAAGGCGAATGATCCTGTGATTCAGCACTTAGTGGTGGAAATGAAGGAAGAATTAGAGAAGATCAAGGAACAAATCAATAATATCCTTTAAGTCCTGTTTTGCACTATTATGCCGGGATATTTGATTAAAATTGTATTATATTAATTATTAATAGTATATTAATTTATTGAGTAAAATTGAACAATTTTACGCTTGGCTATTTAAAACCTTCTTATATTTGCTCGTCCAAAACGCTGAGTATCTCACTCATCGGTCATTCCCGCCTAAGGGGAAGGGCTTGGTGTCGGTGTTGTAAAAATATTTTTTATTAAATACTTGCAGCTCCGAATATTGTCAGTAAATTGTGTTATCCGAACAGTTGGATTTTTCTTCTGATCCGGCTTTTCTCTAAGATTGATTCCATCTTTTTTCTGCCTACGACTATGAAAAAAGCTCTACTCTTCCCAGTATTCAGCCTGATGCTTTTGCTCATGGCTGCCCGTCCTGCCGCAGAAGTTGAACTTATCAAGAAGCGCGTTCTGAGTGAGCGGGTTGAAATCCTTATCCCCAAAGGTTTTGAGGTGATGAGCGAGCAGCAGATGGATTTCATCTATGCGAGAGCCCAGAGCCGTCCTAGTGTTATCTATACCAACAGCAAGGAAGCCAGTATTTCCTTCACCTACACCGATAACACGGCGGATCAGGATATGATCCAAATGTATACGGACAACTTCATCAAGACCTACTCCAAGCAGTTTCCAGACGCCAAGTGGTTTGGAAAAGGCATGAAGGACGTAAGCGGCCGTCACGTTGGCTACCTCGAGTTGATGAAGCCTGAGCTGGGTCACGAAGTATATAACCTGATTTTCTTCACTGACGTGGAAGGCAAACTGCTCATGTGCACCTTCACCTGCGCTGACCGTCAGAAGCCTGAGTGGGAAATGGTTGCCAAGCAAATCATGAACTCCCTTAAGTCGAACGGCTAAGCTGCACCGCTACCCGGTATACCAATAAAAGCCACTACCCCGAAATACTCTGACTTAGGTTGGGCTATTTCGGGGTAGTGGCTTTTATATATGTCTCTATCTACCTTAATGGGTCAGGTAAGTCAGAAATTGGGTTAGTAGCCGATAAAGCTCGGAGTAGCGGGTAAGCGGAAGTGTTTCAGCTTTGTCTTGTATATCATGATAGGCTGCTATGCCACCCCGGGTATATAGGAAGAAGGCGGGCACACCAGCTTCTGAAAAGGGGAAATGGTCAGAATTGGCGGCTCTGCCGCGGGCAGCAAGAGACCCCACGCTGGCAGTGCCGGAATTGAGCTGTTGCAATATTTGGAATTCCTTAGGGTGCAGGGTGCCATTAACTACCGTAGCACCAGAATCCCCGGTACCTACTAAGTCCAGGTTAATTAGGAAACGGACGGAGCCTAAGGGGAACAATGGGTGGGCCGTGAAATAACGTGAGCCGAGCAGTCCGGCTTCCTCCCCACTAAATCCAATGAATACTAGCGTATAACGCAGCCGATGAGCTGGCTGGCTAAAGTGGCGGGCCAGTTGTAACAACATGCTGGTGCCACTGGCATTATCGTTGGCACCCGGGAAATAGTGGTGCCGGCCCAACTCACCTAAATGGTCGTAATGAGCCGTGACCACCAGAAGAGAATCGGGGCGGGCAGTGCCGGGAATATAGCCCAGTACATTCTGTGTGCGGTAGCTTTGCTGCAGGCGTGCCTGCAGATCTATGGTAATTTCCTTGGCGGCTGGCGGCCAGGCGAGAGCAGCAACTAGCAGCCTTGGCTGCGGTGCTTGTTTGGCGGCGAGGGAAGCTGTAAGCTTTCCCGGAATCAGGACCACTATGGCACGGGCTTCCTGTAGCTTTTGGGCCAGTAATGGCTGCGCCATAGCACGCTGATAATCCTGCTGGGCTACTGCCAGCGCAACGGCCTGCAACGGCTGCGCCAGAAACTGCTGTAGAAGCGGCTCCTGGGAAAATACCAGCGAATCAAAGTGGACCACTGAAGCAGTAAAGCGGCCACCACCTGATTCGGGGGCTACAATAAAATCATGGCCGGGTCGGAGCTTTTGCTGGTCAGCTGTAACCGAGAGGTTGCCCGGAAAGGTATTAACGGTTAGCGAGAAAGGCTGCGTGTAGTCTCTGGCCGAACTAAATGGTAGCAAGCCCAGGCGTTTGAAGTGCTTGGCCAGGAAGGCCGCCGCACGCTGGTCGCCGTGGTGAGTATAGCCGCGTCCGTGCAGGTGCCGGGAGGTAAGGTAGCGCAGAGTACGGCGTACCTCTGGCGTATCCTGGCCGTGGGCAGGTGCAGAAGGTAAAGCCAGCAAACAAACGCTCAATCCCAGCCATTGCAGGGAAGGCCGGGTCAGCTTCCAGAATACTGGCATACACGAACGAACAAAGGCTGGCAAAACCAACCTACTGGGCAAGGAAGAAAATTACATAAAACGGCGCATGGCCATCTTGGCCATCACTAGCCCGGTCAGCGTGCCTAAAGCATCACTGAGCACATCCGTCCACTCGGCATAACGGCCCAGATTCATCAGTAACTGGGTAAGCTCAATGAGGGAGCCAAATAAGGTGCAGGCCACAAACAAAAGAAGGAAAGCGTGAGTGCGCAGCCAGGGGTAACGAGCTTGCCGCTGGGTAGAGAAATAGCACAGGATAGCCAGAACCCAAAAAACGAAGGCATGCGCCGCCGTATAAAAAGAGAACAGCTGCCAGTGCGGCTCCGGCGGCATATGGTCCTTCGGGGTAAGCGTCAGGACCAAAATGACCACCGCCCACGTCGCGGGCAGCGCGGCATAGGCGCGGGGGCGAGACGTGGGCGGGGCCGGATACATCAGCAAAAAGTTTATGCGCCTACCAGGTCACCATAAGCTTCGGCAGAAAGCAGATCAGCCAGCTCCGAAGGATTGCCAACCGACATTTTAATCATCCAGCCGTCGCCATAAGGGTCTGAGTTGACCAGCTCGGGGCTGCCGTCCAGCTTCTCGTTTACTTCCAGCACGGTGCCGGAAATAGGGCTGAACAGGTCTGATACAGTTTTTACGGCTTCTACAGTGCCGAATACGTCGTTTCGGGCTACGTCTTTATCAACGGTGTCAATGTCAACGTACACAATGTCGCCGAGTTCTTTCTGAGCGTGGTCGGTGATGCCGATGTACGCCACGTCGCCTTCGACGCGAATCCACTCGTGCTCTTTGGTGTACTGCAGGTTAGCGGGCAAGTTCATAGTGCTGGGGAAAGGAAAACGGATGGTATAAGGCCAAATCGGCCGGTGCTCAAAAGTAAGAGATAATGCTTGTAACGCCAGCCCCGGCCCGGAATATGCGGCCGGATAGGTGTTCTGAAGAGGAGGCTGAAGAAAAGCTTCCGACAGGCAGAAGCCTTTCCTGATCTGACACCTTATTCTGAGAGGCTATAGCGCAGCTGCAGGCCGCCTTCGGTGGCGGCGTTGCGGTAGCCCGAGTTGCCGCGCGGCTCCGAGATGATACGGGTGAAGTAGAACTGCAGGTTCAGCCGCTGGTTCAGCACGTAATCAATAGTGGGGCGCAGCTGCACCTGGCGGCCACCATTGGTGGTAGTGCTGTTAGACTGCCCCGGATCAGTAGCCGATACATTATTAATGCGGCGCTGAATAGTGCTGTTGTCCCGGATAGATAAATCGAGGCGGGCCGTCAGCTCATTGCGCAGCACGCGCTGCTCGCCGCCAATGCGGAAAGGCAGCTTCAGCTGATTGGTGACGTAGCCAAAGCCAATAACCATTTCCTCCGTGTGCAGCTCCGTTACCTCGGCGTTGGTGGTGTTCAGCGAAAGGTTGCGCTCTGTGCGGTATTCCACGCGGCCCGTTACCTTTTCCAGGGTCTGGAAGTTAAGGCCCAGCAGTGGCGACATCCGCTCCAGAATACTTACCTGTCCCAGCACGAAGTAAGGAATGAAGTCGCCATTCGGATTAACTTCCGATGCCAGACCCAACGGTTCAGCATTATACTGCGCCGAGGTGGAGTAGCTGCCGATGTTGTAAGTAGAGGCGTAGGCATGCGTGATGGAAACCGAGCGGAAGAACCGCTGCATGAATGGCAACTCACCCAGGCCATTGTAATCAATACGCCAGTTGGGCAGCGGCAGCATGGCAAACGGGTCGAACTTCTTAGGCTTATAGCCATCCGAAGAACGGCCGCGGTAGGCGTCTAGGAAAGCCGGAATCAACACATCCTGGGAGTTGAAGCCGTACGTGCCCGGGTTTTTATTTTCTTCATCCAGCCGGTCACGGATAATCTGCCGGTTGGCCACATACCGGTCAAATGCTTTCGATTCGGTACCGCCCCGGCTCTGGTCGCCAAAAAGGGTTTGAATGGAAATGAAGGACGTGCTGAAAGAGCCCGTGCCCAAAGGCAGCTTGGGCGCCAGTCGGTTCTGATCAAACTGACCATTGGCGTCGCGGTACGGCTCCAGCGTAATGGGGTCTACTTCCAGGCGGTAGAATACTTCCCGGTTGCGCACCGCCAGGCGGGTAGCGTCCAGCTGAATATTGAAGTCGCGGAAGGGCTCCAGCGCCGTGCGCAGGTTCAGGTTGGTGGTTTCCAATGAGCTGAGCGGCGTATTTAGATAGTCGCTACGCTTGGTATACCAATCACCCGCCTGGGCCCGGTTGTACAGCTCATCCAGCCCGTACTGCTTGCCTAGAATAAAGGGCAGACCGGGGGCATCAAAGTCACTGTTCATACCTAAGAAACGAGTCTTAGGCATGTAGCCCGGCAGCAGTGTGCCCGCCGTACGGGTATAAGTAAAGTTAAGGTTCCGAGCCGTCATCAGGGAGCGTAGCACCGCTTTCAATACGCGCATTTCCGGGCCTTTAGTAGTATCGGTCGGGGCCTGGGCCACGGGGGCTTGCGGGTTGCGCTTGGCTTCTTCCGCCGTGGGGCGGCGAGGGGGCGGGGGCGCGTTATTGATGATATTCAGGAAGCGTACCTTATTGTAAAGCTTCACCAGGTCGATGCGGCCGTTGGCGCTCAACTCCGCGTTATTCTGAATGGTGTTGCCCAGATCCAATGGAACGGTTTCCCCATCCGGGTTAGTAGGGTCTTTCGGCACCGTGAGGGCCGTAGATGCCGCCTGCCACGAGTAGTTGGCGGCGTAGCGCGTGTCGGCACTCAGCCAGTCCGTGAGTGGGAACTTGTCCAGTGGCAGCCGGTAGGTGAGGGCTATGGTCTGGTTGAAGTTGGTGGTGCGCCCACCACGGCGGAGGTTTTCCCACAGCTGGGCCCGGTTGCGCCGGGAAATATCATCGTCGCCAATGGTGCGGCCAGGGCCTTCATCCACGGTGCCGCGGTTAGCGGCGGTGTAGTCCAGAGCCAAACTCTTGGTCAGGTCCCACTTCAGATCATAAATGCGGTTGAAGAAGAAGCTTTTCTGGAATACGCCCGGGATGCCCTCTGCCGAAGGCACCTGACCTGGCAGGGTAGTGCGTTGCAGGAACCGCTCATTGTAGCGGCGGTCCAGGTCGGCACGGAAGGCAAAGCGGCTGGGCAGAGGCGTAAAGTTCAGCTCCTGCAGCATCTTCAGGTACGGCGACTCCAGGGCCTTTACCCCGGCCAGCGGCGTGTAGTTTTTGGGTGTGGTCTGGTAGGTGTAGGCCAGCGCCGCATTAAAGGTTTTGGTGAAGTCCCGGTCGGTGCGGATATCGGTGTGCAGTTGCTCGTTCAGGGAGTAGCTGAGGGCGAAGTTCTCAATATCATACGGGCGCACTTTCTTCTCCGGATTCACCCGCTCCTTGCGCAGGTTCAGCACGCTAATGCTACGGCTACGCGTTTGGTCCGTCACCTCGCGGCGGTAGGCCGCCCGTTCGCCATCGGTTTCAAACTTCTCTAATGACTGTTTCAGCTCCACATCAGGGTCCAGCGGGTCAAAGCGCGGCGAGCGGGACTCTGTGCCGGCCTGCACCAGCACCGGAATACGCAGGCCCAGCTTTTCCGGGAGTAGCTTTTCCGCTGCCACAGTGGCGTTCAGGTCACCGCGGGCTACATCGTCCAGGGAGCGTTGCTGCACTTTGTCCTGCAGGCTGCCAAAGCCTACGGTGAGGTAGCTGCCGGTGGCCGTTACGTTGGCCAGATCAGCCAGCTGGGTGTTAAAACGAGCCGTAGCGGCCCAACCGGCGGTGCGGTCAAAGTCGTCTACACGCAGTTCATCAGCCCAGATACATACGGACTGCTCTGCCGCGTCATCAGTGGGGTTGAATATGCCAATCAGTACGCCCTGTACCTCCGAGAAATCGGGGTTGCCGACAATCGTAATGGTGCGGCCATCGGCCAGCTGCTTTACATAGGGTACCCGCAGATCCGTTTTGGTCTTGTTGCGCTCCATCTTGGCATCCACAAGCTCCTGGAAGGCTATATCAATGTTGTTGGCTGGATTCCAGATTTCCGATTCATTGATAGAGCCCTGCGGCGTAATTTTCAGTGGCAAGGAGTACTCGTAGTAGTTCTGGGTATAGTCAGTACCGATGCGGACGAAGGCACGAACCTGGTCGTTGCGGGTACCGGTTTCACTTTCAGCGTGCAGGAACATGCGCAGGCGCTTGTAGCGCAGCATGTTGATGCTAACATTTTTGTAAGCGGCCTTGCCATATCCTTCGCGCAGGCCTTCCACGCACAGGCGCAGGCTTTGCTCATTCTGCTCCCGGTTTACGGTGCTGGAGCCAAACTCCCGGTCGCGGCGAATGCCGGGCGGCAGTACGTATGGAATGGCATCCGTGCCGGCGTTGCTGCTGGAACGTCCATTTTCTTCCAGGCTCACTGTCGAAACAGCAAAGGCGTCGGCATCGGCATCGGTATTCACGTTGGGCTTGCCGGGCTCGGCCACGGTGCCCAGGAAGCGGCGCCACTGGTTAGCTACAAACTGCATCTGCACAAAGCGCAGCACGGTGGGTTGCTGCCACTGCGTGAGGTACAGGCGCATAAACCGAATCGACTTAAAGCCGAACGGCTGCCCATCGGGAGTGCCGCGCACCGCCGTGGGCTGGCGCACTGGCACCCGGAACTGGTACCACGTCACGGCGTCGCCGTTCACGTTTTTAGAGACCTTGTCTACAATGAAGTTCTCGCCCACGCGCAACTGGCCGGGCTTCAGCGAAATCTTGTATTCGTAGTAGCGCTCCGTGTCAGAAATGACGTTGTCCCGGTTCAGGTCTTCCTTGTCGGGCAGGGGAGTGGAGCTTTGCTGGCTGTTCTCCGGCGAGTTGGCCTCCATGCCGTTGTACTCCTTGTAGCGGCCCAAGATCTTAATGTCGCGTCCGCCGGAGTTATAATAGTCGTTCAGGTGGTGGCGGAAGTCATCGGCCGAAGGGTCTTCCAGCGTGCTATACACGCCCTGAAAGAAGGTTTTTTCCTCCGTGTCGTTCAGGCCGTCCAAGCCGATATCCTGACGGTTGCGGCCGCCGGGAGCGGTGGAAAATGCATCGGTCAGAAACTGCTGGGTACTCACGCGGCCCCACACGGTACGGTCCGTGTCCCGCTCCGGGTCGCCTTCCTCATCCGAAAGTCCGTTCTCAAACTCGTAGCGGCTCTGGTCCTTCAATACGTCTTCCGATACTGCGCCCAGGTTCAGGTACAGCTCACCACCGGTAGTGTTGTTGACGGCCGGATGCTCACTGTCGTCTATCTGGCCGTTTTTACCCGGTATGAAGGGGTCCATTAGCCAGAACTCCAGGTACTCTACGTTGGCGTTGTCGAAGTCGGTGTCAAAGGTGATTTCGCGGCTGATGCCGGCGTAGTTCCTGGCAGGAGTCGGCAGCGTTTTGCCATCAGCGCCCACGGCAGGGTTGTAGTTGTAGGGGCCGCGCTCGGTGGGGAAATACGCCAGGTCCAGCGGGTACTCGTAGCCGTTCCCCAGGGTGCCGTTGTCGCGGTTTGGGAAGATTTCCGTACGCGCAATGCCCCGGGTATAATGATTCAGCAGGTCGGCCGCACGTATGTTGTTGGGCTTGCTGGAGCCGTTGTTGTAGTACGACTGATCAATAGTGTACCAGGCCAGCTTGGCGCGATTATAGGCCGATGCCTGATCAGTGCCTTCCAGCAGAGGCAGGGGAGTAGCTGCCAGCCGCCACGAAGTAATAGAGCTAATACCGCTGAGCGTGTACGGCGTACGCGCCCCTTCAAAGTCATCAACGTAGGAAACCCCATTTTCGCCGCGGCCCAGCTTGGTTTTGCCGGGTACCAGCTGCGCAAATTCCCCACTGAAGGCTACGGAGGAAGGCGCTTTGGTTTCAATCAGCGGGAGCATATCCAGGTACTTGGTCAGCACCCGCGACTCGCGCCGCATGTTCACGTCCAGCCCGTACATGGTATTGTTGCCGGGCTCGTCACCAATATTCACCCGGTTGATGCCCGGCGCCTGGTTTTCCACCAGGTGCAGCACCGTGCCACCAAAGTTGATGTCTTCGTTGAGGCGATAGTCAAACCGGGCGCCCAGCAGGCGGCGGGGCTGCACCTGCACCAGGGCATCTTTCTCAAAGGCCACGCGCAGCTCGTTGGCCGCATTCAGGTAGGCCGGGTTCAGGATTTTTACCTTGGCCTGATCGTAAAATACCTGATAATCGGTGCCTTCCTGCAGTAGCGTGCTGCCGGAATACACCCGCACGGAGCCCTCGGCCACTCGGATACCGGGCAGGCTGATTTCATCAGTAGCGGTAGCCTGGTAGCGGCCCTGCAGGTAGAATTTATCCTTCTCCTGGCGCTGTTGCGCGTCGCTCTGGGTCTGGTCGTAGAGCTCCTGGTACACATATTTGTCTACCAGGTCCTTCTCGGCAACTGTATCAAACTTGCTCTTCAGGTAAGAACCAAAGGGCTCTACTTCCGGGAAAATGATGCGGCCCTGCTCGGGGTCTACAGTAATGCCGGAGAGAAAGTCGAAGTTGCCGTCGGCGGGTCGGTCGTTGTTGGCGTTTACGTTGTCGAGGTTGAAGACCTGCACCAGGGGAATGTTCTGCACCTGCTCGCCTTCCTTCAGCGAAAGCAGGTCCACGCCCGAGGCATCATCTTTATAGATAATGTCGAGGCGGAAATTGTCGCGGTTGAGTTGGTTGGCATTCAGGGAGTAGATGTTTTTCATCATCAAATCCCAGGTAGGGTACTGTAGGGCGGGGTTGGTGCTCTTCAGCATTTTCAGGAACACCACCTCGTCCTGCTGCACATTGGAGCCATATTCATTCACCGTCTCGCCCACCCGAAACACGCGGCCGTTGAAAGTGTACTCGTAGGAAACCGCCAACACCTGTTCCGGCAGCAGCGAGGTATTCAGGGAAATATAGCCCAGCTGCGCATTGAAGGTGTACTCGCGCGGGTCCAGCTTGCGGGCCCGCACATGCTCGTAGTCCACTGATTTCGAGAGCCCTAGGGAGTTTAGCGCGTCATCGGTGGTGAGGTTACTGCGGGACCCAGGGGCACCCACTACCTTCTCAAACTCACTATTGGCATCGTTGGCGGCCGGGGTGCGGGGCGGCTGGGGCTTGCGGAACTGCTCCCGGAAAAGCACTTCGGGCTCACCCAGGTCCATCAACCCCACCACGTTGCGCAGGTTGTCAGTAGCGCGGTTGTCGTTGGTTACATACACCTCCAGCCGGCGAATGTCGATGCCCGACTGGATAGTGGGCAGGTTGCGCAGGGCCGCATCATACCGGTCGCGGAAGAACTGCGAGAGGAAGAAGTGCCGGTCCCGCTCGTACTGGCTGGCCTTAATCTCGAACGGGCGGCTCTGGCCGCCGTTCTGCACACGCACCTCATCGGCCTGCCCGCGCAGGGTAGCGGCTACGGCGGTAACGGCCAGCTTGCCAAACTGCAGCTGGGTTTTCACGCCAAACAGGTTCTGCCCACCCTGAATGAGGGAGTTGTTCAGCGGCAAGCTCACGTTGCCGAGCTCAATCTTGCGGATGATATCGGTATCGAAGCCCGTAAAGTCGAGCTTCATATTGTTTTCGAAGTCGAAGGCCGCCTTCGTATCGTAGTTGAGTGAAACCCGCAGCTTCTCGCCAATCTGGCCGGCGAGGTTCAGGTTCATGTTCTGCTCAAAGTTGAAGTCACCGGTTTTCTGCTGGCGCAGGGTAAGCGTGGGGTTGCGGTTGCGGTTGAACTTGGCCCCCGCGCGCACGGTAACCGAGCCATTGGGGCGGATATCTACGAAGCTGCCCCCAAAAATCCGGTCGGCAGCCGGCCCCAGGTAAATCTTAGGAATCAGGCGCTGGGCTACGGCGGGCGTGTTGGCCTCGCCAGCTACCCCGCCGGCTGCTTTATTCCGGAAGTAGTTGCGAATGGTCTGCTGCTCCTGCCAGCGGGAATACTCCTCAAACGTCATCCGCGTCGGGTCGCGGTAGTTGATGCTGTCCCCCACGGTTTCCGACAGGTCCACGCCCTGCAGACTGTCGTCCACCGTTACGTTCAGGTTCACGTTGGAAGGCAGGTCCAGCAGCAGCGGCGACTCGCGGCGCTGGGGGCTCAGGCGGTTGCCCACCCGGTCAGCCGGGGCCACTTTGGGGCGGCGGCTGGGCCGGTAGCGGCTGGTATCAGAAGGCAATACGGTACGTGGGGTATCGGCAGCCAGCATATGCTGACCCGACGCCCAAAGGCCCTGAAATGCAAAAGCGCCGGCTCCGGTGGCCTCAGCCTGCGACCACCAAGCCAGCAGTGACGCAAAAACGACGGATACGGCGGTGAAGGAGTGCTTACCGGTATTCAATTGTCAGCAGGGACAGAGGGTATTCCTAATGGGACTTAAGGGCAAATTTAATTAATTCTTCCACGCTAAGATCGTTGCCATGGCGCTGCTGAATCTGGTCGAGCTGCTTTTCTGCCGCCGCCCGGGCAAAGCCAAGGGTAACCAAGGCTGCTAACGCTTCGGAGCGGTTGGTATTGTGCTGCCGCGCCAAAGGCACGGTATCATAGCCAGCTTTGGCCAGTAACTCTTCCTTGCGGAATTTATCTTTCAGCTCCAGCACCACGCGCTGGGCCGTTTTGGGCCCCACGCCTTTAATACTCTGGATAGAGCGCACATCTTCCTGCACAATGGCCTGCCGGATTTCCCCCACCGACATGGAGGACACCATTACAATGCCCGTGCCCGGCCCAATGCCCGAGACGGAAATAAGCTGCATGAACAGGGCCTTTTCGTTGGGGTCCAGAAAGCCGTACAGGGCCTGCGCGTCTTCCTTAATATGCTGATAGGTATAGAGTTTCGCTTTTTCGCCTTCGGTCGGCAGCTTGGAATAAGTAGCCAGCGAGATTTTAACTTCATATCCCAGGCCGTTGAGGTCGATAATGGCCAGGGTAGGGTCTTTATAGGCTAGTTTACCGTCGAGGTAGGCAATCATGCGGTGGGGAGTAGATTCAGAAATTCAGTGGAACCGGGTTTGAGCCCAGAAGGTACGCAACTAACACCAGAAAGCCGGTTTTCTATCCCGTAAACTGCATTCTTCGGGCATAAAATGGCCCTAACGTAACCCTTGGGCAAAGAGTTATTGCGAGGTAAATATTCGACTACCCACGGTTGAGGGCCGTGCGAAATCCTGAGTTAGAAACCGAACTATCAGCTCATGCTCACTTGCTCAGAAACCCTCAATTGATATCAAGTGGTAAATCGAAGCGGCCCTGTGTAATCGACTCAACCTGTCCTTCTGCGTTGACCGGATGCATCTCGAAGGTGCCGGAAACCACCTTGGCCACGGTGTCAAACCGAGTAATGGTCAAGGAGCCCATAGCTGTCGGGTTGGTATAACAGACAGATGAATACCGGGTAGCACGGTATTCCCCATAAGGTGGATTGCTGGAGGTCATCATGGGGTTGGCCTCCTGATTCAGCAGGAAGGTACCAGGCTGCCGGATGTGAGGTAGAAAGAAGTACACTTCAGAATTTTCTTCCTCATTTACACGACTAAGCACTACATAAAAGGACCTGCCGGACGCACTGGGATACCAACTCGTAACAAAGGGCGCATTAGAGCCTCCCATACCTAGTAATACTCGATACTCCGGCGTCCACGCCTTGCCATTGACTAAACAGCCCGCGGTGCCTTTGCCTTCTTGGGTAGCAGGGGGTAAGGCAGACAGTTCGTCTTTCTTACAGCTGGTTAGTAGTAATATCAGGCTGAGCAGCATTCCGATAGTTTTCATACAGAGGATAAAAACGGAGGGTATAGTATAGATTAAGAATGAAGTCTGAATGACAGCTGCCCACAGAATTAGACGCTGGGTTAGAAACCGCCCGACTAAAACATCAGGCAGAATGCAGTAGTCTTTCACGGGTAAGAAAGGTGGTGAAACCCACAGTAGAAAGAAAACCGGAATATAGCAGCATCAGACTTTTTACACCGCCCCACCAAGGCATGGTGGAATTCAATAATATCAAATACAGTAGATACAAGCTGTTTTAGCGAGTTGTGCCAAGAGCAGATATCGGACTTCGAGATGCTCCCAGAACGCAGCAGCGCGAGAAATCTGGGCCGCTCCGTATAAGAGCTACTCCAGATTCCTCGCGCTGCTCGGAATGACAATTTAAAAGCCTACAGTCCCCGCTGCGGCTCCTGGGCGTCTACCACCGCAATGGCGGCCATGTTTACGATTTCCCGCACGGAGGCACCCAGCTGTAGAATGTGCACCGGCTTGCGCATGCCCATCAGCACCGGGCCAATTACCTCCGCCCCGCCAATTTCCTGGATTACCTTATAGGCAATGTTGCCGCTGATAACGTTCGGGAAAATCAGAGTATTGGCGCCGCCTTTGTCGGCCAGCTCGGAGAAGGGGTACTGCTCGCGCAGCAGCTCCGGGTTCAGGGCCGTGTTGGCCTGCATCTCGCCATCAATGATGAGCTCCGGGTAACGCTTCTTTGCCAATTCAGTAGCCTTGCGTGCCTTATCGGGTAGCTCGCCGGGGTTGGATCCAAAGTTGGAGTAGCTGATAACGGCTACACGAGGTTCGGCATCAAAAAAGCGAACGGCCCGCGCCGTAAGACCAATAATGTCCACCATTTCCTCGGCCGTAGGGTCAATGTTCACGGTGGTATCGGCAAAGAAGAACGGCCCTTTCTTGTGTTGAATGATGTACATGGAGGCCACGCGCTTCACACCTTCTTCTACCCCAATTACCTGCAAAGAGGGTACAATGGATTTGCCATAGTCCTTGCTCAGACCGGTGATAAAGGCGTCGGCCTCGCCGGTTTCCAGCATCATGGAGCCATAATAGTTCCGCTCACGCAGCAGGCGGCGGCCTTCATAGATAGTGATGCCGCGGCGCTGGCGCTTCTGATAAAGCAGGTTGGCATACTCTTCCCGCTTAGCCTCCTGTTGCAGGATATCGATGATTTCGCAGCCTTCCAGGTCCAGGCTGTTTTCGGCAGCCAGGCGGGCAATTTTGTTGCGGTTGCCGAGCAGAATGGGTTTGGCAATGCCTTCTTCGCTCAGAATCTGCGCTGCTTTGAGCGTTTTGTAGGTGTCGCCATCGGCAAAAACCACGCGTTTTGGGTTACTGCGCGCGGCCTGCGTAATGCGGTTCATCAGCTTCTGGTTCACGCCCAGACGGCTGCGTAGCTCATCTTCGTAAGCCAGAAAATCATCAATCTGGATGCGGGCCACGCCGCTTTCCATAGCCGCTTTGGCTACGGCCGGACTCACGGTGGTAATCAGGCGCGGATCCAGGGGTTTGGGAATCAGGTAGGTACGGCCGAACGCCAGCGTGTTGTCGCCGTAGGCACGGTTTACCATATCAGGCACAGCATCCTTAGCCAGCTCCGACAGAGCTTTCACCGCCGCCAGCTTCATGGCTTCGTTGATTTCCGTAGCCCGCACATCCAGTGCCCCCCGGAAAATGTAGGGGAAGCCCAGTACGTTGTTTACCTGGTTGGGATGGTCGGAGCGGCCGGTGGCCATAATGATATCCGGGCGAGTGGCCATGGCCAACTCGTAGGCAATTTCCGGATCGGGGTTAGCCAGCGCAAACACAATAGGGTTGTCGGCCATCAGCAACAGCAGCTCGGCCGGCAGCACGTTGGCGGCCGAAAGGCCCAGAAATACGTCGGCGCCTTCCATGGCCTCGGCCAGTCGGGTGATGGGCCGGTGGGTGGCAAACTGCAGCTGCAGCGGGTCGAGGTCGGTGCGGCTGGGGTTGATGATACCGTCCTTATCAAACACCACTACGTTTTCCAGTTTCAGGCCCAAGGCAAGATACAGGCGCAGGCAGGAAATGGCAGCGGCCCCCGCACCGCTCACCACCAGCTTAATTTCATCGATGCGTTTGCCGACTACTTCCAGCCCGTTGAGCAGGGCCGCTGAGGAAATAATGGCAGTGCCGTGCTGATCGTCGTGCATCAGCGGGATATTCATTTTCTCCCGCAGCTCCGTCTCAATGCGGAAGCACTCGGGAGCTTTAATGTCTTCCAGGTTGATGCCGCCAAACGTAGGCTCCAGCGCCTTTACAATCCGGATGAACTCGTCGGGGTCGGTGGCATCAATTTCAATATCAAAGCAGTCGATGCCGGCAAACTTTTTGAACAGTACGCCTTTACCTTCCATCACAGGCTTGGAGGCATCAGGGCCGATGTTGCCCAGGCCCAATACCGCTGTGCCGTTGCTGATAACGGCTACCAGGTTACCCTTGGCGGTGTACTTATAAACGGCGTCCTTATCGGCGGCAATTTCCTTACAGGGCTCGGCAACGCCCGGGGAGTAGGCCAGCGCCAGATCCAACTGGGTACTGACGGGCTTGGTGGGGACAACTTCAATTTTGCCGGCGGGCGTACGGGAGTGATAATCCAGCGCTTCCTGTTTATTTATTTTCAGCATGCGTGCAATGGTAGGGTGGTTCCTCGGGTGTGAGGCAAGAAGCAAGTTGGGGCGAATTTGGCCGGAATCAAAGTTTAGGCGGCATGCAGCGTAAACGCAAACGCCCCGGGCAAAGGATGCCTGGGGCGCATAAACCGGCAGAGAAACAGGTGGCTACTCCAGTTTTACATGGGTGAAGGTGCCAGTTACTTTCAAATTGCAATGCTCTTTTTCGGTGTTGTTCACGCCCCCATCAAAAGGGTTCGGAAGGTTATCCATCTGGAGCGAGTAGCTGCCACTAATTAAGCGGCGCGACGCATCATAGCTGGTGATTTTCAGTTCTCCGAGCATGATGTTCCAACTGCTGCCATATATCACTCCGGCGGAACTGCCAGTAGTATTTTTGGAGTACAGCGTATAGCGCGTGGTAACCGCACCGGGGTTGGGGTCGGGTTGGCTTTTCAGCGAATATGTACCCAAAACCCCCGCTGTCAGCTTATCAGCAGCAATAAGAAAGCTTATAGCATCCAGGCCTTCCTTGGGGGCAAAATACAAAGACAGCTCCTGGGGAGTGAAAGCGCCGCGCCCCAGCATAGTAACGTGGGTGTAGGTAATACCCATTGCGGCAGTAGTACCCAGAAAATCCTGCGTCCGCGTCATCGTTAATTCCATGGCCGGATCAGCAGCGGGCGTTGGCGAAGGGTCAGCATCCTTTGAGCCGCAGGATACCGCCGCAAATGCGAGAAGCATTAAAAAGAGAAGTTGCCAGAGGGTTTTCATAACCTGATATAGGAGAAACAGAAGCGAGAAGATTTATCAGCACAAAGCTTTCAAAAGAAAATGGGAGAACCACCACGGTGGTCCTCCCATAATCATGTGAGTGGAGGGTGAAAATTATCCCTGCACTATCAGCTTTTGTCCGGGCTTCACTTCGTCAGAGGTCAGGTGGTTCAGCTTGCGCAACTGCTCTACTGTAACTCCCTGGTAGCGGCGGGATATATTATATAGTGTGTCGCCGGGCTGTACCATGTGCACGCGGGCAGGTATAGCAGGCTTCGGGGCTGATTTCGTAGCCACCGCCCGCCGCTCTACAGCCTGAGGGCGTATTGGGGCTACAACTTCTTCTGGAGCCGGAGCCCGCAATACCAGCTTCTGACCCGGTACTAGCTGGCTTGATTCAAGGTGGTTCCAGGTAGTAAGCTGCGCTACGCTCAGTCCTTGCTCGCGGGCTACTTTGGTCAGATAGTCGCCGGGGCGTACTACATACTTGGTAGCTGGCAGGCTGTCATCGTCAGTAGCGTTGGCCTGACGCACTACCGCAGACTCAGGAAGGGCTTTTTCCGAGGCAACCGCTGCTAGTGGCCGGGTAGGAGCCGCGCGGGATAAGGTTTTATCAGCAGATTTCCGGGTTGTGGTTAATACCTCTTCTCCCTTGTCGGGCTCTTCTGATGCCTGCGCCGTTGTGGTATTCGCTTCTACAACTGCCACCGGCGGGGCTTCTACATTTTTCTTCGCGACGGCTACTGAGGGTAGCTTAGCTGGAACCGTCCGTTTGGGTGTTGTGGCAGCTATGGTAGCATTGCTTTCTTCCGTAACCGGAACATACACATACAACTGCTGCTTAGCTACCAGCTTTTGGCCTTTTCCCAGCTTGTTCCAGCGCCGGATCTGGCTGGGGTCTACCTCATAGCGGTTGGCTAAGCTTGCCACCGTTTCGCCCCGGCGCACTGTGTGCCGGGCGCGGCGGTAGCGGGGCTTCTCAACCGGAGTAGCCGGTTCGCTGGCAGCTATAGCAGTACGGGTAGAATCGGCCCCTTTTAGCAAGGGATTAAGCGGTACAATAGGCGCTGGGGGTGGCAACGTTACTTTGCAGAAGTCCAGCAGGGTATTGCGGTCCTGCGCTACCAGTTCTGTGCGTACACAACTGGGCACCTGCAACGGGTAGTTGCGGAACGACTCAGGGATGTAATACTTGCGTAGCTCCGGGTTATAGCTCAGAATGGTCGTGGAGTCCAGTCCCATCGACTTAGCCAGCTTGTACAGATCCAGCGAACGGCCGGAAATCAGCAGCGTATCCGTGGGTTCCGGATAACGGTAATTCAGCGTTTCGGAGTGCAGGCCGTGCTCTTTGGCGTAGTTGAGCGTATAAAGCGTGGCCGTGAAAGTGGGCACGTAATTGCGCGTTTCCTTCGGCAGATAGTTGTAAATAGCCCAGAAGTCACGCTTGCCTCCGGCCCGCCGGATGGCTTTGTTGATGTTGCCACTGCCGTAGTTATAGGCCGCCAGCACCAGTTCCCAGTCGCCAAAGTAGCGATACAAATCCCGCAGGTATTTGCAGGCCGCCTCCGTCGATTTTTCCGGGTTCATGCGCTCGTCCACGAACTCGTCGCGGCGCAGGCGCAGGTCGCCGGCCGTTGGGCCCATAAACTGCCACAAGCCCACGGCACCTACCCGGGAACGGGCCTGCGGCAGCAGCGCTGACTCCACTACCGCCAGATACTTCAAATCCTGCGGCAAGTGGTACTTCGCCAGGTATTTCTCAAACAGCGGGAAATACAGGTTCTGACGCTCCAGTATGCGCTGGGTATACGTGCGGTTACGCACCGTGAAGTAATTCACGAAAGCCATAACCGTGTTGTTGAACACCAACGGCATGTCTGACTCGTAGCAGCCGATACGGTCGGCCACTAAGTCCCGGATGGCAGGGGGCGTTTGCCGCCATACCAGCAGGGCCGAGTCCGGCGCGAAAGCCGGCTCGGCCACCAGGGAGTCGGTGCGCAAAAGTTGTTGCTGCGCGTGCAGCGTATCGTCCGCACTCGGCGCGTCCGGTTTCAGTTCGGGCAGGGTTTGCCCCAGGGTAGGGCGAGCCGCGGTGGCCAGGAAGAGAAGCAGGGCGGAGGTGCGGAACGATGTACTCATCAAGTAGCGGCCGGGGTTAAGGTTTCCGTGACGGACTTGGAAAAGGCAAACAGGTGTTCTTCACGGAAGGCACCGCTCAGAATCTGTAGGCCAATCGGCAGCCCGGCTGCGTCCTGACCAAATGGAACAGAAACAGCTGGTACGCCTGCCAAAGAAGCCTGAACAGTAAAGATATCAGCAAGATACATTGCTAAAGTATCTTTTTTATTCTCCCCAATGCGGAAAGCCGTAGTAGGGGTGGTAGGCAGCACCAAAAAGTCGTACTGGCGCAGCAGCTCATCAGTGGTTTCCTTAATGAGGCGGCGTACGCGCTGTGCTTTTGTGTAGTAAGCGTCGTAGTAGCTGGCCGACAGTACGAAAGTACCCAGCAGAATGCGCCGCTGTACCTCGGGGCCAAAGCCCTGGGAGCGGGTTTTCTTGTAGAGCGACTCCAGATCGGTAGCGTCGGGCGCCCGGTAGCCAAACTTCACCCCGTCGTAGCGGCTTAGGTTAGAGCTGGCTTCGGCGGTGGTCAGAATGTAGTAGGTGGGTACGATGTAGTCGAGGTAGGGAAACTCTACCGCTTCTACCACGTGGCCCTGGCTGCGCAGCTGCTCCAGCGCGTCTTCCGTGGCCGCTTTAATTTCCGGGTTCAGACCCGGGCGCTCCATACAGTCGCGGATGTAGGCAATGCGGTAATGCGGGGCTGGCTCCAGCAGCTGGCTGTAAGCGGGCACTTCCTGCTGGCTGCCGGTGCTGTCGAAGTTGTCGGGGCCAGCCATCAGCTCCAGCAGCAACGCGGCATCTTCCACCGAGCGGGTAAGAGTACCCACCTGATCAAAAGAGGAAGCATAGGCGGAAAGCCCGTAGCGGGAAATGCGCGAATAGGTGGGCTTGAAGCCGATAACACCGCAAAAAGCGGCCGGCTGGCGCACGGAACCGCCGGTATCCGTACCCAGCGAAGCCAGGCACAGATCGGCCTGCACCGCCACGGCCGAGCCGCCCGAGGAACCGCCGGACACCCGCTCCGGGTCGGCTTCATTCCGAACCGGACCGAAGTAGGACGTCTCGTTGGAAGCGCCCATAGCAAACTCGTCGCAGTTCTGCCGGCCAATGATGATAACGTCTTCGTCGATGAGGCGCTGTACGGCAGTGGCGGTGTACAGCGACTTAAAGCCGTCCAGGATATGGCTGCTGCTCTGCAGGGTGTGGTCCTTGTAGGCCAGCACATCCTTCAGCCCAATGACCATACCCGCCAGGCGACCTGCCGTTCCGGCGGCCAGCTTGGCGTCCACGGAATCAGCCTGAGCGCGGGCTTCATCGGCGAATACTTCCAGAAAAGCATTCAGATGGCTTTTCTGCTGGATGTTATCCAGGTAATACTCCACGAGCTGACGACAGGTCATGGTGCCTGCCGTCAGCTCGTGGCGAACTTCCGTGAGGGAGTTAAATCGTCTCAAAGTCAGAGAATCAGGTGGTCGGTTGATCGAGGCGGTTGTGCTCTTCCGGCGTAGGTGGAGTAATGCCACCATCCATGGGAGGAGCTACGTGGGTTGCGGCTACCGGCGGAGTTACCGGCTGTTGCGGTGCTGCATACTGCTGGTTAAACTGCTGCTGATATGGCTGCTGGGGTTGCTGCGGGCTGCCAGCATTTTCAATCTCACTGCGGATTTCCCGCGAAGCATCTTTAAACTCGCGGATGCCTTTGCCCAGGCCACGTGCCAGCTCTGGAATCTTGTTGGCGCCAAAGAACATCAGGATAACCACCATGATCAGCATTAGCTCGCCGCCACCCAGGTCACCCAGAAAAAGAAGGAATGGAGTATGCATGACAGAAAATTACTGACGTGGTTGGGTAGAATTGTTGGGGTTGGAAGACTGGTCCCGATACTCCGGCTTTTCTTCCTTGGAAGCATCCTTAAACTCCCGGATGCCCTGGCCCATACCCCGGAACAATTCCGGAATACGCTTAGCGCCAAACAGCAGAATAATTGCAAGACCGATAAGCAGAAGCTCGGTGCCTCCAAAGTTACCGATACCAAGAAGAAGTGTGGCGAATGTCATGGCACAAGGCCCTTGGGGGCCGATTTTGAAGTTGAAATCTTGTATACGCACTAAGTGCGGGTACAGGATTGGCAAAGGTACCCTATAATTTCCAAATGCAGAATGGCAAGGCCAGCATCTGAAGTGCTTTCCGACAATCTGATTTGTGTGGTAACTACGTAGGTACGCGTGGATTAAACCGATGTGCATGGTACGGCAACAGCCATAATTTCACCTTCAACCAGTACTTTTGTATAGCGTTTTCATTAAAGCAGCAGAACCGCTCGCCTTACCCACATGATTCCTCAAAAAGTCACTCCCGTAGATAATAAGTCTATAGCCAAGCCAACCATGAAAGTGGTGAATGAGGAAGAACGATTAGAAGCGCTGCACAGCTATCAGGTGCTGGATACGCCCGCTGAACCATCCTTAGACGCCTTGACGCGGTTAGCGGCCTTAATCTGCGGCACCCCTATTTCCCTGGTGACTCTGGTGGATGCGGAGCGGCAATGGTTTAAATCGAATCTGGGGTTGGAAGCGGTGCAGCAGACGCCACGTAACGTAGCGTTCTGTCAGCATGCAATGTTCACTGATAAGGGGGTATACGAGGTCAAAAACGCCACCGAAGACCCTTTATTTCGCCACAACCCCCTGGTGACAGACGAGCCCAGCATCCGGTTTTATGCCGGGGCGCCCTTGCTGACCCCGGATGGCCTACCATTAGGCACGCTGTGTACCCTGCATACAGAGCCCCATGAACTCACGCCGCATCAGCGCGAGGCGCTGACGATTCTGGCCAAGGAAGTTTCCGTACATCTGGAACTTCGGCGTACTCAACTATTGCTGGAGCAGGAAAAGCTGAAGCTGGAAGGGCTGCTAAAAATGGCCAACGACTCGGCGCAGGCGTTGTATATGGGCAGCCGCAATGAGATTTTTGTGAAGCACGAGCAGAAGCTACAGCGCGTGCGCATCACCGATATCAATTATATCGAAGCGCTGGGCGACTACGTCAATATTTACACGAACACGGAGCGCCTGACAATCTATACCACCATGAAGGATATGGAGTCGAAGCTGCCGGCTCGCACCTTCGTGCGGGTGCACCGCAAGTATATTGTACAGCTGGAAAAACTCAGTGCTATTGAAGGCGACGTAATTGTAGTGGATGGCCTGAAAGGCGGCGTAGAGATACCCATAGGGCTTTCTTACCGGGCAGGTCTTATGTCGCGTCTAAATCTTATTTGATTAATCCCAAAACCATGAAATGTCCTTTATCGTAAAATAGGGGAATTCACCGACAAAAAATACGGATTGGACGAAAAGTCACTATTATAAACGACGGAATTTTCCTATCTTTCGCCTGTTATCGGGGGCATTCTCTACCACTCGCTGCCGCCTGCGGTGGAGAATAGACTGATAGCTAAGTTTGTTTTCATAGCTCAGAAAGGCACCGTGCGCTGTACGGTGTTTTTTTTGTGCTATTCTCAGCCGGCTTGTCCGGCGTTTTACTTTCGACCCAGCCAGTTTTCTGGGTTCAGATTGGCGCTATTGCGCCATACCTGAAACTGTACTTCACTGGTGCCCTCAGCGTCGGTATACACGGTACCAATAGCCTGGCGGGCCTGCACCTGCTGGCCCTCGCTCACGCTTACGCTGCGCAGCTTGGCATACACTGTAAAGTACTCGCCGTGCTGAATCATGACGATGTTGTTCATGCCTGCAATGCTGGCCACCGTGAGTACCTTCCCGTCAAATACGGAGCGTACCGTTTCTCCCGAGTTAGTCTGAATATCGACGCCGCGGTTTTCCACCACCACGTGCTTTAATACGGGGTGGGGGTGCTTGCCGAAGCGCTGGGCAATAAAGCCGCGACCTACGGGCCACAGCAGGCGGCCCCGGTTATCAGCAAAGGAAGAAGACAGTACCGCTGTTTCCGGTGTGAGCGTCACCCGGTCGGTACGGGCTACTTCGGCCTCGACCGGGGCGTTGCGGGCGGTGCTGCCCGGGCTACGCACGGGCGCATTACCGCGGCTGGCCGTAGCAGCTCTGCTGGCCGCCCGGTTGGCGGCCGCGCGGGCGGCCCGGGCAATTTCTTCGCGCACGCGCTGGGCAATCAGGTCATCCAGGCGGCTTACGGCTTTCTGGCGGCTGGCCAGCTTCTGACGCAGCGTTTCCTCTTGCCGGCTAAGCTGGGTTACTACCTGGTCCTGCTGGGTTTTAATGGTGAGCAGGTTGCGGTTCTCGGTTAGCTGCGAAGAGAGGAGGCTTGATTTCTCCTGCCGTTTGGCGTGCAGGCCGGTCAGCTGCCGGTTTAATTTGTCCTGGGTATTGGTAATCTGGGCGGCCTGGGCCTTGCGAACCTCCGAGTATTGCCGCACATACTGCAGCCGCCGTAATAGCTGGTTAAACGACTCCGAAGCGAACAGGAACATGATGCGGTTGTAGCTATTAGCCGTTTTGGCCGAGGCATAAATCAACCGGGAATATTCTTCTTTTAGTTGCTGCAGGGTTTGCTGGGTCTGCTGCACCTGGGTTTCCGTCTGGCGCACATCTGAGTCCAGATACTTCAGCTCGCTGGAAATATTGTTGATAACGTTCTGCTGGCCCGCAATTTTCTCTTTCAGCGCGTTCAGCTGGCCAATGGTGGCATCTTTACGCTGCTGCGTCTGCTGCAGAATGCGGCTGGTTTCGCGAATCTCGCGCAGGGCATTGCGCTTTTCCCGCTCCAGCTGGGATTTCGTGCGCCCTGTGCGGCTGGTCCGCCGCGTTTGGGACATACCCGAAACGGCCAGCAATACCAGCATCAACAGAAAGGCAACCCGCGCCTTATTTTTTCCGCACATAATCTGAGGGCACCGAGAAGGGGAACGACAGACGCTCTTTGTCCACGTCGATGTTACGGAAGTTGATGGAGGCAGTAGAAGCAGGACCCGTTGGGGGCTGAATCATGACCAGTAAGGCATTAGCAAACTGCTGAGGCTGGGGCAGCAGCGGCTTAAAATCGGAATAGTCCACCGTGAAATTGGTTTTGCTGCTGTCGTCTTTCACCGCCAGCTTCTGTACCCGCTGCCGCGTTTGCTCAATCAGCTGCTCCACAAACAGGGAGGCCTGCTGATACTGCACTTTCTGCAGCGGCCCTTCAGTACTTACGGTTAGGGCCGTGTTGGCATCGGCAGAAGGCACGTAGTTGCCTACTACCAAGGCCTGAATCTGCTGAAAAGTAACGGGCATGTTGAAGCGCTTCCGCAAATAATCGAAGTTGCCGGCGTGGTATTCCCGGTGCAGCTTGTCCAGAATCTGGACCGAATCGGGCGTGAGGTGGGCCCGCAGAACTTCTACGCCTACTACCGATACGGATACCCAGATGATGCTATCCTTGCGCATGCGCAAGGAAATGTTAGCATTGGGCATTTTCTCTCCGTTGGTTTCAATCTGCGCTTTCCCTTTGGCTGAGAGAAATTTGAAATCCAGGTTATCGGCACGTACTAAGTCAACCACTTTGGGCACTTCCGCAGCTGCCGGGCGGGTGGGTATAGCTTTGCGGGTACAGGCCCCCAGTACTATCAGCACCAACCCAAGCAACAGGGGCGCGAAGCGTTTATTCATATAATTTACGGTCTTTGATCTTCCGGTCCAGGAGTTTGGAAGTCCCGCCCAGGCGTTTGGCTTGCTGCCATTGGGTTTGTGCGCCGGCAATATCGCCAAGTTGGAACAGAACGTCGCCGTAGTGTTCCGTTACGGTGCCGTCTTTGGAGGCTTTCAGCGCCTTTTCCAGGTACTGACGGGCACCGGCATAATCTTTCATTTTGTATAGCACCCAGGCATACGTGTCCAGGTAGGTGCCATTATCGGGAAACTGCTTCACCAGCTTGCCCGACATTTCCTTGGCCTTGTCCAGCTTTTCGCCGCGCAACGACAGAAAGTAGCTGTAGTTGTTTAAGGCCTGAGCATTGTTGGCATCAAACACTAAAGCTGCATCATACGCCGCGTCGGACTTGGCATAGTCCTTCAGCTCGTGGTAGGCATCACCCAGTTGAATATCGAACTGGGCCTGTAGCTCCGGGTTATCGGCGGCCAACTTTTTGCCGTATTCCAGCGCTTTCACGCCCTTCGGGGCGCTTTTGTTCATCAGGTGCGCGGTGCCGTTATAAAACCAGAACACAGCCTGATTGGGAAACAACTCCAGGGCCCGGTCAGAATGCACCAGCAGCGAATCCGTCTGGTTCAGCTCGGCATCAATCAGGACCACCTGCTGCCAGATCTGAAACTTGGAGTTATCCAGCTTCAGGGCTTTGAGGTAAGAGGCACGGGCTTCTTTTTTATGCTCGGTAATGGACTGAATATCCCCGGCCACGGCAAAGGCTTTAGCTTCCTTGGGGTGAGCACGCATGGTAATGTCCGCCAGCTCCAGCGCGGGCTTTTCCAGTGCGGGGTTAGGGAGCTGCTTAATGTAGTCTACCAGAATCCGAACCTTCTGGTCAATATCCAGCCCGGGACTAGTGAAGGCTAGCTTCAGGTGCCGTTGCGACTCCGCAGGGTTGTTCTGCTGCCGGTACACATCAGCCAGAATCATGTGGGCCTGCGGGTTGTCGGGGTCCTGCGTCAGGGCCTGGCCGGCTACCCGGATGGCATCGGGCAGGCGGTTGTTGGCGGCGTACATTTCGGCCTGAGCCAGTACATAGCGCACTTCGTTGGGGTTGGCCGTAATCAGCGCCTCGCCTTCCTGCAGGGCTTTGTCCAGATTGTTCTGGCGCAGGTAAATCTGCTGCTTCTTGAATGATACCTCATCCAGCGGGCCAAACTGCTTTTCGGCCTGCTCCAGCGTAGCCAAAGCTTCCGGCAGCTTGTTCTGCGCCAGGTACAGGTCCGCCAGGTTAAACAGGTAGTAGCCCGAGTCGGGTACGTCCTTAATCAGAGTAGTATATACCTGTGCGGCTTGGTCAAACTGTTTCTGCGAGGCATAAATCTGCGCCAGCAGCAGATAGTAATAGGGGTTCTTCGCGTCCAGCTTCAGGGCCGCAGTAGCAAAGTTGGTGGCATCCTTCAGGTTGCCGGTCAGCAGGTTGGTTTCCGCAATCTTGTAGTTAATGGCGGCATTGTTGGGGTTGATGCGGTAGGCGGCCAGCAGCCGTTCCAGCGACTTAGTATAGTCCTCCAGCAGGGCATACTTCACCCCCTCCACAAAGTAGGACTCGCTTAGCTCCCGTTCTTTCTCCGTCAGGTCGTGTACCTGCTGGCGGGCCTGCTCCACGGCGGCACGGTGCTTCAGCTCGCGGCGTTCCTTGCGCGTGAGCTTTTGCCGCTTAGCGGGTTTCTCGGTTTTGGCCGCGGGCTGTTGTGCCATAACCGGCCCAGCCCCCAGCACCATAGCCAGGAGTAGCAGAACAACAAAAGCGGAAGAACGAGGCATAAACAAAAACGGGAGCAAACAAGATAATCGGCCGCGACGTGCCACTGGTAATGCCAGAACAACGCCGCGGCCGAAAAGTGCCTTTTATCAGACGCGCACCACGTTGTAGTCGCCCAGGCTCAGGTCATCGGGCTTACCCGTTACTGTGGCGTGGTTGCCAATCATGGAGTTGGTGACGTTGGCGTGCAGAACCGTAGCGGACTGCTGCACGATGGTGTTGGAAAGAACCGAGTCGCGCACGGCGGTGTGGCTGCCGATGGAAACGTGCGGACCTATTACCGAATTGTTGATGATGACGTTTTCGCCGATATATACCGGCGGAATCACCACGCTGTTCGTGAGCTGGGCCGAGGCGGCTACCAGGTTTTCGCCGCGCTCCTGCAGGTACTCCAGGTAGCGCTGGTTGGTGTACACGGTGGCATCCTTGTTGCCGCAGTCCAGCCACTCGGTTACGCGGCCGGGCACAAACACGGTGCCCTTATTCTTCATGTTCTCCAGGGCATTGGTGAGTTGATACTCGCCTTTGTCCTTGATATCGTTATCGAGCAGGTACTGCAGCTCGTCGCGCAGATAGTCGCCGTCCTGGAAGTAATAAATGCCGATGATGGCCAGGTCCGACACAAACTCCTGAGGCTTCTCCACGAAATCCGTGATGTGGCCCTGCCCGTCCAGTTTCACTACGCCAAAAGGCTTGGGGTCGTCCACGCGCTGCACCCAGATGGTGCCGGGCACCGAAGAATCCAAAGTGAAATCAGCCTTGAACAGCGTATCGGCAAAAGCCACGACCACCGGACCCGTGAGAGAGTCTTTGGCGCAGAGAATGGCATGGGCGGTTCCCAGGGGCTCGTCCTGATAATAGATAGAGCCTTTGGCACCTACTGACTCGGCAATCTGCACGAGGCTCTTCTCTACTTCCGTCCCGAACCGGCCGACAATGAATGCTACTTCCTCTACCTGCTCGCCGCATACTTTGGCAATATCCTCCACGAGGCGCTGCACAATAGGTTTGCCGGCAATCGGAATCAGGGGTTTAGGAACGGTGAGCGTATGGGGGCGCATGCGTTTGCCCATGCCGGCCATCGGGACGATGATTCTCATAGAGGGTCAGTGGTTGGGAAGTAAGAAGTATGGATGAGTAAGCTAGTAAATCAAAACAGAGAAACCTTAGACAGATGAAAAGCTGCCACAAATGCAGCGCTCCACCAGCCCAAGGGCTTTAGTGTACGCCAGTGCTGCCGTACCCGCCGGCACCGCGGCCCGTTTCACTCAGCTCTTCTACCGGCTCCCACACAATAGTTTCGTGCCGGGCTACGATAAGCTGCGCAATCCGCTCCCCATCCTCCACCACAAATGCCTGGTCGGAGAGATTAACCAGCAGCACCTTCAGCTCGCCCCGATAATCGGCATCGATGGTGCCGGGGCTGTTGACAATGCCGATGCCGTGCTTGTAAGCCAGACCACTACGGGGCCGGATCTGGGCCTCATAGCCTACCGGGATTTCCAGGAAAAGGCCCGTAGAAATCAGGGCGCGCTGCAGAGGCTTGAGCGTAATACTTTCCGTCAGGTTAGCACGCAGGTCGAGGCCGGCGGCATGGGCCGTCTGGTAAGCAGGCAACGGATGATGGGAGCGGTTAATAATAGGAATCTGCATCGGAAACGGGAAGAACGCGGAGAAGTTGTGCTCAGGCACGAAACAAAGCTACGAAACCAAGGCCGCCCGCCGCCCCCGAATTTCCACCAGATAGACCAGCCCTGCAAAAGCGGCGCACAAAACCAGGTGGAAGAGGTGGCGAAGCCAGTAGTCGGCTACCGGCGTGTACCAGGATATGGCTACCAGCCCAATGGCCAGGGCCAGCCAGAGGCCCAGCCGGAAAATAGGGTAGGGCACCGGAAAATGCCGGTTGCCCAGCCACCAGCAGATAGCGGCCATCATAAAATAGCAGGCCAGCGTGGTGAGGGCGCTACCCATATAGCCCAGCAAGGGAATCAGCAGAAAGTTGAGGGCAATAGTAACCAAAGCACCCCCAAAGCCAATGTAGGTGCCGAAGTACGTTTTGTCGGTGAGCTTAAACCACACCGAAAGGTTGTAGTACATGCCCAGAAAGAGGTTGGCCAGCAACAGCACCGGCACCACCACAATACCTTCGCGGTACTCCGGCCGGCGCAGAAACAGCAGCGAAAAATCCTCGATGTTAATGCTGATAAGCACGAAAATCAGCGCGCAGCAGATGGTAAACCACTTCAGAATGAGAGCAAAAGTGGCTGGGGAGTTTTTGTTGGTGCTTTGCGAAAAGAAGAACGGCTCGGCCGCGTAGCGGAAGGCCTGAATCACCAGAGACATAAAGATGCTGAGCTTGTAGCATGCCCCGTAAATGCCCACCGCCGCCAGGTTAGACTTGCCCGGGTAGAAACCCTGCGGCAGCCAGGAACCCAGCAGAATCCGGTCCAGGGTTTCGTTTACCATTCCCGCCAGGCCCATCAACATCAGTGGATAGGCGTAGCGCAGCATAGGTTTGAGGGCCGGAAAATCCAGCCGGAAACGGAAGTCTGTCAGCTCGCGCCACAGCATGAGTAGCGTAAGGGCGCTGGCGGCCAGATTCGACAGGAATACGTAGCCCACCCCAATGCTGGGGTCGTAGAGCGGGGCGAGAACAGGCTGCAGGCCCGTCAGGTATTTGCCGGCCAGTACATCGGGGCACAGCACCAAGAAAAACAGGTTCAGCCCCACGGTGAGCAGAATGTTGACCAGCCGGATGGTAGCAAACTTGCGAGCCTTGTTTTCCAGCCGCAGGCGTGCAAAGGGAATGGCCGCCATGGCATCCAGCCCCAGAATAAGCGCAATCCAGACGGCGTAGCGCTCATGACCGGGCGGCAGGTGCATCAGGTTCATGAGGGGCGTGGCCAGCAGGGCAAGCAGGCCGCTCAGCACCACACTGCTGGTCAGGACCAGGCTCAGTACCTGGCTGTACAGCGCTTTCCGGTCGGTATCGGGACGGTTGGCAAAACGGAAGTAGGCCGTTTCCATGCCGTAGGTAAACACCACGTTCAGAAACGAAACGTAGGCATACAGGGCCGTGACAATACCGTACTCTGCGGCCGCAAACCGGCTGGTATAGATAGGCACCAGCAAGTAGGACAACACCCGCCCTACAATGCTGCTTATTCCATACACGGCCGTTTGCCCGGCCAGCTTTTTTGCTACACTCATTCTAAAGAATTATGAATGCTGCCGGTTGAATTCCGAATGTATTCTGTGCTTTTCGGTCCTGTATCAGGGAGCTGGCGGGCGCATTCATCTTCAGAGTTCAGTGTCAGTATTCAGAATGAAGGGGCTATTTTCCGGTGAAGGCAGCCGGGCGCTTCTCCAGGAAAGCCTGGGTGCCTTCATGGAAGTCTTCGGAGGCGCAGCAGCGGCTAAAGGCGTTGGCTTCCGTCTGGTAGCCGTGGCGCTCCGGGTCATAGCCCGCATTTACACAGTCGATGATGAGGCCAATAGCCAGGGGAGCTTTGGTCAGAATGCGGCCCAGCAGCTGCCGACAGAAATCCAGCAGTTCGGTGCGGGTTACCACGTGGTTGACGAGACCCAACCGCAGGGCTTCCTCGGCATTCACCAGGTCAGCCGTCATGAGCAGTTCCAGCGCTTTGCCTTTGCCAATGAGTTGGGCCAGACGCTGGGTACCGCCATAGCCGGGCACCAGACCCAGGTTTACCTCGGGCTGGCCGAAGCGGGCGTTTTCCGACGCCACCCGAATGTGGCAGGCCATAGCCAGCTCACAGCCGCCACCCAGGGCAAAACCATTTACGGCCGCAATAACAGGCTTAGTGCTTTCCTCAATAGAGCAGAAGGCATCCTGGCCGTACTCGGCCACGCGGCGGCCGGTTATTTCGGTCATCTGGGCCAGCTCGGCAATGTCAGCTCCGGCCACAAATGCCTTATCTCCACTGCCCGTCAGGATAATGCCGCGTACCCGCGCATCGTCCTGAGCCCGCTGCATGGCGGCCTTAATGTCGGAGATGGTAGCCTCATTCAGCGCATTCAGCTTGGTAGGCCGGTTGATGGTAATGGTCAGAATGCCGGAAGCGGGGTCCAGCTCATACAGCAGGTTATCGAAAGAAGGCATGGGGCGTGGGTAGGATTGGAACGGCGGCAAAGATAGCGCAAAAGCCCTGTGCTATGGGCGGTAATCTAAGTGGCGAAAGCAGGGAGAAAGGTGGGGTAAACTAACAGAATGCCGGGGTAACTTCTTGTGTATGAAAATACTGGTGTTGTTGCATATTATAAGCATAACCATATATTTAGCTGTCTTATTCTTCCGTTCAACCCCAACTTTCCCTCGCTGCGTATGGGCTTTGTTTCCGAATTCAAGGAGTTTATCTCCAAAGGCAATGTGATGGATCTGGCCGTCGGGGTCATTATTGGTGCTTCGTTTGGCAAAATTGTAGCCTCGCTCACCGATGATATTCTGATGCCGATTCTCGGCCTCTTAACGGGCGGTGTCGATTTCAAGAACTGGTTTGTTTCGCTGGATGGTAAATCGTACCCCACTATAGAGGCCGCCAAAACGGCCGGTGCTGCCACCCTCAACTATGGCAACCTCATCAATGCCATCTTCTACTTCATCATCATTGCCTTCGCCATTTTCTGGCTGGTGAAGGTGGCCAACCGCTTCAAGAAACCCACGGAGGTAGTTGTAACCGACCCGGCCCCGACCAAAGACCAGGTGCTGCTGATGGAAATTCGGGACTCGCTGCGCAGCCGCGTATAACCCAGTTTCGTTTTAGGCCCAAAGGCCAGCTTTTGCTCCGGCGTGGGTAAAAGCTGGCCTTCTTCTTTTTCCTTATTTCTAACCTATGAAACCACTCTTCCTTTCTTTTCCGGCTGTTGTAAGCTGCTTATGGCTGTTGCTCCAGCCCTTAGCTACTAGGGCGCAGGTACCAAACCGGGCGCCGGTGCCGGCCGAGGCCTACAAGGTTTCGGCGACGGTGGATACCATGCAGGGCTGGCACCGGGGTGGGGCTGGTACCCTCAATTTTAGCCAGGTAAGCTTAAGTCATTGGGCGGCCGGTGGACAAAGCTCTCTGTCATTGCTGGCCATTGGCAACGTCTACACTCATTACAAAGAAGGCAGGCATAGCTTTGATGCCGCCGCCGACCTGGTATACGGCCTGCTGAAGCCCGGTAAATCACGCCTGCGCAAAAACGATGACCGGCTGGAGCTGAACAGCCGTTACGGCCGGCAGTTTACCCAAGTGCTGTCTTATGCTGCCCAGCTAAACCTCAAAACCCAGCTCACGCCTACCACCGATTTAGAAAAGCCTGATTCGTTGCTTTCGCGCTTTTTTGCGCCAGCTTTTGTGCTGGCATCGGTAGGTATTGAGTACAAGCCAACAGAACGGTTTTCTCTGTTTCTCTCGCCAGCCACAGGTAAGTTTACTATTGTAGGCGACCAGGACCTGGCAGATGCCGGTGCCTTTGGTGTGCGCGCCGCCCGGCGGGGACCCGATAACCTGCCCATAGCCGGCACCGGCGAGCGGCTGCGGGAGGAAATGGGCGCCTATCTGAATGCCCGGCTGCGGCAGCCCGTGCTGGAAAACGTAACCTACCAGTCCCGGCTAGAGCTGTTCAGTAACTACTTCCACAATCCGCAAAACGTGGATGTGAACTGGGAAAATCTGCTTGATTTTAAGGTCAATAAGTTTCTAAGTGCCAACATAGCCGCCACGCTGGTCTATGACGACGACATCCTGGTGCCCGTTGGCCACCCCGATGCGCCTGATACCCGTGGCAAGCGAATCCAGTTCAAGGAAACATTAGGCCTGGGGCTTACTTACAAATTTTAGAAAATGAACTACCTTAGCTAGCAAGCCGTTTTGCCACAGGAATACGGAAGTATGGCACGGCATATGCTCTGGTTGAGTTACAGGTATCTTGGCTTTTGATGGATATGAAGAAGTATATAATAGCTGCAGCATTACTGGTGGGTACGCTGGTTTCCTCGGAAGCCCTGGCGCAAACCGGGCCAGCTGGTCCGGGCGGGCCAGTGTTTGAAAGCTCCAAGGGGCAAGCTACTCCGCGTAAGCGCAAGGCTTCCGCCAAGGATATTGCGCGCATGCAGCGCCGCATGAGCATGAATCCCAACGAAGTAAAGCGCGACCAACAGATAGAAGTGCTGGAGGCCCGCGGTGGAGGAAACTCCAGCTATGGCAGCGGCTCCCGCGCGTTTGAGCGCGGCTCCGGCGGTTTCGTAGTGAAGCGTTTCCGGGATAAGCGCGCCGGCGCCATGCAGAAGCGGGGGATGACGCGTGCAGCTCCTGGCATTGATCCTCCCGGCAAACCGCTGGTACGCAAGAGTCGCAGAGGCTTCCACTACTCGAAATAAACGAACATAAAAAAAGCCCCGGAACAACGTTCCGGGGCTTTTTGCTTCTTCGGTAAAACCAGAGCCACCGTTCGCCTCCGGTGCTACCAAAGAAGAAATCGGAGTAATCCATTTCATCTTTAGGGGCCGCCAGGCGGGCCTGGCAGGCGTCACCAGAGGAGTAGCCCTGGTGTAGAGCGAAGGTACTAACTTCATCCTCAGCCTGTTGTTGCACCTTCAGAAGGCAGTTGACCTCTACCGGTGCGTTATTATGGTTATTCCTAAAGCTTTACCAGTTCCAGCCGCTGGTTCAGGCTGTCCAACCCGTTTGCAGGGTCGGGGTCCAGTGGATGGGTCTCGCCTAAGCCTTTCGTGGTTAGGCGGGAGGCCTCTACCCCGCCCCGCACCAAGGCTACCCGTACTGTCTCTGCCTGACGTTGGGAGAGCTTCAGGTTAGCGGCGGCGTCGCCCTCCAGGGGCGTATGTCCCTCTATCCTTATGCGCAAATCAGGGTTCTCGGCCAGCACATTTACCAAGGCGTTGATAATTGGCTGCGACTCCTCGGTGAGGGTAGCTGTGCCCGGCTCAAACTGGATGCCATGACAAACGATTTTTCCATCGGCTAGCAAGGCGTTGTAGTACTCTGTGCTGGCTTCGGCCATCTGGCGCTCCAGTGCCGCCTCTGCTTTCTGGTCGAGTTTGTTAACGATTTTTTGCGCGGCTTTGTCGGCCAGTTTGTCTTCCACTCGCCACAACAACCCGTATTGTGCCTGGGCAGCCAGTGGTAAGAGGAAAGTGAGCCATAGTGCCCAGCGCAGGTAGTGTAAGGTTTTCATAGCAATAGCAGAAATAAGGTTTCAACAGTAGAAGTCAGAAAAGACAAAGCGCCCCGCAGGCAGCTAGTACCCGCGGGGCGCTTTGTGCGCTTTATTTTTTGCGGAAGGTGGTAACCACCGTATACGTCACCCCTTCTTCGGTTTCCTGCAGGCTGAGCTTCAGTTCCTCTTTGCTGAGGTTGTCCACTGTGAACGTCTGGGATTCGCCATTTTCTACCGTTGTGAGCTTTTTGTTGCCATCCGTTAGCGTCCAGGTACCGGTGCTGGTGGTTTGCGGATCTTCCTCGTCGCATTTGCTCCCGCCTTCGTCTCCTCTAAAGGAGCCATTCTTTTCGAAGCGTATAAAGTCGTCTTTAGAGCAGCTGGGCATCCAGGCATACAGATCGGAAATAGGACCGACTTCGCTTTCTAGGGCCGGGCTGATGGTCATGGCCGACATCTGCCAGTTTTTCTCTACCAGTTGATTTTCGGTTACGGATGGGCTAGGGGAGGAGTCTTTATCCTTATCACAGGCAGTAACAGCAAGCAAAAGGGCAGCAGCAATAAATTTCAGGTTGGTTTTCATAGCACAGAAAGAGCAGAAAAGAGTGTAGTAAAAAGTAGAAGTTGAGTAAGGAGACCAGAGATTAGAATTTGGCGGAGAGCCCCAGCTTCAGATAAGACATATCATAGCCGACTTCAGCAAAGGCGCCTACCTTATCGGTGAAGTAGTAGCGCCCACCCACAAAAATGCCCGAATGCACATAGGCGCCGCCATAGCTGTTATTGTAATCATTGCCATAATAGGTGTCTTTCCAGCTTTCCAGCCGCAAACCTAGGCTGATGCCGGCGTAGGTATCTACTTTGGGGTTCTCCGTGATATTGTAATGATAGATGCCCCGCGCTGCCACGTAGATATCCGTCCAAGTGGCTTTGTAGTCGGTGCCGGGGTAGTTGTAGCGGTAAGCTTTGTAGCCTACTAACCCTCCCACGGAAATAGTGCCCGGCCCAATGTTGTCGATAATGCCGCGCTCTACCGACAGGTTGAGAGCAGGTAAGCTGGCATTGCCAAGGTAGCCGTGGCCCAGCCCCAGGCCAACGCCCAGGTTTACTGCCATAGAGCCCTTGCCAAAACCACCGGTAGCCGCGGCCGCTTTAGGTGCTACTACAGTCTTGGGCTCTGGTGCGGCGGCTACCGGGGGGACAGCCTGTGCTACGGGTGTCGTTTTTACGGGGCTGGCTGTTTTGACAGCTGGCCGGGCCGTGGTAGCCCGTGCCGTAGCACTGCCGGGCTTGGTAGCCGGGCGTATGGCAGATTTGGATTGGGCTTCAGCAGCGCCGCTTAGTAGTATCGCGCCAAAGCATAGAGAGGTAGCCAGCATTTTCATAGCAGGTAGTTGGTAGGTTGGTGATGAACAGTAGGGAATGCCTTATGGAATTGGGTGCAATTCCTTCAAGGCATGATGCAAAACTAGGCTGCCAAGCTGCTAGCGTCAATAGCATGATGATGTGACTTGGTAGCAGCATCTACCAGCAGTACAATGCAGAAAAATGCCTTGCCCGGAAAAAAATGTGGCTCTCACTACTCTCTCCCATTGCTAGAAGCAGCCGTCACTTTGAAACCGGAAATGCCTCGCTTCTGTACAAAGTACAAGGCTTATGTCCGAGTCCTATTTTTCGCTAAAAATGGCTTCTTGGCTTAGTAGCGCCTTAAGATCCCCTAAGTTGAAATCCAGGAAATGGTAAAGGGGCTTAGCTGCCATGCTACCCGTTGCCAGCAGTTCGCACAGTTGGTAATAGACTGTGTAGATCATCTGATCAGTCCATATAATTACTGACCGACTTTTCAGGGAATGCTTACAGGGGATACCCAATGATGTGAGAGTCGAGAAAAATGTTTTTCCCATTTTGTGCCCTCCTGGTTACTTCTGCCTGATAGAATAGCTGGCCTAAGGGCCTAAACACACAACGCCCCGGCCTTTGCAGACCGGGGCGTTGTACATTAATTATTGGATTAGCGCTTACAGCGTCCGTTTTACTTCTTGTTCTTCGAAGCCCTCAATGTTGTCGCCTTCACGCAGGTCATTGAAGCCTTTCACCGAAATACCGCATTCGTAGCCTTGGCGTACTTCCGACACATCGTCTTTGTAACGCTTCAGGTCCTGTACCTCGCCGGAGTATACCACAATGCCGTTGCGCACTACGCGTACTCGGGTTTTGCGGGTGAAGGTACCGTCCGTTACCATACAGCCAGCAATAGTGCCCACTTTGGTAATGTTGAATACCTGACGAACTTCGGCGTTGGCCACCACTACTTCTTTCACCGTTGGGGCCAGCATGCCTTCCATGGCATCCTTTACCTCGTTGATGGCATTGTAGATGATGGAGTACAGACGAATATCGATCTGCTCCTGCTCGGCCAGCTTGCGGGCACTCTGCGAGGGCCGAACCTGGAAGCCAATGATGATGGCATCAGAGGCCGAAGCCAATAGAACGTCGCCTTCCGAAATGGCACCCACACCCTTGTTCAGGATGTTTACAGCCACTTCCGGCGTGCTCAGCTTCAGCAGGGAGTCGGCCAGTGCTTCTACCGAGCCGTCCACGTCACCTTTCACAATAACGTTCAGTTCTTTGAACGAACCAATTGCCAGACGACGACCAATTTCATCCAGGGTAATGTGTTTCTTGGTGCGTAGACTCTGCTCACGCGAGAGTTGCTGCCGTTGCGTAGCCAATTCGCGTGCTTCGCGCTCAGTCTCCATCACCTGAATCTTGTCGCCGGCCTGTGGAGCGCCAGTCAGACCAAGCACCTGTACCGGAGTAGCCGGGCCAGCTGACTTCATCTTCTTGCCGCGGTGGTCGGTCATGGCCTTTACGCGGCCGTAGTGCGGACCAGCCAGCACAATGTCGCCCACGTTCATGGTACCGGTTTGTACCAGAATAGTGGTTACGTAGCCGCGGCCTTTGTCCAGCGAGGCTTCGATAACAGCACCAACGGCGTTGCGGCTTGGGTTAGCTTTCAGCTCGAGAATCTCGGCTTCCAACAGTACCTTCTCCAACAAGTCCTCAATACCCAGGCCGGTTTTAGCCGATACTTCCTGCGACTGGTACTTGCCACCCCATTCTTCTACCAGCACGTTAATAGCTGACAGTTCCTCGCGGACTTTATCGGGGTTGGCACCAGGCTTATCAATCTTGTTAAGGGCAATTACGATAGGCACCCCAGCCGCCTGGGCGTGGTTGATAGCTTCCTTCGTCTGCGGCATCACCGAGTCGTCGGCAGCTACCACGATGATGGCAATGTCCGTAATCTTGGCACCACGGGCACGCATGGCGGTAAACGCTTCGTGACCGGGGGTATCGAGGAAGGTCACCCGCTTGCCGGAAGCCGTCATTACATCATAAGCACCAATGTGCTGTGTAATACCACCAGCTTCACCTTTAGCTACGCTGGCATTCCGGATATAGTCAAGCAACGAAGTCTTACCGTGGTCGACGTGGCCCATGATAGTCACGATAGGCGCACGGGGCTGCAGGTCTTCTTCGTTGTCCTCAATTACGAGTTCTGCTTCATCTTCCTCCGCCGACAGGAACTCTACGTCATAGCCGAATTCATCGGCAATAACCGTAATAGCTTCCGCGTCAAGGCGCTGGTTGATGGAAACGAACATGCCCATGGTGAGGCAGACCTTAATTACCTCGTTCACGGAAACGTTCATGAACGAAGCCAGGTCGTTAGCCGAGATAAACTCGGTTACCTTCAGAATCTTAGCATCCAGCTCGTTTTGCTGACGCATAGCTTCCCGATCTTCCGCAGCACCGGCCCGCTTATCACGGCGATACTTAGCGCGGTTGGTCTGGTTGCCACCACGGCCACCGCTGAGCTTAGCCAGTGTGGCTTTGATCTGCTCCTGGATCTGCTTGTCATTCTGCTCCGGAGTAGCAGGTGTAACGGGGCGCTGTGCACCACCTTGGCCCTGGCCGGGACGCTGACCAGCATGCGTTGAACGCTGAATCGGACGGCTGTTCTGATCGGGACGGCCTTGGCCGGGACCCGGGCGGTTACCCTGCTGGGCGCCACCTTGGCCACCACCCTGACCACCCTGGCCGGGTTGACCGGTGCCGGGGGTAGGAATACGCTGGCGTTTCTTCTTATTATCAGGAGCTAGGCCACTTTTCCGAACATCAGAAGAAGCAACCGGGCGAGCACCACGGCCACCTCGACGCGAGGAATCCGTGGGCAGTTCAATCTTGCCCAGAACCGTCAGACCTTTCAGTTGGTCGGCTTTGGCTACAATAGTACCGGCGGGTTCTTCTGTAGTTGGCGTTCCTGCTTCCGGTGCCGCTGCAGCAACCGGAGCCGAAGCAGGGACAGCAGGGGCTGCTGGTGCCTGAGCTACCGGAGCCGGAGCTGGTGTTGGCGCTACGGGGGCAGGAGCCGGTTCTACTTTGGGAGCAGGCGGCGTTACCGGAGGGGCTGGTGCTGCGGCTACCGGAGCAGGCTCTACTTTAGGAGCAGGTGCCGGGGCAGGAGCGGATACAGGCTTTTCTTCTGCCTTAGGGGCAGGAGCAGCAGGCTGAGGAGCCGGGATAGGTGCTGCGGCCACTGGAGCTGGCTTAGGCGGCACCGGGCGGCCTTTCGCATCCAACTCAATTTTCCCCATCACCTTCAGGCCGGGTACTTTAGGCGCTTCTTCCGTAATAGCGGGGGCAGGAGCAGGTGTTGGCGCAGCAGCAACAGGTGTTGGCGCCGGTGCCGGAGCAACCGGGGCCGCAGGCTTGGGCTCTTCTGTAGGCTTAGCTGCCGGAACTGGAGCTACAACCTCTGCTTTCGGAGCCGTAGGCTCCGGACGCGGGTGTGCCTCCAGCTCGCTCTGGCGCTTGGCCTGGCTGAGCTTGGCTGCCTCGATCTTATCCTGTGCCGATGACTCGAAGGCTTTGTTGAGCAGGGATACCTGCTCCGCCGTCAACTTAGTCGTCGGTTTATTGTCGATCTGAATGCCTTTTTCCGCTAAAAAATCCACGATAGTGGACAATCCAACGTTCAGGTCTTTGGCCGCCTGATTCAGCCTCTTGGTTGCTGCTTCCGCCATTCTATGCTCGCGAACGATACTCTTATTCAGTTGCAAAGGTACTATTTTAAATCTTGCCGAGCGGCGTTAAATCCAGCCGCGGGGCCCGATTTAACGCCTTTGCCGTACCGGCCGCCGCGCACTCATTGCGCGTCGCCGGTCTTGGTTTCTTCTTGTTCTTCTTCGTCTTCAAACTCCTGGCGAATCACGCGGAAGACTTCTTCCACCGTTTCTTCCTCCAGTTCCGTCCGACGAACCAGGTCTTCCTTGCTGACAGCCAATACGGCGCGGCCCGTGTCGAGGCCGATTTTTTTCAGCTCGGCAATAACCCAGTCTTCAATTTCATCCTGGAATTCATCAAGGGCAATGTCCTCTTCGTAGTCACCGGCTTCCCGGAATACGTCGATTTCCATGCCCACCAGCCGCGAGGCCAGTTTGATGTTGGCACCACCACGGCCAATGGCCAATGATACCTGGTCGGGTTTCAGGAACACTGAAACACGGCCGGTTTGTTCGTTTATTTTCATTGAGCCGATTTTAGCCGGCGACAAAGCACGCTGAATGTAGAGCTCGAGGTTATCGGTGTAGTTAATTACGTCGATATTCTCGTTCTCCAGTTCACGCACCACCGCGTGGATACGGGAGCCTTTCATTCCTACGCAAGCACCCACCGGATCGATGCGGTCATCGTAGCTTTCTACCGCTACTTTGGCTCGCTCGCCTGGCTCGCGCACAATGTTCTTGATGGTGATAAGACCATCATAAATCTCAGGTACTTCCTGCTCAAACAAACGCTCCAGGAAAGCCGGTGCGGCGCGGGAGAGGATAATTTTAGGTGTGCCGTTGATGATTTCCACCCGGTGTACTACCGCACGTACGGTGTCACCTTTGCGGTAGCGGTCCTTCGGAATCTGCTCTGATTTGGGCAGCACCAACTCATTTTCGTCCTTATCCAGGATCAAAGCCTCACGGCTCCATACCTGATATACTTCGCCGGCAATGATTTCGCCTACCTGGTCTTTGTAAGCCTGGTAGAGGTTATCACGCTCCAAGTCCTTCACCCGCTGAATCAGCGTTTGACGGGCCATGAGTACGGCACGACGGCCGAAATCTTCCAGCTTTACTTCTTCCGCAACCTGTTCGCCCACTTCAAAGTCGGCCTCAATTTTCTGCGCTTCAGCCAGCGGAATCTTGTCGAAATCCCAGATGTCCTCGGAGTTATCGTCCACGATTTCGCGGTTGCGCCAGATTTCAAGGTCGCCTTTGTCCACGTTGATGATGACGTCGAAGTTCTCATCGGTCGTGTACTTTTTGCGAATCATCGTCCGGAACACGTCTTCCAGGATGCTCATCATCGTGGGACGGTCAATGTTCTTAGACCGGGCGAACTCGGCGAACGATTCGATCAGAACGTGGCTGTTCATATTGTTTGAGCTTTTGACTGGTCGGTGCTGGTGGTTGGCTTACGTTAGGAAATCAGCCAGCAGACGAAACAGATGAAAGGTGAGCAGAACGAAAAAGCGGATGACCCAAGGCCATTCGCTCGTAATTTATTTAAAGGAAATAACAACCCGGGCTTCTTTTATATCCGTGAATGGGATGGAAACGGCGGGTAATACTTTCTTTTTTGTTTTCTCTTTAATGACTTCGGCCAGTTGAATGCCTTCGGCTTCTACAGCTTCCAGCGTACCGGTTTTCTCCGTGCCATCGGCCAGCTTCAGACTCAGGTCTCGGCCTACATGGCGGGTGTACTGGCGGGAATCGGTGAGGGGTTGATCGGCTCCGGGGGAGGTTACTTCCAGCGTATAGCTGGCTTCCTCACCATAGGCTTCATCAATGCGGTGGGCCAGCCGGCGGCTAACTTTAGCGCATTCATCAATGCCCAATCCTTGCTCTCCGTCCAGAATAACCGTCACTTTGGGGCGGATAGCATCTGAAACTGTGAGGCCGACAACGAACAGCTCAGTGCCAGGCAGGCTGTCCTGTAGCATTTCGGCAATTCGGTCACGGTCAAATCTCATACGGCTGAACCTGGGGGATAAAAGAAAGAGGGGACTGCACGTCCCCTCCTCTTAACTTGTAGTTTGCAGGTGCAAAGATAGGACATATTCTGCCTAAATGCAAGACGGGCTCTGGCCTATGCGCCTACCGCCGCACTTCCAGCCACCCTTTATACTGCTTGCCTTCGGTATCGCGCAGCAGGAAATAATACAGGCCATCGGAGAGCTTGTCACCACTCCAGTCATTATGGTAGTCGGCGGTACTATACACCTCATTGCCCCAGCGCGAGAATATCTTGAGGGAAACGGGCAGGCAGGTGAAGTGCTGCACGAAAGTATCGTTGCGCTTATCGTTGTTGGGAGTGAAGATGTTGGGAACGAAGGTTTCGCCTACTTCTACTGTCAGAAAACGGGTATCAACCTGGCAGTTGGTGGTATAGTAAGCATTGGAGCTGACAGAATAGGAGCCGGGTTTGGTATACACATGGGTGGGGTTCGCCTCGTCACTATGTGCGCCGTCGCCAAAGTCCCAGTCGTAGCTGCTAGCATAGCGGGAAGGAGTAACAAAGTGAATGGTAAGGGGAGCCAGGCCGGTTTTGCCAGGGTAGGCAGCGCATTCCGGCAGCGGTAGTGGTGCTACCTGTGTATTGAGCGGTGCCATTACCACCCGGCGAACATCAAACTGGCTGCAGCCGTTGGGGTCCTGATAAGTATAGGTGAGGCGGATTTGCTGGGCCGTATCAGCCGCGGCAGGTGGAGTGAACATGCCCTCCGGGGTAACACCTATGCCGCTCCAGATGCCCCCGGCCGGGGTGGCGCCCAGCAACTGATAAGGAAGGTTCTGGAAGCTGCACAGCGCTGTATCCCGGCCGGCCTCTACGCTGGGCGGGGACAGTACCTTTACCGTTTGGCTGGCCTGCCCGCACTGCCCGGTCGGCAGGGTATAGGTAATGGTATGTTCTCCGGGGCCGGCTGCGGCAGGATTAAATAGGTTGCCACTCACCCCTTTGCCGGAAAAGGTGCCACCAGCCGGGGTAGCAGAAAGTGAAACGCTGGCTTGGTTGGTACATAGCAAAGTCGCCAGCGGGAAAGTAACCGTCTGCACGGGATTCAGCGTAAGCCGTAGGGTGCTGGTTGTTACACAAACCCCCGTGGAAGCTACAGAGTACGTCAGGTGCTGCTCACCTACTAACTCAGCGCTGGGCGTGAACAAGTAGCTGCCGTTACTTTGCTTCGTTACGCCGGGGCCGCTCCAGGTGCCACCAGCCGGAAAACCGCCCAAAACCAGGGGAGCAGCATCGGCGCACAGGGTTTGGGCAGGGCCGGCCTGGGCTATGCGCAGTCCGAAGTCAATTTTAAAGGCGGCATTATTGCAGTTGCGGCTGTTATTGAGGGTAGAATAGGTGTTGGCACCAGGCGGTACCGGAAAATTAGTAGTGCCACCACAGCCGCCGCACACCGCCTGGTATACCACGCCACGCTTATCAAACCGACTGGTCCCGCCGTCTACATGCTCGCCACGCCCGCCATTTTCGCCGAAGAAAGTAGCATACTCTACACTTTGCGCGCCGGCTCCAAACTGTATCAGGTAAAAGTCAGAGCCATCGGTAGTGCCCTGAATGGCGTTGGATGTTACGGGTAAGTCATCGGTGGAGCCCCCGTTGAAGCCCCGGTTGACATTGCCACCCCAGCCGCAGGCATAAATCCGCTCACAGGCATCTACCAGAAAGGCGGTTAATGATAAGTCTACGCCTGTGCGGCCGCTGCCAAAGACTACCGAGTACACCCTAGCGGTAAGCTGCGGATCCATTTTCTGAATGAATTGTCCGCCGCGCCTTTTTCGGTTATCATACAGGCCAGTTGTGACAGGATAAGTGCCAAACGTCTGGCCCAGCAAATACACGTTGTCCAGCTCATCCAGCTGCAGGAAATATACCTGGTCGTACTGGGCGGTGCCTATGTAGGTGGCTTCCTTAATGGTGGTGCCGGCTGCCGTAATGTGGGCTACAAAGCCGTCGGCATTGCCGGCCCGGGCAGGCTGATAAGAGCCGGCAGTAACGGGGAAATCGGAGCTGTTGGTGCCGCCGGCCACGTACAGGGAGCCGTCGCGGGCAATCTGAATGGAATAGGCTGCATCGGCCCCGCGCCCGCCCAGGTAGCTCGACCATAACAGGTTGCTTAGGTCGGCGGGAAATTTAGCTACTACGGCGTCGCTGGCGCCACCGCCGTAAGTGCGGCCCAAGCCATTGCGCACCGGGAAATCGGTACTGAAGGTATTGGTAGCCAGGTACACGTTATCCGTGGCGTCCACGGTGATATCTCCCCGGAAAGAGTCGCCGTAGTTGCGGGAGAGATAATTGTCGCCCGATTTATCCGTATTCAGGCCGTCGTTGCCAGTGCCGCCCAGAAAGGTGGAGGCCACCAGTTGACTACCGTTGGCGGATAAAGTGCTGATAAACAGATCGGACCCCTTCGTATAGCTGGAGCCGCTGAGCGGCACAATTGGCACGCCGCCATTAAACTTCCGGTCGAAAGCGGTAGCGCTGGTGGGGAAGTCTTCAGAAGAGGTAGTGCCCATAATCAGCAGCTCGCCCTTGGAGTTCACAACCAGACTATGCGGGGTTTCTACACTATTGCCGCCCACAAACGTGGCATACAAACGCGCGGCCGGTCCGCTCACTTTGGTGTTGTACTTAATAATGGCTACATCAATTACCTGATTGAAGCTCTGATCAAAAGCCCCCGGCGAGACGGGGTAGCCCGGTCCAAATGCCGTACCGCCGGAATACAGGTGCCCTTCCTCATCATAGGTAGCCGTGTTGCCCCAGTTATCATCCGTAGCGCCCGTGAACGAAGAAAAAATAACGGTAGGGTCAATCACAAGCGGGTATTTGCGCTGATAGCCCTGGGGCAGGCTGAACGATACTTCCTTGCCGCGCAGCACAAAGGCGCAGGCTACGGGCACGCGCCGCCCATTAATGTCCTGCCAGGCCCCGGGTGCGGTTTCTGTAACGTGGCCTACCGAGGTGCGCACGACCAGAACGCCTTCCTGCAGCATGAGACTTTCCTGCCCTTCATAGCGCAGCCGTATGGCCTCCGGCTTACCGCCTGCTGCTATCAGAAAGTCATACTCGAGCTGCCCGCCAATGTTTTCGTACAGCTGCACGTCGGTATTAGGATACACTTTTTCGTAGCGCAGCTGGCGAAAGCCAGACACATTCTGTGCCCAGCGGCGGGAATCTGTGCCCAGGAAATAATTTCGCGTCCCTTCCGTGGGCTCCTGGGAGCTAATAGTAGCCGAGCGCCCACCAACAAACGTAACGCTATAGGCATGGCCGCGGAGCCGGTCCGGAGGAGTCGTAGTAGCCTGGCTACGGCCATCGTGGTGGTTGTATGCGCTTAAATCCTCCGGCGAGTAGAGGGAATAAGTAAATCCGGTCGGGCGTAAAAACATCCGTCCGCCGGGGACGTCGGCCGCAAAGCGCACGGGCTCAGGCCACTGGCCACGGTTTTCCACAAACTCCAGGCTACGGGTTGTGGGGACGGAGGCGTAGCTATGGCCAGGCCATACTGTGCCCAGCAGCAAGGAAAAAAAGCCCAGTAGCAGGCTATAGTGGAGCCTTTGATTCATAAGAGGATAGCAGGCGAAATACAACCCTGAAATATAGTCTAAAGTAGCCATGGATAAATACCATAGGTGTCTAAACAAGCAGGATGTCGTATTTTGCCGCTGTCTTTCTTTGATCCTGTGCGACGTTCCTTTGCTTTTAAATGCACCCTGCTGGTGTTAGGATGGGTGCTGCTGGCCATTGCTGCATTGCAGGTGCCGGCGCATCAGTTCTGGCCGGCGGCTTTTATCGGGCTTTCCTTACCAGTAGCACTGCTGCTCACCGGGGTGCTGGCCGTGTACTGGCTGCTGCGCAACTGGCGGGTAGCTCTCCTGCCTTTGCTAATGCTGGTATTGATGTGGCCACACGTGCAGCGGGGCTTTGCTTTGCATCCTTTGTACCTGGTTCCTGCTGATGCGGCTGCCGGCCCCGGGCAAAAAGTCCAGTTGCTGAGTGCCAACGTGCGCATTTTTAACGTGTATGCGCAACTGCGCGATAAGGACTATGCTTCTTCCCGTCAGTTAATCAAATGGATAGCCGAACAGCCGGCCGATGTTATCTGCCTGCAGGAGTTCTACAATGAGCCGCGCATTACCCGCGCCAACCAGGCAAGTAAGGGGGCATTTCAGTCGGTGCAGCGCATTGGGCCCGATGCGCACCGGTACCCATTTGTGTCCGTTACGCTGCGTAATGCCATTGATGCCGAGTTTGGCCTGGCTATTTTCTCGCGGTTTCCTATTGTAAACCAGGGAACTATCCGCTTTGGCAAGCTCACCCAGAACCACGCCATGTTTGCCGATTTGCGCTTGCCCAGCGGCGACACCATGCGTGTATACAACGCCCACCTGCAAAGTATGAGCATGGAGGAACGTGACATTGTAGACAGCTATTCCAGCAAAGATGGCTTAAAGGCAAAAGGGGTAGGGCTGCTGCGCCGGTTTAAGCGCGGGCTGGTTGCCCGCAGCCGGCAGGTAGATCAGCTGATAGCACACATGAGTGAGAGTCGCTACCCGGTGCTTTTCTGCGCTGATTTAAATGATCTGCCCTACAGCTACACCTATGACCAACTGGCTGATCATATGCAGAATGCCCATGCCACCATTGGTAATGGCATTGGCACTACCTACAATGGCCGGCTGCCTTTCCTGCGCATCGACCAGCAGTTTGCCGGGCCCCAATGGACTATTGAGGACTTTGGCGTACACTACGAAATTCCGTATTCTGACCACTTTCCCCTCACCGGCACGTATCGGTTGAAGACCAAGACGAAAGAATGAGAATCGAAGGTGCCCGCCGGCATCATTCCTCATTCTTCATTGCCAATGATATCTTTGCCGGATGCACCACCCGCTCTCCCTCTACAACACCCTTACCCGCAAGAAGGAATCCTTTGAACCCCTGCATGCCCCCTTTGTAGGGGTATACCTGTGCGGCCCTACTGTGTACAGCGAAGCCCACGTGGGCAACGCCCGCGGTCCGGTGGTGTTTGATGTGCTCACGCGCTATCTGCGCTACCTCGGCTACACGGTGCGCTACGTGCGCAACATCACGGATGTAGGCCACCTGGAAAGTGACGCCGACGAGGGAGAGGACAAAATCAGCAAAATGGCCCGCGCCCGGCAACTGGAGCCTATGCAGGTAGCCGAGCAGTTTGCCAACCTCTACCAGCGCCACGTGGAGGTGCTGGGTTGCCTGCCGCCCGATATTCAGCCCCGCGCCAGCGGCCACATCACCGAACAGATTGAGCTGATTCAGGAAATCATCACTAACGGCTTTGGCTACGAGGTGAATGGCTCCGTGTACTTTGACGTGCCGGCTTATAATGCAGCTGGGCGCGGATACGGCAAGCTTTCTAACCGCGTGGTAGATGAGCTCTTGGCCGGCTCGCGCGACAACCTGGCCGGGCAGGAAGAAAAGCGCAGCCCATTGGATTTCGCCCTTTGGAAAAAGGCTGATGCCCGCCATCTGATGCAGTGGCCCTCGCCCTGGGGCCAGGGTTTCCCTGGCTGGCACCTGGAGTGTTCGGCTATGAGCCGCAAGTACCTGGGGCAGATGTCCGACATCCACGGGGGCGGACTGGACCTGATGTTTCCGCACCATGAGTGCGAAATTGCGCAGAGCCAGGGCAGCCACAGCCACACCGACGAGGCGCGGGTATGGATGCACCACAACATGATTACGGTGAATGGAGCCAAGATGAGCAAGTCACTCGGCAACTTCATTACCATCTCCGAACTGTTTGAGGGCACTAATGCTACCCTGTCGCAGGCATACTCGCCCATGGTGGCGCGCTTTTTCCTGCTGCAGGCGCACTACCGTAGCCCCATCGATATTTCGGATGAGGCCATGCAGGCTGCCCGCAAAGGCTACCGCAAGCTGATGAACGGTTTGCGCGTGCTGGAGAAGCTGGTGTTGCCGGAAGGCACCGAGCGCGCTGCCGATACTGCCCCGGCTGATACCGAGCTGCGCAAACTCACGCAGGATTGCTTCACTGGCCTGAACGATGACCTGAACACGGCCCGCTGCATTGCGTCCCTGTTTAACCTGCTGCGCAAATTCAATAGCTACGCAGCCAACCCCACTACGCTGGTGCAGGTGAGTGAAGCCGCTTTAACAGAGGCAGCCACCGCCTACCGCACGCTGGTACAGGACGTGTTAGGCCTGCAGGATGAACCCCGCGCTAATGCCCAAGATCTGCTGGGGCTGGCGCTTAGCTTTTATCAGGAAGCCAAAGCTGCCAAAGATTACGCCAAAGTGGACGTTATTCGGGCAGCGCTGAAGGAGCAGGGCATTGTGGTGAAAGACACCAAAGCCGGTGTAGACTGGGCTTACAGTGAAGAATAAACATAGCGGCCTTCTCTCAGCCTGACCCCTTCTTTATACTCTATGAACTTTCGCCTCTCTCATCTTACCTCGGTTGCGCTGGCCGTTTTGCTACTGGCCGCCGGCTGCCGGGATAAGAAATCTACTACCGAAACTGCCACCCCGCCGCAAGAGGCTAAGCTGCCCAAAGCCCCCGGCTTCAATGCCGATTCTGCCTATGCCTACACGGCCCGGCAGGTAGCGTTTGGCCCACGGGTACCCAACACAACCGCCCACGTGAAAACCGGCGACTGGGTAGTGCGCACATTTAAAAGCTTTGGTCTGACGGTGAAAGAGCAGCCTTTTGAGGCTATGGCTTTTGATGGCAAAATGCTTCGTTCCCGCAACATTGTGGCGCAGTTTCAGCCACAGGCAGCGCGCCGCATTGCCATCTTCAGCCATTGGGATACGCGCCCCTTTGCTGATAAAGACAAGACCAGGAAAAATGCCCCGCTTGATGGTGCGGTTGATGGGGCCAGCGGCGTAGGCATAGCTCTGGAAATGGCCCGCGTGCTGGCTGCCCAGCCCGACAGTCTGAAGCCGGACGTCGGCATCGACTTTATTTTGTTTGATTCTGAAGATTACGGCTACGACGAATCAACACAAAGCGAGCTGCGCAACCAACTGCCCGATGAAGACAGCTGGTGTCTGGGCTCCCAGTACTGGGCCTCGCACTTGCTGCCCGCTGGCTATAAGCCCAGCTATGGTATTCTGCTGGATATGGTAGGCGCCCAAAATGCTAAGTTCAGCCGCGAGGGTGAATCGCGCCAGATGGCGGCCGATGTGGTGGAAAAAGTGTGGAATACGGCCGCTAAAATCGGCTTCTCTGATTTCTTCCTGTTCCGCGACGGTCCTGCTCTCACCGATGACCACGTGTATACCAACAAGGCAGGTATCCGCACCATTGATATTATTGACACCCTTCCGTTTGGCGAAGAGGTTTTCCCCGCCTACCATCATACCACGCAGGATAATATGAGCATCATCGACCGGCGTACGCTTAAGGCCGTGGGCCAGACGGTGTTGCAGGTAATCTATGGCGAATAGTTACCGCCAGCTGAAAATCAAGAAAAAACTCCGGCAAGTAGTACTGCCGGAGTTTTTTTCTGCCCTTGCCACCCCAGGCCCCATTGCGGGCTCTTCATCACGTATGAAAAGACCTCTGACTTTGTTGATGCTATTACTGGGCGCTGCTGCCCACGCCCAGACGGCCCCCAAAATATCCGTGGCCGACGGCTTGTTTCAGCGGGTGAGCGTGCGGGCTTATGCCGGGCGCCCTTACCGGCTATCGGCGCGCGTACAGGTAGATACTGCCGCCTCCGATGGGGCTGATGCTTGGATTGCAGCCTCCGTGCTGGACTCTAAAACCAAATGGCTTAGCTCCGCCCGCCTTCCCCAAAACATTAAGGATGCCCAGTGGCGCACCTATAGCGTGCAGGGCAAGCTGAGTAAGCAGGCCGATTCCCTGCAGATGGTGCTGGGCTACTATATGAACGGCCGCTTCGGCTTCGATGACTTTCTGTTGGAAGTAGAGGCTGCGCCCGGGCAGTGGCTAAAGCTTCCTCTCCTGAACGCTGATTTTGAAGGTGCCGGCCCACTCCTGACCGGTAACCAGGGCTGGCGGCAGTTCCAGCAGGTAACTGGCTTTACTCAGGAAGTTGCGACTGATACTGTCGGCAACCACTACCTGCGCACCACCGGGCAGCATATTGTGCCCTACGGCCGCAACAAATCCACAGGCCACTATGCGGTGGTCAACGGCGTAAAGCTCTACTACGAAACCTACGGGCAGGGCGAGCCCCTGCTGCTGTTGCACGGCAATGGAGAATCCATCAGCAGCTTTCGCCAGCAAATTGGGACGCTGGCAAAGCAGTACCAGGTTATTGCGGTAGATACCCGCGACCAGGGCAAGTCGGCGGCCACCAAGGGCCGGCTTAGCTACGATTTGTTTGCGGATGATATACATGCGCTACTGGAGCACCTGCACGTGCCCGCCGCCCACATTGTGGGCTGGAGCGACGGCGGAAACACCGGCCTGAGCATGGCCCTGCGCTATCCGGCCCAGGTAAAAAGTCTGGTAACCATGGGTGCTAATCTCTATGCCGATACTACTGCCGTGGATGCCAAACTACTGAAGGAGGTGCGCCATACCAAGCGGATTCTGACACTGCTGGGCCCTTTCAAAAAGCAGTGGCACAAGGGCTACCGTCTCAGCACCCTGCTACTGAACTATCCGAATATGAAACCCGCCGAGTTACGCGCCATAACGGCTCCGGTACTGGTACTAGCCGGGGAGAAGGACGTTATTAAAGAGGCGCACACCCGTCTTATTGCTCAGAATATTCCGCGAAGCCAGCTGGTTATTCTGCCTGGGCTTACGCACTATGCCCCGCAAGAAAATGGTCCGTTATTCAACCAGACGGTACTGCAGTTTTTGAACAATGCCGAAGTCAAGTAATAGAAAATCAGTATGCTGGCGGTAAAAGCAGTTTAAGGCTTCTTTCATAAAAATGGGGGTGATACACATTCAGGACTTAAAGATTGAGGCCGATATCCTTCCTCTATTCAACTACACCTATAACCAGGAGGCAGAGGATACCTTACTGCAACTGCTGCATGAGTTGCCACCTTCCATCGGGCTGATCCAGAAAAAGCAGGACATTATCAAAGGCTTTTTGGCTAATTGGACTGTATTAGCCGACTTTTCTTACCAAAAAATTGCCTTGCAGGAGGTGCGGGCTTTTCTTCTGGATGTTAGTCATGGTCGGATCATGCTGGAGAAAAACCGGCTGCGCCTGACCGTTAAACTCCTGCTGTCTGAGGAAGCACGGTATGTTAGTAGAGCCCGTTGCATTCAAACTATTTCCTTTCTGCATCAACTACAGCAGCGGTATTTGCATCGGCTGAATGTTGGTGTGTTTCCGGCTTGCTTTCAGCCCCGGCTTGGCATGCTGATCCGGTTTTTAGAGGGTTTTAGCCTGAGTGCTTATGCCCAGGCCATTCAGGAAGATGATTTTTCCAGTGGCCAAATGGTGCGCTTTGCCCGGCAACTCTTGGCAGTTAGCACCGAGGAAATAGCCGCTTTCTGGACAGGGTTTAATGAGTTTGAAGCGTATTGGTCGCTGGCAAAAGGCATGCTCCACTTCGGATTTGTTTTTCCCGTTTTTCAGGAGGAAGGCTTACAACTGCAGGAGTTCTATCACCCCGTGCTGCCACACCCGGTAAAGAATACGCTGGCCTTGGGCCCAACTGATACTATAGTGGTTCTGACCGGACCAAATATGTCAGGGAAATCTACCTTGCTAAAGGCGGTTGGCTTATGTGTATACCTGGCTCACCTGGGCGTAGGAGTGCCTGCGGCATCTTGTCAACTGCCATTCTTTCATTCCATCGTAGTTGCCGGTAACCTAGCCGATAGTTTGAAAGATGGCTATAGTCACTTTATGGCTGAGCTGCAGAATCTAAAATCCGTATTGCAGGCAGCTCAGTTGCCGGGCCGCACGTTTGCCATCTTCGATGAGTTGTTTCGAGGCACAAATGTGGACGATGCCACGGAAATCACGCAGGCGACGGTTAACGGCCTAAGCGGCTTCCCGAATTCATGCTTTATGATTTCTACTCACCTGCTGCAGCTGGAAACCCGGCTCCCTTCCTTGCCCTGCATTCGTGCATACTGTATAGAATGCTTGCTAGAAGAAAGCACACCGCGTTTTACCTACCGCCTACAGCCCGGATGGTCAAGCCTTAAAATAGGGCGGTTGCTATTTGAGAAAGAAGGATTATACCACTTGCTACAGCCTTAAATAGCGCCCAAATAAGGTTTACACATATTCCACCCGCGCTCCACTCTCGTCCACCGTTATTCGGGTACGCCGCCCACAGATCAGGGCCATGTTTTCCGGTTCGTGACCAACCGGGAAGCCATAAATTACCGGGAAATTATAACGCCCCGCATACGTGTCAATGATTTCATAAGGCGTCTGCCCGAAGGGAACCTGGTTATCCTGCGGGTTGCTGAAGTGGCCTACTAGCAGGCCAGCCAGGTGGCGCAGCTTGCCGGTGCGCTCCAGGTGTACCATCATCCGGTCAATGGCATAGAGGTACTCATCGGTATCTTCCAGGAACAGAATCCGGCCATCGGTAGGACAATCAGAGGGCGTGCCCGTCAGATTTTGCAGCATGCTGAGGTTGCCGCCAATCAGCTCCCCCTCCGCAGTACCGAAACGGTTGAGTTCATGAGCCGGGACAGTATATATAATAGGCTCTCCAAACAGGGCCCGCTTCAGGCTTTCCAGTGCTGCCTCGCCACCGGGCTGGTGGAAAAATATGGGCATAACGCCATGAATGCTTTCGTGGCCGAGACGAAGCAGGTGGCAGTTGAGCGTGGTAATATCCGAGAAACCAGCTATCCACTTCGGGTTCTCCGCGAAGCGAGTAAAATCTAGCTGGTCAATGATGCGCGGGGTACCATAACCGCCTCGTGCAATGAGAATAGCCCGGATGCTGGGGTCATCGAGTTGGCGCTGGAAGTCACGGCGCCGCACCTCATCATCACCGCCAAACTGATGATGGGCAATGTTCGTGCTTTCGCCGAGTACTACTTCCAGCCCCCAACTGGTAAGAGTAGCAATAGCGGTAGCCAGGTCTTCATGTGATGCTTTTCGGGCAGTACACACAATAGCAACCCGGTCTTGAGAGCGAAGCGGAGCAGGAACAGTAGGCATAGCGCAGCAAATGGAGGCGCAACAAACCTACGGAACAAATATGGGAGCACTAGCAGCTTTTCATCAGCAAAGTGCCCCAAACGATGGGCTTATACGGATGTATTTGCTGAATGAAATAGACTGGCTAATTCAGTTTACGCGCGCACTGAGCACTTCCATCGTTAGTTTCCATTGCCCATCTATGCGGCGCCACACGTGCAGAAACTGCCCCCGTTCCGGCAGCTGCCCTACATAGCCAATGGAGTAGCCCCAATCACCTGCCGCCGACACCTCGGTTTTTACTGGCTGCAGATTCAGCGGTTGGGTAGAGGTTTTGGTTAGCGCCCAGGCGGCGGTGGTCAGCAAAGGCTTTTCCCCCTCACGCAGCAGGCGCAAATTTTCGGTGGGCCCCAATATCGGCTGATACGCCTGGCGCATACACTTGCGGGCACGGATGGCAAAATCGGCCTCTGCCTGCGCCAGTTCAGCCCGCCGGCTGGCCGTATCCGCCGGCGCCGACTCCTGCTTGAGAGCATAGCGGGCCGGCCGAAGCTGCTCAGTCACCGGTTTGGCGGGTGCTGCATGGCTGATGCCTCCATCGTAGACGGCCTCCCAGCTGCCAGTGCTGGTTTTGCGCCATATAGTGGCAAAATCACCAAAGCGTGTGGGCGCATCGGCCAGCGTGTTAGGTCGAAAATCCCATGGCCCCGTGGTTAGGCCTAGATCACCGGAAGCGGCAATATCAGCGAAGACCGGGCGCCATACCAGTCGGCCGGGCTGATCCGGGGCTTGCGCGTAAATATCGCGCCCCCGCATAAACTGGCCCTGATGCAGCATAAACGCATTGCTGAGGTATTTGCTAAAGGCATTCTGCACGGAATGCTCCTGCCCATAGGCAGCAAAAGTGCGCTCCGCTTCCACTAGCGCCTCAAAGTCATTGCGCACGGTTTTCTCGCGCTGCGTGGCCGCGGCTGGTTGGGCACACCAGCCCGCCAACAAACTGAAAAGAGGGAAAAGCAGGGCAGTAAGCATAGAGCAAAGCAGTAAGAACTGGCAACACCCTTTCGGCCGTAGCAAATGCTTGAGCCGGTTGGTTTTTCATGGATGAAAAAACCGGCCAGATTCCATACTGGAATATACACATTCTCTGGCTGATATGGGTTGGCTTAGCTGCTGCTCCTGTGGCTATGCACTTCTTCTTACTGCGCCAGAGCTTCCTGGGCCGAGTGTCGCGCTTCCTGTAGTGCGCTTATGGGCCCAGTGCGCACTACCAGTGCTCCTGCTTCCCGCAGCTTCTCCCGTTGTTTCAGAAGCCGAGCTAATGTGGTAAAGCCCACCGCAAAGTATCCATCCGGGCCGGTGCCTTCCAGCGAAATGTCGGTTAAAGCCAAGTCTTCCCGTATGCTTTCGGATGGGCTGCGCAGGTAAATTTCCACGGCCAGATCAGTTGTAAAGGCAGCAGCCGGCTGCCGAAGCTTTGTGTAGGTATAGGCGCGCTTCTGCCGTAAAGCGGCCAGATCGGCCAGAACAGCCGAGCCGGTAGGATGCCCACCGGCCCCGCGCCCCCGCAGAAACTGCGTGCCCGCAAAAGCTGCTTCAAGGATGACGCCATTAAACTCGTGCTCTACCGTATATAAAGGGGAGCTTTCAGCAACAAAAGTAGGAGCGACCAGTGCCGTTACGCGTCCATCGGGAAGCTGCTCGAGGGTGGCCACTACTTTTATTTTAAGGCCCTGAGCTTTAGCATAAGCAATATCCGTCGGGGTAATTCCTTCAATGCCCAGATGCAACACCTGTTCTGGCTTCAGGAATAAGCCATAGGCATGAGCAGCCAGAATCACGGCTTTAGAACGAGGATCAAAGGCAGCCATATCCAGCGTGGGGTCGGTTTCAGCGAAGCCCAACAGTTGCGCTTCGGCCAGCGCGGCTGCATAATCAGTGCCTTCCTGCGTCATGCGCGTGAGCACATAGTTGGAAGAGCCGTTCAGAATGCCGCTGACTGAGCGTAGGGGTTCACTGCCAAAATGGGCATCCAGGGTGCGTAGAATGGGAATGCTGCCACAAACGGCCGCTTCGTATAAGAGCGTGCCGCCAAACTCATCTTGAAGCTGCACCAACTCCGGTAGGTGGCGGGCCAGCATGGCCTTGTTGGCCGTTACTACCCGGCGGCCTTGCTGCAGGGCTGCTTTTACCAACCGGAAGGCCTCAGCGGCATCATCAATTACTTCTACCAATACATCCAGCTCCGGGTCGTCCAGCAAAGCATCAGCGTGGTATTCAAATCGGTCGGCCGGTAAGGAACGGGTTTTGGTGGGGTTCTTCACCGCTATACGCCGAACCTCGGCCCCAAACCCGGGCAGCTGCTGCAGAATATCATACAGTCCCTGGCCTACGCAGCCAAAGCCCATAAGGCCAATGCGCAGAGGAGAGGATGAGACGGACGACAAGCTAGTGAGCGAAGGTCTGGACATGAAATTGTTCGAGAAAATGCGTGATTTGGTCGGTTTCAATCAGGAAACCGTCGTGGCCGAAGCGGGAATCCATTTCAGCGTACATAGCTCCCGGTATATGCCGCGCCAGCAGGCGCTGCTCAGAAGGCGGAAACAGCACATCGGAGCCAATGCCGATAATGAGCGTGCGGGCTTTGATGCCATTCAGCACAGTGGCCACCTCGCCGCGCCCACGGCCCAGGTGGTGTGAGTCCATGACTTTGGATAGCACCACATAGGTATAGGCATTAAAGCGCGCTACCAGTTTGTCGCCCTGGTACTGCTGATAGGCACTGGCCCGAAAATCCTCCAGGGTATCATCTTCTGGTTCCGCCTGGGTCTGATGATAGGCATCGTAGCTGCGGTAGCTTAGCAGAGCCATGGCCCGGGCTGCTTTCAGGCCGCGCTGCCCACCGGTTGGAGAGGCAGCGTGGTAGGTTTCATCGGCTAGAATAGCCAGCCGCTGCGCTTCATTAAAGGCAATGCCCCAGGGAGAATGGCGGGCATTAGTAGCCAGCACTACCAGGTGGGCAAAGAGGTTTGGCTGCTGCACAGCCCATTCTAGGGCCTGCTGACCGCCTAAAGAACCACCAATCAGGATATGAATCCTTGCTAGTCCTAAATGCTGCCGCAACTGCTCATGCGCCGCCACCAGGTCCCGCACTGTGAGTAAGGGAAATGTCTGGTACCATGGCTGGCCGGTTTCAGGATCAGAGGAAAGCGGGCCTGTAGAGCCATAGCATGAGCCCAACACATTGGCACACACAATAAACCAGTCAGCCGGGTCAAAATAGCAACCCGCTCCAAACAAGCCGGGCCACCAGGCCAGCACCTCGGCATTGGCTGTAAGGGCATGGCACACCCACACCACATTATTGCGGTCTGTATTTAGGGTACCGTAGGTGCGGTAGGCTACCTGCGCTCCGGCAAGCTGGCCGCCCCCTTCCAGCTGCAGAGGCTTAGGCAGCGTGAATAATAGGTCTTCAGGCATGGTGTGTCCGGAAGGAAAGTCCTAATAGGCGCTGCCCCAAGGGCAGCGCCGTGATAGAAAGGGTTGAGCCCTAATGCCGACGAGTCCTAGTCCCACCCAATAGACTCTTGAGTGCCAGCAAGGCCCAACCCAATGACTGTATTTTGTTGTTGAGCTTATACCTCCAGCGGCTGTGCGTGCTCCCGCTTGGGTTCCAGCAGGGTAGTTTCCTGCAGTTGGGGTGCTTCTTCCCGAACGGCTTCAAACGCCTGAGCCAGGTCGGCGCGGATGTCCTCAAAGTGCTCGATGCCCACTGAAAGGCGCAACAGCGTAGGCAGTACACCGGCTGCCTGCTGCTCCTGCTCGGAAAGCTGCTGGTGCGTGGTGGCAGAAGGCTGAATAATGAGGGTCTTGGCGTCGCCTACATTGGCCAGATGGCTTACCAGTTTTAGGTTGTCAATAAACCGGGTGGCCGTGTCTTTGGAGCCGCGAATGCTGAAAGTAAGGACGCCGCCGGCACCTTTCGGTAGATATTTCTGCGCTAGCGCATAATACGGGCTGCTTTTCAGACCAGGATAGTTTACCAGCTCCACTTGGGGGTGCTGCTCTAGCCAGGTAGCAATACGCTGCGTGTTTTCTACGGTGCGCTCCAGGCGCAGACTCAGCGTTTCCAGGCCCTGCAGCAGCAGGAAAGAGTTGAATGGGCTCTGCGAAGGACCAAAGTCGCGCAGGCCTTCTACCCGGGCCCGAATGATAAAGGCTATGTTGCCGAACGGCCCATTTTTACCAAAAACATCATTAAATATCAGCCCGTGGTAGCCTTCCGAGGGCTCCGTGAACTGCGGAAACTTGCCGTTGCCGAAATCATACTTGCCACCATCCACAATAACGCCGCCAATGCTGGTACCATGCCCGCCAATCCACTTCGTGGCCGATTCTACCACAATGTGCGCGCCGTGCTCCAGGGGGCGGAACAGGTAGCCACCCGCGCCAAACGTGTTGTCTACAATCAGTGGCAAGTCATACTTGTTGGCAATAGCGGCAATGCGGTCAAAATCAGGCACGCTAAAGCTGGGGTTGCCAATGGTTTCCAGGTATAGGGCCTTGGTATTGTCATCAATCAGCGCCTCAAAGCTCTCAGGCTTGTCGCCATCCGCAAAGCGGGCTTCTATGCCCAGGCGCTTAAAGGCTACTTTAAACTGATTATAGCTGCCTCCATACAGGAAAGAGGTGGAAACGAAATTGTCGCCGGCCTGCAGAATGTTGTTGAGTGCAATGAACTGTGCGGCCTGCCCCGAGGACACGGCCAGTGCTGCTACACCGCCTTCCAGCGCCGCAATACGCTGTTCAAACACGTCCGTCGTCGGGTTCATCAGACGGGTGTAGATGTTGCCGAATTCCTTGAGGGCAAACAGGTTAGCGCCGTGCTCCGCGTTTTTAAACACGTAGCTGGTCGTCTGATGAATCGGTACAGCGCGGGAGCCGGTTACGGGGTCGGGCTGCTGGCCGGCGTGCAACTGAAGGGTTTCGAAGTGCAGGTTTTGCGTAGACATAATGGAGCTGTATTTAGAGAAGAATGTTTTGACTAGGGGAAGCGCCGAGGGCGCGAAAAGGCCACGATGAAACGTAGCGGAAACCCTCCTGAAACCGGCAAAAGCACTGAAATGCCTGGGGTTAGGATGTGGTTAGACCTGCGAAGTACCCAGAGGGGTTGTTCGTCGAGAACCAAACAGGAAAAGAGGAAGGGTGCTGGAAGGAGCCGCCTTTAGGTGGCTAGCAACAGCAACAACACGCGCTGCAACAGCAGCGCATTCGCGCAGTAGCGAAGGCGGAAACACAAACATCCGTAGTAAGGCCGGAACGCAGAGAAGCGGCCGCAGCAAACGGATACGATAAAGCGAAAGCGAGGGTGTTTTCCATGGCACTCAACTTATATCTCCCGCCAGCAACAGCTGGTCTGGGCAGGAATTGGCACCTTTCGCGCGGTCGAAGGTTGCCAGCGGGTCACGGAGCCTGTTCTCTCGCCGCTTCTGTATAAATCCTATGAAAACTGCCCCGCCGCGAGCGGGGGAGTACCGGTTTGGTAAATGCAAATGTACACGCCGAATTGAGAACTCAAAATTCAGCGCCTTCTATTTTCAATTTCTCCTGTGTAAACCTGCCGGCCGAATGCGCTGGATAGGAACAAAAAAACGCCGTTCTGCGGGGCAGAACGGCGTTTGGAGGAAGTAGCGCCTGAAATTAAATTTTTGGTAAAGTTAATACCTGGCCTACTTCAATATGGTCGGGGTTGGAGCCAATAGTGGCTTTATTGGCCTCGTAAATCTGGTGCCACTTGCTGGCGTCGCCGTAATGGTGCTTGGCAATTTTGGAAAGCGAATCGCCGGAAACTACAGTATAAGTTTCGCCCTGGGTAGTGGCCGCCGGCTGGTTGGTATTTCCAAAGAAATCAGTGTTGCCGGTGTTGGGTTTCGTGGTAGGCTGAACGGGTTTTTGTTCGCCTTTATTTAAGAAATCAAAGAGTCCCATGGGATTGGTTTTTAGTAGTGGGAGAGGAGCAAGACATACTCCCATCGGCCTGAAAGCCATGGGGATGTAACACTGAATCGTACGCGGATTAATGAATTTAGTTGTTATTCCGAGAGCCGATAGACTTATCCCAACTCTTTGCAGAGGCTATCGTAAGAAGTTGCTATCCGTTGGAAAAGCTGGTTCAGCTGACGGGTATTTCGACTTGAAAGTTTCTCCCAACTTCTCATCCATTTCCTATGAAACTAATGCCCTTCCCATTGCGCTACTTGGCCAGCTTGCTGGTATTGGTAGCCCTGTTTGCTACTTCCTGTAAGCAGGAAAATAAAGTAGGCGAAACCAATATGCTTTACGGTACCGACAGCAAAGTCTGGAAAACCGATAAAGAGACTACCGCCACCGGCGACAAAGTAGACCAGACCAGCGCCGACAAGAAAACGGAGTTACGCTTCTTTGCCAATGGTAACTTCAATATGACGTCCCCTACCCAGACGATGCAGGGCACCTACACTTTCGACCAAACGGCTAAAAAAATTACGCTCACGCCCACCGGTGGTAGCAACTCAATGGCCTTCGATGTCGTAAACCTCACCAAAGATGAAATTACCCTGCGTGCCCCCGATGGCTCGCAAATGATGCTGGAGGCCGACTAAGCTCCGGTTGAAAATCAAAGTCTGACAAAAACACAAAAAGGCCTTTCTACCAGTGGTAGAAAGGCCTTTTTGTGTTGCTATGGAATGGCTGGCTAAGAATGCATGAGCTTCTGAGCCGTGCGCCTGCCATATATGCGTGCCACCCAACGCGGCAGGAATACCGCACCCAACACCAGATACAGGTAGTACGTGACCATGCGGTAGAGCAACACCATAAAGCTGGTCATGGTGGCTGTGCCAATAAACTTGCCAAAGAAAGTGGGGAAAGCGCCTTCCGCTATACCCGCGCCGCCTGGGGTAATAGCCACCAGCAAAATGACTTTGTAGGTGATGTTGCGGGCAAACATCATGGTAAACTCACTGGCCGATACGTTCACGAATGCCGCAATCAGGCAGCCAATCACGAGGTAGCGCGCCGTCCAGACAAAGGCGGTGCTGAGCGCGGCCCGCAGCCAGTAGCCTGCACCATTCCCACGCAGCTGGGCTGAGGCCCACACTACTTCGTTGCCGTGCTGATAGGCCTTGGCGCGCCAGCGCCGCAGGCCACGCACAGAAAACAAGCGCACCAGCAGCCGCTTTACGGACATTGGGTTGATAAACAGCGCATACAGCATCAGCCCGGAATACAGCGATACCATCACGTAGCTCAGCCCAAAGGCTATTTTGAGTGTGGTCATAAACCCGCTTTGCAGGGACTCAGCCGGATACAGCCCTTCGTGCGCCAGCCATACCACCAAGGGTACCATCACTACATAATATAGATTGTCAAGCAGGGCCGTTACCATCACATAGGCCACCGACTTACCCAAGGTAATACCCTCCTTGTGCAGCAGAATGGGGGCTACTGAGGTACCGCCCACAGCCGATGGCAGCAGGCAGGAGGCAAACTCCCAGATCATAATAATGTCCAGGGAAGCGCGCCAGCTAAGTACTCGCTCCGATATTTCGCGGATCCGATAAACGTAGCCGGCATCGCGGGCTACCAGCACCAGCAAGGAAATAAGCAGCCACGTGGGGCTGGCGTTACCCAGCGGGGCTAGGTCGCCGGGCTTGTAGCTGCGCCAGAACATAAAGCCCACCACTCCCAGCCCGATAAGTACGGGCAGCACAATGCGCGACGGCCGAAGCTTATCGAGTAGTTGCTGTTCCTCGGAGTCCTGGGTAAGCGGCATAAGCAAGCGGTGTGGGGATGGGCAAAAGTAGCCAATATTCAGCCAGAGCGAAGTAAGGAAGGTAAGAAGTCCAAAAGCGCGAGGAAAGGGATAAACCGCTGGCCCGGAAAACTCGTACCTTTGCCCACTATGGGGATGCTATCTGGTAGCTGCCCTTAACCTTTCCCAAGGTTATCTGTTGCCCTGTTAGTTCCTGCTATTTGTCCTTCCCAAAGATGATTGTTGAACCCGGTGCCCTGCTGGCCGCTATTGACTCGCCCGACGACCTAAAAAAGCTCAGCCCAGACCAGTTGGTTCAGCTCAGCCAGGAACTGCGGCAATTCATCATTGATTCCGTTTCCATTTACGGCGGCCATTTTGGCGCCTCGTTGGGCGTGGTGGAGCTGACAGTAGCCTTGCACTATGTCTTCAAAACCCCCTACGACCAGCTGGTATGGGACGTTGGCCACCAGGCCTACGGCCACAAAATCCTGACGGGCCGGCGGGAGCAGTTTCCTACCAATCGCCGCTACGGCGGCATGTCGGGCTTTCCCAAGCGCAAGGAGAGTGAGTATGATGCTTTTGGTGTAGGGCACAGCTCTACCAGCATTGGCGCCGCACTGGGCATGGCCGTGGCATCAGACTACAAAGGAGAATTCGACCGCCAGCATATTGCCGTTATTGGCGACGGTGCTATGACGGCTGGCATGGCTTTCGAAGCCCTCAACCACGCTGGCGTGGAGAAATCCAACCTGCTGGTTATTCTGAATGATAACTGCATGAGCATTGACCCCAACGTGGGCGCGCTCAAGGAATACCTTACCGACATTACCACCTCCCGCACCTACAACAAGGTGCGCGACGAGTTGTGGAATGTGCTGGGTAAACTCTCCAAGTTTGGCCCCAACCCCCAGCAGATTGCCCGCCGGGTGGAGCAAGCAATGAAGGCCACCTTACTGAAGCAGGGAAACCTGTTTGAAGCTTTAAACTTCCGCTATTTTGGCCCGGTAGATGGCCACGATGTGCAGCATCTGGTCACTATCCTCAATGACCTGAAAAGCATTCCCGGCCCCAAGCTGCTGCACTGCGTTACCGTGAAGGGCAAGGGCTATGCTTTGGCGGAAAAAGACCAGACTCTCTGGCACGCGCCCGGTCTGTTTGATAAGGTAACCGGCGAGATTCATAAGAAAACCTACTCTACACCCCAGGCACCTAAGTATCAGGATGTGTTTGGGCATACGCTAGTAGAGTTGGCGGAGAAGAACGACAAAATCATGGGTGTGACGCCGGCCATGCCCTCGGGCTCGTCGCTGAACATTATGATGGAGGCCATGCCCGACCGGGCTTTCGACGTGGGTATTGCTGAGCAGCACGCCGTAACCTTCTCTGCGGGCCTGGCTACACAGGGTCTGGTACCGTTCTGCAATATCTACTCGTCCTTTATGCAACGTGCCTACGACCAGGTGGTGCATGATGTAGCGCTGCAGAATCTACACGTAGTCTTCTGCCTTGACCGCGCCGGTTTTGCCGGCGCCGATGGCCCCACGCACCACGGCTGTTACGACTTGGCTTACATGCGCTGTATCCCTAACATGGTGGTTTCAGCCCCCATGAACGAGGAAGAGTTGCGCAACCTAATGTATACAGCCAGCCTCCCGGAAAATGCCGGCCCTTTCAGCATCCGTTACCCTCGTGGCGAGGGCGTGATGCCGGAATGGCGCAAGCCACTCAAGAAACTGGCTATTGGCACTGGCCGCGTAGTGCGTGATGGGGAGAGCGTAGCAGTACTCAGTATTGGCCATATCGGCAACTATGCTGTGAAAGCCACCCAGCAGCTGCTGGCCGAGGGACTTAACCCCGGGCATTATGATATGCGCTTCTGCAAGCCGCTGGATGAGGAAATGCTCCACAACATCCTACGCCAGTATAAAGCCATTGTAACCGTGGAAGATGGCTGCCTGCAGGGCGGCTTCGGTGCGGCGGTGCTGGAGTTCATGGCCGACCACGGCTATAGCCTGCCTGTGCAGCGCCTTGGCATTCCGGACCGCGTGGTAGAGCACGGCACCCAGGACGAGCTATATAAGGAGTGTGGTTTCGATGCCGCCGGCATAGCCGCCGCGCTGCGCGAGATGCACGGGAAGGTGGTAGCTACAGCGCCTAAGGCAAAAGTGCTGCTGTAAGTCTTTGATGCCTTTAAACTTAAAGCCGAAGTCAGCGTCAGCTGCTTCGGTTTTTTGCGTTCCTGGCGTTGTAGGGAGCCTGCAGTCAACTAGAGTAGCCTCTAGCTATGAGAAGTATTTGACATGAGTGGGGTTGTTATTGAGCTAAGAATATAAAATAAGCTTCATTATTTTATAACTATTTTAATAAAATAAAAGTGCCAAATCATAGGCTAAGCAATATATTATTATGATATATATCACTGTAAATGAGGTAAATAATTTATTTAATACTATTTCATAACTATGTAGTAGGCGTATTCCGTATTGCAGAAAATTAAGTTTTCGCTCTCTTGTTAATACCTGCAACATGAAAAATATATACGCGTTTTTGAGTCTCTTTCTTCTTCTGTTTGGCTCCGTAACGATTGGTTATGGGCAAAAGCCAACTAATCCGGGTGGAGGAAGTGGTGGGGGAGGGACACCTGGTGGTGGGAATAACTGTTCCGGGCAGTTTACTATTTCTTTCCCTTCCAACTCAGCTACTGCTGTAAATGGTGTGGAAACAGTAGATATAAATAATGGCTCTGGCGACATTACCAGTTACTACTGTCCTTCGCTTCAATCAACGGCTTCCCAAGTAGTTGTCAAGCCGTTAACTAATACTGTCTTTATCCTTTATAAAGGTACCGGTACAGATACTGTTAGAGTAAGCAAGCGGTATGTGCCAATTGATTCTACTTATACGTTTGGTCTGCCTGTCAACTCGACGAATACCACATATACGCTACGTAGCGACATCAACTGTAATAATCCTAAGACCAATTTTTTCACTCTGACCCTAGCTCCTACGCTTTCCATTACTGCTACGCAGGATGGCCGGCCTGTCACCGGTGCCGTTTGCCCCGGCACAACGGTAACCTTAACCGCAGCTGGTGCCACCGCGGGGGAGACATATTTCCTGCGTAATTCCAGTGGTACTTTAATTGATCAGAACCAGACGGGTGTGTTTGATGTGAATCCTACTACTTCCACCATCTATTCTATAACTACTAAGACAGATAATTGCGGTGGTGCCGACGTAGTACAGCGAATAATTGTAAACACGAACAACCTGACATTAACCTCGAACGACCCGGATAATAATGTAGCCCCAGGTACTGCGGTTATCCTGACAGCAGGTGGTGGTACCGCTGGTGCCTACACCTGGACCGCTAGTGATGGTACTCCTATCACCTCCTCAGGCTCACAGGTAACGGTTTATCCAAGGTCATCAACTCAATATACGGTGAGCGGTAATACTACAATTGGTAACTGCCCTGCCTCTGCTTCGTTAATCATCACGGTAAACGGGGTCATTCTACCAGTAGAATTTGCGAGCTTCACAGCCATTTGGGCCGGCAAAGCGCCCCAACTGAACTGGGCTACCGCCTCAGAGAAAAGCAGCGCCTCCTTTGTGGTGGAGCGCAGCCTGGATGGGCACACGTTTACGGCGGTTGGCCAGCGCGCCGGGGCGGGCAGCACTACCACCCGCAGTGAGTACCAGTTCTCGGACCTGAGCCTGTCGGCCTCGACGATTGGCACAGTGTACTACCGTCTGCGGCAGGTGAACACTGATGGTAGCTTCAGCTACTCGGCCATTAAAACCCTGCAAGTACCTACCAGTCGGTCCAACTTTAAAGCTACTGTGTTCCCTAACCCCTCGGCGCAGGCTGTTACCGTAGAGGTGGAAGCTTTGGGTGCCGGTACCATCACCTGCACGGTGCACAATGCGCTGGGCAAGCAGTTGCTGACGCGCACGGTCACAGCCTCAGGTGTGGGTCTGCAGGAAATTAGGTTGCCAGAAACTGCTTCGCTGCGTTCAGGCATCTATTACTTAACCGTACGCCAGGGGCAGCAGCAACAAGTAATCAAGCTCAGTCATAACTAGGCGGGCCACTACTACCTTTTACCGAAAAGACCAGGCTCTATCCGGCCTGGTCTTTTTGCGTACCAAAAAAGCTAGTTTGAATATTTTGGAAAGCTCACAAGTAGCTAAAAGCTCAAACTAGGGCGGAGTTGCTAATGTGTAAAATATGGTGATGAAAATAGGATAATTCTTCTGAGTGATAACCAGTGACCTGCCTTGGGACTATCTTTACATAAGGTTACACTCTCATAATAAACATATAAAAAACATCATATGGTGCCTTCGGATTAATACCGTAGTTTTGCATATTGTAATAAATTAAGTCGAATGCATCACCGAACCTTTTCCACTATGAAAACACTTTACACATTTCTGACTTGCTTCTGCCTCAGTTTATTTGCATTACCTTTCGTTAGTAATGGCCAGGCAGGATGTTCAAACCAGCTTACGGCTTTCATTAATGGAGTACAGCAAGGCCAAAAAATCCCCCAAGGCCAAAGTGGGGTAGCAGATATTACCTACTGTCCCACTACCAATTCAAATTCTTCTATTCAGCTCTCTGGGGCCTCGTCTACTAGTGCTGCAGTATATAAATGGGAGATAGTAACCGGCACTACCGTGACCCCTGTTACTTCAGGAACAGTATCAGGCGGTACAGCTTTTCTTACTGTTTATCCTTCAACATCGACGGTATACCGGCTTACTTCTACCGGTTGTAGTAAGATTACATACGTTGACTTTACAATCAACCCAATTCTAACGCTTACCTCAAGCGCTGGATCATCAACTGTATGTCCCGGAACTGCTGTAACACTGAATGCAAGTGGTGGTAATGGCACCTATGTTCTAAAGGCTAATGGTGCGACTATTGATAGCAATACGAGTGGTGTGTTTACTGTTACCCCACAAGCATCAACTACATATACCGTTGAGACCACAAGTGCTACTTGTACTGGTACAGTTTCACAGAAAATCACAGTTGCTACTACCAGTAATTTAAGCCTAAACTCAAACGACGCAGATAACAATGTTTCGCCTGGAGGCTCTGTTATTTTAACAGCAGGTGGTGGCACTTCTGGTTCATACACTTGGAAGGCCTACAATGGTTTTACAACGACTACAATCCCATCTTCAGGGGCGCAGATAACGGTTAATCCACTAAGAACCACCCAATACACTGTAACTGGTCCTACAACACCTGCTAATTGCCCGGGCACAGCCTCTATAATCATCACGGTAAACGGTGTCATTCTGCCGGTCGAGTTTGCCAGCTTTAGTGCTTCTTGGAATAGCAAAGCGCCACTGCTCACCTGGGCTACGGCATCAGAAAAGAGCAGTGAGTCGTTTGTAGTGGAGCGCAGCTTAGATGGTATTTCGTTTGTAGCCATTGGCCAGCGCGCCGGCGCAGGCAGCACCATGAGCCGCACCGAGTACAGCTTTGTGGATGCCGGCCTTCCTTCCTTCGCTACAGGCACGGTGTATTACCGTCTGCGCCAGGTTAACACGGATGGCACCTTTGCCTATTCCAGCGTAGCAGCACTGCAGGTACGGACCAGCAAAGCCAGCTTCAAAGCTTCGGCATTCCCTAACCCATTCGATAAGAATGTGGCTGTAGAAGTGGAATCCATAGGCGCTGGTCCTATCGTCTTCACCGTATATGATGTATTAGGCAAGAAATTGCTGACGCGCACAGTAACGACGTCGGGTATGGGCCTGCAGAAAGTAGGCTTACCAGAAGCAGCTACACTGCGTGGTGGTGTATACTACCTCACCATCCGTCAGGGTGCTCAGCAGCAAGTATTGAAGTTGAGCCGCAAATAAGCGGTAAGCCAATTTTACGACCAACAAAAAGGCCAGGTACGGAAACGTCCTGGTCTTTTTGTTGGTCATTACCTTTCAGTTATGCTAGTAGATTGTGCCTTTCTGCACATAAATTAGCCCTGTTTTTTCCATGCCTGTACTCTGCTACTAATATGTCTGACGCTCACCCCACGCTACTCTTTCTCCACGGCTTTGGCGAATCGCGCGAGGTCTGGACGGACTTTTCTCGTGGCTTTCCCGATCATTACCGTCTGGTGACCCTGAATTTGCTGGGTCATGGTACGAATGTGCACGATATCCGGGACTACTCCATGGAAGCGCAGGCACGCTACGTGGCCGAACAGCTACGGCAGAAAAACGTGGACAAAGCACTACTGGTGTGCCATAGCATGGGTGGGTATGTAGCCCTTGCTTTTGCAGAGCGCTACCCTGAAATGGTGGCTGGCCTGGTGCTGTTTCATTCTACGGCCCTGCCCGATACGGAAGAAAAGAAAGCCAACCGGGATAAGAACATGGACTTTGTGCGCCGCAATGGGGTGGAAAAGTTTATGGAGTCCTTTATTCGCCCCCTGTTTGCGCCCGTAAATCGGGAACGGTTGTTGGATCGGCGCGAGTTCCTGGAGGATATTGGGAAAGCCACACCTGAAACCACCGTGCTAGGCGCCCTGCAAGCCATGCGTGACCGGCCCGACCGCACCCAGGTGCTGCGCAATGCGCGCTTCCCGGTGCTGTTTATTGTGGGTAAGGAAGACGTAGCCGTATCCGTGGAAAGCATTCTGCCTCAGTTGGCACTGCCAGCTCAGAGTCATGCCTTGCTTCTGAGTAACGTAGGCCACTTAGGGTACTTTGAAGAACCTGAGCTAACCCGCCGCGCCGTAATAGATTTTGCCGGTGCCGTGTTCGGGAAGTAGCTTCTACTTTATGGCAAAGGTGACAGGTAGCATTAGCGCCACTTTCACCGGCTGGCCGTGGTGGCGTCCTGGTTTAAAAACCGGTAGTCCAGCCACAAGCTTTAGCGCCTCCTCGCTCAGACTGGCGTGGGGTGTTTTTACCACAACGGGTTGCGTTACTTTGCCGGTTTCATCTACTACAAAATACACCCACACTAAGCCCTGCGCCTGTGCCCGTAACGCTTCTGGGGGATAGTTGAGCCGATGTGAGGAAGCCTGCAGGATGTTGCTCTTAACCGGTACCGGCATCTCATCGGCGTAGGCATATATCATGGGCGCGGGAGTAGCCGGGGGCAGAGCGTAGTAGGTGAGGGGCAACGTGAATGAGGTAGGGCCGGGCTGCCCATTCCAGCGGGCAGGTTGCCACTGGGGCATTTGCGTGAGGTATTGCATAGCCGCTTCATACAGTTCATCCAGCGCCTTGCCCCGGGCCTTGGTAGCCGTCGTTTCTGCGCCGGAAGGCGGGGTCGACATAAGCGGCTCCATACTTTTCACCCAGCCGCTGGCATCCAGGGTAATAGTGATGAAGATGCGGCCGCTGAGTAGCTGCTGCCTGGCTGCCTCCGGGTAGGGAGCCGCCGCCAGAAAAGCGTACAAGGCCTCCGGCCCACCGGGGTATTGTGCCGCGCTAAAGCCCGGATTGGGAGCCACTGCCTCTTCCCCCATGCGCTGCGCCAGTAGCTCGTCGGCACGGGGCGGCAGCTGAAACAGTGCGGATACTATCAGCATTTTGCCTTGCAGGGCACGCAACTGGGCCGGTTTAAGCTGAACGCCGTGGACAACAGCCAGCAGCGCTGCTTGGTCAAGGGCTGGATGAAGGCCCTGCAGTATCCGGGCATTGGTAGCGCGCCCGCTGCTATCGGGGCTGAAGCTAATTCTGACCCGGCCTTGCAGGCCCAAGCGTAAGGCATCAGTAGGATAGTCAAAGTTGCGCAGCTGCTCCTGTACCTGGTGTTCCGCTAGGGGCGGCGCATCCTGCAGATTCAGCCCCGACATTGTATAACCGATGCGGCTATTCTGCCAAGTAGTTATTTCATTCAGCAGATTGGCGGCCGCAGCTTCTTCTCTGCTGGCCTGCTGGCCGGGGATTTTGCCGTTGTTTGGGTTCAGATGAAATGAGATGGGCACGGTAAAACTGACGGCTACCTTGCGCCCCGACTGCTGGCCAGGCTCAAAAGCAGGGAACAAGCTAACCACGCGTTTGGCTTCTTCTTCCAGAACAGGATGCACGTTGGTAATGGCCCTGATCTGCTCTACCTGCCCGGAGGTATTAACCACAAACGATACAAATACCCGGCCCTGCAACCGTTGCGCGCTAGCCTGCTCTGGATAGCGCAAGTTTCGTACAATGAAGTGGTATAACGCTTCCTGCCCGCCGGGAAACACCGGCATTTTCTCCACGGCGGTGTAGATAGGCTGAGCCGCCGTGGCCGGCAGCGTGTCTTGGGCGCCGGCAGTAGGCGGGGCCATGCGGGCCGCCACACGTTGAGCCAGTATTTCTTCCACGTTTTTTGGCAGTTGAAAGGTTATCGGCAACGTGAAGGCCACGGACACGGCGCGCCCCAATTGCCGGCCCGGCGTGAAATCAGCCAGCGCCTGTACTGCCCGTACTGCTTCATAATCGAGGAGTGGATGCACGCTTCTTGCCACCTTCACATCCTGTATGCGTCCTGTAGGGCCCACTACAAAACTGACAAATACCTTACCGGCAAGGCGTTGCTGCAATGCCTCAGTGGGATACTGGATAACCTGACCCAGCGCCTTAAAAATGCCCTCTTGCCCGCCCGGGAAAACTGGCATCTGCTCCACATAGGTGTATACTTCGTTGGTAGCTTTTTTTTGCTCTTCCTGCGCCAATACGCGGGTGCTGGTTAGGAGCAGGAATGCCCCGACTATCAGAGTCTTCAAAAGGAATAGAAGGTATAAGTGAAATACTATTTGCTGCTGATGCGCAGCGAAATATTGTGCAGTTGCACGGCCATAGGATGGGCTTGGCTACTGTCGGGCTTCTGGGTAGGCATATGGGGCACTACTTCCCGAGCTGCTGTAGAGGAATACCAAACTGCCAGCAAGGTTGCGCCAATAAGTCTGCTAATCAGCTAATAGAAGAAAGAATAGAACGGTAAGGAAAATGGGGCTGCTTAACGCAACAGCCCCATTTTCAGCATTTTCTCCGCAATCTGCACGGCATTAGTGGCAGCACCTTTGCGCAGGTTATCAGCTACCACCCACATGTTCAGGGTACGGGGCTGGGATTCGTCGCGGCGGATGCGGCCTACCAATACGGCATCTTTGCCATGGGCATCTTTGGGCATGGGGTAGCGGTTTTGGGCAGGATCATCAACCACTTCCACACCTTCCGTTTGGGCCAGGATTTTATAGACGTCGGCCAGTTCAAACTCCCGCTCAAACTCCACGTTCACTGATTCTGAATGACCGCCCACCACGGGAATGCGCACCGTAGTGGCCGTTACCTGAATGGAGTCGTCGCCCATGATTTTCTTGGTCTCCTTCACCATTTTCATTTCCTCCTTGGTGTAGCCATTGTCCTCAAACACATCAATGTGAGGCAGCACATTCAGGTCGATGCGGTGCGGATAAGCCGGGCTGGTTACTTCGCTGCCAGCGCGCTCCTGCATGAGCTGGTCCACGGCTTTTTTACCCGTGCCCGTTACGCTCTGGTAGGTGCTCACCACAATACGCTTGATGCGGTAAGCATCGTGCAGGGTGTGCAGAGCCAGCACCATCTGGATGGTAGAACAGTTAGGATTGGCAATGATTTTATCTTCAGAAGTCAGCTCTTTGGCATTGATTTCGGGCACTACCAGCTTTTTGGTCGGGTCCATGCGCCAGGCGGAGGAGTTATCAATGACAACGGTGCCTACTGCCGCAAAGCGCGGAGCCTGCTCCTTAGAAACAGAGCCGCCTGCCGAGAATATGGCCACGTCCGGACGGGCCGCAATGGCGTCGTCCATACTAACGACTTTAAACTTACGGCCCTGAAATTCGATTTCCTGACCCACTGATTTTTCTGAGGCAACGGGCAGAAGCTCGGTAACCGGAAACTGGCGCTCGGCCAGAACTTTCAGCATTTCGCCCCCAACCAGGCCGGTGGCACCTACAATTGCGACTTTCATAAAATCGTACAGCAAAAAAATGAAGCCCTGGGCAAAGCCCAAAGCATGGCAAATGTCGGGAAAAGCCAGTTACTTAGATGCATGATCCGGCGTGTGCCCTGCCGGGTGGCCCTATTCTTTTTTGTCAGTTTCCCTCGTGAACCACGTTTCCTGCGCGTTGGCGCCTCGTTTTGCGCATCTTCCACTGCTTTCTACACTTCTTCTCTTCCTATTGGGAGCTGCTGTTCCGGCCCGGGCACAGCTAAGTGAGTCTTTTACCGACGGCAATTTCACCGAAAATCCGGCCTGGACCGGGGATGTTTCCGGCTTTGAAGTAAATACGGCCAAGCAACTGCAAAGCAATGGCCCGGCCGTCACCGGCACCAGCCTGCAGCTGGCTACCCCCAGCGTGGCGGCCTCGGGCACCACCTGGGAGTTTTATGCTAACCTGAAGTTGGCCACCAGCAGCGGCAACCTGGCCGATGTGTGGCTGCTTTCTGACCAAAGCGACCTGCGGGCCACCAGCAACTTCGGCTACTTTGTACGCCTGGGTGGTACACCGGATGAGGTCAGCCTGTTTCGCAAAGATGCCGCCACCAGCGCCGCCTACGTGATAAACGGCCGGGACCAGCTGCTGAACTCCAGCAACAACAACGTGGTGCGCGTGCGGGTTACCCGCACTGCCGATGATACCTGGACCCTGGAAACCGACCTCACAGGCACTGGCCAGAGCTACACCACCGAAGGTACCGCTACCGATGCTACCTACCATGCCAGCAGCTACCTAGGCATTGCCCTTACCTATTCCTCTTCGAACAGCCGCAATTTTTACTTCGATGAGTTCAGTGTAAGCGACCAGCAGGCGCCCAAGCCCCTGACGGCAACACCTACCGCGGCCCGGCAGCTGGATGTGCAATTCTCGGAAGCCGTAACCGAAACGCAACAGGCCAGCAATTATCAGCTGAAAAACAGCACCCCAGCCGTTACGGCGGCCGTGCGCGACGCTACCGATAAAAGCCTAGTGCATTTGACCCTGGCTGCCAACCTGCCCCTAGGCGCCAATACCCTTACCGTGCAGCAGGTAGCTGACCTGTTTGGCAACGCTTTAACCACGCCGGCACAGGTAGACTTTGTAAACAGCGGCTTTGCCGTGCAGCCCGGCGTCAATCAGGTGCTTATCACTGAAATTCTGGCCGATGAGTCACCTGTAATTGGCCTGCCTGCTTCGGAGTACCTGGAGATTTTCAACCCCACCGCCAACGTTATCAGCCTGGCAGGTATTCGCCTGCTGAAGCTGGGCAGCAGCACGGCGGCCGTATTCCCCACCGGCGCCTCGCTGCAGCCCGGCGAGTATGCGGTGGTGTGCAGCAGTACCCGCGGCAGCTTATTTGCCAGCTACGGAAAAGTATTTGCCCTGAGTAATTTCCCTAGCCTCAATAACAGCGGCGACGAGTTGGTGCTCCGCGCCCGCGACGGACAGACGCTGTTTTCGGTTAGCTATTCCGATACCTGGTACAAGGATGCCGTGAAAAAAGAAGGAGGCTGGGCCTTGGAAATGGTTGATACCACCAACCCCTGCGCCGGCATAGAAAACTGGACGGCTAGCACTAATGCCAGCGGCGGTACACCCGGCAAGGCCAACGCCGTGCAGGCCACCAACGGCGACCACATAGCCCCCGTGCTGCTGAAAGCCGTAGCCTTAAGTACTACGTCGGTACGGCTTAGCTTCGCGGAAAAGCTGGACAGCGCCTCCGCCGCCAACCCCGTGCTTTATACGCTTGCCGGTGGCCCGGCCGTCACGCGAGCTACAGTATCTTCACCTGATTTTCGGAGCGTGACGCTGCAGCTGGCTTCGGCGCTACAGCCCAGCCAGGCCGTGACCGTACAGGTACAAAGCGCTACCGACTGCGTAGGCAATGCTGCGGGCCCGGCTACTTCCGCCGCCTTCGCGCTGCCCTCCGTAGCTGAAGCCGGTGACGTGGTAATTAATGAAATCCTGTTCAACCCCCGCACCGGCGGTGTTGATTTTGTGGAAATTCTCAACCGCTCAACCAAATATATTGATCTGCAAGGCTGGCTGCTGGGCAATGAAAAGGCCGATGGTAGCTTGGATAGTGAAACCATAAGTGAGGAGGTAACTGTGCTGGCCCCCGGCAAGCTGCTGGTGCTCACCACGCGCCCCGATGTGGTGCAGGCCAGCTACCCCACCAATGACCCCGCAGCCTTTCTGACTATGTCCGGTTTCCCTACCCTGGCGGATGATGCCGGTACGGTGGTGCTGAAAAATAGCGCGGGTGTGCAGCTGGACCGGGTAGTCTATAATGCTAAACAGCACTTGGCGGTGCTTTCTGATGTAAATGGTGTTTCGCTGGAGCGTATTCGGCCGGAAGGGCCCAGCACGGCGGCCAACTTCCACTCGGCGGCTGGCAGCGTGGGGTATGCCACCCCCGGTCGCCGCAACTCTCAGTTTCAGGAAGACCCCAACGGCAGCAAGCTGTTCACGCTGGAACCGGAAATCTTCACGCCTGATGGCGACGGTCAGCAAGACTTCACCACGCTTAACTACACGCTCACTGAGCCCGGTAACCTCGTCAGTGTGACTATTTATGACGCGCAGGGCCGGCTAATCCGCCGCCTGGTGCGCAATGAAACCCTGGCAACCAAGGGCTTTGTGCAGTGGGATGGCCTCACCGACCAGGGCCGTAAAGCGTCCGTAGGCTATTACCTGCTCCACATTCAGCTCCTGCAGCCTAAGGGCGGCGCAAAGCGGGAGTATAAGCGCACGGTGGTGGTAGGCGCCCGCTTATAGTTGCCTGTTTCCCTTGTTGGGTCAGAAATACCGAATCCTCCGGCAGAGCGCTATGCTGCTCTGCCGGAGGATTCGGTATTATTTGTCCTTTCTGTTTTTGGTGTATTAACGCCGGAAGCTTACCCCAAGGAACCAGCTGGCCTCCGTCCCGTCGGTGAGAGGAAGATAGGCGCCGGCATCGAGCTGGAGGTTGTCGCTGAGGCCCAGGGTAACGCCTGTGTCAAAGGTGCTCATCCAATGGGAATTGCGGGTGTCCCAGGCAGAGGCTACTTCAGCAAAGCCTGCCAGCTCCCGATAAATTTTATGGCTGGCTGTGAGGCTGGGAGCCAGCTCCAGAAAGCCCTGCTCGGTTTCCTCATCGTGAGTGAGCGTGGCTTTCAGTTGCGCACCCAGGTTCCAGTCGGCCGGCAGCTGCCAGGCAAAAGGCGTTACTAGGCCGCCCTCAACCTTTCCGGAGCCAACGCTGCCGGTAGGAAGCTTTACAAAAGGCATCAGGGCGAAAGAAGTTAAGCCGCCCTCATTTCCCCACAGGTTGCGCTTGAGGCGTAGGGTAAGGTCGCCGAAGCCGTGCTGACGCTGTACCCCGTCTTGGTTTTTTGTTTTCTGCCACGTGTAGGTCTCCACCACCGCCTGCACATCGGTAGTGCGGCTTATCCCCAGCTTTAGGTTAATGTGGTTTAGGGCTATTTCCTGCTTTTGAAGCTGGCCGTCTTCCCGTAATCGATTAAAGCGCACTAAGTCGGTTTCAAACTGAAAGTGTCCGGCGTCTACAGAATATGGGCTTTCGGTAGCATCCGGCCGGTCGGTGCTGAGTGGCCGCAACAGGTTTTCAGGAGTAGGCTGAGTCAGTGTGTAGCCACGCTTTAAGACATGTAAGGAATCTGCGGTTGGTTTTTCCGGGAAAGATTGGGCAGAGGCCAAAGGCGCTGCTGCCAGCCCCGCCAGAAGCAGGGACAGGGTAGGTACAAATCGATACATGAAAGTATAGGAGCCCTAGCCCCAGAAAGTCTGAGCCAGTAGGTACACGTTCAGCAGGATAATAATGGCTGAAACGAGCCATGCTACGATCTGCACCCAGGGTTTGTTTGCAAACACGCCCATCTTGGCCTTGCTGCCAGTAAACAGCACCAGCGGCACCACCGCAAAGCTGAGTTGGAATGAGAGAATAACCTGACTCAGTACCAACAGCTCGCCGGTGCCCTTCTCTCCGTACAACAGCGTAACAATCAGAGCCGGTACTATGGCTATGCCACGGGTAATAATCCGACGCACCCACAGCTTTAGCTTTAGATCCAGAAAGCCCTCCATTACAATCTGGCCGGCCAGCGTGCCCGTGAGCGTAGAGTTCTGACCCGAAGCCAGCAGGGCCACAGCAAATACGATGCTGGCCGCGCCGGCCCCTAGTACTGGTGTCAGGAGCTGGTGGGCTTCGTTAATGTCGGCAACGTTCTGGCGGCCGGTACTATGAAAGGCCGCCGCAGCCATAACCAGGATTGCGGCATTCACAAAAAAGGCCAGAAACAGCGCCACCGTGGAGTCGATGGTAGAAAACTTGATAGCCATGCGTCGGCCTTCCTCGGTCTGCTCAATAGCACGGGTCTGCACAATGCTGGAGTGCAGATACAGATTGTGCGGCATGACGGTAGCTCCCAGAATACCAATGGCTACGTAGAGCATTTGGGGATTGGTCACTACTTGCGGCTGCGGCACCAGGCCCTTCAGCAAGGCAAAGTAATCGGGGTGCGAAACAATGATTTCGTAGAGGAAGCAGCCGAAGATGAGCACAATGAGGCCACCAACAATGCTTTCCAGCACCCGGAAGCCACGACTTTGCAGCATCAGCACTACCAGCACGTCCAGAATAGTAAGCACCACGCCCCAGGCCAGCGGCAGGCCAAACAGCAGGTTCAGGGCAATGGCCGAGCCAATTACCTCGGCTAGGTCGCAGGCGGCAATGGCAATTTCACACAGTACCCACAGCACCATGGCCACGGGCTTGGAGTAATGGTCGCGGCAGGCCTGGGCCAGGTCGCGCCCGGTTACAATACCGAGCTTGGCTGCCAGATGCTGAAGCAACATGGCAAACAAATTCGAAATCAGAATGACGGAAAGCAGCGTATAGCCGTAACGGGAGCCACCGGCCAGGTCTGTGGCCCAGTTGCCAGGGTCCATATAGCCCACTGCCACCATTAGGCCAGGGCCCCAGAAGGCAAATAGCTTCCGCCAGAACGAAGCACTGGCCGGCGGTACTTTAATAGAGCCAAACACTTCTACTAAAGAAGGTGCGTGCCGGGGGCGCCGCCACCCGGTAAGAGGAGCTTCCTGGGGTGGAGCCGGAGCGGGGGGAGGGATAGTCACAGGCATTTTAGCAGGAGAACAAGTTTCCACAAATAACGGCTATTTTAGGCTGATCTAAAAATATTTTTAAGCCGGTATAAATACTCTGTATTCGGTAAAAAGTTTTAGCGCCCGGGTTTCTTTCCGGACTTTTGTACGGTAGCTCTCGTTTCCTGCTCTATGTTGTCGTCGGTTAAATTGCGGTTTGGTCTTCTTTCCCTGGTGGTGAGCTTGGCGCTGGTAGGAGTGAAGTTCTATGCCTACTTCCTGACCCGCTCCCAAGCGGTGCTGACCGATGCGCTGGAATCCATTATCAATGTGGCTACTAGCGGCTTTGCGCTCTACAGTATTTACCTGGCCAGCCTGCCTAAGGATGAAAACCACCCCTACGGCCATGGCAAGATTGAATACTTGTCTATCGGCTTTGAAGGTGCCCTGATTCTATCAGCCGGCTTCTACATTTTCCATTCGGCCATTCAAAGTCTGATCCATCCGCATACGCTTGCCCGGCCCGACTGGGGTATGGCGCTGCTGGGCATCACGGCCATTGTGAACCTGATAGTGGGCTTTCTGCTGGTTCGGGCCGGTAAAAAGTACCACTCAGTAGCCTTGGTGGGCGACGGGCAGCATCTGTACCTCGATTCCGTCAGCACACTGGTTTCCGTGGTGGCGCTGCTGCTGGTAATGCTTACCGGCAATGTGCTCTTCGACTCCGTGGCCGCCCTGATTCTGGGCGTGGTGATTGTGGTAAATGGCTACCGCATGGTGCGCCGCTCCGTCTCCGGCCTGATGGATGAGTCGGATGTAGCAACGGTGGAGCAGGTCATTTCTGAGCTGAGCGCCCACCGGCAGCCCGCCTGGATAGATGTACACAACCTGCGCGTGCTGCGCTACGGTGCCAATCTGCACATCGACTGCCACTTTACGCTCCCATACTATTTCAGCCTGGAAGAGACGCACACCGAACTGCACAACATTGAGCAGGTGGTGCGCAGCCGGTTTACTGTGGAGGTGGAAATGTTTGTGCACCCCGACCCCTGCACCTTTGCCGCGTGCTCGCACTGCCGCATGCCCGACTGTCCCGTGCGCCAGCACGCCTTTGACCGGGAGATTCCCTGGGTGATTTCCAACGTGGTGAAAAACGAACGGCACCGCCTGGAGCAGGAGGCCAGCTAAACAGGGCCGCTTCCGGCTTAGCGAATGAGCTGCACCCAGCCTTTGGTAGCGGGTGCGTTGGGCGGCGTCAAAATGTAGTAATACAGCCCGCTAGGTTGCCCGTCCCCAGTCCAGTTGTTCTGATAGTGGCTGTACTGGCGCACCAATCGGCCCCAGCGGTTGAAGATGCGCAACTGGCAATCATTGGGCAGGCTATCAAATACAAAGGTGTCATTCCGGGCGTCACCGTTCGGCGTAAATACATTGTAGGCGCCAAAGGGCTTGGCCACCAAGGCGGGCACCACGCGCACAACCACCACCCGGTTTTGCACGGCCTTAGCCGGACAGGCATTGTCCTCAATGCGAAAAGGAATCCGGAAGGTCTTACCGATATAGCGAGCATCAGGCTGCAGCAGCAGCTGTGCTATGGGGTGGCTGGTTTTGTTTGCCGTCAGCACCAAACTGCCCACTCCCACAGGGAGGAACTCGGGTGTAGTAATGGAAGGAACGCTGGGCGCCAGTTCGGGCGTGGTTACTGTAAGCTGGTCGTCGGGGTTAGGGTCCGTAAAATCGAGGCGCGCCATAGTGAGCCGGCCGGCCGGCACTTCAATCAGGGTAGAGTCGCTGTTCAGAATGTGTACCTCGGGAGCCGGTGCTGCCGTAGCCAGAGGCGGGTTAGGTACTTGGTTTTCCTGGCAGTCCATCACAATGACCAGCATATCGCGCCGTACGGAGCCAATCAGAACCCACTGGCCTTCCAGAAAGCGGTACTCTTTAATCTGTACCACCATTACGTACTTATTCTGCGCCTGCTTGGCCGTTTCCAGGCCGGGGGTATATAGCGCCGGGCGGAAAGTAACACTGCGGTTAAAATCGTTGATGCGGAAATTGGGCACTGCCAACGCATTGCCGCCTGCGCAGGTGCCCGGCTTAAAAGAGGGAATAGGAAAGCGGGCAGAATAATTTCCGCCGGGGTCAATTACCTGGCACTGTGGATTAGTAGCATCAACGCTGCCCGGATACAGACCCCAGCCAAGGGGCTCCTCGCAACCCGCCATCGGATCTGCCAGGTCATAAGCCAGGGAGTCGCCATCGGGCTCGGTAGCGGAGAAGGTAAGCGTAGTGGGCTGACGCCAGCACACAAAAGGGACCGGAATATCCTGCTCCAGAAACTGAGGCGAGGTATTCTCCAAAGCAGTGTTGTTAATCAGCGTGCGTAGGGTGGCCTCAAAATGAAGGGGTTGCACATGAGAAAAGCCACCAGGCAGGTTGGCCACCTCCGGCCGGGAGGCAATAGTCACGAACAAGCGCCACTCGGCGTTGGGTGGGAGCGTCAGGGTAGTCTGATACTGTGCGGTTTGGTAATTAGTGGCCTTGCGCGGGTCGCAGGGAGCCTGGGCACCCAGCGCCGTGCAGTACGGGTTTCCCAGCGTAGTAGGACCCTTCTGCGGAACCATTACATAGCCACTCAGGGGGACCAGGTCCACACAGCCGGTACCGCTGGCCCGGTAGTCGAGTCTGATTTCTTCAGGCACCTTTTCTCCGGAGCAGTCCCGGAAAAAGCCACAGGTAATGCGGTATTGATTGTTGCCAAGGGATTCATAGGTGAGCTGGCCCCCTTGCGCGTGCGAGGCCAGTACTGACTGCGGCAGAGCTATACATATCAGAAACAGCCATAGTTTATTTATTGCGTGTAGCGCTCTACCCATATAGCTGCTGAACTGAAGTATCGTAATGGCCTCCGGTTGGCGGAAAGTCAGAAGGCCAAAAGTACAGGAGAAGCAGCGGAAGATAAGCAGGTGCCCCAGCGGGTTATTTGATAGTAAATCGGGTGCGTAATTCCTGTTGGGGGCCATGCACCCGCACCGTGTACCAACCGGACCTTAATGTGCGCACTGGCAGCGCTATATAAGCCTGGCGGGGCGCCAGCGTAGCCGTGCTCACTTGCCGCCCCACAGCATCATGCACCGTAACGTCTACCGGCACCGGAAAGGAAGCGGATAACCGGAGCTCTACCCGGTTGCTGGCCGGATTAGGCCATACAGCCAGCACGGAGGGTGCCACTGCGGCCGTACTGGCGGTGGGCAGGTACGCCTTGTTTTGCAGCATCAGGATCTGGTCGTCGTTCGGCCCCACACTTCCTCTTCCATCCCGGTTACTGGTCCCAATAAACACCCGCCCATCCGGCGCCACGCAGATAGCCCGCAGGCGCCCGAAAAGATTATTGATGACCAGCACTGGCGCGCTTTTCAGACTGTTCCCATCGGCCTGCAGGGGAAGCTGCAGAAGTTGCCCGGCCTTCAGACTATTCAGCAGCAAAGAGTTGTTCCATTCCGGAATGGCGGGGTGATTATAATAGGCCAAGGCTGATACCGCCAGGGTGGGCGTCCAGGCAAACAAGGGCTCCTTCACATTTTTCTCCGTACAGAAAGGCTTTTCCGCCGCTTCATTACAAAATCCTTTTACCGTGGGCCAGCCGTAATTGCGCCCCGCTTCAATCAGGTTCACTTCATCATCAGAGTCGGGGCCGTGCTCTGAGCTATACAGGCGCCCGTTGGATGCCAGTACCAGTCCCTGTGGGTTGCGGTGGCCCAGGGTATATAGATACTTTCCGGGCTGTGGATTATCGGCCGGTATACTGCCATCCAAAGCAAGACGCAGAATCTTTCCGTTTAAACTCGCTGGGTCCTGCGGGGTGCTCTGGTTAGACCCATCTCCCGTTGACATCAAGAGGGTGCCATCAGGTAGAAAAGCCAGGTGAGAGCCGCTATGACTGCTGGCTGCCGGGATGCCCAAAAGCAAGTTGACGGGCGCACTGAGTGCCCCGGCAGCATACGTGTAGCGCACCAGCTTTTCCCGTGTCTGCCCACTGGCTGTATAGGTGTAAACCACATACACGTAGGGGGAGTTGGTAAAGTCCGGGTGCAGAGCCATGCCGAGCAAGCCGCCTTCTCCCACCTCCGCTACGTCGGGCACGGTAAGTAGCGCCACTACTTCCCCCGTGGCCGGGTTAATCCGACTGATACGACCGGGGCGCTCCGTCATCCAGAGAAAACTATCAGGGCCCCAAACCAACTGCCAGGGAGTATCCAGTTTGTTGACCAACTGGGTAACCGTGACCGTGGTATTGCCCACTTGCAGGGTGGTGGGCTGCGCTGCGCATACTCCTGCCCAGATCCATAGTAAGCTCACCAGTACAATGCTTTTCATGGAGGTATAAGAAAAGATGAATAAATAGCACTGGGTTAAGTAGAAAGATAACAATTTTAGATGGTGATGCATGCTGACCGCATCTGGATATGTTGTCTTGCTACTGCCTTTCGATAAGTATATTCACGCTGATGAAGAAGCTGTTACCCTTGTTGCTGATGGGCTTTGTTGGGCTGATTGCCGGCGCCATGCTCCCGCGCCCTGCCGAGCTGCCTGATATTACCGTGTCTATGGCGCGGGCCGCTCAGCAGCTGGTAGGCCTGAACTTCTCCGATTCCCAACTGGATTCGGCCCGCCGCGACCTGCAGGATTACCGCAACAACTATCTGGCGTTGCGTCAGGTGGCTTTGCCCAACAGCCTAATCCCGGCCGTGGCCTTCGACCCCCGCCCGCTGCGCCTGCGTACCGCGCCTGCTGCCCTGGCTACCGACTTTCGCCGGCTGCCGAAAATGGGCAAAGTAGCGCTGCCCACTAACCGCGACGAACTGGCTTACTATTCTGTGCGGCAGCTGGGCGAACTGCTCCGCACCCGGCAGATTAGCTCCGAAGAGCTGACCACCTTCTTTCTGACCCGTCTCCGGCGCTATAACCAAAAGCTGTACTGCGTTACTGCTTTCACCGATGAACTGGCCCTGCAACAGGCCCGCGCTGCCGATGTTGAAATACGACGGGGACACTACCGGGGCCCTTTGCATGGCGTGCCCTATGGTATTAAGGATCTGTTCAGTACCAAAACGTACCGCACTACCTGGGGCTCGGTACCTTTCAAGGATCAACTGCTGAATGAAGATGCCGCGGTAGTTACCCGCCTGCAGGAGGCGGGAGCCGTGCTGGTGGCCAAATTTACGCTGGGTGAGCTGGCCATGGGGGATGTCTGGTATGGGGGTAAAACCCGAACTCCCTGGGACATTACCAAAGGTTCCAGTGGCTCTTCGGCCGGTTCCGCCTCGGCCGTTTCGGCTGGTTTGGTACCCTTTGCCATTGGTACCGAAACGCTGGGCTCTATTGTAAGTCCCAGTACTGCCTGCGGAGTTACCGGCCTACGCCCTTCCTTTGGTCGCATCAGCCGCTACGGCGCTATGGCGCTCAGTTGGACCATGGATAAACCAGGCCCTATTGCCCGCTCTGCCGAGGATTGTGCCACCGTGCTGGGTGCCCTTACCGGCCCCGACCCCCGCGACCCCGCCACGCTGCTGGCACCTGCCAGCTTCCAGTATGCTTTTGATGCCGGAGTGAAAAAGCTTCGGGTGGGCTATCTGAAGACTGATTTCGCGCAGTTATATTCCAATCAGGCCCACGACCAGGCGACGCTCACGGTGCTACGTAAGCTGGGCCTGGAGTTGGTCCCCCTGGAGCTGCCGGACTTGCCTGCCGTAGACCTCACCTTTGGGCTCACGGCCGAATCGGCGGCGGCGTTTGATGAGCTGACCCGCTCCGGCCGCGACCGGCAAATGGTGCAGCAAAGCCGGGATGCCTGGCCCAGTATTTTTCGCTCGTCGCGGTTTATTCCGGCCGTAGAGTATCTGCAGGCGCAGCGCGTGCGCACCCTACTGATTGAGGAAATGGATCAGCGCCTGCAAGGGCTGGATGCCTACCTTGCGCCGTCGTTTTCGGGCGCTAATCTTATTCTGACTAACCTCACCGGTCACCCGGCCGTGACGGTGCCCAATGGCTTTAATGCCAATGGGCTGCCCACCAGCATTACTTTTTGTGCCCCGCTGTATGGCGAGGCCCGGCTGCTGGCCTTGGTGAAAGCCTATCAGGATGCTACTGATTTTGATGAAAAGCATCCTCCTCTCACCTTTTAACTTTTCTGCTCCTTGACTTCCTATCAGGCCCAACATTCTTCCAGCTTCACTATCAGTACCGATGTCGCGCTTCTGGACATAGTAGCCATTCACCGTTACCTGAGTGAGGATTCCTATTGGGCAAAGGGTATTCCGTATGCTACAGTAGACCGGGCCATAGCCAATTCCCTCAACTTTGGTCTATATGCCCCCAATGGTCAGCAGGCCGGGTTTGCCCGCATCATTACCGACTACGCCACGTTTGCCTGGCTCTGTGACGTTTTCGTGCTGCCGGGGTTTCGTGGCCAAGGCCTTTCTAAATGGCTGATGGAAGTGGTATGGGCTCACCCGGACCTGCAAGGCTTGCGCCGGCGAATGCTGGCTACACTGGATGCCCACGGCCTATATACTCAGTTTGGCTTTGCGCCCTTGGTCGCCCCAGAGCGGTTTCTGGAAATCCGCCAGCATAATCCCTATGGGGTAGAAACCGCTAACTAATACATCAACAGCACTTATTTGTCCTCCTCTGTGACCCCTACTGCTCTGGAAGCGCGCTGGCATCAACTTACCGCCCCCTTGCTTCCCGACGCCGCCTTGCGCGAAGCTACTTACCGCCAGCTCGTAAGGGCTTACGAAGCGCCTGAAAGGCACTATCATTCCCTGGAGCACATTCGCCGGCTGCTGAACACTCTGGACGAGCACCGGGATATGGTGCAGGATGCCACGGTGGTAGAGTTGGCTATTTGGTTTCATGATGCCGTGTACAACCCTCTGCGCGACGATAATGAAGCCCGAAGTTCTCAGTTGGCCCGGGAATTTCTGGAGAATACCTCGTTGTCTAAGGAGCAGTGGGCGCGGGTTAGGTTTCTGATTGAGCGTACCAAAGACCATAGTCAGCCTCAGCCTGCTGACGATACCGACTTACATTTCTTCCTCGATGCCGACCTACAGATTCTGGGTGCCCCGGAGGCAGACTATGGGCAGTATGCGCAGCAGGTACGCCAGGAGTACCGACTGGTGCCCGACTTTCTGTACCGCCGGGGCCGCCGGAAGGTGCTGGAAAAGCTGCTAAGCAGTTCACCATTGTACCGCACCAACTTTTTTCATCAGAAGCTGGAAGAAGCGGCTCGGTATAATTTGCAGGCAGAACTATCCAAGTGGGAGCGGGGAGGCTTGTGAGTTTCCTGGGTAGCGTGTTGCAGACACTAATGTAAGTAAGGAGTGCCTGCAACACGCTACCTTCCGGTGCCGTCCTTGTTCGCCGCGTATTTCGCGAATTCTTATTACCGTTTCTCTTTACCCATGCGCTTTCTCTATTTCGCTCAGCTGCTGTGGCTGGTTCCCGTTTCCGCAGCATTAGCTCAATCAGCGGTACCGGCCACTGCCCCGCTCACGGTTGAAAAAATAATGCGCGACCCGGCTCAGTGGCTCGGTAGCTCGCCCACCAACATCTATTGGAGCGAGGATGGCCGCCTTATTTACTTCAACTGGAACCCGGAAAAAGCCCGTCGTGATTCCTTGTACGCCATTGCGCCCCACGGTGGAATCCCAAAGAAAGTCAGCTTGCGGGAGCAGCGCACCTTGCCTGCTGCTTCCGGCGTCTATAACCAGAACTACACCCGCAAAGTGTATGAGAAGGAAGGAGATATCTACCTGCTGGAGCTGAAATCGATGAAAACCCGGCGCGTAACCAATACCGCAGAGCGGGAGTCGGACCCGCGCTTTGCTCTGCAGGGGCAAGTGGTGAGCTACACGCGCAATGGCAACCTGTTTACCTGGGACCCCACAACCGGCGAAACCACCCAGCGCACGGACTTCCGCCGCGGCCCTAAACCTGCCGGCCCGCAACCCACCGATAAATCGGAGAAGTTTCTGAAGGCCCAGCAGCTGGCCTTGTTTGAAGTATTACAGCAGCGGGAGCAGGATGCCAGGGCGCGCGAGCGGCAGCAAAAGGCTCTGGCCCTGCTTCGTCCCAAAGCTATTTACCTCGGTACCAAAACCGTCGAAAACCTGCAGCTCAGCCCCGATGGTCACTTCGTGACCTACACGCTGGCCCAGGAGCCTGCCGTCAGCAAAGTAGCTGTAGTGCCCAGCTTCGTTACTACCTCGGGCTTCACCGAGGACCTATCCACCCGCACCAAAGTGGGCGCGGCCCAAACGGCCTACGAGTTGGGACTTTATGACATCGGGCGGGATACCACGTTTGTGCTAGGCTACCGCGACCTGAAAGGGTTGGATGAGCAGCCCGCTTACCGTAAGGAATATCAGCTGGCGGCCAAAGCACCCCAGCCTGCCGATTCCAGCAAAGTCAAAAAAGAGAAGCCTGCCACCGAACTGCGGCGCGTAATTCCCTACGGCCCCTTTTGGTCCGATAACGGTAAACACGCCTTTCTGGTCATTCGCTCCACCGATAACAAGGACCGGTGGATTGTAGCGCTGGACGCGCCCACCCAGAAAATCAAGCTGCTGGACCGCCAGCACGATGATGCCTGGGTAAACGGCCCGGGCATTGGCTACGAAGCCGGCGCCGTAGGCTGGCTGCCCGATAACCAGCATATCTGGTTTCAAAGTGAAGAAACCGGCTATTCGCACCTCTACTCAGTAGATATAACCAGTGGACAGAAGAAGGCGTTGACCAGTGGGAAGTTCGAAATCCAGACAGCGCGCCTAAGCCGTGACAGAAAAACCTGGTATCTGACGGCCAACAAAACCGCGCCTGGTGAGCAACAGGCCTACCGCATGCCGGTGCAGGGCGGCCCGCTCACCCAACTCACCACGCGCCCCGGAGCTAGTGAAATCTTCCTCTCGCCCGATGAGAAAACCCTCGCTGTGCGCTACAGCTACACCAATAAGCCCTGGGAGCTGTATGTGATGCCCAACAAGCCCGGCGCCACCATGCGCCAACTCACACACTCCACCACTCCGGAGTTTGAAAGCTACGCCTGGCGCGACCCTGAGGTCATTACTATTCCCACCCGGGATGGAGCGCAGGTATATGCCCGGTTGTATCGCCCGGCTTCGCCGCAGGCTCAGGGGCCAGCCGTGGTCTTCGTACACGGCGCCGGTTACCTGCAGAACGCGCACAAGTGGTGGAGCCAGTACTTCCGGGAGTACATGTTCCATAATCTGTTGGCTGACCAGGGCTACACCGTGCTGGATATTGACTACCGGGGCTCTGCTGGCTACGGGCGCGATGTGCGCACCGGTATTTACCGCTACATGGGTGGTAAGGACCTCACTGATCAGGTAGATGGCGCCAAGCTGTTGGCGGAGAAATATGGTGTCAGCCCTCAGCGCATTGGTATTTATGGTGGCAGCTACGGTGGCTTTATTACCCTGATGGCCATGTTCACCCAGCCCGAAGTATTTAAAGCCGGGGCCGCTCTGCGCTCCGTTACCGACTGGGCCCATTACAACCACGCCTACACGGATAACATCCTGAACGAGCCATACTCCGACAGCCTGGCCTATGTCCGCTCTTCGCCCATTTATTATGCTAATGGCCTGAAGGGAGCCCTGCTCATGTGCCACGGCATGGTAGATACCAATGTACACTTCCAGGATATTGTGCGGCTTACCCAACGGCTCATCGAGCTGAAAAAGGAAAACTGGGAGCTAGCCGTATATCCCATGGAAGACCACGGCTTTGTAGAGCCCAGCTCCTGGACCGATGAGTACAAGCGTATTCTAAAGCTGTTTGAAACCAACCTGAAATCGGTAAGTACACCGGCTGCAACTGGCCAAATCAGTAGGTAGAACAGCGGATTCTGAACCATTTAAAAAGCCCGTGCACCTTAGTAGCGCACGGGCTTTTTAAATGGTTCAGAATCCGCTTTACTGATCAGTATTCCGGTTCAGGCGGTAGGCAATATTGATGACCCCCAAGTGGCTGCGTAAATTATACTCCGTGTGAATGACGTCGATAAATGTATTGCTTGGTTGTGCTATAACAATGGATTCCACGGCCGTTCGATCTTCTAATAGCCCTTCCTGATAACGCCAACTTATAGTAGAAGTGAAGCGCTTCCAGCGGTAGCCAGCTTCCACATAAAGCCCTACCTGCTGGTAAGGATAAGTCAGCCGATTTCTTCTGGGAAGGTTAATGCCTTTATAGGTCAAATTTGTAGCGCCGGGGTAGGCAGCTTCATTCTCACGAAGTGAAGTAAAAGCCATTGTAATACCGGCGCCGGCCAGCAATTGGCCGGTTTGCAGGGGGCGTAGCATCCGGAAACCCAGTTGAGCAGTAATTTGGTTGCCGCTAAGCCGGTACATTTTGCGTGGGTAGCCTGCTTGGCCGGAAGTAAATTCCTTCTGGTAGCGTTGCATAGTCCGGTAACTGCCTTCTGTGTGCAGCGCAAAGTGCCGACCGGGAAATAGGATATCAGCGTACAGCCCAGCCAGAGGGCGTAAACTACTTTCCAGTCTTTCATTTTTCAGATATTGCATTTCAACAGCTATCAAATCATATCCCTGTGTGCTAGAGTATACTGTGCCAGGCTCAGCGTCTGGTTTCTCACTATGGGCAGTCGTACTGGCGTATGCGGCGCCGGTCTGCACGCCCCAATCCAGCCGCACGCGGTTTTGGCCTTTGGGCTTTTCATCGTTGTGCTGGGTAGCGGCCATCGGCTGGCCGAGGCAGGTAGTGTTGTATTGCTGCACTAGCCGGATAATGGCTTTCTCGTCGTAGGGTAATTTGCTGATGCGAGACTCCACTTCCGGGCAGGCGGGCAGAAAGGCGCGGAGTTGCTCCCGATAGTCATTTACTCGGCTTAAATAGCGCCGTCCGTCGGGGCCGGTGTATTGATACCGACGGTCTACCAATTCCAGCGGTGTCTGTTCCTGGTACAGTAAGAAATAATGCGGTGTAGTACCCTGAAAAGCCGCCAGTAGCGTGATGGGACCTTCTACCAATACTTCAGTCACCAGGGTGTCCTTCACAAAGCGTGTGCGTGGTGCATCAGTTTGCAGATAGGCCGGGTTGCTTTCCGCGGCCGCATCATAAGTCAGGTATTGCGTACGCCAGTTGCGCAGGTTGTGCAGACCAAACCCAAGCAGGGAACGAGTCCGAAGCGTTTGTAGGGCCATCTGTCCCTGAGGCCGGAACCGGATAATGGCGGGCGCATCCTGCCAGTAGGCGTTTTCCAAGTCGCCCCGCACCGTGTCGCCGGCCGCCCGCACATAGTAGCCGGGCTGAATCGTTTGGGAAAACCCCGAAGAAAGCGAAAAGCAGAACGATAGGAAGATAACCGCGCTTAATGCGTAGAGGTAGCGAAGCATAGACCGACAATAAATGGAATAAGGCCTCAAGGATGCAGAAAGATACACAGGACGCAGGGAAGCCAGGCGCCATGCATTGGCTACTCTAGCGGCCATGAAGGCAGATTGAAGAAGCATTAGGGTAACACCAGTTTCTACATGCTTCCTGCCTTGCATAAAACTCGTAGCTTTGCGGCCCGCCCACCAGTGCTTTGGGCAGGGCAGGGGCTACCGGCCTCTCGCGCACTTCTATCTAAAAAGCTGATGTCGTACCTGTTTACTTCCGAGTCCGTTTCGGAAGGTCATCCCGATAAAGTAGCCGACCAGATTTCCGATGCTATTCTTGACGAGTATTTGCGTCAGGATCCTGCGTCCAAGGTTGCCTGCGAAACCCTTGTTACCACGGATTTCGTGCTGGTTGCCGGCGAAATCAAATCTAAGGCGCACGTAGAGGCCGAGCCCATTGCCCGCGAGGTCATCCGCCGCATTGGCTACAATAAGCCCGAATATCTGTTTAATGCTGATACCTGCGAGGTAATGAACCGCCTGCACGAGCAGTCACCGGACATTAACCAAGGCGTAGAACGCGCCAAAGACGAAGAGCAGGGCGCCGGTGACCAGGGGATGATGTTCGGTTACGCTACCAACGAAACCGAGAACTACATGCCGCTGGCCCTAGACCTCTCGCACCGCTTGCTGGAAGAGTTGGCCCGCATCCGCAAAATTGGTCAGGAAATGACGTATCTGCGTCCCGATGCCAAGTCGCAGGTTACCATCCGCTACGCCGATGATAACACCCCGGAAGCCATTGAGACTATCGTGGTCAGCACGCAGCATGATGAATTTGATGCCTCAGAGGAGAAAATGCTAAAGCAGATTTCCGACGACATCCGCAACATCCTCATTCCCCGCGTAAAAGCTAGACTGGGTGCGGAAGTGCAGCAGCTCTTCACCGACCAGATTACCTACCACATCAACCCCACGGGCAAGTTCGTCATTGGTGGCCCGCACGGCGACACCGGCCTGACCGGCCGCAAAATTATCGTAGATACCTACGGCGGCAAAGGTGCCCACGGCGGTGGTGCTTTCTCCGGTAAAGACTCCTCTAAAGTAGACCGCTCCGCAGCCTACGCTACCCGCCACATTGCCAAAAACCTGGTGGCGGCCGGCGTAGCCGACCAGGTACTGGTACAAGTGGCCTATGCCATTGGCGTAGCCCAGCCTGTGGGCCTCTATGTAACTACCTATGGCACTACCAAAGTAAAGGGCGCCAACGGCCAGCCTCTTACCGATGGTGAAATAGCCGAGAAGGTAAACAAGCTCTTTGACATGCGCCCCTACGCTATTGTAAAGCGCTTCGGGCTGCAGAATCCCATCTTTGGCGATACCGCCGCTTATGGTCATTTGGGCCGCAACCCCGGTACCAAGCAGGTAACCATGAGCAATGGGGAAGTAAAGACCTTTGAAACTTTTACCTGGGAGAAGCTGGATTACGTGGATAAAATTAAAGCAGAATTTGGCCTGTAATCACCCACTCTGCAGCTAACGAAAAGCCCCGTCTGATATATCAGGCGGGGCTTTTTTATGGCCAAATGGCAAGGGTAAGCTAGTGGCTCACCATTTTGTCCTTGTACCGGGTAATCTGCCGTTTCAGGCTATCGGCGGCAGCATCAGCGGCTGCTTCAAACGTACCCGCATCTTCTTGGGCAAACAACGTAGTGCCCGGCACGTGAACCTTGATTTCGACGGTCTTATTAGAAATACCATCCTTGTTATTCAGGCGCAGAATAACTTCACCTTCGGTCACACGGTCATAGAAGGTTTCGAGCTTGTCGAGGCGCTTCTGGATGAAATCGAGCAGTTTCTGGTCGGCGTTAAAGTGCACCGATTGCGTCTGTACTTTCATCGATTGTGGGGTTTGGGAGTAAGAAATAAGAAACAACTCAGGCCTTTGGATGGGCCTTTTCAAAAACCGCTTTCAGCTTATCAATAGATAAGTGCGTGTATACCTGCGTGGCTGCCAGATTAGCGTGGCCCAGCAACTCTTTAATAGCATTTAGGTCGGCTCCTTTCCCTAGCAGATGCGTGGCAAAGGAATGCCGCAGCACGTGCGGGTGCTGCTGCGAAGTAGCCGTGGTAATTTGCCCCAAATAGTGCTTTACAGTACGGTACACGAACTTTTCATAGAGCGGTTCTTGCTTATTGGTAACGAGCAGGACGCCGCGGGCGTTGTCGCCGCTGCCAAATTCGTGTTGCTTTAACGCTATATAGCGCTCCAGTACTTGTACTAGCGTAGGATTGAGCGGTACCACGCGCTGCTTGTTGCCTTTGCCCGTTACGCGCACCGTACGGGCCGGCAGACTGACATCATCGTGCCGGATACCGAGTAGCTCTGAAAGGCGGATTCCCGTACCATAGAGAAGTTCCAGTATCAACTGGTCGCGCACACCCTCAAGGGAGTCCGGAAACTCAAAGGAATTGAGCAGACCATTGAGCGAGTCTTCCGGAATAAAATCGGGCAGCTTCTTGCCTGCTTTAGGCGAAGTAATGCGCAGCATCGGGTTTTTGCTGATAACCCCCGTACGCAGCAAAAACTTGTAGTAGGAGCGGAGACAGGCAATTTTGCGGTTCACGGTGCGCGGGTCGCGCTGCTGCTCCATTAAGGTCACAATCCAGGAGCGGATCAAAGTATGATCTGCCTGCGCTGGTTTCTCCAGCTCATAGGTGGTGTGGAGATACTCGGCAAACTGCCGCAAGTCCGTTTGGTAAGACACCAGCGTATGGGGGCTGAAGCGTCGCTCGAACCGTAAATAGTCAAAAAATAATTCCATACGCGGGCTACTGCCAGCCAAAGGGGCCGGACAACCAATGTATGGAATTATTTTGAAAAGTAAGAACGCGAAAAAACCGTCTGATTCGCTCCAGAGAGCAAATCAGACGGTTTTTATATTCCGTCAACGGGGGCAGTTAGTTAGCGGCCTCGTTACCGTACATCGTCTGCTTATAGGCAGCCTTAATCTTCTGCTTGCGCTTCGTGATAGAAGGCTTCTGGAAGAACGTGCGACGACGCAGCTCTTTCAGCACGCCAGTGCGCTCAAACTTCTTCTTAAAACGCTTAAGTGCACGGTCAACCGACTCGTTCTCCTTGATTTGGACGATGATCATATATTCAGTGAGCTTGAAAACTATTCCTGGATTGAGGGGGGCAAAGATAAGCAGAGATTTCAATGTTTTGAAATGATTCCACAGAATTTCCTGCGCGGTACGTTACGCTAGGGCTGTGCCAATCAGTGAAATCCAGCAAAACCTGGCCCAATCAAGGTTTCTACTTTAGGAGCGTACGAGCAATAACCAGCTTTTGAATCTCCGAAGTACCCTCGCCAATAGTGCAAAGCTTAGCGTCGCGGTAGTATTTCTCGGCCGGATAGTCTTTGGTAAAGCCGTAACCACCAAAAATCTGCACACCTTCGTTCGCCGCGCGCACGCACACTTCCGAAGCATACAGCTTCGCCATAGCTGACTCGCGGTTTACGTTCAGCCCTCGGTCCTTCATATCGGCAGCGCGGTACGTCAGCAGCGAAGCAGCTTCAATTTCGGTAGCCATATCGGCCAGCTTAAAGGAAATACCCTGGAAGCTGGAAATAGGCTGATTGAACTGGTAACGCTCCTTGGAGTATTGCAACGCGGCCTCATAGGCACCCTGGGCAATGCCCAGGCTCAGGGCTGCAATGCTGATGCGGCCACCGTCCAGCACTTTCAGCGCCTGTACGAAGCCGTCGCCTACTTTGCCAATGATGTTTTCCTTGGGGACGCGGCAATCCGTGAAAATCAACTCGGTGGTTTCGGAAGCGCGCATACCCAGCTTGTCTTCCTTGCGGCCAGCTGCAAAGCCAGGAGTGCCCCGCTCAATTATAAAGGCCGTCATGGCGTGGGAGTCGCCTACTTCACCCGTCCGGGCAATCACTACGGCTACGTTGCCGCTTTTGCCGTGGGTAATAAAGTTCTTGGCTCCATTCAGCACGTAATGGTCGCCATCTTCAATGGCCACCGTGCGCATGTTGCCGGCGTCAGAACCGGTGTTGGGCTCCGTGAGGCCCCAAGCGCCAATCCATTCGCCGGAAGCCAACTTGGGTAGGTACTTGCGTTTCTGCTCTTCGGAGGCATGCTGCAGAATGTGGCCCGTGCACAGCGAATTATGCGCTGCCATGGACAAACCAATGCTGCCATCAATTTTTGATAACTCCGCAATGGCGGTTACGTACTCGGTGTAACCAAAACCGGATCCGCCGTATTCCTGCGGTACCAGTACGCCCATTAGACCTAGCTCACCCAGTTTGTGAAACACTTCCACCGGGAATTCCTGGCTTTCGTCCCACTTCATCATGTGCGGCTTGATGTGTGTGGCACCAAAGTCACGCACCATCTGCGCAATCATTGTCTGGTTTTCAGTAGCTACCAGTTCCATGTAGTAAATCGTTTGGGTGGGAAGTAAGGGGATAACCGAAAAAGCCCGGTTTTGGGTTTGCGAAAGTAGCTTTTTTACAGCAGCTACGCTTGCCTCTGCCAATCCCAGTCAAGCTGCTGATTTTGAAAGGGGGCGCAATTTCGGTAACTTTGAAGGTTTTTTAGGAGAAATTGGCTAATCAGTAGCTGGTTTTGCTACAATAAATTTTGTTTACCTCATTGGCTAACCCAGCCTTCATGCGCATTACTTCTCTCCGCCCGCTAGTTTGGTTTCTACTAGTTCAGGGTGCCTTGCTCAGCTCCTGCGCCTCCTCCAGGCTTTATAAGCAGAATATCATGTTTCGGACCGAGGGCAGCACTGCCGTGGTCGATACGAGCAAGCTTCGTGATGCCTTGGGAAGGTTAGGCCGAAACTATATTATTCGGCCAAATGATTACTTACAGGTTAGAGTATATACCAACCGGGGCGAGCGGCTGCTTGATCCTAATGGCGAGTTGCGTTTTGGAGTTCCTGGAAACCAGTCGGTACAGAGTGGAGTATCGGGCAGTACCCTAAACAATAATAATGCGCAAGGTGCTGGTAATCTTTCTATACCACGCGGTGGTGATGTAGGAAGCAAGCCGGCTGGGGAAGCAGAATTTTTGGTTCAGGCAGACGGACGGGTGAAGCTGCCTATGGTTGACTTTGTGAAAGTAAGTGGCTATACCTTGGTGCAGGCTGATAGTGTTCTGCAGTTACGGTATAATACCTTTTACAAAGAATCTTTCGTCGCCACCCGGGTAACGAACAGCCGGGTATTTGTGTTAGGTGCTCCAGGTGGTCGTATTGTGCCGTTGTATAACGAAAATATGAACCTTTTAGAGGTTTTATCGGCCATTGGGGGAATTGATGCAACAGGTATCAATGGTAGTATAGGCGGAGGTGCTAACATGGGGGGGCGTTTAGGGAAAGCCTATAATATACGCCTCATTCGGGGCGACCTTAGAAATCCTCAAGTGCAGGTTGTTGATCTTTCAACAATTGATGGCATGCGGAAAGCAGATCTGCAGATTCATCCAAATGATATTATATATGTAGAGCCAGTACGCAAGCCTTTTACAGAGGCTGTAGCAGATATACTTCCCATATTGTCTACTATAACATCAGTTATTACAACGGTATTGTTAATTAATAATCTTAGTAAATAAATATCTATATTCTGTAAAAAGAATCTTTGACTTCTAAAGCTGGAATGGCAAGAAACGAAAACGCTGAACTGGAAAACCTGATCCGTAATAGTTTGGGAAATCAACCAGCTATAAATACTCCAGAGCCGGAATCAGAAACCGAGGGCAGTGGGCTTGATGTGGCTACCTTAGTAATGGTAGTGCGCAAAAGCCTGCCTTGGATGCTACTGTTCATCCTTGTTGGGTTACTAGCATCCTGGACTTATTTACGCTACACGCAGCCACTTTATAAATCTTCATCTATTCTAAAAATAGATGAAAAGCAGGAGGCTGGTACTTTAGGATTAGCAGGCAATCTGGCGGGACCGGAAAGTCCCCTCACTTTAAATAACTTATCGGGAGAAGTAGAATTAATCAAATCAAATTTGATTTATCGGCAGTTACGGGATTCGCTGGAACTGGATGTAAATTATTATGCGCAGGGTACCGTATTAGAAAGTGAGTTGTACAAAACGGCACCCTTTCATGTAGAGTATAGTATCAAGGATCCGACCCTGTATGGAGTTCGGTTTAACGTGCAATTTCTGTCTAAGGACAAATTTGTTCTTTCCTATTCTTCAGGGCAGAATGAAGTATCAGAGGAGCATGGCGTTAATTCTCCTATTACAAATCCTGGTATTAGTTTACAGATTAGCCTCACGCCGCAGTTTTCTGCTGATGTTATTGGTAAGGACTATCATTTTGTGATAAAAGATAATGGCGCTATTAACCAATATATTGACCAGAATCTGACAGTCGAAGTTATTAATCCGGATGCCAGCACAATTGGTATTTCGTTTACGGATCATAATCCGGTAAAAGCCCAGGATATTGTTAATCGGATTGATACCGTCTATCTGGTAGAAAAGCTGGCGAAGAACTCACAGAGCCAGCAACAAACCTTACAGTATCTGGATGAACAGCTAGATGTTACGCGCGACAGCCTGCAACGGGCTGAATTAGCTTTGCAGCGCTTTGTAAAAGCTAATAAGACCTATGATGTAAAAGCAGATGTTGGTGCGCTTACCGGTAAACTGGCCGAACAGGAAAAGGAAAGAATAGAACTGCAAAAACGGCTGGACTTATTAAACGGCGTGGCCCGCTTAGTGCAACGGGACCGTATCACTCGGGATGATAATGCCACTGTGGAGCAGAGCATACCCGGTCTGGTGATGTTAGAAGATGCGGTTCTGACCCAACAGATTTCAGAATTGAATTTAGCGCAGCAGGATCTGCGTCGGGTAATGCGTTCCAGTACGGAAGCTACAGAAGCTGTTCAGCAACGGAAAGAGGCAGTAGAGTATGCTAAGCATAACGTGCAGGATGCTTTGCAGCAGAGTATGCGAGTAGTACGGGAACAGCTTGCTACACTAAATCAACAGCGCGGGCAGTACAGCGCCCAATTGCAAGTGCTTCCCCAGCGTGAGACGGAACTGGCGCGGTTACGTCGTCCATTTGAGCTGTTTGAGAAGTCCTATCTAATGCTGATGGATAAGAAAGTGGAGTTCAGCATTGCTAAAGCTGGTACTACCCCGGATTTTCAAATTCTGTCTCCAGCCTCGTCTCCCGGAGCGCCCATTTCTCCGGTGCGTATGATTGTATATGCTATTGGGCTGGCTAGTGGTATTGTGTTAGGCCTGGGTTTAGTGGCAGTCCGCTACTTTATGCACAACACTGTAACCAGTAGCCGGGAACTAGAGAATAACTGCATGGCTCCCGTATTGGGTGTTATTCCCACCTATGATAAAGAGAAGCTTTCTGTCTCCAAGCTGATTGTCGACAAAAATCCGAAGTCAGCTATTTCAGAATCCATCCGGTCTATTCGTACCAATTTGGAATTTATGGCCTCTTCTAAAAAGAAGCGGCTGATTTCTATTACCTCAACGGTGAGCGGCGAAGGCAAAACGTTTGTGGCGGTAAACCTGGGTGGAATTATAGCTCTGTCGGAACAGCGTGTCGTCATTCTGGATCTGGACATGCGCAAGCCAAAAGTCAATCTGGCTTTTGGGGCCGAAAATATAAAAGGGGTTAGTACAATTTTGATTGAGCGGCATAGCTGGGAGGAATGCATTCAGCATACGTCTATTCCCACGCTCGATTTTATTTCTGCCGGGCCTACGCCGCCTAACCCTTCTGAGCTGATTCTCAGCCCTAAGTTTGATGAGCTACTGGCCAACTTACACCAGCAGTATGATGTCATCATGATTGATACGCCTCCCGTAGGACTAGTGACAGATGGTATTCTCATCATGCGTAAGGCCGACCTGCCGATTTATATTGTGCGGGCTGACTACTCGAAAAAGGCTTTCCTTAAAAATATTAACAAGCTAATTCGTACGAATGGCTTTACCCGGTTAGCTACTATTCTGAACGATGCCCGTGGCGCCGGTATGTATGGCTATGGCTATGGCTACGGCTATGGTTACGGACAGGGCTATGGGCAGGGATATTATGAAGAGGTACAACCCAAGCTCAGCTTGTGGCGGCGGTTGCGGCAGCGTTTTGCTTAACCTGCGGGTATGGCCTCGTTCCTAAGTAAGTTGTTTGGTAGCCGCGCTGCCGCGGTGGAAGCAGCCTCTTTAGGAGCGTTGGAAGTAGACATGCATTCCCACCTGCTGCCGGGGCTGGACGATGGTGCCGAAACGCTGGAGCATTCTATCGAGTTGCTCCGGGAAATGCAGGCGCTGGGCTACCGAAAACTGGTAATGACGCCCCATATCATGGGGGATTTTTACAAAAATACGCCGGAGGGAGTGCGGGCTGCTTTGAACAATTTGCAGCAGGCCGCTCAGCAGGCTGGCATCACTGACTTAGCACTGGAGTGCGCCGCTGAGTATTATCTGGATGAATGGTTTGGCCGGAAGCTGGAGGCTGCCGAGCCCCTTCTCAGTTTCGGCGGAAGCCAGAAGTACCTGCTCTTTGAAACTTCCTATATCAACGAGCCTTTTAACCTGCAGGAAACCATTTTCAACCTAAAAGCGGCGGGCTATCAACCCGTCATGGCGCACCCAGAGCGGTATACTTACCTCTATGGACGTTTTGATGAGTTGAGAAAGATCCGGGAGTCAGGCGTATTGCTGCAGGTGAATCTGAACTCTCTTTCCGGATATTACTCGCAGGGCGCCCGTCATGTAGCTGAAAAGCTTATTGATGCCGGTTTGGTAGATATGCTGGGGACTGATGCGCATCATGTAAAGCATACTGAAACGCTCCGCACCAAAGTTCTGATGGCCGAATATCTGCAGAAAGCATTAGCATTACCCTTGCTTAACAAGTACCTGTAAAATGGTTTTCGTTACGGGTGGCAGCGGGCTTATTGGCAGTTTCTTGATTCCGGCGCTGGTAGCACGCGGACTGCAGGTGCGAGCCCTGTATCGGGGACAGATACCCACTATTGCTGCTGCTGACCAGGTAGAATGGGTGGAAGGAGACCTGCGCGATTCACTGGCCATCCAACAGGCAGTGCAGGGCGTAAGCCATGTCTTTCATTGTGCTGGCCTGGTTTCTTACGCGCCGCAGGATGAAGAAGCCCTGTTACAGGTGAATGTGGAGGGTACTGCTGTCCTGGTTGATGCCTGCCTGATGCAATCAGGTATTCGCTTTTGCCACGTGTCTTCTGTCGCAGCGCTGGGAGGAGGCGCCTTACCTTCTATAGGAATCAATAGCCCAACACTAGTAAACGAAGAGGCTAAGTGGGATTTAGGTGCCAGCCACTCGGCTTATGCTACTTCCAAATACTTGGGTGAACTGGAAGTATGGCGCGGCATTTCGGAAGGATTGGCGGCGGTTATTGTCAATCCATCGGTTATCCTGGGACCGGCCGACTGGAACAGGAGTAGTACCCGCTTGTTTCAATATGCTTACAACGAGCACTGGTTCTATACGCCCGGCAATATCAATGTAGTTGATGTGCGCGATGTAGTGGCCGCCATGCTATGCCTTACCTTGGATCTGCCGGTGCGCGGGGAACGGTATGTGTTGAGTGCGGCGGCCCTGTCCCTGCATGACTTCCTGGTACAGGCTGCTAAATGTTTCGGCAAAAAACCGCCTGCTACCCTCGTTCCAGATTGGGCTGCTGAGACCATCTGGCGGGTAGAGCATTTACGCTCCTTACTAACGGGTGCCCGGCCGCTCATCACTAAGGATACGGCCCGGGCCGGGCGTCGCTACCTGGTGTATCAGGCCAACAAGGTGCAACAGGCAACCGGGCTCACTTTTCGGGCCGTAGCTGAAACCATTGACTGGTGCTGTACAGAATTGCAACGGAACGTGCACGCCTCCGGTGCGGTTGTTGTATCTTAGTATACCCGCTCTTTTTTCGGTTTAAAAGAAGAGCATTTGACCGCAAATGCTGCCGTTTTGGCGGCTTCCTGCTGATAGTAGTAGCATGAGAATGAATGAGAATTTTGAGGACCGGGATGAAGTGCTGGACACCGTACGTCGTTTTGAACGGATGCTGGCCAACAATGAGCCCGTGTTTTTTGATCTAGGCGATTTTGAGAACATTATCGACCATTATACCACCCACACCCAGTACGATAAAGCCCTGCGGGCTTGCGAGGCGGCTATTGCCCAATATCCTTTCAGCACCGAATTGCTTATTGACCGTTCCCAGGTATTAGCCATGAAGGGCGAGTACCTGGCGGCGGCGGCGCAGATAGAAGATGTAGCCCTGCTCGATCCGGACAACCCGGACGTGGCCGTAACGCGTGGTATCATTGCCACGCAGAAAGGCGAATTCTCAGAAGCCGTAGCCTATTTCCTAAGTGCATTGGAGCGCGCCCCTGACCGTGACGATATCCACTTTAATCTGGGCTTGGCTTACCAAAGCTGGCAGAAGTTCAAGAGTGCGGCCAAGTACTACAAACAAAGCCTGCGCCTGAACCTGGATAACGAGGTGGCCGTGCAGGAACTGCTGTATTGTCTGGAAGTTTCGGAGAGGCTGGAGACCAACCTGGAGTTTTTCCGCCGCTTCACCGATGATGATCCGTACTCCGCTTTAGCCTGGTACAATCTGGGGCAGGCCTATTTCCGCCTGGGCCGGTACGATGATGCCGTAGCTGCTTTTGAGTATGCTATTCTGATTGACGGCAAGTTTTACGATGCGCATGGCTACCTGGCCAGCACCTACGTGAACCAGGAACTCTACCGCAAGGCTATTGAAGAGTTTCAGCTGAGCTACGAAAAGGATAAGCCTACGGCGGAAGCGCTGTGCAACATTGGTGAGTGCCACGAGAAACTAGCCGAATGGGACCAGGCGCGCCGGTATTACCAGAAGTCCATTGATCTGGATGAAACCATGGATGAAGCCTGGTTCGGCATCGGCATTGTGCTGAGCGCGCAGGACCGGAACTTCGAGGCCATTCACTTCTTCCGGCGGGCAGTAAACCTGTATGAGGAAAGTGTGGAGTATTGGATGGCACTGGCCACGGCAGAATATCAGGTGGGTAACATTGTCAGTGCCATTGAGTGCTACGAAAAAGCCACCCTGGTAGCCCCCGATAACAAAGACGCCTGGCTTAACTGGAGCATCATTCTCTACGAGCAAGGCAACTATGATGGGGCTATTGACCTGATGCGTAATGCCGTGGAAATTCAGCCTGCCGAAGCCGAATTGCACTACCGTCTGTGCGCCTACCTGCTGGCCGCTGGTCGTTACCGGGAGGCCTACGAGTGCCTGGAAAATGCCCTGGTGCTCGATTTCGATAAGCACCGCCTGCTCTTCGATTATTTCCCCGAGCTGGAGTCGCAGCGCGCCCTGGCCCGACTGATTGATCAATACCGCAAGTAAGCAACAGGAGCTACCTGCATTTAAGGAAGAAGCCCGGGAGGTTTGGCCAAGCGCCAGCTTCCCGGGCTCTTATCTTTTCAGCCGATATAAAATCTGAACAGTACTTTTGCGTATCGGATTTACTTTTTCCGAGTAGCGGCTCCGGTACCATAAGGGAGCCTTTCACACCTTTTCACGCCTAAGTGCCTACTTTCTTCTGATGAACTACGACCTGAACCAAATTCCTGAGCGCACCGCTAAGCCCCGTGAACAAGGCTTTACCATGGTAATGGACAAAGGCCTGAGCGTGCGCGAAGTAGAAGACTTTCTGGAAGTAGGCGCCTCCTACACCGATATCGTAAAGCTGGGTTGGGCTACTTCCTACGTAACCCCTAACCTCAAGCGCAAGCTGGAAGTGTACAAAGAGGCCGGCATTCCGGTATACTTCGGCGGTACGCTGTTCGAGGCGTTTATCATCCGCAATCAGTTTGACGACTACCGCCGCCTGCTCGATACCATGGGCATGGAGTATGCCGAGGTATCTGACGGTTCCATTGATCTGGACCATGAGCAAAAGCTGAAGTTCATTCAGACGCTGTCGAAAGACGTGCGCGTGTTGTCAGAAGTAGGCTCCAAGGACGCGGAGAAGATCATTCCGCCCTACAAGTGGATTCAGCAGATGCGCACGGAACTGGAAGCCGGCGCCGAAAAGGTTATTGGAGAAGCCCGCGAGGCAGGCAACGTAGGTCTGTTCCGCAGCACTGGCGAAGTACGCTCGGGTCTGGTAGAAGAAATTCTGACCCAGATTCCCTTCGAGAAAATCATCTGGGAAGCGCCCCAGAAAGCGCAGCAGGTATGGTTTATCAAGATGCTGGGCGCCAACGTGAACCTGGGCAACATTGCTCCCAATGAAATTATCTCGCTGGAAACCATTCGTCTGGGTTTGCGCGGCGACACCTTCACGCACTTCCTGGATATGGACAATGTAGCGGAGATGTTCAAGCCTGAGGTGAAGGCGCCCGGCAAGCCCGGCACGTCGATGCCCAGAGGTTAAGTCAGGAAACTACAAAACCCGCTTCTTTTACTGGAGGCGGGTTTTTTCTTGCCCATTCCCTACTTTATTGTCATGCTCTTTCGTCTGTTTCTTTCCGGCTGGCTGGTGGCATTGCTCTCCCTGGCGGCTGCGGCGCAAACCATGGGCCGCGTAGAACACTTGCCTGATTTTGCCTCGAAGTTTGTGCAGCCCCGCCATGTAGATGTGTGGCTGCCGGAGGGCTACGTGCCCGGCAAAAAATATCCGGTACTGTACATGCATGATGGCCAGAACCTGTTCAGCCCTAAAACCTCGTACGGAGGCGTAGCCTGGGAAGTAGATAGTGTACTCACGCAACTGCAGCGGGAGAAAAAAGTGCCCGCATACATTGTAGTGGGCATCTGGAACTCCCCCAAGCGCTTTGCCGAGTATACGCCCGAGAAGCCGTTCCGGAACCTGCCCCCGGCCCGCCAGCAGGCCTTTCAAGAGGAGTACCACGCCGGGCCGCTGTCCGATGCTTACCTGAAATTCCTAGTGGAAGAGCTGAAACCCTACATCGACCAGCATTATCAGACTAAGCCAGACCGTAAGCATACGTTCATCATGGGCTCCAGCATGGGCGGGTTGATTTCGCTATACGCGGCCCTGGAATACCCGCAGGTGTTTGGTGGCGCCGGCTGCCTCTCCACGCACTGGCCTTTAAGCCTGCAATCCAACACCCCGGACTTCACCAATGCTATGGTGCAGTACCTGGAGCAGAAGCTGCCGCGCCGCCATAAGCCCCGGCTTTATTTCGATTACGGCACTACTACCCTGGATGCCTTGTATGAGCCGCACCAGCAGCGTATTGATGCCGTGCTGCGGGCTCGTGGCTACGATGCCCGGCACTGGCAAACCCGCCGCTTTGAGGGCGCTGCTCACAACGAAGCAGCCTGGCAGCAGCGTCTGACTATTCCGCTGGAATTTCTGCTGGGTAAGAAGTAGCCGCCAACAGCAGCGCCAGGCTCCAATTCGTGCTGCTATTCCTGTTACCTTACAGGCCATGAAAAAAGCCCTGAGCTATCTGTTCCCTTTCACGCGCAAGGTGCCCTCCACCTATAATGGCGAGTTGGAGGTGAGCTGGTACCGGGGCCGCAAGGTGCTGGACTCCCGTACGGCCAACTATTCCTACGGCTCTTTGCAGCGGGTGCTACGCTTTGGTCTGCAGCAGTTGTCACTAACCGGGTGTCGACGGATTTTGCTGCTGGGGCTGGGCGGAGGCTCCGTTATCCAAACGCTGCGGGAGGACTTCGATTATCAGTACCACATTACCGCCGTTGATTTTGACCCGGTGGTAATTGAGCTGGCGGCGCAGGAGTTTGGCATACAGGCAGGCCCACGCCTGCAGATTGTGTGTGCCGATGCCTTTGCTTATGTGAACGATTCTCACCCACCCTTTGATGTGGTATTGGTGGATTTGTTTGTGGATAGCGCTATTCAGGAAGGCGTGTTTGCGCCGGTATTCTGGCAGAATATCTTCCGGCAATTGCGCCCCGGCGGGCAGGTGTTGCTGAATACCCTGCAGGCCGAAGTGCCGGCCGGCGCGCTGCATCAGTTACAGGAAGCTGTACAGGCATTAGGTGGAACCGTGCGGCTATTTCCCAAAGTGGAAAAGCTGAATCTGCTGGTGCTGGCCCAGAAGCCCGCTTAAAGGCCCCGGCCAGAAATACTTTTCTCAGACTTTCGCGACAGCCTGTTTTCTTTGTGGAAATATTCCGACGCCTTTTTGCCGTTAGCACCCTATGGAGATTATCAAGCATTTCTTTGACCTGGTACTGCACCTCGATAAAACCCTCGTGGATGTGGTGCTCCAATACGGGACGCTCACGTACCTGATTCTGTTCCTGATCATCTTTACCGAAACCGGGGTAGTTGTATTTCCTTTTCTGCCCGGCGACTCGCTGTTGTTTGTGGCCGGTACGCTGGCCGCTCAGCCTGTGGCCGCTGGCTCATCCGAAACCCTGCTGAACGTCTGGTACCTGATGCCTTTGCTGTTTGTAGCCGCTTTCCTGGGTGATAACCTCAACTACTTTATTGGTGACTATTTGGGGCCGCGGGTGTTCCGCGAAAACTATAAGCTGCTCAACCGCAAATACCTGGACCAAACGCAGGCCTTCTATGCCAAGCACGGGGGCAAAACCATCATTATGGCCCGCTTTATCCCTATCGTGCGCACGTTTGCTCCGTTTGTGGCCGGCGTGGGCACCATGAAATACAGCTACTTCATCAGCTACAGCATTGGTGGGGCCTTGCTCTGGGTGGTTTCCCTCACCATGGCCGGTTATCTCTTCGGTAATATCCCGGTAGTGCGCGACAACTTCACTTTGGTGATTTACGGCATCATTCTGCTATCTATTCTGCCGCCGCTGTTTCAGTTTCTGAAAAGTAAATTCTCGGCCCGCCCTACCAGCGCCTAGAAAAAATAGTATTTACTGAAGAAACCGCCCGGCCCTCATAGGTACCGGGCGGTTTTTTTGTTGCTTTGGAAGTGCTTACATAGAAGAGCACTGTTTATGAAGGAATTTGGATTGATTGGTCGCTCTTTGGAGCATTCTTTTTCGCAGACGTACTTCACCCAGAAGTTTGAAAATCTGGGACTGAGCGACCATCGGTACGAGCTTTTTGAGCTGTATTCCATTACGGAGCTGCCGGCACTGCTGGCCCGGCATCCGGAACTGGTGGGCCTAAACGTTACCATTCCCTATAAAGAACAGGTCTGGACGTACCTGGATGAAATCTCACCGATTGCGGCCCGTATTGGAGCCGTGAACGTTATTGAGTTTGCGGCTGATGGCCGCCGTATTGGCCACAATACCGACTACATCGGGTTTCAGGAATCGGTGCGGCGGTTTTACCCCGAGCGCGGCGACCATGCCGGCGCGCTGATTCTGGGCACTGGCGGCGCCGCCAAAGCCGTGGAAACCGCCCTGCGCGACTTGGGCATCCGCTGCTGGCTGGTATCCCGCAACCCCTTGGCGGCCGGCCTTACTTATGCCGATTTAACCCCCTCACTGTTGGAGGCGCATCCGCTAATCATCAATACTACCCCGCTGGGAACTTACCCCAATGTGGCCGAGTGCCCCAGCATTCCCTACGAGCACCTGACCGAGCGCCACTACCTCTACGACCTGATTTACAACCCCGGTGAAACCCTCTTTATGCACAAGGGCCGGGAGATGGGCGCGCATACCAAAAATGGTTTCGAAATGCTCTGCCTGCAAGCGGAAGCTGCCTGGGCTATCTGGAATAAATAAGCTGCTCCATTGGCACATAAAAAAGCCGGCCTCCTGCATGCAGGAGGCCGGCTTTTTTCAAACAGGCGGGTCAGAATACTATTGCTGGCCGTTGCCGCCACCGTCGCCCTGCTTTTGGTCGTCGTTGCGGATGCTGCGGGCTGGGCGCTTGGCTTTATTCTCCAGCTTGCCGAACCGGTAGCTGAAGGCCATTCGCACGCCGCGGTTATAAATGCGGGTCGTGTTGGTCTGCTCCGAGTACTGCGTGCGGAAGTCGTTGGTCATGCGCACGTACTTGGTGAAGGGGTTGTCAGCATTCAGCGTCAGGTCGCCTTTGCCCTTCATTATTTCCTTCCGCAGGCCAACGGAATACATCTGCCAGGCGGAAGATGTACCCTGCAGTTGAATGCGCGGCGAGTTCAGCATCCCAAAAAACTGCAGACTCAAGCCTTTTTCAAACTTATAGCCGGAGTTAATATTGGCCGAATACACCACCCCGCTGTTCGTGGTATTCAGGGCTACGCTGCTCAGGTACACATAGTACACGTTTACGTTGCCGCTGATATCCCACTTCGGCAGCGGCTTAATAGAGCCAAACAGGTTCATGCCGTAAGTTTGATTGCGGGCAATGTTGCCGTAAGTCGTCTCTACCACGTTAATGGTTTCGCCCAAGGAATTCACCACCGGCACCGTGGTGCGCTTGGCTTCAATGGCGTTGTTGGTGATGCGGGCGTAGGGCGAAATATTGATAACGGAGCCTTTCACAAAGGCATTCCAGTTCAGCTCGTAGTTGTCGCTGAACTCAGCATCCAGCTGCGGGTTGCCGAACTGCACGTTATACTGGTCGGTCTGGTTGCGGTAGGGGTTCAGGTAGAAGATAGAAGGCCGCTGAATGCGCCGCGAGTAGCTGACACGCACCGTAGAGCCCTGCTGCTTCAGGTTGCGCGTAAGGCTCAGGTTAGGAAGCAGGTTGGTATAGTCCGTAGTGAAACGGCCGTCCTGGCCCTGAAACTCGCCGCTTAGGTCGGTGCGCTCCAGGCGGGCACCTAGGCGCGCCGTGTACTTCTTGCCCAGGTTGGTGGCATAAGTGGCATACGTAGCAGCCACGTTCTGATCGTAGGAGAAAACATTGCTGAGGGCGGCATCTTCCGTAAATGCACCGTCGCCGTAGGCTTTATTTACGTGGTAGTCACTGCCCACATTGCGCCAGATGAGCTTGCCGCCCAGCTCCACGGTTTGCGTTTCCGTAAGGGGGTGCACATAGTCGGTTTGCAGGGTAGTTTCGCGGTTGCGGGCCAGGTTGGGGCTGTTTTCCTGATACTCCGGCGTGCTGTGCGCGTCGTCATCAATAGCAAACTGGTCGATATTGTAGAACGTGCGTCGTTGGTTGCGGCTGTGCTGGCCCAGCACCGACCACTCGCGGCGGCTGCCCTGGCCAAACGTGCGGGTATAGGAGCCCGTCAGGTCATAGTTCTGCATCCGGAATTTCTGGAGCAGGTCGCGCTGATAGTCGCGGCTTTCGCCGGGCACGTTACCCTGGGCTAGCCGGTAGCGGTTTTCAATGTCCACATCAAATTGGTTGCGGAACTGGGCCATGCTCAGGGAAAGGTTCAGCGCGTGGTTAGGCGCGGGTTCGTAGTCCAGTCCGATGCGGCCGTTGCCGCCGCCGCCGCCGCCGTTGCCATTGTTGCGCTGGGTGAGGAAACCAGTAGTAGACTGGCCTTCGCTGTTCTGCACATTAAAATCAGTGCGGTCTACGCCCTGCACGCCGGGAGCATAAAATGCCCACCCGTTCAGGGAAGAAGACAAGCCGAATTTGCCTTTACGGGCATTCAGGGCCAGGTTGCCGTTGCTGTTGCGGGTCCCTATGGCTACGCCCACGTTGCCATTGATGCCCTGCAGGTTGTTTTCCTTCAGTACAATATTGATGATGCCGGCCGAGCCTTCGGATTCATATTTCGCCGAGGGGTTGGTAATGACCTCCACGGACTTAATCTGGTCGCCGGGCATCTGTTTCAGCGCCTGGGCCACGTCGCTGGCTACTACGGAGGAAGGCTTGCCATTGATGAGGATGCGTACGTTGCCGGAGCCGCGCAGCTGCAGGTTGCCGTCGGGATCTACGCTCACCATGGGCGCTTTGCGCAGTACATCAGCAGCAGTGGCGCCCTTGTTGGTGTTGTCCTGCACGGCGTTGTACACCAGGCGGTCAGGCTTGCTTTCCACTACGGGCCGCTCGCCGGTCACGGTTACTTCGTTTAGCTGCTTGGTTTCCGTTTGTAGCGTAACAGTGCCCAGGTCCTGGGTCATCTTCCCCTCCGCCAGCGATACAATCTGGGTTTTGGAGCCATAACCAATGAAGCTGATGACAACCCGGTACTCACCGGCGGCCAGGCCTTTTAAGGCAAAGCGGCCTTTATCATCGCACACAGTGCCATCTACGGGTTTTTCACCCACGGGCGGCAGCAGGGTAATGGTAGCAAATTCTACGGGCTGGCGCGTAGTAGCATCCAGCACGGTGCCGCTCAGGCGGCCAGTGCCTTTAGCCGCTGGAGCCAGCGTGATGGCCGGTGCAGCACCGGCCGGCCGGGCTGCTCCGGCAGGGGCTGGTGCGGCGCCTTGAGCCAAGGCCATATGTGTAGTGAGCGAAGTGCTGGCTAGCAGCAATGCGAAGAGGTGTTTCATAGCATGGTTCGGTAAAAGCGCAGTAAAGGCAGGTGTGCGGCTGTATATCTCCCGGGTATAATCAACAACTTCAGCACAGATGATAAAACCCGGCAGTGGGTTGCATTCCGCCGATTTTATTTTGTGCTTCTTTCTTATCGGAAGTCAGGAAAGGAATTTGCCGCCGCAAAGGTAGGTTTTCGCTTACCCGATGCCTACCGCCCCGCTCACTTTATCTTGCTAAGCCAAAATCCCGGCAACGGCCGGCAAAAACTATGGCGGCTTCCTGCAACACCCTGATAATATGCTAGCCACCCAAAAGAACAGCCTCCCGAAATCGGGAGGCTGTGTTGCAGGAGGTGTGTAGATACTGAAGTTGAAATGTAGCATTTTGTGCTTGATTTCCTAGTCTTTAATCGGGATGGTTTTCCTCAGATTTCATGGGGTAGGGGCAGGCTATTCCCGAAAAACTATCGGATTGACACCAGAGAGTAAATGTGCTTTAATACTAACCTAAGCCGACTGGCAACCGGGTAATCATAGGTAGATTATATCAAGATGCTGCCTCGGTTATAGTTCAGCTGAAAAACCCAAAAGAAACCAGGGTTTAGCTTATTAGGATTCTACCTGAATATCTTCTTTTTTAGATAATTATAGGGCTGAATATCAGAATTTTGAATGAGGACAGGGGCAATTGTGTAACCGACATGCAACGCTTGGATAACCCGCTGTACTCTTCACAGTAGAGGGCGGGCATAGCTCCCGTTTTTATTCACTTTTTCCAGTAGCCCAAGCGTATGCCCCAGCCTAGCACCCGGAGCAATTTTAGTGGCTTAATCTTTTCTGTTTACGATGAGCAGAGAGGCAGCCGTAGCGGTTGGTTTGTAGCATGAGCGCGCTATTACCTACCTTCGGCGGGTCGGTTCTGAACAGCCTGCTTGCGCCGGTTGCCGTTTCCGAACCGATTCTTCGCCCTGCTACTGCCCCTGTGCGTCCTCTCTCCTCACCCCACAATCTGAGCGAGTCGGAGCTGCTTGATGCTTGTCTGGCTGGTAGCCGCCTGGCACAAAAGCAGCTTTACGACCGGTACTCTGCCCGGATGATGGCAGTTTGCATGCGCTATGCCCAAACCACGTTTGAGGCCGAAGACGTGTTGCAGGAAGGCTTTCTGACGGTGTTTAAGAACCTGCCAAAATTTCGACGAGAATGCCCGCTGGAATTCTGGATCCGCCGTATTATGGTGAATGCCGCGCTTCGCCAGCACCGGCGCAATGCCCACCTGGTAGCCGTAAGTGAAGGGGAGTACCCCGAAGACCTGGCCGATGAGGAGTTTACCTTAGCCAACTATGGTTTTGAGGAGCTTCTGACGCTGATTCAGGAACTGGCGCCGCGTTACCGTATGGTCTTTAACTTATTTGCCATTGAGGGCTATAGCCACAAGGAAATCGGGGAGCTGATGAGCATCTCCGAAGGCACCAGCAAGTCACAGTACGCCCGGGCACGGGTTATTTTGAAAAACAAATTAGAGCGTCTCGATGCTCACCGGACCAATGGAACCTTCAGCCGATAAGCCCACCTCCCCACAAAAGGGCGACCTGGAGTACCTGTTTCGCCAAAAATTTGAGGAAGCCGAGTTTCAGCCCCGGGCCAGCCTGTGGGAGCAGCTCGATCATGAACTGGTAGTACAGCAAAACGAAACCTTCCGGGAGCGGCTGCGGGTGCACCGGTGGGTGGCCGCCGCCTGCGTATTATTCATGCTGAGTATGGGAGGCTGGTTTGCCCGGCACTTCACTAGTACCCATGAGGCCGAGCTGGCAGTAGGGCAGGAGCCCACTAACAGCCGGAACGCTTCCGGCAATGCCGCTAAATCAGCCCGGTTAGCCGTTCAGGTGCCTGCTTCAACCTTAAACCAGCCAGCCTCTGCTGCTACTTCTACTACTTCGGCTTCATTCCATTCTGAATCAGCGGCTGCCGGCAGTGCTGCCACACAATTGGCTGCAGCCCGTGCTTCCGGCATTTCGGATAAGGAAAGATTAGCGGGCAATGCTACGCCAAACCGTACCGGTACGGCCGTTCTTGCCTCCGGTAGAGCCTCCCGCACCTTGCCAACCAATACCCAGGCCGTCAATACTTCATCGGCTACGGAAGCTGCTTCCCCTCAGGGAGATGCTAATCGGCAGGCTGCCCAAGGGCGTAATACTTTCCTGGGTTATGCTGCTAACAGCACAGCACAAGGTCGTCAGCAAGAGGCTGCCGGCCAGCTTCGTCCGACAGGAGCTACTCCTCCTCCTTCGGCTAGTGCCGGGCTGAGTGCCTTTAGCCGTAATACGGCCGTTTCAACGGTAGCAGCCGCCACGCCGGGCGCTGCTGTGGCCTCTGCCATTCAGCCACCTGCAGGAATAGCAACGGATCCGGTAGAGGTCATTTCTCCTCGGGCCGCTGCCCTTCATGGAACGCTGGCCGCTCTGCCTTCTTCCCTGGATTCAGACTATACTCCCAATGCGCTGGCCTGGGCCGATGCACTGGCCGCCAAGGATGAAAAACAGCTGGCAAAGAACGGTAGCTGGAGCCTGGGCGGAGGCCATAACCTGTCTTCGTTCAACCCCAATATCAACTTCTCCCGCGGTTCTGTCAGTGCAGCCAATCTGCAGAATGCTTCTCCTACAGTGCGGGTAAACTCCCAGATGTACGAAGAAGGCGCCACGGAATACCGCAAGAACCTGCAGGCGGGCCTTGGGCAGCGCGTAGCCTTACTGGCCCGCCGGAAGCTCTCTAGTCGCTGGAGTGTAGCCGCCGGCGTAGAAGCCGCTGAGTACCGGGCTTCGTCGCAGACCTCATATGCTGCCATGATACACAATCAACAGTCCACCTTCACCGGCGACCTGCAGCAGAGCACCCGCATCCGCACCCAGATGGCTACCGACCTGACGGTGCTGTCGGAACCGCAAACAACCCGCTACCGCTACCGCACCGCCGGGCTGCCCGTTTCATTGCAGTATGGTGCCACGGATAAGGCTGGCTGGTCATTATATGCCCGTATGGGTGCCGCCGTTAACGTGTTGTTCGGCAGCCGCCTCTCGCCGGAAAACCCCGCGCTGGTGAGCCAAAGAGAATATAATTTAAAGTCTGCTGACTCGCCATATCGGCATGTGCTGGCCTCATTACGTGGTGGTGCTGGTATGCAGTACCGGCCCGCTGGTGCTGCCTGGATGGTAGCCCTGGGGCCAGCTGCTGAAGCGGGTCTGAATACGATGAACGCCAATCCTACTCAGTCCTACTGGCAGCAGAACCGCCCGTACTCAGTGGGCCTGGAAGCCAGCGTGGAGTTTGGCGTGGGCAAGCCCATGGCTGCCGCCCACTAACCTTTGGGTGGGCTGCTGGCCCGGCCAGCCTATTAACGAGACGCTTCTTGAAATACCTTATAGAAAAACCCGCTTCCGGTTGGAGGCGGGTTTTTCGGTTTTAAAGATGTCCGAAAAGGAACGGATGGTAGCACTACCGGGCGCAGGAGGTAGTGCTATACAGTAGGCGGGTGCCTATTCGTGAATCAGCCGGAGGGTGGCCTGCTGCTGGCCCTGCTGCACCCGCAGTAAATAGATGCCTGCCGATAAGGTGCCCGTTTCCGGCAGCAGCAGGGTGTTAGCGGCCGCCCGCACGTACATGGTGCGCTGCCAGAGCCGCCGTCCGGTGGCATCCAGCAGACTTACGGTAGCAGAACCCGGCTGCATAGCCTGCAGCTGCACCTGCGCGCCGGCACTGCCAAAAGGCAAAGGCCAGGCGGAAAGCTGCAGCGCATTGTCTGCATTTGCGGCAGTGCCATGAACGGGCAGGGGCAGGCTAAGAGTACCGATGCGCAGGGGGATACTGCTGTAATACGAGTGGCCGGCCTGGCCATAGTTATTTGCTCCCCAGGTCCACAGCGTGCCATCGGTGCGGGTGGCCAGCACGTGGCGCATGCCCGCCTGCACTCCCTGCCATTTGGCATCAGGAGCTACCATTTGGGGCGTGGTGGAATCAATGTTGGAGGCGTTGCCCAGCGCGCCGTCCGCATTATAGCCCCAGGTCCAGAGTTTACCATCTTTGTCGATGGCTACCGTAAAGAAGGTGCCGGCGCTTGCGACTTTCCAGGTTTTGGAAGAGGCTATCTGGATGGGTTTGGTAGCGTCAGTGGTGGTGCCGTTACCCAGCTTGCCGTACTCATTGCTGCCCCAGGCCCAGAGCGTGCCATCCTGGGCAATGGCTACCGTATGATTGGCGCCGGTGCTGACGCTACGCCATTTGCTGCCGGGTTTTACCTGCTCCGGAGCCAGCCGGGGAGCTTGGTCACCCATGCCCAACTGCCCTTTCAGGTTATAGCCCCACGTCCAGAGGGTGCTGTCCTGGCGGATTGCGGCTGTGTAATACCCGGACTCAGTAGGGTATCCATAATAATCAACTAGGCTGGTGCTTACCTGGAGCCAGTGGAAGCCTGCTGCAATTTGGACGGGCTCCTGCTGCGCGTTGTTAGTACCGTCACCTAATACGGGCCGGGTATAAAACAGGCCTACGTTGCCACCCCAGCCCCAGAGTGTACCGTCCTGTTGAATGCCCCAGACACATTGCGGCCCCACGGCCACTGAATGCCACGTAGCGCCGGGCGCGACCTGCACAGCGGAATAGGTATTTTCCTTACTGTTATAGGAGTCTTTGCCGTAGCGGCCGGGGGTATTGCCCCAGGTCCAGAGCGAGCCATCCTGCCGGATGCCCAGCAGGTAGCTGCTGATTGGCTGCGGCCCCACGTATACCTTGGTCCAGTGATGCGTGCTGTCAATTTTTGCCGGAGCCGTATAGAGGTTATACCGGTTAATGGACAGGTGGTACGCATCACCCCAGCCCCATAAATTTCCTGCCTCATCGATAGCGGCGGAATAGATGGAGCCGCCGCTATATTCTTTCCAGGCAACTTTAGGAGCCACCGGGAGCGGGAGAGTTATCTGCGTGGTTTTGATGGTGGTGGTGCCCAGGGCGCCGGTTTGGTTGTAGCCCCAGGTCCAGACGGAGCCATCCTGCCGAATACCCATGGAGAGACAAAAGCCGGCTGTCACGCTTTGCCAGGTCGTACCCGCGGCCACGGCGTTAGGGCGACTGTCGGGGCTCGTTCCAATGCCCAGAGAGCCAAAGGTGTTGTAGCCGGCGCTCCAAAGCGTGCCATCGGCTTTGATCATCAGGCAGTGGTTGTATCCCGCGCTGATGCTCTTCCACTTGGTGGCAGGCTGGAATTCTGAAGGCGACAGATTAGGGTAAACCGAAAGCAGCGGGCTGGATTCTCCCCAGTTCCAGAGCGTGCCGGTTTTGTCAAGGGCCACAACGTAGCCATTACCGGCACTAACGCTTAGCATGCCTGTTCCAAGCTTGTAAGGAGCAAACCGATGTGCTTTGGTGCCGTCGCCGAGGGCGCCATTGGTATTATTACCCCAGGTCCAGAGCGTACCATCTGGCCGGATGGCGGTGGAATGGTAGTCGCCCGCGCTTGCGCTTTGCCAGGTGATGCCCGTCCCAATTTGTACCGGAGTTAAACGTGCGGTAGTGGTGCCGTCGCCAAGGGCGCCATAGGAGTTGCTACCCCAGGCCCAGAGGGTGCCATCCTGCCGGATGGCCAGCGTGTGGGCATTGCCGGCGCTTACGCTGAGCCACTTGGTGCCGGGGGCAATTTGCACGGGGCTGGAGCGGTTGCTGGTAGTGCCGTCGCCAAGCTGCCCATACTCATTGTTGCCCCAGGCCCAGAGCGAGCCATCCTGCCGAATAGCGAGCGTATAAAATCTTCCGGCTTCAGCACTCTTCCATTTAATACCGGTAGCAATGCGGACAGGCGTAGCCCGGTTGCTGGTAGTGCCGTCGCCAAGCTGCCCATACTCATTGTTGCCCCAGGCCCAGAGGCTGCCATCGGTTTGTACCAGAAGGGAGTGAAACTGAGCTTGGGCTGGTGCTGTGGCGGCCAAAGTAAAAAGCAATACCAACCAGAAACATGCGCACCGAAACAATGAAGACATGCTATAAATAGAATAATATTTAGTTGAATCTTGGGTTGGTAAAGATAGGCTATAAAGGAAGTGCTACAGTGCTAAGAATATTATTAGAAAGTCGTTTCACGAGGTGGCAGAAAGAGCAAAGAGTAGTGTTTGTACTCCCGGGTAAAACCCAGTGACCTACGGGCCGCCGTAAAGCAACATTCCCGCCTTATGGTGTTGTCAATCTGCTTAGCTTACCCGGGGATTTTTTATGTTCGTAGAAACCCCCGGGCCCTTTACCGGGTTATAGCAGGCTACCCGTTGCTTTCTCTTGTCTTTCTGCATGAAGTATCAGCTTACCTCAGAATTTGAACCTACCGGCGACCAGCCACAGGCCATTGCGCAACTGGTGCAGGGAATTAATAGCGGGGAACACGCACAGGTATTGCTGGGGGCCACAGGCACCGGCAAGACTTTTACCATGGCCAATGTTATTGCCGAAACCGGCAAGCCGGCCCTGGTGCTGTGCCACAACAAAACGCTGGCGGCGCAGCTCTATGGCGAGTTCAAGACATTTTTTCCCAATAATGCCGTCGAGTACTACATCAGCTACTACGACTACTACCAGCCGGAGGCCTACATTGCCAGTACTGATGTTTTCATCGAGAAAGACCTGGCCATCAACCAGGAAATAGAAAAACTCCGCCTGCACTGCACTTCCTCGCTGCTGAGCGGGCGGCGCGATATCATTGTTATTGCCTCGGTGTCGTGTATTTATGGCATTGGCAACCCCGAAGAGTTTGCCAAGAATGTTATTTACCTGGCGCCGGGCCTGCGCTACTCGCGCAACAACCTGCTCTATCAGTTTGTGCAGATTCTGTACTCGCGCACCGAGGCAGAGTTCACGCGTGGCTCTTTCCGCGTGAAAGGAGATACCGTGGACGTATTCCCGGCCTATGCGGACTACGCCTACCGGATTTATTTTTTTGGCGATGAAATCGAAAGCATTCAGAAGATAGATCCACAGAGCGGCAAAAAGCTGGCGGATGAGAAAGATGTAACGCTGTACCCGGCAAACCTTTTTGTAACCGGTAAAGACACGCTGAATCAAGCCATCAAGGAAATTCAGTTTGACATGATGCAGCAGCATTCCTACTTCGAGAAGGAGGGGCGTGACTCAGAAGCCAAGCGCATTATGGAGCGCACGGAGTTCGACCTGGAGATGATTCGGGAACTGGGCTACTGCTCCGGCATTGAGAACTACTCGCGGTATTTTGATGGGCGTGAGCCGGGCTCGCGGCCCTTCTGCTTGCTGGATTACTTCCCTAAAGACTACCTGCTGGTGGTAGACGAAAGCCACGTGACCATGCCCCAGATTCGGGCTATGTGGGGCGGCGACCGGAGCCGTAAAGTAGCCCTGGTGGAATATGGCTTCCGGCTGCCTTCTGCCATGGATAACCGCCCGCTTACTTTTAACGAGTTTGAAAGTATGTACCAGCAGGCGGTGTTTGTGTCAGCTACCCCCGCCGACTATGAGCTAACCCAGGCTAATGGCGTGGTAGTGGAGCAGATTATTCGCCCCACCGGTCTGCTGGACCCCGTTATTGACGTGCGCCCCAGCGTGAATCAGATTGATGACCTGCTGGACGAAGTAGATAACCGCGTGAAAATGGGCGACCGGGTGCTGGTAACCACCCTCACCAAGCGCATGGCCGAGGAGCTGCAGAAATACATGGAGCGCCTGGGCATCAAGTCCAGCTACGTGCACTCCGATGTGAAAAGCTTGGACCGGGTGGAAATCCTGCGGCAGCTGCGCCTAGGGGAAATTGACGTGCTCATTGGCGTAAACCTGTTGCGCGAAGGACTGGACTTGCCTGAAGTAAGCCTGGTAGCCATTCTGGATGCCGACAAAGAAGGCTTCCTGCGCGACCAGCGCAGCCTGATCCAGACCATGGGCCGCGCTGCCCGAAACGACCGGGGCAAGGTGATTATGTACGCCGACCGGATTACGGGCTCCATGGAGCGGGCAATGGAGGAAACCAACCGCCGCCGCGCCACCCAAATGGCTTACAACGAGAAGCACGGCATAACCCCGCAAACGGTGAAAAAGTCGCGGGAAGCCATTATGGGGCAAACGTCTTTGTCTGACTACCGCACCATTGAGCCGAAAGCTTACGTGGGTCCCAGCGAGGAGTCGGCCCTGTCACTAGCGGCCGAACCTGTGGTGGCCATGATGACGAAACCAGACCTGGAGAAGCTCATCAAGCAAACTGAAAAGCAGATGGAAGCTGCCGCCAAAGAGCTGGACTTCCTGCAGGCCGCCAAGTACCGGGACGAGCTGGCGGCTCTCAAGCAAATGCTAAAGATGAAGCGTGACTAGTAGGATGCCGGATAAATGGATAGGTTTGTTTTTCTAACCTATCCATTTATTAGTCTGATGATGTTCTCAAGCTCCCGTATTCTATTGGCTGTTTTGCTGTTGGTAGGCTCATTCTCTGCCCGGATCGGTCTGGCGCAGAAAGCTTCTACGCAGTACATGCAAATCTTTTATTCCGGTTCCCAGACCACTATAGGGCCCGTTATTCGGTTTAGCCCGGAGTTTAAAGCACAGAAGGAAGTGTCTTTGGCGAAGCCGGATGAGTTTATGAAGCTCCATTCACCTACGAGCGGACTGCTTGCTGAGCCAGGTCAAATAATTGAAGCGACGGTAACGACTACCCATGTTGATGGTGATGGTAATACCTACATAGATGGAAAAAAGCAGACGTCTCAACAGTTGGAAAAGCTCCGGAAGCAAGGGAATGATGAACAAATGAGCCGCGTAAACGAATACGCCCGCATTGTCTCAGAGCATAATGACAATGTCACCTCCTTGCTCAGCAAAGCCCTGAACGATGCTGCCGCTGATGGTTGGGAAGTAGTAGAAATGGCTTCAATTCAGAATGGCGGATTAGTGTATTTGCTGCGGAAGGGCAAGAAATAAGCTAGTAAGGAGGCCGGCCATTTAGGCGTGTAAAAAGCAAATATTCATTTGGCATAATATTAGGAGAGAGGGTTAAGCATTGTTCATCAGAACAATGCTTAACCCTCTCTCCATTTTTGCTATGAAAACAGCGGTACGCCTGGGCCTATTCCTCATCTTTTCCGGTGCGCTACATACCACGGCGGCGCAAACCCAAACCCCGTTTCCGGTGGTGCCCAAGCTCCCCGAAACAGCTTTTCAATCGGTGAGTAGTCATACGTTGGTACCCTCCAGCAATGGCGTGCGGTTTCAGTACCAAATGGTGCACTTATACAACGACGAAGCAGTGTTCTTATCACCGGCCTGGCAGGGCCGTACCAAGCTGGAGCCACCCAAGCGCGGGCTGTTTACGCCGTACGTGCCCGATGCGCTAAACTCATTGCTCATCCAAACGCTTAATGAGTTGTCGGCAGCTGGGTGGGAGATAGTGGATATTCAATCCTCGGTACAGCCAGTCGGCGCCAAGCAGCAAATAGAAACAGATCTGGCATATAACGACCCCCAGCGGCCTGCTTATACGGCCAAAACCTCTATTGAAACCCTGACCCAAACCCGCTATCTGCTGCGCAAGCCACTTGCCAGGTAGCCACAATAGGCGCTGGCACTACTGCTCCGGCCGCGAACTGGGCTTATCGTGCTTCATCTTAATCACGCTGATGCGGCCGTTGCGTTCCAGTACTACTTTTTTGGCCTGGGTGGTAGCTTCCAGTCCGCCACTGTCGCGCAGGCCTTCGGCCAGGTCGTTGCGGGAGATACTGGTGCGGCGCAGGTTGTGCAGGTGTAGCTCCCCGTTTTCTACCAGCACCCGCGCTTTGCCTTTAATGATCCGTCCCACAAAATCGGAATAGTAGGCGGCAATAGCCAGCAGCCGATGAAGCACCACAAATACGGTGGCCGCAATAACCGTGGGCCAGAACGGTGAGGCGGCAACTATAGCCCGGCTGAGCACGGCACCCAGAATAATTTTCAGCACCATATCAAAGGCGCTACCGCTGCTGAAAGCCCGCGTGCCTGCCAACCGAAGCTGCGCCAGCGCCACAAAAAAGACTACCACCGCCCGCATAGACATTTGCAGGGCGGTAATATCATCGGAATGCACGTGTAAGCCTAAAAGCTCATTTAGCTCCTCCATCAGGCAGAAAGAAAAGTCAGATAGTTGCTTGACCTACGCAGCCTTGGCTATAGTAGCCAGGCGCTAAGGCCGGGTTTGCCTATATACCCGGATGCAAACCTTGGAGTTACTACCCACCCTGCCTATTGACGGGCGTATGGGTTTTGGCTTATTTTGGCAATTGGTCTTATTCACATCCTGTTGCTAAACTCTATGAATCGTACACTTACCCGTTTTGCTGTGGTGCTGGCCCTGGCCCTTACGCCACTGATGCCTGGCCCGCTGGCTGCCAAAGCTGTTGCCGGCACCGCGCCATCTTACACCTACATGCACATGACCACAATCGAATCGGTGGTGGCAGGTGGTTTGGGCCGCTCCCGCATCCTCTTCACCCCCGAGTTCAAGGGCCAGAAAGAGGCCACGCTGGAAAATTTGTTCAGTCTGACGGGTATCAACATCAACAACGTGCGCACCAACGAGCAGGCCATCGTGCAACTCCTCAACGATATTACTTCCGAGGGCTGGGAGCTGGTGCAGGCCGTGCCGCTCACGCAAACTTTGCAGAGTGCCGGTACCACGGGCCAGGGCATTTTCCTCACCCGCTACACCTTCCGTAAGGCAAAGTAAACCTGCTCCCCAACACCTATATTCTATCAATTAAGAAGGCCCGACTGTTTAACAGCCGGGCCTTCTTGTTGACTAGGTAACTGCTTAATTACTGGGTGGGGCCATTATCGACTTGGGCTTCGAGAGTGGCATGCACACCGGGGGCCACGGCCGAGAGCAAATCATAGCCCGTGGCCGCTTCCAGGGCATCCATGCTGGACCGAGGTGCCTCAGCCCGCCTGTTCAGTAGAGGAATTGTGCTCCTGGCCGTTCAGGAGGAACTCCCGTAGGCGGTTGATGTGGCGCTTTATCTCCATAATGCGCTCCTCCTGCTGAATGCTCCAGTAGCCCTGGCCGCGGCCTGCCATGCTGGTGAGAAGGTTCTTGCGTTCCTCCATCATGCGCAGGGCCACCCAAAGGGTTTCTTCCAGGGCATGCTGCGTGCTTTCCAGTAAAGATTCTGCGGCAAAAGCGTGGCCGGTGTGGCAGCGGTAGCGAAGCACACTGCCTTCCGTAAGCTGCCACAGCGAGCCGCCACAGTCGGGGCAGGTAAGGGGCACGGGCGTGCCCAAACGCTCTATATCTTCTGTTTCTCCCACGATGCGCTCCGCAATAGCGGCCTCCATTTTGATATCCTGAGGAATAACGATGGGGCCGGATGGTGGGGTTTGTACAAGTTGCGTCAGCAAAGCGCCCATTTCCGCCAGCGGCACCACATAATCAATAGACACGTTGATGAGGGCACTTTCCGGCATACTGGAAAACTCGGCATCATCGGGGTCCTGCACCACGGCCCGGCCGCCGGACCGCTTAATCTGCTCCAGGCCGGCAGTGCCATCATGCAGCATCCCCGTTAAAATCACCCCAATAACCGCCGAGCCATATTGAGCTGCGGCCGAGCGAAACAGGGCATCGGCCGCAGGCCGGTAGTTATTTTCCCGGGGGCCTTTGGTAACCATCAGCGTCCCGTCGCGCACCAATAGGTGGCGGTCAGGCGGGGCCAGGTACAGGGTGCCGGCTTCCAGTTTGTCGCCGTGGCTGGGCAGCAGGCATCGTAAGGTGGTGTGGCGCGCCAGCCGGTCTACCAGATGTTGGCCGAAGGACTCCGGCGCAAAGTGCTGCACTACCAGCACGGCTGCCGGTAAGTCGCCGGCTAAATTGCTGACTAAGCGGGTAAGTGCCGGCATGCCGCCCGCCGAGGCACCAATGACAATGATATGTTGAGGATCTTTCACGAGTAGTTGGAGCAAGGCATAAAAGCGGGAGGGCGGCCCCATCTGCTACCTGCTTTCCCAACCTACGCACCGACCTGAATTCGGTTTACAGCCGGGCTTTTCAACAGGGAGCATAGTCGGAGGGGTATCGGCCTAAAGTGAGGTTTATGCGTACTTTTGAAGTAGAGCGCCGCGGCCAGTTATCTTCTCGTGGTCCTCGGCCTGTTGCTATGCCTGCTACCACTCCACTGCCGGAAGAAAAGCCCACCACGGGGCCTGTTTCCACCCAAACCCCACCGATAGACGCCAAAGTGTCGCGGGCACAGCTCCACCGGGCGCAGGCCCAGGGTGATGGCAGCGAGAAGTTTCCTATTGTAGGGCTGGGTGGCTCGGCGGGCTCTTTAGATGCGTTTGAGCAGTTTTTCCAGCACATGCCCCCCGACAGCGGAGTAGCCTTTGTGGTGGTCATGCATCTGGCACCCGAACCGGAAGGGCAGCTGCCGCAGGTGATGCAGCGCTTCACGCGCATGCCCGTGCTGGAAGCCGCCGATGGGATGAAAGTGCTACCCAACCACGTGTATGTCATTCCGCCCGACCGGGACATGAGCATTCTGCACGGCACGCTGCTGCTGTTTGCGCCCACCCAGCCCCGGGGTAAACGGCTGCCCATCGATTTTTTCTTTCAGAGCCTGGCAAAAGATGTCCGGGAGCGGGCCGTGTGCATCATCTTATCCGGCATGGGGGCCGATGGCACCCTGGGGCTGAAAATGATAATGGAAAACTTTGGGATGGTGATGGTACAAAGCCCCGAAACGGCGGAATACGACTCCATGCCACGCTCGGCCATTGCCACCGAGTTTGTAGACTATGTGCTGCCGGCCGAGCAGCTCCCGAATAAGCTGCTGGAATATCTGCACAAGCCTGTAATGGCGCGCCCTCGCCGCGAAACCACTGAGTCAGCCTCCCGCCCGGCCCATGCCCTGCAGAAAATATTCCTGCTGATCCGGGCCCAGACCGGCCACGACTTCAGCTACTACAAGCGCAACACCGTGTTCCGGCGCATCGAGCGCCGCATGAATTCCCATCAGATCAAGGAATTTACCCATTACGTGCGCTTTCTGCAGGAAAATCCGCAGGAAGTTGATGCCCTGTTTAAGGAGCTGCTGATTGGCGTAACCAAGTTTTTCCGGGACCCGGATGCGTTTGAGTCTCTGAAAAACCACCTGATACCGCTGCTGCGTAAAAAGCCGACCGATAGTGTTATTCGGGTATGGGCGCCGGGCTGTTCTACCGGCGAAGAAGCCTATTCCCTGGCCATGTTGCTGCTGGAATGCCTGGATGGCATTGACCCTGGCCTGTACCTGAAAATTCAGATTTTCGCAACCGATATCAACGCCCAGGGCATCGACTTTGCCCGCATTGGTCTGTATCCGGAAACCATTGTGGCCGACATCAGCCCGGAACGGCTGGCCCGGTTTTTCACCCGGCAGGAAGCAGGCTACCAGATTAAGAAGGATGTGCGGGATTTGGTCATTTTCGCCCTGCACGATATCAACAAAGACGCGCCCTTTACCCGGCTGGACCTGCTGTGTTGCCGCAACCTGCTGATTTACCTGTCAGCCGAGCTGCAGAAAAATCTGCTGCCGGTTTTTCACTATGCTCTGAACCCCGGCGGGCTGCTGTTTCTGGGCCCCAGTGAAAACCTGAACGGCTTTCAGGATTTGTTTGCGCCCTTGGATATTAAATGGAAGATTTCCCGCCGCAACGATGTCGTCTCGCCGGTTACCCGCCTCATCAATTTCCCTTTCGCGCTTTCCCGCCAGCAGGTCGCCTCGCCGGCTGCGCCTAGTCATATGACCTCTTCCTCCCCCCGCAAAGAAGGGCCTTTTGCTTCCTTGGTGCAGAAGGTAATGCTGCGTGCCTTCACACCGCCGGCCGTACTCATCAATAGCAAGGGCGAAATCCTGTATGTAAACGGGCGCACGGGCCGCTACCTGGAGCCTGCGCCCGGGCTAAGCGTGCTGAATATTTTTGAAATGGCCCGCGAAGAGCTGAACTACGAAATCAGCGCGGCGGTGCACAAGGCCACTACTACCCGCCAGAGCGTGGTGGCAGACCATGTAAAGGTGAAAACCGATGCGGGCTTCCAGCTGCTACGCATTACCGTTACCTACCTGACGGAGCCCGAAGAGCTGGCCGGCCTGCTGCTGGTAGCGTTTGAAGACCAGCCCACGCCCAAAAAGGTGCGCACCGGCAAGGCAGGGGTAGACACTGGTATTAGCCGGGATTCTGTGGTGGCGGCGCTGGAAAAAGAGTTGCAGTTTACCAAGCACCGCCTGCAGACCACTATTGAGGAAATGGAAAGCAGCCTGGAAGAGCTGAAAAGCACCAACGAGGAGCTGCAGTCGGCCAACGAGGAGCTGCAGAGCACCAACGAGGAGGCCATGACCAACAAGGAGGAAATGCAGAGCCTGAACGAGGAGCTTATGACGCTGAACATGCAGTATCTGAGCAAGACCGAAGAGCTCAGTCAGGCCGCCAATGACATGAAGAATCTACTGGATGCTACCGAAATAGCTACTATCTTCCTGGACAATGATATGGTCATCAAGCGCTTCACCCCATCGGTGGCGCGCATCATGCACCTGCAACCAACCGATATAGGCCGACCCATTACCCACTTTGCCAACAACCTGCGCTATACCAACCTAGTGCAGGATGTAAACCAGGTGCTGGAACGCCTCATCAGTACAGAATCTACGGTGCAGACGCATAGCAATGAGTGGTATGCCATGCGAATTCTTCCCTACCGCACCCTGGACAACTACATCAGCGGGGCCGTTATCACCTTTACGGATATCACCGGCATGAAACGCCTGGAAGAGCAGCTGCAAAGCACCCGGCGCTATGCCGAGAGCATTGTGGAAACCGTGCGCGAGCCGATGCTGGTGCTGGACCATGAGCTGCGCGTATTAACCGTAAGCCAGGCCTTTTCCGATGAGTTTGGCGAGGAGCCCGCCAGCGGGCAGCCTTTGCAGGAGCTCAGCAATGGTGCTTGGCGGCAGCCCATGCTGCGCGACAACCTGATGAGCCTGCTTAACGGCCAGAGCCCCCGCTTCGACGACGTTCCGCTGACGCTGCCGGCCTACAGCCCCGGGCAGCCCCCCCAACAGGTGCTGGTGTACGGCCGCCGCATCCACAGCGAAGGCCACCCGACCGACCGTATCCTGCTGGGCATCAGACCCGCCTAGCTGGAGTGGCGCAAAAGCTCCAGCTTGCGTATAGCTATATTGTTGTCCACCGCTCTTAAGAACCGCTTCTTAATTTCGCTATGGATGTTCCCGGCTCTACTTCGCTTACCCAATTAGACCCGCAGGCCGCTTTGCGGGAGCTCCGACTACGCGCCGAGCGCCGGCAGCTGGCTACCCAAAGCCTGGCCTCAGACACGGCGCCGGAAGTGCAGCGACTGGTGCAGGAGCTGCAAGTGCATCAGATTGAGCTGGAAATGCAGTACGAAGAGCTGCTGATGGCTCAGGTGGAGGCCGAAAACTCCCGGGCGCAGTATGTAGACCTCTATGATTTTGCCCCGGTAGGATACTGCACCTTAACGGCCGATAGCACTATTCTGCAGCTGAACCTGCGGGCCGCCCAGCAGTTGGGCACCGTGCGCCAGCAGCTGCAGGGGCGCCGCCTGGCGCTGTTTGTGGCCATGAGCTGCCGTCTGGATTTTAACCGGTTTTTAGAGCAGATACTAAGTACCGACTCCCGGCAAACCACTTCCATGGAAATGCTCCGGGAAGATGGCACGGCCCTGTTTGTACGCCTGGAAGGCAGTACAGCTACGAATGCCCTGGGCGAGCGGCACTGCCGCCTGGCCCTGATTGATATAACCGAGCAGCAACGCGCCTCGCAGGCCTTGGAGCTTAGCGAGCGGCGTTTCCGCACCTTGTTTGAGCGAAACCACGACGGTATGCTGCTCATGCGTGATAACCGGATTGTGGATTGCAATGCCGCCACGCTGCAGCTACTGGGGCTTACGGACAAAAAACAGCTGCTGGGCCAGCATGCCGCTGCCTTTTCGCCTAAATACCAGCCCAATGGGCGGCTTTCCTCTGCCTGGGCCGATGAGCTGTGGGAGCAAACCTTGCGCCAGGGCTACTGCCGGTTTGAATGGTGCCGCCTGCGCCATGGTACCGAGGAATTCTGGGAAGATGTGCTCCTGACGGCTATTCCGGAAGTGGGCGGCACCATCGTCCACGCTGCCTGGCGCGATATTACGGAGGAAAAACAGGCCGCCCACCGGCTGCGGGAAAACGAGGAGCGCCTGCAGGAAGCCCTCACGGCCACGGCTATGGGTATTACCGACTGGAACCTGACCGATGACCTGCTTTACTGGGATGCCCGGGCTCAGGAAATCTTTGGGCACGTCTTCGATTCCAACCCCGTACCCACCAGCATGGCCCTCAGCCGCCTGCACCCCGATGACCGGCCCCGGTTGCTGGACAACATCCGAAAGCTGCGCCAGGGGCAGCTAGCGCTGGATACTGAATACCGCATCGTCAGGCCCGATGGCACTATTACATACGTGTCTATGGTAGGCCGCATGTTTACGGATGAAGACCACCCGCGGGGGCGGCTGCTGGGGCTGGTACGGGATATTACCACCCGCAAAGAATCGGACGAGGAGCTGAACTATAAAAACCAGCTGCTGGAGCACATTCTGGTCAATCTGCCAGTGCTGCTGAGCCGCCTCACCCCGGAGGGGCGCTACCTGGAGATGATTGGGGCAGGACTGCAACGGCTGGGCCTGCAGGATAACGAGCTGGTAGGGGCCAGCGTGTTTGAAGAGTTTCCGGCGCTGGCCAAGCCCGTGCGTAAGCTACTGGCCGGGCAGCCGCTCACCTTCATTGGCACGGCCGAATACCAAGGCAAGCCGGTGTTTTTCCAGAACTATGGCTTCTTTGAGGCGCAGCGGCAGCAGGGAATTATGTTTGCCATTGACGTGACGGAATCAGAGCTGATGAAGGAAAAAATCCGTCAGGAGCAGGAGTTCACTAAAAGTCTGCTCGATAACAGCGTGGACGCCATTATGGCCTGCGACGCCGACCAGCGCGTAACCGCCTGGAACCAGCGCGCCGCGCGGCTCACCGGTATTCCGGAGGCCGATGCCCTGGGCTGCCCCCTGCTGGAGCTGCTGCCGCACCTGACGGATAATACTGTTTTCCAGAGCCTGTTGCGTCAGACCCTGGCCGGTACTGCCGGGCACCAGTTAAACTGGACCGGCCTTTCCCCGCAGGGCGCTTTCGACCTGCACCTGCTGCCCCTGCACCAAAGCAACGGCCAGGGCGCCCTTATTCTGGCCCGCGACGTAACCGAGCGCAATACGCTGATGGCGGAAACCACGGACCTCAAGCTGCGCCAGCAGCAGATGGTGCTTTCCACCATTCTCAACACCCAGGAGGAGGAGCGCCGCCGCATTGCCGAGAGCCTGCACAACGGGGTAGGCCAGCTGCTGTATGCCACCAAGCTGAATCTGGATATGCTGCCGGAGTCGGCGCAGAAGCAGGCGGCGCATAATCTGCTGGGTGAGGCCATCCGGGCCACGCGCACCATTTCCTATGAGCTGACGCCCGGGGTGCTGGAGAACTTTGGGTTGAAGGTAGCCCTGCAGGAGCTGGTGAAGCTGATTCCGCGCAGCCTGCCGGTTGATCTGAACCTGAGCGGGCTGGAAGAGCCCCTGCCCCGGCAGCTGCAAACGGCTATCTACCGCATGGTGCAGGAACTGCTCAACAATGTTATGAAGCACGCGCAGGCGCGGGAGGCCTTTGTTTCGGTGGCGCGGGAGGATAACTATGTATACGTGAGCGTGGAAGATGATGGAGTGGGTTTTGATACCAGCACTCCGCGGGCATCGCACGGCATTGGGCTGGCCGGTATCCGTACCCGCGTAGCCCTGCTGGGCGGCTCTCTGAACATTCATTCCCGCGTGGGGCAGGGCACTACTATTTCCCTAACCCTGCCGGTACAGGAGGATCTGCTGCCCGCAGTACCAGAAGAAAACCAACCTTAAGCAGATAGGGTATATAAGGCTATGTCAACCATCTACGGCATGGCGCTATTGCCAGCATCTGCGTAAGCTTGCCTGTTGTTGCGCAAACTTTCCGGCGCTCCTGTTTATTTCTGATACTCCTGCCGTTTTGCCTGACTCCTCCGCTTTTTCCAACGACCTGCTCCAAACGGTACTGGACGTCTCGCTGACGGCTATTAATCTGTTGCGCCCCCTCTACGACTCCAGCGGAAAGCTAATAGACTTTGAGCTGGAGTATCTGAACCTGGCCGCTCAGCGCATGGTAGGGCTACCAGCCCGGCCCGGGGGCACGTTGCGCACCCACTTTCCCGAAACCCTGGATAAGGGGGTATTTGCCTTCTACTGCCGGGTATTTGAAACCGGTGAGGCGGGCCAGTATGAGGTGAATTACCAGGCCGATGGCCTGGATAACTATTTCCGCCTGGCCGCCCGGCGCCACCAGGATGTGCTGGTCGTCAGCTTCACGGATACCTCCGACCACGACCGTACCCCCGTGGAGCAGGCCCTGCGCGCAAGTCAGGTCCGGGAGCAGGCGGCCCGCGCCGAAATGGAAGAACAGCGCGAGCAGCTGCGTAACATCCTGCATCAGGCCCCCGTGGCTTTCAGCTACCTGGAGGGGCCTGATTTTGTTATTGCAACGGCCAATCCGCTGGCGTGCAAGATGTGGGGCCGAACCGAAGCGCAGGTGTTAGGCTTGCCTTTGCTGCAAGCCCTGCCGGAGTTGCATGGCCAGGGGTTTGAGCATATTCTGGCCAATGTGGTCCGCACCGAAACGCCTTACATCGGCAAAGAAGCGAAGGTATTGCTATGGCGAAACGAGCAGTTAGACGCCGCTTATTTTGATTTTGTCTACCAGCCCCTGCATAATCAGCAGAATTTCGTGACGGGCGTAGTGGTGGTAGGCATAGAAGTGACCGAGCAGGTGCATGCCCGGCGGCAGGTGCAGAACCTGAATGCCGACCTGGCTATTGCGAATGAGGAGCTGGCCGCCACTAATGAAGAGCTGCATACCTCTAATGAGGAGTTTCTGAACAACAATGTAGCGCTGCTGAGCGCGCAGCTGGAGCTGCAGAAACTGAACCTGGAGCTGGAAGCCCGGGTACAGGAGCGCACCAATCTGCTGTTGCTGGCCCAGGCCGAAGCCGAGCGGCAAAAGGAGCGACTGGAGCGGCTATTCATGCAGGCGCCGGCTGCTATTTGCATCCTCAATGGGCCGGAGCTGGTGTATGAGCTGGTAAACCCCGGCTATCAACAGCTGTTTCCGGGCCGCCGGCTGTTGGGTAGGACCCTGCTGGAAGCTATGCCTGAGCTGCAGGACCATGCCGTGTACCACACATTCCGGCAGGTATATGATACCGGCGTAACACACGAAGAAACCGGTATCCTGATTCCACTGGCCCGGCCCGATACCGGACTGCTGGAGGACCGCTACTTTACTTTTATTCAGCAGGCCCGCTTCGATGCCAATAGCCAAATTGATGGCGTACTGGTGTTTGCTTTTGAGGTGACCCAGCAGGAACAAAGCCGCCTGCGGGCCGACCAGCTACAAACCCAGGCTCTGGAAGCCGCGCAGCAAATAGTAAGGAAGCGCGAAACCATGTTCCAGGTTTTCGAGCAAACGCCAGCCAGCGTTGCCATCCTGCACGGCCCTCAGCACCGCTTCGAGTACGTGAACCCGGGGTACCAGGCGTTGTTTCCGGGGCGGGAGCTGGTAGGGCATCCTTTGGCTGAAGCCTTACCTGAGACGGTGGAATTTGGCTTTGTAAATCTGCTAAACCAGGTATACACCACGGGAGAGCCTTTCTTTGGCACCGAGCTACCCTTGCAGGTGCGCGCCCCCGATGGCCGGCTGCTGCCGGAGGAGTACTATACCTTCACTTATCAGGCGTATCAGGAGGCTGGAACCACAGTGGGGGTTTCCATCTTCGCTTTCAACGTAACGGAGCAGGTGCTGGCCCGCCGCCTGCATGCCAACCAGCAGGCCCAGCTGCAGGCATTGTTTGAGCAGGCTCCGGTAGCAGTTGCCATTCTCCAGGGGCCGGAATATGTCATTGAGGTAGCAAACCCCCGCGTGGCGGAAATATGGGGCCGCAAGCCGGAGCAGGTAATAGGAAAGCCCATTTTTGAAGCCCTGCCGGAAGTGCGCGACCAGGGTTTCAAGGAGCTAATGGACCACGTGGTAGCTACCGGCGAGCCATTTATGGCCCAGGAGGTAACCACGTTGCTGGAGCGCAACGGCCAGTTGGATACCGTGTATCTCAACTTTGTTTACCAGCCCCTGCGCGATGCGCAAGGCCATATCGGCAGTGTTGCCGCAGTGGCTACCGAAGTAAGCGAGCAGGTAACGGCCCGCCAGCTGGTGGCCCAGGCCAACCAGCAGCTGCTGACTGCCAACGCCGAGCTGGACAACCTCAACCAGCAGCTCGTGCGCACCAACGTAGACCTGGATAACTTCATTTACACTGCCTCGCACGATTTAAAAGCTCCTATTACCAATATTGAAGGCCTGCTGCAAACCCTGGAAGACGAGCTACCGGAGCAGCAGCGCACGCGCGACGTCAGCTACGTGTTAGAGCTGATGCATGATTCCGTCAACCGTTTCAAGCGCACCATAGAGCACCTGACGGATGTATCGCGCCTGCAAAAGGAGCACGACCCCGTCTTCACGCAGGTAAAGCTGGCCGAAGTGGTGGAAGATGTGCTCCTGGACCTGGCGCCACTCATTCAGGAAGTGGGCGCGCGCCTGCACGTAGAAGTACAGAATTGCCCTTCTATTGCCTTCTCGGCCAAAAACCTCCGCTCGGTGGTGTATAACCTCGTCAGCAATGCGCTAAAGTATCATAGCCCGGAGCGGACGCCCTTAGTCAGCCTGCGGTGTTTCCCGGCCGAAAAATACCTGGCCCTGGAAGTGCAGGACAACGGTCTGGGCATCGACCTAAGCCGGGAGCGGCAGCCCTTTCAGATGTTTCAGCGCTTCCATACCCACGTAGAAGGCTCTGGCGTCGGGCTGTACATGGTCAAGAAAATGGTGGAAAATGCCGGTGGCAAGGTGGAGGTACTCAGTCAGGTAGGCGAAGGCTCCACCTTCACTGTGTATTTCCCCCAATAATGCCTGGGCACGCTTCCTGGTAGATTGGGAAGGTGCAATGCGCCCCAGAGGCTCAGCCAAAAGGCCCGCAATAGCGGGCCTTTTGGGTTCATGTAGGTAGCTGAGTCTGGCTAGTACCAGTCGGGGGAGCCTGGCTCTGTAGCCTGGCCGGGCTCCAGCCGCCCCCTCACCTGGGGCGGAATATAGTTCTGGTCCTGCTCGCTGGGCAGAGGAAGCAAATCCTCGGAATAGTTATTTGGCTGCCGAACCTGGTCCGTGCTTTTCCAATCCGATTTTGGTGTGCTGGGTTTGGATGTGGGCTTGCTCTTCATGGTACTGACTTTGAAAGAAGAAAGAAACCTTGGGAGAGAAGGGCTATCCTTGAAACGTAAGCTTTTATTTGAAGGATATCATCTTGCCCAAAACCACACATTTTCAGTGGTTTTTACCACGTCTCCGAAAATCCACTAATGCTGCTGCGGGAAATCCGGGAAGCAGGAAAAAAGCCCGCCTGTTTAGAAATATCATAAAGCGAAGTCAGCTCCGATAATGTTGGGCAGTTGCCTGCAGAGGCACAATACTATGCCTGCATAAACCAAATTGAGGCTGATATGCCGCCGGCCGCCGCCCCTAAACGGAACCTAGTATCCGGAACTTGACTTGTAGAGACCTATATCTCAGCGTCACCATTAACAAACCTGTACCTTACAGGCTGCTCCTAGTATTATTTCTATGTCTGATATTTCCTCGCTGCCTGCCAACTCTGATTTATTGGAGGTGGAAATCCGTGCCTTGCGGGAAGAAGTTCGTCAGCTTCGTGCGCGGCAGGGAGAAGCTAGTGAGCAACGGTTGCATAAGGAGCATTACGAGCAAAGTCAGGCTCGCTTCCGCACCGTGTTCGAGAACTCGCCCCTGGGGCAGAAAATCATTACCCCGGACCTGACCATGCGCCAGGTAAACCCGTCATTTGTGGCCATGATGGGCTATACCCGGCCCGATGAGCTGATTGGTCGCAAAATCCTCGATTTTTCCCATGCCCACTTTAAGGAGGATTGGCGCGTATTGCAGAAGCGCCTCTGGGAGCACAAAATGCCCTACTTCAGTCTGGAAACCTGCCTGGTTCGTGCCGATGGTTCCAGCTTTTGGTGTCAGGTTACGTCGGTGCTATTCCCCGATAATGGCGGCGAGCTAGGCTACACTATCCTGGAAGATATTTCGGAGCGGAAGCGCCTGGAAGCCAAACTCAAGCGGGTGTATGACGCCCAGGAAACCATTCTGCAGCTCACCACGCACGACCTGAAAGCGCCCATTGCCCAGATAGAGCTGCTGGTAGATTTGCTGCAGCGCGAGCTGGCTGGCCGGGATGGAGATGCTGTGCCGCCGGAAATGGTGCATTATTTTCACCTTATTCAGCGGGCCTGCGGCATTGCTAATACCCTGATGGAAGATGTACTCTACATTGGCGAGCTGGATGCAAACGAACTACAGAAATCCCCCGCCGACCTGAACGCCTTTCTCACGGCGCAGCTGGAGGTACACCGGTTAGCTGCTCAGAAAAAGGGCGTAGAGCTAGCCCTTGACCTCCCTGCCGAGGCCCTGCACGCCCCCATCCATGCCGAGAAGTTTGGCCGGGTGCTGGATAACCTGCTCAGTAATGCGCTGAAGTTTACCCCGGCCGGGGGCTGTATCACCATTGGCCTGCAGGAGTACAATGGCCATACCCGCCTGAAGGTCCAGGATACCGGTATCGGTATTCCCGGCAAGCTGCACACCAACCTCTTCGATAAATTCAACCCCTCCCGCCGGGCCGGCCTGCAGGGCGAAACCACCACCGGGCTGGGCCTGTTCATTGCCCGGCAAATTGTGGAGCTGCATGGGGGCCACATCTGGCTGGAAAGCCGCGAGCAGGAAGGTTCTACCTTCTTTATTGAGTTGGAGAAGGAGGGAACAGAGGCACCGGGTAACCAGGCTTAATCGGCCTGGGAATTTATCTTTTCCTATCCTGTTTCCGGTACTCCATTCAAGGGAAAGCCCACCGGAACCTCCCCTTAGTATCGACGTACTACAGTCCACTCATCTTTAGCTTTCCACTATGTGCGGACGGTACACCTTTATTGCCCCGCCGGGCCTGATAGAGGAGCGGTTTGAGGCCACTATGGCTGATGACTTTCCGGCAACCTATAATGCGGCTCCCTCGCAGCAGCTACCCATTATCACGAATGCCGCCCCGCAGCAGGTACAGCTGGTGCAGTGGGGGCTGGTGCCGTCCTGGGTAAAGGACCGCACCTCCGGCCCGCAGCCCATTAATGCCCGGGCCGAGACATTGGCGGAGAAGCCCTCGTTCCGGCAGCTGCTGCAGCGGCGGCGCTGCCTGGTGCTGGCAGATAGCTTCTATGAATGGCAGGAAAAGGCAGCCCATGGGTTGCCGGCCAAAACACCCCACCGCTTTTTATTGCGCTCCGGCGAGCCGTACGCTTTTGCCGGCCTCTGGGATGAGTGGGTAGACCGGGACTCCGGCGAAGTGCTGCCCACCTTCACCATTATTACTACCTCGCCCAATGCCCTGATGCAGCCGCTGCACCACCGCATGCCCGTAATTCTGCAGGGGCGCGCGGCCGAGCGGGCCTGGCTGGATGATGCGGTGTCAGCAGCAGAGCACCAGTTGCTGCTGAAGCCGTACCCTGCCGAGCAGATGCAGGAGTACGTGGTGAGCAAGTTGGTTAACTCGCCGGCACACAACTCGCCCGAGGTGCTGGAGCCGGCTGCAGCAGGCCAGTAAAGAGCCGGTTGCAATCGGCTTAACTTCCCGTATCTATGGCTTGTTGCGCTGCATCAGCGCTAATACCTGTTCCAACGGTTGCTGGCTGATGGAAAAACGCCGTTGGCCCAGGGTATCCATGGCAGCAATCAGGGTTAGGACCAAGGCAAAGGCAGCGGCCAGTACAGGCATGCCTACCAATCGGTGGGGGCTGAACATACCCGTCTGATACCCCATACTCAGCATACTCAGCACCGAAAGCAGATGCAACACAACCCAGATGCTGCCCGGAATGTGGTAGGTCAGGGCCACCGTTTTCCGCATAACGTACACATTCATCATCTCCGTTAGGGAGTTGATAAACATGCTGCGCAGCTCCGAATCCATGTTCTCGTGGATTAGGGAAGAGGCCTGCTGCCACATTAAACGGTGAATTTCATCGGCCCTTTGCACCCGATTTTGGGCATCCTGCGGGGTAATAATATGCAGGCGTAGCGTGACGTACTCCGGGAAAAGCTTTCGTAATTCCTGCGCCTGTTTTTCGGGCAGCAGGTTTAGGTACTGATAGGCCGTCCGAATGCGGTTAGCATCCTCAATTACCAGCTCCCGGCGTGCATCAAAGCGGGAGGCCGACATGGCAAAGGTAAAGGCCAGCAGAAAAGCCAGCAGGCCCAGTAAGGCGCCTACCAGTGCAGTAACGGCGGGCTCCGGCTCCCGCCGGCCCCGCTTAATGAGAAGCCGCCCCAGCCGAAACCCCAGCTCATAGGCACCTAAGGCCACCAGGAGCACCAGCAGAAACAAAGCCCATACAGGCAGGGACGTAATGAAAACACTGGTGCTCATGCCCGGCATAGAAAGTAAAGTGTTGGTACCATTCACAAATACCGCCAGGCCACCTCTTGCGCCCAGAGTGCATCAATTAGTGTTAGAGTAAAGCCTCCTCCTGGCGCTGGCGTAGCCAGGCTTCGGCCTCTATATTGCTGAGAAACAGGCGGACCTCCGGCCGCGTATCGGGGCCCATACTTTGCTGGGCAGCGCGCGCCGACTGCGCTACCAACGACTCCGGGCTGACGACAATGGCAATGCAGGTTACGCCTTGGGCTCGGGCGCGCGGGCACCAATCAACCACAAACCAATCTACCAGGGTGTCCCACAGGCCTATCAGGTGCCGTATATCGCTCAGCATATGAGCGCAGTGGTGTTCTACCAGTAGGGCCAGGCAGGCCTCAAGTCCGGCTATTATTCCTTCATAGGTATACTCACCCGTCCAAGTGCAGTGTACCCATAAATTTTGCGGGTCATACGCAACGAGTAGCGAATCGGTACCCGTTCCATTGGAATGATCGGAGAACATGGGTAAAGTGAAAAAATAGGTTTCGCCAGGAAATCATAAGGCTAACGGCTTCTAGGAAACCGCCGCCCGGGCCTGATGCAGCCACTCCTGGGCCTGGCTTACACTGATAAACGTGCGCATTTGCAGCTGCTCTCCCAGCGCCTGCTGCATGACCTCAGGCGTGAGGGTAAGCAGCGAATCGGGGCTGACAATTTGGGCAAAGTGGGTGAGGCCCAGCGCAACGGCCCGGGGTGCCCATTGGTTTACTACCCAGTCGGTTGCCTCCTGCCAGGGCTCATATACCTGCCGGTTATCATTGATGAGGTAATGACACTTGGTTTCGGCCAGCACCTGTAGGCATGCTTCCGCCCCGGCTCGAATGCCCTCGTAGGTTTGTGTGCCTTTCCAGTGCAGATACAGCCATTGGTTGGCCGCGTCATAGTTGATGTGCAGGTAGATGCGGCCGGCTGCGGTTTTGAGTTCAATAGGCTTCATAGAGCAGGCAGCAAGGCAGCCGGGAAAGAAAACCATCCACTTTTTCCAGGTTATCAACGGCTATAGCTGCCTACAGGGCTCTGCCTAAGCTACCTACCTGGTCCTATCTACTTCTACTTATTGGGCTGCTGTAGCAAAGCCCGGCACTTAAATTACCATCGGTAGCGGGAAAGCAAACGGGCAGTAGGCATGGGGAAAGCAAGTAGCTGTTTTGTGACTGTATCCTTAGTATAGGTAAAATTTTTGTGAAATATATCCACATCAGCTTATCTATTGGGTTTTACTGGATTTGATGATATGCTTTCATTAAGCGAATTTCGTTGGCCTTTCTCTCTTCCCGGAAGCTTATTTGGAGTACACAGAATAACCGTGTAGTTGGAAAAGAGTATAAGGGTCTCAGCACCCGGAACCCAAAACTGCGTTCTGCTTAGTAGAAATTGCGGCGCTATCGGGAAATCGGTTTCTCCATTACTCATCATCATTTCATTGCCTTTGCGCCTAGCCTGCGCTCCTCTCTGCTTTTATGTCCGCTGATATGCCATCTTCTGCCATTGTACTTCCTTCATTACCCAAAGCGCCAACCGGTATTGAAGGGCTGGATGAAATAACGGACGGTGGGCTGCCGCTGGGGCGCCCTACGCTGCTGTGTGGCAGTGCCGGCTGTGGCAAGACCCTGATGGCCATTGAGTTTCTGGTGCGTGGCATCCAGGACTACCAGGAGCCCGGCGTGCTGATGACGTTTGAGGAAACCGCCGATGAACTGGCCGCCAACGTTGCTTCCCTGGGCTTCGATCTGCCCGCTATGCAGGCCCAAAAGCTGCTGCGCCTGGACCATGTGCACGTAGACCGCTCCGAGATTGAGGAAACCGGGGAGTACGACCTGGAAGGGCTCTTTATTCGCCTGGGCTATGCCATTGATTCCATTGGGGCCAAGCGCGTGGTGCTGGATACCATTGAAGCGCTGTTTTCGGGCTTTCCCAATCAGGGTGTGCTGCGGTCTGAAATCCGCCGTCTTTTTCGGTGGCTGAAGGATAAAGGAGTTACTACTATAATTACCGCCGAGCGGGGCGAAGGGTCTTTAACCCGACAGGGGCTGGAAGAATATGTGTCGGACTGCGTCATTCTGCTGGATAACCGGGTGATAGACCAGATTACGACCCGCCGCCTGCGCATCGTAAAATATCGGGGCAGTACCCACGGCACCAATGAGTACCCTTACCTGATCAGTGAGGATGGCATTTCCGTGCTGCCCGTTACTTCCCTGCAGCTCAACCATGAGGTGTCTGATCAGATAGTATCCTCGGGGATACCGGCGCTGGATCAGATGTTTGACCGGCACGGCTTTTATCAGGGCAGCAGCGTGCTGATTACCGGCACAGCCGGCACGGCCAAAACCACGCTGGCTTCTTCTTTTGCCCACGAAATGTGTCGGCAGGGGAAGCGCTGCCTTTATTTTGCCTTTGAGGAGTCGCCTCAGCAGCTGGTGCGCAACATGCGCTCTGTGGGCATGGATCTGGGCACCTGGCAGGATCAGGGGCTGTTACGAATTGAGGCCGCCCGCCCCACGCTGAGTGGGCTGGAACGCCACCTGGTCACCATTCATAAGCTGATTGGGGAGTTCAAGCCCGATGCCGTGGTCATTGACCCCATCAGCAACCTTATATCGGTGGGCAACCTGGCCGAGGTGCGCAGCATGCTTACCCGCCTGATTGATTACCTCAAAGTGAAGGGTATTACGGCCTTTTTTACCTCGCTGGTGAGCGGGCGCAATATTCAGCAGGAAATGACGGAGGAAGGGGTTTCTTCCTTGGTAGATACCTGGATTAGCGTGCGCGACCTGGAAGGAATTGGCGAGCGGAACCGGGGACTCAGTATTCTGAAGTCGCGCGGCATGTCTCATTCCAATCAGGTACGGGAGTTTATTGTGACCAGCAAGGGTATTCGCCTGTTAGATGTGGTTATCGGACCCACCGGCATTGTGACGGGCGCCAGCCGCCTGACGCAAAAAATACAGGAGCAGGCCTTGTCCATGGCACAACAGCAGGAGCTGGAGCGCCGCGACCGGGAGCTGGAGCGCAAGCGCCGGGTGCTGGAAGCCACTATTGCCAACCTGCGCACCGAGTTTGAATCGGTAGAGGAGGAACTGCGCCGAATTAATGACGAGGAAAATACTCGGCAGCAGGCCCTTTCCAGCGGCCGCCAGCAAGTAGCCAGTGCCTTCCCTTCGGAAAAAAATCCGAAATTAAACGACAACGCGCCCCAGGCCTAACAAGCATTTATGAATAGTTTACTGGCGAATACGCCCCTTGTCATGGAAGAGGAAACCTGGGAACTGCGCTTATATGTAGCAGGGCAAACCACAAAATCGGTGACGGCCCTGGCCAACCTGAAAAAATACTGCGAAGAGCATTTAAAGGGACGCTACCAGCTGGAGGTAATTGATTTGCTGCAAAATCCGCAGCTGGCCGAGGGTGACCAGATTCTGGCTATTCCCACGCTGGTGCGCAAGGTGCCGCAGCCCATCCGCAAGATTATCGGGGACTTATCGAACAAGGAAAAGGTATTGGTTGGCCTGGATATCCGTTCCTTGGAGGGCTTCGGCAAAGCGTAGGATGGAAGCAGAAGAAACGTCTGAAGCGTCGGCGGCCGAATACGTGCTTCATCTGTACATCACCGGAGCTACCCCGAATTCTACCCGGGCTGTGCGCAACATCAAGGAAATCTGCGAGCAGTACCTGAAGGGGCGTTATGAACTGCTCATTATGGATGTGTATCAGCAGCCGGAGCTGGCCAAGGATGAAGATTTGATCGGCATACCCATCCTGATTAAAAGGGGGCCGGGGCTGGTGCGCCGCTTAGTCGGCGACTTGTCGGACCGGGAACGGGTGCTGGCGGTGCTAGGCATTACGCCGGCCCCGGACCCGCTGCTACGCCGGAGCTGATATGGCAACATCCAATGTTTCGGATATGAACCGTGAACTGGAGGAGCTGCGCCAGCGGCTGCAGGAAGCCGAAGACCTGATTTATGCCATCCGTACCGGCGCCGTGGATGCCCTGGCCGTGCAAGGCGCCGATGGCCCCCGCATCTTTACGCTGGAAGGCGCCGACCAGGGCTACCGCACCCTGATAGAGCAGATGAGCGAAGGAGCGCTGCTGCTGAGTCCCGATGGCACTATTCTGTACTGCAATGCCGCCCTCTCCGGCCTGCTGCAGGTAGCGCTGCCCGAAATGATTGGTGGATCATTCCACGGCTTTGTGCCCAAGGGCTTCCAGGCTTACTGGAAAAGTCTGCTGGTAAAAGGCTGGGCCGGAAAAACGCGGGGCGAGATGCCACTGCGCACTTCGGCTGGCACGCTGCTGCCTTTTTCTCTCTCCATGAATACGCTGGCCTTCCACCAGACCCCGGTGCTGGCCATCATTATTACCGATGTCTCCTCCCAACGGGAAATTACCCACATCCGGGCCCAGGTAGCCGAGCAGAATGCCCTGATTGACCGCAAAAACCAGGAGTTGAAAACGCAGGAGTTGGCCCGCCGGGTAGTAGAGCAGGCGGCCGCCGAAGCCATCCGGATTTTGGAGAGTATCCCCCAGATTGCCTGGACAGCAAATGCCCAAGGGGTTACTACCTACCTCAACCGCCGCTGGTTTGCTTATATCGGGGAAAGTATAGACCAGCCCCTGGACAGGCAGTGGAGCAACCATATCCATCCCGACGACAGGGCCCGCAGTCAGGCGCGCTGGGAGCATAGTCTGGCTACCGGGGAGGCGTTTGAAATTGAATACCGGTTCCGCAACTGGCAGGGCGAGTACCGCTGGATGCTGGGGCGGGCCCTGCCCTCGCGCAATGAGCAGGACCAGATTATACAGTGGATTGGCACCTGCACCGATATCCATGAGCACAAGCTGGCGCTGGAGGAGATTGATCAGGCCCAGCACCAGCTCCAGGATAAAAATGAGGAGCTCACCCGGGTAAACGTGGACCTGGATAATTTTATCTACACGGCCTCTCATGACCTGCGGGCCCCCATCAATAACATTGAAGGCCTGGTGCAGGCCCTGCTGGAAGAGCTGCCGGCCGCTGTGCAGGAGGAAAAAGAAGTGCACCGCATTCTGCAGATGATGCAGGACTCCATAGACCGATTTACGACGACCGTTTTTCACCTCACCGAGGTTTCTAAGCTGCAGAAAGAGTACGGTCAGCCCACGGCCCTGGTAAAGCTGCTGCCCATTGTGGAGGGGGTAGGCCTGGATCTGGCCCCACTGATTCAGCAAACCGGTGCCCAGATGGAGGTAGATATTCCGCTTGACCTGGCTATTTCGTTTTCTGAGAAAAACTTGCGCAGTGTGGTGTATAACCTGCTCAGCAATGCCCTGAAGTACCATGCACCCAGCCGTCCGCCGCGCATCCAGCTCCGTGCTTACCGGGAAGCAGACCTGGTAGTGTTACAGGTACAGGACAACGGCTTGGGCATTACCCCAGACAATCAGGGCCAGCTGTTTACCATGTTTCAGCGCTTCCATGACCATGTACCCGGTAGTGGGGTGGGGCTTTATATGATTAAAAAGATTGTTGAAAACATGGGAGGCTGGATTGAGGTACAGAGCACCTTTCAGGAAGGCTCCACCTTCATGGTTTATTTTAAAGGATAGCCGGGAGCTATTAAACTGTATTCCGGCTGTCCTCCCCTCAGCCCCCGCCGTATACTTTTCCATTTGCGAGTTCTTTTCCATCAGCGAAAAAGAAAATGGAAAGCGCGTCCCCAAGCCTGCCTCGCGTACCCGAGACTACGCCCACGTACTGGCTTACTAGGTTTGTTATGCTGCGCCTGCTGGGCCTCATCTATGCAGTAGCCTTTCTGGTCGCCATCCAGCAGATTCTCCCACTAATTGGCTCGCAGGGGCTGCTGCCCCTTGAGGCTTTCCTGCAGCGGGTAAGTCAGGTAACGGGGTCGGCGGGAGCGGGCTTCGCGCATCTGCCTTCGCTTTTTTGGCTCTGGCATTCTGATACGGCCCTGCTGGTCGCTGCCTGGCTGGGCTTTGCGCTTTCCTGCGTGGTGGTAGCCGGCTTTGCCAATGGGCTGCTGTTGCTGGTTCTCTGGGTTTTGTATATGTCCTTCGTGCACGTTGGGCAGGAGTGGTATGGCTACGGCTGGGAAATCCAACTGACGGAAACCGGATTCTTAGCCATCTTTCTTTGTCCCCTGCTGGACTGGCGCCCTTTTCCCCGCTATGCGCCGCCCATGCCCATTATCGTGTTATTCCGCTGGCTGGCTTTTCGCATTATGCTGGGGGCCGGCCTAATCAAAGTTCGGGGAGACGAAGTATGGCGCAATAGCACGGCCCTTTACTATCATTTCGAAACCCAGCCTATTCCCGGCCCCCTTAGCCGCTGGTTTCATTTCCTGCCCCATATGGCCCTGAAAATGGGCGTGTGGTTTAACTGGCTGGCTGAGCTGGTGGCTCCCTTTTTCGTCTTCGGCCCGCGGCTTGCCCGTCATCTGGCCGGCGCCATCATCGTGCTCTTTCAGTTCAACCTGATTCTGAGCGGTAACCTCTCGTTTTTAAACTGGCTGACCATCGTCCCGGCGCTGGCCTGTTTTGATGATGGCTTCTGGGCCCGGCTGCTGCCCCAAGGGTTAGTACGCCAGGCAGCAGCAGCGGCAGGGCAGGCGGAAGTGTCTCCGCCTATGCGCACGGCGGCCTGGGTAGTTACAGCGGTTATTGCTGTGCTCAGCATTAGGCCGGTATTAAACATGGTGTCGCCCGGGCAAATTATGAATACTTCCTTCGACCCCCTGGGCTTGGTTAACACCTATGGTGCCTTTGGGACGGTGGGAAAGGAGCGGTGGAACATCGTATTTGAAGGCACAATGGATAAAGTCCCCAGTGATACTGCCCACTGGAAACCTTACCCCTACAAAGGCCTGCCGGTGGCACTAAACCAGCGCCCCCCGCAAATTGCGCCTTATCAGTTGCGGTTAGACTGGCAGATGTGGTTCGCGGCCATGGCCTCTCCCAACGAGTACCCCTGGACGGTGCACCTGGTGTGGAAACTACTGCATAACGACCCTGCGGCGCTCAGTCTGTTTGCCAGCAACCCTTTTCCCGGGCAGCCGCCACGCTACATCCGCGCTGTTCGGTACCGATATTCATTTGCCCGGCCCGGGAACCCACAGGGCCTGTGGTGGACCCGGGACCGGGTAGACCTCTGGCTGCCTGCCTTGTCTACCAGTAATCCGCAACTGGTGGAGTTCCTGAAAAGCGCTGGCTGGATTCCCTAACTTGCCCGGACGAGTCACTTTCCCTGCTACGTATGAGCACGCCCACCTATGATGCCGTTGTCGTTGGTTCCGGCCCTAACGGTCTGTCGGCGGCCATAGTATTGCAGCAGGCAGGCTTGTCTGTTTTGCTGCTGGAAGGCAAACAGCAGTTAGGTGGTGGCCTGCGCACAGCTGAATTGACATTGCCGGGCTTTCGCCACGACATCTGTTCGGCCATTCACCCGTTGGCTGCCGCCTCGCCGTTCCTGCAGACTTTGCCACTGGCCCAGTATGGGCTGAAATATATTACCCCGCCCGTAGCCGCCGCGCACCCCTTTGATGACGGTACGGCCGCTACCCTGGTAACCTCGCTGGCGGACACCGCCCAGAGCCTCGGCCCCGACGCGGCGGCCTACCAGCGCTTGCTGGGCCCCCTTGTTAGGCAATGGCCCAGCATTGCCAATGACGTACTGGCCCCGCTGCACTTCCCACAGCACCCATTAAACATGGCTCGGTTTGGCCTGCGGGCCTTGTTGCCAGCTACGGTCCTGGCACGGCATTTTGTGAGCGAAAAAGCCCGGGGCCTGCTGGCCGGCATGGCGGCCCATGCCATTCAGCCGCTGAGCAACCTCACTACCTCGGCCATTGGCCTGGTCATGTTGATAGCAGCGCACCGCAATGGCTGGCCCTTGCCCCAGAGCGGCTCCCAGTCCATTGCCGATGCGCTGGTGGCACATTTTGTGGCTTTGGGCGGTCAAATTGAAACGGGTACGTACGTGCGCTCTTTGGCACAGCTGCCGGCAGCAAGGGCAGTTTTGTTGGATGTAACGCCCGCCCAACTCCTGCAGATTGCCGGCCATAGCCTGTCCAGCATCTACCAATGGCAGCTTCGGCGCTACCGCTATGGCATGGGCGTGTTTAAAGTCGACTGGGCACTGGCCGAGCCGATTCCCTTCACCGCGCCGGGCTGTACCCAGGCAGGCACTGTACACTTGGGTAATACGCTGACGGAAATTGCCGCCAGTGAGCAAGCCGCGTCGCGGGGGCAGCACCCGGCTCAGCCCTTTGTGCTGTTGGCACAACAAAGCCTGTTTGACGCTACCCGTGCTCCGGCTGGCCGGCACACGGCCTGGGCTTACTGCCACGTGCCCAATGGCTCACGCATAGATATGACGCAGGCTATTGAGCGCCAGGTGGAACGCTTTGCACCCGGCTTCCGAGCGCGCATCCTCGGCCGCCACACCTTTGATACGGCCCAGCTGGAGGATTACAACCCAAACTATGTGGGAGGGGATATCAGCGGGGGCTTGCTGGACATCAGGCAATTGTTTACGCGCCCTGCTTTGCGGGCTTCGCCTTACCGCACCTCGCAGCGGGGGCTGTATCTCTGCTCCTCGGCCACCCCGCCCGGTGGGGGGGTACACGGTATGTGTGGCTATTACGCGGCCCGCCGCGCTCTGCAGGACGTTTTTCACCTGCCAGCACCCCCACTTTACCGCGAATAGCTGCCCGGTCTTTATCCCCTGACAAGGCTATGCATAATGGCGGAGCGTTTTAGGGCGCCGCCGTAACCCAGCCCTTGAAACGGCGGCCATCGGTGTAGGTAATGAGGTAATAATAAGTGCTTGCCGTGCCCGCCCCTGGCCAGCGGAAAGTCCGCTCCCCGGAGTGGTACACTTCATTTCCCCAGCGCGAAAATATCTGGATGCCGGCAAAGCGGGCATCACAATAATCTGCGGGTAGGTCTGGTAAAGTAAACTCGTCATTTACCCCGTCGCCGTTGGGCGTAAAAACATTGGGGGGCAGAAAGGAGGTAGTAGGCAGCACGGGCACTACCGCAAAGCGCACCGGCAGCAGGCGTGCCTCACCGGGGCAGGTGGTGCTTTCCTGCAACTGGAACTGCACGGTCAGCTCCTGGCCCAGCTCGGCCGCTTCGCAGTTTGCCTGCCACCGGAAGGTTCCCGTAGACCGACCAGGGCCGTTCTGAGTAGAAAACTCCATGCCCGCCGCCGTTAAGTCAAAGCCTTGCCCTGCGGCACTCAGCACCAATGGGTTACCATCCTTATCTACCCCCAGCAAGCTGGCCGTGAACACACTGCCTAAGGGCACCTCTACCAGAGTAGGAGCATCCGTAGCGGATGGAGGAAAGGAAGAAGTTAGGTCTGGCGGCACATTGGGGGCAGATACGGCTGTAAAAGCTAGGCGCACGGTGTCCCGCTTGGGCAGACTGCAGCCATTATCCGCCACCATAACATCCAGCAGGAGCACCTTGCCCTCGGTATCCTGACAACTGGGAAAGCATAAGGTGGATTGCAGCGTATCCGGCACGTTACTGGCCCGTACGGTGCCGCTGGTAGGGCCCGACCAGGTGGGAAGCGGGCCGCTATAATTCACAGGCCGCACCGAAACGGTGAGCCGCGAGTTACGGTCAGAATCGGTAAAGCGCACTTGTAGGCATGGGTTCTGGTCGGGCAAAATCCGAAGTGTGTCGCGCCCGGGCTGGTAGGCTCGGGTACTGCCATTTAGATACACCTGTACGCTGGGAGGCGTGTTGGGCTCGCAACTCAGTACAAACAGTTGAAAGTCGCGGCGGGTCTCCCCAATTTTCACTCCCTGGCGGTATTCCTCACAGCGGACACCAAACACAAACAGCCCAAATTCAGAGGGGCGCACCGTCAGGCGCCCGGTGTGGGCATCAATCTGCATGGTGGGATTGCCAGGTAGCTGCGCCTGCTCGCTGAATCCGCGCAACCAGGTTATCAGGCTGTAAGGTGAGGGCCTCGGCTGCGGAGAGGGGTTGCGCGGTATGGCATGTCCATTCAGCGGGGTCACCATGCTATAAGCCAGGGAATCACCATCTGGGTCTACGCCTCCAAAGTCATAATAGAACAGCTCTCCCTTACAGGCATAATCATTCAGCGGCGGAAAGATTTGGGGAGTAGAATCAATAAAAGGCTGGCCGTTGCGCTCCACGGCCGGAAACTCCAGATAAAAGGTTTGAGCCGCTCCCCCCGGATCAGCTATGTTGCTGATAACCTCGTTGCGGCAGCAAAGCTCAACTGCGGCATAGTAACCGCTCATGCTGGTATAAACCTGCGGATCAAGGGTTATATCCCGGCGATACACTAACCTACGCGTCCGCAAAGTGGGCTGAGTACAGGCCGGGTTGGTGTAGTTAACGAAGGTGTTGCTGACGAGCGGCAGCACGACTTCCTGCATCGGCCGATGGGTGGCCTTGTCAAAAATTCCGGCCAATACTTCGAAGCTCAGCGCCTGGTCGTCGCCATGCACATCATCAAAGTACAGGTTGAGAATTAGGGTATATGAAGCGCCCGATTTGTACCGCAACTCCATTTCTCCCCCTACAATGTGGGTGGCCCAGGCAGGAGAAGCACAAATCAGGAAAAAGCCTGCCAGGAAGAGAAATCGTAGGTGGTATCCCAGGCGGCTGCACCCAGAAAGCATAGAGGTAGCTGGCATAGAATGACACGATAATCCTCCTGAAAAAACACTGCCCTAATTGTTAGGCGAGCAGGACAGTGTTCTGGAGCCCGGGGCTACGTTGCCGTCGGGGTAGTAGAAGATGTGGTGTCGGCGGCCGGTGGTGTACCACAGGCTTTGCCACCACGGCCTTTGGGGGCTACCACAAGCGCATCACAGGCGCTCATGGTCAGGGCAACCAATAGCAGCCCGACGACAGCCGGAACCAGGCGAACAGATGCTGCCATAAAAAGATAGGGAAGAAAAATGAAAAAACAGCGGGCCGGTTTCGCCGGTAAGGCAGTGGCAGCAGCCGCTGATCTGACTGCCTACTCAATCTGCCTGCTAGTTGGATACCACTGCGAATGAATCGATTAGCCGGCTAAATAACTGGACGGATAGCCTGAATAAGAAGCTGGAAAGCTACTGTTCTGCTCCTGAGTCCTATTGGCTTCCTCGCCGAGCATAGTAGTAGACAGAGAGAGTAAACTGCCCTCCTGATTTTGCAAGAAGGGTCTTGAGCCCATGCGGCCCTCTCCTGACCCACGGTCAGGCCCAGCCTACGGGCCTGTTCGTGTGGTCGAGCCAATTAGTGGTCTGGCCGATAAAAGCGGCTATTCTATCGACACACTAAGCGCCAGAGAAGTTTGTAGGCGGTTCGTGGCACTGGGCTTGCAATTGGGGAATCAAGCGCTTAAATGGTTTTTCCGGGCCGCTTGCTTCCGATAAAGGAGACGCATCGGCCTTTCATCTTCACCTCACTATCCCTATGAAAACTTCCCTTTTTTCCTTTGCCGCTGCTCTGGCTCTGCTCGTAACTACGGGTTCTTTCTCTGCTTCGGCCGCGGACCTTCCTGACAACAACCGCCGGGAAGCTGCCCGCCGCGATGACCGCTACGACAAAGACTTTAACTACGGCTATGACCGGCGCCATAAAGTAACTGCTACCGAACGAGCCCGCTGGGAAGCAGCCCAACGCCAGGAAGCCAACTACCGTGCCGCCCAGCAGGCCGCTGCCCAACGCAACCGCCAAGATGCGCAGCGCCAGGCCGACCGCCGCAATGACCGCTACGATAAGGATTTTAACTATGGCTACGACCGCAACCACCGCGTGAGTGCGGCCGAGCGGGCCCGCTGGGAGGCCGCACACCGAAGCAACCAGCGTGATGGTCGCCGCTAGGCAACCCCATGTTTCCAGTTTCTTTTTTAACTCTTCGACCCTACTTCCATGAAAAAATATCTGTTTCCCCTGGTTGCCGCCTTTGCTCTTACGTTTAGTGCTGCTTCTGCGCAAAGTACCCGTCCGGTTTCGTCAGCAGTTGGCCGCGAGCATCGCCAGTTTTCCGCCGAAGAGCGGGCCGCCAAGCATAGCGAAAAGCTAAAGCAGGAGCTGGGGCTTTCAGCTAAGCAAACCAGCCGTATTAAGCAGATCCTGCTGACCCGCAATCAGGAAATGATGGCCCAGCGGGGCCAGGCCAAAGGCGAGGGCTCCCGGGAACAGCGGGGTGCTCAAATGAAAGCCAGCCGCGCCAAGTACGATGCCCAGTTTAAAAAAGTGCTGACCAAGGTGCAGTATGCAAAATATACCCAGCTGCAGCAAGACAAGAAGGCCCGCGGCCACCACGGTCCTGGTCAGGGTGGTGCCAGCCAGGCTGGGCACCGGGGTAAGGGCCAGAGCAGTGCGGCGTATAACGCCCGTTAACCTGCTCCGATAAACTAACCTCAGTAATCAAAATGCCTGACCATACCGGTCAGGCATTTTGATTTTTAGCTATTAGAGCTATAGGCCGGATACGTCGATAGAAATTCTGCAAGCGTCGATTGTTAGAAAGCGAAGCAGCTGCTACCAAACATCTTTGGTGCATGTTCAACTTCATTCTAATGAACTGAAACACCATGGAAAGATCCCACTTTCTCAAAAGCCTGCTGGTAGGCAGCCTTTCAGTTCCGGCTCTGCTCGCTGCCTGCAGTAAAGACAATGAGATAACGCCAACCACTGGCAGCACCGGCACCGCAGGCGCAGGCAACTGCAATGTGGCCCCAACCGAAACCGAAGGACCATTCCCTACCAAAGTGCCTTCCTCTTATGTGCGTAGTGACATCCGGGATGGGAAAGAAGGCTACTTCATGAAGGCCATCATTACCATCACCAATACCAACAGCAACTGTGCCGCCCTGGCTGGTGCCTTTGTAGACATCTGGCACTGTGATGCTGCGGGTAATTATTCGGAATACGGGGGTGGAGGTATGCAGTCTGCCAACTACCAGGGCGTACACTTTCTGCGCGGCCGACAAGTGACCGATGCCAACGGGCAGGTAACATTTACCACCATTTTTCCTGGCTGGTACAACGGGCGCGCTACTCACATCCACGTGCACGTGTATAGTGCCAGTGGTACCTCTCTGAAGGTAACCCAAATTGCCTTCCCTGAAGGGAGTGGCACGGCTCTGGCCGCCGTGAATGGCTACAGCAAGGGCCTGAGCGGCTACACTTACCATCAGAACGACAACGTCTTCAGCGACGGAGTAAGCCAGGAACTGGCTACTGTAACCGGGAATACATCCAACGGCTTTGACCTGGCCATCACCTTTGGAGTAGCGGCCTAGCGGCGCATTACCCTGCCCGTTTGGGGCACCACCACGAATTATGATTGTCATGAAGCGCATACCTGGAAAGATTTTCCTTTCAGAGCAACGCGGGGTGGTGGAAAGCCCTTACTTCCGGCGCTCCAGTACCTTTCGGTTTGGCCAGTTTCAGGCCGAAGACAAGGAGGCCTTTGGACTACTCCAGGCGCTGAATGAGGAAGTGGTGGGTGGGGGCCGGCAACTCATTCTGCCGGTTGAGGAGCCTATCTATGTCCTGGTCCTGCCCTTAACCGGGACGGTGAATGTGGCCGTGGCCTCTTCCGCCGTACCCGTGGAGGTAGGAGAGCTGCTGTTCTCGCCCGTGGCTGCGGGCAGCTCTCTAGTTTTTTCTAATCCTTACCCTACAGAAACCATTCACTTTCTGCAGCTATGGATAAGGGCAGCATTACCAGAGGTGTCCGGCCCTGGAAGGTCTTTCCCATTTGATTTGGCGGGCCAGGTTAATACTTTGGTGAATGTCCTGCCCGCTATACCCAGCCTGCCACTACCGTTTAATGTAAGCCTGGGGCAGTTTGCGGGCCGTTCGGAGGCAGTATCTAGAATGCAGAGCCCGCAGGCGCGCTTTTTTGCCTTTGTGCTGGCCGGCGCCTTTGAGGTAGAAGGCCGACTTCTGCACCAGAACGACGGGCTGGCCTTGTGGGATACGGCAGAAGTTGAGTTGGAAGCCCTCAGCCACGATGCCGTGGTGTTGATTCTGGAAATGCCGGCCTAACCGGTACTAATTGTTTACACCCGGCTGCCTGACCGTTATGCCGGTTTTTATTGGGTGTGCGAGTAGCTTGACCCACATTTACGTAAAGGCTAACCGATGGCATTTTTTACTCCTCGTCAGGCGCAGGCCGGGCTTTTGCATGCGGTGGTATGGGGGCTTTTGGGTGTGCTGCTTTTTACTCAGCCCAGTCATAGCCTGCCACAGTTGCCGTTTTACCTGCTCCAATCTGCCCTGTTTGTGGTCTGCCTGGGCGTCTTTTATCTGAACCTGGGCTGGGCCGTGCCCCAACTGCTGTATCGCCGCCGCGTGCTGGTCTACCTGCTTTTCCTGATTCTGGTGGTCAGTAGCGTGGTGTTTCCTTATCGAGCCCTAAGAAATCTGCTGGCACCTCCGCGCCCGTCCGCCAACTGGATTCCGGCAAACGGGGCGGTACCAGGAGCCGCCACTGGTTTGCCCCCGCGCCCTAACCGGGAGCCGGGCCGCCGTTCCGGCCTGGTAGACCCAGCCGTGCTGCTCTCTACGCTACTGGTGCTGGGTCTGAGTACCAGTATTGCCGCTGTGCAGCGCGGGCAGCGGGATGCTCAAATTCGCCAGGCACTGGAGCAGGAAAAGCTCTCCACGGAGCTTTCCTGGCTAAAAGCCCAGATCAACCCGCATTTCTTTTTCAATACTCTTAATAACATCTACGCCCTCACGTTGATGAATGGCGACCAGGCGCGAGAGGCCATTCACCGGCTCTCGCGCATGATGCGCTACGTGCTCTACGAGACACAAAGCGGCACGGCACCGCTCAGTCAGGAGCTTCAGTTTGTGCACGACTACATTGATTTGATGCAGCTGCGGCTAACCGACAATGTGACTGTGGAATTTGAAGTGCCCGAGCCGCTACGAGACGTATCTATTGCCCCTATGCTGCTGCTCACTTTCGTGGAAAACGCCTTTAAACACGGTGTCAGCGCTCTGGAGCCCAGTCGTATCCGGATAGCAGTACAGCAGCCGCTGCCTCATATGTTAGACGTGACGGTGCAGAATACCGTATTCCTTGACCGACCAGTTGCGCTGGATGAAAACAGCGGTATCGGGCTTGCCAATACCCGGCGGCGTCTGCAGTTGCTTTACCCTGGTCGGCATACCCTCACTATTACGGAATCCACACCCGGGCATGAGTACCGGGTGCATCTTACGCTGGATCTGCTCTCATGACGCTAAACTGCATTGCCGTTGACGACGAGCCCCTGGCGCTGAAGCTGGTGGGTTCCTTTATCGAGCGCACGCCCTTTCTGAAGCTGGTGGGCTCTTATAGCAGCGCCGTAGCTGCCTTACGAGGGTTGCAACAGCAGACTGCCCCGGTAGAGTTGCTATTTCTGGATATACAGATGCCTGACCTCAACGGTCTGGAACTGGCCCACCTTCTGGATAAGGGCCCGGGTGGGGGCGGGCCTCGGGTAGTATTTACCACTGCCTTTAACCAGTATGCGCTGGAGGGCTATAAAGTAGATGCCCTGGATTACCTGCTCAAACCCTTCAACTACGAGGAGTTTCTACGAGCTGCGGATAAAGCCCGGGCCTACGCCGAACGAAACCTGCGGCCTGCGCCTGCGGCCGCCGAGCCAACCGAGCCCCAGGAGGACTACCTCTACCTGAAAGTGGAGTACCAGTTGGTGCGGGTTCCCTTCCAGGATATTCTGTACGTAGAAGGGCTTAAGGATTACGTGAAAGTGCATCGGCGCAGCGAGCCTCGGCCACTGCTTTCCCTAATGAGTCTCAAGTCCTTGGAGGAGAAGCTGCCTGCCCGGCAGTTTATGCGCATTCACCGCTCCTACATTGTAGGCCTGCAGCACATTACTACTATTGGACGCGGTACCGTGCAAATAGGAACCGAAACCATTCCTATCAGTGACGGCTACCGCGAGGCCTTTGACCAGTTTATTAGCCGCTGGAAATAGAAAGCTGTAATCTGAAATATTTGTCAGAAAGAGGATAGACTTACGCTAATAATGGGAACTGCCTACCCCATTCACATCTTAGCAATAACAGCGAAAATAGTGTTGGTGCCTAAACCTGTATAGGAAACAAAATCCCCTCGCCGTAAAAGACAAGGGGATTTTTTAATGAGCGAGAAACGAGGCTCGAACTCGCGACCCTCAGCTTGGGAAGCTGTGGGTATTATGTGTTTATGGTTTGCCGTTATTTGTTAATGTGGTTTATTTACAGATGGTTACAAATTTTGTTCTACTCTTATTTGTTACTCGTACTTCGAAAATTGTTATACTTGTATAACCCAGTGTATAATCCGGGTTATGCAAAATGAGCACAAGGACTACAGAGCACAAGGAAGGCAAGGCCACCATCAAAGTGGTTTATTACACCAGCAAAACGCTAGCGGATGGGGCTCATCCGTTTGTTGTGCGGGTAACGAAGAACCGGAAGCAAGTCTATCGTTATACTGGGCTAAGCCTTCATCCTAAATACTGGAATGCGGAAAAGAAGGAGATTCGTCGGAGCTATCCTGAACCAGCGCGGGAAAAACTAATAAATGATTTAGAGGGCTGGCGGAAGAAATACGAAGCTGCAGCCAATACTTTAGCCGGAAATGACGAGGAACACGATGCTCTAACAGTTTTCAAGAAAGCTGTGGAAGGTCGTCAGGCGCAACGTCGCGTAAAGCTGCTGGCCTACATTGAGGAGTTAGCTACAGGCATGGCTGGAAGTGGCCAAATAGGTAATGCAGGAGTTTACCGCGACCTAAGCAACCAGTTGGCAAAGTTTATTGGTGCCGAATACAATGCACCTGCCCCACCCTTAGGAAAAGGCCAAGAAGCAGAAAAGGCTGCCTGGGTAAAGCAGTATGACATTCCGTTTGACCGTTTGACGGTAAGCTTCTGCAATGAATGGGAAGCAACACTACGGGCAACAGGTGTAGAGGAAATTACCTTGTCGTTACGTTTTCGCACGCTCAGAGCAGTCCTGAACAAAGCTATAGCGACAGGACTAGCAAAGGCAGATAGCTACCCCTTTGCTCGTAATATTTCTGAGCGCCATAAATTTCAAGTTGGTAAGTTCAACGTCTCCACTGCAAAGCGTGCTGTTTCCCGCGGAGAACTCCGCAAACTAGAAGCACTGCTACCAGACAGCGACCGACAAAGACTGGCGAAAGATGTATTCTTATTCTCTTTCTACTGCGGAGGAATCAATTTCGTAGATCTGGCGCAGCTTCGGTGGACCAACTTGAGTGGTGCCGACGAAATAGGACAACCTCAACGACTCAGTTATGTCCGGCAGAAAACAGGAGGGAAGTTTTCAACTCGTCTATTGCCACCTGCTGCTGCCATTTTATCTGCTTACCGGCCGTATACATTTGCTCAACCCGATAGCTACATATTTCCTATCCTAGACTTAAGCAAGCATCAAACACCCAGTCAGGTAAAAAACCGACTGCACAAAGTGCTAGGCCAGGTAAATAAGGATCTGAAAGACCTTGGGGTGCAGGCAGGCATCGAGACTCCATTAACTACATATGTAGCTCGACATAGCTTCGCAACGGCGCTTAAAATGACTGGAACCAATACAGCTGTTATTTCACAAGCTATGGGGCATAAGTCAGAGGCAGTAACTGCTATCTATTTAGATTCGTTTACATCTGATACTATGGACGCAGCGTTTGAGCAATTGCTTTAATGAAGCGCTTAGACTTGTTTTTGATCCTTTTCTTCACAGACCAGTAAACACATATGCCCGGTGCTAAAAACAGCAAAAGGCCCCAATCATATAATGAACGTAGGGCGCAGGCTGAGGAAATCTATCGGAAGCTGTTTGCAAAATTTCGCACTCATAAGTTCATCGACTGGGGTATTCTGACAGCTGTGCAGGAGGAAGATTGTCTACGGGCTGTACCTCCTTATTCAGAACGGTTTGATGAGTTTTTAGGCTTTTGGCTTGGAGGTACCGACCCAATAAATGTTCCAGGAGTACTAGAGTACCACTTCCCTGAACCAGACGAAATGGATCTGGAATATCTGGAAGATGTGCTAGATGAATTGGATAAAATTTCTGATTGGGTAGATCAGCCTTATCGAACGTTTAAAGGTTCTAACCTTGACATTGGTCCATTTGTCAGTCGATATTATAGTGAGAACATAGCCCGGGCGAGGAAGTGGGTGAGGACTAAAAGGGCGAAATTGGAGGCGGATGAGCATAAGCATAAGAAGATTCCTAGTGTATCCCCTGCTAAAGGCCGCATTCCGTGGACTGGACTTTTTCCTAATGGTTTCAAAGAGACCGACCTTGACCAATTATTAATTAAGCTTGGGATTTTAGACGGTTCGCTTCACCATACAGAAGATTCTAAGCCCCGAATCTGGAGAGCGGTAATAGAGGCGCTGAGAGACGGCAAGCGTCTCATCCTCTCAGATAATGTAGCTCTTCACCAAGCACTGCTAAACAGGTATGGAGAGACGTCAGGTCAGCTCCCTTCGCTTCGCTCATTACAAGGAGATTTTAATGCTGGTAATCCTATATCTCAGGATGTGTATCAGCGCGCAAAAGCATTACTTACAACAATGTGATTTTTTCGTTTTTGCGTTTTTTTTGCGCGGCGCAAAACCGCGATTTTCCATGCTTCAAAAGCTTTCTCTTTGTGGAAGTAATCGGTTAACACCCCCGATGAATTGAAGCCACATGGCAACATTAATTACAATTGGCATAGAGTATGCCCAACTTCTTGAAGACCTCCGTTTAGCTATCCGGCATGAGGTTGATAATCTACTTAACCCCATTAAACAGCCAACATCTGAACTAGGGGGAGTAAAGCTGGCTCAGGAGATTACTCGCCTGAGTAAGTCCCGAATTTATGCTTTGGTACACAATCGGGTCATCCCACACAGCAAGCGGGGTAACAAACTCTACTTCAACCGCACCGACCTGATGGCGTGGGTGGAAGCCGGTAACCGCACCGGGAAGGAGGTGACCCATGTTTAGTGCGCTGTTGAAACGACTGAAAGGGGAGAACCCGCAACTTCCTGCGGCACCCCAGCCACTTCCGGCTGTTGCAATGCAGGGACACTTTTCCATCTGTGGTCTGCATCCGGATCTTGCTATTTTCTTCCACCGGATCCATGAACGGGCCTCATTGACACCAGAACAACTCCCACACTATGATGGGCTGCGGGCGTGGGTTATGGCTGGGTCGCCAACGCAGGAACTGGTTTCTACATCAGATACCTGCAACGCCCTACGGATCAGTGCGCGTACCTTGGGCCGCTGGGCCCAGAACAACTGGCTGCAGCGCATTCGGCAGGGCAGACGCATCTACTACCTTCGTTCTGAGGCAGAAACCTTAGGTAAAGCCATTTACTTCAACACCTACGTTGATCTATACCTCTCGCCGAGTTCAGCCAGCGCTTAAGCAGGGTTCCCGATAGCTCGGCTCTGTTGGAATGCCCAACACCCTCTTTTCCTTACCACAGGCTGCCAGCGACCACCCCGAACGGGTGGTCCCTGCGGCCCCGGGAGAACGCTCCCCACGCTTCAGCTACTTTACCGGAGGGATTCGAAGCATCCTGCCCCATGCGGCCATCAGCCCCGGACAACTGTATCAGCTACTCGTCAGCCCGCGCTTTCAGGCCCGGACCGAGGCGCTACGCGCTGCCGGTCGGGGAAGCCCGGCGTATACCCGACTGAAAAGCAGTCTGGACTATGTCACCCCGGCCGGTACATTTACCCGCCGCCACAACCATGGCCTGCAGCAGCCTTCGGGCCTGCTCGTGCTGGACTTCGACAAGCTGCCTGATGTGTCTGCCGCCCGACAGACGCTGCTAAACGATCCTCATCTGGGCCCGGCCATCGTGCTGTTGTTCACCAGCCCTTCGGGGGACGGGCTCAAATGCCTGCTCCCCACCAACCCCCATGCCTCGTACCGGGACAGCTGGCATACACTAGAGGCTTACCTGCGCCATCACTACAGCACCCTAGGCCTGACCCCGGACCCGGCCGGTAAGGATGTTGCCCGCGCCTGCTTTGTGGCACATGATCCCGATGCCTATCTGCATCCAAACTTTCATCACTTTTCCCCTGTACCACCCATTTCATGACCCCTCATCTCAATTATAGTGACCTGCTGGAAACGCTGCCAGCTCCTCCTTCGCTATACTCTCCTAAGGACACATTGCCTGACAACCGCACTGAAAACCAAGCTTCTCAGCATGCTACTGATGCCCTGACATGGTGCCTGCAGCACTTCAGTAGCGGACCATCGCCCCAGGGCGAAAACAGCGGCCGTAATAACTGGCTGACTAAGCTTACCCTGTTCTGTAATGAGCGGGGTGTCCCTCGGGACGAACTGCTTTCCTGGGCTCTGCAGCACTGCGATGGGCCCGGACATGGCCCGGAGCGCATCAAACCAACCATTGAGGGTATCTACAATCGACATCAGGCGGCTCATAACTGCAGGCCATACATGGCAGATGGTAAGCTTCGCGGTATGTATCCTCCGTTACCAGTTACTGCCGAGGAGTGGGGTTTGCCTCTGCCGGTGGTGCCGGCGTTGCTGCCGGTGCCTGTCTTTGATAAGTCGCTCTTTCCGCCCCCGCTGCGGCCGGCGCTGCTTGACATTGCCCACCGGATGCAGAGCCCACCGGACTGGCTGGGAATGGGCGCGCTGACGATGCTGGGCTCGCTGATCGGTACTCGGTGCGGTATCTGGCCCAAGCAGCAGGATACCTCCTGGAAGGAAGTGCCCAATCTGTGGGGGGCCATTATTGCCGAACCCTCCCGGTTAAAGACGCCGACCCTGAACGCCGCCATTGCCCCGCTGAAGCGGCTGGAGAAAGAGGCGCAGGCTGCCTATGTCCAAGCAGAAAAGGAGCATGCCGCCGACGCGGAGGTGCTGAAAATCCGCCGGGAAGCACTCCGGTCAGCGATGGGTGCAGCGGCGAAGAAAAAGGCATGGGAAGAGCTGGAGAAGCTGAAGCAGGAATTACTGGAACTCGATGCCGTAGCCCTGCCTGCCCCTCCCCGCTATCTGGCCAATGACTGCACGGTGGAGAAGCTCACCGAACTGCTGGGAGAGAATCCGCGCGGGCTGCTGATGTTTCGCGATGAGCTGACCGGGCTGCTGCAGAGCTGGGAAAAGCAGGGCCATGAAAATGATCGAGCCTTTTATCTGGAGGGGTGGAACGGGACGAGCAGCTACAGCTCGGATCGGATCGGCCGGGGCACGACACTGGTGCCGCATTGCTGCCTCTCGCTGCTGGGCGGCATTCAGCCGGATAAGATAGAGCCCTATCTGGCGCAGACGGTACGTGGGCAGAATGACGGGATGCTGCAGCGCCTGCAACTGCTTTCCTGGCCTGATGCCCGCCCCTATCACTATGTGGATGCGGCCCCGAATGCGCAGGCCCAGGACGAACTGCAGGAACTACTGCGACGACTGGATACGCTGGATGTTACCCTTGTCGGAGCCCATCTGCTCCCCGGGGAAGCCATTCCCTGTTTCCACTTCGAGAGCGGAGCGCAGCTGGTCTTCATTGAGTGGCTGACCGCGCTGGAGAGGAAGCTGACCACCCCTGGCGAACTGCCCGCGCTGGTGCAGCATCTGGCCAAATACCGGAAGCTGCTGCCCTGCCTGGCGCTGGTATTCCACCTACTGGACATTGTCGCAGAGGGTGTCACCGGCCCTGTGAGCCTGTCCGCGCTGCAGCTGGCTATCCGCTGGTGTACCTATCTGGAGGCGCATGCCCGCCGTCTGTATGGCTATGGTGCCAGTGCCCAGCGCAGTGCGGCCGCACTGGGGGAGCAGCTGCAGCGGCGGACGGCCCTGCCCACCCCGTTTACGGCCAGAGACGTGGAACGACGAAACTGGCGGGGACTGAACAGTAAGGGTGCTGTACAGGAAGCACTGGAGGAACTGGTAGCCCTGAACTGGCTGCGGGAGGTTCCGGTGGCAGCAAAGCCTACCGGCCGGCCACCCGCTCCCGCCTATCAGCCCAATCCGCTGCTGTTATCCAGTAATTAGGATCTGCCCCACTGACTAAACCGACGAAAGCCCTTTTGTCGGTTTAGTCAGTGGGGTATCTGGTACTGAAAAGGAAATTAGTGAGGTTTCACAGCAAGCATAATCCTTACAAGCCGTTTGCTGAAAATATTTTGCTCCTGTGCTTTTACGCGGAACCGCTCCTGAGAGCTTCTAGCCCCTGATGAAAAGTAGCCGAGATAACCTGTTTGCCTCCCAGTAAATAGTGCTCTGGCAGTGGCAAAAACGGTGTTTAAGCCCATAGGCGTTAAATGTCAATCCCTTCTTCAGAAAGTTGGTGAGAGAGACTCATAATGATGGGGTAGTTCATAAAAAGGTGGGGGTATTTGGCAGAAAATGAAACGCAAAAGGCAGACTGGGTACCTCCAATTATGGAGTATTTACTTTTTTTTGATGCTCCACCAGCTATTGAAAAATTACTCGAGCGGTGCTTTCTCCACAGCCAAACCCATACCCAGGTTTCAAAAGCATTGCAACCACTAGTAAATCTTCATCACCTTAAGGGCTAATAAATTTCACTTATCGGGCCTTATCCTAATACTGATTATTGGCCTTGGTTAAAAGTTTGGTACAACGGTTAAACGAGCGGGCCGGCTGGGAGCTCCGATACTTACGTGCCCTTCTTACTTGGGCCGAGTGGTCCAGGTGGGTTTCGTCACCTCATACACGAAGTTGAGCTTGGGCTGCTCGCCATAATAGGTCACCTCCTGCTCGGACACCTTGGTGGCGCCTAGGCGCTGGATGGCAATTTGTGACCGCACGTTGTCGGCCCCGATGTGAAAGCGCACCGTCTCCACAAACTGAAACACGTAGTCAAGCAATAAGGCCTTGACGGCCTGGTTGATGCCTTTCCCCCAGGACGGCGTTCCGTAGAAGGTATAGCCGATGAATATACTGTTGTCCTGTGGGTTATAATCGTACAGACGAGTACTGCCGAGTGTGGCACCCGTCCCCTTATCCACGATTTTGAAGGCGCCTTTGCTCTGCATAGCCCCCTCGAAGAAGGTCGTGAAGGCCGGCTGTTGCCAGCGGTCCTTGTTGGGATGCTGCTCCCAAATCTTGGGGTCAGCGGCTACCGCGTAGAGGACCTGAAAATCATCTGCCTGCAAGGGCAGTAACCGGATAATGTCGGTTTCCAGAACGGGTTGCTGTGAAAAAGCAGGCATAAAGAAAAAACAAGGGATGAATACGGTCGTGCAGTGCGGTGCGGCGAGTCCAGTGGGGGAAGAGTTTCTTCGAACTACTCGCGCTAGACCAGGCCAGTTGGCCTGTTCTGGGTCGGACCGTCTAACTACCAGTGGGCGGGGTGGTAAGCGCCAGCAGCGCATCGCCACTGAGGCTATAGTCCACCCAAACGGGGTTGGCCTGCGCACCCAGGCGCTCGTAGAAGCGTCGTCCGGCCTCGTTCCAGGCCGCCACGGCCCAGCGTATCGCTCCGCAGCCGTGCGCTACGGCGGCCCGCGCCGCGGCACGCATTAATTCCTCGCCCAGGTGATGCCCCCGGTAAGATTCGGCGACAAACAGCTCTTTGATAAAGAGTGTGGGCCGGGCGCTGGCGGTGAAAGGGATGAAATAATACACCAGCAGGCCCCCCAGGTGCCCCTCATCGTGGCGGGCCACCAAGCAGTAGAAATCGGGCGGCTGCTGGGAGAAACCCTGCCGGTAGAGCACGTCGGCCGTGACAGCGAACGTGTCGCGGTAGTGCTCAAAGTCGGCCAGTCCCTCCATCAGCGGTAACAGGGCGGGAATGTCGGCGGCCGTGGCTAAGTCCACGCGGAAAGGTGAAGTAGGCATGTTGGGCAGGCTACGGTAAGGAGGTTAGGGTAGAATTCTGAATGGGCGGAACGGGCGCTTTGGCCGGCTTCAGGCGGCGCTCCCAGCCGTACAGCTTTACCTCCGCAAGCACCATCGCCCCGAAAATAAGCATTCCCCCCACTACCGTGCGGGGCGTAAGGGTTTCGTGCAGCAACACGGCCCCCGCAAGGGCCGCGAAAATGGGTTCGCCTAAGTGAGTGAGGGCCACTTTTTCTTCGCTCAGGTATTGCTGGGCATAATGTTGCACCCCGTACCCGTAGGCCGTGGCCAGCAGCGCCGAGAAGCCAATGGCTTGCCAGAACGCTCCGGCCGCCGGCATGGCCAACGGGTAGCCCGCGCCCCAGCCCGCAAGACGGGCCAGCCCCGCGCAGCCGAGCAGCTGCACCACGAGCATCGCCATCAAGTGCGGCTCTCGGGCCGTTCGTCCCCCCAGCAGCACGTAGCCGGCAAAGGCCACGGCGCAGGCGAGTATCCACCCGTCGCCTGCGTGCAGATGCCAGCTCCCCGGCATGGCCACCACGTAGAGGCCGACTAGAGCCAGCGTGCCCGCCGCCCACATCTTGGGCTCCACGGCTTGTCGATAGAGCAGGGCCTTGCCCAGCGGCACCAGCAACACGCTCAGGCCGGTGAGAAAAGCCGCATTGGCGGCGCTGGTGGTTTGCAGGCCGATGGTTTGCAGGGTGCTGCCCAAGAACTGTGGCAGGGCCAGCAACAGCCCCCAGCCCACCGGGCGCCACGTCAGTTGGGCGAGTTGGCGGGGAAACAGCAGGGCAACGGCAGCCGCGGCCATCAAAAATTTATAGGTCTGAAAGCTGTAGGGGTCAGCGTAGCTCACCCCGGCCTTGACCACCGGGTAGGAGATGCCCCAAAAAGCCGTGCCCAGCAGCAGCAGGCCCAGAAAAAGTGGTTTCTTTGGCATGGACGTCACCGCTACTGGTTGATGGGCAGGGGCAGCCTCATCATAATATCGGTCTGCTCGTCCTCACCGAGCTTGAAAACGTGCTTGTCGAAGGCGATAAAGCCATTTTTCTCATAGAAGCGGATGGCACGCGGGTTTTCTTCCCACACCCCGAGCCACAGGCACTCGGCCCGCGCCTGCGTGGCCAGGTGCAGCGCTTGCTCGTAGAGCAGCTGCCCCACACGCTGGCCGTGAAATTCCTGCAGCACATAGATGCGTTCGAGTTCCAGGGCGTTGGGGGCGTGTTGCTCGGTTTGCGCCGGGCCGGTGTTGACTTTTAGGTAGCCAATAACGCGGCCCGCCTGCTCGGCGAAGTAGAAGGCGGAGTGCGGCTCTTGCAACTCCGTGGTTAGCTTTTCGGTCGCAAAGCCTTCTTCCAGGTAGGCGCGCATGTTTTCTTCGGAATTGCTGGCGGCGAACGTTTCGAAAAACGTTTGGCGGCCGATGTGCTGCAACTGGCTAACGTCAGCTGGAGTAGCTTGGCGGAGGGTGATGGGTTCCATAGGGGAGTCGTTGAAGTATAAAAAGTCGGCAAGGCGGAGCCCCACCAGAAAAAGCATCGGTTATCTTGCGGGCGTGTCCCCAAACCTGACCCTTTCCGAGATTCTGCTTGCTACGCACCCGTTGCCGCCCGCTTCGCTGGAGAAGCTGCTGGCGCTGGCCGAATACGTGGAACTGCCGAAGGGTGCCGTCTTGTTTCGGGACGACGCGCTGGCCCACCACGTGTATGTGGTGCAGCGCGGCTTGGCGCGGGTGTATGCCCGACGAGAGGACCGGGAGGTTACGTTTTGGTTTTCCGAAGAGGGGTCTGTTTTGGCCTCAATTCGGGGCTATACCGAGCAGGCCGTGAGCTACGAGACGATGGAACTGCTGGAAGACAGCGGCCTGTTTCGCCTCAACATGCGGGCGCTGCACGCCTTGTACGGGGAGGATATCCACCTGGCCAACTGGGGGCGGGTGCTGGTCGAGCGCGTGTGGCAGCAAACCGAGCAGCAGCTCATTGCCCGGCAGTTTCGTACCGCGGAGGAACGCTACGCGGACTTGCTGCGTCACAGCCCGCACCTGCTGCACCGCGTGGCGCTGGGGCACCTGGCGTCGTACTTGGGCATTACCCAAGTCACGCTGAGCCGCGTACGTGCCAAATTTAAGTAGTCGCCTCATCAGTAGTGTGCTACCGATTTTAGCCCCAGTACGGACCCGATAAGGGTAACGAGAAAAAATAGGCGCGGCCCGGTCAGTGGGTCCCCAAACGCGACGACCCCGACCACCGCCGTACCCACTGCCCCGATGCCGGTCCAGACGGCGTAGGCCGTGCCCAAGGGTATCTGCGCCAGGCTCAGGTTGAGCAAGTAAAAGCTCAGAACCGCGCACCCCCCGAAGGCGGCGTACCACCAGACCGCTTCGGCTCCAGCAGCCAGCTTCGCCTTGCCCAGGCAAAAGGCAAACGCGACTTCGGCCAACCCGGCCAGGACCAACAACAACCATTGCATGACGAATAGGAAATGTACTGGGACAAAGGTCTAGTCTAGCGCACACCCTTCTTTTTACCAATGTTAAAAACGCTACCAAGAGCTTACTCAGCGGCAGTGGCTAAAGTCCCATGAGACGCTCCCTGGAGAAATGCCCTCTGTGCCGCAGCGGGCCCCGCGCAGCCGCTGGCTGGATCTGTTATAGCAGCTCGTGCATTAAGTAACATAGGTTATCTCCTGTCCAACAAAGGCTCGTTTGCTGGACACTTTTCTGACCCGCCTTAACGGCCCCGAAACTCCGGTTTTTCGGGGCTATTTTTTGGACAGTCTTTTTGTAGGCCCTGCCCCCTCTTACCTTGCCAACCCCCAGCTTTTTTCCAGCAACTAGCATTCGCCCCACTGACTAAACCGACGAAAGCACTTTGGTCCGTTTAGTCAGTGGGGTATTTGGTAGTGAGAAGGAAATTCGTCTGGGGCTATAGCAGGGCCTGATGATTACAGGCCGCACCTTTCAAATATTTTTGCTCTCGTGCTTTTATGCGGAACTGCTCCTGACAGCTTCTGCCCCCTGATGAAAAGTATACGAGATAACCTGTATGCCTCCCGGTAAATAGTGCTCTGGCAGTAGCATAAACGGCGTTTAAGCCCACTGTCGTTAAATGTCAATCCCTTCTTCAGAAAGTCGGGGAGAGAGACTCATAATGGTGGGGTAGCTGGTAGAATAGCGGGGGTATTTAGTCCAAAAAGAAACGAAAAAGCCAGACTGGGTACCTTCAATTATGAAGTATTCACTTTTTTGATGCTCCACTAGCTATTATATAAATACCCGAGCAGTGCTTTCCCCATAGCCCACCCCATATCTAGGTATGGAAAGCACTCCAGTCAGTAGTACATCTGCTTCAGCTTAAGGTCTAATAACAAAGGTTTGTCGGAATCTAAGTGAAAAGAAGATGAGGTCTAATAACTCAGACTTATCATAATTTATTCTAATCTCTAAGTTGAGCCTGTGACAAGCTGGTCTGTACTATTAAACTAATAGTTTTGGTAGCGCGTGGGCGTGAAACACGTTAATAGCAATATAATAAGACATGGAACTGCAATGGTTTGAAATGCGCGATGTGCGCAAGCGGAAACTCAATACGTCAGTCTGGATTCCGCTACAAGCCTCACAGGACGTGCTAGCGAAAGGAGAACATGGGCACCTAGGACAAGTAGAAGAATACTTCGGCGCCGGTTCTCTAGCTGTGCCTCTGGCCCGAAAAGCAGAAGCAATGGCCTTGGGCTGGAACCGAGTTGGCTCTGGGCCGGACCATATACCATGGATTCATGAGGGCCGCTACGTACAAGCTGACACCCACGCCGACAACAATGGGTTGTTGCTTGGGCTCCGGCTGGTGCTGAAACAACACCTCAACCACGCTGAGCGCAACCAATGGCATTTGCACCAAGACCTTGTGCTTGCGCTGCATTTGCAGCGCGAAGGCGACATATGGGTGTGTCCGACGGAAGGCTACACCGAAGTGGCCCGGTTGCAACGGGGAGACAATGGCGAACCTTGCTTGCTGGAAATAAAAGCTGAGTACTTACGGGACTACCTGTGCGCCCGCGAAATGGGGTTATATGTCAGCTCTTATCGCAGCCGCTACGAAGTAAAGGCAGATACCAATGGGATTGTCTGGCAAGCTAATCCAACTGTTGAGGAGGAAGCTGACCAGCGGTGGGAAGGCCAGATTCAGGAAATAAATGAAGGTGGAATGCAGTTTGGAGCAGGCACCGCCTTTATTCACGTCGGGCGTAAAGAAGTGGACTTGGAAGACGAAGTGCCAGCCTACGGCTTGCCAGATGACGACGAGGTGGTCTTAGATTCCTGGCAGAGTACCGCACAGGGCCGCAAGCTATTTCGGGTATGGGGAGAGCTATGGCGTGATGAATGGCTAGAGCCTGCCAGTGCAAGCCCCCGTGTACGGGAAGACGATGTGCCCGCCACCAGCTTCTTCATCACCGACGCGTCGGGCCAGCGCGAAAGCCGTGACACCCTGGATCAGGGCAGCCGTTGGCTTTGGTTCCGGCCGCAAGTGATAATGGATTTGGTACACCGCCGGGGTGGAGCACTGATGTGGTACACACGTGAAACCGGCCGCGTGAGCTGTTCGCCGGGCTACAATGTAGATTTCGGTCTCAATAAACTAGGTCTGGTTAATGTCTTTGCTAAAGACATCGGTAACCTGCCCGATTGGCAACAGCAACTGTGGGCCGGTAATAGTATTGGGCCTGACGGCGGGATTTCGCCTGAGCTGCACACCGTGCAGATGCAAGCCATTCCGGCGGATACTCAAGCGCCCGAAGCCTTCTTTGGTAAGGGAATAGAACTCCTTAATAAGCTATTTGAACAGCATTACCAGGGGGTATTATTCCGTGAGCATGAAATCTCCACAGACTTGATTGGCAAGGTTCACCGTTTTCGGGCAACCACTGAGGAAGGCCTGTATGAACTGGCCAAGGACGTTGCTCGCCTCACAGCCGACAGCCTCAATATTGGTGCATTGCACCAGCACACGCCCCCGCCAAAAGGGGAAAAGTGGGGGTCATTGAAATCATTAGAGAAGTTATTGGCTCAAAGGGTTGGCCCCGAAAAGGCGCGTGCGTTGTTGACGCCCTTAGTCGGTACTTACGAATTGCGGCTTGCCGATGCGCACCTTCCAAGCAGCAAAACCAAGGATGCGCTGGCACTTGTAAACATCGATGAAACATTGCCTTTCGTGTGGCAGGGCTACCAACTTTTAGCTGCATGCACGGGGGCCATTTACCAGATAGCTAAAGTGCTTAGTGCTGAAGGACAAATCGCGTCATAAGCGTATTTTTCGCTTGGTGTAAGCATATAAAACGTTTTGATATGTCCGATTCTAAGCAGCCGAAATCTTCTAAAGAGTATTCCCCCAAGGATTTCTTGCGAGGGCGTCGACCCGAGCAGTTCTCGGATTCGGTGCCAACCGAGCGGCAGCAGTTAGACCGTTCATTGTTGGAGTACCACTTAGATACACTGACTAACCGGGGGCAGGAAAACGATTTCGAGACCTTTTGCCGCCGGTTGGCCGAACGCGAAATATGCCCCAACCTGATGCCCCACACCGGCCCTACTGGCGGCGGCGACAGCAAAGTAGATTCTGAAACTTATCCGGTGGCGGATGCGCTAGCTGAAGCGTGGTACTCGGGCATTGGCAGGGAAGCGGCTAGTGAGCGGTGGGCTTTTGCCATCAGCGCAAAAAAGGACTGGCGCCCGAAAGTGCAGTCAGACGTAGCCAAAATCATCACCACGGATCGCGGTTATACCACTGTTTTCTTTTTCAGCAGCCGCTACATCCGCGACAAGGAGCGAGCAGAAGTAGAAGATGCTTTGGCGAAGAAGCATCAAGTGAAAGTGCACATTTTTGACCGAACATGGCTGCTGGACAAAGTGTTTGAGAATCGGCACGAGACATTGGCAATCGAAACTCTTCGTATGGCTGTACCGGTGCACCAACAGGTGCAGCCGGGCCCTCAGGATGCGCAGCGTCTTGTTGAATTGGAGGAGATGCAGACTCGCATCCGCGAAGCCATTAGTCAGCAGCAGTACTCGTCGGCACTGGTAGATGAATGCTTAGAAGCGGCCATCCTAGCCCGCCAATTGGAACGAGCAACCGATGAAACGGACGGGCTTTTTGCTCGCGCTAGTCGCCTAGCGGCCAAATACGGAACAGAGCAACAGGTCATTACTTGTTTATACCAAAGAGCTTGGACAGCCTATTGGTGGCATGAAGACCTGCTCTTGTTTGAAGAGCTGTACAGTAAGCTGGAGAAGGCAGTGGCTGGCACCCGCAATGTATTTGACTTGGAGCGCTTGCAAAACTTGTGGTCTATTTACCAAACGGCAGTTCGTCACAAAGACATCAACGCCGAACCGGGAGAAGTTGCTCGTAGAACAGAACTGCTCGTGACAGAGTTGACGCGGCTTAGCCATGAGGTGAGCCGACCCAGCACGTCGCTACAAGCCCGATCACATTTACTATTAATTGAGTTATTACAACACATAAGCGACGCGGACTGGCCAGGCTTGGACGCGGTATTAGTAAAAATGCGAGCAGTTGTGCGGCAAAGCGCCGGGCTTGTAGGATTTGTACTCGACCCGCTAGTGGACGTGATAACTACCCTTGGCAAACTGGTGGTTGATCTGCCAGCATATGATTCATTGTTTGATGAATTAGTCGAGATTAGCTCAATAAGAAAAAGCGAAGTGGCTGGTGCTACCATGCTGGTGGAACGTGGCGTGCAGCAATGCGACGGTGGTAAGCCGGCAGAGGCGATAAAAAATTTCGGCAAGGCACTGGGCAAGCTGTACAAGCATGAAAGCCGGCGTGAGGCAGTGAAGGCTTTGGCCGTGTGCGGCGTGGCCTATGATAAGTTAAATCTTCACTGGGCAGCGCGTAACTCTATGCTGGTGTCAGCTTCTATTGCTACGGACGAGCATTGGCGCTACGGCGAAATTACGCCGGCTCAATACGCATCTTACAAGCGGCTTAGTTGGCTGGAACTGCAGTTAGGTAGGGTAGCATTTGCCTTGTCTTGGTTCGAGTCGTATCTCGTAGTAGGCAACATACTTCGGGACAAAAACTATGTGCTTGAAAACTTCGAGGAGGAGCAGCAGGAGTTTGACCTCGTGTTGGGCTTATTACTGCTGAAAACCGCCGCCCACGATTTGCCGTTGCTGCATCAACTTCCGGATAAGCTCGATACTCTTGGACTTTTCAATTCATCGTTGGCAGTGCTGTACGTGCTAGGCTATGAAGACGAGATTTTGAAAGAAGGCCCGTTTTCGGAGCAACCAGAAAATATTGCTGTCTTTTTTGAAAAGTGGCTCGACCAGCCGGCTAACACTGATTTGCCTACTTTTCCTTCTTACTACGAAGGCGAGATAGTGCACCTGAGTAGCACTGTAATGGGCTGCCGGTTGGAAGTAACCGCCGTAAATGATTTGGCAGCTATTCTCTTAGCGGAGTCTTTGTTAGCAGGCTTTGAGAGTTTCCTAGCTACTAGCATCTCAACGGCTATTGTCTTAATGGAACCAGTGCTGACCATTGATGTGCAACGGGACTCATTGGTAACTGAGCCGTTTGTGATAGAGCACGAAGAGCGCGAGGGTCGGCCACATATTCGCATTCGTTGCGGTCAGCTTAACACACATTTTGCAACGCCGCAAGCTCAAACCGAATTCAAAGAAGCACTCACCCAACTGTTGTTCACCATGTTGGCCAGCGTAGTGATGCGAAGTGGTATAGAAGAGCAGATGGCCGTGTTATTCCGCGACGAGTTGGCTATGTCGCGTGCAATCGATTTTTCTAACTCCTTTATCGCTACAACTAATGTGCTGGGTGACGAACCCAAATATCGCATTTCGCATTGGGCCGTCTCTACCGGTCGCGAGTACCCTGCTAAGCGCACAAGGGCATGGTTTGAAAGTAGGCCAACCGCTACGGCTACCCCAAAACCTGCTGCTCCAATTAAGGATGCAAAACCGGATGCAGCTGTGGCACACGATGAAATTGAAATCAGCTCACTCCTGCGCCATGCCCTTTGGGACCGGGCGGGTTGGGTAGGAGTAGGGTTTGGTGGTTCGCCATCACTTCCATATCCTGTGCTGTGTTTACTGTTTTCAGATAAAGACGCGGGCTTGAAAATCTTTGAACTATGGCGCAAAGAAATGGGATGGGAAGACACCGAGGATAAGTTGCGAATCTCCTTAATTCGGCGCTACGACCGCAACAATCCGTTAGCATACAGAGCAATTGTGGGCACCAACATAGATGCCCTTTCCCCGAAGCAGCGAGAGAAACGTCTGATAACGACGCACCGGGTGCACGTGATGGACAAACCCACCACAAACAACATTGACCCTTTTATGGCGCATTTTCAACAAGCAGGTGCCTATGTGCTTATTCCTGGTGTATTTACAAGTCCCACGACTGAGCCGCTTTATTTTCAGGAGTTGGGTATCCTCAAACGCAAAGTCTTCGTTCGTGAAGCATGGCAAGTAGGTCTTAATGACCCTGACTGCGCTGGCATAGCTTTACACGATGAGCCGGTGATTCCAGAAGGTGTCACAGAGCCACCGATTCTTACTCTACAAGCCATGATGCGTAGCGGGAGATGGGGCAGCTAATGCTAAAAAACCGGCAGATACTTTTTGAGTAACTGATTTTGCAACAGTTGGTCCTATTAAGCCCCTTCACGGCCTATCCTGCCCGCACCCTGAATAAGCCGGTCTGCCTCCTGCTACAGCTGCAGGACTTTTACAATGTTGTCATTGGCTTGGCCCGTTGCCCGTAGTTGCACGGCCTAGAACATGCCCCGCACAACCGATTCGTATCTGGCCCTCTGGGACGTCCCGAACCGCTTGCTGGGCCAGCACTGCTCCAAACCGAGTCTGAGTGGGGACATCACTTACTTGCCTAAACAGGGCGGTGGCTGGCTCTATTTAGCCACCTAGCTGGACCGCTGCTCACGCAAGGTAGAGGGATGCGAGTTACGCGAAACCATGCCTGAGGATCTGGTTAGCGAGGCCCTCCACCAAGCGCTAGCCGTGCGCCAGACCGCCGCGGGCCTGATCGTCCATTCGGACCAAGGCAGTCAGTACACCGCTACCCGGTTTAAGAACTTACTGGATCACTAGGGGCTTTGCCGAGCATGAGCCGGCGGAGCAACTGCTACGACAACGCCCACGCCGAATCGTTTCGGAGTCGGCTGAAACCGAATTACTCGATGGCGGCAGCTTCCCCGCCCTAGAAGAAACGCGCGTAGGAATTAGCCACTATATTGCCTACTACAACGCCGAACGCCGAACGGCGGCACTCGTCCCTCGGATATCAAACGCCCAACTTCTTCGAAACCCAACTCCAAACTAAGTCGCAACTCTGTCCGGGTTAACTAGACCACCTCAATATTTGTCGGGCAAGGTGTACCGGCGGATATTGGAGCGAGTGGCGTCAATGACAAAAGTTACTCCTGATGTTGAGCTACCTTTGAGCTAACTACTTCTGCATGAACATGAGCAAGCTAAAAGTAAAAAACTTTGGTCCTATTACCACCGGTTTCACTGAGAACGATGGGTTTATGGATTTTCGTAAGGTAACGGTATTCATCGGCAACCAAGGCAGCGGCAAGAGTAGCGTAGCGAAGCTATTTTCTACGATGAGCTGGCTGGAGAAGGCGTTGTTTCAAGGACGAGTGACGCAGGATTATGTGACGAAATACAATAGATTCGTTAAAGAATATTGTGCGTATCAGAATCTGAAAAACTACTTCCGTGACGATACGGTAATAGAATATAGAGGACGGGCATATACGCTTATTTATCGAGATCGGAAGCTGGAAGTATATGAGATTCTTCGTTTATCAGGAATGAAAACGCCAGAATACAAAGTGCCTCAAATAATGTATGTGCCAGCTGAACGTAATTTCCTGAGTGCTGTAGACGAACCAGATAAATTGAAAGGGCTACCTAAGTCTTTGGTTACTTTTTGGGAAGAATTACGTCAGGCACAACGGGAATTACCAGCGGATTTTCTGCTGCCAATTGGTAATGTTCGGTTCACGTTTGATAAATCGAACAAGATTTCCCGACTTGTAGGACAAACTGCCGGGAACGTTCCCTATCGACTTCGGTTATCAGAGGCATCGAGCGGTTTTCAATCCTTTGTACCACTTCTACTAGTTTCTCGCTATCTGGCAGGCTCGATTTCCCGGGAACACGATGCTTCCCGGAGTGAATTAAGTGGAGAGGTTCTTCAAAAATTGCGTGTACGTATTGCCCAAATATTAGCCGATGATAAGCTGTCACTCGAGGTGCAGCAACAAGCTTTGGAAGCATTATCTTCCCAATTTCGAAATGAAGTGTTTTTTAATATAGTGGAGGAGCCTGAGCAAAATCTGTTTCCAAAATCACAGCAGGTAATACTATATCAACTGCTGGAATTTGCTAATGCAACCCCAGGGAATGAATTGGTTTTGACTACCCATAGCCCATACATTATTAATTACCTCACGCTAGCTATCAAAGCTCATGAGGTTAAAAGAGTAATTAATATTTCAAAACAAAACGATAAGCTCCAACGCAGACTGGCAGAAATAGTGCCCGATAATGCGGCGGTTATAGCTGAGGATGTAGTCGTGTATGAACTATCCGAAACAGGCAAGATTTCGCTCCTGCCAATGTATGATGGACTGCCCTCCGACGACAACGACTTGAATGAAGCTCTAGGAGCGACCAATGCCCGCTTTTCCGACTTATTAGAGATAGAGCAGTATGCCCAACAAGGTTGATTTTTTTACCACCCGATGTGCTGACGGATCTCTCTCAGATGATGTAACTAATGCTGCTGAGTTCGGTTTGTGTGACGACCCACATGTAGCAGGAACGCTTAAGAGTCGGGCCTACCTTGATACTAGCAATCCAAATAAATGGATAGCGACAGTTGATAACGCTCCTCGGTACGAAGTAACGTTCAAAGGAATTGATGATTGTATCACTATTTACAAACCCGTTCCCCTGACAGATGGTAGCTTAGAAGAAGCAAGCCGTTGTGATGGGATGTTGCTGTATGAAGACAGTATTATTTTTGTGGAGTTAAAAGAGAAGCGGCGTAGTTGGCTAGAGTCATCAATAGGTCAATTAGAAGCTACTATCAAAGTTTTTGCAGATTCCTACGATCTAACGATTTATAAGCGCCGGATGGCCTATAGTGTTAATAAAGCGCATCCACGGTTTAATGAATCCCGGATTCAAAGTGCTAACTCCTTTTTCAAGGAAGCTGGTATAGTACTTAGAACGCAAGCGATGATCAAACTTGAGCCATTAGTGTGAAGATTGATCAGGAGTGCGCTTAGGCTTCAATGTACAAGTAATTCATAAGGATGTGGACCTGCTCAAGCTTATAGGTTCCTGCCACTCTAAAACATCAGCATGATCTGGATTGAAATTAAGCCCCAGAAAGCTGGCAATCATACATTACAGCAGAAGTAGTTAGAATCAAATGTAGGTATGCCACGCATACTTATCATTGCAGAAACTCGAGTATTACACGTAGGCAAACGACTTGGAATACAGGAGTAATAATGTGGAGAGCTATGGAGATGTATAACCTAAAGTATAACCCAAAAGCAAATCAGCCACTTGCCTAGGTAGGTAAGTGGCTGATTATTAATGAGCGAGAAACGAGGCTCGAACTCGCGACCCTCAGCTTGGGAAGCTGATGCTCTACCAACTGAGCTACTCTCGCGGGGTGTGGTAGGCAAAAATACACAGGCAAAACCAATATGCAACCTGGGTAGGTAGGGGACTTACATTTGGGCTATTCAGGAATTCAGACCTGGCCTTCTGGAATTTCGTAGTAAAGGAGACCTCACCAGAACAGCTGTTGTGAATCAAAAGCTGTTTATTGCACCAAAATCCTTCTGCTATGGCTACTCCTGCCGGACGGCGCCTTTCCGGGTTATTACTGATTATTCTGGGCAGTATTGGAGCTGCTCTGATGCTGGTACGAACGGTGACTCAGCTCTATCTGAGTGGCATGCTGCCAGGTAGCGGGCTTTTGCCTGAGCAAACTGTGCCGCTGGTACCGCTGCAGGATTGGCTGCTTACGCTGGCTACATTTGCCGCTTTCATCATTATTATTCGCTACGGGCGACGGATGCGCCGCGACGCCCGAATCTCCGATGAGCCCGGCGACCATTCCATTTCCTGATTCCTTCCGCGTTTCGGCGCGTCTTTTCCTATGTCTTCACCCTTACGTATTGTGGTGGCCAAGCGCACCGCTGCCGTGGCGGTTCAACTGGCTGAACTAGGCCGCCAAACCTTTCAGGAAACCTTCGCCGCTGACAACCGTCCCGAGGATATGGCCGCTTACCTGGAAGCCAATTTCGGCCCCGAGCAGCAAATGGCAGAATTACAGGACCCCGCCATTATATTTCTGCTGGCCCACATGCAGCAGGAACCTGTAGGCTACGCTAAACTTCTTATTGGTTCGGAACTGGGCCTCGCCGAAGGCAAATCTCCCACCGACCGGCTGGAAATAGAGCGCCTGTATGTGCGCGAAGATTGGATTGGTACCGGTTTGGGTGCTTCTCTCATGCGCCGCGCTATAGAAGAGGCCCGCACGCAGAAATGCCGGAGTGTGGTGTTGGGAGTTTGGGAAAAAAACGAGCGGGCCATTGAGTTTTATCAGCGGTTTGGCTTTAAAGTCATTGGGGAGCACCCATTTCAGGTAGGAACCGATATCCAGACTGACCTGATTCTGCGCAAGGGACTGTAAAGGCGTTGACTAGCGCGCAAGCCTTACATTTGCCGTATTCTTTTCCTTTTTTCTCTTCCCTGTGCCCGCAAATGGCTTAGTCTTTTCCTCCCGTCTGTTATCCTGGGGTGTCCAGGGGCGGGCATTGGCTATGGGCTGCCTGCTGTTGGCGGCCTGTTCCGGGAAATCCAGCAAACCGGCTTTGCCGCTGCCTACCGGCCACTTTGAGGGGCCTGTTACTATTCAGGGTACCGAATTGCGGGCTGTGCTGGATCTGCGCGAAGTAACGCCCGGTAAGTTACAGGCCGAGTTGTCGTTTCCGGCAGTGCCGGGTATGGAAGTGCCGATTAATAACGTGCGTTACAAGGAGCCACAGCTCCAGTTTGAGCAACGGGGTGGTTTCCCGGGGCAAGTAACGGTAAATGCTATTCGGGAGGGCGACTTTCTACGCGGCGCTTTCCTGCTGGACAGCCTGCGCGCCGAGTTTGTTTGGGTCCGCCGTGGTCCGGCTGCTCCCCGACAATATCAAGAGCAGGCCGTACGCCTGAAAGCCGGCAGCCAGATCCAGGTTGCTACGCTTTATTTGCCTGAGGACACTGTGTCCCGGCATCCCGTTATCATTGTCATGCCCGATTCGGCTACTACTGCTGGTGGCCCGGCACGTGCTGCCTGGTTGGCGCGTAAAGGCATGGCCTCCTTGCTGCTTTCCCCTTCCGCCTCCAAATTAGCGCCTACTGATTCCTCCGCGCGTCAATGGGTACAGGCCGCTTTTACCCGCTTGCGCACCACGCCACACATCGATACGGCCCGGGTAGCTCTGTGGGTGCGTGGTACCGCCGCCGCCCAGGTAGTGCATGGTATTGAGCAACAACGCCCCGTAGCGGTTATTCTGGAAGCCGTACCGCTGAGCAATGCGGGGGAAGCTCAGCCATATAAAGCCCTGACTCGCCAGCGTATTCCGGCAATGGCCCTATATGCCGGCGCCGACCCATCGGTGGATGTCCGCCAGAGTGCGCGCCGTATGCGCACGGCCATCGGGTACGGGCGCGGAAATGCGGTACATGTATATCCCAATGCTAATGCTTATTTCCTGCTGCCGGGCAGTACCAGTACGGCAGGTCTATGGAGCTGGCCGCACTTTGCCGCTGGCTACGTAGAAGATGTGGAGCAATGGCTGCAGCAGCGTCTAAGCAAGTAAAGGCTGGAGTTTATAATATCAGCAGGCCCTTTTCGCGTAACAGCTGCCAGCTGGCACTCTGCAGGCACTGTTCCCACTTCTGGCCACTATCGGCTGGGAAGCTTTGGGCTGCGTCTTTCAGCAGAATTTTAGTGTCATAATCCGTGGCCAGGCGGGTTAGCAGTTCCTGAAGCCACGTACCCACAGCGGCGGGTACTTTTACTTCGAAATCTTCTGCTTGCTCAAAAAAAGTGAGTACCGCCTGCTGGCCTTTTTTCCCAGTTTCCAGACGTAGCTCAGGAGCATTACCCAGCCAGAAAAGTCGGTTATTGGGGCGGGCAGAATCCGGTTTGCCCGGTTCCTGTAACGCCTGCTGAATAAGGTGGCGCGGCACCGTAGGTCGGGGCGTTTTAAAATCGAACCAAAAGCTCAGCGGCTCATTCAGAGCCACACCGTGCAGGTAGTTGTACAAGGCTTTGGCCAGCCCCGGCCCAAAGGCTTCGTGGTCGGTGCCGGTAGGGTCGTCGTGCCACAGGTCGTTCCAGGCGAAGGGGCCGGGCTCCGGGCCGATGGGGGCTACCTGATACTTTTCCGGGTTCTTGCCCACGGGCGAGTGGGCCGTCATGGAAAAGCGGTGCCAGTAGCCACTTTGCACAATACCCGCCGCAAAAAGTTGGCGCACTACTTCCAAGCTGTCCACAGTTTCCTGGGTGGTTTCCGTTGGGAAGCCATACATGAGGTAAGCGTGTACCATAATGCCAGCCTGCGTGAAGCCATCTGTGACGCGGGCTACCTGGGCAATGGTGACGCCTTTTTCCATAAGAGCCAATAGTCGGTCAGAAGCTACTTCCAGCCCTCCGCTTACGGCAATGCAGCCGGAGGCCGCCAGCAGACGGCACAGGTCAGGGGTGAAAGTTTTCTCGAAGCGAATGTTGCCCCACCAGGTGATGGTAACGCGCCGCTTCAGCAACTCAATGGCCAGGTCTCGCAGGGCCAGGGGCGGAGCTGCTTCGTCTACAAAGTGGAAGCCGGTTTGTCCGGTTTGCGCAATAATCTGCTCGATGCGGCCTACCAGCAGGGTACTGGGCGCGGTTTCGTAGCGCGAGATATAGTCCAGCGTTACGTCACAGAAAGAGCAACGCTTCCAGTAGCAGCCGTGCGCCACAGTTAGTTTATTCCAGCGCCCGTCGCTCCACAGCCGGTGCATGGGGTTCAGCACTTCAATAACGGAAAGATATTCCGTCAGGGGCAAATCAGAATAATCCGGCGTGCCTACTTCGGCATGAGGGATATCGGGGTGCGGGTAGTTGATGTACGCTACTTGCTTGGCTTCGGTGCGGAGGAAGGTGCGCTGTAGCTGGGCCTGTGGAAGGTTACCCTGTACATACTCAAGCAACCGCAACCAGGGACCTTCGCCATCGTCCAGCGTCAGGTAATCGATATAGTCGAAAAAGCGGGGCTCCTGTAAGGTGCGTAGCTCGGTATTGGGGTAGCCGCCGCCCATCAGGGTTTTAGTGGCCGGGCTGATTTGTTTGATGCGGCCCGCCAGCCGGAGCGCTCCGTAAAGGTTGCCGGGGAAGGGAACGGAAAAGCCTACTACCTCGGGCTGCACGCGGGTCATCAACTCGTCCAGCAGCTCCAGTAGCATCTGGTCCAGCAGATTGGGCGCGGCTTGCAGCGCTTCGTGCAGAGCATCAAACGTGGTAGCCGACATAGCCAGCTTCTCGGCGTAGCGCGAAAAGCCGAACTGCGGGCCCACCGTTTCTTTAATCAGGTCGGCGAGGTCTTCCAGGTAAAGCGTAGCCAGGTGACGGGCCTGATCGGTGAGGCCCATGGTACCAAAGGCGGTTTCCAGATCGGCCACGTTATCGAAGCGGCTGGCTTCGGGTAAAAAGCGGGAGTGGCAAATACGGGGCGCCAGCGTATTATCCTTGTTTTGCAGGAAGCGGATAACCGGCCCAATGGTGCTTAAGTAGCTTTGTTTCAAACGCAGCATCCGGCGGGCATTGTCGCTCAGCTGGTAGTGGCCGGCTTCAATTTCTGTGATTACCCGCATAAGACCCGCTTTCGAAAACAGCTTCAGCACTAATTCCAGCCCCAGATCTGCCTGCGTTACGGAGTAGCCGCGCCCACCTAAAAAGCCCTTTATATAGGCAGTAGCCGGATACGGCGTGTTCAGCTGCGTAAGCGGCGGTGTAATGAGCAGGATATGGGGCGAGGTAGACACGGCAACACGAAAGCAAAACGAACCGCAAAGATACAATGGCTGTTTGGCTATCCGGGTAAAGCGCTGCTTTCCCCTCTGTAACTCCTGACTTGTTTTTCTCCCGTATGAGCGCCGGCGCCCTGCAACGTATTGGTATGTACCTGGCCCGCGGCTCCTGGCCGCGGCAGGCGGCCTATGTGCAGGAGTTTTGCCGCAAGGTGCAGATACATTTTGCCTACGGCCATACGCCCGAGGCCGAAGAAATAGCCGAGGCACTAGCCTTTATTCACCAATACCGCTCCCAGTCTTCGCGCCTGATTTTTGGCGAGGACAGCCCGCGGGAACTGGCCAGCCGCATCCGGGAGCAACGCACCCGCGCCCACCTGGCCCGCTTACGGGAGCGGCCCACTGATGTCAGCCGCCCTTACCCACAGTTCCGCCCCACGCGCCGCAACTGCTCCCACCAGGATTGTGGCTCAGCGGCCATGTATCATTCTGATTACTGTTACGACCACAATCCGGAATAAGCAGAAGCGGCTACATTTTGCCCATCTGCATCAGCGAAGGATTCAGGCGCAGATATACCTGCGCCGAAACGGGCGTTTTGCCATACAGAGGCTGAATTATTTCCTGCGGACGATAGACTGTTGCCTGTGCGCCCAGTGTTAAGTCCGTTTTGGCCAGCTGTACAAGGCGGTACGTGCCACCTAGCGTAAGCGCATGAATATTGAACGGTCCTTTATCTGAATCATTAGGATAGAGAATACTGGTTTCTGTCTGCAGTTCCTCAGCCGATTTCTGCACAAACTCATAACGCCCATACACCGCCGGCTTACCCAACTGCACATTGGTTTCGGCCAATACGGAGTGGGAGGTGTGCGTGTGCTCATCAGAAATATTCCGGTTCATGCCCCATACCAGCGCCGAGGCTATATAGCGGCCATTGCCCCATTGGTTGCTCTGAATAATGGAAGCCGTGGTGCGTTTCACGTCCTCATTGGGGTGCAACACTTCCGGCTGTTTTAGAAAGGCCCGGCTTACCTGCAGGGCCAGGTTGCTGGTGGGGTTCCAGTTCAGGCGGCCGGCCCAGGAATCGGCGCGGGGTTTGTCGAAGTTGTAGCGGTGTTCGTCGGGTTCCCGGCCGGTGAAGTTGGAGCCTTCCAGCTTGAACTGCTTGTAGCGCAGGCCCAGCGTGGCTACGCCAAAAGTGATGTGCGTCGCATCCTGCCAGTGGTGGCCCAGGGCCGCATCGGCATTGGGCATGGCCGAGATGCGGTGCATGAAAGCCACTGGGCCAATAGCCGGCTCTCCGGGGTAACCCACGTAGGCGGTCAGGTCTACATCCTCGGAAAAGGCGTGCGTGTAACCAATGCTGAGCGCTGAGAATAAATCGTGGGGGTGCTGGCGGTCTACCAGCGGCTTACCCTGGTAAGCTTCACCACTCTGAAATAACAGCGGGTAGCCATTGCCTCCTTCTGTGATAGGGTCAAGGGAGAACATGGCCGTCAGGTTCAGGAGGCCTTTTTCGCCTACCTCCCGCTGGGCCATGGTCATAAACCAGTTGCTTGCATCAAAGGTGCTGCCGCCGCGCTGTTTACCATCGCGCCCCATGTTCTGGTTGGTGTAGCGCAGGTAAATAGCCCCGTGGTTCATCACCATCCATTTGCCGTGGTGACTCATCCACATGTACATGGGGGTTTGGTCGGGGTTCCAGGCGGTACCGGAGCCGTTGCGGCTCATGGGCAGCTGGCGCGAGTAGGCATGCGGCATCGAGCCCATATTCGTGGTGCCGTGGTCCATGCTCTGCATGGCACTCATATCATGGCCGGCATGGTTCATGGGGGCTACGGGCCGGGCGGTATCGGTGGGGGCCATGCCGGGCATGTGGTGCTGGCTATGGTCCATGGTAGCAGCCGGGTGCCGGATAGTATCCATAGCAGCAGGCTGCTTTATCTGATGCTGCTCGTGCTGGGCATAGCCAGGAAAGGCGTTAAGCAAAAGAAACAGGCCAAAGGCAAAAGGAAGGTGGTAGGCCATAAAAAATCAGGGTATCAGAGGAGTTACCTCTAATACCCTGAATGGGGGGTGCCGGTTATACAGAATTCCGGCGGTGTAAGTACGATACTATGGCTTGCGGGGCAGTTAAGCTATTTTATCCAGGGCCATGCGCTTGGGCATCAGGTCGCGGCGGAACTCGCTAACGGAGCGGCCGGTCACCTGGCGGAACTGATTGCTCAGGTGCTGGCCACTGCTGTAGCGCATCTGCTCGGCAATTTCACCCAGGGTCAGTTCGCCATAGCTGAGCAGCTCCTTCACCCGCTCAATCTTCATGCGAATCAGATACTTCTCAATGGTGAGATTAGCCGTGCGCGAAAACACCTTGCTCAGATGGGAATAAGTAGCAGCAAAGCGGTCCGTCAGAAAGGCGGAGGTGGTGAGGGGCATGCGCGCCGTGCGTAAGTGCTCCAGGTACTCGGCCAAAGCGGTTTTAATTTGTTCCGTAAGCTGCTCCGCCCGATCCATTAATACATCGAAGCCAGCCTCACGAAGCAGCGGGGCTACTTCTTTGGGGTCGGCTGGCGTGTCTTTTGCCAATACTGCTTCTCCGAGTGTTACCTGAGCCGGCCGGTAGCCAGCCTGCTCCAGGAGGTGGCGCACGGCACTAACGCAACGTGGGCAAACCATATTCTTGATGTGCAAGCGGGTTGTTTTCACAGTGTAGAAGGTAAGTTGGGCGTTAATGAATCAAGGAGCCAGCCGCGAACGGCTGGGTGTTTGTTTCCGCGGGGCGGCGGCAACAGTAGGGCGGCTACGGCGTGTAGGTACAATTGGGGTTTCCTGCCAGCCCGCACCAAACCAGTTGCTGGCAGCCCAATTGACGAATGGCACGACAACGAGGAACGTTACGGCCAACAGACAGAAAAGTACGAAAAAAGCAGCAGAAGTTCTGAAGAAGAACTCATTATGGAAACCGAAAACATAGGCTATCAGCAGTATTGCTAAGAATAGGCTTATAACAGCTACCAGTGCCGTATGGCGCAACAGGGGGGAAGCAAGGCGGATCGATGGGGAAGAGGAGCGGCGCTTCGGCATAAAGCAAATATACCAAATTTGCGAAAGCCAAGTTTCACCTCTTCGAGTTGAGCTCTTGCAAAGCGGCGGCCATAGCAGCAATTCATGGGTGGACAAAGACTCCAGGCCCTGGCAGCGGCAGCCACGGCGTAAACCCCGCAAAGAGGCAGCCGTAGGAGGAGCTATACTTGCTTGTCTCACAACTTGCTTTACCATTTCGCCCTATGATTCTCTCTCTCCCTACTATGCGCACCGTTGCGGGCGCGGCCCTCTTTGCCTTCACGCTGGTTGCCTGCGGCACGGGCAACAGCACCGGCGACACAAACGTGGAGCGCGGCGTAGATAAAAGCCACGACCCTACGGAAGTAAACCCCACTTCATCCGGTACTTCTACCACTGGCACCACCCAGGACACTACCCGTCGCCTCACGGGCAAGGAAATTTATGACCAGGCCGGTGAGGCCAAAGACCGTAATAACGATGGTATTGCCGATTAATGAAGCAAGCTCTTCATACAAAAAGCCCTTCCATAAGAAGCTATGGAAGGGCTTTTTGTATGAAGAGCTTCCGCTACTAGCGGTAAAACACGAAGCTATTGGCGCCTATGCCCACTGCAAACGAATCTATGGGGGTGCCGGTGCTCTGGTAGCGAATGAACTTAGTCGGCCCGCTGAAATTCTCCGGAGTACCGTATACCGTATTGTCGCGCGGATCCAGCCCCAGCCCATAAAAGCGGCGCCGGATGATGGGAGTAGCGGGCAAAGCGGCATCCGTGGTGTTCATGCGAAACACCGCCGTGCCGTTGCTGTAATACAGCGTAATACCACTAAAATCAATCATCAGCTTCTGAGGCCGCGCCTGGTTTGAGGCAAACAGGCGGCGGTTCTGCACCATTGGGTTCTGCGGGGCAAAGTCCACGAGCGAGCCAGCTGTGGTATGCTCATAGTCTATGGTGTAGTCGGGGTTATAAACCACCAAGCCACTGTTCAACACCCAAACCCGGCCGGCGCGGTCCTGCACCAGGCTGGTAGGCGAGTCGCCCACCGTCACCGTTGACTCCACAGCATCGGTGAGGGTATTGATGATGGTCAGCGTATTTTCCCCATTGTTGGCCACGTACAGCTTGCTGCCCACCAGCAGCATGGCTTCCGGCATGGTGCCCGTCGGAATAGTTTGTAGAATAGTGTTGGTTTTCAGGTCGATGACGGCCACGCGGCCCGCTACACCATAGTCTACCCATTCCGTTACATACCCCTTATCAGCCGTGGCTGCCACAAAATACCGTGGCAGCAGCAAGCCCGTAATAGTGGCAACCTGCTTTAAATCGGGCATGGAGACTACCTCCAGCTTGTTACTGTTATTCACCACAATGTAGCCGCGGCTGCCCACTACCGTCATAGACTGCGCTACATCTCCCAGCGGCCGGTTATTGGCCGTCTGAAAGCGGTTTACGTCCAGCATCTGGCGGTTGGTGCTGTTGAAGGTGCTGATACCGGCATTGGCTTTATTATAACTGCCTTCATTAAGAATGAAGACGTCAGCCAGGCGCGTAGGGTCAGGCGTGTCATTTTCCGGGTCGCAGGCCGTAAGGGCCGCCAGGCTGGTTAGGGCTAGGGCTGTGCGGATCAGGAATGCAGGAAAGCGGGGAGGAGTGAACATTGGGAAGATAGGTTAGGAAAAGCAGGGTTAGCGCCACGCCACCCGTAGGCTGAGCTGCCCATTGTGGGGCGGCATAGCCTGGGCCGCATAGCTGCGGTAGTGAGTATTTGTCAGATTATAGCCTTGGGCCAGCAGCGTAAGGGACCAGTTCTGCTGGGCCCTGAGCGTGTAACCCAGCGAGGTATTCAGTAGAAAGTAAGAGGGAAGAAACTCTTGGCTTCCGGAATCGGTGTAGCGGAATCCGGTGAAGGTGGTGGTGGTACCCAGTTGCCAGGCCCGCCAATTCTGGCTGGTAGTAAGGACCACGGTATGCTGGGGCACATAGGGGAGTTGCCGGTAGGTGGGGTCCACGTCGTCGGCGTAGCCCCGCACTTTCTCCGAGCGGGTGTATGCGTAGGCTGCCTGCGCCTGCAGCCGGTATTGGGTGGTTTTCCAGGTAAGCTGGGTACTGGCCTCCTGGCCCCAAACCCGCACGGTACGCAGATTGCGCGGCGCATAATAACCTCCATCCGCTGCCGGCAGCCATTGCACCCAGTTATCTATTACCTGCCGATACACGGTTACTTCTGATTGCACCCTCAGCCGGGGAGCGAGCTGCCAGGTATGCTGCAGCCCGCCTTCATAGCCAAAGCCCTGTTCCGGGAGTAGGTTGGGGTTGCCGCCCGGCCGCCAGTATCGCTCATTCAGTGTAGGTGCCCGGTAGCTGCGCGAGGCGGAGGCTTTTACTGTCAGTTGTTGATGAGTCCATACGCCCGCCTGCCATTCCGTGCCCAGCGTAGGAGCTAAGGGTGATTTTCGGCCCGGCAGTACTGCCTGGCGCAGGTTGGCCGTAAGATGGAGGCGGGAATGTGGGTCATAGCGCACCAGGGTGAAAGCGCTGAAGCGGTTTTCCTCCACCGGCCGGGCATAGCCGTCTACAACTGCTCCGAAATGCTGGACTTCGGCACCTACCTGAATGCTGGCCCTGGGGGCAATGGTAATGGTGTGCTGCCCTTGCAGCTGAGCCGTGCGCACCCGTGATTTGCTGCTAATACCAGTTGCCTGATAGTTCAGGATGTCTTCAAACCACGCTACCCGCACTACCGATTCCTGTCGGGCCGCTATGTGGCGGTAGCCAGTTAGAATACGGCGGCTTTGGTCCCGCTCCCGGGCGTGGTTGTTCCCTGCTCCTATAGCGGGCTGTATGGCACGATCCGTATCAGTCAGCCAGGCTGCCATCATCACCTCCCCACGCTGACCGGTACGCAGGGTTATATCATTGCTTAAACTCCACTGCGTAAAATCGGCGTTCTGCTGGCGGCGGGATACCATGCCCTGTAGCTCCGGCGAATTATAAGGGAAATCATTGCGGGCCGTGCGGGCTGACCCCGCTACCCGCACAGCAACCTGCTGGTTGCTAAAGCTGCCTTCTACGCTGGGTGCCCATAAGCTATAGCTACCATAATCCAGCTGGGCACTGGCTTGCAAGCCAGCACCCCACCGCACCGGGCTGGCCAGTAGTACGGTGCCACCCATAGCACCAGTGCCGTAGGTGGCCCCGGCCGGGCCATGCTGAACGGTTACCTGCGTTGCGCCCGTAGTGGGCAGGAGAGCAAAATCTGCTTCGCCTAACGTAGGTAGATTAATATTGAGCCCATTCCATAGCACGGCGGTATGCCGCGCCGAGGTGCCGCGCATAGTCATGGAGGCCAACTGGCCCGGCCCGTAATTCTTCAGGTAAATGGCTGTTTGTGCCCCTAGTGCTTCGGCCAGGGTCTGGCCCCGGTATTGGGCCAGAGCGGCAGAGTCCTGCACCTGCAGACGGCTGCCCACGGCAAACCGCTCCGGGCGGGTAGCTTCTACCCGAACCGCAGGCAAAAGCCGGGCAGTATCGGTAGGTTCTACTCCTGCGGGTAGCTGGGCAGAAGCGGGTAAAGGCAGAGCCCAGGCCGCCAGTACCAGCCATAAAATGTGAAAAGCACCGGTACGCATTCGATGAACCAAATTTTCAAAGCTGAAAATTCAGTTCAGAACTTCTAGGATAGCTGCCGAAAGCAGCGCGCCACGAAGCCGAGGCCGAAAACAGGGTAAAAGACTGCCCTTCCAGACAGCCACTGCATTCATTCTCCGCCCTTCCTCCGCAGGCGCTGAACTTGGGATGCGTAGGGGCAGGTCTCCTGGCTTGCTTCGGGCACGCCGCCTTCCCATCTCTCCGGTTTTTCCAGTGAAAAAACCTTCTGCGAAACAGTGGCCGGGGGATTGGCGTGCCTGGTTATATGAAGCGTACAGTTGCGGGGACAGCTTCGGATTTTAACCGAATTCCCTTTTCAGCCGCGCCCCACAATCGGGGTCTGGCCACCTCTACTGGGACAAAGGTAAAGCATTTAAGCTTTAACGGCGCAATAACCAACAGCAAGCGGGGTGGCTTACGTACAGGGCCTTTGTTCCTCCGTTGCTGATTGTTTCTTACATATGAAAATCCCCGCTTCCTTCTACCGCCGCCCTGATGTAGTACAGATTGCCCGCGAACTAATCGGCAAATATCTGTTTACGCGGTTTGATGGGGTGCTGACTGGCGGCCGCATTGTAGAAACAGAAGCCTATGCTCATATCAACGACCAGGCCTGCCACTCGCATATGGGCCGGTACACGGCCCGCACCCGCATTATGTATGAGGCCGGCGGCGTGGCCTATGCTTACTTAATTTATGGTCGCTACACCCTGTTTAATATCATTACCAATGAAGCCGGGAAAGCCGATGCCGTCCTGATTCGAGGGCTGGAACCACTGGTAGGCGTAGAGGAAATGCTACTCCGTAGAGGGCTAAGTGCGTCGGCTCGTAACCTCACCGGTGGCCCCGGGCTGCTTTCACAGGCGCTGGGTATCGGCACCAAGCATTACGGCACCGACTTATCTGGTCCGGATATCTGGCTGGAAGACAAAGGCGAACTAATTCCGCCTAATCAGCTTATTGCCTCCCCTCGCGTGGGTATTGACTATGCTGGTGAAGATGCCGCGCTGCCCTGGCGCTTTCGCCTGAAAGACAGCCCCTGGACCAGCCCGGCTAAGTAGGCATCCACTATAACTATCATCCTGACGCAGGCAGGACCTTATCACTCCAGCCAAAGTCGTTGTGGCGACAGTTGTTTTAGCATGATAAGGTCCTGGCTGCGTCAGGATGATAATTTTTGAAGCGCTATTCTCGCTTACAGCTTCTCACACACCAACACCATCAAACGGCCGCGCAAATCAGTAGTGGCAAAAAGATACAATTCTCCACCCTCCCGAATACCAGTGCGGTGGCGGAAATCAGCTACCGAGTCGGGGAAGTTGCGGGTCGTGACATGGGCCCGTAACTCCGGGCCTAAGTGGGCACGCAAGGCATCCCGGTCGTAGCGCTCAGCTGCCCGAATGCGGAAAATGCGGCCGGGGAAGTCGGCCCGGAGCGTATCGGACGTGTAGAGGTGGCTGTGCTGATGCAGCTTCAGCAACTCAAACGCCGTACCGATACTGCGGAACCCACCGGCCTTTAGAATGGCGCTGTTAGGCTCGTACAAATACTGCTGGGGCTCCGCGTAGCGCGGAATGGCGCGGGCCTCCCGGGCGCGGTTCAGGCGGAATTCCTGCTGGGTGCCGTCGCGGCGCAGGTTAACTGTAAAGCGCTCCGGATCAACGGCGGGCTTCTGCCCTAACTCATACAGTACCTCCTTACACTCATTATCCACCGCCACTACCCACAAGCGGCGTACATGTGCCAACTCTTCCAAAGCTTGCTCAATATCCAGCATGGGAGAGGTTTTCAGTAGCACCCGGTCGGCTTTATGCAGTAGCAGGGGCATGAGGCGCAGAATATCCGGCTCACAATCCTGCAGGCGGAAAATCTTGCGGGCGGCCGTATCCCGCCGGGCAGGGTCCAGATAAAGCCAGTCGAAGTGCTGCTCTGTATGCTTGAGAAAGGCAACGGCATCATCGGCGTGACACACCACATTATGAATGCCCAACTGTTGCAGATTATACTCCACCACCGCTACCAGCTCCGGGTTGCGCTCTACGTAATGGACTTCCTCTACCTGGCCGGCAAAAAAACTGCTGTCAACGCCAAAGCCCCCGGTCAGGTCGGCTAAGAGGGATGCACCACTCACCAGGCTGGCTTTAAACGCGGCCGTGCGGTCAGAAGAGGCTTGCTCTACAGAAAGAGCCGGTGGGAAAATTAAATCAGGGTTGGCGGCCCAGGCCGGGAGCTTGGTGCGCGCTTTCTGGCGGGCCTGTATCTGGCGTACCAGTTCTGGTACTGGCAAGCCCGGGTAGCGGCGGGCCTGCAAAGCCAGCTTGGCGGGGTCCTCGTGCAGGTGGTCGGCTACGTATTGACGCGCCGCTTCAGGCAGCGGATATTCCATAAATCAGGACTAACATACAGAAAAAAGCCCATCCTTATGCAGGACGGGCCCTTTTGAAACAGGGTTATATATCGTACGGCGTGCCTGTACTAGCGCACCGACCAGCGCAAGGCCAGCTGTGGATGTGTGCCCACCGCCGTAATGCCTACGCCACTGGGGGCAAGACGTTGCAAAGCGCCCGTACGGGCAGCCGGCTGACCAGCATTATAGGCTTCGATACTCCGCCGGAAATGCTCGTTGGTATTGCGGCTAATCAGCACATTGGCCAGTAAGCTGGCAGCAGCTACCCCAATGGCACCGCGCTGAGTTTGGCTGAAGTACTGCTTCTCATCTTTGGCCAATACCTGCTGGCTATACAGGCTCAATGATCCTAGAAATACCAACCGCTCGCCTAGATACAGCCATTTTTGCCGGCGGTAATGGTTAAGGTTTTTTAGTGCTTCCGGGTTATCAGCCACGTATGGGCGCAGCTTTTGTCCAAAAAAACCAGCATTCTGATATTCTTTGTCGCTGCCAGTAGCAAAGTAGAAGTTTTTCTGCGGGCCATTGAATCCTCGGTCCTGATCTTCCGGGCTCAACCGGATAACGGCAGGTGCCTGTTGTGCCCGGAGTGGGGCAGCAAACAGTACAAAAGCGAGAACAAATAGCAGATGTGCAAGCCGGTTCAGGCTAAGGCGTGGTAGGAGCATAATGCAAATCTAACGGTCTGCGCGACAATATATTGCCAGCTATGGATTAAAAAAATTTTATTTCCCGACTCAACAAAACGTCCAGTAGTTACGTTCTGTCCGCAAATCATTTTTTCACCCTGATTTGCCCCAACATGAAAACGACCTTCCAGCAGTTTCTCCGTCCCTTCCTGTTTTCCTCCCTGGCCTTAGCATCGGTATTAGCCAGCTGCAGTAATGATGATGAGGACACCGTAGCACCAGTGCCCAGTACCGGCCAGGCCCAGCTAATCCACGTGGCCCCTTACAATAAGGTCAAGTTCGATTTCTTGGTAAATGATAAGAAGCTGGTAGACGTAGACTATGGCAAAAGCACTGGTTATAAGACAGTAGATACCGGTAGCGCCACTATAAAAGTGAAGAACAGCACGTCTCAGGCCGACGTTTTACCTGGCTTCTCCCAATCTTTTGAGAAAGACAAGAGCTACTCGGTATTCATCTATAACCCCACTGCCTCTACCTTGGGTTCCCTAGTGACCACCGATGATCTGACCACGCCGGCGGCTGGTAAAGCCAATATCCGTTTCGTGAACACTGGTTTCGATGCTGGCGCCATTACCCTGACGGCCGTTGGGTCTACTCCCTTCTTTACGAATGTGGCTTACGGCACCGCAGTTGCCTTCTCTCCAGTTGATGCCAAAACCTATTCGCTGGAAGCGCGCAACTCCTTAGGCGTAACACTGGCTACCAAATCAAACGTGTCCTTCAGCGACGGCAAGAGCTATACGGTGGTTCTGCGGGGCCGCAACTCGCCAGCCGTACCAGCCGATGAGGCGCTTACGCTGGACGTCATTCAGAACAAATAACCCCCGCGTTATCCTGTACCATAACAAAGCCCGGCCAAGTTGGCCGGGCTTTGTTATGGTATTTAAGGCGCAACTTTTTGGCTACCTTTGCGGTTGATTCGCAAACATTTTCTGCATCATGGTAGAGACGACCTACGTTCCGTATAAAGTAAAAGACATGTCGCTGGCCGAGTGGGGCCGCAAAGAAATCCGTTTGGCTGAGGCAGAAATGCCGGGTCTGATGGCCCTGCGCGAGGAGTATGGCGCCAGCCAGCCGCTGAAAGGTGCCCGCATAGCCGGCTGCCTGCACATGACGATTCAAACAGCCGTGCTCATCGAGACGCTCATTGCGCTGGGTGCTGACGTAACGTGGTCGTCGTGCAATATCTTCTCCACCCAGGACCACGCTGCTGCTGCTATTGCGGCCGCTGGTATTCCGGTGTATGCCTGGAAAGGCATGAACGAGGAAGAGTTTAACTGGTGCATTGAGCAGACCCTATGGTTTGGCGAAGAGCGTCAGCCCCTGAACATGATTCTGGACGACGGCGGTGATCTGACCAATATGGTCCTGAATCAGTTCCCTGAGTTGGCTGCTGGCATCAAAGGCCTGTCGGAAGAAACCACCACGGGCGTACTGCGCCTGATGGACCGCGTGAAAGCCGGCACCTTGCCCATGCCCGCCATCAACGTAAACGACTCGGTTACCAAGTCGAAGTTTGATAACAAGTACGGTTGCAAAGAGTCGGCCGTGGACGCTATCCGCCGCGCTACCGATGTCATGATGGCCGGTAAAGTAGCAGTAGTAGCCGGTTACGGCGACGTAGGAAAAGGTACTGCCGCTTCGTTGCGTGGTGCCGGTGCCCGCGTTATCGTGACGGAAATTGACCCCATCTGCGCCCTGCAGGCTGCTATGGACGGTTATGCCGTGAAGAAAATGGCTGAAGCTATTCCTCAGGCGGATATCGTGGTAACTGCTACCGGTAACTGCGACATCATCACGGAAGAGCATTTCCGTGCTCTGAAGGACAAAGCCATTGTCTGCAACATCGGCCACTTCGACGATGAAATTGACATGGCTTGGTTGAACGGCAACTACGGCCACACCAAAGACACCGTGAAGCCCCAGGTAGACCTCTACACCATTGATGGCAAAGAGGTAATCATTCTGGCCGAAGGTCGTTTGGTGAACCTGGGCTGCGCTACCGGCCACCCTTCGTTCGTGATGTCAAACTCCTTCACCAACCAAACGCTGGCCCAGCTGGAGCTGTGGACCAACACGGCGGCTTACGAAAACAAAGTATACACCCTGCCCAAGCACCTCGATGAGAAGGTAGCCCGTCTGCACCTCGCCAAAATCGGCGTGGAGCTGGAAGAGCTGAAGCCTAAGCAGGCTGCTTATATCGGCGTAGAAGTGCAAGGCCCGTTCAAGTCGGATCTGTACCGCTACTAGGCCAAACGTTTAGCGTTATTTTTTTCGCCCGCCCGAAGCTTTTCGGGCGGGCTTTTTTTGAGCCGTTGGCGCCGTCCGGCGTAGCTCGGCCAGGTATGGCTTTACGTATTGATTCTGCGGAAAAAGCTTCAGCGTAAGCTCCCCGTAATACTGACACATCTGCCGGTCACTCATACTGTAGAAGCACTCGGTCAAATAGGCAAGAACCTGCTCCTGCAGCGGCGTGCCTTTATAATCTTCTTCAGGTGCGGCCAATAGAAACTGGGAAATACTGACTACTGCTTCAGGCCACTGCTGATTGTCCATATAGAGAGTGCTGAGCTTCCAGTAAGCTTCTGCAAACCATACGTCCACGTTCAGTGTCGAGTCATTTTGGGAGCCAGCCTCATCGAGCTGCGTAATGAGCCGCTTATATAGCGTATAGGCCTGGGGCTTGCTGTCGTCAAGCTTATACAAAGAGCGGGCTAGCTGATAGATTACAAACGGATTTTGAGGTTCCCGCTGGCCTGCCTCTTCCAAGGCTGCTGCCGCCGCCGCATATTGCCCTTTTTCATACGCTGCCTCAGAATCGATGAGCTGCAACCCATAGCGGACCGAGCGAATCATGGGTGCTTGATCAGCATGACCTATAGCATGACCAGCTTCTATTAAACTGCCGGCTTTGATAGTAGAATCAAATTCTACGTGAATAATATTAATTGTATTCAGGGTACGAGGCAGCGCTACCTGTGTATTGTGGAGGTAATATTTGCTCTGGGCAAAGCTTGCTGAGGAAAATAACAGAAAGGATACAACTAGGTAAAAGCTAAGACGCATTTTGAATTAGATATCAAGATGGAGAAGCAGAAGTTAGGCTACCTAAAAGGTAAATCTATTCTACTTGCCCGGTATTCCTGGCATATTTGTACTACGTATGCCCGCCGTTCCCCTCTCCGTCGTCATCATTACCTACAATGAAGAACGCAACATTGCCCGCTGCCTGGAGGCGTTGGGTGATGTTGCCGACGAGGTAATCGTAGTAGACAGCTTCTCCACTGACCGCACAGTCGACATCAGCCAGCAGTACGGGGCCCGCGTCTTTCAGCACGCTTTCGAGGGCTATGTGCAGCAAAAGAACTTCGCCACCGCCCAGGCGCAATATGACCACGTATTGCAGCTCGATGCCGACGAAGTCCTGACGGATGAGCTGCGCCAGAGCATCCACCAAGCCAAACAAAACTGGCAGGGAGCCGGCTACACGCTGGCCCGGCTCACCAACTACTGCGGCAGCTGGGTGCGCCACGGCGGCTGGTACCCCGACCGCAAACTGCGCCTCTACGACCGGCGCCTCGGCCAGTGGGAAGGCCTACTCCTGCATGAACGCTACGAAGTTCACACCGGTCAGTTAGTGGGTAGCCTCAACGGCGACCTGCTGCACTATTCTTACGACTCCGTAGAGCAGCATGTAGCCCAGCTCAACCGCTTCACTAGCATTGCCGCCGAGGAGCTGTGGTGGCGGGGCAAGCGCAGAGTAACCTTATTTCACTTGTTGCTAAAACCCATCTGGAAGTTCGGGCACGGATACTTTCTCCGTCTGGGTATGCTCGATGGTTTCGCGGGCCTCAGCATTGCTACCATCTCGGCCTGGGGTGTTTTCCTGAAATTTGCCAAGCTGCGTACCCGTCGGGCCACTACCGTATGAAGACATTCCTGGTCAGCCGCACCGATGCTATTGGCGACGTGGTACTCACGCTTCCTGTCTGCGGTCAGCTAAAAAAGATGTTTCCGGGCTGCCGCGTCGTGCTATTGGGTCGCACCTATACGCAGGCTATTGCGGCGGCCTGCCCTTGGATAGATGATTTTATTAATGTAGACGAACTGCGCCAACTCACGCCCGCTGCACAGGTAGTGGAATTGCAGGAGCAGCACGCCGATGCTTTCCTGCACATCTTCCCCGATAAACACTTAGCTGCGCTGGCTCGTCAGGCGCGTATTCCCATGCGCATTGGTACCCGCAACCGCTGGTTTCACTGGCTTACCTGTACTCACCGCGTAGCCCTAAGCCGGCGCCATTCACCTCTGCATGAGGCGCAGCTTAACTTAGCGTTATTACGGCCTCTGGGATATAGCGGTATTATGCCATTGGCTGACGTGGGGGAGTTAGTGAAGTTACATCCCACCGAGGCCCTAGCCCAGGAGTGGCAGCGCCTGTTGGCCCTGCGTCAATCCGGGCAGCTAAACGTTATTCTGCATCCGCGGAGCCGAGGTAGTGCCCGGGAGTGGGGGCTTTCTAATTTCGGCACCTTAGCACGGATGCTGCAGCAGGCTGGCCACCGCGTCTTTATCACCGGTACCAGCGCTGAAGGGGAGGAGCTGCGCCCTTGGCTAACCGAGCATGCTCCCTTCCTGGCAGGTGATATGACTGGAAAGCTGACTTTGCCGCAGCTACTGGCTTTCATTGCTGCTGCCGATGGTTTGGTAGCCAATAGCACCGGGCCGTTACATATGGCAGCAGCACTTGGCCGCCATGCGTTAGGATTATATCCATCCATCCGGCCCATGCATCCTGGCCGCTGGGCGCCCGTAGGCCCGCAGGCTGAGTTTCTGGTGTTTAATCAGCCTGATTGCCAGCAGTGCCGGAAGGAGCCAGCCGCGTGTAGTTGCCTGGCCGCTATTAATCCGGTGGAAGTGCTAAATCGTATTAACGTATGGGAATCTTTGCCGCCTGCTGGTTTCTGACCAGCCCTCTACGTTCTTTGCGGCTCCCATGGCCTTCTTACCTCTTCCTTCCATTCGGCAACTCTACTACAGTGGGCGCCTGTCGCAGTACCTGCTGTTGCTGGCGTGCGTTGCGGGGGTGATAGGTCTATTGATGGCCCGGGCCTTGATTGCTCTGAGTCCGGTGGTCGGGGTATTAGCGACAGTTGCTCAACCAAATTTGCGCCGACAGCTTGCCTGCTGGCTACGGCTTCGTACCGTCTGGTTTCCGGCGCTGCTGTATCTGTTTTTGCTGATGAGCGGCCTATACACCTCGGAATGGAGTGTCTGGCGGCATGAGCTTTTTCGACAGTTGCCGCTTCTCGTTGTACCCTATGCTTTTGGGGTTGCGGTTCCACTTACTGCCCGCCAGCGGCTAGGTGTAGGTAGCATTTTTGTGTTGGGCGTATCCGGTTTAGGTATAGCTACGCTAGGCGAATACCTGATGAATGCCCCGCAGGCCAATGAGGCTTTTGGTTTGGGGCAGAGTATGCCATCGGTTACGGGCGTATTCCATATTCATTTCAGTATTATGCTGGCACTGGCGGTGTTTATCGGAATGCTGCTATCCCGGGAAACGCTGACCAGTTCGCCGCTACGCTGGTTACTAAGGGCCGCCAGTATAGCCGCTTTACTTGTGCTGCACGTGCTGGCCTATCGTACGGGGCTGCTGGTGTTCTACGTTACCTTACTGCTCGACATAGTCCTGCTACTGGTAACGCGGCGGAAGTGGCGGCTAGGGTTGATCTTAGGTGGGCTGCTACTGCTATTGCCTTGGACGGCCCTGCAGACGCTGGAGTCAGCGCGGCAGCGGCTGGAGGTCACGCGCTACGATTTAGAACAGTTTTCTTCGGGGGGAGATATCAACAATTACTCCCTCTCCAAACGCCTGGCGGCCTGGCAAACGGCCAATATTGTCTTTCAGGCACATCCGCTCGTGGGCGTGGCCCCGGCTGATGTGCGGGCCGCTATGATGCAACAATACGCCTGGCAAAGCTTTGGGCTCACCCGGGCCAATTGGGTAATGGTGCACAATCAATACCTGCATTATCTGGTAGGCGGAGGGCTGCTTCAGCTGGGGTTATGGCTATTGGTTTTGCTGGGCCCACTGGCACAACCGGCACAGCGCCGAAATCCATATGTTGTGCACAGTATCTGCGTGTTAGGGGTAGCTATGTTGACGGATTCTCTGTTGGAATTGCAAATAGGATTTAATCTATTCGTCTTTCTCTATGGTTTTCTCGTAGTGTCCACCGAACGACAAACTGCTGCTGAAGTGTGTAACACCCCTGGGAGCGGTACGGTATAATAGCTACATTTAGCCACCGGCTGCCCTAAAGGCAGTGGTGGTATCCGAAATTTTCTGCGCCCATGAGCGATTCTCCCGAACGGGTTTCTAAGCTGAGTAAGGAAGAGAAAGACCGCCGCTTTCAAGCGGAATTAATGCCGGTTATCGATTCCCTGTACAATTTTGCCTACCGTCTTACCCTGGACGAGGACGATGCCAACGACCTCGTCCAGGAGACCTATTTGAAGGCATATAGGTTTTTTGAATATTTTGAGCCGGGAACCAACGCCAAAGCGTGGCTGTTCCGCATCTTGAAAAACTCATTCATCAACGACTTCCGAAAGAAGAGTAAACAACCCGCCAAGGTCGACTACAGCGAAATTGAAGGGTACTATAATTCGGAGGATGTAGAGGCTGAGGGCGACGCGGGAAGTACCTCGTCCGATATGCGGCAGCAAGCCGTGCGTGACCTCATCGGCGACGAAGTGGCACGTGCACTCAACTCGCTACCGGTGGATTTTCGCACCGTCATTATCCTCTGTGACCTGGAAGGGTTTACTTATGAGGAAATGGCCAAAGTGCTGGATATCCCTATTGGTACGGTTCGTTCACGCCTCCATCGGGCTCGGAACTTTCTGAAGGAGAAACTTGAGAAATACGCCAAGTCCATGGGCTACGGCAACGACGAAGACGCCGACACTGATATCCACGATTCTGACGAAGACCACGACTAACACTCCAGCCGCATTAGTATGGAAACTACATCTACAAAAATCAACCAACCGGCCGCCGCTGCTCCTGAGTCCGGCGCTGACTGTGAGCGTGTGAATACAATTCTCGACCAGATTATCGTAGGGCAAGCGCCTACAGCAGAAGACGAAGAATACTTTGTTAGCCATGCTGAGGATTGCTCGCCGTGCTTCGATACCATTGATAAACAGCGCATTTTCGTCGACTTCCTGTCCCAGCATGTAGGCCGTAAAGGAGCTCCTGCTGTGTTGTCGCAAACAATTCTTCAGCGCTTACAAGCAGAAATGGCCTAATTTTGCCCGATGCAGGGTAAAATCATCGCCTTTTCGGCTCCCTCCGGCGCCGGCAAGACCACTATTGTGCACCGGATGCTCGAGCGTATCCCGGAGCTAAGTTTCTCGATTTCAGCGTGCACGCGCGACCGTCGCGGGCGTAGCGAAGCCAACGGGAAAGACTACTATTTCATTTCCGTACAGGAGTTCCAGGAGAAAATCCGGCAGGATGCTTTTGTGGAATGGGAAGAAGTCTACGAAGGGGCTTTCTACGGCACCCTCAAATCCGAGATTGAACGCATCTGGGAAAGCGGCAAGCATGCCGTGCTGGATGTGGACGTGAAAGGTGGCCTCAGCATCAAGGAATTTTACAAAGACCGGGCACTGGCCATTTTTGTCAAGCCCCCTTCTCTGGAGGTTTTAGAACACCGCCTGCGGGCCCGTGCCACCGACTCCGCCTCCAGTATCTCCTCCCGTCTTTACAAAGCCAACTTCGAGTTGACCTTTGAAGACCGCTTCGATGAAGTGGTCGTAAACGATGACTTAGATGAGGCTACCGCACAAGCTGAAAAGCTGGTGCGTGATTTTATTACCGCTGAATCTGCCATTCTGTGAGTGCCCCCAAAGTGGGGTTGCTATTCGGCTCGTTCAATCCCCTGCATACCGGCCACCTCATTCTGGCCCATTTCATGGCTACCCACACCGATTTGGATGCGGTGTGGCTGGTGGTTTCGCCGCAAAGCCCATTCAAAGTAGGGCAGGATCTGCTGCCAGAGAAAGTGCGCTTTGAGTTAGTACAAGCTGCCATTGCCGATAACGACCGGCTCAAAGCCCTGGATATTGAATTTGGTATGGCCCTGCCCAACTATACCATTGTTACGCTGGATGCCCTGCACCAGCAATATCCCACCCACCGCTTTGTCCTGCTGATGGGCGAGGACAACCTGCCGGGTCTGCCTCGCTGGAAAGATGCCCACCGCATCCTGGCCGAATACGAAGTGTATGTGTATCCGCGTCCGGGTGTTGATGCATCTGAGGTCAACACCCACCCGGGTGTGCGCGTAGTAGATGCTCCACTGCTGGATATCTCCGCCACCTTTATCCGGGACTGTGTACGGGCCGGTAAATCCATCCGGTATCTAGTACCGGCAGCGGTTGAAAATCGAATTAATACGGAAGGATATTGGCGCTCTTAATCACCTTGAAGGAGCCGTACGTATAAAAAAGCCCCGGTGAAGGATCCTTCACCGGGGCTTTTTTATGTTTTAGAAGCGCTTAAATCGTCATGATTTCGGCTTCCTTCTTGCTCACCAAGTCATCTACCTTCACAATGAAGGTGTCCGTGAACTTCTGCACTTTGGCTTCCGCATCTTTAATAGAGTCTTCCGAAGCGCCATCTTTCAGCAGCTTGCGCAAGGCTTCATTAACATCTTTACGGATGGCCCGGATGCGTACTTTGCCGCTCTCCGATTCGTTTTTTACCTGCTTTACCAATTCCCGGCGACGTTCCTCCGTCATGGCCGGAATGTTCAGGCGTACGCCTTCCGCATCTGACTGTGGGTTCAGGCCCAGGTCACTGTTCTTGATGGCCTTTACAATCTCGCCCACCATGTTCTTTTCCCAAGGCTTAATAAAAAGCGTGCGGGCATCAGGCGTAGCAATGTTGGCTACCTGGCTAAGGGGGGTAGGAGTACCATAATAATCTACACGCAGGCCGTCAAGCATTGCCGGGCTGGCTTTGCCGGCCCGGATGCGGCCTAGCTCAACGCCCGTATGCTGCAGGGCCTTGCCCATTGATTCTTCCGCGTCGCTCAGGTAAAACTGGATTTCTTCGTCCATTGGTTAGGGTGAATTAGAAATTAAGAATTAAAAATCAGGAATGAAGCCGCTGGTTAAACCCTGGCAGGGCTAGCTCTGCGGCGTATTGCATTCTTAACTTTTAATTGATTCAGGCTTGCTCGGTTGAGGTAGTGGTTTCAATAGTAGACTGCAGGTTGCTTTCCTGCGTGGCCTCATCAGCCTCCGGTTGGGTTCCATTCATCGTGACCAAAGTACCAACCGTTTCGCCATCAATGAGGCGCTGCAGGTTGCCGGTTTTGTTCATGTCGAACACAATGATGGGTAAATTATTTTCCTTGCACAGGGTAAAGGCCGTCATGTCCATCACATTCAGGTTCTTTTCCATAACCTCATCAAAGGTAATCTGTGGATAGCGAGTAGCCGTTGGATCTTTCTCCGGGTCGGCGGTATAAATACCATCTACGCGGGTTCCTTTCAGGACTACGTCAGCATCCATCTCAATGGCGCGCAAAGAAGCAGCCGAGTCAGTAGTAAAGTAGGGGGAGCCGATACCAGCGCCAAAAATAACCACGCGGCCCTTTTCCAAGTGCCGTAGCGCCCGACGACGAATATAGGGCTCACACACCCGCTGAATGGTCACGCCCGAGAGCAAGCGGGTATTAACATCCAGTTTTTCCAGGGCACTTTGTAGGGCCATAGAGTTGATGACCGTTGCCAGCATACCCATATAGTCTCCCTGTACCCGGTCCAGCCCGAAGGCTTCTGCCTGCACACCCCGGAAAATGTTGCCACCGCCAATCACCACCGCAATCTGGGTGCCCGTCTCGGTGGCCGTCTTGATTTCCTTGGCATACTGCATCAGGCGCTCGGCATCAATGCCATACTGTTGAGCACCCATGAGCGCTTCGCCACTGAGCTTGAGCAGAATTCGTTTGTACTTCAAAACGCGAAATTTTAGCGTGAGGGAGGAATATTAGAAGCGAAAGCCTTAAAAAAGCGTTGGAGAGTTAGCTGAACTGAATCAGTACCTGTCCTTTGGTCACATTGTCGCGCAGAGAAACTTTGATGGCACTTACCACACCATCGCCCGGCGACTTAAGAATATTTTCCATTTTCATGGCTTCCAAAACCAGTAAAGGGTCGCCCTTCTGCACGGTTTGGCCGGCGGCCACGCGGATGTCTACGATCAAGCCGGGCATTGGGGCCTTCAACTCGTTAATTTTGTGCGCGGCCACATCACTCATGCCTAGTTTTTCCAGGAGCAGATCAAAGCGGTCCTTGGCATTGATATCGATGATATGCCCGTTCAGCTTTAGCTGAATAGTTTTGGTAGCCCGCTCTACACTTACAACCTCAGCAGAGAAAGAGCGTCCCTCGTGCAGGATATGGTAACGCCCGTTGCCCAGCGGGGCCAGGTCCCAGATAAACGGCTCGCCATTCACTATAATGGCATCGGGTTGATATTCGACTTCCCAAACCTGGTTGGACCCGGTGTTTACCTGGAGCATTCTATCAAAGTTACGTTGGGCGGAAAAGGGCTTAAAGATAGGCCAAATCTCAAACTTATTTCGGAAATTGAGCCACAATACCCTATTGCCACTTGCATGAAATACCCGTTTATCGGTGCCCTTAGTTTGGTGCTGGCGTTGCCTCTGTTTGCACCTGCTCAGAGCGTTAAGCCAGATAAAAGTACTCCAGCTAAGTCATCCCGCAAGAAGCCCCAAGCCACTACGGATCCTTCCTCCTCCGATGCGGCTTCCTCCACTATCGTCGTTCCTTCGTGGCTGCCTAATACCACTCCTGAGCATCCTACCGCTACTGTTCTGACGGATGTGCTGCATACGCGGCTGGACGTACGTTTCGATTGGAGTAAGCAGCAATTGATTGGTACGGCCACGCTTTCAGTGCGGCCCCATTTCTATCCGCAAAGCCAGCTGGTACTCGATGCAAAAGGCTTTGATATACGCAGCATACGGCTGATATCAGTGGCCAATGGCAAGGAAAAGGAGAAGGCGCTGACCTACAGCTACGACAAGCGCAAGCTTACCGTTAATCTGGATCGGACTTATGCCCGCACCGAGGCTTACCAGGTGCGCGTGAATTATGTAGCGAAACCCAATGAGCTGGCTAGCGGCGGCAGCGAGGCTATTACCAGCAACAAAGGTTTATTCTTTATTAACCCGCTGGGGGCAGAAAAGAATAAGCCCCGGCAGATCTGGACGCAGGGCGAGACGGAGAATAACTCCGCCTGGTTCCCCACCATCGACAAGCCTAACCAGCGGATGACGCAGGAAATTGCCATGACGGTAGATGCGCAGTACAAAACCTTGTCTAACGGCCTGCTTGTTTCCTCCAAGAAGAACTCGGACGGAACTCGCACGGATGTGTGGAAGCAAAGCCTGCCGGCCGCGCCTTATCTCACTATGATGGCCGTAGGCGACTTTGCGGTGGTTAGTGAGTCCTGGCACGGAAAAGCCGTGGATTATTATGTAGAGCCCAAATTCCAGCAAACGGCAAAGGCGGTGTTCGGCAATACCCCCGAAATGCTGGAGTTCTTTTCCAAAAAGCTGGGTGTAGAATATCCCTGGGAGAAGTATGCCCAAGTAGCCGTGCGTGACTATGTATCCGGTGCTATGGAAAACACCTCGGCTACTATTCACGGCGAAGGAATTCAGGCTACCCGGCGGGAGTTGCTGGATAAAAACTCGGATTGGGTGATTGCCCACGAGCTGTTTCACCACTGGTTTGGCAATTATGTTACCTGTGAGTCTTGGTCTAACTTGCCGCTGAACGAGTCCTTCGCGGATTATTCAGAGTACCTCTGGGCAGAATATAAATATGGAGCCGATGCCGCCGCGCTGGTACAGCAAACAGCGGCAGAGTTATACTTCCAAGAAGCAGAAGATAAGCGGGTACCCTTGATCCGGTATAACTACGCCAATCGGGAGGACATGCTGGACCGTCATTCCTACCAAAAAGGGGGACGCGTGCTACACATGCTGCGCAAATACGTTGGCGATGATGCCTTCTTCGCAGCGCTGAACTTGTATCTGACGCGTAATAAGCTCTCCGCCGTTGAAATTGATGAGCTTCGGCTGGCTTTTGAAGATGTGACCGGAGAAGACCTACACTGGTTCTTTAACCAGTGGTTTATGCAGCGTGGCCACCCGGAGTTGCGCGTAACGCATAGTTACAATAATAGCCAAGTGCTGCTGCATGTGCAGCAACAGCAGGACTCTACTTTCACACCCATCTTCCGGTTGCCCGTTACAGTTACTACTTGGGTAAACAACCAACCTACGGAGCACCAGCTGACCATTACCAAAGCCGACCAGACGTTTGTTCTGCCGGTTACGCAGCGCCCCAGCCTAGTAAAGTTTGATGATCAGGCCCAGCTACTGGCCAAGATAGAAGAGGAGCGGAGCCAGGATGAGTTGCTCTATCAGTTCTACCATGCCCGTAACTACCTGCAGAAATACGAGGCCATTCAGGAACTGCGCCCGAAGGTTGGCGACCTGGTGGTATCGGGAATGCTACGCACGGCGCTCAATGATAATTTCTGGGCCGTGCGAACGGCGGCGCTCAGCGCATTCCGGAAGTACAAAGGCCCGGAAGGCGGGGCTATTCGCAATGAGATTCAGCGGGCCGCTACCACAGATAAGCGTAGTGAAGTACGCGCGGCTGCTCTTGCTACGCTGGCCTCTTTTCCCAACGAAGACTTTGGCTCTATCTATGAAGCAGGGCTTAATGACAGTTCATATGTAGTAGTTACTGCTGCAATCAATGCCCTGACGAAAGCACCCACGGCCAAAACGGCGGAACGTATTGCTAAGCTGCAGGAAACGCCCAATACCGGTGTTATTAATGCCTTGGGCGGATTCTATGTCTTAAATGGCAAAGTAGATCAGTATGACTGGTACCTGCGCCACGTAGAAACACTGGGCGACACCGATCTGTATACCTTCCTGCCTAACTTTGGTCTGTTTATGCAACGCATGCCGCCAATTGAGCGGGAGAAAGGTTTAAAAAAGCTGGAAACCTTGGCGCGCAATAATCCTTCGCCTTACGTGCGTCTGGGAGCCTATAAAGGGTTAGCAGCAGTATCGGAACGGAGTCCGGAGCTAAAAACAGTATTACAAGACATTCGAGCCAAGGAAAAAGATGAGGGGCTGAAAGGAATGTATAATCTGCTTTAATGTGTTAAGGTGACGAAAGACAACAGGCACTATGAAAATTTTCTAGTGCCTGTTGTCTTTTCAACCCCCTGAGAGGTAAATACCTACTACTGGTTAATACGGGAGGAAGGAAAAAATATTAGGATGATTTAGGGCTAGCGCTTGACTTGCATCATAAACCCGTTAATTTTGCAACTCCTTTAGCAACCCACCCACTTCTGGAGAAGGTTATTAAAGTAAAGGTTCTCTGCAATCGGCTGAGAAAAATAACACCCGGGGAGGTTCCAGAGCGGCCAAATGGGACAGACTGTAACTCTGTTAGCGTAAGCTTTCGAAGGTTCGAATCCTTCTCTCCCCACGTAGTTGAGTGAATGGATGGTATAGCAAGCAGCAAGCAATTGCTTTTTAGCGGGCCATCCATTCATTTCTTCTCTGCGGGAGTAGCTCAGTTGGTAGAGCGGCAGCCTTCCAAGCTGCAGGTCGCGGGTTCGAACCTCGTCTCCCGCTCATTGTCAATCTCAAATTGATGATGAAGAAAAGCATTGGCCGGCCATTGTGCTTTCTTCGTTGTAAATTTGCCTTTACATAAGCCGTTTTAGCTCAGTGGTAGAGCACTTCCTTGGTAAGGAAGAGGTCATGGGTTCAAATCCCATAAATGGCTCTGAATACGAGTACCACCGGGGCAGCGCGTCTGCACCGTTTGGACCTGCGAGAAAAGTAAAGCGACGTGCAGTCCCCACTAAGCGGAGCTGCGTATCGCTTTCTTGCAGTATAGTCAAGTCGCGTTTTCCCCTCCTTCACCACAAAATTCCTCTTAATCTCTTTACAATGGCTAAAGAAAATTTTGATCGTTCCAAACCGCACGTGAACATCGGTACGATCGGGCACGTCGACCACGGCAAAACTACCCTGACCGCTGCTATCACGATGGTACTGGCGAACAAAGGTTTGGCCGCAAAGCGTGACTTCTCGTCAATCGACAACGCTCCCGAAGAAAAAGAGCGCGGTATCACGATTAACACTTCGCACGTAGAATACGCTACCGAAAATCGTCACTATGCTCACGTTGACTGCCCTGGTCACGCTGACTATGTGAAGAACATGGTAACGGGTGCTGCCCAGATGGACGGCGCTATCCTCGTAGTAGCTGCTACTGACGGCCCAATGCCGCAGACGCGTGAGCACATCCTGCTGGCTCGCCAGGTAGGTGTACCTCAGCTGGTGGTATTCATGAACAAAGTAGACATGGTGGATGACCCCGAGCTCCTCGAGCTGGTGGAAATGGAAATCCGTGAACTGCTGTCGTTCTATGACTTTGACGGTGACAACATTCCCGTTATCCAGGGTTCAGCTCTGGGTGGCCTGAACGGCGACGCTGCTTGGGTTCCAAAAATCGAGGAACTGATGGCTGCCGTTGACAGCTATATTCCAATCCCAGCTCGTCTGACCGACCTGCCCTTCCTGATGCCAGTAGAGGACGTATTCTCTATCACGGGTCGTGGAACGGTTGCTACCGGCCGTATCGAGCGTGGTGTTATCAACTCTGGTGAGCAAGTGGACATCCTCGGTATGGGTGCCAAGCAAGGCCTGAAGTCGACAGTTACGGGTGTGGAAATGTTCCGCAAAATCCTAGACCGTGGCGAAGCTGGTGACAACGTAGGTCTACTGCTCCGCGGTATTGAAAAGGACGATATCCGTCGTGGTATGGTTATTTGCAAGCCCGGCTCGGTAACTCCCCACAAGAAGTTCAAGGCTGAGGTTTACGTTCTCTCGAAAGAGGAAGGTGGCCGTCACACCCCATTCTTCAACAACTACCGTCCGCAGTTCTACCTGCGTACCACCGACGTAACGGGTATCATCACCCTGCCCGAAGGTGTTGAGATGGTAATGCCCGGCGACAACATCACCATTCAGGTGGAGCTGATCAGCGCCGTAGCAATGGAGAAAGGCCTGCGTTTCGCTATCCGCGAAGGTGGCCGTACGGTAGGTGCCGGTCAGGTGACCGAAATCCTCGACTAGTTTCTGCTAGCATAACACAATCCGCCCTCGATTTTTCGGGGGCGGATTTGTTTTGTGCCATCAGTTCAGTACATTTGCAGTCCCAATCCGGCTTTATAGTCGTTTGGAGCGCTTACACGGGCGTAGTTCAAGGGTAGAATAGAGGTCTCCAAAACCTTTGATGGGAGTTCGAATCTCTCCGCCCGTGCCATTTAGCCAGTTACTGGCCCAGTTATTATCGCCAAAGCCCGTTCACGGATCATGAGCAAGCTGACAAAGTATTTCCGCGAGACTACCGAAGAGATGCGCTACAAAGTAACGTGGCCGTCTTTCGAAGAGCTGCAGAAGAGTTCCGGTCTGGTTCTCATCGGCTCGCTCGTGTTTGCGGCAGTGGTAGGCTTGATGGACATCATCTTCAAAACGGGACTGGAGGCATTTTACAACTCGTTCCGTTAAGCACAAGAATCGATGGGTGAGTTGAAATGGTACGTTGTCCGCTCGGTAAGCGGACAAGAGAAAAAGGCCAAGACGTATCTCGAAACTGAGATTGGTCGTCATGGCCTTTCGGATTTGGTGCCGCAGGTATTGATTCCGGTTGAAAAGGTTTTCGAAATGCGCAACGGCAAGAAGCGCGTGCGTGAGCGGAACCTGTACCCCGGCTACATCATCATCCACGCTGACCTTTCCCACGGCGAAGTAGACCATATTATCACCAGCACGCCTGGCGTAATTGGTTTCCTGAGTGATAAAGAAGGCAAAGCAGCCAACCAGAACACCAAACCAGTGCCGCTGCACATTTCGGAAGTTAACCGCATCCTCGGAGTGGTAGACGAAGCGGAAGAGCAGACGGCCCAGTTGGAAACCCCATTCGTGGTAAACGAGTTGGTAAAAGTAGTAGATGGAGCCTTCAGTGGTTTCTCTGGTACGGTTTCCGAAGTGTTTGAAGAGCGGAAGAAGCTCAACGTAATTGTGAAAATCTTCGGCCGCAGCACTCCTATGGAGCTCAGCTACACGCAGGTCGAGAAAGAGTCTTAATAGTACGTCGTCGGTTGTCCGCTCCGGGCCGGCGGTGCTTCCACTAGGAGCATTACATCATCTGAGGACTGTGTGAGTTACGTCACATTGTTCGAAGCCTTTCAATCCAAATGGCCAAGGAAATTAGAGGTTATCTGAAGCTTCAGATAAAGGGAGGCGCCGCGAACCCCGCGCCGCCGGTTGGACCTGCACTTGGTAGCAAAGGCCTTAACATCATGGAGTTTTGCAAGCAGTTTAATGCTCGCACCCAGGATAAGGCCGGCCAAGTTTGTCCTGTTCTCATTACCATGTACACCGACAAGTCGTTTGACTTCGTGGTGAAGACCCCACCGGCACCGGTTATGCTGATGGAAGCTGCAAAGCTCCAGAGCGGTTCGAAAGAGCCAAACCGTAATAAAGTGGGTTCAGTAACGTGGGACCAAGTTCGTCAGATTGCCGAAGTGAAAATGCCCGATTTGAATGCTTTCAAAATCGAATCGGCTATGAAACTGGTAGCTGGCACCGCCCGCAGCATGGGTATCACCATCAAGGGAGATTCTCCTTTCGCTGAATAATCTTAACGGAGAAGAATCAGATGGCAAAAGTTAGCAAAAAGCGCAAGGAAGCCCTTGCCAAGCATGACCTGACCCAAGTGCGTAACCTCATTGAGGCCGCAACTGTTGTTAAGGACATCACTTACACCAAGTTCGACGCTTCGGTTGATATCGACGTTCGTCTGGGTGTTGACCCCCGCAAAGCCGACCAGATGGTACGTGGCGTAGCCACTCTACCCCATGGTACCGGTAAAACGGTCCGTGTTCTGGCTCTCGTAACTCCGGACAAAGAAGCCGAAGCTACGGCTGCTGGTGCCGACTACGTAGGTCTGGACGACTATATCTCGAAAATCGAGAAAGGCTGGACAGATATTGACGTGATTATCACGATGCCTGCCGTGATGGCCAAAGTTGGTCGTCTGGGCCGGGTACTGGGTCCTCGTGGCCTGATGCCTAACCCTAAGTCAGGTACCGTAACGACCGACGTTGCCAAGGCTGTACAGGAAGTGAAAGCTGGTAAAATCGACTTCAAAGTTGACAAAACCGGTATCATCCACACCAGCATCGGTAAGGTATCGTTCGATTCGCAGAAGCTGGCTGAAAACGCCATCGAAGTAATTCAGACCTTAAACCGTCTGAAGCCTTCGTCGGCAAAAGGCACGTACATCAAGAGCATCACGCTCTCGAGCACGATGTCGCCCGCAGTGCCGGTTGACACGCAAGTAACTTCCGCTTAAGGTATAACCAACACGACGATATGACCCGGGAAGAAAAACAAGCCCTCGTCGACGAGTTGAGCGAGAAGTTTCAATCGCACAACGCGTTCTACATCACCGACGCTTCGTCGATGACCGTGGCGAAAATCAACGAATTCCGTCGCCTGTGCTTCAACCGCGGCATGGAGTTCAAAGTGTACAAGAACACGCTGATCCGTAAGGCTCTCGACACCCTGGGTGGCGATACTTCGGAGATGGACGCTGCGCTGAAAGGCCAGTCGGGTGTTCTGTTTTCGAAAGAGTCGGGCAACGCCCCGGCCAAACTGCTGAAAGACTTCTACAAGTCGCAGAACTATGGTAAAAACGTACTGCCGAAGCCAGCCCTGAAAGGTGCTTACATCGACACGGACGTTTACGTAGGTGCTGACCAGCTGGAGAGCCTCAGCACTATTAAAGGCAAAAACGAGCTTATCGGTGATATCATCGGTCTGCTGCAGTCGCCCGCCAAGAACGTTATTTCTGCTCTGTCGAGCGGCGGCAACAAACTGGCTGGCATCCTCAAGACGCTTTCCGAAAAAGAAGAGGTTGCAGGCTAACCGCTGCTCATCTTTTTCACATTAGATTTCCAAACGTTCAACAACCCCCTTTTTTAACAATCTACAGAAATGGCAGATTTGAAAGCATTCGCTGAGCAGCTCGTTAGCCTGACGGTGAAAGAAGTAAACGAACTGGCTACTATCCTGAAAGACGAGTATGGCATCGAGCCTGCTGCTGCTGCTCCCGTAATGGTAGCTGGCGGTGGTGGTGCTGCTGCTGAAGCTCCTGAGGAGAAGACTTCGTTCGACGTGATTCTGAAAGCCGCTGGCGCTCAGAAACTGGCTGTAGTGAAACTGGTGAAAGACCTGACCGGTCTGGGCCTGAAAGAAGCCAAAGAACTGGTTGACGGTGCTCCTAAGCCCCTGAAAGAAGGTGTTGCTAAGGACGAAGCTGAAGGCCTGAAGAAGCAACTGGAAGAAGCTGGCGCCGAAGTAGAAGTTAAATAACTCTGCGGCCCGCATTTTCTCTCTACAAATAAGGATAGGCCTGGCAACTAAGCCAGGTCTTTTCCTGTTTGTAGGCAACAAACTTTGCTAATGTCCTCATACGCGCCGCTTTGCGGCTTTTTGTGCCTAAACGCACAAGACGGAGGCAGGGTTTTCTATTGCATCCTCTCTGTGTCCATTTCCTAACCCCACATACATTGGCTACACCGAAAGCAAAGGCTGCGCTGGAAAGGCTGCAGGCCGCTGACGAGCGGATCAATTTCGCCAAGATTAAAAAGGTTATTGAGTACCCGGATTTCCTGGACGTGCAGGTTCGCTCGTTCATGGATTTCTTCCAGTTGGAGACGGCTGCTGAGAACCGCACCGATGAAGGGCTGTTCAAGGTATTCGCGGAGAACTTTCCGATTTCGGACTCCCGCGAAAACTTTGTCCTGACGTTCATCGACTACCACGTAGATCCGCCCAAGTATTCGGTGGATGAGTGCATCGACCGCGGCCTGACGTACTCTGTGCCGCTGAAGGCTAAGTTGCGTCTGGTCTGCAATGATACGGACAACGAGGACTTCGAAACCATTGAGCAGGAAGTGTTCCTAGGGAATATTCCCTACATGACCGAGAAAGGCTCATTCGTTATTAACGGCGCCGAGCGGGTTATCGTATCGCAACTGCACCGTTCGCCCGGCGTGTTCTTTGCTCAGAGCAAGCACACCAACGGCACGAAGCTGTATTCGGCCCGTATTATTCCGTTCAAAGGCTCGTGGATTGAATTTGCCACGGACGTGAACAATGTGATGTACGCGTATATCGACCGGAAGAAGAAATTCCCGGTTACTACGCTGCTTCGCGCTATCGGCTATGGCACCGACAAAGACATTCTCGACCTGTTCGGGCTGTCGGAAGAGGTGAAAGCTGATAAGAAAACGCTCAAGAAGGCTGTAGGCCGTAAGCTGGCTGCCCGGGTGCTGCGCACCTGGACGGAGGACTTCGTGGACGAGGATACCGGTGAAGTGGTATCTATCGACCGGAACGAAGTGCTGCTGGAGCGCGACTCGACCATCGAAGAGGACGACATTGACACCATCCTGAATGCCGGAGCTAAATCGGTTATCCTGCACCGCGAGAACGTCAACATTGCCGACTTCGCCATCATTTATAACACACTGCAGAAAGACAACTCCAACTCGGAGAAGGAAGCTGTAGAGCAGATCTACCGTCAGCTCCGTAACACGGAAGCTCCTGACGAAGAAACTGCGCGTGATATCATCCAAAAGTTGTTCTTCTCGGATAAGCGCTACGACCTTGGTGACGTAGGCCGCTACCGTATCAATAAGAAGCTGGGTATCGACACGAACTGGGAAGCCCGCGTGCTGACCAACGAGGACATCGTCCTCATCGTGAAATACCTGATTGGCTTGATCAACTCCAAGGCCATTGTCGATGACATTGACCACTTGAGCAACCGTCGTGTCCGCACGGTAGGGGAGCAGCTTTACGCTCAGTTTGGCGTGGGTCTGGCCCGTATGGCGCGTACCATCAAGGAGCGCATGAACGTGCGCGACAACGAGGACTTCAAGCCGGTTGACCTGATCAATGCCCGGACGCTGTCTTCAGTTATCAACTCGTTCTTCGGCACCAACCAGTTGTCGCAGTTCATGGACCAGACCAACCCACTGGCCGAGGTGACGCACAAGCGTCGCGTATCGGCACTGGGGCCTGGAGGTCTGTCGCGTGAGCGGGCTGGTTTCGAAGTACGTGACGTTCACTACACGCACTACGGCCGTCTTTGCACCATTGAAACGCCGGAAGGCCCGAACATCGGTCTGATTTCGTCGCTGTGCGTGCACGCCCGCGTAAACTCCATGGGCTTCATCGAGACGCCTTACCGCACGGTAGAGAGCGGCAAGGTGGATATGACGGAGAACGTGAAGTACCTCACTGCTGAGGAAGAAGACACTCACCACATTGCGCAGGCTAACGCCCGCCTCACGGATGAGGGTCGATTCATCAGCGACCTGGTAAAAGGCCGTTTCGAAGGTGACTTCCCCGTGGTTGAGCCCGGTGAGTACACCTATATGGACGTAGCCCCGAACCAGATTGTATCGGTAGCTGCTTCGCTGATTCCGTTCCTGGAGCACGATGACGCCAACCGTGCCCTGATGGGTTCGAACATGCAACGCCAGGCAGTACCGCTGCTGAAAGCCGAGGCTCCTATTGTGGGCACTGGTCTGGAAGGCCGCGTAGCTACTGACTCGCGCACGCTGGTTGTAGCGGAAGGCAACGGTGTTATTGATTACGTGGACGCTAACCGCATCGTAGTAAAATACGACCTGACGGAAGACGACATCCTCGTAAGCTTTGACGCTGAGAAGATTTCCTACGACCTGATCAAGTTCCGTCGTACCAACCAGGATACCTGCATCAACCTGACGCCGCTCGTGAAGAACGGTGAGCGGGTGGTGAAAGGCCAGGTGCTGTGCGAAGGCTACGGTACCAATAAAGGTGAGCTGGCCCTGGGTCGTAACATGCAGGTGGCGTTCATGCCATGGCAGGGTTACAACTTCGAGGATGCCATCGTTATTTCGGAGCGGGTTGTCCGCGACGACATCTTTACCTCAATTCACATTGAGGAGTTTGAACTGGAAGTGCGCGAAACCAAGCGCGGCGAAGAAGAGCTGACCTCGGAAATTCCGAACGTGAGCGAAGAAGCCGTGCGCAACCTCGACGACAACGGTATTATCCGTCTGGGCGCTGAGGTGAAGGAAGGCGACATCCTGATCGGTAAGATTACGCCCAAGGGCGAAACCGACCCGACTCCGGAAGAGAAGCTGCTCCGTGCCATCTTCGGTGACAAAGCCGGTGATGTGAAAGACGCCTCACTTAAGGCGCCGCCCTCCCTGCAGGGTGTGGTAATCGGCACCAAGCTATTCTCGCGTCCGAAGAAAGACAAAAACCTCCGGGCCAAGTCGAAGAAGGAAGTGGAAGAGCTGAAGGACTCGTATGCCAAGGAACTGCGCGCGGTGAAAGCCGTGATGGTGGAGAAGCTGGTGCAGCTGCTGGAAGGCAAAACCTCCCAGGGCGTGAAGCACAAGTTTGGCGACGAAATCCTGAGCAAGGGTGTGAAATTCGGAAAGAAGAACATCACGGAAGCGTTGTTCCCCGAGAAGAACCCCTATAAGGACGAGAGCAACTACGCCGTGCCGGAAGAGGTGAACATGTTCAAAGACCTGATCCTGGAGAACTGGACGGCTGATGAGCGCGTGAATGGAATGCTGACCACGCTGGTGAAAAACTATGCTAAGCGTCGCAACACCATCACGGCCCGCTTCAAGCGCGACCGGTTCACGCTGGAAGTAGGTGATGAACTGCCCGCAGGTATTGTGCAGCTGGCCAAAGTATACATCGCCAAGAAGCGTAAGCTAAAGGTGGGTGATAAAATGGCTGGTCGTCACGGTAACAAGGGCGTGGTAGCCCGCATCGTGCGCGATGAGGACATGCCATTCCTGCCCGACGGCACCCCAATGGACATCGTGCTGAACCCCCTGGGTGTACCAAGCCGGATGAACATCGGTCAGATCTACGAAACCGTACTCGGCTGGGCCGGTCTGAAAATGGGCCGTACCTACGCTACCCCGATTTTCGACGGTGCAACCGAGGACGAAGTAGCTAAGGAACTGACCGAGGCGGGCCTGCCCGACTGGGGCCGTGCTTACCTGCACGATGGTCTGACTGGTCAGCGTTTCGACCAGCCGGTAACCGTAGGTGTTATTTATATGCTGAAGCTGGGTCACCTTGTCGATGACAAGATGCACGCCCGTTCCATCGGCCCGTACTCGCTCATTACCCAGCAGCCGCTGGGTGGTAAGGCGCAGTTTGGTGGCCAGCGCTTCGGCGAGATGGAAGTGTGGGCACTGGAGGCCTTCGGCGCTTCTAACGTTCTCCAGGAAATCCTGACGGTGAAGTCGGATGACGTGGTAGGCCGTGCCAAAGCGTACGAGGCTATTGTAAAAGGTGACGTACTGCCCAAGCCAAATATCCCCGAGTCATTCAACGTACTCATTCATGAGCTGCGTGGTCTGGCCCTGGAAATCACGCTTGACTAAATTTTGAAAAGGGGGCTGCTGGTGTTTCGATGCTGGTAGCTCCCTCTTTCAAGTAATGCGCGGTTCGGGAAACCGAAAACATCCGCTGCCGGCGCCGTTCCGAGATAAGGTCAGAACGGCATCAACTTCCGGGAGCAGATGGCCGCAAAGTGGTTCGTGTTTGCCCAAAGACGAGCTGTTTATCATCCAGACTTGGTGAAACCTACTGCACGACGTACCTATCCGATCTGCAGAGCACTTTTGCCAAAGTCGAACTGTTAGAATTACTCGCGCTGCTCTTAAGAGGGCGGAGCCGTTCTAACAGCACACAAAGCCAACAGCTAATAGCTTCCACACATGGCGTTTGCAAAAAACAAAAAACTGGTACAGGACTTCTCGAAAGTCACTATCTCGCTGGCCTCGCCCGAATCCATTCTGGAGCGGTCGAACGGTGAAGTAGTAAAGCCCGAGACGATCAACTACCGGACGTACAAGCCCGAAATGGGTGGCTTGTTCTGCGAGCGGATTTTCGGTCCCGTAAAGGACTGGGAATGCCACTGCGGTAAATACAAGCGCATCCGCTACAAAGGCATTATCTGCGACCGTTGCGGCGTAGAGGTGACTGAGAAGAAAGTACGTCGGGAGCGTATGGGCCACATCGAACTGGTGGTGCCCGTGGCGCATATCTGGTACTTTAAGTCCCTGCCAAACAAAATCGGCTACCTGCTGGGCCTGCCCACCAAGAAGCTTGATCAGATTATCTATTACGAGCGGTATGTAGTAGTACAGCCGGGCGTATTGGCCGAAGAAGGCGTACAGCAGCTCGATTTCCTCACCGAAGACGAGTACCTCGACATCATCGACAAGCTCCCCCGCGAGAACCAGATGCTGCCGAACGAGGACCCCAACAAATTCATTGCCCGCATGGGTGCTGATGCGTTGTACCTCCTGCTGGAGCGCATCAACCTCGACGAGCTGTCGTACTCCCTGCGTGACTCTGCCGCCCACGAAACTTCGCAGCAGCGTAAAGCTGAGGCCTTGAAGCGTCTGCGGGTAGTAGAAGCGTTCCGTGATGCCGCCACCCGCGTGGAAAACAAGCCCGAGTGGATGGTTATCCGCATGGTGCCCGTTATTCCACCGGAATTGCGCCCTCTCGTGCCGTTGGATGGTGGCCGTTTCGCTACTTCCGATCTGAACGACCTATACCGCCGCGTTATCATCCGTAACAACCGCCTCAAGCGCCTGATCGAAATCAAGGCTCCTGAAGTGATTCTGCGGAACGAAAAGCGCATGCTGCAGGAAGCTGTTGACTCCTTGTTCGACAACTCACGTAAGGTTAACGCCGTGCGTGCCGAAGGCAACCGGGCGCTGAAGTCGCTGTCTGATATGCTGAAAGGCAAGCAGGGCCGCTTCCGTCAGAACCTGCTGGGTAAGCGTGTTGACTACTCTGGCCGTTCGGTTATTGTGGTTGGCCCTGAGCTGAAGCTGCACGAGTGCGGTCTGCCCAAGAACATGGCAGCCGAGCTGTTCAAGCCGTTCATCATTCGTAAGCTCATTGAGCGCGGTATTGTGAAGACGGTGAAATCAGCGAAGAAAATCGTTGACCGCAAGGATGCTGTGGTATGGGATATTCTGGAAAATGTGCTGAAAGGCCACCCAGTACTCCTCAACCGTGCTCCTACGCTGCACCGCTTGGGTATCCAGGCGTTCCAGCCCCGCCTCATCGAGGGTAAAGCTATCCAGCTGCACCCACTGGTGTGTACAGCTTTCAACGCTGACTTTGACGGTGACCAGATGGCTGTGCACGTTCCCCTGGGACCGGCCGCTATCCTGGAAGCCTCCATGCTCATGCTGGCCTCGCACAACATCCTGAACCCTGCTAACGGCGCGCCTATTGCGGTACCGTCGCAGGACATGGTTCTGGGTTTGTACTACGTGACCAAAGGCAAGCGCACCACGCCCGAAGAGAAAATCGACGGTGAAGGCATGACGTTCTACTCCGATGAGGAAGTAGTTATTGCCATCAACGAAGGTATTCTGTCGAAGCACGCATATATCAAGGTTCGCACCTTGGTTCGTGACGAGCAGGATAACCTGGTTACCAAGATCATCGAGACCGTAGCCGGCCGCGTGCTGTTCAACCAGCTCGTGCCAACGGAGGTAGGTTTCGTAGATGAGCTGCTGACCAAGAAAAAGCTGCAGCAAATCATTTCGCTGGTGTTCAAGCGTACGGGTATGGCCCGCACGGCACAGTTCCTCGACGACATCAAGACGCTGGGCTTCCAGTCGGCTTACAAAGGTGGTCTGTCGATGGGTCTGGGCGACATCCAGATTCCGAAAGAGAAAGATGCTCTGATTGCGCAGGCACAGGCGGATGTTCTGGCGGTAACGCAGAACTACCAGATGGGTCTGATTACGGATAACGAGCGTTACAACCAGGTTATCGACATCTGGACGCGTATCAACAACCAAATCACTGAAACCCTCATGGGTCGCCTCGAAAAGGAGAACCAGGGCTTCAACTCGATTTACATGATGATGCACTCTGGTGCCCGTGGTTCGCGTGAGCAGATTCGTCAGCTCGGCGGTATGCGGGGTCTGATGGCTAAGCCGCAGAAGTCACTGCAGGGTTCGGTAGGTGAGATTATTGAAAACCCGATTCTGTCTAACTTCAAAGAAGGTCTGGACGTAATCGAGTACTTCATTTCGACCCACGGCGCCCGTAAGGGTCTGGCCGATACGGCTCTGAAAACGGCTGACGCCGGCTACCTGACGCGTCGTCTGGTAGACGTATCGCAGGACGTAATTGTAAACGAAAATGACTGTGGTACGCTGCGCGGCATCGAGACCTTCGCTCTGAAGGATAACGAGGACGTGGTAGAGCCACTGGCAGAACGTATCCTGGGCCGCGTGGCCGTGCACGATATCATCGACCCGCTGACGGACGAGGTTATCCTGACTGCCGGCGACGAAATCACCGAGGAAATCACGCGTCGCATCGACAATACCAGCATTGAATCGGTGGAAATCCGTTCGGTACTGACCTGTGAGTCGAAGCGTGGTATCTGCGCCCGTTGCTACGGTCGTAACCTGTCGTCGGGCCGCATGGTGCAGAAAGGCGAAGCGGTTGGTGTTATTGCTGCCCAGTCTATCGGGGAACCCGGTACCCAGCTCACGCTGCGTACGTTCCACGTAGGTGGTACAGCTTCTAACATTGCCGTAGAAGCCAGCATCCGCGCCAAGTTCGCCGGTGTGGTTGAGTTCGAAGATATCCGCACTGTAGAAACTGCTAACGCCGATGGCGAGCCAGTGAAAGTAGTGATGGGTCGCTCGGGCGAGGTTCGTATCGTGGAGAAAGGCACCGGTAAGGTGTTCATTTCTAACCACGTGCCTTACGGCTCGTTCCTGCTGGTTGAAGAAGGCCAGGAGGTAGAGAAAGGCCAGGAGCTGAACAACTGGGACCCCTACAACGCCGTTATTCTGGCTGAGTTTGATGGTACCGTTCAGTACGACGCCATTACCGAAGGCATTACCTACCGCGAGGAGTCGGACGAACAGACCGGTCACCGTGAGAAAGTGATTATCGAATCGAAAGCCAAGGATCAGAACCCCTCTATCATCGTGCGCCCCGGTAAGAAGGGTGACATGGAAGGATCGAAGGGCTACAGCATCCCGGTTGGTTCGCACTTGAACGTAGAGAACGGCGAGAAAATCAAGGCTGGTCAGATTCTGGCTAAGATTCCGCGTGCCGTGGGCAAAACCCGCGACATTACCGGTGGTCTGCCCCGTGTTACGGAGCTCTTCGAAGCCCGTAACCCTTCGAACCCGGCTGTTGTGGCCGAGATTGACGGTGTGGTAACCTATGGTACCGTGAAGCGTGGTAACCGTGAAATCTTCGTGGAGTCGAAAGACGGCGTGAAGAAGAAGTACATGGTGCCGCTGTCCAAGCACATTCTGGTGCAGGACAACGACTTCATCCGGGCCGGTATGCCGCTTTCCGATGGTGCTATTACGCCGTCCGACATCCTGAGCATTCAGGGTCCGGGTGCGGTGCAGGAGTACCTCGTGAACGAGATTCAGGAAGTATACCGCTTGCAGGGTGTGAAAATCAACGATAAGCACATCGAGGTGGTAGTTCGCCAGATGATGCAGAAAGTGGTTATCCTCGATGCCGGCGATACGACCTTCCTGGAGCACCAGGTTATCGACAAAATCGTGTTCATGGAAGAAAACGATACCATCATCGACATGAAGGTGGTAACGAATGCCGGCGACTCGACGAACCTGAAACCTGGTCAGATTGTAACGGCTCGTCGTCTGCGCGACGAAAACTCGAGCCTGAAGCGTCGGGACCTGGCGTTGGTAGAGGTACGGGATGCGCAGCCTTCCGTATCGCGCCCCACGCTGCAGGGTATCACGCAGGCCTCTTTGGGTACTCAGTCGTTCATCTCGGCCGCTTCCTTCCAGGAAACGACCAAGGTGCTGTCGGAAGCCGCCATCCGTGGCAAGGCCGACGAACTGCTGGGCCTGAAGGAAAACGTAATTGTAGGTCACCTCATTCCGGCCGGTACCGGTCTGCGCGAATACACGCGTCAGATCGTTGGGTCGAAAGACGAGCTGGAGGCGCTGCAAGCGTCGAAGGCCGCGGAAGAAGTGGTTCCTGCCAAGCGTCCGACCCGCGCCTCACGTCGCGAATCGGTACAGGAGTAGTTCTTCTGGAGTAAATAAGTAGGAGAAGCCGGCCAGAGAAATCTGGTCGGCTTTTTCTTTTTTGGTAGTTTTAACCTGCCGGGCAGAATGCACCTGCTGCGGCCTATTCTTTCTGCTATGAACCAGCCCCCTCAAGACGCGAACATACCCCACGACCCCAACGCCATAAATATTGAGCTGTCGGAGGAAATTGCCGAAGGCGAATACGCTAACCTGGCCATGATTGCGCACAGCAGCAGCGAGTTTGTCATTGACTTCATTCGCCTGATGCCGGGCTTGCCCAAAGCCAAAGTGAAAGCCCGCATTGTCATCACCCCCGAGCACGCCAAGCGGCTGCTGGCTGCCCTTTCCGATAACATCGACCGGTTTGAGCAAACCTTTGGCAACATCAAGCAGCAACCCGATATGCCCAGCTACCCGATGAACTTTGGGGGCGCTATGGGCGAGGCGTAAGCCCTGATTTGTCTTTTCGCATAAAAGCCGATGCACTTCCACCGGGAGGAGCGTCGGCTTTTCCTTACTACCTGCTTTTCCATGCAACATCCCCCAGTGACAGGTCAGCGGCAGAATTACCTAATCTACCTTTCGTATGGTTCGGCCGGAATCAGGAGCGAGGCGCTATATAGTATTCTGTCCTACTATAAAGTTGCTGCCACTACTCCCGCTACGGCCCGCCCGACCATTGTTATCTATACCGATGATGCGGCAAGCTTTCAGAAAGTGTTGGGAGCACCGGCGGATATAGTCTATCCGAAAATAGGGGAAGAGCAGTGGACTCAGTGGAAAGGCAGCGTTAATAAAGTATATCTGCTGAAGATAGGCGTGCTGGAGCATGCGGCAGCGCACTTCCCAGGCAACCTGCTTTTTCTGGATACGGATACCATCTGGCAAAAAGACCCAACGCCCATTTTCGAGGATATATCTCAGGGAGTACGGTACATGCATATGGATGAGGGCGCGCTTGCCACGGGCAATGAGCTAAGCCGCAAAGTATACCGGCACCTGAAAAGCTTCCAGACGCAGATAGCCGGACACACACTCCGTATTGAGCCTACCACCCGATTGTTTAATTCGGGCGTGCTTGGCTTCCATAGCGAGGATGCTGGCCTGCTGCCTGAAGTGATGCAGCTAGCCGAGCAACTCTATGCTGCCTATAACAAGCATATGATGGAGCAACTGGCCTTCAGTATTCGGTTTGCCGTGGATGGGGAGCCGGTACGGGAAGCCGCCAGCTACCTGCTGCACTACTGGAATCTGAAGGCCTTGCGGCCGGTGCTGGTAGAGTTGTTTGAGCGCTATGCCGGCCAGAGTTATGAGGAGTTGTACCACCGGGCTACCCAGCTGCATATACCAGAGCTGCACAAGTCGGAGCAGGCTTATAGCAGCTTGCCCGGTTGGCGGCGGGCTTTTCGGAAGGCAACGGGCCGCCGCTGGCGCCTGCCCCACTTTGACTTATAAGCGCACTATCGGCTATAAAAGTCATGCTGCCTGTTAAATAAGACGGGTGCTGGAGAGGGAAAATGTGCTGGTGGGGGAGAAAATAAGTTGCCCTGAACGCACATAAGCCTATGCCATTTACTACTGCTTCATCTTCTAAAATTAACTAATTCAACCTGTTTGCTATTTCGAAAGCAAGTCTATACCTTTGCAAGCCTAATTTTTTGGGAGCGAACCCCCCTGGACAAACCATTCCGTAGATGCCTACCATTAACCAATTAGTACGAAAAGGCCGCGAGAAGCTGACGACCAAGTCGAAGTCGCCGGCTCTTGATTCGTGCCCGCAGCGCCGTGGCGTTTGCACCCGTGTGTACACCACCACGCCTAAGAAGCCGAACTCGGCTATGCGTAAAGTAGCCCGTGTGCGCCTCACCAACGGCAAAGAAGTTAACGCCTACATCCCTGGTGAAGGCCACAACCTGCAGGAGCACAGCATCGTGCTGATTCGTGGCGGCCGCGTGAAAGACCTTCCCGGTGTGCGTTATCACATCATTCGTGGCGCTCTGGATACTGCCGGTGTAAACGGCCGTCTGCAGCGTCGCTCGAAGTACGGCGCTAAGCGTCCGAAGCCAGGCCAGCCCGTAGCAACAGGCAAAGGCGGCAAACCAGCACCCGGTAAGAAAAAGTAATTGAGACGAGTGTGGTAGTCCGAAGTGCTGGATAGCATATGGTTCTTATCCCACTCTTGGCTACCGCTACTCACATCTGAACCCATGAGAAAGTCAAAACCGAAAAAGCGCATCCTCCTGCCCGACCCCAAATACAAGGAGACGCTGGTAACCCGCTTCGTCAACTACATGATGTATGACGGGAAGAAAAACCTGGCCTACACCATTTTCTATGATGCCTGCGAGCTTGTTGAGCAGCGCACCAAGGAAAGCGGCCTGGAGATGTGGCGCAAAGCCCTGAACAACGTTATGCCCACTGTAGAAGTAAAGAGCCGCCGCGTAGGTGGTGCTACCTTTCAGGTGCCGATCGAAGTTCGCGCTGACCGTCGTATTGCCGTAGGTTCTAAGTGGTTGATCCAATACGCTCGTCGTCGTGGTGAGAAAACCATGAAGGACAAGCTGGCTGGCGAAATCATTGCCGCCGCGAAAGGTGAAGGTGCTGCCGTGAAGAAAAAGGACGACACGCACCGGATGGCGGAAGCCAACAAGGCCTTCTCGCACTTCCGTTTCTAAACAGTTATTAGGACTTAGGGTCTTAAGACTTAGTAGTGTTTTACATGCTTTACTAAGGCTTAAGGCCCTAATTCCTAAGACCTCATAAAAACCATGGCTGTTAATAAAGATCTGCATTACCTCCGGAACATCGGGATTATGGCGCACATCGATGCTGGTAAAACCACCACGTCGGAGCGTATTCTCTACTATACCGGAAAAACCCACAAAATCGGGGAAGTGCACGAAGGTGCTGCCACGATGGACTGGATGGAGCAGGAGCAGGAGCGGGGTATCACCATTACTTCAGCTGCTACTACTACCTTCTGGAACTATCCTACTGATGCCAACGGCGACCCTACGCCCGAGACCAAGCAGTATAAAATCAACCTGATTGACACTCCTGGCCACGTTGACTTCACCGTAGAAGTTGAACGCTCGCTGCGTGTACTGGACGGCGCTGTTGCTCTGTTCTGTGCTGTATCGGGTGTTGAGCCTCAGTCCGAGACTGTTTGGCGTCAGGCTGATAAGTACAAAGTGCCTCGCATTTGCTTCGTCAACAAGATGGACCGTGCCGGTGCTGACTTCTTCAAGGCTGTTGCCGAGATTAAGGATAAGCTAGGTGCTAACCCTGTTCCCCTGCAAATTCCAATCGGCGCCGAGGATACCTTCAAAGGTGTTGTCGATCTGCTGACTGGTAAGGCCATAGTATGGGATGATGCTACCCAAGGCAAATCGTACCACGAAATCCCCGTTCCCGAGGATCTGGTGGAAACCGTAGCCGAGTGGCGTCAGAAGCTGGTAGAAAGCGTTGCCGAATATGACGACGCTCTGTTGGAGAAATTCTTCGACAACCCAGATTCTATCACGCGCGAAGAAATGATGGTTGTTATCCGCCAAGCGGTTATCGACATGAAGTTCTCGCCCGTAATGTGCGGTTCAGCTTTCAAAAACAAAGGTGTACAGTCGATGCTGGATGGCGTAATGGCCTACCTGCCGTCGCCGCTGGATATGCCCCCCATTATCGGTACCAACCCCGATACTGGCGAGGAAATCGAGCGTCACCCCGACAACAGCGAGCCTTTCACTGCCCTGGCGTTCAAGATTGCTACTGACCCCTTCGTAGGTCGTCTGTGCTTCTTCCGTTGCTATAGTGGCGTTCTGGATGCTGGTTCGTACGTGCACAACAACCGCACGAACAAGAAGGAGCGTATCTCGCGTTTGATGCAGATGCACTCCAACAAGCAGAACCCCATTGACAAAATCCAGGCCGGTGACATTGCTGCCGGTGTTGGTTTCAAAGACATTAAGACCGGTGACACGCTGACCGATGAGAAGTCGCGCATCGTTCTGGAATCAATGTCGTTCCCTGAGCCCGTTATCGGTTATGCCATTGAGCCTAAAACTCAGGCTGACGTAGATAAGATGGGTATGGCTATTGCCAAACTCGTGGAAGAAGATCCTACGCTGGTAGTGCAGACTGACCCCGAGACGGGCCAGACCGTACTGAAAGGCATGGGCGAGCTTCACCTGGAAATCATCATCGACCGTATGCGTCGTGAGTTCAAGGTGGAAATCAACCAGGGTGCTCCGATGGTAGCTTATAAGGAGATTCTCACCAAGACGGTGGAGCATCGCGAAACTTATAAGAAGCAGACGGGTGGTCGTGGTAAATTCGGTGACATCGTATTCGAACTCGGTCCGAAACTGACCGATCCGGAGAAACCCGGTCTGGAGTTCGTAAACGACATCACGGGTGGTGTTATCCCCCGCGAATTCATCGCACCGGTTCAGAAGGGCTTCGAAGAAGCTATGAAGAACGGTCCGTTGGCTGGCTTCCCCATCGAAGGCATGCGCGTACGTCTGTACTACGGTTCTTACCACGATGTTGACTCGGACGCCCTGTCGTTCGAACTCGCTGCCCGTGGTGGTTTCCGTGAGGCTGGCAAGCAAGCTGGTCCGAAACTGCTCGAGCCCATCATGGCGGTAGAAGTAGTTTCTCCTGATGAGTACACCGGCTCGGTAACGGGTGACCTGAACCGTCGTCGTGGTATCATGAAAGGCATGGACACCAAAGGTGGTGCTAACGTTATCAAGGCTGACGTTCCGCTGTCGGAGCTGTTCGGTTACGTGACCACGCTGCGTACCATCTCGTCGGGTCGTGCTTCGGCTTCGCTGACCTTCTCGCACTACGACCAAGTGCCGAACAACCTTGCTGAAGCTATTATTGCTAAGCAAAAGGGTAACGCCATCCGCTAATCCGCTTTCAGATTACAGACATGAACCAGAAAATTCGCATCAAACTGAAATCCTACGACCACAACTTGGTGGACAAATCGTCGGAGAAGATCGTGAAGGCGGTGAAGGCTACGGGCGCTATCGTAAGCGGCCCCATTCCACTGCCCACTAACAAGGAGAAGTTCACCGTTCTTCGTTCGCCCCACGTGAACAAGAAGTCGCGCGAGCAGTTCCAGCTTTGCACTTACAAGCGTCTCGTTGATATCTACTCGACTTCGTCGAAGACCGTAGATGCGCTGATGAAGCTTGAATTGCCAAGCGGCGTAGACGTTGAAATCAAAGTCTGAGGACAGCGAGTTTCAGTCTAACTGAAGATGGCACCCCGTTGGTTTTTCGAAACCGGCGGGGTGTTTTCGTTTAATCCTGCCAACTTTATAGGGCGAAACTACATTCGCTTTAAAGTAGAGTCGCCTCGCGCTACAAATCATCAATGCCGGTATCTGTCCCCCGTATGAGTTCAGTGAAAGTTTCCGGGACACTTGTACACCGCTTACAACTGCTGGCTGTATTCTGGTGTGGCTGCATAATGCTTGGGCTGTTTACCGGGAATATTGTCCGGGTGCTTTCAAGTCTAGGTATCATTGGTCTAGTAGTAACCAGTATTACATATGCATATGTGCAGGGTGGCACATCGCGCAGTCGCTACTCCCTGGCTTATTGGAGTCTAATGGGCGTGTTTGCCATTCATGCCTTGTGGGGCGTGCAAACCCAAGAAGGAAACTGGGGCGAATTCACGAGGGGCATTTTATTACAGTCCCCCTTCTTATTACTGCCCTTAGCATTCTGGCTGCTAGGGGGATTGCCCAGTCGATACTTGAGAAGCTTATATCTGGTCTTTATCGGGCTAGTTACACTTTCAGCGCTTGGCAGTACTGTTTACTATCTTCTGCATAGTACCGAGATACACAATCTGTATTTGCAGTCGCAGATAATGCCTACGGTGCCAGATCATATCCGTTTTAGCTTAATGGTGACTTACGCCATTGCTATAGGAAGCCTATTGCTCTGGAAAAAAGCAATAGAAGTTAAATGGCGAAACTGGCTACTGGCTGCAGTAATGTTTCTGATCTTATACCAACATATGTTAGCCGTACGCAGTGGCCTACTTACTCTGTATGTACTGGCTGGCGTATCAGTAGTAGCACTAGTAATTTGGAAAAAGAAGTATAAGCAAGCTGTGCTTGTGCTATGCATGATGTTTGTGCTACCACTATTTAGCTATCTGGCACTGCCAACATTTCATAACAAGTTTCTGAATACGCAGGAGGACGTAGGTAGAGTAGAGCAAAGTGGCTCAGCTAACAATTACTCCTTGGTAGGGAGAGTCTATTCTTACAGAGTAGCGGTACAAATTATGGCAGACCACCCGTGGGTAGGAGTGGGGCGCGCCAATATGGAGGAAGCTATAGCGAAGAAATATCAAGAGAGCTTCCCGCAGATTAATTCCCGAGCTTATATACTCCCCCACAATCAATTCCTGTTTAACCTAGTGGCTTTTGGGAGAATTGGCATTCTGCTATTCACGGTGTTTTTCTATTTTCCTGGCATACGGGTATGGCCCCGGCAGGCCCCATTGCTGCTGGCTCACTATATCATTGTGACGTTATCATTCTTAGTGGAATACCCTCTGGAACTGCAGGTAGGGCTTAATTTCACTTTACTATTCCTTTTACTTGCGCTAAATGGTCAGGAAAAAGTCACTGAGTCTGATACAGCCTGGCGGCCAGTGTAAACCCCTTTAACAAGTACATCAGCTCAACATAGAAGCAATAGGTAGAAAGCCATTATAACTGAGCCAAAAAAGACTGAGTTGAGTAGCTAACTAGGTGGTTCTGAAAATATTTCAGAATGGGGTTGGATTATGACGTAACAATTCCCTAGCTTTGCACTCCCTTTCCGAAAACGCCGCTCGGGTGTTTTCGCTGTGTCTTTTTATAAACCCCAATAGAATGCCTGGCATCATCGGTAAAAAAATCGGTATGACAAGCCTCTTCACTCCGGACGGGAAGAACATTCCCTGCACGCTCATTGAAGCGGGTCCGTGCGTAGTGACGCAGGTTAAGACAATCGAGAAGGACGGCTACACAGCCGTTCAGGTAGGTTATGGCGAGAAAAAAGCCAAAAACACTACCAAGGCTCTGGCTGGCCACTTCGCCAAAGCCGGTACCACCCCCAAGAAAAAGCTGGTTGAGTTCCGCCTTGCTGCGGAGTCTACCTACACCGCTGGCGCTACCATCGACGCTACCCTCTTCGAGGAAGGCGAGTTTGTAGACGTAGTGGGCACCTCAAAAGGTAAAGGTTTCCAGGGTGTAGTAAAGCGCTACAACTTTGCTGGTGTGGGTGGTCAAACTCACGGTCAGCATAACCGTCTGCGTCACCCAGGTTCTATCGGTGCTTGCTCCTGGCCTTCCCGCGTATTCAAAGGAATGCGCATGGCTGGCCGTATGGGCGGTGACCGTGTGAAAGTGCAAAACCTGAAGGTAATGCGCGTGGTAGCCGACAAGAACCTAATCGTAGTAAGCGGTTCGATTCCCGGTGCCAAGAACTCTTACGTGGTCCTGGAAAAATAACGCGAGATGGAACTGTCAGTATATAACATCAAAGGCGAAGACACTGGCCGCAAGGTTACCCTGTCCGACGCCATCTTCGGCCTCGAGCCGAATGAGCACGTGATGTATCTCGACGTGAAGCAGTACTTGGCTAACCAACGCCAGGGCACGCACAAGTCGAAGCAGCGCAACGAGGTGCAAGGCACCACGAAGAAGCTCAAGAAACAAAAAGGTACGGGCGGTGCCCGCGCCGGCAGCATGAAGTCGCCGGTATTCATCGGTGGTGGTCGTGTATTCGGTCCTGAGCCGCGTGACTACGGCTTCAAGCTGAACAAAAAGACCAAGCGTCTTGCCCGTCTGTCGGCTCTCTCGAGCCTGGCCAAAGATGGTAAAGTAGCGCTGGTAGAGAACATCGTACTTGATGCTCCCAAAACCAAAGACTTCCTGAACATCCTGAACGGTCTGAAGCTGAACAACGGCAAAAAGACCCTGCTGGTAACCGGTGAAGTAGATAAGAACGTGGTGCTGTCGGCTCGCAACATTCAGAAAGTGACCGTAGCAACGCCCGTAGCGCTGAACACGCACGACCTGCTGAACACTGACACGCTGCTGCTGTCGGAGGCCGGCCTGAAGTCGCTGGAACAACTCTATACCTCCGCAGAATAATGAGCACACTGAAAAAACCCATCGTGACCGAGAAGGCCACGGGCCTGAACGAAAAAGGTCAGTACGTTTTCGAAGTAGAGCGCACTGCCAACAAGGTTCAGATCAAAAAGGAGATTGAGCAAATCTACGGCGTAACGGTAACAGGCATCAGCACGATCCGCACCAACGGCAAGCTCAAGTCCAAGTCCACGAAGACGGGTCAGGTAACTGGTCGTCGTCCCCACGGCAAGAAGGCCGTAGTAACCGTGAAAGAAGGCGACGTTATCGACTTCTACAACGGCATCTAAGCCCAGCTTTTCCGCAAAGAGCATTTTCTAAGCTAGAGTAATGGCACTCAAAAAACTAAGACCAACATCACCGGGTCAGCGCTTCCGCATCGCCCCGGCCTTCGACGAGGTAACCACGTCGACGCCGGAGAAGTCGCTGTTGGCACCCCTGAAAAAATCCGGTGGCCGCAATGGAGCGGGTAAAATGACGAACCGCTATATCGGCGGTGGTCACAAACAGAAGTATCGTGTAATCGACTTCAAGCGTGATAAAGCTGGTGTTCCAGCCACGGTGAAGACGATTGAGTACGATCCTAACCGCACGGCGCGTATTGCCTTGCTCAACTACGCCGACGGCGAAAAGCGCTATATCATTGCGCCAGCTGGTCTGCAGGTTGATGCGGTGGTAGTTTCCGGCACCGGCGTAGCGCCAGAGGTAGGCAATGCACTTCCCCTACGCGAAATTCCACTGGGTACCATTGTACACAACATCGAGCTGATGCCCGGTAGTGGTGCTGCCATGGCTCGCTCGGCTGGAACCTACGCTCAGCTGGTAGCCCGCGAAGACAAGTATGCCACGCTGAAATTGCCTTCCGGCGAGATGCGCATGGTACTGGTAACCTGCATGGCTACCGTTGGTACCGTTTCGAATGGTGACCACATGAACGTACGTCTCGGCAAAGCCGGTCGTAACCGTTGGTTGGGTCGTCGTCCGCGTGTACGTGGTGTTGCTATGAACCCCGTGGATCACCCAATGGGTGGTGGCGAAGGCAAGTCGTCGGGTGGTCACCCACGCAGCCGCAACGGCATCTTCTCTAAGGGTCAGAAGACGCGTAACAAGAACAAGTACTCTGAGCAGCTCATCGTTAACCGTAAAGGCAAGAAGTAAGCAATGGCACGTTCGCTAAAAAAAGGGCCGTACATTGACTTCCGGCTCGAGAAGAAAGTTTCGGCAATGGAAGAAACCGGCAAAAAGTCGGTGGTGAAGACCTGGTCTCGCCGCTCGATGATTTCTCCGGACTTCGTTGGCCACACCTTCGCCGTTCACAACGGCAATAAGTTCATCCCGGTGTATGTAACGGAAAACATGGTAGGTCACAAACTCGGTGAGTTTGCCCCAACCCGTAACTTCCGTGGTCATATCGCCAAGAAAGATAAAGGCAAGCGCTAAGATGGAAGCTACTGCTAAACTCCGTAACGTGCCTACCTCGCCTCGCAAGATGCGTATGGTAGCCAACCTGGTCCGCGGTCAGAAAGTGACGCGCGCCCTGGGCTTGCTGAAGTTCGAGGCTAACTCGGGTGCTGAAAGAATCGAGAAACTGCTCCTGTCGGCTCTGGCCAACTGGCAACAGAAGAACGAGGATGAGCGCATCGAGGACGCTAACCTCTACATCAAGGAAATCTTCGTGGATGAAGGTCGCCAGCTGAAGCGTCTGCGCCCCGCCCCTCAGGGTCGTGGTCACCGCATCCGCAAGCGCAGCAACCACGTGACGCTAATCATTGACACGAAAGTAGAACCACTGGGTAGCAAAGCTGCTGCTGAGAAGGCTGCTGAGAAAAAGCCTGCCACTGCTACCGCAACGGAAGGCAAATCCAAGACTACGCGTCGTAGTTCCTCGAAAAAAACCACTGAAACCAAGGCAGAAGCCACCGCATAAGCACTATGGGACAGAAAGTAAATCCGGTTGGCTTCCGTTTGGGTGTCATTAAAGGGTGGGACTCGAACTGGTACGGCGGTAAGGACTTTGCCGACAAGCTGGTTGAGGACGAAAAAATCCGCAAATACATCATGGCTCGTATCCCGAAAGGTGGCATTAGCCGCATCGTGATTGAGCGTACTCTGAAGCGTGTTACCATCACCATCAACACGGCTCGTCCGGGTGTGGTAATTGGTAAAGGCGGAGCAGAGGTTGATAAGATCAAGGACGAACTGAAGCAGATTACCGGCAAAGACGTTCAGATCAACATCTTCGAAATTAAGCGTCCGGAACTTGACGCCAAGCTGGTAGGTGAGAGCATTGCTCAGCAGCTGCAGGCTCGTATCTCGTTCCGTCGTGCCATGAAGATGTCTATCCAGGCAGCTATGCGCGTTGGTGCTGAAGGCATCAAGATTCAGTGCGGTGGCCGTTTGGGTGGTGCTGAAATTGCCCGCTCCGAGCAATACAAAGAAGGACGTACTCCACTGCACACCTTGCGTGCTGATATCGACTATGCACTGTCTGAAGCTCAGACGGTATATGGTAAAATCGGCATCAAAGTGTGGATCATGCGTGGTGAAGTGTTCGGCAAGCCCGACCTCTCGCCAAACCAGCAGCCTACCAGCCCAGCTGGTGGCGACGGTCGTAACGACCGTGGCCCACGTGGTGAGCGTGGTGACCGTGGTGGTGACCGTGGCCCGCGTCGCGACCGTAATGACCGTGGCGGTGACAACCGTGGTGGTCAGGGCGGTGGTGGACAGCGCCGTGGCGGTCCAGGTGCCGGTGGTCCTGGTGGCCAAGGCGGCCAGAACCGTGGTGGTGGCGCTCCGCGTCGCTAGTCCTTTTCCCTTCTTTCGAATTTCAATTCAAGATAAATCATGTTACAGCCGAAAAGGACCAAGTATCGCAAGATGCAAAAGGGTCGCGTGCATGGCCTAGCCTACCGCGGCAGCTCCATAGACTTCGGTTCCTTCGCTATTAAATCCCTGGAACAGGCATGGATTACGGCTCGCCAGATTGAGGCTGCCCGTATCGCCATGACTCGTGCCATGAAACGCGAAGGTCAAGTGTGGATCCGCATTTTCCCAGACAAGCCAATTACCAAGAAGCCCGCTGAGGTGCGTATGGGTAAAGGCAAAGGCTCGCCCGAGTATTGGGTAGCCGTAGTAAAGCCTGGCACCATTATGTTCGAGTCGGATGGTGTTTCGCTGGAAGTAGCGCAGGAGTCACTGCGTCTCGCCGCGCAAAAGCTGCCGGTTAAGACTCAATTTGTTGTTCGTCGCGACTACGAAGAAAGCAACTAAGATGAAGAACGCCGATATCCGCGCCCTTTCACTGGAAGACCTGAAAGCGCAAATCAAGACCGAACAAACCAATGGCCAGACGCTGCGCTTTGCGCACGCTATTTCGCCCCTGGAAAATCCGGTTCGCCTGAAGCATAGCCGCAAGAATGTAGCCCGTCTGCAAACCGAGCTCAACCGTCGCGAGAACGAGCAGGCAACCCAAACTGCTAAATAACGATGGCAAGCAACGAAGCACAACAGGCAACAACCGGCGCACCCGAGCGCAACCTGCGCAAAGAAATCATCGGGCGCGTTTCCTCCTCCAAGATGGATAAGTCCATCACGGTAGTTGTGGAAAGCAAAATGAAACACCCCATCTACGGCAAGTTCGTTACCAAGTCGACCAAATTCATGGCCCACGACGAGAACAACGAATGCGGCGAAGGCGATACGGTTCGCATTATGTCGACCCGTCCGTTGAGCAAGAGCAAGCGGTGGAGACTGGTAGAAATTCTAGAGCGCGCTAAGTAAGATGATCCAGCAAGAATCCCGTCTGACCGTCGCTGATAACAGCGGCGCCAAAGAAGTGCTCTGCATCCGTGTCCTCGGTGGCACGGGTAAGAAGTACGCTAGCGTAGGCGACAAGATAGTAGTAGCCATTAAATCGGCTATACCATCCGGCAATGCCAAAAAAGGCACTGTCTCCAAGGCAGTAGTAGTTCGTACGAAAAAGGAAATCCGTCGTAAGGATGGTTCTTATATCCGTTTCGACGACAACGCTGCTGTTCTGCTCAACAACAACGACGAGCCCCGTGGTACTCGCATCTTCGGCCCAGTAGCCCGCGAACTGCGTGAAAAGCAGTTCATGAAGATCGTTTCGCTGGCTCCTGAAGTTCTCTAAGCAATGGCAACGAAAACGAAAGCAGCACCCGCGAAACTGCACGTGAAAACCGGTGACACCGTACAGGTGATTGCCGGCGACGAGAAAGGCAAAACCGGCGTTATCAAGTCGGTAAACCGCTCGACGCAGCGCGTTATCGTGGAAGGCCTGAACCTGGTTACTAAGCACAACAAACCCAGTGCGAAGAACCCCCAGGGCGGCATCACCAAGATCGAAGCTGGCATTCACGTGAGCAACGTGAAAGCAATTGACTCGAAAAACGCCTAATCCGGTACGACGACAATGGCTCGACTCAAAGAAATATACCTCAAAGAAGTAGTGCCTGCGCTCCAAGAACAATTCCAGTTCAAGAGCATCATGCAGGTACCACGCATCACCAAAATCTGCATCAACCGCGGCATTGGCGCGGCAGTAGCCGATAAGAAACTGGTGGATAATGGCGTGGATGAGCTGACGACCATTGCTGGTCAGAAAGCTGTTCCTACCATTGCTAAGCGTTCGGTGTCGAACTTCAAACTCCGTGAAGGCATGCCAATCGGCGCCCGTGTTACCCTACGTGGCGAGCAGATGTATGAGTTCATGGACCGTCTGCTCACGGTGGCCCTGCCCCGCGTGCGTGACTTCAAAGGCATCAACGATAAAGGCTTCGATGGCCGCGGTAACTATACCCTGGGCATCAAAGAGCAAATCATCTTCCCAGAAATTTCGATCGATAAGATCAAGTCGATTTCGGGTATGGATATTACCTTCGTAACGACGGCCGAAAACGATGAGCAGAGCTACGAGCTGCTGAAAGCTTTCGGAATGCCGTTCGCTAACGCCAAGAAACAAAACAATGGCTAAGGAATCGATGAAAGCACGGGAACGGAAGCGCATTGCTACCGTAGCCCGTTATGCCGAGAAGCGCAAGGCTCTGAAAGCCGCTGGTGACTTCGAAGGCCTGGACAAACTGCCGCGCAATGCGTCGCCTGTGCGTTTGCACAACCGTGACAAAATTGACGGTCGTCCCCGTGGTTATATGCGCAAATTTGGCATTAGCCGCGTGCGTTTCCGCGAAATGGCTTTGGCGGGTAAAATCCCCGGCGTAACGAAGTCCAGCTGGTAAATTATCTGAGGATGCTGTGTAGCTTCTATACAGCATCCTCAAACTTGGCAGGTTGCCGAGAGAAACCATTGACCGAGCCCCGAAAGCCGAGTCAAGAAGTCTTAACCGAAAATTTCGTTGCCGCTTTCCGTGGCAACGAAATTTTCATATCTTTGCGGCTCCCTAAAAAAGGGCGCTTCATTTCGACATCCCAATGAATACAGATCCAATTGCCGACTACCTGACCCGGGTTCGCAATGCCATTAAGGCAAACCACCGGGTAGTGGAGATTCCGGCCAGCAAGATCAAAAAGGAAATCACGAAGGTACTCTACCATAAGGGGTACATTCAGAGCTACCGTTTTGATGATGCAGCTGTACAAGGCACAATCAAAATTGCGCTGAAGTATAACCCCGCCACCAAGCAACCAGCTATTACCAAGCTGGAGCGGGTAAGCTCACCTGGTCTGCGTAAGTACGCTCACGTAGAAAACCTGCCGCGTGTACTCAGCGGCCTGGGTATTGCGATTCTGTCAACCTCGAAAGGTGTGATGACGGAAAAAGAGGCGAAAGCCGAGAACGTGGGCGGCGAAGTGCTGTGCTACGTCTACTAATCTGAAAGGAAAACGAGACTATGTCACGCATTGGTAAACTGCCCATCAGCCTGCCCGACAACGTGCAGATTGAAGTGAGCAACGAAAACACGGTAACCGTGAAGGGCCCAAAAGGTACCCTGATCGTTCCGGTGGACCGCGACATTACCGTAGCTACCGAAGACGGCCAGCTGGTAGTGACCCGCCCAACTGAACAGAAGCGCCATAAGGCAATGCACGGTCTGTACCGTTCCCTGCTGAACAATGCCGTAAGTGGTGTTGGTCAAGGCCTCGAAGTGAAGCTGGAATTGGTAGGTGTAGGTTACAAAGCCTCCATGGCTGGTACTACTCTGGAGCTGTCACTGGGTTATTCGCATAACATCTTCTTGGCCCTGCCGAAAGAAGTTACTGCAACGGCTGTAACCGAGAAAGGTAAAAACCCTATCGTTACTCTGACCAGCATTGATAAGCAACTGCTGGGCCAAGTAGCCGCAAAGATTCGCTCGTTGCGCAAAGTTGAGCCCTACAAAGGCAAAGGCGTGCGCTTCGTTGGTGAGCAAATTCGTCGTAAGGCTGGTAAAACGGCTTCGAAATAATATCACACCATGGCTTTCGATAAAGCAACTAGAAGAAAACGGATCCAGCGCATCATCCGCACTAAGGTGGCTGGCACGTCCGAGCGCCCGCGTCTGTCGGTGTTTCGCAGCAATACGGGTATTTATGCCCAGATTATTGACGATACTACCGGTAACACGCTGGCGTCTGCTTCCTCGAAGCACGTTTCGGTGGAAGGGGGCAACGGAGTCGCCCTCGCTGCCGCAGTCGGCAAAGAACTTGCTGCCCGTGCTACAGGAAAAGGAATTTCGAAAGTGGTATTTGACCGTTCCGGTTATCTCTACCACGGCCGCGTAAAATCATTGGCAGAAGGAGCCCGCGAAGGCGGCCTCAATTTCTAAATCATCATGGCAGAATTTAACAACGGCCCTCGTGGTGGTAGCGGCGATAACCGTGGCGGTGGCAATGACCGTCGTGGTGGTGGCAATGACCGTCGCGGCAACGACCGTAACGCGGAGCAGTCGCGCACTGGCGATTCCGACCTGAAAGAAAAAGTGGTTGCTATCAACCGCGTAGCCAAAGTAGTAAAAGGTGGTCGTCGCTTTAGCTTCTCGGCCATTGTGGTAGTAGGTGACGGTAACGGCACCGTAGGTTTCGGCCTTGGCAAAGCCAACGAAGTAACTGACGCCATTGCCAAAGGCATTGACGACGCGAAGAAGAACCTGGTGAAAGTGCCCCTGTACAAGCACACGGTTCCTCACGTGATGGAAGGTAAGTACTCCGGTGGTTATGTGCTGGTTCAGCCGGCCGCTGCTGGTACGGGCGTAATTGCTGGCGGTGCAATGCGCGCCGTTTTCGAAAGCGCTGGTATCAAAGACGTACTGGCTAAGTCGAAAGGCTCGTCTAACCCTCACAACGTAGTGAAAGCTACTTTCGACGCCCTGCTGAAAATGCGTGACCCAATGCAAATTGCTCAGGCGCGTGGTATCAGCCTCTCTAAAGTTTTTAACGGCTAAGCAGATGGCGCAGATCCATATCAAACTCGTGAAAAGCGTTATTGACCGCCCCGAGCGGCAGAAGCGCACGGTGAAGGCCCTCGGCCTCGGTAAAATCGGCAGCACCAAAGAAGTGGAAAACACTCCCCAGGTTGCAGGCATGGTAAACACCGTGAAACACCTGTTAGAAGTAACCGAACTCTAGGAATATCCCGACCATGAATCTCAGCAATCTCCAACCCGCCGCAGGCGCTACCCGCAATGAAAAGCGTGTAGGTCGTGGTACGGGTTCCGGCCGTGGCGGCACTTCAACGCGCGGTCATAAAGGTGCCAAATCCCGTTCGGGCTACTCTAAAAAGTCCGGTTTCGAAGGTGGTCAGATGCCTTTACAGCGTCGCATCCCAAAGTTCGGCTTCAAGAACATCAACCGTGTTGAGTACAAAGGCATCAACCTTGATGTATTGGCTACTCTGACCGAAAACGGCGCTACTACCACCTTGGACAATGCATTCTTTGTGAATGCAGGTCTGGTGTCAAAAAACGCCAAAGTGAAAATCTTGGGCCGCGGTGAAATCACCAAGGCACTGGAAGTACATGCCCACGCCTTCTCGAAGTCGGCTATTGAAGCCATTGAGAAAGCAGGTGGTAAAGCCGTGACTCTGTAAGTCTAGTTGGCAATGAACAAGTTCATCACCACGATTAAGAACATTTTTGCTATTGAGGATCTGCGTACGCGGATTCTCAATACGCTTTTTTTCATTGCCATTTACCGGCTGGGTTCTTACGTGGTGCTGCCCGGTGTGGATCCGAACCGGTTGAAGCAAGGCGCACAAGGACTGTTCGGTATTCTGGATACGTTGCTCGGCGGTGCTTTCAGCCACGCCTCGATCTTCGCCTTGGGCATCATGCCATATATCTCGGCTTCCATCGTGTTGCAGCTGCTCACAATTGCCGTGCCTTACTTCCAGAAGCTCCAGAAAGAGGGAGAATCGGGACGTAAGAAAATCAACCAGTATACGCGTATCCTTACTATTCCCATTGTATTGGCCCAATCGGTTGGCTTCATTGCTACCATCAACGCTGATGCAATTATGAATCCCGGGGTACTGTTTACGGTATCTACGATGATTATCATCACTGCAGGCACGCTCTTCTGCATGTGGCTGGGTGAGAAAATCACGGACAAAGGAATAGGCAACGGTATTTCCATGATCATTATGATCGGGATTGTATCGCGCTTCCCAGGAGCCATCATTGGTGAAGCTGCTGCCAAAGGCATCAACGGCGCCTTGATTTTCCTCTTAGAGCTGGTTGTTCTGTTCTTTGTAGTAATGCTGGTGATTGTGCTCACGCAAGCTGTTCGCCGCATTCCGGTACAGTATGCCAAGCAGATTGGTGGTACTACCCAGTTGAATGCGCAGCGTCAGTTTATTCCCATGAAGGTGAATGCTGCTGGTGTTATGCCCATCATCTTCGCTCAGTCATTGATGTTTGTACCAGCTATTGTGGCCTCGGTATGGCAGAATGATAGTGATATGGCGAGCTATATCGGCGTGAAGTTCTCTGACTATACTTCATGGCAGTACAATCTGGTATTTGGTGTATTGATTCTGTTGTTCACGTATTTCTATACGGCTATCAGTGTTAACCCAAATCAGATTGCTGATGATCTGAAGCGTAGTGGTGGTTTTGTTCCTGGTGTTAAGCCAGGTAATGATACCTCCGAGCACATTGATGAGATTCTGACACGTATCACCTTGCCCGGTGCATTGGCTCTTGCGCTGATTGCCATTTTCCCGGCATTTGCTCTGCTACTTGGTGTAACGCGTCCGTTCTCGGCTTTCTATGGTGGTACTTCCCTCATCATTATGGTAGGGGTGGTATTAGATACGTTGAATCAGGTAGAAAGCTACTTGCTGATGCGTCACTATGATGGCATGATGAAATCGGGCAAAGTTCGCGGCCGTACGCAGGACATTGCCATGGCTTCCTAATTCGGCCATGATCTTTTATAAGACCGAGGAAGAAATTGAGCTTATCCGGGCCAGCGCGAAAGTGTTGGCTCAGGCCCACGGAGAAGTTGCGGGCATGATTAAGGAAGGGATTACTACCCGCGAGCTAGATGCCCGCGCAGAAGAATTCATCCGTGACCATGGTGGGCAGCCTTCTTTCAAAGGTTATAATGATTTTCCTTATAGCCTCTGCATCTCACCCAACTCTGTGGTGGTGCATGGTTTTCCGGGAGACTACACGCTGAAAAGCGGGGATGTTATTTCGGTTGACTGCGGAGTGCTATTAAACGGCTATCATTCCGATAGCGCATACACCTACCCAGTCGGGGAGGTGGCACCGGAGGTGCTGACGTTGCTGGATGAAACCAAAAAGTCGCTGTATCTCGGTATTGAGCAGGCAGTGGCGGGCAACCGGATGGGCGACGTAAGCTACGCCATTCAGAACCATGTTGAAAAACAAGGTTATGGAGTGGTACGCGAACTGGTCGGACACGGCATTGGCAAGAAGCTCCATGAGCGGCCTGAAGTACCTAACTACGGTAAACGTGGTTCAGGGTTGAAGCTGCAAACGGGGCTTGTAATTGCCATTGAACCCATGGTTAATCTCGGCACTAAGCAGGTGGTTCAGGAAAAGGATGGTTGGACTATCCGGACCAAAGACCAGAAGCCCTCGGCGCATTTTGAACATACCATTGTAGTAAGAAAGGATAAAGCAGAAATTCTGACATCCTTTGAATACATAGAAAAAGCCTTACAGTAGCCTTATGGCCAAACAAACCTCCATTGAGCAGGACGGAGTAATTCTGGAAGCCCTTTCCAACGCCATGTTCCGCGTGGAACTGGAAAACGGCCACCAACTGATTGCCCACATTTCGGGCAAGATGCGGATGCACTACATCAAAATCCTGCCAGGAGATAAGGTGAAGCTGGAAATGTCGCCCTACGATCTGTCGAAGGGCCGAATTGTGTACCGTTACAAATAACCCGACGACATGAAAGTTAAAGCGTCCGTCAAGAAGCGTAGCGTTGATTGCAAAATCATCCGCCGGAAAGGCAAACTCTACGTTATCAACAAAAAGAACCCCCGCTACAAACAGCGTCAGGGTTAACAGCACCAGACTTTTTTAAGAAAAGCACATGGCTCGTATTGCAGGGGTAGACATCCCAGACAACAAGCGCGGCGAAATCGCGCTGACCTACATTTTCGGCATTGGTCGTGCCTCCGCTCAGCAAATTCTTACGAAGGCCGGTATCGACCTAAGCAAGAAGGTAAAAGACTGGACGGAAGCTGAAGCCGGTGAAATCCGTAGCATCATTGCTGCCGAGTTCAAGACAGAAGGTGTTCTGCGCTCAGAAGTGCAGCTGAACATCAAGCGTCTAATGGACATCGGTTGCTACCGTGGTCTACGTCACCGCAAAGGCTTGCCCGTTCGCGGACAGCGCACCAAGAACAACTCGCGTACCCGTAAGGGCAAGCGCAAGACTGTTGCTGGCAAGAAAAAGGCTACTAAATAAGGTATAGCGGAAATCGACTCCGGGCCGGCGGACGGTACCGGAGTCAACACCTTCCGCGTTTTTTTGCGATAACCAAATGGCACAAAAAAGAAAAGACAAAGCCAAAAAGCGCATTGTCCAGGTTGAGCAGGTAGGTCAGGTTCACATCAAAGCCTCCTTCAACAACATCATCATTTCCATCACCAACATGAACGGTCAGGTTATTTCCTGGGCTTCTGCTGGTAAGATGGGCTTCCGCGGTTCGAAGAAGAACACTCCTTACGCTGCTCAGATGGCAGCTACGGATGCCGGCAAAGTTGCTCATGACTTGGGCATGCGCAAGGCTGAAGTGTTCGTAAAAGGTCCAGGGTCCGGCCGTGAGTCGGCCATCCGTACCATCCAGAACGTGGGCATTGAGGTAACTACCATCCGCGACGTAACGCCGCTGCCCCACAACGGCTGCCGTCCGCCTAAGCGTCGTCGCGTCTGATATATTGAACTGGTAAGCCTTGCGGCTTGCCCCCTGTGTCGGGTTTCCGATGCTGCCTTTCACCCCTGCAAGGCGCGTCTGAGGAGCCCGACACGCGCGGTTCAACCCCTTCAAAACTCAACATCCCCGAAATGGCACGTTATACCGGTCCTAAAACCAAGATTGCTCGTCGCTTCGCAGAGCCGATCTTCGGCCCAAGCAAGGCGCTCAACAAAAAGAACTATCCTCCCGGCCAGCATGGTCGTGGCCGCCGTAAGAAGCAGTCCGAATATGCTATCCAGCTGATGGAGAAGCAGAAAGTAAAGTACATGTACGGTGTACTGGAAAAGCAATTTGAAAACCTTTTCCACAAGGCAGCTGCTCTGCCCGGCATCACAGGTAACAACCTGTTGGCTTTGCTGGAGTCGCGTCTCGACAACACGGTTTACCGTTTGGGTGTAGCCCCAACGCGTCGTGCTGCTCGTCAGCTCGTGTTGCACAAGCATATCACCGTAAATGGTGAAGTAGTGAACATCGCTTCCTATAAGCTCCGTGCGGGCGACGTGGTGGGTGTGCGTGAGAAATCGAAGTCGTTGGAAGCCATCACAACCAGCCTGAGCGTGCGTAATGCTCGTCAGTTCTCTTGGCTGGAGTGGGACGGCAAGGAAATGGTGGGCAAATTCCTGAATGCCCCCTCGCGCGAACTGATTCCGGAGAAAATCACGGAGCAGCTCATCGTCGAGCTTTACTCGAAGTAATCTGGGACCCGGCTACCGCCGGGCCCTTTCTTCGATTTATTCCTTGTTGTAATTTTAAAGCCCCATTTATGTCAATCTTAGCTTTTCAAATGCCGGAGAAAGTCGTGATGGAAAAGTCCGACGACTTCTACGGAACGTTTGAATTCAAACCGCTGGAGAAAGGCTACGGCGTCACGATCGGCAACGCTCTGCGCCGCATCCTGCTGTCGTCGCTGGAGGGCTATGCCATCACGTCGGTTCGCACATCCAGCGTACTGCACGAGTTCATGACCATCGAGGGCGTGATTGAGGATATGTCCGAAATCATTCTCAACCTGAAGCAAGTGCGCTTCAAGAAGGTGAGTGATGCCATCGAGGACAAAATCACGGTTCGCATCAAAGGCAATGAAGTTTTCACGGCCGGCGAAATCAACAACTTCTCTACGGGCTTCCAGGTTCTGAACCCGGAGTTGGTAATCTGCAACGTAGACCCCAGCAAAGAGCTGGAGTTTGAGTTCACAGTTCAGAAAGGTCGTGGTTATGTTCCCGCGGAGGAAAACAAGCCCGCTGACCAGGTTTTTGGACAGATTGCCATTGATGCCATCTTCACGCCTATCAAGAACGTGAAGTATAGCATTGAGAACACCCGCGTAGAGCAGAAGACCGACTACGAGAAACTCCTCATCGAAATTCAGACGGATGGTTCTATCCACCCCGAAGATGCGCTAAAGGGTGCTGCCAACATTCTGATTCAACACTTCATGCTGTTCTCGGACAGCACCATGACCTTCGAAACGGCTAAGGCTGAAGAAGAGGAGACAGTGGATGAGGAAACCCTGCACATGCGCAAGGTTCTGAAGACCCCGCTGGCTGATATGGATCTGTCTGTTCGTGCTTATAACTGCCTGAAGGCTGCCGACATCAAAACCCTCGGTGACCTGGTGCAGCTAGACATGGCCGACATGATGAAGTTCCGCAACTTCGGTAAGAAGTCGCTGACAGAGCTGGAAAACCTCGTTGAGGAAAAAGGTCTAACCTTCGGGATGGATCTGGGCAAGTACAAGCTCGACGAAGAATAGTCTTAGTAATTTGAAAATGTGCTGAATGTGAGGAATGTACTACCGGTACATTTTCACTTCAGCACATTTTTTTTGCCTAGGTATTTACTACCTTTGCACCCCATTCATACAATTCACTAAGTAGGCCCTAAGGGACAACGGTTCTAATGTGACGGCAGCCTGGCTGCTTTCCGCCGTGGTCGTTGTTCGCAAGCTTACACTTTCCTTTTTTTATGCGTCACGGTAAAACCATTAACCACCTCGGCCGCACGGCCTCGCACCGCAATGCCATGCTTTCGAACATGGCTTCGTCACTGATCATGTACAAGCGTGTTACCACTACGGTAGCCAAGGCCAAAGCCCTGCGCAAGTTTGTGGAGCCCCTGCTGACCAAAGCGAAGAACGATACCACGCACTCGCGTCGTCTGGTGTTCTCGGTACTGCAAAGCAAAGAGACGCTGAAAGAGCTGTTCGGTGAGGTAGCGGCTAAAATTGGCACTCGCCCTGGTGGATACACCCGTATCATCAAGCTAAGCGACACGCGTCTGGGTGACAACGCCGAAATGTGCATCATTGAGCTGGTTGACTACAACGAAGTTCTGCTGGAAGCTAAATCAGCTGGCGAAGCAAAAACGACTACCCGTCGTTCGCGCAGCAAGAAGAAAGCTACCGCTGGCGAAGGTGAGTCTTCGGCTGAAGTAGTAGCGGAGAAGAAACCGGCTGCTAAGAAAGCTACCACGGAAGAGGCGGCAACCGAAGAAGCTCCTAAGGCTGAAGGTGAAGCTCCTGCTACCACGGAAGAAGCTGCTTCGTAATTCAAGCATAAGCTTATACAGAAAAGGGACGTGCCGCGAGGTACGTCCCTTTTTTATTGATGTAATCATTAGCCTTCATTCATCGGCTTAACTTTTACTCAGGATAAGCTCCTTTTAGTAGCACCATAAGGGCAGGAAGGGGAATGGGGTAGGGGCTACTGATTTTCTGTTTGCTTTTTCTAATGCTGACTTTGCATCTGCTGGGGAAACTGCTGGGCTAAAAACTTCAATTGAGTACCTTGCTGCTGCAAAGCTGCGCCTGACAAATTGGGCTTGTGGCTTTGGGTTCTCAGCAATTATCATCAACAAACCCTTTCTCATGAGCATTATCACCGCCATCCACGCCCGCCAGATCTTTGATTCGCGCGGCAACCCGACTGTAGAAGTAGATGTAACTACCGAAACCGGCACGGTGGGACGGGCCGCTGTACCATCGGGTGCCAGCACGGGCAAGCACGAAGCCGTGGAGTTGCGCGACGACGATAAGTCGAAGTACATGGGCAAAGGGGTGCTGCAGGCGGTGGACAACGTGAACAGCAAAATTGCGGAGGAGCTGGTAGGCTTCTCAATATACGAGCAAGGCCTGCTGGACAAGATTATGCTGGAGCTGGATGGCACTCCTAACAAGGGTAACCTAGGTGCTAATGCCATTTTGGGGGTGTCTTTGGCCGTAGCCCGCGCTGCTGCCCAGGATGCCGGCATGCCACTGTACCGCTACGTGGGGGGCGTAAATGCTAACACGCTGCCCGTACCGATGATGAACATCCTGAACGGCGGCTCGCATGCCGATAACAGCATCGACTTTCAGGAGTTCATGATTATGCCCGTAGGTGCTTCGTCTTTCTCCGAAGCGCTGCGCTGGGGTACCGAAATTTTCCACCACCTGAAGAACGTGCTGAAAAAGCAGGGCTTCAGCACCAACGTGGGTGATGAAGGCGGCTTTGCGCCCAATATTAAATCCAACGAAGACGCAATTAAGATTGTACTGCAAGCCATTGAAACGGCTGGCTACAAGCCCGGCGACGACGTGATGATTGCCATGGACGCTGCCGCTTCTGAGTTCTACTCGGATGGGCACTACCACTTCAAGAAGAGCACCGGCGACAAGCTGACCTCTTCGGAAATGGTGAGCTACTGGACCGACTGGACCAAGAAATACCCCATTATCAGCATTGAAGATGGTATGGACGAGGATGACTGGAGTGGCTGGAAGGCTCTCACCAACAGCATTGGCGCCACTACGCAACTGGTAGGCGACGACCTGTTTGTGACCAACGTGAACCGCCTGCAGCGCGGCATTGATGAGCAGATTGCTAATGCTATCCTCATCAAAGTGAACCAGATTGGTACGCTCACCGAGACCATTGATGCCATTAATCTGGGCCGCCGCAATGGCTACAAGAGCATTATGAGCCACCGCTCGGGCGAGACGGAGGACAATACCATTGCCGACCTGGCTGTGGCTTTGAATACCGGCCAGATCAAAACGGGTTCAGCTTCGCGCTCCGACCGGATGGCTAAGTACAACCAGCTGCTACGTATTGAAGAGGAACTGGGCGAAACCGCCTACTTCCCCGGTAAAAAGATGTAGTCAGGTATTGTACCAAATTCTTGAAAAAATAGTAAGCCGCCCTGCAACAGTGGGGCGGCTTTCTGTATCTTTGGGGCTATGCGTCTGCTAGATATCCTAAACCGGGTCCCGCATTTCCTTCGAAGTTTCTATTTCCTGACGGGCCTGGCCTTTCTGGTATGGATGGTTGTATTTGATGCCAACGACCTACTGAAACAATATGAAATGTATCAGAAGTGGCACGAATTGCAGATGGATAAGGAGTATTATCTGAATGAGATTGATAAGGTTAAAAAAGATCGGGCTGAGCTTTTAAGCAGCCCCGAGCTACTGGAGAAATTTGCCCGGGAAAAGTACATTATGAAGCGCCCTGGAGAAGATGTTTTTATTCTGGTACCTCAGGAAGAGGAATAAGACCATGTTCTTTTGCTTTAGTCACCGGTAGGCCCATCTGGTAGCCGCGGCTTAGACTGATATATACCTACTTACTTATTGCCAGCTTACCCTCCCAAATTTTTTCTATGAAGCACAAGTACTCTAGTGCCCATCGGCAGACTGGCTGGTGGATTATGTTTTGCTGGTTAATGGTGGCAGGAATGCTAGTGAGCCAGGGGGCGCAGGCGCAGACCTACTCGATGCCAGTATCTGGTACTAGCTCCATTACTGCCTGCGAGGGTACTCTTTATGATGACGGGGGGCCTTCCAGCAGTCCTAGCTCCAATGCTAACGGCGCTCTGACGATTAACCCTGGGGTTAGTGGTAATAAGATTAAACTGGATTTCACAACCCTCCAGATGTATTACTACGATGAGATTACCGTTTATGATGGTACCTCTACGGGGGCGCCGGTAATTGCGGTGTTCAATAGTAACTCTGGTACGGGAACGGTGTATGCTACCAATAGCACGGGGGCACTCACTGTAAAATACACTTCCAACTATTACAGCTATGGCTATCAGGGTTTCGCTGCTAATATCAGCTGCGTTACCTCAGTGCCGCTTTCTGATCTGTCTATTCAGGGGGCATCGGCTCAGCCTCTTTCTGTAGTGGCAGGCAACTCGATGTATGTAACTTCCTCCATTTATAACATGGGAGGTACTACTGCTACTTCCAGCAATGTAGGCTACTATCTATCGAAGGATAATGCCTTGGATGCGTCCGATGTGCTGTTGGCTACGTCCACGGGGGGGTATCTGGCGGTGAATGCCTCAAGCTACCGCGACCAAAACCTGACCATTCCGCAGAACACTTTGAGTGGTGCTTACTATCTGCTGTTTGTGGCCGATAACCAGAATACGGTGGCTGAGAGCAATGAGCAGAACAACGTTGTCAGCCTGTCGTTGAACGTGGTGCTGCCTTCCATTGACCTGAGCATTTACTCTGCTTATCTATCGGCCTCTTCCGTGATGGCAGGTAATTCCGTTTCAATAAGCGGCTATGTGTCGAATCAGGGCAATGCAGTGATAAATTCTGCTGGGGTAGGTTTTTATCTATCTAAAGATGCTACGTTGGATGGCAGTGACAAGCTGCTGACGAATTCCAACGTGGGCCCCATTTATGCCAAAGATTACGCGTCGTTTTACCCCTATGCCACTATTCCAACTGGTACCGCGCCCGGCAGCTATTATGTACTGGTGGTGGCTGACTATCAAAATCAGCTCACCGAGACCAACGAGCAGAATAACGTTTCCGCGCTGGCTCTGACGGTGGAGGCCCCCAGTATTGACCTGACGATGCTACAGGCGCAGCTGGGTGCAAGTAAAACGACGGCAGGTAGCCAGATAGGTGCCAGCAGCTACATCTATAACCAGGGCAATACGGCGGCCAGCAGCTCTAACGCGGCATTCTATCTGTCATCAGATAACAAGCTGGATGGGCAGGATGTATTATTGGCGGCTATAACCGGCGGTCAACTGGGTGCTTCCCAGTATAACGACCGTAGTAGCACACTCACGATTCCCGCGGCTACCAAAGCCGGTTCATACTACGTTTTGTTTGCAGCCGACTACCAGAATACGGTAGTGGAGACCAATGAGCAGAATAACGTATCTGCTGTGGCTCTTACCATTGAGGACCCTTATGTGGATCTGCTGGCGTATTCCCTATCTGCCTCGCCCTATTCAGTAGTAACCGGCAGTAATGTGCAGCTGTATGGCTATGTGTATAACCAAGGGAATACTACCTCGGCGGCTACCAGCGTAGGCTTCTATTTGTCAAGCAACGCCTCATTTGATGGGAATGACGTGCTACTCGGCAATTCCACGCTAAGCAGCATCAGCGCAACCGCCTACAATAACTACACTACGGTAACTACTAATGTGGCCGTACCAACTGGCACCGCTGTGGGTACCTACTACGTACTCATGGTGGCCGACAATAAGAACAGCATTGCGGAAAAGAATGAGCAGAATAACGTCACCTACACCACTTTATCAGTAGTGCAGCCCAGCGTAGATCTGTACATCTCCGGGGCTGATCTGTCGCGCTACTCGGTAGCGGCCGGCAGCAACTTTACCAGCTCTTTCTACATTGTCAACCAGGGCAATACCTCAGCTTCCACGAGTAACGCACAGGTCTACCTTTCCAGCAATTCCACCTTTGATAGTAACGATGTGCTGCTGGTAACCTCCACCGGAGGTGCGTTGGCCGCGTCTGGCTACTCGTACCGTCAGCCTAGTGCTACGGTACCGGCCAACACTACCCCCGGCAATTATTATGTGCTGCTGGTGGCAGATGCCACCAACCTAGTGAATGAGACCAATGAGCAGAACAACACCACAGCGGTAAGCCAGATTGTTGTAACCGCACCGTTTAGCGGTGTAGTAGTACCTGCTTCCGGCACCAGTACGCTGACTACCTGCAGTGCAGATATTTACGACAATGGTGGCACGGATGGTTATGCATCCAGCTCAAACGGGACCCTGATAATTAAGCCAGCTACGGCCGGCGCCAAGCTACAGCTGGCGTTTTCACAACTGTCGCTTAATTCCTATGCCTACCTGACTGTTTATGATGGGCCAAACACGTCTTACCCGGTGCTGGCTAACTACTCCTACTACAGCACTTCGCCCAGCACCGTGCAGGCTACGAACACCGAAGGAGCGCTAACGCTGGCTTTCAGCAGCAGCTATTACACCGCTGCCGGCTTCCAGGCCAAAGTAACCTGCATTTTACCTGCCGACCTTACAGTTTCGGGCGCCACGCTGCAAACCAGCAGCACCACGCCGGGCTCTACGCTTACGGCATCGGCCACGATTACCAATGCTGGCCAGGGCAATGCTACCTATAGCAACCTGGGTTACTACCTTTCTACAGACCAGAACTTCAGCGTAAACGACGTGCCCTTGGCTACAGTTAGTGGGGGCACTTTGAACGCCGGCAGCAGCGCCACCCGTGCTGGTACATTGTCTATTCCCGCCGGTACCAGCTATGGTTCTTACTACGTTTTGTGCGTTGCCGACCCCGATAAGCAGGAGCCGGAATCAAACGAAAACAACAACGTAGCGGTAACTACCCTGAGAATAGGCGATGCTCAGCCGAACCTGATGCTTTCTTCGGCCACGTTGCAGTCCACCTCGGTCGTGAGTGGCGGCAGCGTTACCAGCAGCGTAGTAGTAAAGAATGATGGCTCCGCCGCGGCAGCATCCAGCACCCTGGGTTATTACCTGTCCACTAATACTACCTGGGAAACCAGTGACGTACTGCTGCAAACCGTAACCGGCGCCTCCCTGGCTGCTTCCGGTACGGCTACGCGCACCGCTACGCACACCATTCCAACTGGCACCACCGCGGGCAGCTATTATGTGTTGTTTGTGGCTGATCCAGCTTCAGCTGTAACAGAAAACAGCGAAACCGACAACGTGGCTGCGGTGGCTCTCACCGTTAACTCCCCCGCAGTTACCAAGCCTGATCTGGCCTTTGTGGCCGCTTCTGGCAGTGTTACACCCGGTAGCGTGGTGGCCGGCAAGAGCATTACGGCCGGTGGCACCATAACCAACCTGGGTACGAGCGCCGCAACCAGTGTTCCGCTTACGTTGTATCTCTCGGCTGATAATAAGCTGGATGCAGCTGACGTGAAACTGGGTACCGGCACCGGAGCCTCTTTAACCAATGGCGTGACGCGTGCACAGCAAATTACGGCCACTGTGCCGGCTACCACCACAGCCGGTAGCTATTATGTGTTGTTGATGCTGGATGCAGAGACGGTTTTATCAGAAACCAGCCGAACCAACAATCTATATAGCCTGCCGCTCACGGTTACGGTAGCCACCGCTCAGCGTGAGCAAACGGCCGGCCTGACGATTAACGTATACCCGAACCCTACGCATTCTGCTCCCATTACCGTACATATGGATGGCGTGAGCACCACTAAGGGCGCAGCTACACTTACTCTGTATAACAGTTTGGGACAGCAGGTAGCGCAGCAAGTAGTACGTCGCCCCGGCGGCGGTGCTAAAGCGGAGTTCGAGGCCCATCAGCTAGCGCAGGGTGTTTATATGCTGCACATTACTGGTGAGCAGCTGCACGTAGTACGCCGCGTGGTGGTCGATTAACTTTCGAGTAATACCATCCGCATCGGCGGCACTTGGGTAGGCGTAAGCCACCGGAGTGCCGCCGATTTATTTAAAAGCTAAATGAGTACTTCTGAAGCGGTTTGTGTTAGAAGGAATCCCCTTAAAACCTGCTGATGAGAATTCGCCATTTTCTGCTTTGTATTGGTCTGATGCTCGGTTCAACCGGGGCTGCAGTGGCCGGCCCACCCTCCCAGATGCAGGTGGCGCGGCAGTTTTTGCTGGCCGTGCTAAGAGCAGATTATACTGCGGCCTATGGTTTATTGGCCCCGGAGGTAACCCAGGCCGTTTCACGCACGCAGTTTCAGGCAGCAGCCCGTTCTCTGCAGCAGGCAGGCCAGCAGTATCAGCCTGCCTTTGAGCTGTACAAGTTCGGTCTGCGCCTGGGCGAAGGCGACGATGTGCGACGCTTTTATGCATTTACCTTTAAAGCCGATACACTGAACGCCGCACCACACGTCCAATTGGATGTAACGTTTCGGGATTCAGCAGCTACCCGAGTATTGTTTTTTGGGTTGATGCCGATAAAGCAGCCTGCGCCTGTACCAGCTGCAAGGCACTAGCCCGGAAGGGAAATTTTTCCGAGCGACACGGCCGGCACTGCCTGAGAACCCGCTCCAATGATGCGGGCCTCACCGGCCAGGGTTTCGTTGGCCAGCGTAGCAAACAGCACAGCTTCTTTAGCATCAGGCAGGAAACCCAGTTCGGCGGTAGAACAAAGTTGGCAGTGGGGGAGCCGGGCCTGAATGGCTGCTAAGAGGACAGGGTTATGCAATCCACCGCCACTGATATAAATTGGCAATGAGGGTTCTGGACCCAGTTGCTGCCGCACGGCGCGGGCTATTCCTTCTGCGCTCAGAGCTACCAGCGTAGCCAGAACATGAATAGGGGCGAGATGCTGCGTATGACTACGCTCCTGTGCGGCCTGCAGGTAAGCCAGGCTGAATAGCTCAGGGCCGGTGGTTTTGGGCAACGAAGCCTGAAAGAAGGGATGTTTCAGCAATTCCGATAAGAGCTCCTGCTGCACCGTACCCTGTGCCGCCAGTGCGCCATGTTCATCGTAGCTACGGCCGGGGTAGTGCTGCCGCACTATAGCATCCAGCAAGGTGTTCGCCGGGCCAGTGTCGGTGCTGAACACGGCAGTGGCATCAAGCGAGCCGGGTAAATAAGTGAAGTTGGCAATGCCACCCAGGTTTAGCAGCAGCCGGTCTTCGCCGGGTTGGGAGAAGAGCAGATAGTCACCGTACACGGCTAGGGGGGCTCCTTCGCCTCCCGCGGCCACATGCTTCTGCCGAAAATCACTGATTGTCAGAATGCCCGTGCGCACCGCCAGGTGGTCGGCGTCGCCGAGCTGCAGGGTAGCGTTGGGCCACTTCAAAAGCTGATGTTGGTGCCGTGGAGCATGGAATACGGTTTGGCCGTGGCTGGCAATCAGGTCTACCTCTTCTGGGGGGACCTGCCAGCGTTGCAGGCATTGCAGCACCAGTTCACCATGCAGATTGCCTAGCCAGGCGTGTAGGAGCGTGAGATGCTGCAAATTGACCTGCTGCCGGGCAAACACCTGCTGAATGCGCTGGCGGGTATCAGCCGAGTACGGCACTGTAGCAAACTGCTCCACCACTACCTGCGTAGCGGGCCCAGTACCGGTAAAACGGCATAGCGCTACATCCAAGCCATCCAACGAAGTACCCGACATCAGCCCCACAATGCGCCTGGATGGTTGCTGGGCCAGGCGACAGAGATGAGCAAGCTGGGTGTTCATGCAGAATGGTGGGAAGTGTAGATAAAAGTTGTCATGCAGAGCGGAAGAAGCATTTTCTTCCGCTCTACATGACAAAGTAGAGAAAACTCATTACTCAATCTTCTTACCCGCCATGGCCTGCTTGATGGAGATATTCATCACCCGCTCAGCAAAGGGGCGCGTCAATTCCTCCAGCTCGTCTACGGCTTTCAGAATAGTGTCCTTGGTGTTGGTCGCCAGAGATTCCCGCAGCCGCTCGGTGGCGGCGGCTGTCTCGGTAATCTCATCCTCGGTGAGATGGAGGGAGTTTTTCTCCACGAAACGCTCTACCTGATAGAGCATTTGTTCCGCCACGGTGCGGGCCTCAATCACCATGCGCGCCGCCACGTCCTCGCGGGCGTGGGTGAGGGAGTCCATCAGCATTTGCTCCACCTGCTCATCAGTAAGGCCGTATTGGGGCTTGATTTCTACTGCCTGGCGGGTATTGGAGCGCAGTTCAACGGCTTCCACTTTCAGAATGCCATCGGCATTCAGAATGAAGTTGACATCTACTTTGGGCAAGCCGGCGGGCATTGCGGGAATCCCGCGCAAGTCAAATTCGGCCAGCTTACGGTTTTCTTTTACCAAATCCCGCTCGCCCTGATACACGGAGATTTTCAGGTTTACCTGCCCATCCACGCTAGTGGTATACTGGCGGCCGGCTTTGGTGGGAATTTTAGAGTTGCGGGGAATGATGGGGTCCATCAGGCCGCCCAGCGTTTCAATGCCGAGGGTAAGCGGCGTGACGTCCAGCAGCAACACGTCGCGGCGGTTGCCGGCCAGAATATCAGCCTGAATAGCAGCTCCCAGCGCCACTACCTCGTCGGGGTTCAAGGTGTTGTTGGCCGGCTGCTGGAAGAACTCGGAAACGGAATCATACACCAATGGCACCCGGGTAGAGCCGCCAACCAGCAGCACCGCGTCAAGGTCCTGGGGCGTCAGCTTAGCATCAGCCAGGGCCTGACGGCAGGAAGTAATCGTGCGCTCCACCAATGGGCGAATCAACTCATTGAACTCGGTCCTGGTGAGGCGCAGAACCAAGTTCTCGGTGAAATTGGCCCCGAAGTCATCGTCCTTGCTGAGGTAGCGCTTTGCCGCTTCGGCCAGCAGGCGCAACTCCTGCTGCAGGGGCACATTGTTGGCCAGCAGGCTGTTGAGATTGTGCTGGGCCGTCCAGTGGTTGATGATGGCCCGGTCCAGGTCGTCGCCACCCAGGTAGGTGTCGCCGTTGGTGCTGAGAACTTCAAAAATGCCCTGCTGAATGCGTAGGATGCTGACATCAAAGGTGCCACCCCCCAGGTCGTAAACCGCCACGGTTTTTTCTTCATCAGGCGAAAGGCCGATGCCGTAGGCCAATGCGGCCGCCGTGGGCTCGTTTACAATACGCAGCACTTCCAGCCCAGCCAGGCGGCCAGCGTCGCGGGTAGCCTGGCGCTGAGAATCGTTGAAGTAGGCGGGAACAGTGATGACGGCTTTGTTCACGGGCGTTTTCAGCGCGTGCTCAGCCCGGGCCCGCAGCTCTTTCAGAATCTCGGCCGACAGCTCAATAGGCGAGTAGAACCGGTCGCCCACCCGGATTTTCACCATGCCTTCAGAGTTGTCATCAATCACCTTATAGCCCAGGTCCTGTGCATGTTCTCCCAAGTCGCGGTATGACTTGCCCAGCAGGCGCTTCACCGAGTAAATGGTGTTTTGCGGATCAGTAAGCAAGTATTCCTTGGCCTCGGTGCCCACAATAGGCGTTTCCCCGCCTTGGGGGAAGTACACCACAGAAGGGACGATGGTGCCCCGGCCCAGATCATTGATGGCCACCGGCTGGCGGGTTTCCGGGTGAATGTAGGCTACCAGCGAGTTGGTGGTGCCCAAATCAATCCCAACGATAATTTCTTCCTGCTGCAGGCTCCCGGTGGAGAGGTTAATTGCGACTTTAGCCATAAGGTGCGACGCGCCCAAACCGGGCGCAAGCGAAACGGGGGTGAAAAATCAGGTAGCTGATAAACCGCTTCGGGGCCACAAAAGTAACGAAGAAATAAGCGGCATGCCCGGGTGCCAGTAGGAAATGGTGAGGATGGGAATAACCAAATTATGTATAGAAATAAGCCAGTATACACAATCCGCTATTTCATAGGGTTACGTACATACTTTATCCTCGCATATCTATATAACTGGCTCTTCCTGAGGTTGTAAATCTCTAAAGTCTTTGGTGTGTTACCCGTGTTTTCTGGGTAGCGCTACTCTTGCTTGTTCCGGTCGGTGTTTGCTGCTTTTCTATCTGAATAGCCGACGGATGATGTTTTTCTTTTTCTCCTTCTAACCCTACTGTAGTTATGAACAAGATTACTCGTCCGATTTTTTCATTTGCCTTACTAGCGGCCGGGGCGGTAAGCCTGGCAGTATGGAGTGGGCAAACGACCACGCTGGAAGCATCCAGCCACCGGGAAGCACCACTGATTGCCGATGACCCCTTGGCGGACAACACGGATTTATACGCCTTCCGGAGTCCTAACGCGCCCGAAACGGTTACTATAATTGCCAACTACATTCCGTTAGAGCTTCCGCAGGGTGGGCCAAACTATAACACATTTGGAGAGAATGTGCGCTACGAGATTCACATCAAGAACAAAACCACAACCACGGGCGACGACATTACCTACCGGTTCACCTTCACCCGCACAAACGAAGACCCAACTACTTTCTTCAATATTCGACTGGGCAAGCAAAATCTCAAAACCACCTATAAGTGTGAGATGAGCAAAGGCGGTGCCGCGTTTACTACGGTGGTAGCAGCAGGTGTAGTGCCGCCCACCAACATTGGGCCGCGCTCCATTGAAAATGCTACCGTAGGTCTGGGTAAACCCTATAATACCTTAATGCAGGATGCCATTGAGGAAGTAGGGGGGACCAAGATTTTCTGCGGCCCGGTAGACGACCCCTTCTTTGCTGACTTAGGGGGAATTTTTGATGTGGGTGGTATTCGGAGCGCCTCCGGTGCCCGCGACGGTCTGGCTCGCAAAAACACCCATGCCATTGTGCTGCAAATTCCTATTAAAGACTTGCAGAAGGATGGTAAAGCAGCAACTGAGGCCAAGAATATTCTGGATTCAGACTTCATCATTGGCGTATGGGCTTCGGCCAGCCGACCCAAGCTGCGCACCCTAAACGCTGATGGCACGCAAACACACTCCGGCGACTGGGTGCAGGTATCGCGCCTGGGTATGCCGCTGACCAACGAAGTCATTCAGCCCATTGGCCAGAAAGACCATTGGAACGCGCTGACTCCTTATAATGAGGAAAAAGCAACGGAAGAAAACCTGGTAAACCCCGAGCTGGCGCTGTACATGGATGACAGCCAGTTTGGGGGCGCGGTGCCCGGCCTGAGCGCCCTGCGTATCCAAACTTCCTCTTTGCAGTCATTTGACTTCCGGAACACGAAAAATGGGGTTTCCGGCCTGCTGGGCAATGCCGCTACGGCTAATACAGCCTTTGCGAAGGCCGCGGATGGCGGCTTTGGCGAATACCTGCTGCGTGCGGGCAAACCCCGCTCGGTAGATATCCTGCCTATCTTCCATACCGGTGTGCCCAATCTGCCTCCATATCAGTTGGCCACCGGGAAACCTGCTCGCAGCCCCCTTTCCCCCGGCAAGCCGTTTATCAACAACTTCCTTCCTAACACGGGTACCAACACCACGGGTGGCGATATGCTGCGGTTGAATATGGCGGTGCCTGTTACGGCGCGTAACTCAGCCGATTTCAGCTCAGAAGGATTGCTGTCGGCCGCAGTGCTGGGGCTTACTGATGCCCGCTTCAACAAAGACCTTTCCTTGCAGAGTATTCCGAACATGGACGGCTTCCCGAATGGCCGCCGCCTGGAAGATGATGTGGTACGTATTGAGCTGCAGGCAGTTGGAGGCGTTGCGCTGGCCGCTATTGGTCTGTTCTATGATGACTACACGGCTACGGCAACCAACCCGGTAACGCCGGATCTGTTGAGCGTGCTGGGCTTCACCACGGGTGTCGAAAAAAATGACACTACTTTCAAAACAGCCTATCCCTACCTGCAAACGCCATGGCGTGGTACTTCCGTGAGTAGCGACGTAGTAACCGCTCTTTTGCCGCGTAGCCCAGGGTTAAATATGCAGACCCCCCTCATGGCTCTGGCCCAGAACTATCCAAATCCCTTCAGCGGCCAAACTACGTTCCTCTACAAAGTAACCGTGAAAGCCCCCGTAACGCTGTATATCAGTGACCTGGCAGGGCGGCGTGTGGCTACTCTGTTGAAAGAAGAAGTGCGCAAACCCGGCACCTATGAACTGAAATGGAATGCTTCCTCGCTGAAGAAGGGCCTATACATTGCTACCATGTCTTCAGGCGGAGAAGTAATTCAATCGGTGAAGCTGTTGCACACGCGCTAAGCGAGGTAGGCTCAGCCACATATTCATATTGCCAAAAGCTAGCAGCCGGGGGTAGAAGGCCCGGCTGCTAGTGTGCGCAGTACTTATGCAATGCTTTAAAGACTGGTGCTTTGCGAAAATATCTTTACCCTTCCTTACTGGTGCTGTTCGCCGCGGCGGTGGCGGCTTTGTTTCTGTTTCGACGCCCTGAGCCAGTACCCCAGCTCAAGAATCGCCACGGAGATTTAGCCGTTGGTGGCGAGTGGCTCAACACCAAAAAGGCCGTGAACGGGCTCCAGGCCCGCCTGCGTACTCACCCCAATGACTACGAAGCCCAACTACAGCTGGCGCAGGCCTACATGCAGGAAGGCCGCGTGACCGGCGACCATGGCTACTACGATGCCGCAGCGGTAAAGCTGCTGAATCAGGTGCTGCAGTCCGAGCCCGAAAACTTTGAAGCGCTGTGCTGCAAAGCGTCGCTCAGTCTCACGCAGCATCACTTTTCCGAAGGCCTGGAGCTAGCTCGCCGTGCGCAGGCTAAAAACCCGTATAGCGGCTTTGTATATGGCTTGCTCTGTGATGCTAACGTGGAGCTGGGAAACTACCCCGAAGCGGTACGAATGGCAGATAAGATGAATGCCGTGCGCCCCGACCTGCGGGCGTATGCCCGGGTATCGTATCTAAGGGAGATTCACGGTGACCTGCCCGGTGCTATTGAGGCTATGCAAATGGCTGTAAAGGCGGGCTACGTAGGGCTGGAGCAAACAGAATGGGCCCGCGTGATGCTGGGCCATCTGTATGAGCAGACCGGCAGCCTCGACCTGGCGGATCAACAATATCAACAAGCTTTGCAGAACCGGCCTTCCTACGCCTATGCGCTGGCGGGAATAGGGCGGATAGAACGGGCCCGGCGCCAATATCCGGCGGCCATTAAGCATTTGGAGCAGGCGCATGCCATGGTGCAGGATTATGCTTTCACAGAAGAGCTAACAGACCTTTACACGCTGAACGGCCAACCGGAAAAATCAGCGGCTGCTGCCCGTGATGCTATTGCCCAACTGGACGCCAGTGCCCAGGCCGCCGATGCCGATGAGAACGTAGGCCACTACGTGGATCGGGAACTGGCCCTGGCCTACCTGAAAACCGGCGAGCTGAACAAAGCCCTGGAGCATGCCACCATCGAGTACAAACGCCGCCCCGATAACATGGACGTCAATGAAACCATGGCCTGGGTGCATTACAAGCGGGGCGAGTACCCGCAGGCGGCAAAATTTATGCAGGTGGCCCGCCGGACCCATTCCCAGAATCCCACCCAGCTATGCCGGGCCGGGCTTATTTTGCTGAAAACCGGGCAGGAAGCTGCTGGCCAGGAGCTCATCCGTCAGGCCCTCGCCATTAACCCATATCTGGAAACGGAACTAGCTACTGAGGGCCGTAAGCTACTGGCCATTCGCTAGCTCCTGTATTGACCTGTGCTGTGTTTGGAACGATGTTTCTTCGGTGTTTGACAGCAGCTCAGTGGCGGCTGACTCTTCTCGTGCTGGCGCTGCTATTGCTGCCCCAGTTGGGGGAGGCGCACGTGCTGGATGTAGACCTGAGCAAACTCTCCCGCACCGATATCGTGCTGACGTATCTGCGGCTGGGTTTCACCCATATCCTGCCGTTAGGCCTCGACCACATTTTATTCGTCGTGAGCATCTACCTGCTGGAGCCTCGCGTGCGGGCGGTGCTCTGGCAGGCCACAGCTTTTACGGTGGCGCATTCCATTACGCTGGGGCTGGCTATGTATGGGCTTATTTCGCCGCCTACAGCTATTATTGAGCCTATTATTGCCTTGTCTATTCTATTTGTCGCGCTCGAAAACATCATTACCGAACGCCTGAACCCGTGGCGGCTGGCTATTGTGTTTGGGTTTGGGCTGATTCATGGGATGGGTTTTGCCAGCGCCCTCACTTCCGTTGGATTGCCGCGCGCTTCCTTTCTGGAGTCGTTGGTGGCCTTTAATGTGGGCGTGGAATTAGGACAGGTATCAATTATTCTGTTGCTGTATCTGCTGGTTGGGCGTTGGTTTGCGGGCAAGTCGTGGTATAAGCAGCGCATTGTTATACCGGCCTCTGTAGTCATTGGCCTCATTGCCATTTACTGGACAGTAGAACGTGTATTTTTTACTGCGTAGGCCCGATGACACAATAAAAAAGCCCCTTCCAACATAGGAAGGGGCTTTTTTCAAAAGATACTTAACAACTTCTAGCGCACCAGAACTTTGCTGCTGCGGTTTATTTCCGGTACCGATAGCTGGTACACGCCAGCGGGCAGCGTCTGCACTTTCAGGCGCAGCTCATTGGAGCCTGCATACAGCTGCTCAGCCTGCTCGTGAACGAGGCGGCCGGTCAGGTCGTAGAGGCGCAGCGTAACTGTGCGCTCTGCGGGCGTCTGCACGGTAAACTCAATGTGGCTGGCTGAAGTGGGGTTAGGATATACCGTCAGGTCAGTAGTGAGGTCCTGCTTGGCGCCCTGTTCATCCGTTGGGTTAGTACCCCGGGCCGTCATGGAGCCAACTACAGCCGTTGGAGCCGTGTAGGTGACTTTCACAAAGGCACGTTGCGCGGGATTAGCGGTGCTGGCGTTTTGCGCCTTCAGCGTAATCCACCCGGCTGCGGTGGGCGTGTAAGTGCCCGTGAGCGTGCCAATACCGGTTTTGCTGGTTACCGTAGTGCCCGCGTTGTTATACAAGGCAATGGTCAGGCTCCGGGTAGCATCGGTGGGATACAGCGTGTAGGTAATGGTTTTGTTGGCAGCGGCATAAATGCGGCCTGCAGTGCGCATAGCCGTAGAAGCGGCTGGCAGCTGACCGCCCTGCTTCAGCGAAGAAGCGTGCGAATCGCCCAGATCATCGGCCAATTCCCATTCCTGGGTGGTAGTCAAAGCGGCCTTGGTGTAGTTAGTCACAATGCCCGTTGGAGCCCAAACCGAGTAGCCCCGACGGCCACCAGCGGCGGTGCCGTTGCAAGGCGGGGTGTTGATGGCTACCGTCTGCGAGCCGCTCACTGTTACTGTGGCCGTGCCGTTAGCACCGGAGTAGTCCTTCAGCACGGTGCCGGGAGCGAAGTCACAGCTCACAGTGGTGTTCTGCCAGGTGCTCCAGTTATCGTTGATGCCGATAATGGCTTTGGTGCTGCGCTCGATGACGAGGTGGTCGACGGCCTGGCCACGCACTTTGTAGGCGCCATCTTTAAAATGTAAGTTCTGGTGGCACCAGATCAGGTTTTCCAGGTCGCCACGCGTGGGCAGATCTGTGGTGCTGGTAGGCTGGTGAATGAAACGCTTGCTGGTAGTGCCCACGTTGAACAGGTCTTCAAAGAAAATCTGGGGCGAGCCATCCAAAGCCAAAGCTGCGGCATACGCCGCCGAAAGCCGTCCATCGGATGGGTCGATGTGGGGTGCCAGCTCCGAGCCGGTGTTCCAGCCGGTGTAGTTGCCGTTGGCATCCGTGGTGGGGCGGAAGGTGTCGTGGTTATTCACGAAAGGCACCGTACGGTGCACATAGGTGCCTCCAATATTTACTACGCGCGTGCCCTGCTGGTAGCCGGGCAGGCTGCCCAGGTCAAAATTGCCGCCCTGGCTCACAATGCTGTAAATTCCATTGCGCAGAGAGAAGTCAAAGGTGCCGGCGCGGTTCTGCACGTTGGCTACCCAACTGTCCATCTGCCCCGAAGAACCTACCCACTCGCCTACGGCAAACATGGTAGCGCCCCCGTTGGCCCAGCCCGCGTTGCTTTGCATGTTGTAGAGGAAGTCCTCCATGGCAAAGTCGGGGAAGTGTTTCACAGCATCCAGTCGCACGCCATCAAAGCCCACCTGCTTTTTGTACCACACCAGCCAGTCACGCGTGTTATTGCGCATGTAGTCGGCGGTTTGCGCGGGGTTGTAGGTAGCATTGGAACTCTGACCATAGGAGCCGTTATAGTAGCTCACATCGGGCCCGAAGTACACTGCGTTCCAGTCGCCGGAAGTAGAGTTATTGCCGGGGTTGGGGTTGAAGTTCTGCCAGTTTTTCGCGAAGCGGCCGTTGCGGGCCAGGTAGTTGGTAGCATCTTCAGCCGAGGCAGGCTTGGTATAGCTTACATACCGGAAGTTTTTGTACTTGCTGGTCGTATAGTCTTCCCAGGCGGCGGGGTCCTGGCCGCCGGCACCGGATTGTGAGCCGGCACCATCTACGTGGTTTAGCACAATATCCTGTACTACCTCAATACCGTTGGCGTGCAGAATAGCTACGGCGCGCAGCAACTCATCTTTGGTGCCCAGGCGCGTGCCTACAAAGCCTTTCTGGTACTTGTCGCCCAGGTCGTAGTTGTCGAAGGGGGAATAGCCATTGCCCTGGTTACCGTTTTTAACGGAGGGTGGCAGCCACACGGCATCAATGCCCATGGCTTTCAGACGGGGAGCCAGCTGGGCAATGTAATTAGCCCACCCGTTGGGGTAGTTGCTGTTCCAATAGTCCCACCAAAAACCCTGAAGGACAATTTTCTGGGCTTGCGCCGGTCGGTTGGCACCAACCAGCAGGCAGCCGAGAAGACACAGAAGGGCAATGGCCCTCCTGAAAGGAGTACGCGTGTGCATAAGCAGTGGGAATTGGGGAGTGAGAAAAGAGAGATTATTCCTTGATCGGGGGTGGCCGAAAGGGGAGGTTAAATTAGCGAAATACTATGCTTTAAGTATGGCTGGAGCCTATATAAAATTTGGATATTCACAATCCAAGTCCTTCTAATTTGAATTATATGATGACAATACCTGTTCCAGCAGTTGCCCCCTGGTAGAACAACCGAGCCATCAGCCATTTTTTTACGTATAGTCGGCATTGCTTCCGCGCAAGTGGAGGCTATACACCCCGACTCCATCTGTTTACTTATTGCTATATGGAAAAGCCAAGTGTTATTCGCCGGAACCGTCTGAAGCGCCGCGCGCGTCGGGCAGCACGTCGTATTCTGCCGTTTGTAGCCTCGCTATTTATGGCTACTCCGCTGGCTACCCCCATGGGTTCTACACAGGCCCGCGCCACCACAGCGGAGCACCGGCTGCCCACGGCCGCCGAGCTACGGGCCAGTGCCTTTTCCCAAACCACCCACCAGTTGTACAAAGAGCTGGGCGTAGAGGTTACTGGGCTGCGCTATGAGGTGTTTGAGAAAGCGCTAACCGGCTACCTGAACCTGAAAGGTGACGGTAAGCTGAGCCAGGACAAGCAGCTGCTTACCGTTATTGACTTCGATAAGCCTTCCACTGAGAAGCGCCTATGGGTATTGGATCTGGCTCAGAAACAGATTCTGTTCCATACACTGGTAGCGCACGGCCATAACTCTGGTGAAAACGTGGCTACTACCTTCTCTAACGAGAATGAGTCGAACATGAGCAGCCTGGGCTTTTATGTAACGCAGGGGGAATACAATGGCAAGCATGGCCGTTCCCTCAAGCTGCAGGGCGTGGACGAAGGCTATAACGACAACGCCATGGCGCGTTCTGTGGTGATGCACGGCGCTGACTACGTGAGTGAGGACTTTATCAAGCAGTTTGGCCGTCTGGGCCGTAGCCTTGGTTGCCCGGCATTGCCCATGGATCAGTATGCACAGATCATTGACGCTGTAAATGGCGGCACCTGCCTTTACCTGAATGGTTCGGACGAATCGTTCAACTCCCGTTACCTCAATAAAGACGTTGCTATGGATACTTTCTTCCGGGAAGGTGCCCTGATTTAAAGCAAATTCTCTATAAAGCAAAAAGCCCGCTTGCCGTACGGCAAGCGGGCTTTTTGCTTTAGTTCTACAAGGAAAGACCGAATTTCTTACCGACCGTTTCCAGATCCTGCACAACCGGATGCAGTAACGGAATGCCATCCAGCAAGCGGTGTGCAGCCATTTCGCGCTCCGGGTCGCCGGGGATGAGGACCTGCTGACCGGGTACGGCGCGGGCGTTGCGGAAAGTAGTAATCCAGTTATCCATGTGGGCTTTGAACTCTGCGGCCGGGCGGAAAGCATCCACGCGCATTGCCCCAAAAAAGTGCCCGATACCCTGACCCACCGGGTCAGCGGGGGGCTGGAGAAATGCTACAAAGGGTGGTACCCACGGGCCATAATTGGCCCCGGAGAGTACTGCGGAAAAGATATCTACCACGCTGCCCAGGCAATAGCCTTTGTGGGAGCCGGTTTCACCGCCCAGGGGCTGCAGCGCGCCGCCGTCTTTTAACTCGTTGGGGTTGGTAGAGGTGTTGCCATCTTTGTCCTGAATCCAACCAGCAGGGGCGGGTTGATTCTTGCGCTGCAGAATTTCCAGCTTGCCGTTGGCCGCCGTGGTAGTAGCAAAATCGGCCACAAAGTCGGGCTGGTCGCCGGCAGGAATGGCTACCGCAATGGGGTTAGTGCCCAGCAGCCGGTCCAGAGAGTGAGTAGGGGCTACCAGCGGCGAGGCGTTGGTCATGGCCAGGCCAATCATATCAAAAGGCAGCGCCTTCATAGCATGATAACCTGCAATCCCGAAATGGTTGGAATTGCGCACCGATACCCAGCCTGTGCCGGCCAGTTGGGCCTTTTGAATGGCTACCTTCATAGCCTTGGGGCCCACTACCAGTCCCAAACCACCATCACCATCCACCACGGCCGTGCTGGGTGTTTCGTACGTTACGCCTACCCGGGGCGTGGCGTTGATGCGGCCGGCTTCCCATAAGCGTACATACCCAATCAGCCGTGCTACGCCGTGAGAGTCAATGCCGCGCAAATCAGCAGAAAGCAGGGTTTCGGTAGCGAGGGTCGCATCATCATCCGGGCAGCCAATGCTTTTGAAGACAGACTCGGTGAAGGAGAAGAGGTGGGTATAGGAGAAGTTGGAAGTCATGGAGGAGTATGCAGAATTTCAGGCTGAGCAGAACGCCATTCGTCATGTTGAGTGCAGTGGAGGCATCTCACTTGCTGACGTTGCCACGTATATCGTTACTGGGCCAGCATTTCGCTCAGCAGGCCTTCTTTCAGGGCATAGGCCGAGGCAGTGATGGAGCGGAATCCGTAGGCGGTCAGTACGGAGTTAATCAGCACGCAGGCTACCACAATCATGTCGGCGCGTAGGGGCGTCATGCCCGGCAGGGCGAGTCTGCCCGCGTGATTCAGGGAGAGCAATTGGTGGTAGCTGGTCTTGAAGCTTTCAAAGGAAATGAAAGTGGCCGGCTCGGCTTTGCCTACCAGCTCAGGATGGCCGGTGCGGGCAGCCTGCAGGTCGCAAAGCGTATCGAAGGTGCCGCTGGCGCCTACCAGGCCAACCGGGTGGTAGTGGTGAATGGCCGTAGTGAGCGGAGCCAGTACTTCAGCCAGGTAGTTCTGCTCGGCCTGGATAGCTGCATCCGGCAGGGGGTCGTGGGTGAAAAACTTATCCAGGAGGCGCTGGGCCCCAATTTCAAAGCTTTGCTTCCAGAAAGTGCGTTCCGCATTAGCTATAATGAATTCTACGGAGCCCCCACCAATATCCATGAGCAGGTGCGGCTGCTCGCCCAGCGGCACGGCCTGCCGAATGCCTTTGGCAATCAGTTCGGCCTCCCGGTCGCCGGCAATGATATCGACTTTAATTCCCGTTTGATCGAAGATGTCTTCTACCAACTCGGCACCGTTGCGGGCTACGCGCACGGCGCTGGTAGCCGTGGCGCGCACTTCCGTTACTTGGTGCAGCTCAATTTCTTCCTGAAAGGCCGCCAGCGTATGCAGGGCTCGGGTATAGGCCGCGGGGGCAATTTCGCCGTTGCTGATACCGCCTTCGCCCAGCTTTACGCCCACTTTGGTGCGCATCAGCACCACCGGCTCCTGGTGGCGTGGCTCCGGCAGCTCCACAATCAGCAGGTGGAAGGTGTTGGTGCCCATATCAATCAGGGCCAGGCGGCGGTGTTTGGTAGGAGTGGTCATCAGAAAGTCAAATACGGGCCGCTAACAAGGAAACACCAAAAGGCAATTGGTTACCGCTACACAAAAATCACATGAACGGAGCCGCTGCTAGACAGGACTGGCAAAGCGGCAGAACGTGCCCAGCGGCAGCTTGCGGGCCGCCTGGTCGTGCAGATAGATTTCGCCGATTTCGCGCGGGCCGGTAGTAGGAGGGAAGATGTCGGTTACGAGGTTATCCAGAATCAGGGCGGAAAAACCCAGCGAGTAAAGGTTGATGAGGAAGAAATGGTCGGTGGGGTCGAGCAGCTCTTTGCAGAGCTTGAGCATCTCATTCAGCTCATCTTCCAGCTGCCACTTTTCGCCGTTAGGTCCACGGCCGTAGGCGGGCGGGTCCAGAATCAGGCCCTGGTATTTGCTGCCGCGCTTTACTTCGCGCCGCACGTATTTCATAGCATCTTCTACCAGCCAGCGCACCCCATCCAGGTTGGAGGCTTCCATGTTGTCGCGGGCCCAGAAGTTTACCTGCTTCACGGAGTCAAGGTGGGTAACATCGGCACCGGCAGCGCGGGCAGCCAGCGTAGCGGCCCCGGTGTAGGCAAACAAATTCAGCACGCGCGGCACGGCCGCTTTCCGCAGCTTGGTTTGCTGGTAGATAAACTGCCAGTTGGGGTCCTGCTCCGGAAACAAACCTACGTGCTTAAACGACGAGAGGCCCAACCGAAAACGCAGCTTCAGTCCTTCCTGATCGTAGTTGATAACCCATTGCTCGGGCGTACCGGGCTTTATTTTCCACTGGCCGCGCTCCTGGCTGCCTTTTTCACGGGTGAAGGTGGCGTTGGCGCGGTTCCACTCGCCCGCCGACAGCTTCGGGTCCCAGATAGCCTGGGGCTCGGGCCGGGCCAGAATATGTTGCCCAAATCGTTCGAGCTTTTCAAAGTTGCCCGAGTCGATCAGCTCGTAATCAGGCCAGTTGCCGGTGGTCAGGAAAGAATACATAGGGTACAAGCGAAACCGCCCTTGGGCGGGGGGGCCAAAGGTAGGGCATTGCTGGTTAAATGGCGGCAGAAGCGCGGCCAATGACACCAGAGAAAAGGTGTCTCTCCCCGCATAATTATCAGTGGCTAACCTGTATCTTACTGTGTCTCCGGCGGCTGGTGCGGCCCGGTTTTTACCACAGCCGGAAACGGCTTATTCGCGGTAGCTTTGCAGCCGAAAAGCGGAGACGTTGCTATCAGGCCCACGCCTTGTTTATCTACTCTGCTTATCCCTACCTCACACCTATTATGAAGCTGCAATTCTATAAATACCAGGGCACCGGCAATGATTTTGTAATGATTGACGACCGGGCTCGAAAGTTTGACGCGGCCAACAATGCCTTGGTGCGCCGCCTCTGCGACCGGCGCCTCGGGATTGGTGCCGATGGCCTGATTCTGCTACGCAAGCATTTCGATTACGATTTCGAGATGGTGTATTTCAATGCCGATGGCTACGTGGGCTCTATGTGCGGCAATGGCGGCCGATGCACGGTAGCTTTTGCGCAGTTCCTAGGCGTGATAGAAAGTGCCACCATCTTTCTAGCGGCCGATGGCCAGCACGAAGGCCGCATTGATGCAGATGGCACCGTGCACCTGCGCATGCAGGATGTGCTGGGCCAGCAGGAAATAGAAGAAGACGGTATTTTTCTGGATACCGGTTCGCCGCACCTCGTGCGCTTTCTGCCGCCCAGCACCTTGGCAGAGCTGAATGTGTTTGCAGAAGGCCGCGCCATTCGTTACAACGAGCGGTTCCGGGAGCGGGGCACCAACGTCAATTTTGTGGAAGCCCCTTCTGACCCCGCCCAGCCCTGGCAGGTGCGCACCTATGAGCGCGGGGTAGAAGATGAAACTTTCTCCTGCGGCACCGGGGTAACGGCCGTAGCCCTGGCCGCCTCCCGGCGCGGCGCGGCCAGCCCGGTACACCTGCGCACCATTGGCGGCGACCTGCGCGTAACCTTTGATGCGCATCCGGATGGCTCTTTCACCCACGTGTTCCTCAGTGGCCCCGCCACCCGCGTTTTTGAGGGCTCTATTGAGGTGTAGAGTTTTCTGTTCAATCTAAAAAATATCTGTCATCCTGAGCTTGGCGAAGGACCTTCTCACTTTGGAGCGAGTCGTTGTTACGCGAGTCTTGCAGTAGTGAGAAGGTCCTTCGCCAAGCTCAGGATGACAGAGTAGTTTATTACCGGTTTCTAAATTTCAACACCGTCACCACCCATGCTCCGGAACGAACTGATTTTCCTGCGTGCGCTGGAAGCCGATGACCTCGACTTCCTTTACAACCTGGAAAATGATGCGGCATTATGGGGGGTATCGGATACGTTGGCGCCAGTATCGAGGCACATGCTGCGCCAGTACCTGGACCATGCCGGCGCCGATTTTCATGAGGTGAAGCAACTGCGGCTGGTAATATGTACCCAGCCGGATGGCCGTGCGGTGGGCACCCTGGATTTATTTGATTTTAACCCGCTGCACCAGCGGGCAGGCCTGGGCATTACGGTGCTGGCTAAAGAGCGCCGCCGCGGCTATGCGGCCGCCGCGTTGCAACTGAGTCTGAATTACGCCGAGCAAACGCTGCGTCTGCACCAGCTATATTGTACCGTGGAAATGTCTAATACGGCCAGTCAGGCGCTTTTTCAGGCTGCGGGTTTTCGGCAGGTAGGGGTGCGGCAGCAATGGCTGCGCACGGCAGCGGGGTGGCAGGATGCCGTAGAATGGCAGTGTATTTTGGCCGGGTAAATGGGCGAGCGAGAATAGGAGAATATCTTTTTGGTGGAGCTATGCGTAGTACGCACTAGATGCTGCCTGGTGTAGCTGGGGCATCTTATGTATAGCTATTCATCTCTAGTTCTTTTTCTATGCCCTCTACCACAGCGGCAGGTGCATCCGCGCGTTCTTCTCAATCAAGCTCAACCAACACTCAAACTTCCCAGCAGTCTTCCTCCACCGCCACTACCAACCTTCCGGATTTAGTTTGCTTTGCGCACCTGCACTGGGATTTTGTGTGGCAGCGCCCACAACATTTGCTCTCCCGCTTTGCCCAGCAGGGCCGGGTGTTTTATGTGGAAGAACCCTTCTACCACGCCGACGACCTGATTGAACCGCACCTGGAAATAAAAGACCGACAGCAGGGCGTAAAGGTAGTAGTAGCCCACTTGCCCCAGCGTTTGCGGGCCGATGAAGCCGCCGCCGACGCGGCACAAGCCGAGTTGCTCACGCAGTTTTTTAAAGAGAACAATATTGCCGGCAACGTTGCCTGGTACTATACGCCCATGGCGCTGGCCAAATCCCGGCACCTGGAGGCTGCGCTTACCGTGTATGACTGCATGGATGAGCTGGCGGCCTTCAAGTTTGCGCCGCCCGTGTTGCGTGAGCGGGAGCAGGAGCTATTTAAAAAAGCAGACCTGGTGTTTACGGGCGGCCACACGCTTTACGAAGCCAAGAGCCTGCAGCACCACGATGTGCACCCGTTCCCCAGCAGCATCGATAAAGACCACTTTGGGCAGGCGCGCCAGGAAATGGCTGACCCCGCCGACCAAGCTGGTATTCCCTCACCACGGGTTGGTTTTTTTGGGGTAGTAGATGAGCGCCTGGATATAGAGCTGCTGGGCCAGTTAGCAGAAGCGTATCCGCAGTGGCAATTTGTGATTATTGGGCCCGTGGTAAAGATTGATCCGGCCACGCTGCCCCGTCACCAGAACATTCATTACCTGGGGGGTAAAGACTATAAGGAACTGCCGGGCTATTTGCGGGGTTGGGATGTAGCTACGCTTTTATTCGCTGATAATGAAAGCACTAAATTCATATCGCCCACTAAAACTCCCGAGTACCTGGCGGCCGGTAAGCCAGTAGTAAGTACTCCTATCCGCGACGTGGTGCGCCCTTACGGCGACTTAGGCCTCGTGCACATTGCCTCCAATGCGGAGGATTTTGGAAAAGCTATTGAGCGGGCCCTGGAGCAAAACGCTGACGAAGATTGGCGCCAGCGCACCGATGAATACTTGGAGACCATCAGCTGGGATCTTACCTGGCAGCAGATGGTAGATGTGATGAAGCAGCGCCTGGCTACCCCAAAGGCATAATTTTCGTACACCCCCTTATCCTATTTGTTCTACGCTCTTACCAAGACCCTGAAATATGTTCGATTACCTCATCGTCGGAGCCGGGTTTGCCGGTAGCGTGCTGGCCGAGCGGCTGGCCACCAGATCTAACAAGAAAGTACTGATAGTAGATAAGCGTAACCACATTGGCGGCAACGCTTACGACCACTATAATGAAGAAGGTGTGCTGGTGCATAAATACGGCCCGCACATTTTCCACACCAACTCCCGCGAGGTATTCGATTACCTCACCAACTTCACCGAGTGGCGCCCTTACGAGCACCGCGTGCTGGCTTCCGTCGATGGTCAGTTCCTGCCGATTCCCATCAACCTGGATACCATTAACAAGCTTTACGGCCTCTCGCTGAACAGTTTTGAAGTAGAGCAATTCCTGGAATCTTTGGCCGAAAGCATTCCGGTTATCAAGACTTCCGAGGATGTAGTGGTAAGCAAAGTAGGGCGAGAGCTGTACGAGAAGTTCTTCCGCAACTACACCCGCAAGCAGTGGGGCATGGACCCTTCCGAGCTGGACAAGTCCGTAACCAGCCGCGTGCCTACCCGCACCAACCGCGACGACCGGTATTTCACGGATACCTATCAGGCAATGCCGCTGCACGGCTATACCCGCATGTTTGAGCGGATGCTGGACCACCCCAACATCAGCATTATGCTAAATACCGACTACCATGATGTGGTAAGCTTCATTCCCTTCAAGGAAATGATTTTCACCGGCCCGGTAGACGAATACTTCGACTTCAAGTTTGGTAAGCTGCCTTACCGCTCCCTGGAGTTCAAGCACGAAACCATGAACTGCGAAAACTTCCTGCCTGCCCCGGTAGTGAACTATCCCAACGAGCAGCCCTACACGCGCATTACGGAGTTCAAAGCCCTGACCGGCCAGAAACATCCCAAAACCAGCATCGTGTATGAGTATCCGCAAGCCGAAGGGGACCCATACTACCCCGTGCCGCGCCCGGAAAATGCCGAGCTGTATAACAAGTATAAGAAGCTGGCCGACCAGACGCCCAACGTGCACTTTGTAGGGCGCCTGGCTACGTACAAGTACTACAACATGGACCAGGTAGTGGCCCAGGCACTTACCCTTTATAAGAAGCTCACTACCGATAAGCCTACCGAAAAAGCGGCTACCACGCCGCCAATCACGGGCTCGGCTTCTATCATGGAAAAAATTCTTTCCCGCGACCCCGCAAAAGAATAATCTAGATTAAGTGGCTTGTAGGTTGCACCTCGCAGCCGATAAGTAAATAGGCTTGCTGTCATCCAAAACTCTCTCCCTAACCTGCCTTGGCCTTTGGTCTGAAGCAGGAAAAGGCGGAGAGCTTTGGGTGACAGTTTTGTTTAATACCGGTCAAACCCAATAGTATGGCCCACTATTGTAGCAGGTGTATAGGTTTCATTTTCTCATAAGTTAGAGCAGCGGGTTATGCTCGTGCCGGGAGTGGGGCGGGAACTGTATTTTGCGGCTTGATAGCCTACTCCCAATTCATGCAAAATAACTTCGACGCCGTGCGACTGGGGCTGGCACTAATAGTCGTCTTCTGCCATGTAGCGGTCCTTACTCAGCTGCCAGCATTCCAACCGTTCCTCAATTATCTATCGGCTGATTTTGCGGTAAAGGGCTTTTTCGTGCTGAGTGGCTGCCTTGTTACCCGCAGTTTCCTAAGCAGCGCTACTGGGCTGGAGTATGCTCAAAAACGGGTGCGGCGTATCTATCCGGCTTATCTCACCACCATAGGCGTAGCCTGGCTGATTGGGCTGGCGGTAACCAGCCTGCCGGCAGCCGATTTTCTGCAATCCACGGCAGCATACAAATACTTGGGAGCCAACGCTTCCTTCCTCAACTTTCTTCAGCCCACTTTACCCGGTGTATTTGAGCAGCACCCAGTTCCGGTTATGAACGGCTCTTTATGGACGATAAAGGTGGAACTGTGCTTGTATGCCTGCGTGCCCCTCCTTGTTTTCTTGTTTCGCCGAATTGGGCCTTATCCGGCGGCAATACTAGCTTTTTTGATAGCATTGGTTTGGGATTGGCTGCTACCGCACGTAGCAGGTCTTAGCCCCAAAATGGTAGCGGAGCTAGGCCGGCAGTTTCCCGGGGCGCTGCATTTATTTGCATTCGGAGCGCTGTATACGGTGGAGGAGCGGCGCCTGGGGCCCATCATCGGTTGGGTAGCGTTGGGAACGTTTAGTATTTTGATGCTCTTCCCTGATTCAGGTCTGCAACGGGTGGTAGAGCCCGTGTGCTACGCGGCCAGTGTGCTGTTTTTCGCTACCCGGTTGCCTGTTCACCTGAATGCGGGGAAGTGGGGCGACTTATCCTACGGTACCTACTTGCTGCACTTTCCACTCATTCAATTGTTTATTCAACTCGGCCTGTTCAAGGCTAACCCCTGGCTGGGGCTGGCCGGGTTGCTCCTCACCGTTCTGGGTGCCGCATTTCTGCTCTGGCACTTCATAGAAAAGCCCTTTTTAAAGCGCAGTTCCCACTACCTTGCCACCGAAGTAGCCACCAAAACCGTTGCCTACTGACGCTGAGCTTCAGCCTGGACCGTGCAGCAGTTGCCACTGGCCTTGACCCGGCACTACCCCTCTAAATCAGCCAGATTGGCGGTGCGTTACGGATTGGGGCGGTTTTGGATAGAAATCTTGTAAATTTGAGGTACGCCCCGGCGTTTTCAGTCAATATCTACCAGCATGTTTGATTTTTTAGGGAAGGCAGTTGCCAAAGTGTTCGGGACCAAGTCCGAGCGGGATTTGAAAGAGATTCTGCCGTATGTGGCACTCATCAATGCCGAATATGCCAAACTGGCACCGCTCACCGACGACCAGCTGCGCCAGCACTCTGCTGATGTTCGCGCCCGGATTGACGAGCGTCTTAAAGGCATCGACGACCAGATTGGCGGCCTGCATCAGCGCATTGCTGACGAGGCGAACCTGGACATCATCGAGAAAGAAAAAATCTTCGACCAGATTGATGCGCTGGAAAAGCAGCGGAACAAAGATCTGGAAGTAGTCCTGCTGGAAGTATTGCCGGCGGCCTTTGCCACCGTAAAGGAAACCGCCCGCCGCTACAAGGAAAATGGCCAGCTGGTGGTTACTGCTACGGATTTCGACCGGGAAATTTCCCGTCGCAAAGCCAACGTAACCATTCAGGGCGACCAGGCTATCTGGAGCAACAAGTGGATTGCCGGCGGTGCCGAAATCACCTGGGACATGGTGCACTACGACGTGCAGCTGATTGGCGGCGTGGTACTGCACCAGGGTAAAATTGCCGAAATGGCCACCGGTGAAGGTAAAACGCTGGTATCTACCTTACCAGCTTTCCTCAACGCCCTGGCCCGCCGTGGCGTGCACCTGGTTACGGTGAACGACTACCTGGCCAAACGTGACTCCGAGTGGAATGCGCCGCTGTTCGAGTTCCACGGCATCACCGTGGACTGCATCGATAAGCACCAGCCCAACACCGATGCCCGCCGTGCGGCCTACGCCGCCGACATCACCTACGGTACCAACAACGAATTCGGCTTCGACTACCTGCGTGACAACATGGCCCGCGAAACCGGCGAGCTGGTGCAGCGCAAGCACCACTATGCCATGGTGGACGAAGTGGACTCCGTTTTGATTGACGATGCCCGGACCCCGCTTATCATCTCCGGCCCCGTGCCCCGTGGTGATGTGCACGAGTTTCTGATCCTGAAGCCCCGCATTGAGCAGCTGGTAAACGAGCAGAAAAAGCTGGTGCAGCAGTACCTGGTGGAAGCCCGCAAGCTGATTAAAGAAGGCAACGACGGCGTGAAGGAAGGCGAAGGCGGCCTGATGCTGTTCCGCGCTTACCGTGGTCTGCCCAAGAGCAAGCCCCTCATTAAATTCCTCTCGGAGTCTGGCATGCGCGTGGTGTTGCAAAAAGTGGAAAACCACTACATGCAGGACAACTCCCGCCAGATGCCCGAGGCCGACAAGCCCCTGTTCTTCACCATTGATGAGAAGAACAACCAGATTGAGCTGACCGAGCGTGGCATTGACCTGATTACGGCCCAGGGCGAAGATCCGCACCTGTTTATCATGCCCGACATCGGGATGGAAATTGCGGCCATTGAAAATAGCAAAATCATCAGCGACGACGACAAGCTGCACCAGAAGGAGCAGCTGATCAACGACTATCAGGAGAAGAGCGAGCGGGTGCACACCGTCAGCCAGCTGCTGAAAGCTTACACCCTGTTTGAGCGCGACGACCAGTACATCCTGTCCGAAGACGGCAAGGTGAAGATTGTGGATGAGCAGACAGGCCGCGTAATGGAAGGTCGCCGCTACTCTGATGGTCTGCACCAGGCCATTGAAGCCAAGGAAAATGTGCGCATCGAAGATGCCACGCAGACCTACGCCACCGTAACGCTGCAGAACTACTTCCGCATGTACCACAAGCTGGGCGGCATGACGGGTACGGCCGAAACCGAAGCCGGCGAGTTCTGGGAAATCTATAAGCTGGACGTGGTGGTAGTGCCCACCAACCGCGGCATTTCCCGCAAAGACGAGCACGACAAGGTATACAAGACCGTACGCGAGAAGTACAACGCCGTAGCCGAGGAAATTCAGACGCTGGTGAAAGCCGGCCGCCCCGTGCTGGTGGGTACCACCAGCGTGGAAATTTCTGAGCTGGTGAGCCGTATGCTGAAGCTGCGCAACATCCCGCACCAGGTACTGAACGCCAAGCAGAACCAGCGCGAAGCCGAGATTGTAGCCGGCGCGGGTCATCCCGGCACCGTGACCATTGCCACCAACATGGCCGGTCGGGGTACTGACATTAAGCTGCGCGGCACCGCCAAAGAGGCCGGTGGTCTGGCCATTATTGGTACCGAGCGCCACGAGTCACGCCGCGTAGACCGCCAGCTGCGGGGTCGGGCCGGCCGTCAGGGCGACCCGGGTTCTTCGCAGTTCTTCGTTTCCCTGGAAGACAACCTGATGCGTCTGTTTGGCTCGGAGCGCATTGCCAAGCTGATGGACCGCATGGGTCTGGAAGAAGGCGAAGTGATTCAGCACTCCATGATTACCAGCTCTATTGAGCGTGCGCAGAAGAAAGTGGAAGAAAACAACTTCGGCATCCGCAAGCGCCTGCTGGAGTACGATGACGTGATGAATGCCCAGCGCGAGGTGGTGTACAAGCGCCGCCGCAACGCCCTGTTCGGTGAGCGTCTGGAACTGGACGTGTGGAACATGATTTACGATGTGTGCGAAAACATCGTGGCCGCCCACAAAGTCACCAACGACTTCGAAGACTTCAAGCTGGCCGTTATCCGCCTGTTCAGCTACGACACGCACCTCACCGCCCAGGACCTGACGAGCCTGCCCGCGGCCCAACTCACCCAGAAGCTCTACGATGAGGCCCTGGGTTACTACGATGACAAGAGCCGCGTGATTGGCGAGCATGCCCTGCCGCTCATCAACGACCTGATTTCGCAGAACGCCCCCTACGAGAACATTGCCGTTCCCTTCACCGATGGGCGCAAGCAGATTCAGTCGGTGGTAAACCTGCGCCGCGCCCAGGCCAACAAAGGCCAGGAGCTGATTCGCGGCATGGAGAAAGTGGTAACGCTTTCCGTGATTGACACGGCCTGGACGCAGCACCTGCGCTCGATGGACGACCTGAAGCAGGTGGTGCAGAACGCCGTGTACGAACAGAAAGACCCGCTGCTGATCTACAAGTTCGAGTCGTTTGAGCTGTTTAAGCGCATGATTGGCAAAGTGAACGAGGACACCGTACAGTTCCTGTTCCGCGCCGATATTCCTTCGCAGCAGGGTGAAGCTGTGGAGCCCGAGTTCTACGTGGAAGACGAGCTACCCCAGCCCGCGCCCAAGCCCAAGCTGAAAGCGCAGAAAGAGGTATCCACCACGTCGCTGGGCGCTGGGCCTGAGGATTTAGAGCAGGATGGTGCTATGCCCCAGGTACTGGAAAAACAGCAGCCCGCCCGCAGCCAGAAAATTGCCAACCGCAACGATAAAGTAAGCGTGCAGTATATGGACGGCCGCATTGTGCGGGACGTGAAATACAAGAGCGTGGAAGATGATGTGGTGAACAACCGCGCCGTCCTCATCGACTAAGCTCTGGCGCCCTAACTGCGTAATAAAACAGTGGCAGGTAAATTTTTACCTGCCACTGCTGTTTGCCCGCCATTTCGTTTTCTTGCATTATGCCTATGCGTACGCCTTCCCCCGCTGAGTTAGCTGCCCGCATCGACCATACGCTCTTGCGCCCCGATGCTACCCAAGCCCAGATTGCGCAATTGTGCGCCGAAGCCGCGCAACACCGTTTTGCCTCCGTATGCGTGCCACCCGCCTTTGTGCGGTTTGCCGTGGAGGAGTTGTACGGCACTGGGGTTCCCGTCTGTACGGTAGTCGGTTTCCCGCTCGGTTACCAGATTGCGAAGGTGAAGTTCTTTGAAGCTCATCAGGCCCTGACCGATGGGGCCCGCGAAATTGACGTGGTGATGAATATTGCCGCTTTCAAATCGGGGCAGCTGGAAGAAGTAGAGGAGGAGTTAGGCCAGCTGACCGAGCTGTGCCGATTCAAAAAAGCCCTGCTGAAAGTGATTATCGAAACCGCGCTGTTGAGTGAGGAGGAAATCATAACGGCCTGCGAACTGTGCGCTGAAGCTGGGGTTGATTTCGTGAAAACCTCTACCGGATTTGCCAGCCGGGGTGCTTCCGTTAATGATATTGTCCTGATGCGCCGCCATTTGCCGGCTGAGATACGTATTAAGGCCGCCGGTGGAATTCGTACCCGCACGGCCGCTTTGGCCCTGGTGGCCGCCGGCGCCGACCGGCTTGGTTCTTCCAATAGTGTGGCTTTGCTGCAACCCGATGAAACACCTGCTACTTCGTAACGTGCTGCTGCTCGCCGCTCTCCTCCAGTTGGGTGCCTGTGCCGCCACAGCCCCCGGTACCACCTCTTCCGACTCTACCGCCCGTCGCAACGCCCCTGTAGAAGCGGCCGAAGATCTAAGCCGCTTCCGGCCGGTATTCACGCCGCCCAAAGCCCCGGCAGCTCTCGCTCCCAACGCCGTGCGTGCCAACGTAACGCCCGTAAACCAGGTAAATGCCCAGGTTGAGCAACGCCTGCGCGACCAGGCATACACCAACCAGAACGTGAAGTACGCGCAGGGCTTCCGCATTCTGGCCTACGTGGGGCTGGAGCGCGACCAGGCTATGGCCATTCGCCGCTCGGTTATCAGCCGCTACCCCGAAGAAACCGACTACCTCACCTTCAAGCAGCCCGTCTACCGTCTCTGGGTAGGCGACTATCTAAACCGGCTGGAAGCGGAGCAGGCCCTTTTGCGCATAAAGCCCATTGCCCCTAAAGCTGAGCTGCAGGCCACGCAGGTAGTACTGAATAAAACCACGTTTTAAGGAGGTTCCCTATGGCCTTTCTGCGGGAGTTGCAGTGGGATGAGCTGGAGGTATTGCAGGCCCTGGAAGACGTGCCCACCGAAGGGGCAGGCGGCAGCCTACACTACCGCGTGCAGCAGCATGAACTGCAGTTGCGCGTGTCCCTATGGCCGCAACATGGCTTCGTTGATATCCTGCTGCTGCACACGGGCATACAATCTGTTTTATTGGATATGACGGTGGCCGTGCGGGGACGGATTCGTTATAACAACGATAAACGCGGAGAGTACCTGGAACTGGCCGATTGCCTCTTAGTAAACCGTATGCTTTCCACCGATGAGCAGCTGGAAGCTGCTTTCAGCCCCAATATGCCCGGCCGCCCCTTACTGCTGACTGTACGGCCACATCTGAGTGTATTGTTTGAATAACCCTCGCTTCGTTGAGGTTCGTTATTCCTAGGCCTCGCTACTGTATCTTGCCACCTATGCAGCATCTGATTTCCCGTCTTAAAGCCCTGGCCGCAGAGTCGGCCGCCGTTACCGTTGGCTGGCGCCAACACCTGCACGCCAACCCGGAGCTTTCGTTTGAGGAGTTTTCTACCGCCGCTTTCGTTACCGAGCAGCTGCGCCAGATGGGCCTCAGCCCGCAGCCTTTGGCCAAGACCGGCGTGGTAGCCCTCATTGAAGGCCGCAACCCCGGCAGCCGGATAGTAGCCCTGCGCGGCGACATGGACGCGCTGCCTATTCTGGAGCAAAACGAAGTGCCGTACAAATCCACCAACCCCGGCGTGATGCACGCCTGCGGCCACGATGTGCACACTTCCTCTTTACTGGGAGTAGCCCATATTCTCACGCAACTGCGCGACGAGTTTGAAGGTACCGTAAAGCTGATTTTTCAGCCCGGTGAGGAAAAGCTCCCCGGCGGGGCCTCCCTCATGATCAAGGAAGGTGTACTGGAAAACCCCAAGCCCGCCAGTGTGCTGGGGCAACATGTATTTCCCATGTTGCCGGCCGGGCAAATCGGTATTCGGGCGGGGCGCTACATGGCCAGCACGGATGAGCTGTACATGACGGTGCGCGGCAAAGGCGGCCATGGCGCCATGCCCGAGCAAAACCTGGACCCGGTGCTGGTAGCGGCCCACATCATTGTAGCGGCCCAACAAATTGTCAGCCGCCGCGCCAACCCCAAAATTCCCTCCGTGCTTTCCTTTGGGAAGGTTATTGCCAACGGTGCCACCAATGTCATTCCAAACGAGGTGTACATGGAAGGTACTTTCCGTACCCTAAACGAGGAGTGGCGGCAGGAAGCACACCAGCACCTGCGTAAACTCTGCGAAGGTTTAGCGGAATCGATGGGTGCTACCTGCGAACTGGAAATCCGGCATGGATATCCTTACCTGGAAAATGAGCCTGAATTGACAGCCCGTGTGCGCGCCGCCGCGGAAGAGTATTTGGGCGCGGAAAACGTCATCGAACTCGACCAGTGGATGGCTGCGGAAGACTTTGCCTATTTCTCGCAGGCCGCAGACGCCTGCTTCTACCGCCTGGGTACCCGCGCCGCCGATGGCCGCTTCGCCTCCTCCGTACATACGCCTACTTTCGATATCGACCCTAAAGCCCTGGAGGTAGGGCCCGGCCTAATGACCTGGCTGACCCTGCGTGAGCTGGCGGCCTTCTCCACTACTGATGCGGCCACGGCCGAAACGGCCCATGCGTAAGCTTTTCTTGGTATTGCTGGCTGGCCTGTGGTGTGCCGGTACCGCGCAGGCGCAGAATAAGCGGGTAGGCTATGAGCTGGAAGTATGGCCCGAGCTGCAGGCAGAATATGCCTTGCTAAACGGGGGCTACTTGTTTCTGAGTGCCGGGGGACAGCGCAGTACTAATTCCGATATGGAGAATAGGGGCGGCTTTTATCGCAAACACCTAAGGGCAGGCTACGAAACCTTTCTCACGGAGCAATGGAGTGTAGGCGGCACCGCACGCTACACGCATACGGCCGGCATGGGCGACTTTACCCCGGAAATCCTGCTTCGGCATAGAAGCAATATTGGCGCCCTAACGTTTGGGCAGCGTTTGAGTGCGGAATATCGTTTCGCTGATACCCCAGACCAAACCCGCGGCGTTACTCGTCTGCGCTTAGACTTAGAACGGCAATTTCCAGTAGGAAGCACCGTAGTGCTACGTCCGCGCCTGGCTTATGAGCTGGGTGCTTACCTACGCCTGCAGCGCGACGAGGAAGCGCAGCCCAAAGAGCGGGTAATTGATTTTACCACGCTTCGCGCCGAAGTAGGCATCCGCTTCTCCGACCGGCTGGACATTACGCCTTGGTTTGGCTACCTGGCATCCTACCAGTTCGTGCTACCCCAGACCGATTCTGATGGCAACCCCATTCCCGGTGGCCGCCGCAATTTCGTGACGCCTACCGTGGGGCTGGAAACCCGGATTACGTTGTTTAGTGGCAGCCTGCCAGCTAACAGAAACCAGCTGCCGACGCAACACTAATTCAGGAACTTAGAATCACATGACATTTAGGCATTAAGTCAGAACAGGCATAAACCGCATTAGAATACGGTTTATGCCTGTTCTGACTATTGGGGTGCTATTTATGAAAAGCTGTAGTTGCCTGTTTTAAGACATTATGTCTGTATAATGGACTGATGTTTAGATTGGTATGGAATTTATTGAATACACATCAGAATCAATTGCTGATTACTGTTCAACCTTAACATTCTCGTACCAAACCATGGCCACGCTTTTGTATAACACGCTCCCTGCCCGCCGTTCGCCCCGCGCTTTCAACACCGTACTGAATGAACTGCTGCGCGAAGGCCTGCAACCGCAGGATAAACCCACTGCCAGCTTCGTGCCCCAGGCTGATATCCTGGAATCGGAGCAGGGCTTTGAACTGCACCTGGCTTTGCCCGGCGTAGCGAAAGAAGATGTAAAAATCGATTTTCAGGAAGGCCGCCTCGTCATCAGCGGGGAGCGAAAAGCTCCGGAGGCGACAGAAAATGCACCAAAATTCCGTCGGGTAGAAACCAGCTTCGGTACTTTCTCCCGCACGTTCCGTCTGCCCGATACTGTGGACGTTACCGGTATTGATGCCCAACTCACGGATGGAGTGCTGCGCGTTGCGCTGCCTTTTGATAGCAAGAAGGTAACCAAACACCAGATTGAAGTACGGTAAACACCGGTTATAGAAAAAGGCACCGGGGTTGGTGCCTTTTTTCTTCCGGTTGTGGTTATATACTTGCAACTGTATACCACACAGTTCGCCTCTTGCGTTAGAGCGTTGCTGTTATATAGGTTTCCGCCGAAACGCTTAACTTAGTCAGACTTCTTTTTTTCAACCACAACTTTATAATTACCCATGCAAGCCAAACAAATGATGCTCGGCCTCATGGCTTCCGCCGTTCTGGGCGGATCGGTGGCCGTGGGTGGGTATAAGCTATTGGAGCCGGAGCGCGAAGTATTGCCCCAGACCCTAGCTGCCGACCCCAACGTACGCTACACCAGTGAGCTGCGCAGCAGCACCTATGAAGTGCCCGAGGGCCTCAACTTCGTAGCGGCTGCCTCCGCTGTAACGCCGGCTGTGGTGCACGTTATGACCGAATATGCCCCTAAAATGACGCAGAACGATGCTGTACGGATGGATCCATTCCTGCGTCAGTTCTTCGGCGACGATTTCAACCAGATGCAGCGGCCCCAGTCGGGCCCGCAGATTGGCTCTGGCTCCGGTGTTATCATTGCTGCTAACGGCTACATTGTAACCAACAACCACGTCATTGATAAGGCCGATAAAATTGAGGTAGTACTGGACGACAAACGTAAGTACAAGGCCGAGCTGGTAGGGGCCGACCCCACCACCGACCTGGCAGTGCTGAAAGTACAGGCCGATAATCTGCCCTTCGTGCGTTACGGCTCCTCCGACGACGTGAAAGTAGGGGAGTGGGTGCTGGCTGTCGGCAACCCCTTCAACCTGAACTCTACGGTAACTGCCGGTATTATCTCGGCTAAAGGCCGCAACATCAATATTCTGCAGCGCGAAGACCGCATGGGCGTAGAAGCCTTCCTGCAGACCGATGCCGTAGTAAACCCCGGAAACTCGGGCGGTGCCCTGGTAAACCTGAAGGGCGACCTGATTGGAATTAACTCGGCCATTGCCTCGCGTACGGGTTCCTTTGAAGGCTACTCATTTGCCGTGCCCAGCTCCATTGTGAGTAAGGTGGTCGATGATCTACTGAAATATAAGGTAGTACAGCGTGCCCTGCTGGGCGTTAATATCCGTGAAGTAGATGCAACGCTGGCCTCGGAGAAAAAGCTGAGCACCCTGAACGGGGTGTATGTAGTAGGCCTGAACAAGAACAGCGCTGCTGCCGACGCAGGCCTGAAAGAGGGTGACATCATCACTGAAATCAACGGGGTGAAGGTGAATACCTCCTCGCAGCTGCAGGAACAGGTGGCCCGTTTCCGCCCCGGCGACAAAATCAAAATTGCCTACCTGCGGGAAGGCAAGGAGCGTGCCGCTGGCGCAACGCTGCGCAATTCTACCGGCACTACTGATGTAGTCCGGGAGGAAGTAGCCTCTTCTATTGAGTACGAAGGTGCCAAATTCGCTCCCCTTACTCGACAGGAAATGAATAAGCTGGACCTGGAGGGCGGCGCCAAAATATCCGGTGTGCGCAGCAGCAACTTCAAAGAAACCGGTATTGGTGACGGCTTTATCATCACCCGCATTGATAAAAACAAAGTGGGCAAGCCCCAGGACGTGAAGCGCTTTTTGGAAGAAGCTAAAAACAACCAGGGTGCGCTGGTAGAAGGTATCTACCCCGATGGCCGCAAAGCCTATTACCCCATTGGGCAGGCGGAATAACCCGCTTCTAACCTGCCAAATTCAAAAGCCTCCGCCACTCAGGCGGAGGCTTTTTTGTTAGCTTTGTGACAGAAGAACTGATAAAAATACCGCTGCTCCCTCTTTCGCTGAAACAGGACGTGAGTAGCTCCCCAAATCCAAAATACCAAGCCCCAAATAACCCACCCATGAAATTAGCCCTCGAAGAAGCCCTGGCAACCGGCGACGCGCCCGCCCACGCCGACCCGCACGGAATCCGCACTGTTCTACGTGAGCTGGGCGTAAAAGCCAATAACCCAGCCTATAGCACTGGCCTGAACTGGGGTGGCGCCGAGAACAGTAACACCCGCACCATCACCTCGCCCGCCGACGGTAAAGTTATTGCCACAGTAGCCATGGCCACCGCCGAGGACTATGAACAGGTAGTACGCACAGCCCAGGCAGCTTTCCTTACCTGGCGCACCATGCCGGCTCCCAAGCGCGGCGAGATTGTGCGTCAGATTGGCAACAAGTTGCGCGAGTTTAAGGAGCCCCTGGGTAAGCTGGTGAGCTACGAAATGGGCAAAATCATGCAGGAAGGCCTGGGCGAAGTGCAGGAGATGATTGACATCTGCGACTTTGCCGTGGGCCTCTCGCGTCAGCTCTACGGCTTTACCATGCACTCGGAGCGCCCGGCGCACCGCATGTACGAGCAGTACCACCCACTGGGCTTGGTGGCCACTATTTCGGCCTTCAACTTCCCGGTGGCCGTGTGGAGCTGGAATGCCATGCTGGCCGCCGTGTGCGGCGACGTGAACATCTGGAAGCCTTCCGAGAAAACGCCGCTTGTAGCGGTGGCCGTGCAAAACATCATTCAGGATGTGCTGCGCGAAAACGAACTGCCCGAAGGCATCTTCAACCTCATCATTGGTGATGCCGAAATAGGCGCTAAGATGGCCGCCGACACGCGCATTCCGCTGGTTTCGGCTACGGGCTCTACCCGTATGGGCAAGAAGGTAGGCGAGGTAGTAGGCGGCCGCCTGGGTCGCGCACTGCTGGAACTGGGCGGCAACAACGCTATTATCCTCACCCAGCACGCCGACCTGGATATGGCCATGCGCGCCGTGGTATTCGGGGCGGTGGGTACTGCCGGGCAACGTTGCACCACCACGCGCCGCCTCATCATTCACGAGTCCATTTTTGAGGATGTGAAGGCCCGCTTGCTGAAAATCTACCCCAACCTGCCCATCGGCAACCCGCTGCAGGAAGGCACGCTGGTTGGTCCGCTGATTGATGAGCAGGCGGTGCATATGTTTACCAAAGCCTTGCAGGAAGTGCAGGCCGAAGGTGGTAAGCTGCTGATTGGCGGTGAAGTATTGAAAGGAGAAGCCTATGCCAGTGGTACCTATGTAACACCCGCCATTGTAGAAGCCGAAAATCACTACCACACAGTACAGGAAGAAACCTTTGCCCCCATTCTGTACCTGATAAAGTACAGCGGCAGTGTGGAAGCCGCTATTGAGCTGCAAAATGGCGTGAAGCAAGGCCTGTCGTCGAGCATTTTCTCTCTGAACATGCGCGAAACGGAGACTTTCCTTTCCTACGCTGGTTCCGACTGCGGTATTGCCAACGTAAACATCGGCACCTCCGGGGCTGAAATTGGTGGGGCTTTTGGTGGCGAAAAGGAAACCGGCGGCGGCCGTGAGTCCGGCTCCGATGCCTGGCGCGTGTACATGCGCCGCCAGACCAATACCATCAACTATTCTACCCAGATGCCGCTGGCACAGGGTATTACGTTTGATGTGTAAGCGGTAAGCGCTACTTAAAAATGGTTTCAAACAGCCCGCCTCCTTTGAGAGGCGGGCTGTTGGTGTATACCGCGGGACCAAAATTTACTGGGAGCTGGGGAGCAAAGCTGGCCCTTCACACTACTTTAGGAAGTTGGTGCAACCTCTTCTTTTTCAGATTGTCTTTCTCATGCTTACCCGTCAGAGCTAGTAGCTTAGCTTAGAAAGTCGGATATTTACCGGTTACCGATTTTTTACCTTTTGCCAACCCGCATACCGCATGGAAGCAGTAGCGTATACCGACATCAATGCCCCGCTCGTGGAGCGGTGCCGGCTGGGTGACCGTCGCGCCCAGGCCGAAATCTATAAACGGTACTCCCGCGCCATGTTTAATGCGTCGTTGCGCATTACGGGCGACTATGCGGAGGCGGAAGATGTGCTGCAGGAGGCCTTTCTGAGTGCTTTCCGCGAGCTGCACAGCTACAAGGGGGATTCTTCCTTCGGAAGCTGGCTGAAGCGCATTGTTATCAACAAATCCATCAACTGCCTGCGCAACCGCCGCCTGCAGCTGGTGCCGCTGGGTGAGCAGCATGACGGAATAAGCACTGATTACGCGGAAACCAGCGCGGAGCTGGAAGAAACCACTTGGCGGGCTGATGTCGTACGACGGTGCGTGCAGGAGCTGCCCGATGGTTACCGCGTGGTGTTGTCGTTGTACCTGCTGGAGGGATACGACCACGCCGAAATTGCCTCCATTCTCAATATCACTGAATCTACATCCAAGTCGCAATACAGCCGGGCCCGCAAAAAATTGCTGGAGCTGGCCCGCAACCACGGAATGTAAAAGAGTCGGCTGCCGTTTTGCCGAGGCACCCGCTCTCCGGATGATTGATCCGGATCAACTCGGCGAAGGGACGAACTGTGCGTATAACCACCTGTATGAATAAGAAACCCACCGGACTTGAGGAATTCGTCGACCGCCACCGCGCGGATTTCGACGCCTTTGAGCCCCGCCCGGACCTGTGGGACAGCATCGAAGAAGAACTTGATGCGCCTGCTGGTACGGTAGAGCAACCTACATTACGTTTGATACCGGCTCCGGAAGAGCCTGCTTCCATAGTGCCTATGGCTTGGCATCGGGGCTCGGGCCGCTACGGCCTGGCCGCTGTGCTGGTGCTTTTAGTACTGGCTGGCGTGGGCTACAGCTCCCGCTTTGGCACTTCTGCCGCTTCCATTCCCTGGAAGAAGGCTACTCTGGGACAGTGGGCTATGAAAGACCAACTTAGCCAACCGGCCTCCGAGCAGCAAGCCTTGCATCTGTACACGGGCCGCAGCCCGGTGGCCATGACCACGGCAGCCGTCGACTCGCCCCGCCAGGACATTGCCCGGGTAGTGCAGCGGATGGAGTCTTACTATGCCTCTCAGATTATTGAGCGGCAAAGTGAGCTGGTGCAGCTGGAAAAGCAGACGAATACCGCCGCGCCCGCCGAGTGGCACCGCGAGCTGGCCAGCCTGGACTCCACCTATCATGAGCTGAAAGTGGAGCTTACCCGTAATCCTGACCCTAACATGGTGCTGGACGCCATGAATCGGAATCTGCAGATCCGCCTGGATATTCTCAACCAGCAACTGCGTATGCGCGAGCAAATGAACGATTACCACGACGCGCCGACACTTTACGCTGATAACCGATGAACTCCGCTTCTATCTGGACTCGCCACTGGCATCGGGCCCTATTGCTGGCCTGCCTGCTTCCGCTGGCTGCCCCCGGGCAGGCGCAGGGAGGGGCATACAAGCTGCTGACGAAGTCTTCCACCGTTTATTACAAGCAACCATCGGAGCCTGGCTCTATGGGCAATCAGCCCCAAACCGGGCAGGCCGATCCTACGCAGCCGGGCGTGCAAATCGGCTGCCCCGATCAGGCAGAGCAAACCTCTGGCCAGGGGCCGCAGCAAACAGAAAGCATAGGTCCGGTAGTAGAAAAAAACCGCAAGCTGAGCCGCACCTTTGTGGCTCCTATTACCCGGCCTTACGTGCTGAATACCCGCTACGGCCGGGTACAGATTAATGTGTGGTCGCGCAAGGAAGTACGTACCGATGTGGACATTACTACGCGGGCAGAATCGGATGAGAAAGCCCAGCAGCTGCTGGAAATGATTCAGGTGTCGTTGAAAAACAACGACCCGGAGGCCAATGGCGGCATCAGCGCTACTACTACGTTTGGCACCATGCCCCGCGAGTGCTGGAGCAAGCACCGCCTTTACGAAGTGAACTACACGGTCTGGCTGCCCAAAAATCAGGCGCTGAAGGTGATGAACACTTTTGGTGACATCAGCATTACCGGCGACCTGACGGGGCCGAGCCTGCTGGCCGTAGAATATGGCACCCTGCGCACCGGCCGGCTAGAAGGTGAAGACAATGCAGTGCGTGTGAAGAACGGCTCCGCCTCTGTGGAGTACGCCCGTAAAGCATTGTTTGATGCCAGCTACGCCAAGCTGCGCCTGGATGGTGGCAATATCGTGGAGTTGCGCAACAACTACTCCGACATTGATATCGGAACGGTGCAGAACCTGACGATTCACAGCAAATACGGCGACGTAGCGCTGGGTACCGTGAAAAATCTGGAAGGCACCTCCGGCTTCAGCAAGTTCAGCATTGATAAAGTAAGTGAGCGGCTGGATATGACGGTGCAGCATTGCCCCACCTTTGAGGTGCGCAATACCAGCCCCAACTTCCGCCAGATTAACCTGGACGGTGGCTACAGCACTATCCTGCTCAACTTCCCCGATGGCACCGGTTTCAACTTTGATGTGAATACCCAGAATGGCAAGCTGCTGGTGGATAAGCGTATGGTAACGGTGCGCTCAGAAGAGTCCAGCCCGGCTTCCAGTGATATGCAGGGGCAGTTTGGCCGGTCGTCGTTGCGGCCTACCGGCAACGTAAACATCAAGACCAAGTACACCAACGTGAGCTTCAATAAATAAGCTGCTTATTTTGGGAGCAATAAAAAAGCCGGTTTAGCCGGCTTTTTTATTGCTCTTTCGCCCGGTGCCCAAGCCGCCTGCTTACCTTTGAACGGTATGCATTTCTGGATTTCTATGCGGGCTCTTTTTATATTGATGCTACTGCTGGTGGGTGGGCAGGCTGCCTGGGCTCAAACGGCTACTTCTGCTTCTCCCATGTCTGTTTCCACAGCCCAGCCTTCTTCTATACGTACCTACGCCCTGCGCCTGCGCCCGGGCGACGACCTACGCCAGCAGCTATTGGCGTTTGTAGCGCAGCACCAGCTGAAAGCGGCTACGGTGCTTACCTGCGTGGGCAGCCTCACTACAGCTACGCTGCGGCTGGCCAATCAATCGGGGCCAACGGTATACCAGGGACATTTTGAGATTGTGTCATTGGTGGGCACGCTGTCGGTAAACGGCAGCCACCTGCATCTGGCGTTTGCCGATTCTACCGGCCGCACCCTGGGCGGGCACCTGCTGGATGGCAACCGCATTTACACCACCGCAGAGCTGGTGCTGGGCGTGCTGGATGAGGTAGATTTCCGGCGCGAAACGGACCCGGTATCTACTTATCAGGAATTGGTGGTGTATCCGGCAAAGCCTGCCGGAAAAAAGGTCACATCGCCAAAAAAATAAAAGCCGCCCGGCGGATAAACTTCACGTGGGCCGGCGTTATTATCGTGTGAATAGGGCAGGGGCAGCTTGGCACCCGGGTTCCTAGGTACTACTCTATGGTTGGAAGGATCATGAATACATTTCGTTATCGATATCTGCTGGCGTTACTGCTAAGCGTTTTCCATCTGAGCGCGCAGGCCCAGCAACCTACGCAGCTCCTGGCACAGGCCCTGCAGCAGTACCCCGGCGAAAAAGCCGTGTACCTGGACTACCGCCAGGACCTGACCGTGGAAATTTTGGGCGACTCGGTGCAGGTGCTGGCCCGCCACCACTACGATATGCTGCACCTGGAAGCCCAGACTGCCATGTATGCGGATGACCGGGTGTATAGCTCCTTGTTTAACCGCCTGCAGAAAGTGGAGGCCCGCACCCTGGTGCCCAACGGCCGCGACTACCGCACCGTGAAAGTGACAGACTTTAAATCGAAGTTTGAAACCCAGCCCGGTATTTTCTACGACGACACCCGTGTGACTACCTTCAGCTTCCCGGTGGTGACGCCCGGCGCACGCACCGTGACGGACTACACCGTGCGCCACCCCGATTCGCGCTTTCTGCAGCCTTTCTTCTTTAGCTCCTACGTGCCTGTGCGCCATGCCGAGCTGACCATTACGGCCCCCGCCGGCGTGAAAGTGGAAGGCAAGCTCTTCAATACCGACCAGGTAAAGGTGCAGTTTAGCAAGCAGCAAAAAGGCAATACGGTGGTCTACCGATGGGCAGCCGACAACCTGCCCACGCCCCCACGCGACGATGACGGGCCGGAAGGCAGCTACTACCGCCCACACCTGATGTACTACATTGAGGAAGCCCCGGTGGCCGGACAGCAGCGCAAGCTGCTCTCCGGCGTGCCGGAGCTATTCTCGCTCTACACCAGCTTCATCACTCGCATCGACCGGAAGAATAACCCCGCCCTCAAGCACACCGTGGACTCCTTGGTAGTGGGCGCCAAAACGGAGGAGGAGCGGGTGCGCCGCATTTTCTACTGGGTGCAGGATAACGTGCGCTACATAGCCTTCGAAAACGGCCTGCGCGGGTTTATTCCCCACGATGCCGGCCTGGTATACGGCCGCCGCTATGGCGACTGCAAGGACATGGCCAACCTGACCCACGACATGCTGCAGCTGGCGGGCATCAAATCCTACCTCACCTGGATTGGCACCCGCGACCTGCCCTACCGCTACTCCGAGGTGGCCACGCCCGGCGTGGATAACCACATGATTACGACCTACGAGGCCAAGCCCGGGCAGTACGTTTTCCTGGATGCCACCAGCCAGCACACGCCGTTTGGGATGCCTTCTTCCATGATTCAGGGCAAAGAGGCGTTGATGTCAATTGATGGGAAAACCTCCAAAGTGGTCAGTGTGCCGGTTATTCCAAAGGAGCAAAACAGCATAGCCGATGTATCGACGCTGACGCTGGACGGGACGGGGCTGCGCGGCAAAGGGCAGCTGACGATGAGCGGCTACCCCAAAATTATGCAGTCCTACGCTTTGGATGGGCTGGATGAAACCAACGAGCCCAAGTACCTGAAAAAGCTGCTGGAGCGCGGTAACAACAAGTTTTTCGTGGACCGCTACACCATTCGCAACCGAGAGGAGCGCGACAAGCCCCTGGCCATCGACTACGAATACCACGTGCAGGACTACGTGCAGAAGCTGGACGGTGAAATCTACGTAAACCTGAACCTGGAGCAGCCCTACGCCAACGACCGGATAGACCCGGCCAAGCGCCGGCTGCCCCGCTACAACGAGTTCAACCACACCACCCATTCCCGCACCGAGTTGGAAATTCCGGCCGGCTACGAGGTGGAATATCTGCCGGCCAATGCCTCCGTGCAGGATCCTGTGCTGGGCTTCACCATCCGCTACGAGCGCAGCGGGAATAAGATTGTGCAGGACAAGGAAGTATACATAAACTACCTGCTGCTACAGCCCACGCAGTTTGCCCAGTGGAATGCCGTGGTGGATAAGCTGACAACTGCCTACCGGGACGTGGTCATCTTAAAGCGAAAAAAAGCCTGATATTCCGCCCTTATACTGCGGGCGTGCTGCCTGTAGCGCCCTTCTTACCTCCGTTATATGCCTTCTGTTTTCCGGATGCGGCTGCTTACCGTGCTGCTGTTATTGCTGACCTGCACCACGGCAGTATTCGCGCAGTCAGCGGCCACGGCCGTGCCCTCTTCCCTGCGCTATGCTACCTATAACTGGGAGGCGCGCCGCGGCCGGCTGCCCATTTCTGCGGCCGACGCGCAATTGCCCGCCATCATCCTGCGCCAGCTTATTGCCCACGAGTATGCCTACGATGCGAGTCACGAGAAGCTGGAGCTGTATACCACCGACCACCGCATTATCCGGGTAAACTCGGCCGATGCCATTGAGCAGTTCAACAAAATCTACATTCCCATTCAGGATGGGGGCCAGCTGCTTTCCCTGAAGGCGCGCACCATCAGCCCCCGTGGCGAGATAGTGGAGGTAGACCAAAGCAGCATCAAAGAACTGCAGGACGATGAGCGGCGCTTCAAGATTTTTGCCCTGGAAGGCGTGCAGAAAGGCAGCGAAATTGAATACCTCTACACCCGCGCCCGTCCCTTCAACTTCTACGGGCGGGATTATCTGCAATCCGATATCCCGGCCCGCAACGTTACGTTTGAGCTCATTTCGCCGGAAACGCTGGTGTTTGATACCCGCGTGTACCACGGCCCCAAGCCCGCCCCCGATACCCTGGTGGATGGCAAGCACCTGATCCGGCTGCAGCTGGATAAAGTAGCGCCGGTGCGCGAAGAGGCATTTGCCAACGTGCAGGCCGAGCAGATGCGCATTGAGTACAAGCTGGCTTATAACAAGACCCGCGGCGAGGAGCGCCTGTTTACCTGGGACGATGCCAGTCAGTATCTGCACAGCAATATTTACGCTCTTACCAAAGAGGAAGGTAAAGCCGTGGATAAGCTCATGAAACAGCTCAAAGTTTCGGCCAGCGCCAAGCCCGAGGCTAAAATCCAGTCCGTAGAGCAGTATATCAAAAGCAACTTCAACCTGGACCCGGCCGCTGAGGGCGACCTGGTGAAGGTAATTGCCACGCGCAATGCCCCGGAAAGTGCCTTCACCAAGCTCTTTGCTGTGGTGTTCCGGCGCCTGGGCCTGGAGCACGAGCTGGTGCTGACCACCGGTCGCGAGGAGGCGCCTTTCGACGAAACCTTCGATACCTGGAATTACCTCGACCACAGCCTGATTTACTTTCCCGGCACCAAGCAGTTTATGGCGCCCACCCGGCCCGATTACCGCTATGGTATGGTACCCGCCGAATGGACGGCTAACAAAGGTCTTTTCATTCGCACGGTGAAGGAAGGCAAAGCCGAAAGAGGGACAGGCAAAGTGCGCGACATCCCCACGCTCACGGCCGCCCAAAGCCCCAATGACCTCGACATTACCGTGCGCTTCTCCCCGGAAATGGACAAAGCCACTGTGGACATGCGTCAGAGCTTTGGCGGGTATAATGCCCAGGCCATTCAACCCTTCTACTCTTTCATTCCGGAAGATAAGCGCACAGAAGCCATGCAGGAGCTGGTGAAGTCTAATGTGAAAGACGCTACCATCAAGAGCCTGAAGATTATCAATGGAGAGCAGGGGCTAAGCCCCTTAACGAAACCCTTTATTGTGGATGCCACGGTAGAATCGGTAGCGTTGCTGGACCGGGCGGGGCCGCGCTACCTGTTCCACATCGGGGAGCTTATTGGGCCGCAGTCGGAGCTGTATCAGACCACGGAGCGGCAGTTTGACGTGGAAAACGACTTCAACCGCAGCTATCACCGCGTCATTAGGTTTGAACTGCCCGCCGGCTACCAGGTGCGCAACGCCCAGGATCTGAACCTGAACGTGCAGGCCGGCCCCGATGCCAAGGCACCCGTGTACTACTTCCGCTCCAGCTCGGAGCAAAAAGGCCAGCTGGTCACCGTCACCATAGACGAAGTTTACAACCAGATTCGCTGGCCCAAGAAGGATTTTGAGGCTTACCGCAGCGTCATTAACGCTGCCGCCAACTTCAATAAAGTAGTATTAGTGCTCGAGAAAAAGTAAACCGCTGGCACTTAATAAGCAGTTGACTATGTCCTGCCCGCCTTTCTTTCCTGGAAGCGAAAAGCCGGGGTGCCATGTTCAGCCTGATGTTGTTATCTTGCCGAAGCGTAGGCTTGGCCACCCCCTCCATGCGGAGCCTGCGGCATCTTTTGACCCCTTTTCTCGCTCCCACCCGCGACCCACAGCCTCCACTCTCCAACCTGTCTTCGATGGATAAGGCCGCGGCATTTTGCCAAACAATTTCCAACCCCGTGAAGCTGCGCCTGTTTATGCTGCGCAGCCTGCCTATGGCCTATCTGGCCGGGCTGCGCGTGGCCAGCATCACGCCGGAGCATGCTACCGTCACGGTACCGTTCAAGTACCTTACTAAAAATCCATTTCGCAGCATCTACTTCGCCTGCCTGAGCATGGCGGCTGAAATGGCTAGCGGTGTACTGGCTATGATGCACATTCAGGGAGCGGGCGTTCCGGTTTCGATGCTGGTGGTGAGCATGCAGGCCGACTTCACCAAAAAAGCGGTGGGACTAATTGCCTTCACCAGCACCGATGGGCATGAAATAGAGGAGGCCATTGCCGAAAGCCGGGCCACCGGCGAAGGCCGCGCCGTGCTCTGCACCAGCACCGGTGTAGATGCCCAGGGCGACGTGGTAGCCACGTTTCGCATCACATGGTCGTTCCGGGCGAAAAAAAATCGGCCCGAAGCTCAGCAGTAGTACCCCGGCTTTTCCCGACCTTGCGGTTCCGTCAGAAGAGCAGCCATAGGCCACAGCCGGCAAACTCACTGAAGAACAACATGCCGGAACCCGCACACATACAGGGGTAGCAGACTGCTCCTTCCCAGAATCATCCCGCACAGCACGCGCCATGAGTAATAGATTGTATTCGGTCATTACGGCCACGGGCAGTTACCTGCCCACCCGCGTTATTACCAACGAGCATTTTGTGTCTACGGCGTTTTTTGATGCCGGCGGCAACCGGCTGGATAAACCCGGCCAGGAAATAGCCGAGAAGTTTGAGCAGATTACCGAAATTCGGGAGCGGCGCTACGTTACCGACGACCTGTGCACTTCCGATATTGGCTTCTTTGCCGCGCAGGCCGCGCTGGCTTCGTCTGCTATCGATCAGGAAGAGCTAGACTACATCATTGTAGCGCACAACTTCGGCAACGTATCGGCCACCAATAAGCGCACGGATATGGTGCCCAGCCTGGCCGCCCGCATCAAGGCTAAGCTAGGCATCAAAAACCCATATACCGTAGCTTACGACCTACCGTTTGGCTGCCCAGGCTGGCTGCAGGGCATGATTCAGGCCGATTATTTCCTGCGCTCCGGCGATGCTAAAAAGGTACTGGTAATAGGGGCGGAGGTTCTCTCACGGGTATCGGACCCCCACGACCGGGACAGCATGCTCTACGCCGATGGCGCCGGCGCTGTGCTGCTGGAAGCCCGGGAAAGCGAGACGCCAGTGGGCATCATTAAACACGGCACCCGCTCCGATACCGACCAGTTTGCGCACCTGCTGCGCATGGGCACATCCTACAACCCGGAGTACACCGCCCAGGATTTGTTCCTGAAGATGGACGGGCGTAAGCTCTATGAATACGCCCTGAAAACCGTGCCCCAGGCCATTAAAGCCTGTCTGGAAAAAGCCGGCGTACCAATAGAAGCGGTCAGCAAAGTCCTGATTCATCAGGCCAACGGCAAAATGGACGATGCTATTCTGAAGCGGCTCTATGCACTCTATAACATTCAGGAGCCACCCGTGGGGGTAATGCCTATGACGGTTTCCTGGCTGGGCAACTCGTCGGTAGCTACCCTACCTACCTTGCTGGACCTGATGCTGAAAGGCGAACTGGAAGATCAGACCATTGAACCCGGAAGCGTTATTGTATTCGCCTCCGTAGGGGCGGGTATGAACATTAATGCCGTAGTATATCAGGTTCCGGAAGAAGCTTAAACAAGAACAGACCCTAAAACCCGAGGCCCTACCTGAAGAATCAGGTAGGGCCTCGGGTTTTAGGGTCTGTTCTTGTTAGTGAACAAATTTCTAAAGAGGAGGATCGATGGCTATTAGCGCAAAGTAGAACGGCCCAGCTTACTTGGCCAGTCAAGCATACCGCCCGCCAGGTTAAAAACCTGCGAAAAGCCGGCAATGCCCAGTTCCTTGGCTGCTTTAGCCGAGCGCGCACCACTACGGCAGTACACATAAGCCGGGCGCTTGCTATCCAGAGTGGCTACACGCTGAGCAAAACCAGGGTCAGAAATGTCCATGTTCACTGCACCGGGCAGGTGGCCCTGGGCAAACTCCTCGGGACGGCGCACATCAAGTAATAATGCACCGGTGAGGCGCATGCCCGCGCCAAACTGCGCAGAAGATAGGTTTTGGTACACAGAAGGAGCAGCGGATTTCAAGATGCCGAACATGGATAAAAGAAAAAGAATGAAAAAGAATTATTCTAAGACTGTCGAAAAACAGCCGGATAGAGGCCTGATGATGTACAAACTGTTACGGTTTGCTTATAACTAGTAATCGAAGTAGGTTCTATTATTTTCTAAAAAGTATATACGGCTAATCTGTTAAGAGAGGGCAACCATACTTTGTAAGCAGAGGATTGTACCGATGCTGGGTTGCCTCAGGGTAACTTCGCAATCTTAACTAAGCGCAGAGGATAAATTTATAAGTAGTTTTTTACCAGGTGCCTACAAAGGTAACTGCTTTCCAACGGGTATGGGTTCTGTTTAATTCCCTGACACTCAATTGCTGTCAGAACTAACCCCTTAAGAGCTAAATTATTCCAGCTATTGGAGGTACCTGTAGGAGAGGAGCCATATTACTCTCCTAGATTTTCCTTGGTAATAACATCTACCAAGCCATCCTCGCTGACCACCACGGCCAGGCACGGGTAAGGGCTGCTTTCCACGTAGCGAATGGCCGAGTTGTAGCGGGCGCCCCGGGTACTGGTGCCGCGCCCGGTAGCTTTGCCATCCAGAATAACGCCAATAGAGTAGCAGTATCCGTCGGGGTCAAGGAGAACCGCGCCGTCGATGGCGGTGATAAGGCGGGTAATAAGCGGGGTAAGCGGCACGGGCTCAATGAGGGTGCATTGCAGCTTAAGCCGGTCGGCCTCGGCCAGTGCCTCCGTGGTGATGACTAATAGAGTGCCGTGTTTCTGCCGGCTGGCTTCCATCATAACATCCCAGAGACGCTCTATTTTGGCAGAATCGGTAAGGCCGAAGGTATGCCGCAGCTCGCGGCGGAAATGGGTGCGGTTAAGGCGCGTACGAGGCAGGGTGGGCGTGCCATAGTTGGCGCGCATCAGCACCTGGCCATCGTGCTGAAACTCCCAGATATAGTGCTTCACGAAGTTGATGACAAACAAGTCTTCGCGGGCAGGGTCGTAGTTGCCCACCAGGCGGCCCAGTGCGTACACATTTTCGCCATCGGCCAGCAGGCTTACATCGGCCGTAGCCATTTCCAGCAGCTTGCGCACGGCGCGATAGTCGGTGAGCGGGGTAGGGCAGGTGAGGGCAAATACCTCCTCCAGATTGGGGTGGCGCCGGCGGGCCAGCAGCAGCTTCCCTACCCCTTCGGCCCCCTCGTAGCGCAGGGAGGAAATGGTAGTGCAGGTGGCAAACAGCTTGGCCAAAGTAGGGTCCAGATCCAGGTCCTGGGCCGGCGTATCCATAAAAAGGCGGCCAGCAGCGCGAATCAGCTCGTCGGTGTCGCGGGGGCGCATGAACAGGCTCAGGCCGGCTTCGGGCTCGTTCAGCGCTTTCCAGCACTCTTCATGAAAGCGGATAACAACAGCCTGAATTAGCGAAGTAGCCAGGGGCCGTCCATCGGTGTAGTACCGCTCGGGCTTCAGCGCGGCATAGCGGCGCGTTACTTTGGCATTTAGCTGCAGTACCGTAAGCACAAAATGATTGTGGACCAGCACGGGCATGCCCACAAAGCTGACCCGCTTGTGGCTGGCGGGGTCGGCATCAAATACCTCCTGCACGGCCCGGCGCAGGGATACGCCTTCCTGCCGCCACTGCTCATACCATTCTGATACCACCTCATAGCCCCGGAAAGGCCAGGGCTCTTCCTGCTGCAAAGCCAGTCCGCGCTGCCGCACTCCTAAAAACCGCTCCCGGTCGGGCAGGGCATTTGCGGGCTCCAGGCACACGTTAGGGTCCGAGCCCAGGGTTTGGGTAGCAGGAATACCCAGCAGGAGTACTGTAGGGTTTAGCTCCTCATCCAGAGCATCAAATACGCTCTGGGCACTTTGCTGCGCCCCCTGCCGAAACCGGGCCTGATGTGGCCACATAGCCAGCGGGCCGACAACCGGCTCGGGGGCAATAGGCTGTACGGGCGGGGCACTCAGTAAGGGAAGCGGAGCAAGCATGGAAACAAAAATAGAAAACAGAAATGTCTATAGCTGGAATACAACCGGCAACACCATCTTTTGCTTTATGGGCTGGCCTTTATAGCTGGCCGGTGCCCATTTGGGCGCCGCTTTCAGCAGGCGGATGGCTTCTTCATCACAGCCGGAACCAATGCGCTTCACGGGCTTGATATCCGTAAGGGTGCCATCTTTCTGCACAATAAACTCCATAATCACGCGGCCTTCCACTTTGCGCTGCCTGGCCAGGGACGGGTACTTCTGATTCTGCTGAATCCAGGCAAAAAAAGCTTCTGTGCCGCCTACCGGGCGGGCAGGCTGGTCGGGGGCAATAACGGTGGGCGTGCTGGTTTCGGCTGGCACGGACGCTGGGGCGGCCGCTGCTGAGGTAGTTGGCACCGCCGGGGTAGTAGCTGCCGGTGCGGCGGCACTACCGGCATCGGCCGGAATCTGGAACGTAATAGGAATGCTCATGCGCTGCCGCACTTTGGCCCCTTTATGCATGGCCGGGGTCCATTTGGGGCCGCTTTGGATGGTGCGCACTGCCTCACGGTCCAGGTCGGCGTCGCCGGGCTGTATGGGGGCCACCTCGGTCAGGTCACCGGATTTCTCTACTACAAAGGAAACCGTAACGGTGCCTTGCACCCCGCGTTGCAGGGCCGCCGTGGGATAGTTCTGGTGGTCGGCCAGGTACTGGCCATAGGCCTCCAGGCCGCCTACCGGAATGGCAGGCTTCTCTACCGCATCATATACTTTATCTTTCTCCGGCTTCGGGTATTTCAGCTTTTTCTGAGCGTAAGCAGGAGCCAGGCTAACGGTGATTAGGCTGAAGAGCAGGACCAAACGGGAAACGAAACGCATCATAGCAACATGTGAGATAAAGGAAAACCCGGGCGTGCCGGCCATGCATCCTCAACGGTACAAGCCGCCCTGTGGGTTCAGGATATATGCAAAGAGTCGAATTTCAATAGATTTGACCTTATGAAAGCCGATGAAACTTCCAGCGTACATAATTCCAGCCGCGCCCCCGAGCCCGTGGGCCTGTATCCACATGCCCGCCGGGCCGGCAATCTGCTGTTTCTTTCCGGCGTAGGGCCGCGGCAGCGCGGCCAGAAAAACGTGCCCGGCGTAGAGCTGGCCTCAGATGGCTCCATCCTCCGCTATGATTTTGAAAGCCAGTGCCACGCCGTGTTCCAGAATGTTCGCTATATTCTGGAGGAGGCCGGCGCCCGCTGGGAAGACTTGGTGGATGTAACCGTGTTCCTGACCAATATGAAGGATGACTTTGCGACCTATAACCGGCTCTATGCCGAGTATTTTGCCTCCAGCCAGCCCTGCCGCACCACCGTCGAAATCAACTGCCTGCCCACGCCCATTGCCATTGAGCTGAAGTGTATTGCGATAGTGCCATAAAGCTTAATTTTTAAGTTGATTCCGCCATGGCTACGCCTGATTCTGATAAAGCGTCCATCGTCAAGCACTATTCCAACGGCACCGTAACGGTGGTATGGCAGCCGGCGCTGTGCATTCACTCGCGGCATTGCGTGCGAGGCCTGCCCGGCGTGTTTGACTTTGAGCGCCGCCCCTGGATTGACCCCACCGCCGCGGCCAGCCCGGAAATTATGCGGCAGATAGAGCAGTGCCCATCAGGGGCGCTGAGCTATTTCTTGGACCATGAAGCCCCCGCCGTGCCCGACGACCAGAAAACTACCGCCGCCGAAGCCGTACCCATTGCCACTATTCGGGTAGAGGTAAGTCCGGGCGGCCCTTTGCTCATCAGTGGCCCGGTTGTGGTGCGCACCCCCGATGGTTTGGAGCATAGCCACCCGCGCACATCCCTTTGCCGCTGCGGCCAATCAAAAAATAAGCCTTACTGCGACGGCACGCACCGCGACCTGCCGCCCGGCTGGGACCAGGCGGGCGCAAATCCGGCGTAGTCCGGCTCGGTCGCCGCGTTGGAGCCCGTACCTTCACGGTTCCTGAAAATTCTACTGCCGTGGCTGTTGCTTCTCATTTTCGTCCGCTTGCCGTTTCGCCTACTGATGTCTTTACTGAAAACCTGAGGGCTCATGCCGTGCAGGAGCAGCACTATGCTGGCCGGCACCAGGCTGTGGCATGGCTGCGGGTTGCGGTGTTTGCGGGCGGCGCACTGGCTGTTTATCTGCTGATGAGCCGACAGCAGTACGCGCTAGGGCTTGGAGTGCTGCTGGCGGCATACCTGGGCTTTGTACTGGTGATGCGCTGGCACAGCCGCCTGGGCTATCAGCGCGACCATTTCCGCCTGCTCCGTCAGATCAACCAGGAAGAGCTGGACCGCCTAGCCGGACGCCTCAGCGGCTTTGATGCGGGCTTGCCTTACGTAGACGCCCAACACCCCTACACCGCCGACCTGGATGTGTTCGGGCCGCATTCCGCATTTCAGCTGCTTAGCCGGGCTACCTCCCGCTTGGGGCAGGACCAACTGGCCGCCTGGCTGCAAGCTGCCGGCTCCCCGGCCGCGCTACTGGCCCGTCAGGAAGCCGTAGCCGAGCTGGCACCCGATGCCGCCTGGCAGCACGAGTGGCAGGCCCGTGCCCGGCATTTTCCTAAACAAGCCGATGACCCGCGCCGCTTTACCGAATGGCTGCGCGCCCCCGACTTTTTCGCCGATAAAACCTGGCTGAAAGCGCTGGTGTTTATTCTGCCGCCGCTGGCCTTGGCCAGCGTAGGGCTTTGGCTCAGCGGCTACTCCTTGTGGGTGGTGGCGCCATTCCTGGTGCTGATGGGCGCCATAAACCACCGCTACCAAACCGCCCGCGACGCCTACTTTGACCACAGTGAAAGCATGCACGATGTGCTGCGCGCTTACCGCGACCAGCTGCTGCTGCTGGAGGACCGGCAAATGCAGGCCCCGCGTTTGCTAGAGCTGCACCGCACCCTGTATGCCGCCACCGATGGGTCCCCGGCTACCCGGCTGCTTGGCCGTCTGGCCATCATCGTGGAGTACTTTTCTATGCGCCAAAGCACGCTGGCCGCGTTTTTTGCCAATAACCTGCTCTTCTGGGACTTCTTCTGGATGTGGCGGCTGGAAGGCTGGAAAAAGCACCTCGGCGGCCACCGCCTGGATGCCATACTGGAAGTAGTAGCCGAAACGGAAGCGTTGGTAAGTTTGGCGGCTTTCCAGTTTGCCAACCCCACCTACGCCGTGCCGGAGCTAAGCAATTCACCCCTGGAGTTTACTGCTGAAGAACTGGGGCACCCGCTCATCTTTACGACGGAGCGCGTCACCAACAACTTCAGTACCCTGGGTCCGGGCAGCACGGGTGTGGTAACAGGGTCCAATATGTCAGGCAAAACCACGTTTCTGCGCACGGTGGGGCTCAACATGGTGCTGGCCTTGGCCGGAGCTGCCGTTTGCGCGCGCCGTTTGCGTGTGAGCCTGGCCCAGGTGTACACGGCCATGCGCACGCAGGATAACTTGGCCGAAAGCACTTCCTCCTTCTACGCCGAGCTAAAACGCCTGCGCTTGCTGCTGGAACTCACCGCCACCGGGCAGCCGGTTTTCTATCTGTTGGATGAAATTCTAAAAGGCACCAATTCCCGCGACCGACACCGCGGCGCCCGCGCCCTCATCCATCAGCTACACCGGCGCCCCGCCAGTGGCCTGGTCAGCACCCACGACCTGGAACTGGGCGAACTGGCCGAGGAGTTGCCGGGGTTCGTCACTAACTACAGCTTCAACAGCACTTTCAGCGGCCAGCAGATTCACTTTGACTACCGCCTGACCCCCGGCGTGTGCCGCTCCTTCAACGCCAGTCAGCTGATGCGGCTGATGGGCATTGCGGTGGAGGACGACAACGAAGCTTCCTAGCACCGGGTTGAAGCGTACTATTTCGAACTGGCTACTAAAAGGCACACCGCGGGCTATTCGGGCCTGCAGTATGCCTTTGCTTGGCATCTATGTGGGGCTGCAGTCGTATGGTTAGGTTGTATGGTGGCCTTAGTCCGTCTTCGCCCTTGCTATGTATGTTCGTAATAATATCCGTTGGTCACTTATCTGGCGTGTGGCGCGGAAAAATGTGCTCATTTTTACCTTGTATGCCTTACTGATATGCTTGGTGTATGGGCCTATTGGGTTTCATTCGCTGTCTATTCCCTGGCAGCCGGTCGCTACGCTGGGTATTGCTGTTTCCTTTTATCTCGGCTTCAAGAATAACGGCTCGTATGAGCGTTTCTGGGAAGGGCGCAAGCTATGGGGTGGGGTGGTGAACTCCAGCCGTACCTGGGCCATGCAGTCACTGGAGTTTATTACCTCCCGCGTAGATGCCCCCGATGTGGATGCCCCCGCTGCCACGGCGCAGGAGCTGACGGAGCGACACCGCCGCCTGGTGTACCGGCAAATAGCCTGGTGCAATGCGTTGCGCATTCAGCTGCGCCGGCAGCCGGACCAATGGGATATAGCCGTAGCTCCTTTCCTGGAAGCAGCAGAAGGGGAACGGATGCGCCACTATCTGAACCCTGCTGCCCACCTGGTACGCCAGCAGGCCGCCGACCTGCGACTGCTGCGCGAAGAACGCGGCCTGCTCAACGACTTCCAGCATGTAGGCATGATGCGCACTCTGGAAGAGCTGTACAATCTGCAGGGTGGGTGCGAGCGAATCAAAAACACACCGTTCCCGCGTCAGTATGCCTTCTTTAGCTATGTATTTGTTTGGCTGTTTGCCGCCCTGCTGCCCCTGGGCCTTATCGGTGAGTTTGCCCAGATGGGCCCGGACCACATCTGGCTGACAGTGCCTTTCTCCGTTCTGGTGTCTTGGGTGTTTAATACCATTGAGATAGTAGGGCACACCAGCGAAAACCCTTTCGATAATCAGGTAAACGATGTGCCCATGACAGCCCTCTGCCGGAGCATTGAAATTGACCTGCGGGAAATGCTGGGCGAAACTCATTTGCCACCCCGCATAGAACCGCAAAAAGACGTTTTATACTAGAATAAAATGGTAGGGAATCAGGCCCGTACAGCGGGGCGTTGGCCCTTCCAGATAAAATAAAGGCCCTTGTTAGGGAAGATCAAAAATTGCGGTATCTTACAGACCCTCTGATAAGTAGGAGGCCGTTTATTGAAATCTTGAGGAGATTTAAAGAAAACTAAAATAGGATTGTTTCTACCATTTATTGGGTATAGGAAGCATTAGAAGCAATGAATATTCTAATTTTCTATTAATAGCGAATCTGACGAAACTAAGGGAGCAATGTATCCGGTTAGCGTACCTGATACTAACTTTTTCTGAGCACGTACAAAGTATTAGCTGTATGTGTTGAGGGACCCTGAGGAAGCAAAAGATTAGCTTATTATTTCGAACACGGACAGTATGGCTACCACCCTTTGAGGATGCGCCTGCTGCTTGTTTTCATGCCGCCCTGCACCACCCACCGAAACGCTTAGCTAACCTATTCAATATGGAAGTTTACCGAGAGATATTGCCCGAAAGCTATTTGCTGATCTTGGCAAATGATGTGCCGGAGGCGCACCAGGATGCTAATGCGTTGGACTGGGCTTTGCGCCGGGCTGCCCGTAGCGGTAAGTCCAGTGTGTGGGTGGATTGTAGTCACTTAGATACCCTGCCTCCTAATGCAGCTGAGCTGCTTACTTTCTACTATCACAAGCTGCACAAGCATGGTATGAACCTAGTACTCTGTCATGTAAGCCCAGCCGTGCGGCAGGAGCTGGATAGCTTGGTGCCGGCTTTGCGGCCACCCATTGTTAATAATCTGCTGGATGCTGAGCTGTTCTGTCAACAGGAGCACTCAACGCGGCGCAGCGCCTAAGCATACCTGAGCCAGGAAGTAAAGCTGCCTGCAAGCAGCAACGTTACAGGCTACTTTCTGAACAGTAAAACGCCCGGCCACCATAAGGTAGTCGGGCGTTTGTATGGGCGCTTAATGGAGAGTTACTTGCCGGTAGTGCCCGTAGCGGGTGCAGCGCCCGGCTGCAGCGTGCGGCCCAGCCAGTCAAAAAACACCCGGTTCCAAAGTACTGCGTTCTGGGGTTTCTGAATCCAGTGGCCTTCGTTGGGGAAATACAGGAAGCGGCTGGGAATGCCGCGCAGCTGCGCCGTACCAAAAGCTTCCATGCCCTGGCCCTCCGGCACCCGGAAGTCTTTGCCACCGTGAATCACCAGGATAGGCGTATCCCAGTTGCGGGCAAACATTTGAGGATTGAATTCCTGATAGGTGCGCGGCTGCGGCTCCTGCCACGGCGCGCCACCCAGGTCGTGGTTGGCGAAGAACATTTCCTCGGTGGTAGGATACCAGCTTTCCAGGTTGTAGAGGCCGGCATGGGCAATAAATGTCTTGAAGCGCCCCTGATGGTGGCCCGCCAGATAGTATACTGAGTAGCCGCCATAAGAAGCGCCCACACACCCGCGCCGGTCCTTATCCACAAAAGGCTCCTGGCTTATGGCGTCAATAGCCGAGAGATAATCTTTAATGGGTTGCCCACCCCAGTCGGTCGAAATGCTGTTGTTCCACTCGGTACCAAAGCCCGGCAGGCCGCGGCGGTTGGGCGCCACCACAATGTAGCCGTTAGCGGCCATCAGCTGGAAGTTCCAGCGGTAGCTCCAGCTTTGCGTAATGGGGCTTTGCGGGCCACCCTGGCAGTACAGCAGGGTGGGGTATTTTTTGCTGGCGTCGAAATCGGGTGGGTAGATGACGTACACCTGCATCTGCTTGCCATCGGTGGTGGTTACGCGGCGGTCTTCCACCTTGCCCATTTTCACGCCCGCCAGCTCCTGTTGGTTCAAGTGGGTAAGGGCGGTTTCGCGGCCGGTTTTCAGGTTCACGCGCACCAGCTCGGCGGGGCTGCTGATGGTGGTTTTGTTGACGATAGCCGCATCCTTACCTGCTAGCTCAAAGCTGTTATAGTTTTGTGGGCCTTTAGTCAGCTGCTTGATTTTGCCGCCTTTGCTGGGAAGGGAAAAGATTTGTTCCGTACCGCCCAGCACGCTCACGAAGTAGATGGTTTTGCCATCCTGGCTCCATCGCACGTTGCTGGCCGTTAGCTCCGAGCCCTTGGTGATATCCTCCCGCTGACCGGATTGGAAGTCAAAAACCACAATACCGTTGCGGTCCGACTCAAAACCAGGTGTGGCCATGCTCAGCCAAGCTACTTTGCTGCCATCGGGCGAGAAGCTGGGTTCAATATCGTAGCCGCCCAACCCGACGGATAGGTTGGCCGTCTGGCCCGAGCGCACGTTGTAGAGGTAAATATCGGAGTTGGTGCTTTCAGCCTCGGCCTTACCCGTAAGCTTGCGCGAAGTGTAAGCCAACAGGTAGCCGTCGGGGGAAAAGGTAATCTGCTCCGCCCCGCCAAAGGGCTGCAAGGGCGCATCAAACTTCTCGCCGGGCATAATATCCTTGCCGTAGCCGGACGGCTTACCATCGTCGTCGAGGGGCTGGAAGAACACGTGGTTTACTTTGTAGTCGTCCCAGACGTTCCAGTGGCGGTAATTCAGGTCGTCAATGATGCGGGCATCAGCCTTGGGCAAATCAGGATACCAATCCTTTACCTCTTTGCCGGTTTTCACCTCCTGGGTATAGAAGATGAACTTACCGGTGGGGGCATACTTCAGGTTGGCAATGCCTTCTTCCGGAAACGCACTCAGCTTTTGGGCTCCCGAGCCATCAGCATTCATTTCATAGAGCTGGTCGGAGCCGCCTTCTGCGCTGATGTAGGTGAGCTTTTTGCCATCAGGCCGCCAGTTGAGGTTTCCTTCGCTGCCGGGCGTGTTGGTCAGCTGCTTTACCGCGCCGCCGGCTGCGGGCACCACGAAAATGTCGGCATTGCCTTTATTGTCGGCCAGATTGTAGCGCGTCACGGTGAAAGCTACCTGCCTGCCATCCGGCGACACCTGCATTTCGCCCAGGCGACCCATTTTCCACAGAAGCTCCGGCGTGAGTACGCCTTGTTGGGCTACGGCCGCCAGCGGCAGACAGAGCAGCGCCGTGAGAAAGGATTTTTTCATGAGAAACAAGAGTGGGAGTTGACGCGCAAGGTAGCCAGGATGCCGCAAACTGTGCCCAATACCGTAGCTTTCCGGCCCGCTGCAGCGGCGGGATTCAATCTGTAGCTGATGCCTGATTTTCGTCTTCGTGTTTTTCAGTCCGTGGCCCGCCATTTGAGCTTTACCAAAGCCGCGCAGGAGCTGTTTATCAGCCAGCCGGCCGTAACCAAGCACGTGCGGGAGCTGGAGCGCAGCTATGGGCAGCGCCTGTTTGAGCGCCGTGGCAACCGGGTGGCGCTCACACCCGCCGGCCAGCTGCTGCTCGCCCACGCCGACTCCGTGGAAGCTCTCCACCACCAACTCACCGACCAGCTCTATGCCCTGCACCACGAAGCCGCCGGCCGCCTGCGCCTGGGGGCTAGTACCACGCTGGCGCAGTACGTGTTGCCCCCTATTCTACCTGCTTTCCAAGCCCGTTACCCGCACATTGAGCTAACGCTGCTCAACGCCAACTCTGAGCAGATTGCTGAAGCCCTCCTGCACGGGCACCTTGACCTGGCCTTTGTGGAAGGCCGCAGCAAAAACCGCGACCTGCACTACGAGTTGCTGCTGCAGGATGAACTGGTAGCCGTGCGCCGCGCCACAGGTGCCCCGCCTGTGCCCATGCCGCTGGGAGAAGCCCTGCAGCACCCCTTGGTGTTGCGGGAGCGAGGCTCAGGAACCTTGGAGGTGTTGGAGTTTGCATTACGCACTCACCAGATTCGCTTGGATCAACTCCACGTTGCACTTTACCTCGATAATACCGAAGGCATTAAATCTTACCTGGAAGCGGCCCCGGCCTGTCTGGGGTTTGTTTCCCAACGCGCCGTAACGCAGGATGTGCAGGTAGGCCGCCTCGAAATTGTACCGATACCGGAACTGCGCCTTGCCCGGCAGTTTGAAGCAGCGTGGGTGCAGGGGCAGCCCTTAGCGGCCCAGGCTTTGCGGTTCCTGGCTTATGCCCGTCAGCAGCTGGTTCAAGAAGCAATATAATCTGAAGTTATTATCGATAATCATTTTTGATTATCGATAGGAGGGGGTGCCACGTAATTTTGGGGTGCTATTTGCTGTGCCCCTTGTATGAAAAGTGCCCACCCCCTGTCTGCCACCAATAACCGCTCCGTTGCCACCGCTGACCACTTTGAAGCTTTTCTGGCCCACCGCTGGGAAGTAGCGGGGTTTATACTCACACCGCGTATTCTGCTTTTTTTAGGAGCGCTGCTCGTTTGCCTGTCGCCCTGGGGCTCGCCTCCCCTGGCGCTAGCGCTGGGGTTGGTTATAGCGCTAATAGTGGGAAATCCGTTTGTGACATATAGCCGCCGCTATACCAGCAAACTGCTGCAATGGTCGGTAGTGGGGCTGGGCTTTGGCATGAATGCGCATACAGCTCTACAGGCCGGCCGCGAGGGGCTGTTATTTACGGTCGTTTCTATTCTGGGCACACTCACCTTGGGTTTTCTGGTAGGCCGCTGGTTGGGTATCGACCGAAAAATCTCGCACCTTATTTCCAGTGGCACCGCCATTTGCGGGGGCAGCGCTATTGCGGCCGTGGGGCCCGTGATTCAGGCTGAGGAAGGGCAGATGTCGGTTGCGCTGGGTACAGTGTTTATCCTGAACTCGGTGGCCTTGTTTCTATTTCCGGCTGTGGGGCATGCCTTACAGATGAGCCAGAACCAGTTTGGGCTATGGGCTGCTATTGCCATTCATGATACCAGCTCTGTGGTAGGCGCTGCCAGCCATTACGGCGACCAGGCCCTGCAGATTGCCACCACCGTAAAGCTAGCCCGCGCCCTCTGGATTATTCCGGTAGCCCTGGGTACGGCTTTCCTCTTCAAAACCAAGGGTGCTAAAGTGAAGCTACCCTGGTTTATTCTTGGGTTTGTGGGCGCCATGCTGCTGAATACGCTGGTGCCGGCCTTAGAGCCCTTGGCGCCTATGATGGTGATGCTGGCGAAGCTAGGGCTTACGGTTACCCTGTTTTTGATTGGAGCGGGACTTTCCAGGGTGGTGTTGCGCTCCGTAGGTGTTCGTCCGTTTGTGCAGGGAATTTTGCTGTGGGGCGTTATTTCAGCGGCTTCGCTATGGGTTATACTGCACACGGTAGCGTAGTAGCGTACTCTGCTCCACAAAAAAGGCCTATCGGATATCCGATAGGCCTTTTTTGTGTGTAATACGTAAGCTTAGAATTAGGAGGATTTACGGCCCGAGCCGCTTTTCTTCCCGCCACCATCGTGTTTGTTTACCGTGGCCCAGGCCCGTTTTTCGGCTTCTTCTTCTGAGACGCCGCGCTTTTCGTAGCCTTCTTCTATGTGTTCAGCCTGCCGCTTTTGCTTGTCGGTGTAGGCTGATTTATCTCCTCTGGACATAGCTTTTAACTAAAAGGTGAAACCATAGGGTATAGTCCGTATACGTGCCTGTCCGCTGGCTGTTTTCGGATTCCCCGGCTTTGTTGCAGCAGCCTGTCTATCTTCGCCTGTTCAATCTTTTATGTTCAGCACGCATGCGTCACGTTGCCGATATCCCGCATCCGGGAGCCAAAATCACTCTGTTCTCCTGGAATGGTAAATACCTGATTAAGCTGGAAAAGGGTGACCTGGAACAAACCTACAAGGTGAGCGAGCTGGACATCACGGGGGAGCAGGACGTTTTTGCTCTGCTGGATGAGGAGTTTTTGCAAGCTGCCGTGCAGCGCTTTGCCCACATGCGTACCGACCTGCAGGCCGCCTTCGACCGGCACGGTCTGTGATATACTGCTTTGCTTAAACGCCGGCTCCAACATTAATTGACTTTCCCTATGAATCCATTTTTTCGTTTTCTGTCGGCCGCACTGCTGGTGCTGGCTAGCCTGAGTGCCCTCCCCGCCGCCGCTCAATTGTATGAGGTACGGCCCGGCACCGTCACCTTTGAAAAGCGCGAGCGGGATGCTGTGAAAGTGCAGGTAGATGGCACCGCCCAATGGACACGTGACTTCTGGCAATCCTGGCTGAAAGACAACTATAACATTAAGCTGAAGGGCGGCGGCACCCTGGGCGTTGGTAAGAAAGATGTGCTGGAAGCCCGGCAAACCCCTATTTCCAGTGTTTCGGGCAAACTAATGGATTTGTTTGCTACCGTTACTTCGCCCACCGACAGCACTTCTGAGCTCTCAGTATTTGCGTCTATCGGCCCCGATGCTTTTCTGAATCCGGACAAAACTCCCTCGGAGTATGCCGCCCTGCGCAATATGGTGCAGTCATTTGGGGTAGCTGCGCGCCTCAAGGCCTATAAAGACAAGGTGGACCTGGCAGAAAAGCAGTTGAAGGATGCTGAAAAAGAGAAGGACCAACTCCAGAAGGACATCAAGAATGCGCAGTCCAATACCGTCAGCAACCTGGAGCGCATCGAGTCCCTTAAAAAACAGAATATGGAGAATGTGCTGAAGGTGCGGCAAGACTCGGTAAAGCTGCTCGATAATGCCCGGCAACTGGAGTTGCGCAAGCTGCAGTTGCAGCGCCGCAAGGACCGCCTCTCCGCTATCGACCATAAATAAACCTTCCGCTTATCCGGCTCGCCTGTAATGGTGCGGTCCGGTACCTTTGTGCTATGCCCCAAGACCCTTCTCCGCTCGACACGCTACGCCAACTCAAAGAATGGCTGGATGCCGGCACTATTACGCAACAGGAATTCGACACCCTCAAGCGCAAGCTGTTATTTAGTGAGGGTGGTAGTGCCCCATCTGTTGCACCAGCCAGTGAGCCTACCGAAACCAGCGTGCCTGCTCCGGTAGAAGACCCGTTGCTGCCACCTTACACCGTAGGGGAGAACCAGGCACCGATACCTGCACCGCAGCCCCAGGCACCGGCTACACCAGCCGAGAACTTTAGCCACCCCATCATTACGGGCCGTCCCGGGGCTTCGCCTACGGCCGAGAACCCCTACGAATCGGCTGGACCGGCAGAAGAAATAGGGGATGATATCACGCCGCCCCGCAATCCACTGGCGTTGGTGATGATTATTGGGGGCGTAGTTGCCTTACTGGGCCTGGTGTTTTACTTAATGATGGGCTCCCGCGAGTCAGAACATTTAACCAGCACCTCCCAAAGCGCAGCCGATTCCGTAGCCGTTCGTCCGGAAGAAGGACCACAGGCGGAGCAAATTGAATTGCCGCCGGCGGCGGCCCCGGAAACCGTTCGGGTGGTCCCAGCTACGCCCCCTGCGGCCACCCCGACCGGTGCTGATTCAACGGCACCTGCCGCCAGCCAGCCTACTCCCGCAGCCACTCCGGCGCCCGCTGCCGCGTCGGATGGCGAGTTGCGCACACAGATAGAATCTGCCTTAGCCTCTTATTACGAGGACCTGAAAGCTGCTCCCTTTGATGCTTCGCAGCACTTTGCGGCGCAGGTAGAACGGTTCTACACCCAGCAGAATACTACCCCGGCAGCCATTGAGGCCGAGCTGGCTAAATCACACTTTCCGGAATTCCAGGACGCTGAAACCATCATCGAGCCTGGCAGCCTGCAAATTGGCCCCGAAACCAACGACGGCTCCCGCGTGGTCACATACCGTGAGAAAAGCCGGGCTTATCGGGTATCGCGGCAGCAGCACCAGCAAACTACCGCCCAGGTGCGGGTGCGCTTCAACCGGAACCTGAAAATGGTTTACCTGCGCCAGGAACGCCTGCTGGAAAACTCTTTCACTGATTAGTGGCCGGCGTTGATTTAACGCTTTTCTATGCGCTTCCCTTTTTTTATAAAGCCTCTCCAGCTTGCCATTGCCTTCTTGCTGCTTGCCGGTGCTGGTTGTATTAAAGTAATTCAGCCAGGCAAAAGCTTTGCTGCCTATACGCCGCCTACCGCCCCTGACTATGCGCTACCCACCAACTGGGCCGCCCTGCCGGAGCGCCGTGACTCTGCCGATGCCGTGCCCCCGCAACTTGGCCTGCGCAATGAGCAGGCACAAGCCGCAGCAGATGTCTTTTTCGTACACCCCACCACGTATTTTCGCCGCGGCTCCTGGAATGCAGATATAAATGATGTTCTGCTAAACCGCTTTACTGATAACAGCACCATCCGAAAGCAAGCCAGCGCCTTCAATGCCGCAGGCCGCATCTATGCGCCACGCTACCGGCAAGCCACTTTATTTTCGTTTTTCGATACGCAGGATACGAACGGGGAACAGGCTCTGAACCTGGCGTATACTGATGTAAAGGCCGCTTTTCAATATTATCTGGCACATTATAACCAGGGCCGCCCCATCATCATTGCCAGCCACAGCCAAGGTACCTTTCACGCTACACGCCTGCTGCACGAGTTTTTCGATACCAACCCCCAACTCCGCAAGCAACTGGTAGCCGCCTATCTGGTAGGGTATAAGGTGAAGGAAGATGAATATCAGGCCCTGAAGCCTTGCGAAGATTCCACTCAAACCGGCTGCTACATCAGTTGGAACACCGCCGAGTGGGGCTACGAGTATGAGCCCTTCCGTGGTGCCACGGCCGTAAATCCCCTTACCTGGACGCGCGACACGCTCACTGCTCCCGCCACTCTAAACAAAGGCGGCGTGCGTTTTGACTTTGATAAAGTAGATCCTCAGGTAGTAGATGCCAAAGTGCATAATGGCATTGTCTGGGTGCACGCCCCCAAGCCCCTCGGCTACCCTCGTTTTCTGCTGCCCGGCCGACCGGAGCTGCGCCATTCCTTCCACATTGCCGACTACGGCTTGTTCTACCTGAACGTGCGGCAGAATGCGGCGGCGCGAGTACAGGCTTTCCGGAAGAACCAGTAGCACGTAGCTGTGGCTTTGCGCAACAAAAAAGCCCCGCCGGCATATGCCAGCGGGGCTTTTTCTAATCTAAACTTAAAGCTTAAGCACCAATGGCTACACGCTTGAAGTCCGATACCGTCATGCCTTTCGACGTTTTGTCGAGCAGCTGAGCAATGGTCATCGAATTGTCTTTCACGAACTCCTGGTTCAGCAAGGTATTCTCCTTGTAGAATTTGTTCAGCTTGCCCTGAGCAATTTTCTCCAGCATAGCCTCGGGCTTGCCTTCAGCACGCGCCTGCTCTTTGCCGATTTCAATTTCGCGCTCAGCAATAGCAGAATCCACACCGTCTTTATCAACGGCAACAGGCTTCATGGCTACAATCTGCATAGCTACGTCGCGGCCAACAGCAGCAGTGTCAGCACCACCAACGTTCTTCAGGCCTACGAGTACGCCTTTCTTGCTGTCGGAGTGAATGTAAGAAGCTACTTTCTCAGCCGTGAGGGTAGCGTAGGTCAGGTCCAGCTTCTCGCCGATTTTGCCCATCAGGTCGGTGATGTGCTCCTGAATAGTCAGTCCATCTTCTTCCTTGGTAGCCAGCAGCTCTTCTTTCGAAGTAGCGTTGGTACGTACGGCGGCGTCCAGAATGCGCTGAACCAGCTCGCGGAAGTTAGCCACTTTCGCTACCGATTCGGTTTCGCAGGCCAGAGCAACCAGCTTGCCGTTGGTGCCATCTTCGCTTACGCTTACGGCTACAAAGCCTTCCGACGTTTCGTTTTCAGCACGCTTGTCAGCAATTTTCTGACCCTGCTTGCGCAGAATGTCACGAGCTGCTTCGAAGTCGCCATCGGCTTCGGTCAGTGCTTTTTTGCAATCCATCATGCCCGCGCCAGTCATGGTGCGGAGCTTGTTCACGTCTGCGGCAGTAATTGCGGCCATTGTTGTGAGTTGTATGAGGGTGAGATTAGTAAATCCGGGGTTGGAGGGCTGCTATTTATAAAGCGGACAGCGCCTCAGGAGTTAAAGAAAAAGGGAACACCGGAGCCAAGTGCTTCGCATGTTCCCCTCTTCTCAATTATCTACAGAAGCCTATTCTTCGGCCGACTGTTTTTCTTTGATGCCTTCGTCTTCCGACTGCTTCTTGTCGGCTTCCTCTTTGTCCACCTTGCGCTCCGACAGGCCTTCTTCCATAGCCTTACCCATTACGCTCACGATGAGCTGGATAGACTTGGAAGCGTCGTCGTTAGCTGGGATTGGGAAGTCTACGAGCTCGGGGTTCGAGTTGGTGTCGCAGATAGCGAATACCGGAATGCCCAATTTCTGAGCTTCTTTCACGGCAATGTGCTCACGCTTCACGTCAATTACGAACAGGGCAGCGGGCAGGCGGCTCAGGTCGGCAATGCCGCCCAGTACACGCTCCAGCTTCTCCCGCTCACGCGAGAGCATCAGACGCTCACGCTTAGCGAGAGCGGCATACGCCGTGTTTTCCTTCACCATCTTGTCGATGGTGCTCATTTTCTTCAGGGACTTGCGAACCGTAGCGAAGTTGGTGAGCATACCACCCAACCACCGATCGGTAACGAATGGCATTTTCAGGCGCTTAGCCTCTTCGGTTACAATTTCCTGCGCCTGCTTCTTGGTGGCTACGAACAATACTTTCCGGCCGCTCTTGGCGATGTTGCGGATAGCATTGGACGCCTGCTCCAGGGAAACCAGCGTTTTGTTCAGGTCAATGATATGGATGCCGTTCTTCTCCATGAAGATGTACGGCGCCATTTTCGGGTCCCACTTGCGCGTAAGGTGACCAAAGTGGGCACCGGCGTCCAGCAGTTCTTTATATGTGGTGGTCTGAGCCATGATAGGGGTTCCTCTGGAAGATTAGCGTTTCGAGAACTGGAACGAACGACGCGCTTTGCGCTTGCCGAATTTCTTACGTTCCACCATGCGCGGGTCACGGGTCAGGAAGCCTTCTTTCTTCAGCGCGGGACGAGCCTCAGCGTTGTCGCCCACAAGGGCTTTCGAGATGGCCAGACGGATGGCTTCAGCCTGAGCCGAGATGCCACCACCGCGCACGTTCACCTTCACGTCGTACTGCCCGAGTTGCTCGAGGGTAGCGAAAGGCTGGTTCACGATGTTTTCCAGGAGTTCATTGCCAAAATAGGCTTTCATTTCCCGGCCGTTGATAGTGATATTCCCTTGCCCGGCTTGCATGTAAATGCGAGCCACCGAGGTTTTTCTTCTACCAGAGGTGTTGGAGATTTCCATTAATAGAAAGGTTAGAGAAAACAGTGAAGCCTGTTACGGCTTAGAGGTTCGTCAGTTCAACAGCCTGGGGCTGCTGGGCTTCGTGTGGGTGTTCAGCACCGGCATACACGAACAGGTTGCGGAATTGCTCGCGGCCAAGGCGGTTGCCTTGTAGCATGCCCTTCACGGCGTGCTCAATCACGCTGGCCGAGTTCTTGGCTTTCTTGTCACGCAGGTTGATGCGCTTCTGACCGCCGGGGTAGCCCGAGTGCGTGATGTAGATTTTGTCGGTCATCTTTTTACCAGTCACGCGCAGCTTGTCGGCGTTGATAACGATGACGTTGTCGCCGCAATCCGAGTTGGGCGTGAAGGAGGGCTTGTGCTTGCCACGCAGCATGTTGGCAATCTGGCTGGCCAGACGGCCCAGCGGCGCAACACTGGCATCAACCACAACCCAGGCCTTATCGGCGTTGGCTTTGTTGACGGATACCGTCTTGAAGCTCAGATGATCCATTGGGGAAGGGGGTAAGCGTTTGGAAATGAGAAGGAAACCGAACACGGTTCGGCAAAAACGGACACAAAGTTACCGCCTTTCAGGCAAAATGCAAGCTGCTGGCTAATTATTGTCCCTGAAACACTTGGCCGCTCGGAGTAACTTGGTCATACAACACCTGCTGCCCCGTCACGCGCCAGTGCTGGAGCAACTGCGCGTTCAGCCCAGACGCATTTGCATCCGTAATCGGCTGCCAGGCCATAATAGTGCAGTTACTCTGTAAATGCTCTACCGGTGCCTGGCTGCCGGCCAGTTGCTGCAGGGCCGCCCGTTCGCAGGTATTATTCTCGCTCAATCGGATTTTATCGGCATTCATAAAAATACCTCCGAACACAACTACCGCCCCGGTATACCAAGCTTTGGCCCGAGCCGGCAGATAAGTGAGCAGGTAATAAGAGGAGACACCATAGAAGGCAACCAGGGCCAGAATGATGGGGAGTACCGTATCCCGGCGTAGCAAATAGGGGCGGTACACCCGGTAGCCACCCTGCGGCAGCAGCAGCACATAGCCCAGCGCAAACCAGCCCGCCCAGCGGAGCACTATCCGCAGGCGCCGGGCTGCCGGATGACCAGGCAATAGGCGCTTGAGTAGTTGGTCGTTGAGCAGGCAAAACAGCAACAGCAGAGGCAGCCCCAGCTTCCCGGTTACCTGGTAGAAAACCCCTTGCGGCAGTAGTTTATATCTTTCCCATAGGCCGGGTCCGTCCAGCGGGTTTTCAGAATTGTTGCGCCCAATGTACAGGGAATACAAGCACAGCAGCCCGAAAAAAAGCAACAAGCCCACGCCCCGGCGTCCTCCCAATCGACTGACTATTGCAGCTACTGTGCCCCCGCTGGAAAGATGATAGCTAGCATAGGTAAGGATCAGAACTCCTAGTACCACCATAGCCCCAGGAATAACGGGCCCATTAAAAGCCAATACAATGGCCAGTAGCCCAAGGCCTGCTACCTGCAGCTTGGTAAACCGGCTCGCCGCACCGCCCACTGCGGCCCTAAAATAAGGTAGCAGCCAGCAAAGAAGGAGCAGCAGGGGAAAGGCATAAAAACAGGTGTAAGTGATGGAATGATCGATAATTCCCATCTGGCCATTAAAGCCGGCACCCTGAAACAGCGGCACGTATAGCGCGGCGGCCAGCCAGTAGCGCGCGTAGCCCTGGCTGGCTGTTAGCGGCTTACTATACTGCACCAGCACGTACAGCAAAAGAGCTTGGGTGAGGGTCTTGAATAGAGCAGCGGCAGCATAAACACTATCAATAGGCGGCAGAAATGCCTGGAGCCAGAGGGGGACGTGCCGGAAATAGCCCGATAATAATGCGTGGGCAAAATACCGGTTGGGCGCCCCATAATGGGCGTTTTGCGTGAAGGCTGCCCAGCCAAAAGGATCCTGCAGCACACGGGAATACCCTGGGCCGGGCATCACAATAGCTGCTAAATCCCCATCCAACGGCAACTGGTAATTCTGGATAAACGAGTAAACTAAGTCGGCCAGCACAAACAAGGCCAGTACCCAATATCCAGCACGTGGACGCATAACACGAAAAATAAGCTCCTGCTAAAGAATTAGCGGGTAAGAATAGATAAGGAAGTCGGTAACTGCTTAAGCGTATTGCCGCAGCGTATCTACCAGCACGCGGAAGTCCTTGGGGTAGGGCGCCTCTACCGTAATGCTTTCCCCGTTCAGGCGGGCAAAGGTGAGGTTAGCAGCATGCAAGGCAAAACGCTTGATAAACGGCTGCTCTTCCTCGCCTTCCTTCATGTTGAACTTCTTCTTGAGGGAAGAAAGAAAGAAGTCATCGCCACCGTACATAGTGTCGCCCACAATAGGCGCCTGCAGATACATCAGGTGCAGGCGGATCTGGTGCATGCGGCCCGTTACGGGCTGACACTCCAGCAGCGTGTGGCGGGCAAACGTTTCCAGGGTGCGCACCAGCGTTACGGCGGGCTTACCTTTAAACGCTAGCCGCGCTTTCCCTTTGGTAGTGGTTTCAATGCTGCGGTCTACGCGCAAACCATCGTACTGGTGCACGCCCCAGGCCACGGCGTGATACACCTTTTTTACCTCGCGGTTTTCAAACTGCATGGCCAAGTGACGGTAGGCTTCCGGGTTTTTGGCCAGGGCCAGCGCACCGCTGGTTTCTTTGTCAAGACGGTGGCAGGCCTGCACGTCATCGTACACTTCACGGGCCAGGCGCAGAATGTTGGGCGCGCCGCCAAACCGCTCATCCAGCGTGGCTAAAAATGGGGGCTTATTGATGACGACGTAGTCTTCGTCTTCAAATAAAATCAGATCCTTGAAATTCGGTAGCTTCATAACAGGCCACAAAGGTACGGCAATGTTCCCGAAGCCCTACCGTGCCATTCGGATTCTCTATTCGGCCTTGGCTACGCTGGCGGCTCGGCGCGGCTTGGGCAGCTTGAACTCCAGGGCCGTGCCTTGGCCCACCTCGCTGTGCACCCGAATGCTGGACTTATGGGCTTCTACAATGTGCTTGCTGATGGCCAGCCCCAGCCCAGAGCCGCCGGAGTCGCGGGAGCGGCTTTTGTCAATGCGGTAGAAACGCTCAAAAATGCGGTGCTGATGCTCCTTGGGAATACCGGAACCATCGTCCCGCACTTCTATTCGCACATTTTTGCCGCTTTCGTGCAGGCTTACAACCACGTGGCCGCCTTCTCGCCCGTACTTAATAGCATTGTCAATCAGGTTGATGAGCACCTGCCGGATGCGGTTGCGGTCGGCCAGCACACAGAGGCCACCGGCGGGGGGATTAGGTGGAAAAAGCTCCAGGCGCACGTGGCGCTCGGCGGCCTTCTGTTCCAGCAGCTCAAACAGCTCCCACACCAGTGCCACCACATCAAAAACCTGCCGACGCATTCGGATGACGCCCTTTTCCAACTGCGAAATGGTCACCAGATCCTGCACCAAGGCATCCAAGGCGTCCAGACTGTTGGCCGCTTTGCGCAGGAATTTGTCGCGGATGAACTCATCCATCTCGCTGCCTTCTTCCAGAACGGTGTGCACAAAGCCCTGGGCCGCGAAAATGGGGGTCTTTAACTCGTGCGAGACATCGGCCAGAAATTCCCGCCGCAACTTCTGCAGGCGGCGCAACTCGTCTATCTCGCGCTGCTTCCGCTCGGCCATCTGCAAAATCTCGTCGCGCATGCGCTTAAGAGGATCCGGGCGGAAAAGAAACTTGTTGGACAGGCGCCGAAACTCCTTGCGCTTTACCTGCTCCAGCCCGGCATATATATTATTGATTTCACGGAAAATCAGCGCCTCAAACGATAAATACACCAGCAGAAAGCAGGCGGCTACGGTTAAGCCAGCACCCAAAAAGGCTTGCCGAAACTCCAGAGTGGGGGCTATCCAGGCAAATGCCGTGAGCACGCCAGCTACCAGCAGCGCAATAATGATGGCAATGGAGCGTGACGAGAGGTTCATGAAGCGGCTGCTTGTGGCAGCAGGATGAAACCTGCCTCAACAAAATAATAAAATGCCGGGCATCGGTAAAAGACATGTGCCATCACCGACTGGCTATTGTGCATCACAGCGCAGCCAGGGCTGCTACTGGTCCAGGTTGAACTTATAGCCCACCCCTTTGATGGTCTGGATGTGATGGTCGCCAATTTTCTCCCGCACTTTGCGCACGTGCACATCCACCGTACGCGCGAGCACAAAAACATCGTTTCCCCAAATATTCTGCAACAGCTCGTCGCGGTTGAAGACCTTATGGGGTGCAGCCGCCAGAAAGGCCAACAGCTCAAACTCCTTTTTCGGCAGGCTGATTTTCTTTCCCTCCTGATACACGGCAAAGCCCGTACGGTCTATGGTGAGGCCGTTTATTTCAATGGTTTCAGACTGGTGCTGGGGGTCTTTATCGCGGCGTACAAAGGCGGCCAACCGACTGAGCAGGGCGCGAGGTTTAATGGGCTTGGCAATAAAGTCATCGGCCCCCGCCTCAAAAGCGGCTACTTCCGAAAATTCCTCGGCGCGTGCGGTGAGGAAGATGATATAGGTATCCTTGAACTTAGGCATAGCGCGCAGCTGACGGCAAGCCGCTATACCGTCGAGATGGGGCATCATGACGTCCAGCAGAATAATATCGGGGCTGAACTGGGGCGCAATTGCCAGGGCTTTGCGGCCATCGGGGGCGCTGGCTACTTCGTAACCTTCCTTACGCAGGTTGTACTCCAGCAGCTCCACAATATCCGGGTCATCATCTACCACCAGAATTTTGTAGGCATTGGAATGGACAGGGCTATGCACTGGCGGGAGGGTTTTGGTAGAACAAAAAGCGCTGGGACAAAAGTAGACCAAGACAAGGCTTTCCGGGTGTTACCTTTTTGTGAACAAAATTGGACCCCGACATAAAAAAAGCGGCCTACATGGGCCGCTTTTTAAAAAGAATTAATTCTTGGCTACCAGATTTAGCCGGTTTTTGAGGCCTTGGTACTTATACATGTCCACTTTCACGGACCCGACAAACATTTCGGCCTGTATTAGAACCGGAATCTTGTTTCGGTCGTCGGAGAGATACACCGTTATGGCATTTTCACCGCTGAAGAGCTTGTTCTTCGGCATTTTAGGGACCAATTTGATGGCCCGGATGCTGCCGGCCTTGGTTTCCACTGTTTCGCGGCCTTTATACACCACGTCCATATCAAACACCTGGTCGTCGAAGAAGCCTTTCACCGGAATTACCTCGCCTACGCGACGCTGGTCAAAGTTGACAGTACGCAGGAAGTAAAAACCACTGACGATATCCTGAATATTGTCCGGCACCTTGTAAGTGCCGCGCTTGGGGGCGTCTTTGTCCTTTTTCCGGCTTTCTACCTTGGCCATATCCCGCTCATGGTCGAAGTCAATGGTTTCCTTTTTGCGGTAGTTGCCCTCCTCAATGTTGCGGAAGAACTTCTGGGGCAGAATGCTGGTAGTATCAATGTAGGAACGCCACGTGTCCCGAATGCGCAGGAAGAAATCGAAGGAACCGGTAGTGCGGCCGGTTACAGTGGCCTTGTAGCAGGGCCGCTCGTTTACGCGGTGCAGGTCGTCGGAGAGGACGATGGTTGCTTCGGCGGCGTTAATAAGGCCGTAATGTACTTTGTAGTTGAGCGTTTCCCCTTTTGTAAAGCTTGTGTTGGCCACCGTGCGCAAAGTGGCCGCCGGGCGGGCCGCCAGCAAGCCTACAGCTACAAGGGCAGAAAGAGTAGAAAGTATAAACCAGCGGCGAAACATATGAAGCGTCAGTTGAAGCGAAATAGCTGGTCCTATTCAAATGCGGTGCCAGCAAATATAAGCAACCCGGAAACGACCTGCCCGAGCGTATTTGTAAGATACGAACGAAAAAGGCCGAATGGAGTTGGCAGGGACAGAACGGGGTGAGGTAAATACTGCTGAAATCCAACTCAGGCAGACCTAACTCTAGCAATTTAAGGAAAGTGCATCGGGAAAACCATAGTATAACAAAAAAGCCCCTCCAATAATTGGAGGGGCTTTGCCTGTGGGAAGGAACGAGCTTATTCCTCGTCTGCGTCTTCGCCATGCGCATCTACGGTGCGGTCTTCCGGAATGGCTGCCAGAGCAGCTTCCGGCTCACCTTTCACCATCGCGCGGATTTGCGCTTCAATCTTATCCGCCAGCTCAGGGTTGTCCTGCAGAATGGTTTTTACACCCTCGCGGCCCTGACCCAACCGGTCGCCATTGTAAGAGAACCAGGAGCCTGACTTGGCAATGATACCCATATCAACGCCCAGGTCCAGAATCTCACCCACTTTAGAGATGCCTTCGCCGTAGATGATGTCAAACTCCACCACTTTGAAAGGTGGCGCTACTTTGTTTTTCACAACCTTCACCTTGGTGCGGTTACCGGTTACGTTGTCCTTGTCTTCCTTGATCTGGCCAATACGGCGGATATCAAGACGTACCGAGGCGTAGAACTTCAGGGCGTTACCACCCGTGGTAGTTTCGGGCGAGCCGAACATTACCCCGATTTTCTCCCGCAGCTGGTTAATGAAGATGCAGCAGCAGCCGGTTTTGTTGATAGTACCGGTGAGCTTCCGCAGGGCCTGCGACATCAGGCGGGCATGCAGACCCACTTTCGAGTCACCCATGTCGCCTTCCAGTTCACCTTTCGGCACCAGCGCCGCTACGGAGTCAATTACGATGATATCAATGGCACCCGAGGAAATCAGCTGATCGGCAATTTCCAGGGCTTGCTCACCATTGTCGGGCTGGGCAATGAGCAGGTTGGTTGTATCGATGCCTAGCTTCTCGGCATACGATTTATCGAAAGCGTGCTCGGCGTCGATGAAAGCCGCCAGGCCGCCTTTTTTCTGGGCTTCGGCAATGCAGTGCAGCGTCAGCGTGGTTTTGCCCGACGATTCCGGGCCGTAAATCTCAACGACACGGCCGCGAGGCAATCCACCGATACCCAAGGCAATGTCCAGACCAAGCGAGCCAGTGCTGATAGCCGGAATATCGACCACCTTATTGTCGCTCAGCTTCATGACGGTGCCCTTACCGTATGCCTTGTCCAGCTTGTCCATAGTAAGCTGGAGCGCTTTCATTTTTTCGGCAACGGGGTTCGCAGCAGATTTATCAGTAGTTGCAGCCATTAGAAAGGGGTTAAAGAGAAATGCTTAGGTTTGGTGAATGTAGGCGTTTTGGGCGGGCTGACCAACCTGGCCGCCGGCTTTTCAGTACCGGGCAGCAAGGCCGTTTCGGGCCGGCTCATGATAACGCAGCCGAGCTATATTTTGTCCCCGCAATGCTAAAAAAATTCGTTGGTTTTAGGATGTTTTTTCTGTGCTAAATTTTTTAGGAAAGGGCTTGGTTCGTTACCCTCTGATCCTGATAGCGCTAGGCTGGCTGGGCAGTGCCAACCCCGCCTGGGCGCAACTGGATAACCGGGCTTTTTTGCATCCAGTACCACTTGGGCCACAGTACGAGCGGCAGCTGCGGTTGGATGTGCAGGGATTTCTGTTTAACAAGGACAACGAGTATTTCAATAAGATAGACCCCGGTCGCACGTATTTTGGCGCCCACCTGGCCCCGCGGCTAGTGTATTTCCCAACGGGAAACCTGCGCCTGGAGGCTGGCGTGTTTTTGTGGAAGGATTATGGCACCCCGCGGTTCAGGCAGATCCGGCCGCTGTTCACGCTCAAGTACCGTCACGGGCCGCACCATCTGATTTTTGGGAACCTGGAAGGCAACCTGCGCCACGGCTACATCGAGCCCTTATTCGACTTTGAACGGGTAATGACCGACCGACTGGAGGAAGGCATTCAGTACCAATTGCAAACGCCCCGGACCAACTTAGATGCCTGGGTAAACTGGCAGCGCCAGCAGTACCGATTCAGTGATTTTCAGGAGGAAGTAGCCGGTGGTCTCACGGCCGAGCGCCAGCTACTGGGCGATTCTACGGGCTGGCTGGTCAAATTGCCTTTCCAGTTTACGGGTACGCACCATGGCGGCCAGCTGGATACTATTGAAAAGCCACTACAAACCCTTTTCAACGTAGCTACTGGCCTTCGGCTAAGGCGTGCTCTGCCCTCTAACTTGGTTAGTGCCGTCCACTTCGATGGATACGTGACGTATTTCAACGACTATTCCTTTACCCGTGCGCTGGCTTTTCAGGAGGGCACTGGTCTGTACCTGAATGTAGGCACCGATACACGCCTTTCCAACCTACAGCTGGCTTACTGGCAGGGCAACGGCTATATCGCACCGCTGGGTGGGCGCCTGTACCAGTCGGTTTCTTCCTCACCCGTTGATCAGGAGTATGTAGAGCGCCGGCGTCAGTTGCTGATTCTGCGGGTTTTGCGCGACTATCAGCTGCCCGGCAACCTGACGCTCTCCACGCGCTTCGAGCCGCTGTATGATATGAACAACGGGCTCTTCGACTTCTCTTTTGCCTTGTATCTGAATTTCAACCAAAGCTTTTTGCTGACCACGCTACGGCCAAACTAAGAAATAACGGCCGGCAGGTCTTCGCGCTTAAACAGGAAGTACTGAATGGCATCGTTGCGCAGGGGCCGCATAGTCCAGGCCCGGTGACGCGGGGGCAGCAGTTGAAAGCCTACTGACTCAGCTACGGCGCAACTGCGCGCATTATTGGCCCGGCACCGAATCAGGAGCCGGTCGGCCTGCAGGACGCTAAAGCCAAACTCCAGAGCACCGCGCACTGCTTCCCGGGCATAGCCATTGCCCTCGGCGGCGGCATCCAGATAGTAGCTGATTTCGGCGGTTATCTTGTTTGCCCAATTGGGTTTTAGGCTGATGTCACCCAGGTACCGGCCCGTTGCAGGTGCCCAAATCCCGAATACATATAACTGCCCGCTGCGCCAGTCGTCATTAAAGGTTTCCAGTACCTGCCGGGCATCGGCCAGGGTCTGAACGGTAGAAACCCGGGCCGGGAACGCAGGCTGCAGGCGCAGGCGGTTCTCATCCAGTAGTGTAAAAAAGTCTTCCGCGTCGCTGGGTCGGTAAGGGCGTAACTCCAGCCGGGCCGTGCAAAGCGGCGACATAGCAGGGGCCGGAAGAGGAGGATGGGAGGTAGCCATAAGGACATAAACAGCTGCGTATACGGCTTTCTATGCCTATAAAGCTGCCAAAAGCAGTAAAGTTTAGGCATCAGGTAACTTGCCTCCACTACCCTCGTTTAGAGAACTATGCCCGGTTGCGCGCTTTCGAGGCGGGTGGCCGGGCACCCTGTTATCTGCCTTACCCAAATTACCTACAACCAACCCATATTGTGATGACCAGACGATTGGAAAACAAAGTAGCTATTGTCACCGGCGGAGGCTCCGGTATTGGTGAGGCCGTGGCGAAGCGCTTTGCCAAGGAAGGCGCCGCCGTAGTAGTGGCCGGCTTTGCCGAAGACCCCGTGCGCGAGGTAGTAGAGGAAATACTGCAGACCGGTGGCCGGGCGGTAGCTTTTACTGGCGACATTTCACAACTGTCTACCGCCGAAGCCTGCGTGCAGCTGGCAGTGCAGGAGTTTGGCCAGCTGGATATTCTCATCAATAATGCCGGCGTATTTCCTACCACGGCTACACTGGATGAATACCCCGTAGATGCCTTTGAGTATATGATCAAAAACAACATATACTCGGCCTTTATGATGAGCCGCGCGGCCTTGCCGGAGCTACAGAAAACCCGGGGCAACATTGTCTCGGCAGGGTCAGAATCGGGCCAGATGGGGCTGGCCAATAACACGCCGTATGGCGGCACTAAAGGCTTTATTCATTCTTTTATGAAAGGAGTAGCCGTGGAGCAGGCGCCTCAGGGCGTGCGCGCCAACTGCGTGTGCCCCGGCCCTATCGACACCGCGTGGACGCACAAAGAAACCGGCCCTATGACGTCTAAAATGGAGAAAGGCCTGATTTCGGGTACCCCCATGGGACGCCGCGGTACTACCGAGGAGGTAGCTAACGTATACCTGTTCCTGGCCTCCGATGAAGCCAGCTACGTTACGGGCGCCCTTTATTTTGTAGATGGTGGCACCACCATTTCCAAAGGCCCCCACGGCGACGATGTGCCCAGTGACCTGAAAAAGGAACCAGAAGGTACCTTGGACGTGCAGCATGCCAAAGACGGGCACACCAAAATTCGCCCGCAGGATGCCGGTACGATGCTGGCTAGATAAGTTGCCCGGCGACTATGCTGTGGGCGTCGAGGCGTTTCTCCGCTTCATCAACTCCCTTGGATAAGCCCGAGATACAGCCGCATCTTCCAGTTTAAAGGACAAAACAAAAGGCCGCCCTTTCCAGGACGGCCTTTTTTCAGGGCTGTTCAGGGCTACCGAGCTACCGCTGTGCCGGGTACGTTATACTGTGTGGGGCTGCCCAAGGCGCTTTGCGTGCGCATGACATTCACCTGGCGGGCGGCCTCATTAAAGAACTCCAGGCGGCGAATCAGCATTTCCTTGGTTAGTACGCGGCCTTCCGGCGTGCGCATAAAGGACTTTTTGTCCTCCAGAATGCGCTTCATCTCGGCTTCCGTTTGCGACTCGTGCTGCATGTACTGCTGCTGAAACTCCTCCACGCGGGCCATGCCATCGGTGGTCAGGCGGAACTGCGCGCCGCCTTGATTCAGCACTTCACAGAGTACATAAATTTCCAGCGGCAATGAAGTAGCCAGTGCCGTAGTACGCAGGTCTAAACCCGCACGCACTGCATCTAGGATAATATCAATGTTGCGCTCAAACTGCTGGTAGTAAGCGGGGACTTCCATGAGAGAAAGGTATTAGGGCTAAGGTTTTAGACAGAGAAACGATAAGGGCAGTCAGAAAGAATTCAGAATGATGCCTCTAGCCCTGTTTCTGATGCCTATAACAGTTCTTTTACGATTTGCTCCACCGAAATGCCTTCGGCTTCGGCTTTAAAATTACGCACCAGGCGGTGACGCAGGATGGGTAGTGCCACTGCTTTTACGTCTTCGATATCGGGCGAGTATTTGCCACTGAGCAGAGCGTTGCACTTGGCACCTACAATGAGATGTTGCGAGGCGCGAGGGCCGGCACCCCATTCCAGCAGCTGCGTGGCACGGGTAGTACCCCGGTCCGTATTCGGTCGGGTCTTATGTACCAGGCTTACCGCATATTCCACCACGTTGTCGGCTACGGGCACACGGCGCACCAAATGCTGAAACGCCTGAATTTCCTCCGCGTGCAGGACTTTGCGTACGCTGGGCTTGTGGTCGGAGGTAGTGTTTTTTACGATCTGTAGCTCCGCTTCGTAGCTGGGGTAATCCAGTTGAATGTTGAACATAAAACGGTCCAGCTGCGCTTCAGGCAGGGGATAGGTGCCTTCCTGCTCAATCGGGTTCTGCGTGGCCAGCACAAAGAACGGCCGGCTGAGCGGGTAGCGTTGCCCGGCCACGGTTACGGCATACTCCTGCATGCTTTCCAGCAACGCCGCCTGCGTCTTAGGTGGGGTGCGGTTGATTTCGTCGGCCAGCACGATGTTGGCGAAAATCGGCCCTTTCACAAACTGAAAGTCCCGTTGCTGCGTGAGCGTTTCCGAACCCACAATATCGGACGGCATCAAATCCGGCGTGAACTGGATGCGGTTGAAGGACAAATCCAGCGAGTCGGCAATGGTCTGAATCAGCAGGGTTTTGGCCAGGCCCGGCACGCCTACCAGCAGGCAATGCCCTTGGGAAAAAACGGCTGTCAATACCAGTCGTACCACTTCGTCCTGCCCGATAATGACTTTGCCGATTTCCTGACGCAGCGTTTGATAGGACTGGGCCAGCGCATCGGCGGCTTCTTTATCGGAGACAAATGGCATAGAATGGATAGGTTGTTAGTGGATGATGGTTGGGCAGTGTTTGGCGCTTTCCCTAAACGGCGAAACCTCCGCAAGCAGCCCTAAACTATCAACAATTAATTCACAGGTTCCAGCAGCTTGCAGCCGGCATACTCTGGGTCAACCTCAATGAACACGTTACCCCGGTTTTTCAGGAACCAGTCGTCCAGGGCTTTGTTCTTCTTCTCCGTGAGAGCGGCCTGGGCTATTTTCTGGTAATCGTCGTTGAGGTTGGCCTGGTGCGGTGGCGTATTCGATTTCAGCCAGATAATACGCATGGCATCCTTACCGTCATCGGTACGGTAGGGCAGGGGCTTGGTGATGCTGCCCACCTTCATGGTATCAATGGTGAAGAAAATGGCCGGGTCCAACTTATCCAGCGGGAGATAAGTGGTGCCGGTTTGCTGGTTCTCCAACAGGCCGCCGTTGCTGCCGGAAACCTTGTCGTCGGAAACATCTTTGGCAGCTTTAGCAAAGCTGATACTGTCACCCAAAATGCGGTTCCGGACTTTATTCAGAGCATCGGCGGCTTCATTTACGTCAGCCGCGCCGGTGCTGGGCTTCAGCAGAATATGGCGGGTAGAGTAGCTGTCACCCTTCCGCTCAATCAGCTGAATAATATGGAAACCGAATTGCGACTCTACAACCGGAGAAATCTGGCCGGGCTCCAGGCGTAGCGCAGCCGCCTCGTACTCGGGTACTAACTCTTTACGCTTGAAAAAGCCTAGATAGCCGCCTTCCTTGCCGGAGCCGGGGTCCTCGGAATATTGCTTGGCCAGCGTCGCGAAGTCTTCGCCACCCACAATCCGCGCCCGGATGTCGTTGAGCTTGGTGATGGTTTCCTGCTTGGCTTTGGTGTTGGTTTTTGCCAGCTTCACTATCTGACCTATTTCTACTTCAGTAGAGTAATAGGGCAGGCTGTCTTTGGGCGTGCGCTCAAAATAATTGCGCACCTCGCGGGGCGTTACAGTTACTTTGCCCGCAATAATCTTCTGCATTTCCTGGGTGACCAGCTGCTCTTTCACCTGCGCGCGCAACTCCTCTTTCAGCTGACGGATAGGCTTGTTGTAGTACTCCTCCAGCTTCTTCTCCGAGCCAATCTGCTGCACGAAGTAGTTCATGCGGCGGTCCAGCTCGTCGCGCACGCGGCTGTCTTCTACTACCACGGAGTCCGTTTCGGCCTTGGCCAGCATCAGCTTATTTAAAACGATGCTCTGCAGAATCTCACATTTGATGTTGGGTGACAGCGGCTTGCCGTTGGCCTGGGCCTGTTCCTGCAGGTAAATATTCTCCAGATCAGAGCGCAGCACAATCTGGTTGTCCACCTTCACAATAATGCCATCAATCACCTGGCGGGGGGCGGCATTGCGGGAAACACCCAACTGCGCGTAGCTAGTGGCGGTAGTGCCAGCCAGTAACCCTGCCACCAAAAGGACCACACGGGCCGACGAACCAAAAAAATCAATCATGAGCTGCTAATAAAAGCCTGCCGGGTCAGGTTTGCGCCGGAGGCTGTTTGGCAAGGAGAACGTCCCAAGCCGCCCGTAAATTTCAGGATAATTCCTTTCTCCGGCAAAACCGGCACCGGAGCCTCAGCAAGGAGTCGGGAGAAGACCGGAGCGTTGCACGGGCACCCAAGAAAAAGCCCCGGCTGTATTAGGGCCGGGGCTTCACGAAAGGTACGGCTTTACTTTGTAACCAGCTTATCTACCTCAGCCTGGTTTACGGTAACCGGGTACTTGGCCCGCAGCTCCGCAATCCACTCCTTTTCGAGGAAGTTCTGATAGTCGGCGGTAGCCTGGCCACGGGCTTCAGCCAACGTTTTGGGACCAGCTGGCAGCACCTGCTCAATACGCACAAAGTAATAGCGGCCATCTACCTGGGCGTTGTAGGTGCCGGGTTTTTGCGGTAGGCTATCCACCACTTTGCTGTCGCCTTTGGGATAGGCACGCTGCTCTGCTTTCACGGCCAAGGGGTTCTGCTCGTTGAGGGCTTCTTCCAGACCGCTCAGTACCGTCGTATTAATATCGAACTGCACACTGCTGGCTACCGGACGTGGGGCCACTGCGGTGCTTAGCTGCTGCGCGCCTCCCTGCTTGCTCTTCAGGTAATCTACCACGCGGGTAGCGCGGCGCTGGGCCAGGGCGGCAGTTTCGCCACGCTTAATCTGGCCTATTACCCGGACGGTAATAGCGGTATCGTTGTTGAGGCTGATGGCCAGACGGTCCAGAGCATCCTGTCCGGCCTTGGTGAGCGTGGTAGTGCCGGTTTTAAAGGCAGCACTGGTGGGCAGGCCCCGCTTTACGGGGTATTTACCGGCCGCCAGCAACTGCTGGGCACGGCTAAGCAACTGTGGCGAGGCCGCACTGATAACGGTGGCCTGTACGCGGGGCTCCCACTGGTAGTTGGCCTGGTGGTCGTTGAAGAACTTCTGCAGCCCAGCCGTGTCTTCTACGGCTTTAGACCATACTTTCTCATCCATCAGCTGGAACAGAAGAATACCATCACGGTATTCGCGCACCAGCATACGGTAGTCTTCGTATTTCTGCTCCAGATTGGCCTTTTCAAAGTCCATCAGGCTCTGGTTTACATACTGGTCGTAAAGCAGCTGCATAGTGTGGTGGGCGTCGGCGCCGGGGCGCGACTGCTGATTCTGCTGCACATAGTCAAAGAAGCTCTTCACCGAGTAAGGCGTGCCTTTGATGGTAAACAGCGGCTGGTTTACGCCCTTGCCAGCTACTTTGTCCTGGGAGCCCATGGTTCCCATCACGTATTTGAAGCGGCCGTTCACCAAGGCCGTATCGGCCAGCGCAAAGGCGGCTTCCTTGCCAGCTTTATTTTCCGTGAACTGATTTTCGGTGCGGATGCGCTTCAGGAAGGCTTCGCGGTTCAGCTCCGAGCGGGAGTCTTTCGATACCTTGCTTTTTAGCATCGGCTCCATATCGGCAAAGCTGGGCAGGGTTTGCTTGCCGATAAGCTTGATGATGTGCCAGCCATAGGGTGTTTGCACCGGGGCCGACAAATCTCCGGGCTTTTGCAGCTTAAAGGCGGCTTCTTCAAAGCTCGGAATCATGCGGCCAGTGCCGAAGGGAGGCAGCTCACCGCCGTTGGCTGCCGAGCCGCCATCCTCGGAGAACTGACCTACCAGCTTCTCCCAGTTTTCGCCGCGCTTCAAACGGCCATATAAGGCATCAATCTTCTTTTTAGCAGTAACCGAATCGGCCGCGGGCATGCCGGGCGTGGCCCGGATCATGAGGTGCGCTACTTTTACTTCGCCCTGCGCCTGCCGCGCATCGGTTACTTTAATAATGTGGTAGCCGTAGCGCGTGCGCACCGGCTGCGATACTTCGCCTACCGGCGTTTTATAGGCCGCGGTTTCAAACGGATACACCATTTGCAGCGCCGTGAAATAGCCCAGACGGCCGCCATTTTCGCGGGCCGAAGGGTCTTCGGACGTTTCGGCGGCTACTTTAGAAAAGTCCTCACCACCCGTCACGCGCTGGCGCAGGGCCAGGGCTTTCTGATAAGCAGCCAGGGTATCTTTAGGGTCCGCATCGGGGGCAATGCGCACCAGAATGTGGGCCGCGCTAATTTCCTTGCTCAGTCGGTCATAAGCTTCGCGCACCAGCTGGTCGGTTACGCTTTTTTCCGTGAGGTAGGGCTGTGCCAACTGCTGCTTATAGCCGTCCAACTCGCGCTGAAAAGCCTGGGTGGTATCCAGGCCACGGCTTTCGGCTTCCAGCACTTTCAGCTTGAAGTTGGTATATAAATCCAGGTATTCAGCTACACTGGCCTTGGTGCCGGCCTCAGGCGTACCGCTGTTGTTTTTGCGGTACACGTAAGCAAATTCCGAGGCCGGTACTTCGTGCGTACCCAGCGTTTCCAGAACGGGCTGTTTAGCGGAAGAAGGCGTCTTGGAGGTCTGGCACCCGGCCAGCAATACCGCGGCTACTGCCCCGGTCAAAAGAATGCGTCTGCGCATACAGTAGGATAGAAGGCAAGGAAAGTCGACTGGCGGGACATGGCCCACGGCTGGCTGACTGTCGCAATTTTACGGATTTTTTTCTGCCCGTACAGGCCATAAAAAAGCACCCTGCAGTGAACAGGGTGCTAAACACGGCCTCAGAGGCATAGGTTCAGGTAAGCGTCTTGTAGAGGCGGCAGATATTGTAGGTGCCGCTGTGTGAAAACTCCACCCGATCCATAATGCGGTTAACCAGCGTCATGCCCACCCCGCCTTTTTTGCCGGTGCGGATATGCTCCAGCAAATCCGGCTCCAGGTACGTGCTAGGAGAGTAGGAAATGCCCTGGTCACGCAGCTCAATAGTGAAGGTTTTGTTGTGAACATCCAGCTTGATATCCAGGAACTGATTGGCATCTTCGCCATTGGCATGAATAATCAGGTTGGCTACTACCTCATCTATGGCCAGAATAATCTGGTTTACCTGCACGGCATTCTGCCCATAGCCCACCAAATACCCGGACACGAAGTCGCGCACCACTTTCAGGTTGCTTCGGTTGCAACTGATACGGATGGCATTCTTCATTGACAGGTGTGTTTGCAGGTAGGAATTACAGGGCCACGGCCTCCGCTTGCGAGGGCACAATGGTCATCAGACTATCAAGCCCCAGAATTTCGAAGACGTTGTGCACCTTTTCCTGCATGTTATAGAAAGCCAGCTTTACGCCAGCATCCTGAAAACGCTGCAGATGCGAGATAAATACGCCCAGGCCGGCCGAAGAAATGTAGTTCAGGCGCTGACAGTCAATTAATACTTTTTTGTTGTTGAGAATGTCAGGCTGCGACAGTTCCGTGTCGAGCAAAACCGAGGAGCTAGCGTCCAATTCGCCGTCCAGCGTAAGCGTAAGAGTATTTTCCGAAGTCTGTTGAGTTATTTTCATAATACTGCTGTACGTTAGGGGTGAGTGGCTGGTTGGGCGGTTTTAAATTTGATTACCAGCAGGGTTTGGTCGTCGTGAATGGGCTGCCCGTAGCTGAATTCGGCTAAATCCTCCAGGATGGCTTCCTTGATTTCATCGGCCTGCAGGTAATAGGTTTTTTCCAGCATCTGGCGCAGGCGCTCTTCCCCATATTCTTCCTGCTCTGCATTACGTGCCTCTACGATGCCGTCGGTGTAAATCACCATTACGTCGCCGGGGTTGTAATCGTAGAACTGGTTCTTAATGTACTTATCGTAGGTTTCGTTACGAATAATACCCAACCCCAGGCCCGCCGAGCGGAAAAAGGCCACTTCCTCCTTCAGGGAATGATAATACAGGGTGTGGCAGTGGCCGGCACGGGCAAAAACAAAGCCCCCGCTTTCATACTCCACAATGTAAAGCGTGGCGGTAATGAAGGAAGAGCGTTCCAGGCAGTGCACCAAAGCCCGGTTGGCCATGGCCATAAACTTGCTGGGCAGCGGAAACCGCTCTTTGTCATCTTTGGCCAGCGGATTTTCCTGCATCAGGGCATGAAAGATGCCTTTCATCTGCGCCATGTGGAAGGCCGCCGTAATGCCCTTGCCCGATACGTCCCCAATCAGAATAGCCAGGCCTTTGCCAGGAAGGTGCAGGAAGTCGTAGAAGTCGCCGCCTACTTCCTTAGCCGCCAAGGCATGGGAGCTGATTTCAAACCAGTTATCGGTAGGAAGTGTTTTCGGAATGAGGCTTTCCTGTACGGAGCTGGCAATTTTGAGCTCCTCTTTATACCGTTCATTTTGAATGGAATCCTGCAGCAGGCGCAGGTTCTCAATGCTGAGAATAGTCTGGCTGGCAAACGTCTGCAGCATACTCAGGCTTTCCCGGTCAAAGCCCTGGCGGGTATGCCGCAACAGGTACAGGTCGCCGTAGGTATGCTTGGAGGAGCGCAAGGGCAGCACCAGCAGAGAACCAAAAGGCAAATCCAGCGCCCGGAAGCCGCTGCTACTGGGCAGGTCATTGTTGAGGTATTCTATGCCGCTGATGTTGTAATCCCTCAGCAAGCCTTCTATGGCCTGGCTTTGGACTTCCGTAACCAGCTCCCGGCGGCTGTAGGGCTCTCCCTCTACCTCATCAATGCGCAGCCAGGCCGCTTCGGCACTCACTGTCTGGCGGGCAGCATCAAAAAGCGAGGCATATATTTCTTCCTCTGACTGCCCCCGCTGAATTTGCTGCGTCAGGCGCTGCATGTTGATAATGTCTTCCCGCTTCTGCTCAAATACGCCGGCCGTAGGCAGGTTAAAGAGCGTCACCAGCAGCCCCATTAGGGCATAAAATGCCGCGAAGAAGACGGTCAGCAGCAAAAAGGCATGCTGGGGCTGCGGGGCCACCAGTTGTGGATCATGCCGAATGCGCAGGAAGTAAATGGTGAAAACTCCCAGGGCCAGCAGCACACCCAATTGCAGGAGAATCACCTCCCACTTTTGGCGGCGGCTCAGGTAAGCCACCCACCGTTGATGACTGCTCAGATAGCCTCCAAAGACGCCCAGCGCCCCCAGAATAATGCCTGCTACCAATAGCGGCAGTTGAATATTAACCAAACGTAGCAGCAGCGTGCTGCCCAGCAATACCTCAAACCATTCCCATTGCCTGTGCACACTCGGTGATGCCCGAAACAGCACCAAGGACCGCCACGTGTAACAGGTGTGGGCCAGAAACAGCACAAACAGCCCCAGGTTCAGGGTATAGATAATGGCAAACAGGGTGCGGTCGGCTACGCCGAATTGAAACTGCAACAGACGTTCCAGCAAATGCAACCCTACACAGATACTAGCCAGAAGGCCCGGCCCCAGTACCAGGCGGCGCAGTACGCCCACAAAATCGGTGCCTCGCAGCGGATCTGGCTGGTAGCGCTGGTGCAGAAAAACACTGCCCACAAAAACACCCTGTGCAAGCAGCGTGAGCCAGACCGGCAACTGTATGGCCAGCAGCGTGGGATTAGCCCGCAGCAGCGTGGTGAGAAGCAAAGCAACCCAGCTTACTAATGCCAGTGGCAACGCCAAGGACTTCAATGGCTGCGTTTGGGGCATGAACAGATAATAAAAATACGCCGAAGCGGAGGTACGTGTAGAGTAGGAGGCAAAGACAACTTACCGCAAACATGACAAATCTGGCCTGGTAGGAGCGGCAGGCCCCACGCAGGATGGGCAATATACAGCCCTTTCTGCCACTAAGCCGAAGTAGGAGCGCTAAAATATATAGTTTAGGAAATGACAGGGGGTATAAACCACAACAGGCAGCCACACGTGGCTGCCTGTTGTGGTTGCTTCTGAACAAGGCAAAAACCTAACGGCTACTGTAGTTAGGCGACTCGCTGGTAATCTGCACATCGTGAGGGTGAGACTCCCGCAGGCCGGCCCCGGTAATGCGCACCATGCGGGCCGCCTGCAGCTTTTCAATGGTAGCGGCGCCGCAGTAGCCCATACCGGCCCGCAAACCGCCCGCCAGCTGATACAGCACCTCGCCGGCACCGCCCTTGTAAGGCACGCGGCCTACAATGCCTTCCGGCACCAGTTTCTTTACGTCGTCTTCAGCATCCTGGAAATACCGGTCTTTCGAGCCGTCTTCCATGGCCTCTACTGAACCCATACCGCGGTAGCTTTTAAACTTGCGGCTTTCGTAGATAATAACTTCGCCGGGGGCTTCTTCGGTACCGGCCAGCAGGGACCCAATCATAATAGAAGAGGCACCGCCTGCCAGGGCTTTCACTACGTCACCGGAGAATTTTACGCCGCCATCCGCAATCAATGGCACACCGGTGCCTTCCAGGCCGCGGGCGGCTTCCATTACTGCTGAGAGCTGCGGCACGCCGATACCGGCAATAATGCGGGTGGTGCAGATAGAGCCAGGGCCTACGCCCACTTTCACGGCATCAGCACCGGCGTCGGCCAGGGCGCGGGCCCCTTCGGCGGTAGCTACGTTGCCGGCAATAACCTCCAGGGTGGGGTAGTGGTGCTTAATGTTGCGCACGGCATCCAGCACGCCTTTGCTGTGGCCATGGGCGGTATCTACGCTCACTACGTCTACGCCGGCTTCTACCAGGGCCTTCACCCGGTCCAGCAAATCGGGCGTTACGCCTACCGCAGCACCTACGCGCAGGCGACCAAACTCATCTTTGCAGGCGTTGGGTGAGCGGCGGCGCTTCCGAATGTCTTTATAGGTAATCAGGCCCACCAGGCGGCCTTCAGTATCCACTACCGGTAGCTTCTCCACTTTCGATTCCTGCAGAATGTCTTCGGCGCGGGCCAACTCGGTGCCCGCCTTGGCAGTTACCAGTTTTTCCTTGGTCATCACCTCCGAAACGGCCCGGGTCATATCCTTCTCAAAGCGCAGGTCGCGGTTGGTCAGAATGCCTTTCAGGCGGTGCTGGCCGTCTACAATTGGGATGCCCCCGATTTTATTGTCGCGCATCAGCTTGCGGGCGTCGCCTAAGGTGGCGTCTTCGGCCAGCGTAAACGGATCCAGAATCATCCCGCTTTCCGAGCGTTTCACGCGGCGGACCAGTTCCGCCTGTGCCCGGATGCTCATGTTTTTGTGAATGATGCCGATGCCGCCTTCCTGGGCCATAGCAATGGCCATTTCGGCTTCGGTCACGGTATCCATGGCCGCCGAGACGAAGGGGAGATTCAACCGGATGTTGCGGGTCAGCTGCGTGCTGGTGTCGGCGTCGCGGGGTAATACCTCCGAATAGGCAGGTAGCAGCAGGACGTCGTCGTAGGTTAGCGCCTCAAAGGCAATTTTGGCAGCGTAGTCAGCCATGGCAACAAGAAGATTAGGTGATTCTTATTGCCGGATAAAATTACGAGGAAAAGTTGGGTTGCGCATTATGCGCGGCGCCAGTATCTTCTACCTAGCCCTTCTGATGCGGGGTCTGACTACGAGTTAAATCAGGAATTTCTTTCTGCCAAGGCCACTTACGGGGCTGCCGGCGTAGGTAGAGCCGGAGTTTCTTTGCGACGGAAATCCAGATTATAAATAAAGCCAGCCTGCAGGGTGTGGTTGTTCTCTACTACTGTTTCGCCGGTAGATAAAGGGGCGCGTTGCTGAACCAGCTGATGCAGATAGCCTATTTCCAGCGCCGCAGCGGGGCTGAATTTGTAGCCCAAAACGAAAGAAGCGCGGTTCTGATCAAATACATTGCGGTGCACGTTCTTTCCAAAGCCAATAAATATTTCATCATAAGCACTCAGATAAAGCTCGTTTGGCTCCAGAGTAGGGCCTGCCAGCGGAAGCGTGGCTTTGAGCAAGTAGCGGGCCCGGTTGAAATATAAAGAGGTAGTACTGCCTGCCGCCTGGGTCCAGCGCTGTTCCAGGCGGTAGCGGTGCATCAGCTGCACCCTGCCCAAAGGCTGCGTTAGCTGGAGCTGCTCATAGATGCGGTGCTCCTTACTGGCCGTCTTTGCCGGATAGTCGCCATAGGGGGAGCTTTTGGCCAAAGCATACCCCGAGGTGAGCAGCATACCATTCGGTAAGGAATAATTAATTCCGGCACGCCATAATAGCTGCTGGGACTTATTCAGGAGGTCAGCCCGGCGGACCTGCACTTCGGTATGAAGTCCCCAGGTATCAGTCAGTTTATGGTCGCCGAAATACATGAGCCACACATGGTGGTTGGTATCTGAAATTCGGTAATCAGGCGTCTGGGCAAGCGCTGCCAAAGGCATGCAGATAGCGGCCAGCAGCGCAAAGAGCGAAGGAAGGTGGACAAGATGATACATGACTGCAAAAGTAAGTCACCACCTTTCGGCTGAAAAACCATTTTATGGCAAAAAGTATTTGTCCCCTGCTTTACAACCCATTTTGCTTTTTCGTCCCGCGGGTTGGCGGTGCCTCCAGGGGGTTATCGGGCCAATAGTGCTTGGGGTAGCGCCCCCTCAGATCCTTCCGTACCTCAAAATAGCCGGAGGACCAAAAGCTGCGCAGGTCGCGGGTAACCTGGGCAGGGCGGTAGCCCGGGGAGAGTAAGTGCAGCGTGAGGGGCACTTGCCCGCCGTACACAGTGGGCGTATCCAGCAGGCCAAATACTTCCTGCAGGCGCACGGCCAGAACCGGGGCGGCCGGGTCTGCATAATCCAGCCGGATGCGCGTGCCGGTGGGCACTTCCAGGTGAGAAGGCGCCAGCCGGTCCAGCGCCTGGCGTTGGGGCCAGCCTTCCGGCAGCCAGTTTAGCAAAGCTTCGCCTAAATCGATGCGTTGAATTTCCGCTCCGGAACGCACATTGTCCAGAAACGGGCCCAGCCATTCCGGCAAGGCTGCCAGCAAGGCCTCCTCCGAAACATCAGGCCATTCGGCAGGGCTACGGAAATGCAAAAATGCCAGCCGCTCGCGCAACTGCGTGGCCGCCTCTGACCAAGGCAGGCGGGAGATGCCGGCCGCTTGTACCGCATCCAGCAGAGCCTGGCGGACCGCTTCCGGATCCGGGCTGGATAAATTGGTTTCGCTGAGACGCAGTGCCCCCAGTCGCCGCAGGCGCCGGGCCGTGACGCGGCCACTGGCTTCATCCCAGCGCACTTCCTCGGTGGTCGTAATCTGGTCGGTGAAATACTGTTCCAGCTCCGCCTTGTCCAGTGGGGCTGCCAGTCCGGCTCTGGGGTTGGTAGCATTCCCATCCAGGTGCGCTATGGCAAAGAACTGGTCTGTTTGGCTGAAATATTCATCCGGTAGGGCTGCCCGCTGACCCGTAACGAGGCGCACCCGTTCCGGAGTCTCCCGTTGTGCCAGCCGGTCGGGATAGGCCAGGCCAGTCAGTAAGCCCGCCACATCGGGCTCTATGGCTGATGCGCTTACCCCTATGCGGGAGCGAAGCATGGCTGCAGCTTCCCGCACCCGGCACAGGGCCGCCGCATCGGGGTGCAGGCCCGGAAGCGGCGCACGTCCGCTGGCTAAGGCTTCCAGCCGCAGACGCAAATCGGGCGGGCCAAAAGAGCCATCAGCAGGGCGCAGAATGTCGCGCTCCGTGAGCAGGGCGGCCAGTGCGCAGGCCGTAGCGCCGTGGCCTACTTCTTTGCCTCGGACCACTAAGTGCGCCAAGCGGGGTGCCAGTCCCAACCCGGCCAGTGCGCGGCCGTGTGGAGTAGGCAGCACATCAGTATTAACAGCCTGAAGGCGTAATAGTAATTCGCGCGCCTGCGCCAGGGCCGGGGCGGGCGGCGCATCCAGCCACCGCAGGCTGGTAACGTCGCGGGTGCCCCACAAAGCCAGCTCCAAGGCTAGGCTGCTAAGGTCAGCTGTCAGGATTTCGGGGGGCAAATGATGGGGGCGGTGCTGCTGTTCGGCTTCAGGCCACAGGCGATAACAGGTGCCGGGACCCAGGCGCCCGGCGCGGCCCCGACGCTGGTCGGCTGCGGCCTGGCTGACAGGCACAGTAGCCAGCGTGGTAAGGCCGGTGCGGGGCTCAAACTGCGGCACCCGCGCAAAGCCGCCATCCACCACAATGGTGACGCCCTCAATAGTGAGGCTGGTTTCGGCAATGCTGGTGGCCAGCACAATCTTGCGCCGGCCGGCCGGAGCGGGGCGCAGAGCGGCATCCTGCTGCTCAATGGGTAGCTCGCCGTGCAGCACATGAATATCGATGTTCGAAGCCAAAGCAGGTGCCAGCCGCTCGGCCACGCGGCGCTGATCGGCCAGGCCCGGCAGAAACACCAGCACGTCGCCGGTGGGATGTTGTGCCAGCGCTTCGCGGATGATAACGGGCACCAAATCCTGCAAGAGCTCATGCGGGCGCCGGCTGGCCGCGGCCGCCCGGGCCGGCGCCAGGTAATGGGTTTCTACGGGGAACATGCGGCCCAGGCTGCTGACTACGGGCGCGCTGAGCCACTGGCCCAGCCGTTCCGCGTCCAGGGTCGCGCTCATCACCAGAATCCGCAGATCCGGCCGCAGCACGGCCTGCGCATCCAAGGCCAGGGCCAGACCAAGGTCGGCCTGCAGGTTTCGCTCATGAAACTCATCAAACAGCACTGCCGCCACCCCCTCCAGCGCCGGGTCGTCCTGGAGCTGGCGTGTCAGAATTACTTCCGTTACCACTTCTATGCGGGTGCGGGCCGATATCTTGCTTTCCAGGCGCATGCGGTAGCCCACCGTCTGGCCCACCGGCTCGCCCAGCAGCTGCGCCATACGGGTAGCGGCCGCCCTGGCAGCCAGCCGGCGGGGCTCCAGCACAATAATGCGCCCGGAAGGCGGCATCCAGTCGGCTTCCAAAAGAGCCAGCGGCACCAGAGTGGTTTTGCCGGCCCCGGGTGGTGCCTGCAGCACCACGCACGGATTCTGGTGGAGAGCAGCCAGCAACTCAGGCAGGGCAGCGCGAATAGGAAGGTCAGGCAGGTGCACGTAGGACAAATACAAAGGTTAGTACACCGGAACGGAGGGGTCAACGCGCTGGCTCCAGGCATGAATACCGCCACGCAGGTTGAGTAGGTTGGTCAGGCCGTGGCGGTGCTGCAGGTAGGCCAGCGCCTGCATAGAGCGCACCCCGTGGTGGCAGATCAGCACAATGGGTTTGTCGATGGCTAGTTCCTCCACGCGGCGCGGCAGCTCGCCCAGGGGAATCAGCAGGCTGCCTTCGATGCGGCAAAAATCGAATTCCTCCGGTTGGCGCACGTCAATGAGCTGCACGGCGGACCCTTCCTGCAGGTGGGTATGGAGAGCTTCGGGAGTAAGTTCGGGGAACATAGCAAGCAGTTGTCAGGCAGGATGACCACACACCCTGGGCTGCAAAATTAACCCCGTACTTTCTACCTTCGGTTCGTTTATGTGTGTTTACCCGTTTTTTGCCTGATTTGTGACTGTTGCTGAAGTGTGGTCGGCGGTGCTGGCCAGTAGCCCGATTGAGGTGGCTGGGGTACTCACGGGCATTGCCTGCGTGTGGCTGGCAGCCCGTAATTCTATCTGGAATTTTCCGGTAGCCATTGTTAGCTGCCTCTTGTATGTCGTCGTTTTCTGGGGAGCCCGGTTATATTCTGATGTAGGCCTGCAAGGCATTTTTATTGCGCTTAACCTATATGGCTGGTATGAGTGGCTGCACGGCGGACCCCAACACCGGGAGTTGCCCGTAACGCGCACTTCCAGCCGTATGTGGCTGGCACTAGGCGTGGCCGGGCTGGTTTATGCGGTGGGCGCGGGCTTTCTGTTTCATCAGTATACCAATGCGGCCATACCCTACTGGGACAGCACTACTACCGCTATCAGCCTGGTAGCGCAGGTGCAGCTCACCCGCAAAAAAATTGAGAACTGGATTCTCTGGGTGCTCGTAGATGCGGCCTACGTAGCCATGTACTGGCACAAAGACTTATACCTCACCAGCGGCTTATATCTGGTATATCTTTTTCTGGCGGCCTATGGCTACTGGGAATGGTGGCAGCTGATGAAGCGCCGCCCTGTTGCCGAACTTTCTCTGTCTTCATGATTCGCGTTTCCCTTACTGGCCCCGAATCCACGGGCAAAACTACCCTTAGCCAGCAGCTGGCAGAGCACTACGGCACCACCTGGGCTCCGGAATATGCCCGCGCCTATCTGGAAAAAAACGGCCCTCAGTATACGCTGGCAGATCTGGAGGAAATAGCCCGGGGCCAGCTGGCTGCCGAGGAAGAGGCCGCAGCCCAGGCCTCGCGCGTAGTATTCTGCGATACTGACTTGTTAGTGATTAAAATCTGGAGCGAGCATGCCTTTGGCTATTGTCCTGAGTGGATTTTGCAGGAACTGCAGCGGCACCGTTACGACCTGGTGCTGCTACTGAACGTAGACTTGCCCTGGGAGCCTGACCCTTTGCGGGAACACCCCAACTTGCGCCAGCATTTCCATCAGATGTATCGCCGCGAGCTGGAGGAAAGCGTTTCTCCCTTTGCTGATATCAGTGGTACACCTGCCCAGCGGCTGGAGCAGGCTTGCTTTCTGGTGGATGAGCTACTGGCCGTGCAGACCCCCCGGAAAGTTTATCCTACTGCTAAGATCTAACGAATGTATATTCTCGAAAACGAGCTGGCCCGCGTAACGGTACAAGCCCATGGAGCCGAGCTGAGCAGCTTTATCCGCAAAGACTTTAACAATCTGGAATATATCTGGCCCGCCGATGCCGCCATCTGGGCGCGGCACGCGCCGGTGCTGTTTCCCATTGTGGGGCGCCTGCCGCAGGATACTTTTACCTACCAGGGGCAAGCCTACCAGTTGCCGCAACACGGCTTTGCCCGCGACCAGGCTTTTACGCTAGTGCGTCAAACCGCGGCGGAACTAGTACTGGAGCTGCGCCCTAATGAAGTTACGCTGGCCCGCTTCCCCTTCAATTTTATTCTGATCATCAGCTACCGCCTGGCAGGGCCTATGCTCACTATAGGCTGGGAAGTACACAACCCCGGCAGCGGCGAATTGCTCTTCAGCATTGGCGCACACCCCGCGTTCCGCTGCCCATTGCTGCCCGAAGAGAAGTTTGAAGACTACTATTTTGAGTTTGATCATCCCATTACCCTAGAGCGGCACCTGCTGGAAGGTGGCCTGCTGAATGGGCAAACGGAGCCCCTGCTACATCAGCAGAAGGAGCTGCCGCTAAGCTATCCGCTGTTTGAGCAGGATGCTGTGGTGCTGAAACATTTTGATTTCACCCATCTGGCCCTGCGTAGCCGCCGGTCAGCGCGGGCCGTGCGCCTGCGCTTTGATGGATTCCCCTATCTGGGCCTGTGGACCAAGCAGGCCGGTACGCCCTTTGTGTGCATTGAGCCCTGGCACGGCATTGCCAGCTCCGTGGGCGACTCCGGCGAGCTGGACGACAAAGAGGGAATTCTCGCCCTGGGTCCCGGTCAGGAATTCGTTACTTCTTACAGCATCACGATTGAATAAGCCGGGGGCTGCTGAGGTGGAAATCCGAAGCATTTCAGCAGTGGATACCTACTCCCTGCGCCACGCCGTGCTGTGGCCTAACCAGCCACTGGCTTATGTAATGGTTCCCGATGATGCTACCGGCCAGCATTTCGGGGCCTTCCTGCCCAGCGGAGAACTGGTAGCGGTTATCTCCCTTTTTGTGGCGAAAGATGTGGCACGCTTCCGCAAGTTTGCTACTTACCCGCCATATCAGCAGCAGGGAATTGGCACTCAGCTGCTCCAGCATACCATAGCTGCTGCCCAAGCGGCCGGCGCGCATCTTTTGTGGTGCGACGCCCGACTCGATGCCCTGCCATTCTATCAGCGGTTCGGCATGGAAGCAGTAGGCAGCGTTTTCTATAAAGGACCGATAGCCTATTCCCGGATGGAGCGGAGTCTATAACGGGTATTTAGCTTCAGGAGAAATAAAAAACGGCTCCTAAGAGCCGTATAAAGTTCTGCACAGCCACCGGCCGTCAAAAAAGAGTCCGTAAAAGCTACCGGCAAAAGAGCAGTAGTTAAATAATCATCGGCTGATTGGGGCGCACCGGCGTGCGGGACCGGCGGTTGTAGTCGGGTTCCCAATCATTGATGGGGCGCGAAATGCCGGGCGGCAGGTCCAGGTCGGGTAAACCGTCATCCAGTGGTTCGCCTCCGTCGTCATCGTTATCCGGGAAGGGGGGGCGTTGAAACCGGCGTCGTGGCATAACCATAAAGTAAGCCAGAATACCGAGTACCACGAGCGTATAGACAAGGCTGATCATGGCGGGAGAGACTTAGGTGTAACGCACAGAAAGACCAGAGCTTTTACTACGCTAACGAACTGACCCAAGCGCTGGTTCTCGCTTGCCCGTATTTTGTAGCTGCCCTTTCTTTCTACCTTAAGTTACTTGATTTTCAGGCGAAAGTAAAGCCAATGGAGCTTTATAGCCCATGAGTTTGGAACTCCCCGCTGGGCGCTCTAGTTTTGCCACATAGTTTAGGGGTGCCCCACGTCGGGAGAGGCGGAGGGGCTGAGATCATACCCATTGAACCTGCCCGGGTAATGCCGGCGAAGGGAACAAACGATCCGCGAGCGAAAAACCTATGCGTGCCGACCCCTGGCACCAGGTCCGTTCCACTCTTTCTTTTTCATCCTTGAAAAATTTTCTGATGACCGGCGTGGCCCTTTTGGCGCTAACCGGTACAGCATGGGCGCAAGGTCCCGTGTCTGGGCAAGTGACGGATGCCCGTACGGGCACAGCGTTGCCGGGCGCCACCATTTTGCTGGATGGTCAGGCTACCAGCACGGCGGCCGATGCTACCGGAAGCTTCCTGCTCCCGGCTGTGCCTGCCGGAGCGCATGAACTACGCATTACGTTTGTGGGCTACCAGGCGCAGGTACGCCATGTGCAGGGGCGCGCTACCCCGCAGGAAGTGCGCCTGGCTTTACTGCCCGCCGATGTAGTGACGGGCGAAGCCGTAGTAACGGCCACCCGCGCCAACGAAAAAACGGCCACCAGCTATACCAACGTCAGCCGGGAGCAGCTACAGGCCCGCAACTTTGGGCAGGACTTACCTTACCTGCTGGACCAGACGCCTTCCGTCGTCACAACTTCGGATGCCGGTACCGGGGTGGGCTACACCAGCCTGCGCGTGCGCGGCACCGATGGCACCCGCATCAACGTAACGCTAAACGGCGTGCCCGTGAACGAGGCCGAGTCGCATGGCGTGTTCTTTACGGATTTGCCGGACCTGGCCTCTTCCGTGCAGAGCATTCAGGTGCAGCGTGGGGTGGGCACCAGCACCAATGGCGCTGGTGCTTTTGGGGCCAGCGTGAACGTAGAAACCACGGGCCTGCGTACGCAGCCTTATGCGGAGGTAAACAACTCCGCCGGTTCTTATGGTACCTGGAAAAGCACGGTGGCAGCAGGTACGGGCCTCATCAACGGGCATTTTACTTTGGATGCACGAGCCTCGCGGCTGCAGTCGGAAGGCTATGTAGATAACGCAGCTTCGCGGCTGCACTCGTTGTATCTGGCCGGTACATATTCAGGCAAAAATACGCTGCTACGGGCACTGGTACTGACTGGTAAGGAGAAAACCGGGCAGGCCTGGTATGGTCTGGCCGACTCGCTGCTGCACAAAAACCGCCGCTACAACGAAGCCGGCACGGACTACGGCCAGCACCTGCCGGCCTATAAAAACCAAACGGATAACTATCAGCAGGACTACTATCAGTTTTTGGTTTCGCATCAGCTGGCTTCCAACCTGAATCTGAGTGTAACGCCGTTCTGGACGCGTGGTGGCGGCTATTATGAGGAGTATAAAGTAGGCCAGAACTTCGAAAAATATGGCATTGGAGCCGGGCCGGTTTATGTGCCTAATGCTAGCGGCTCGCTCGATACCATTACCAGCACGGATGTTATTCGGCGGCGGTGGCTGAAGACGGATTTGTACGGCGCCACCTACGCGCTGCAATGGCGGCCCGCTGCGGGCCACCTTACTGAAGCCACCTTGGGCGGCGCGGCCATTGGCTACCGTGGCCAGCATTTCGATGAGCTGACCTGGGCCCAGTACGGTCAGAATATTCCGGAGTCGGGCTCCCGTTATAACGATGAGCCGCTGGCGCATAAAACCGATGTAAACGTGTACGGCCGCGCCAACTTTGCCCTGACCGATAAGCTCAGCACCTTTGCCGATTTGCAGTTCCGCCACGTGTATTATGCCTTTTTGGGACCAAATACCGAGGGCAGGAAAAGCCAGCAGGCCGTGCGCTTCAACTTCGTCAATCCCAAAGCTGGCCTCACGTATCAGCTGCGCGAAGGGCTTAATGCTTACGGTTCCTTTGCCGTGGCCCAGCGCGAGCCCACCCGCACCGATTATACCGATACGCCGGCTGAGCGGCGGCCTACTTCCGAGAAGCTCTATAACACAGAATTGGGCCTGCGTCGCACTACCGGCCGGGTGCAATGGTCAGCGAACTACTACCTGATGCAGTATCGTAACCAGCTGGTGCTTTCGGGTAAGCTGGATGATGTAGGCAACCCCATGCACAGTAACGTGCGCGAATCATATCGGACGGGGCTGGAGTTGGTGGCTGCCACGCGCCTGCTGCCCCAGCTGACGTGGAGCGCCAATGCTACCCTCAGCCGTAATAAAATCAAGAACTACACCGATTACCTGGCCGACTACGACAATGGCGGTGAGCGGGGAACGGCATTCAAAAGCACTGATATTTCCTTTTCCCCGGCAGTAATAGGGACCAACACCTTCGAATACGAGCCGGTTGCGGGCCTGAAGGCGGCTCTGCTCAGTAAATACGTAAGCCGTCAGTACCTGGATAATACCAGCACCAAAGACCGCAGCATCGACGCCTACTTTGTGAATGATGCGCGGGTACGTTACCTCTGGACGCCTACCAAGCTGGGCGTGCGCGAAGTGGAACTGGCCCTGCTTGTAAGCAACCTGCTGAGCACGGAATACGAGAACAACGGCTATACCTATGGATACATTTCCGGTGGTGCGCAATACTTTTCCTACCACTATCCGCAGGCGCCGCGCAATTTCCTGGCCTCAGTGAACCTGCGTTTCTAGACCATGGATTCGCCTAGATGCAGGTTTTGCATTTTTAAAGAAAAAAGCCTCGCAACTGCGAGGCTTTTTGTTTGGTGTAATTGTCCGAAAAATCCGTGCGGATCCGTGGCTCAGATAATCAGCCGTACCCCGCCCAACTCGGAAATATGATAGGGGAACCGGTCGCCGGGGGAGCCGATGAACATGAAGTTTTTGGGAATGCCCCACTCCTTGGATAACTCATTTATAAGGGCCGGGCCAAAGTGCCCTTCACGGCAGACAAAGTCTATGTCCAGTTCTCCGTAAGCGCGGTCCAGCACCCGCACATCGGTAAGCAACTCAGGAGATACGGTCTGGCCTTCCTGTAGCAGGGTTACAATTTTCAGCCGGTGGGTAAACTCGTTTTCCTGCACGTAGGCCAGTACTTTGTTCAGGTTTTCCACGTTGTCGCCCTTCGTGAAAAACACGAATTCCTGATTGTTCAGCTCCCGCAGCATCCGGCGTATAGATAGGCGGGCCAGGCGGGATACGCGGGGCGAATGCTCGGCTATGGAATTGGCCGCTGCCAGCACCAGATTCAGAATAGCAATGCGGTTGAGCATGATATACACCAGCGCCATGGTGGGAATAAAATACTGCAGGAAAACCACCAAGTAATCGGGGTGGATTTTGATGTTGCCGTAGAGCGCAATGATAACGCCCGCCAGCGCCAGCAGCACCGTTAGAATGCCCGCATACACGGGGCGGGGTAGCTTGGGCCGCTTGCTCTTCAGCAGGAAGTTGCCCAAAGCAAAAAACGCCATAACCGACAGGAAGGAAATGGTATACACGCCCGCCAGCGGCCCCAGCTCGCCGTTGGTAATCAGCAAAACTGAGATGCAGAGCAGGAAGAAGGTGATAAGAATGACATAGTTGCTGTTGCGGCGGTTTTCCTTGAGGAAGAACTGCGGCAGAATCCGGTCCAGCGTCATGCGCTTCATCAGGCCGCTCACACCTACAAAGGAGGTTAGCACAGCGCCACTCAGCACCGCTACGGCATCCACGGAAATCAGAATGCCCAGCCAGCGGCCCCCGGTAGTATCACCCAGGTGCGAGAGTAGGGTTTCCGTGTGGGTGCTAACTTCAGTGAGTGGTAGGGCAGCAATGGCCAGAAAGGCAATAACCGGGTTGAAAAAGCTTACCACAATCCACATATTCCGCAGCGTTTTGGCAAACACGCCGGGCGCCTGCTCCTCCACAAAGTTGGCGGAGCTTTCAAAACCGGAAATACCCAGCATGGCCGCGCTAAAGCCAAAGAACAGGGCTGTAGTCAGGCTGCCTTTCAGCGGGGTGTGGAAGTTTAGCGTGAGGGCATCCAGGCCGTGCGTGAAGAGGTACCACACGGCCGCAATGACCAGTATCGTGAGCGTGCCAATGTGCGTGAGGAAGATGATGACGGCTACCTTTGCCGACTCCGACATACCCATTATAGTAAGAGCCAGAAACAGCCCCAACAGGCCCATCGTAGCGGTAATAATCGGGAGGCCGTGCCAGAGCGTGTGCAGGTAATGCATGGCCTCGCTGGCTGAAATAACGGCCGTGGCCATATAGGAAAGTATAGTGAGGCAGGCGGCCAGGGCGGCGTTACGCTTGCTGGTGGTGTTCAGCAGCACGTTGTAGGCGCCACCGTTCAGAGGCAGCGCGCCTACTACCTCGCCATAAATTTTGCGGAACAGAAACAGCACGGCTCCTACCAGGAGCAAAGCCACAAAGGCATACTGGCCGGCATATGCAATGGCCAGCGCCGACACATACAGGCAGGACGAGGAAATATCGTTGCCGCATATGGCAGTGGCTTCCAGCTCGCTCAGCTTTTTAGGGTGGCTCATGGTGGGTAAAAGAATGGGTAGAATTATTTGGAGAGGAAGTTTACGGGAAAATTTGCTGGAGTACATACGAGAACCAAGAAATGCAGTCGGTTTTAATGAGGTAACCGAGCGGCTTTCTGCCGAAACCAAGCTGGCCAAGTGCCTGTTCACCATCCCAGAATCCCTATCTTTGGGCTATTCATCCCCACCCATACTCGCACTATGTCTTCGCAAGCTGACGTTCTTTCCCCCAAGGCCAAAGCCTCGAATCATCACGGCTCTACCAATGCTGCCGGCTTCACCGATTATTTCGACCTCGACGGCCTGCTGACCGAGGAGCACAAGCTCATCCGCCAGAGCATCCGCGACTTCGTGAAGAAGGAAATTTCGCCCAATATTGAGAAATGGGCGCAGGACGCACATTTCCCTTCGGAAATCGTGCGCAAGTTTGGCGAGGTAGGTGCCTTTGGGCCTACCATTCCCACGGAGTACGGCGGCGGCGGGCTCGACTACATCAGCTATGGCCTGATTATGCAGGAAATTGAGCGCGGCGACTCCGGCATGCGCTCCACCGCCTCGGTGCAGGGCTCCCTGGTGATGTACCCAATCTACGCCTACGGCTCTGAGGAGCAGCGCAAGAAATACCTGCCCAAGCTGGCCTCCGGCGAGTGGCTGGGCTGCTTCGGCCTTACCGAGCCCGACCACGGCTCCAACCCCGGCGGCATGACCACCAATATCAAGGATATGGGTGATTATTACCTGCTGAACGGCGCCAAGCTCTGGATTTCCAACTCCCCCGAGTGCCAGGTAGCCGTAGTGTGGGCCAAGGACGAGAATGGCCGCATCAAGGGCCTGATTGTGGAGCGCGGCATGGAAGGCTTCACTACGCCTGAAATTCACAACAAATGGAGCCTGCGCGCTTCCTGCACCGGCGAGCTGGTGTTCCAGGACGTGCGCGTGCCCAAAGAGAACCTGCTGCCCAACATCGACGGCCTCAAAGGCCCATTGGGCTGCCTCGATTCCGCCCGCTTCGGTATTGCCTGGGGCGCTATCGGCGCGGCTATTGACTGCTACGAGTCGGCGCTGAAGTATTCTATGGAGCGCGTCCAGTTTGGTAAGCCTATCGGCGGCTTCCAACTGCAGCAGAAGAAGCTGGCCGAAATGCTCACGGAAATCACCAAAGCCCAGCTGATGGTGTGGCGCTTGGGCGTACTCAAAAACGAAGGCAAAGCCACTTCGGCCCAGATTTCCATGGCCAAGCGCAACTCGGTAGAAATTGCCCTGGAAATTGCCCGCGAAGCCCGCCAGATTCACGGCGGCATGGGCATTACTGGCGAGTACCCTATCATGCGCCACATGATGAACCTGGAGTCAGTAGTGACCTACGAAGGTACCCACGATATCCACCTGCTGATTACCGGTGCCGATATCACCGGTATTCAGGCGTTCAAGTAGGAAATAGTTACTAGCTTAAAATGGCCGTTCTGGAAGCAGGACGGCCATTTTTTGTTTTATCAGCGAGGTATATTCTACTACGCTCCCGGAGTAACGGGCTAGGGCTTGCGAAGTAAATACGTCTGGGAAATCATAATATCAGGACCTAATGATGGGATTCTGGTATTGGCTACGGGCGTTGATTCAGCCTGCATCTGTACCACTTCCCAGCCCTGGCTGCGCAGCTCATTCAGTTTTACCAAAGCCTGGGATTGATAACGTGCCGGGCCTTCGAGTTTATGGTTGAGCGAAATCTTGGCTTGTTCCCCTGTAGGCGATATAGTAACCAGCGTAGCCCGCCCCGTGACTGGAACCTCCAACGTAAGCATCATGTAGCCCGGCTCAGCCGCACTTTTGGGATAAAAAGCCCACGAGGCAATGGCTGCTAGCACTAAAGTGAGAACGGGGAATAGCTTTTTCATGTAGGCAATAAAGGCAAATTTTCCATCTACCGCAGCTCGTCAAACGCATACTGCCCGGTGCTCCAGAACTCATCCAGCGCTATTAAACGGGGCTTGAAAAACGAAATCAGCCGGGGCCAGTCCTCGCGGTTAAAGAGGTTTACGGGGGCCAGCTCCTGATAAATGCGGCCGATGGGCTGGCCGTTGGCATCTATTGTATCGGCCTCCCATTGCCAGGTTTCGCCCAGGGTTTCTTCCAGCATAGCTTTCAGCGTTTGGAACTGCTCAAAAAACAGTTCGCGCATATCTGCGTCCGGGTGTGTTAGCTCAATGCCAATGCTGGCGCGCTTGCCATCGGCCTGCAGGCGGAAGTACACGTGCTTGAGGCCGGTTTTATAATTTATCCAGTTGGTAGGCAGGCCTTCCGCCGAGGGCACTGGCTGCATATACTGCCCAAACGTGGTCCAGAAAGCCTGGCGCAGCTGCGTTACTTCGGTTTTGCTGTACATAGAAATCAAAAATACCAAGTGTAACCGGGATACTACGGTTTAGGAGGAGTGGGGCGCATGGGCGGTTTTACCGGCCGGCGTGTTATTATTACACCTTCATTCGTTGTTCCATTTGCATTATGGCCGCAGCTTCTCCGCTTGTTTTGCTTGAATGTCTGATTGCAGGCACCACTCACCGCGAAGGCCTGTCGGCGTATGAGCCGCGCCTGCAAATCGGCCAGGCTCTTACCCTGCAGCGCGAAGCCGACAGTGCCTACGATGACTGGGCCGTGCGCGTGCTCACCGCCGATACGCCGCCCTTCTGGCTGGGCTACCTGCCTGAGGGCCGCAACGAAACCATTGCCCGCCTGCTCGATGCTGGCTTTAACCTCAGCGCCCGCCTCACCCACAAAGCCTGGGAAGACGACTGGCTGCACCTGGAAATTGAAGTGCTGCTGAACCGGTAGAATCCGTTACAGCAATTCCGTTAAGCCAAAAATTTCCTGGCGGGCCTGCTGAATGGCAGGCTCCTCCCCAAACTCGCGCTGCACCCATTGCGTGAAGCTGGCTACCAACGCGCCCACGGCCTGACGGCTGCTGCCGGGCGAGGTACCCGTGGTGGCATCTGCCTCGGCCATGGGCATGCTGCCTTCCAGCCCCAGGCTGCTCATCACATCCGACACAAACACCAGTCCGCAAACATGCATAGCCTGATACAGCAGCGTTAGCTCAGGCAGAGAAAGCGGCAGGCGCTCGGTAGCCGTAATGCTGCCCAGGCGCTCCATCATGTCTTCCACGGCTGTGGGCTGTAGGTTAGGCAAGGCTGCTACGGCCTGCAGAAACGGATGCTCGGTGTCGGTCTGCGGTAGGCTCTGTACTAGCAGCAAGGCCAGCCGCAGCATCTGCAGCCGGGCTTCATCAAACCCCAACGTCACAATGGCGGGCGCAGGCGGTATCAGGCTTTTGCTATGCGTATCAAACAGGTGCTGCAACTGCTGCTGGCGGCGGCGCAGCGGGACCAGCGCCGCCGCGCCGCTAGGGCCGGCAATAAGCTGCTCCAGGGCGTTTTCCAGCGCTGCCGTCAGCCCCAGGCAGTAGTCCCAGAGTACCGCCAGCGGCTCGCCCTCTACCTGCATTTGTTGGCGCAGAAAATGACGGACCGGCGCAGCCAGTGGGCTATGCAAGGCGGCGCGGCCTACCAGCACAAAATCATATAGCCGCAACGGGCGGGTATTCAATAGCTCCTGCAGCGCCTCGGTAGATTGAATAGCATTAAGCTGCGCCACGGCCGCCGCATCCAGCCGGGTAAGGCTGGTCACGGCCGCGGGCAGGAGAGAGGCTTCCGTAGCAAACAGCTGCGTGCAGGCCATGCCCAGCAAGGAAAGCGCGGGGGAAAGCTGTGAAAAAGCGTGAGAGGGAAGCTGCTGGAGCGAAGCGCCGGTGGGAGTAAAATCAGACATGAGGTAAGGGAATTGCCTGCAAAAGTACTGCATTGCGCCTCTCTACCTGCTTTGTTGGTGATGCGTGAACTTACAAATAGTCCTGTCATAATAAGACCGTCATGCTGAGCTAGTCGGAGCATCTTGTGGGCTGATGTTGCAGAGGTATACCACACTAGCAAGGTGCTTCGACTGCGCTCAGCATGACAGTCTGTAACTTTTTGAGCTGGTTATTTCGATTTAATGCTAATTAAATTGGCAATACAGTAGTTTACGGCTGATTGATTGCTAAAAAATTTGCTAAAACCGGGGACGTTTCCCGGCCCTCAGGTGTTATCTTGCCACTCAACTTTCCGCTTCTTTTGCATATGCGTGAATCTTATCTGACCGGCGGCGCCGACAATATGGACGCCACCGAAAAAGACATTGATAAAGCCCTGCGGCCCTTAAGTTTCGCCGACTTCGCGGGCCAGGATAAAGTGGTGGAAAACCTGAAGGTATTCGTGGGCGCCGCCAAGCAGCGCGGCGAGGCCCTCGACCACGTCTTGCTCCACGGCCCTCCCGGCCTGGGCAAAACCACCCTCTCGCACATCATCTCCAACGAACTGGGCTCTGGCATCAAAATGACGAGCGGCCCGGTCCTGGACAAGCCTTCCGACCTGGCCGGGCTGCTCACCAACCTGGAGCCGCACGATGTGCTCTTCATCGACGAAATTCACCGTCTTAACCCCGTAGTAGAGGAGTACCTGTACTCGGCCATGGAGGACTACCGCATCGACATCATGCTCGATTCGGGCCCGAATGCGCGTTCCGTGCAGATTTCGCTGTCGCCGTTCACGCTTATCGGGGCTACCACCCGCTCGGGTTTGCTCACCTCGCCGTTGCGGGCACGCTTCGGCATCAACTCCCGCCTGGAGTACTACGATGCCAAGCTGCTTACCAGCATTGTGCAGCGCTCCGCCGAAATCCTGAACACGCCCATTCACGAGGATGCGGCCTACGAAATTGCCCGCCGCTCGCGCGGTACCCCACGTATTGCCAACAACCTGCTGCGCCGTACCCGCGACTTCGCCCAGATGAAAGGCGACGGCACCATTACGCAGGCCATTGCCCACTTCGCCCTCGGCGCGCTGGACGTAGATGCCCGCGGCCTCGACGATATGGACAAGCGCATCCTGCTCACCATTATCGACAAGTTTAAGGGTGGTCCCGTAGGCCTGAGCACCATTGCCACTGCCTGCGGTGATGAGGCCGAAACCATCGAGGAAGTGTACGAGCCCTTCCTCATTCAGGAAGGCTACATCAAGCGCACCCCGCGCGGCCGCGAAGCCACCGAAGCCGCCTACCAGCACCTGGGCCGCACCATGCCCCAGCACCTGCGCGGCAATTCGGCAACAGGGGAGCTGTTTAGCTAAACTTTAGAAGCTCTTGTGCAGAAAGCGGCGGAAAGTACCACCTTGTGTGGGCTTTCCGCCGCTTTTTTGCTGGTCTCAGCAACAGTAAATAATGAGAATAAATAGGCAAGTAGCTATTCTATGAATCTGCATCAAACCATAAAAGTCATCCTCTCAATTTTATTCCTGTGGATAGTACTTCATATAATCTACTCAACAGTTGATGGCTTATCTGATTCCGGGAAATCTGCTGACGTAGCGGTGATATTGGGAAGCAAGGTGAATGAAGATGGCTCCCTTTCTCCAAGACTAATCCAAAGGCTAAAATGCGGATTGAAGCTCTACCAAAGCGGAAGAGTCAAAAGCTTAATAGTTAGTGGAGGCCTTGGCAAAGAAGGGTTTTATGAGGGTGATAAAATGAAAGCGTATTTATTGAAATATGGTGTGCCGAACAAAATGATATTCGTTGATAATAAAGGCAATAACACAATTGCGACAGTAGAGAATACGCTCAGGCTAAATGACAGTCTTCATTACAAAAGCTTGCTTATCGTTTCTCAATACTTCCACATTACCAGAACTAAAATGCTTTTCAAAAAGCGTGGCTTTCAGAATGTATATGGGGTAAGCCCTAGCTATTTTGAATTAAGAGACATCTACTCTGCCCTAAGGGAGTTTGCAGCCTATTATTATGATTAAATATGCTTGGTAGTTGCTCGCCTTTATAAGGGAATTGCGGGGTTAAATAGTATTCTAATTGCTCCTGAGTTAAGCGAGTGTAAGTAGATTATAGCTAGCGTCTTATTTATTTATATAGATTAGCGTGAATATTTCTCTTTGGCATTATCACGAAGTCTATGGCAGTGCAAACGGTTACTCAGCAGGTTGAAACCTCACCCCAACTCTACGCCCGGTTAGCTGGTGCCGCCTATCTGCTTATCATCATTGCCGGACTGTGCGGGGAGCTGTTTATCCGGGGCAAAATCATTGTTTCCGGTGATGCGGCGGCTACGGCTCACAACTTAATGGCCTCGGACGGTTTGTGGCGCGCTGGCATTGCCGGCGACTTAATGATGCACCTCTGTGACATCCTAGTGATGCTGGTGTTTTTCCTACTGCTCAGAGCCGTCAATAGAACGCTGGCCTTGATGGCCCTGCTGTTCAACCTGATTCAGACGGCGGTGTTGGTAGCCAATAAAATTACCCTGCTGGTCCCGCTATTTTTCCTGAGTGATGCGGCTTATCTGAAGGCGTTCAACGTCCAGCAATTGCAGGCTCTGGCCTACGTGTCCATCAAAACCCATGATTATGGCTTTGGTATTGGGCTGATATTTTTCGGGTTTACCTGTCTGCTGAATGGGTATCTGATTCGCAAGTCTGGCTTCCTTCCCAAACTCATCGGGATTCTTATGCAGATAGCTGGCGTATGTTATCTGGTGAACAGCCTGGCACTAATTCTGGACCTTTCGTTTGCCTCCCGGCTATTTCCCTTCATTATGCTGCCGCCTTTTGTGGCCGAATTAACCTTTTCTTTGTGGCTGCTCATAAAAGGCATAGATGTGGCGAAGTGGCAGGAAAAAACGAGAAGCTGGTAGGCCGCCGCATAGCTGGCTAGCTATATATCCGTCTATATTCGCAGCCGCTACCAACCCACATACCATGCGGCCGTTCCCGTTTCTGACTTTAGCCCAGACGTTGCTGCTGCTGCGCTTGGCCACGGCGTTTATATTTTTTGCGCACGCCGCCGTCCGCGTGTGGAATGGGAGCATCGAGCAATTCGGCGACTTTCTGAATACCAAAGGCCTAATCTACGGCCACCTGACGGTGTGGGGCATTACCGCATTTGAAATTGTAGGAAGCGTCCTTATGGCCCTGGGCTACTTTGTCCGAGTATTATCGGCTGGCTTTATTGCAATGCTGCTCATCGGCATTGTGCTTATCCATGCTTCCCTGGGCTGGTTTGTGGGGGAACACGGCACGGGCGGCAGCGAGTATAGCTTCCTGCTTATTATAGCGTTGCTGGTGCTGGCCGCTACAGAAGAGAAACGCCAGACACAAGCTATATCAGAAGCTCAGCCTCTTTAATGAATTCATGACACAGCAAGCTTATCCTATCAGAAACGCACGGCCCGAGGAGTTTGAGCAAATAGGCAAATTGCTGGTGCAGGTATACTCCCAACTGGAAGGCTTTCCAAAGCCCGAGGAGCAACCAGCATATTATCACATGCTATCTGCCATTGGAGAGGTCACCCGCAACCCCGGTACGGAGCTGCTGGTAGCCGTTTCCCCTGATGACCGAATAGCAGGAGTGGTGGTGTTTTTTAGTGACATGCAGTACTATGGTTCCGGAGGCATTGCCACACAGGAGAAACACGCGGCCGGGTTTCGCTTATTAGCCGTTGATCCGGCCACCAGAGGCCAAGGCGTTGGCAAGTTGCTGACCCGGGCATGTATCCGAAAAGCAAAAGAGCTGCACCGGGCTCAGGTCATCATTCATAGTACCAAGGCCATGCAGGTTGCCTGGCAGATGTATGAGGCTTTAGGGTTTAAGCGAGCCGAAGAGTTAGATTTTATGCAAGGAAGCCTGCCGGTTTTTGGCTTTCGATTACTGCTTACCTGAGCCCTCGGGCTTTGAAGACGGAGAAGAGCCGTGGGCATGGGAACAGAATGACGTATTTTTGTAGTTCGTCATTCCAACGCCATGCTGCCTACCGCCCACTATACTGCTTTCATCAAACGCCGGGCGGCGGAGCTGGGCTTTATGTACTGCGGTATCTCTAAGGCCGAGTTTCTGGAAGAAGAAGCTCCGCGCCTGGAAAACTGGCTAAACCGTCAGATGAACGGCCAGATGGGCTACATGGCCAACCACTTCGACAAGCGCCTGGACCCACGCCTACTCGTAGACGGCGCCAAATCCATGATTTCCCTGCTGCTGAACTACTACCCTGCTGAGGAAGACCAGCAGCCCGAAGACACCCTCAAAATCAGCAAATACGCCTACGGCCGCGACTATCACTTCGTCATTAAAGACAAACTGAAGACGCTGCTCCAGGATATGCAGCAGGAAATAGGAGAGGTAGGCGGCCGCGTATTCGTCGACTCGGCCCCGGTAATGGATAAGGTATGGGCCAAAAAGAGTGGCCTGGGCTGGGTTGGCAAAAACTCCAACCTCATTACGCCCGGTATCGGCTCCTTCTACTTCATTGCCGAGCTCATTGTAGACGTAGAACTGGACTACGACGGGCCCATCAAAGACTACTGCGGAACCTGCACCAAATGCGTAGATGCCTGCCCTACGCAGGCCATAACGGAGCCGTACGTGGTTGATGGCAGCAAATGCATCAGCTACTTCACCATTGAGCTGAAGGACCAGATTCCGCGGGAAGTAGAAGGCAAGTTCGGTAACTGGGTTTTCGGTTGCGATATCTGCCAGGACGTTTGCCCCTGGAACCGCTTTGCCAAGCCCCATCAGGAACCCCAGTTCCAGGCGCACCCCGGCCTGAAAGACCTCCGGGCCACCGACTGGCAGGAAATAACCCACGAGCTATTCTCGGAGCTATTCCGTCAGTCGGCGGTGAAACGGACGGGCTATGCGGGACTTACCCGCAATATTCGGTTTGTGACGGGGCAAGGAAACGAAGCGACAGACGCGGGCAGATAGCCAGCTAAACTGCGGGGTTAAACTGCGCAAACACGCGGTTCAGAATGTTCTGATAGATACGAGCAAATTTTTGGTAGCACCAAGTCTTCAGTTGGTGCAGCTCCTCGGCCCCTAACATACGCAGGGCCTTGCGAAGCTCTTTCTCAAAAAGGATTTTATCGAAGCTAACTTTAGTGAGGATTGTTTTGGCGTACTCCAGCATGGAATCTGCGTTTTTAGTAGTGCGGAGTGAGAAAATAAGGTAAGCAGGCGAGTTATACGCAGCTTTTAAAAAAAGTCTGCGACCAGGGGATCATAGTGTAAGCGTATTCAGAAATATACAACTAAAAATCTGATGGATACAAATGTAACTAGTAGAAACAAAAAAAGGAATGATACTAATCATTCCTTTTTCATTACTATAGGTAAAGGGGCCTAATAAGTAAATAAAGCTACTACCGCGGTGGCCTGTTCCGTTGTGACGGGTTCATCAAAGGCTTCCTGCACCGCGCGCTGTAAACGGGCACTGTCGGTGCCAAATACGGCGCCCAGCGCAGTCAGCTCGGAGAAGGTAACATTCTGTATCGGTGAAACCGGCTGGGTTAGCTGGTCTTCCTGGGCATAGGCCAGGTCGGTTTTACCGGGCAGTGGGCTACCACTGGCGCCGGGGCCTACCCAACTGCGAATAGCATCGGGGGCAGAAGCCGACTGGCGCTGGCGGCGCAGCGTGCGGATATGTGAGGCATGGCGCGCTTCCACGGAATGAATGCGTATTCCGGCTTCCAGAATGCCATTGTCGCCCTGCAGCGTGGTGATTTGTCCTTTATAGGCCCGCACCCCGGCATCTTCCAGAAACTGAGCTACCGCCAGAAATGTGTCGAAGCTGGTAAACACATCCGGAAACAGCGCCGTCTGGGTACCATTGTGGCTGCCGGTATAATCGAAGCCAGGCTTTGTGGCCAGGGTGCCACCTGAGTTCGTAATAGCAGTAGTAAGGAAATCTACGTGCTGTTGCTCGTGCTGCTGAATCGTGACAAAATCGGGGCGTACCTCTGCAGGAATAAAGCCGGCCGGTACTTTGGTACCATCGGGCTTAGCCAACTGGCCTAAAGCCGTGCGGTAGAAGTCGTTTTCCATGTGTTCCAGTAGCAGCGCCAGTTGCAGCACGTCCAGGGGCGTGTTGCGGGCAAAGGCCGGCGAGGCCAGCACCAGGCTGCCGGCTGCCAGAGGGAGGCTGGCAGCAGCCACCTTGGCGCCCATAGCGCCTATGCGCCCCAGAATAGCCCGGCGCTGGCTGGCCTGCTCATAAATTGCGGGATTCGCCTCAGCCAGCTCGGCCAAAAGTTGAAGAATATTCATGTTTTTCGAAGAGAAAAGCCGCGAGAATTAAGCCTTGGGCAGATCTGCGCCCGCAATCTTGATGACGGAATATTTATTAACTACTTCCAGCACCTGCAAAGGTGTTTTGCTGTCATCAAGACCGGCCAGCTCGCCGGAAGCAGCTACCACATCAGCGGCCGCAAAAGAACCGGGCTGCCGCAAGTCACGCACCAGGGCGGCGTGGCGCGCTTCTACGGAGGAAATCTTAGCCAGGGCCGTGAGGTAAAGCGACGTGGTGATGAGCTTGGCGGCGCCGTTATAGGCGGCCACCCCCAGGTCTTCCAGCTGTTGGGCGGCATCCAGCACGCCGGCGCGGGTGGTCAGCGTGAAGGAAGAGAAGTCGAATTCCAGATTGGTAGGCGGCGTGATGCCAACAGAGGTAAGTACCTCCCCCAGGTATTCCCGGTGCAGCACTTCATGCTCATAGAGCTGCTGAAAAATAGCTTTTTCCTCCGCGCTGAAATCCGCTGGCGGGGTTGCTACTACTTTCTGGTAGAAAGACGCTTCCATCTGTTCCAGCACGTAGGCGTAAGAAAGCACGCCTTTCTCGTCGTTGCCCAGCGTCAGGGTAGGTTCAGAGGGCGTTACGTTGTCGTCTTTACAGCCGGCCAGCAATAAAGCCGAGGTAGCGGCAGCCGCGCCGGCTACCTGAAAGAAAGAACGGCGCTGCATAGCGCGCGTCAGCAAAGAAGTAGTTTCAGAATCAGACATTGGCATTAAATACCAGCCAGCAAATGCCAGCCACCACACGGGGCCGGATAAAACAAAGGTAACCCGATAAACCGGGACGCCCAACCACAGGAGCCGCCCGGGGCTGCTAACGTTGCACCCGGCTGCCTCACATAGAAAAAGGCTGCCCCGGAGAGCAGCCTTTTAACCAGCCAGAAGGCAACTGCCTTACGACATAATGAAGGGGCCAGCAATACCTACTACGGTTTCCTGATCCAAGCCTTCATCAAAGGCTTCACTCACTTGCTCTTTGGTGTAGCCCAGTGTGGTAAGGTCTACGCCAGCCTGCATTACGTTAGCTTCTGAAGGGAAGGTAGTGGCCGGTTTGCCAGCACCGTAAACGGCAGCTACCGCGCCATTGGCTTCCGCGTTGGTAATCCAGTTGGCCTGCATCACGCCATTAGCACGGCGCATAGCCCGGATGTGTGAGGCATGGCGGGCTTCTACAGAGTGAATCTGCAGTGCCACGGTCAGGTAGTTATTGGGGTTGCCAGCTTCTTTAATCTCGCCGGCTTTGCCTTTGTAAGCCCGTACGCCGGTATCTTCCAACGACTGCGCATAGGCCAGGAAATTGGCGTAAGTATCGAAAGCAGGGCCAAAGTCGAAGCCTTTAGGCCGTGGATTTGCTTTGGCACCCAGCGCACCTTTCAGCAAGGTTACGTGGGCCGTTTCGTGCTTTTTAATGAGCTGAATAGCCGAGGTAGGCGCACCGGTAGGAATCAGGCCGGCTTTGGCCAGGGCCTGAGCATAGAAGTCTTCTTCCAGATACTCCAGCAGCAGGGCGTAGTTAAAAACGTCAAATACGTCTTTGGTGCCGGCCAGCGCTTTGTTGAAGGCCGAGCCAATAGCAATAGGAGCGGCAGCCAGTGCGGCTTTCTTGCCCATAGAGGCCAGGGTGGAGAAGATGTCGCGGCGCGAGTTCAGCTTCGCCATCGTTTCAGGCTCTACTTTCTCCAGTTCAGATAGGATATGAAACAGATTCATGGGATTCGTTCTTCAGGAGTGAGTTATTTACCTACGTTGCTGCCGCTGATGGTTTCTTTCACGAATGGCTGGGCGGCCTTCAGCACATCAGCAACCTCCATGGCTTTATCAAGACCAGTGGTGGGGTCCACGATGTCATCAGAAGCGAAGTCGCCGTTGTTGATCAGGTCGCGGATATAAGCGGCGTGGCGGGCTTCCACCGACACGATTTTACCAGCAATCAGCAGGTAGTTGGTGTCTTTGATCAACTTGCCGGCACCGTTATAAGCAGCTACTCCCAGATCTTCGAAGGTCTTGGCGTAGGTGAGCACTGAGGTACGGCTGGTGAAGTCAATCTTGCTGAAATCGGGAGTCAGGCCCTGAATGGCTTTGCCGGGTGCCGCCGTGTCAATGGCCTTCTTGAAGAAGTCGCGGTGAATGGCTTCGTGCTTGGCAATAGCCGTCATGTACTTGGTTTCGTCTGCGCTGATGCCAGCGTAGGGCGTAGCAATAACCTGCGCATAGAATGCGGCTTCCAGCTGCTCCAGCGCATAAGCGTAGTTCAGCACGCCTACATCCCCACTGCCCAGATCTACCGTGCCAGCACCTGGCGTTACATTATTATCTTCATCGTCATCACAGCCCGACAGTGCCAGCGCGGTAATACCAACGGCAGCACCGGTATACATCATGAAGGATCGGCGCTGGATTGGCGCGGTCAGGGGAGCGGCAAAACCTGCTTCCTCCTCACCGGAATGGAGTACTTTTGACATGAGAGCTAGAAATTTGGATGATGAATAGGAAACTTCAGGCAATACAAAGCCAGCACAGGCTAAAAGCTTGTTTTTCAGTGCTGAACCCGGAAAAATCCTGAATCTGACCTCACTTACGCCCTTGGCAGAAAAGCGGATTGCCAAGGCCGGAATTATGCACATAATAACTGCGAGATAATCTAATATTTGCTTGTGATTCTCCTGTAAAATGCTGATTGATAGTAAGCGAGAACGTTCAACAGGCTTTTGTGTAGTTTTGGCTTTCTGCTTTGTTGGCGCGCTATGATATCCGGCTTTCGTTGGTTTTGGTTGAGTATGGGCTTGTTGCTGCACGTTTCGGCAGCAGCGCAGATAGTCGTACCTCCAGCGGCCACCCCAACTCCGGCTACCCCCGCTCCGGCGGCTCCTGCTACCCCAACCGGTAGTGTGGCCATTGTGCTCGGGCCAACGGCATTTCCTATCAATGAGTACTTCACCATAGCTTTCCGGCTAACCGGAGCCCCCCTGGAGCGGTACTCCGCTTTTCCGGATATCGAGGGCTTCAAAAAAAGCGGCAAATCCAGCACCACTACCACGCGCATTACCAATGGCCAGACCACCACGGAACTGACTATTACTCAGCGCTACGCTGCCTTTAAGGAAGGAGAGTTTGTGCTGAAGCCCTTTACGCTCACTATCAATGGGCTTACCGCGCGTTCGGCAGGAGCTTCGCTGAAAGTATTACCCCAGCAGGCGGCTACTGCGCCCCCGGCCGGAGGGGTGGCGCCTGGCATCGGCCTGCTGGATCAGCTTTTCGGCAAGCCTAAGCCCCAGGATTTTGTTGAGCCGCGTGATAATGCCTTTCTAGCCGTAGCGCCCGATAAAACCAGCGTATATGTGGGCGAAGGTGTGAATGTGGGCCTGTATTTCTACTTGACACCCACCGACCAGGGCCTGCTGAACTTCTACAATTTTTCCAGTCAACTACCCGGAATTCTGCGGCAGCTACGGCAGCCCACCGTGTGGGAGGAACCGTTTGATGAACAGGAAGTATTGCCTGAAGCCACGGTAGTAGGTGGTAAGCCCTATTTGCGCTACCGCCTGTATGCCGCCGAGTATTATCCGCTGACGCCCCGTACCCTGCAGCTGCCCGCGGTAGCGCTGCAAATGGTGAAATACAAAGTGGCTAAAAAGCCTGAGCCCGGCCTCGATAACCGGATGGAAGGCCTGAAAACATACTTCTCCCTCCCGCGCACCATAGCCGTAAAGCCTCTGCCGTCGCACCCGCGCCGCGACGAAGCCGTGGTGGGCTCTTACCGCCTGCTGGAGTCCATTGACCGCACCAATTTCCTAACGGGCCAGGCCTTCACCTATACCCTGCGGATTGAGGGTGAAGGCAACCTCACCGCCCTGCAGGCACCTGTGCCAGCGCCTCACCCCGGCTTGGAAATCTACGGGCCGGAAGTACAGCAGGAAACCACCCGCGCCAGTGGCCGCGTAGGTGGGCGCAAAACTTTTCGCTACCGCCTGATAGCCCGCCAGCCCGGCACCGTGCCGCTGGATAGTCTGTTTTCTATTCTGACGTTTGATCCGGTGGCAGCGCGCTACGTTACCTTGCGCCCCGAACTACACGTGGTAGTAAGTGGTGCCCCGCGGATGCTGCGCACCCTCAGCGCCCGCACTTCCGACCCGTATTATGAGCAGCGCCTTTTTAATTACGATAATACCCTGCGGCCCCTGCATACGCCGGACTTTGTGCGCCGCTATGCCAACCTGCTGCTGGTTGCCCTGTTTCTGTTGACGGTAGTGGGCTGGTGGCGTGGGAATGCCGGCCCCCGGAGCTAGCTTGCGCCAGGTTTTAGCACCAGCGCTCCAGTCAGCGTTATGGTGACTTTTATTTTGACCACAGTACAGGCTCAGCCTGAATTTTTATGAGCAATACCTACGGCCGCCTGTTTCGCATTACCACATTCGGCGAGTCGCATGGGCCCGGCATTGGTGTTATTCTGGATGGGTGCCCGGCAGGTCTGGCCGTGACCACCGAAGAAATTCAGGCTGCTCTGGACCGCCGCCGTCCAGGGCAGAGCGACCTAACCACGCCCCGCAAAGAGGCCGACCAGGTAGAAGTGCTGTCGGGGTTATTCGGTGGCTATACCACGGGCACGCCCATCAGCCTGCTCATCCGCAACCAGGACCAGGCCAGCCATGACTATTCCCACATCGAGCATGCCTACCGCCCCTCCCACGCCGACTATACCTACGACCAGAAATATGGCCGCCGCGACTACCGTGGTGGAGGCCGCAGCTCGGCCCGCGAAACAGCGGCCCGCGTAGCCGCCGGTGCTATTGCCGCCGCTTTTCTGCGCCAACACGGTATTTTGGCCCAAAGCTACGTGTCGCAGGTAGGGGCCGTGCAGGTGCCCGTAGGTCATGAACAGTTGGATTGGGGGCTGATTGATACGAACCCCGTACGCTGCCCGCACCCGGAAACGGCCGAGCGCATGGCCGAGCTCATCCGCCAGACCCGTGACCGGCACGATACGGTGGGTGGCATAGTAACGGGCGTGGTGCACGGCGTGCCCGCCGGCCTGGGCGAGCCGGTGTTTGATAAGCTGCACGCCGAGTTGGGCAAAGCCATGCTGAGCATCAATGCAGTGAAGGCTTTTGAATACGGCTCCGGTTTTGCCGGCACGCTGCTATTCGGCTCTGAGCACAACGACCAGTTTTACACCGATGAAAATGGCGCGGTGCGCACCCGCACCAATCATAGCGGAGGCATTCAGGGCGGCATCAGCAACGGGCAGGAAATTTATTTTCGGGTAGCGTTTAAGCCCGTAGCCACCATTCTGCAGCCCCAGGCCACCATTAATGACCAGGGCGAGGAAATTACTCTGGCCGGCCGGGGGCGCCACGACCCCTGCGTGTTACCGCGCGCCGTTCCCATTGTAGATGCCATGACCAATCTGGTGCTGGCCGATATGCTGTTGCGCGCCCGCGCTAACCGGGTATAAGCTCTTGCTGCGTACCTTTGTAACATATGCCGCCGGTTCCTTGTTGTACTGCCGGATTCTCCAGTTCCCGCTGATTCCTAAGCCCTTCATTTCTTATGAATACTACTTCCCCTACCGCGCCGGTTTCCATCTACGCCGAAGCCTCGCCCAACCCTGAGTCCATGAAGTTTGTGCTCAACGCCACGCTGGTAAGCGAAGGTGTAAGCGTAGACTACCCGAACGTGGAGGCCGCCGCCAACTCGCCGCTGGCTCAGGAGCTATTTAACTTTGATTATGTAGGCCGCGTGTTCATTGCGCAGAACTTCGTAACCATCACCAAAACCTCCGAGCATCAGTGGACGCAGCTGATTCCGGAACTGCGCACCTTCCTGAAGTCGTACGTGGAAGCCGGTGGTCCCATCTTCACCGTAGATCCTACTGCCGAGCACAAAGCCGCCCAGACTGCCGCCGCCGGCGACTCGTCGGAGCAGGATCAGCAAACCAGCCAGAAAATCATCGACCTGCTGGAAAACTACGTGCGCCCCGCCGTGGAGCAGGATGGTGGCAACATCACCTTCCGCAGCTATAAAGACGGCGTGGTAACTGTAAACCTGCAGGGCTCCTGCTCCGGCTGTCCCTCTGCCACCGTTACGCTGAAATCAGGCATTGAAAACCTGTTGAAGCGTATGGTCCCCGAAGTAACTGAAGTTGTAGCGGAAGGCATTATTGCCCACTAATCTCATACACCAGAAACAAGAAAAGCCCGGCTAGCTAGCCGGGCTTTTCTTGTTTCTGGGTGCTATTACTGCACCGTAATGTTGCCACGAATTTCACCACCCGGTAAGGCAGTTGTGTGCAGGTTGGTATAGGTTTCGCCCGCTAGCAGTTTCGCTCCATTTTCTTCTGAAAGGGTTTCGGAGCCCGTGATGGGGGAGGTGCTGACGTTGGCAAACGGGACAATAATGGGGCCGTTGACTCCCGGTGCTGCCTGGTGAATGTGGCCGGCTGTAGGCGTCAGGCCCTGGTAGGTTACGGTGTAGCTAATCAGGCGGGTATTGGTATTATAAGTGCCCGTAAAGCTGCCAGTAGCGGTGGAGGTAGTGGCAGGTACCTCCTGTGCCCCATTGAGCGTGGCCTGCAGCTGCACGGTATTGTTAGCCAGCGTATCGTCCTCATCATCGTCGCACGCGGGGGCAGCTGCCAGCGCAAGCAATAAGCCGAAAGCATACAAGGAAGTTCTCATAAGGCTAATGGCAGGTATAGTTTTAGCAAGATGCTGGGCCGCATACACTACCATTTGCGGGTTTTCTCCCCGGCAAATGAAAAAGCCCGGGAAATATTAAAGCCAAAGTAGATATCCCCATCGAAGAAGTCGCCGGAGGTGCGTGGAATAAACAGCGGCTCAATCATGGCTTGCGCATTGGTCACGTGCAGCTGAAATACGTGGCCGCCGGTTTCTATATCGAAGCCCAAGCCCACGGAATTGCGGAAATCGTCGGCGGTGGCACCGGGTAGTACATAGTAATACTCGGCGGTAAGTGCCACGCGCTGCGTCAGTTTCTGGCGACCAGCCACGCCCAGCGCCCACACATCATTCTGGTCATGGGGGGTGTTTACCAGGTTACGGTGAATGAAGGTGGGCATGACTTGCAAAGAAAGCCGCTCTGATACCTTGCGGGCCACCAATGCCTGAGCCGTATAGGCAACGCGTGTACGAAAAGGTCGCTCGGGGCCACTGTAACGCAGGCTGGTAAGCGCGGTGGTTCCCAGCAGCGTTACCGACACTGGCACGGCTCCAGCACCGATTTGCTGTTGCAACAGGCGGTATTTCGCAAAGGCATCAAAGGTTTTTTCCAGCGAGCTGCGCCCAATGCCTACAGCCAGCCGGTCCGTAAGACCATATTCCAGCCCTAAGCGAATAGTGGCAGCATCCAGCCCAAAAAAGTTATAAGCCCCGCTATTCAGCGGCCCAAAGCGGTGCGAAATCAAAAACAGCAACACCTGCGCCTTGGGCGTTTCTACGGATTGGCCATTAATAACCCGCGTACCTTTGAAGGTAGCCGATACCGGCGCGGCGCTATCAGCCGGCACCTGCTGGTTTAGCTGCTGAAGCAGGTCCTGGCCAGGTGTATCCTGTGCCGGACTAAGCCGCGGGAGTATTCCGGCAGTGAGCAGCAGAAGAAAGAGAAACAGACGCCGGCAACGCATATGCAGCTAAGCTTAGGGTTGGGGAACAGGCGGGCACAGCATATTCACGGTCACGCCCACTGACTTGGCAATATGGTCGCGCACCAGCCGGGGAATCACAATATTGTAATCGGCCGGAGCCACGTTGAACTTAGCATTAAGCTGCAGACCGTTGCTGCGCAGCTCCAGGGTGCCGGGCACCCGCACCCGGTGCGTTACGCCGTGAATGGTCAAGTCGCCCTCGGCTTGTACCGGTTGTGGACCGCCTGCCTGCAAAGCGTTGGTGTTCAGCCCTAAGACCTTTCCTACAAATGTGGATTTCGGGTACCGGTCCGATTCCACGTAGTTTTCGTTAAAATGCTCCTGCATCAGCCCATTGGGGAATACGAAGGATTTCATGGGCACATTAAAAGCCAGCTGACCGGTGCCCAGGTCAATGATGCCGCCGGCCTTTTCGCTTTTTGCCTCAATATCTTCCAGCGGCGCAGCGGAGTAAAAGCTGATGCGCCCACTATGCGTCATGTACCGGCTCTGCCCGAAGGCCGCTGTATGCAGCAGGAGCGCTAGGAAAATCAACCGGAGCAGTTTCATCATCAGTAAGAAATCGGGGTGAGAACTCAGTTATCCGGAGCGCCGGCTTCTACCCAGGCCCGAATGGCAGCTATATCGCAGGCGCTGAGCTGCGGGGCATCCTTGGGCATGGCCGGAAAGCCCGGCGAGTGTGTGACTACGCCCAACAGGGTGCCATGCTCAGCCAGGTGCTGGACCTCATGCACATCCTCCAAGACAATGCCGCTTTCGGCTATAGCGCTGCTGTGGCAGGAAAGGCAGTTGGCCTGCAGAATAGGGGCAATGGTACCCTGGTAGGTAACGGCGGAGGTATTGCAGACCGGGGCCGGAAACAGCTCTTCGGCATTATCGTAGGCGCACCCTGTAGCCAGGCACAGTGGCCCGGCTAGCATGAGCAGTCGGCGTAACATAGAAAACAGGTTTTCAGTGTGACGTATACCTTATTTGGACGCCAGTACAGAAGGTAATAGCCGGTATTGTACCGAGAAAAACACCCCGGCGCTGCTCAGCTTCACCTTGCCATAGCCCACGCCACCCAGCGGAACTTTCACAAAAGGCTCGGCACGCACGCCCCACCGGGCCTGCAACTGCCGCTCATACCCGGCTGAGAAATTCAACACGCTCAGCGGGTGGTTGCTACCATTTACTACCTGCTTTGTGCGGCGCACCGGCTGGTTGTAATAGGTATACCAAAGCTCGTACTGCTCGTCGCGCATGAGCAGCGACGATAGGCCTGCGCTGGCAAATACCTGGTAAGTAGGCCGGTAAAGCAGCGCATAGCGTAGGTTCAGCGGAATATCCAGCATGCCGCACACAGCATATACCCGGTCCAGGGGCGTTTTGCCATATTGCACGTGGTAGTCAGAGCCGCGGGTCTCATAGCGCTTCACCGCGTGCAATATTCCCGTGTTCAAACTCAGCCGGGGCGTGAAAAAGTATTCGAGCTGCACGCCCACGTCGCGGCCGGCTCTCTCTACATCAGACATGCGTACGGCACTTACTTCCGGCGCATATTGCAGGGCCACGCCCAAGCGGTAGGCAGGAATTTGGCGCTTCTTTTTCGGGCTACTGGAAGTATCCACAGGCTCTGCAGCCGCTACCCCAGGTGCGTAAGCTACTGCCGTAGAATCAGGAGAGGAGGGAACGGAAGAAGTATCCACTGCTGCTGTTAAAGCAGAAGGGGAAGTCTGGTCCTGTTTAGCAGGAGGCAACAGCGTGACAGCGCCACTAGCCAACTCAGGCGCCGGCTTGTCCGCAATAGCCGAGCTAGCTGGCGAAGGGCTAAACTGTATAGCGGAAAGAACAGTCCTGTTAGCCGCCAGGGAGGAAGATGCCTCAGGAGTTTCTGTGGGGTACTTGGTCGGTTTAGCTCGTTTTCTAGCCGTAGGAACCAGCACCAAGAAGCGCTTTCCACGAGGAGTAATAGCCGTCTGTGGCGCTGGTTTTTCCAAGGGTACCACCACTGCCGTTGCTGGCGCTTCCGCTGCTTTTCTCCGCAAAAAGTAGGTCGGAGCTTGGACGTCAGAAGGCTCTTTAGGATGCGCAAGGCGCGGTAAAGTGCGGGGCACAGCTTGCGAAAGGCTAAACCCTTCTGCGGCGGCAACGGCCGGTTGGCGTACCCTGCGCGCGGCGGTTTCGCCCGGGGCTAGTTCCTGCAGGCTCGGCAAATAAGTAAACCACCCTATGAGCAGCAGCGCCACCAGCCCCAGCTCCACCACAAACCAGCGTAGCACGCGGCGCATGGCCAGTTGATAGCGCTCCAGGCTATTGAGCTGCAGCTCCATGCGGTGCCAGCCCTCGGTGGCATCCACGGAAGGGTAGGATCCGGCATTTCGCCGAAACAGAGCATCCAGCTCTTCATCCGATAGATTCGGCGTGGGCATATTGATTGGTGCGTTGCAAAAACTCGCGTAAATGGCCCCGGGCTTTGGAAAGGTTTGACTTGGAAGCGCCTACTGAAATGCCCAGCTGCCGGGCAATTTCCTCGTGCGTAAACCCATCCAGTACATACAGGTTAAATACTGTGCGGTAAGCCGGAGAAAGGCGTTGAATCAACGCTGTGAGGTCTTCATAGGCCAGGGCATCCAGTGGCGTGGGGGCAGCATCCGGGTAAGTAAAAGCTGCTTCCTCCAGCGCCAACTGCTGCTGATGCTTCACATGGGCCCGGTAATAATCAATAGCCGTATGAATCATAATGCTTTTCAGCCAGCCCTGAAACGAGCTTTGCAGTTCGTAACGGGTAGGGTCAAAGCGCCTGATGTCCCGGAAAAGCTTCATAAATCCATCGTTTACCACTTCCAGGGCTTCTTCCCGGTGGCGGGCATAGCGCAGACAAATGCTGAGCGCATAGCTGTAGTACCGGGTGTAGAGCTGCTGCTGACTGCGGCGCTCCATACGCTGGCAGCCTGCCAGCAGGGCAGGCAGTTGCTCAGGGTCCGGATGGGGTTGCGCAGTCACGGGGAGGGGCTTTTTTAGTAAGCTCGCAGAAAGCCTTCAGATGGTTGCCTTCATCAGATAAGTTACCAGAAAATCAGGGTAATGCCTGCGGAGGAGCTGATATCCGGAAAGCAAAAAAGCCCGGCCATAGGGCCGGGCTTTTCCCAAATTAGAGTATCAACAGACTATTGAACCGTCGTTGAGAGCTTAGGAGCATCTACACCGGCAATTTCCGTGGTGTGTTCCACACCCCGCTGACGGGCTTCCTTACGACCATACGTGTCCAGGATAATAGGTGTGGCAATGAACAGCGACGAGTACGTGCCGAAAATTACCCCCACAATCATGGCGAAGGAGAAGGAGCGCAGCGTTTCACCGCCGAAGATGTACAGTACCAATACCACCAGGAATACCGTAGTGAAGGTAATCATGGTACGGGAGAAGGTGCTGTTCAGCGCCGGGTTTACCACCTGGGCAAACGTGAGGTGCTTGTTCTCGTGCAGGTACTCCCGGATACGGTCGTAGATAACCACCGTGTCGTTCATGGAGAAGCCGATAACCGTCAGCACCGCCGCCACGAAAATCTGGTCCATCTCATAGTTCAGACCAAACAGACGGGCAATGGGGAAGGCCGCAATTACCAGCAGGGCATCGTGGAACAGGGCCACTACGGCCGCCATGGAGTACTGCCACTTTTCAAAGCGGAACAGCACGTACACGAAGATACCGAGCAGCGTGAGGCCCAGGCTCAGAATTGAGGTCTTCTTGATGTCGTCGGCAATGGTAGCGCCCACTTTCGAAGTGCTCTTGATCTGGGGCTGGTCGGCGCCGTATTTCTTCAGGCCGTTCAGCAGTGCCTGCTCTACTTTCTTGTCCGCTGCTACGCTTTCGTCATCGGCCAGGTAGCCGGTGGTGATGCGCAGACGGTTGGGCGAGCCAAAGGTTTTTACCTCGGTGCCGGCACCCTGGAAGTCTTTCTCCAAGGCAATCCGCACATCCGAAGCAACCTCAGCTTTGTTGAAGTCAACGATGTACGAACGGCCACCACGGAAGTCAACGCCCAGGTTAGGACCACCCTGGAAGTACATCAGCACAAAGCCGATAACAATGAATACCGTAGAGAAGAGGTAAGCATACTTGCGCTTGCCCACAATGTCAAACTTCAGGTTCTGGAACAGGTTGCGCGACAGCGCCGTGGTGAACTGAATCTTGCTGGTGTCTTTGCCTTTGGTCAGATATTCAATGATCAGACGTGACACGAATACCGCCGACAGGAACGAAGTAAGTACGCCAATACCCAGCGTTACCGCGAAGCTCTGTACCGGACCCGTACCGAAGAAGCCCAGAATCACCGCAATCAGCATCGTCGTCACGTTGGAGTCGAAGATGGCCGAGAAAGCGCGGGCGTAGCCTTTGTTAATGGCATCCTTCAGATGCAGACCGTGGTTCAATTCTTCCCGAATCCGCTCGAAGATCAGTACGTTGGCATCAACCGACATACCGAAGGTGAGCACCAGACCGGCAATACCGGGCAGGGTAAGGGCAGTACCAAACTGCGCCAGCACCCCCATAATCAGGAAGCCGTTGAACAGCAAAGCCGCATCAGCTACCAGACCTGCACGACCATAGTAAGCGGCCATGAAAATCATGATGATAGCCAGACCAGCCAGCGACGAGAACAGACCCTGGTTGATAGCCTCCTGACCCAAAGACGGGCCTACTACGGCTTCTTCCACAATGCGGGTAGGAGCGGGCAGTTTACCGGCCTTCAGTACGTTGGCCAAATCCTGCGCTTCTTCAATAGTAAAGTTGCCCGAAATGCTGGAGTTGCCACCGGCAATTTCCGACTGCACCACCGGTGCCGAATACACGTTGTCATCGAGCACAATGGCTACCTGACGACCAATGTTGCTGGCCGTAAGACGCTGCCACTTCTTGGCGCCCGAGGGGTTCATCTGCATCGACACCTCGGGGCGGCCGCCTTGGTCGTAGTCCTGGCGGGCATCCGATACCACGTCGCCACCCAGCGGGGCCGTAGCCTCGCGGGTTTTGCGGATAGCATACAGCTGCAGGTATTCCTGACCGTCGATAACGCTGGGCTTCACATCCCACAGGAAGGTGAGGTTAGCGGGCAATACAGCCCGTACTTCAGGGCTGCGCATCAGGGCATTCACGCGGGCAGTGTCACGCACGTTTGAGCCCAGGGCGCCGGGCATGGTAAACAGGCGGGCCAACTGGCTGCTCTGCTGCGCGGCAGCGGTGTCAGTAGTAGCTTTCGTGTCCTTCTTCTTGGCCAGCTGGCTAGCCAGGGAGGTAGAGTCGCCAGCGGCGGCTTTAGCCGAGGTGCTGTCTGTTACGGTAGCAGCGGTAGAGGTAGTAGCGGAGGTTTTGCCGGCAGCTTCCTGCGCGGTCAGTACTTCGTTCAGCTGGTTGAAGTAAGGAGCAAACTCATCAGTACGCCATACTTCCCAGAACTCCAGCTTGGCCTGACCCTGGAGGAGCTTGCGGATCCGCTCGGGGTTATCTACGCCGGGCAATTCAATCTGAATGCGGCCGGTACCTTTCACCCGCTGAATGCTGGGCTGGTTTACGCCGAACTTATCGACGCGGGTACGCAGGATATTGAAGGAGCGGTCAATGGCTTCTTCCTCTTCCTTGTCGATGGCAGCAATTACCTTTTCATCAGAGGAGTTGAAATCAATGCCGCGGCTCTTGTTGATGGTGTTAGCGAAAATGCGGGCCAACCGGTCGCCGGGGGCTACCTCCCGGAAGCTTTGAGCAAACAGGGCCGTGAAGGGCGTAGTAGGATTACCCTTCTGCAGCTGCTGAGCGCGCTGAATAGCTTGGTTGAACTTAGGGTCTTTGGAGTTGTTGGACATAGCACGCACAATCTCCACCGGCGATACTTCCAGCGTGACGTGCATACCGCCTTTCAGGTCAAGACCCAGGCCCAGTTCCTTTTCCCGAACATCCCGGTAGGTGAGGGGGCCGAATACGGGTGCCCGCCAAACCGAGTCCAGGTAGTGCTGACGCAGCTGCTGATCTACGTTGCCGTTACGGGTAGCATAGTTCACTGCTTTCTGCTGCACGTTGCGCGAGACATACGTGAGCATCAAAAAATAGGCACACAGCACGGATACAATAACCGTGAGCGTGATAATGAGTCCTTTATTACGCATTAACCAAGAAGAAAAATAGTCTGAAAAACGAGGGGAAGGGTCTAGTATCAGCCTTCGCCTGTTAAAAAACAAGCATCAGGCCGCCAGACACAGCAGCGGAAGCCAGGGCCGCTAGGGCGCGTGCGGCGAAACCGACGTGCCAAGCAGCCGGGTGCAGAACGTGCTGCTGCTAGCCGGGTCACGCGCAGGAACAGGAAGTAAGGAGGCTGCTGCCAGGGGCCAGCCCACCAGGGGGCGCACAACCGGCAGCCAAGCATCGGTAGCCGGAGCCAGCCAAACGCCCAGGGGAGCCGTTGCTTCAAAGCTTACTTTCTGTTTCACCACGGCTGCCCGGGGCGTAGCCCCAATGTGGGTTGCACGTGCCGCTGCCGGCTCCGGCAGGCGGAGCATAGCTACGGCCTGGTTGTTCAGGCCCAGCACCCAAAGCAGGGTGAGGGCGAGCAACTGCAAGCGCAAGCGCGGTACAAACGTGGTGATAGTCAGCGTCATCAGAAAATCAGGAGTGCAAATATAGCCAAATCAGCCGCTTGACGAAAGCCGCCGCGAAAACAAGCCCGCAATTCCTGCCATGCCTACCCGAATTTGGCTTCAGCCGTAGCCTCTATGCGCCATAAAAAAACCGAGCAGCCCGGTGAGAACTGCTCGGATTTAGGTAGAAAAGGAAAATAACGCTTAAGCGGACTTGGCGTCGGTAGCTACCTTGGTTTTTAGGAAGGAAACCAACACATCCAGGCCCTTATCAAAGTGGCGGTTGTTGGGAATGATGATGTCGGCGTCCTGCTTGAAGGGCTTAATGTACTTCTCGTAGGTGGGCGCCACGTGGTGCGTGTAGCGGTAGAGCACGTCTTCCAGATCATAGCCCCGCTCGTCCCGGTCGCGCACAATGCGGCGCAGCACTTTCACGTGTTCTTCGGCATCGATGTATACTTTTAGATCTAGCAGCTTGGCTACTTCCTCAAAGTAGAACACGAAAATGCCTTCTACCACCACAATAGGAGCCGGCTTAAATACCAGCTCTTTCGGCTCGACACCGGGGTTGTTGAAGGTGTACTCCGGGCGCCGCACTTCCAGCCCCTTGCTGATTTGCAGCACATCGGCCGCATAAGCTGCCGAGTCAATGGAGGAAGGCAGGTCGAAGTTGGTGACGCCGTTGCTGTCTACCGTCTGCGTTTCGCGCGGGTGGTAGTAGTTGTCCTGCGAAATGAGGCAGATTTCCTCTTTAGGAAAAGCCGCCAGCAGGCGACGCAGAAAGGTGGTTTTGCCGGAGGCGCTACCGCCCGTGATACCGACAATATAAGGATGTTGCATGGGGTGGGTTGGAGGCCCGTACCGGCAGGGCCAACCCTGCAAAAGTAGGCATTTTGCCGCTTAGCCCCGGCAGCCTCCCGAAAGATTACCTCTACACGCAGCCTTTCTGGCCTTGTAGGTCAGAGGTTTATAATTCATGCTGAAGGAAGGTAACCAGCTTTTCTACGGCCCTGGCCCGATGGCTCATGGTATTTTTTTCGGCCAGCGGCATCTCTGCGAAGGTGCGCGTGTGCTGTTCCGGCCGGAACACCGGGTCGTAGCCAAAACCACCTTCACCGTGCAGTTCCTCCGTAATCTGGCCTTCTACGGCGCCTTCAAATATCGGCCGGCGGCCATCAGGCAGCACCAGGGCTACAACCGTGCGAAATTGCGCCCGGCGGTTGGTCTGGCCCTGCAGTTCCTGCAGCAGCAGCGCTACGTTATCGGCCGGATTGCGCTGAGGGCCGGCATAACGGGCCGAGTATACGCCAGGCGCGCCATTCAGAGCTTCTACCTCCAGGCCGGTATCATCGGCAAAACAGGCCACACCGTAGTGCTCCCACACATGCTCGGCCTTCTGGCGGGCGTTGCCTTCCAGCGTTTCCTGAGTTTCCGGCAGTTCCTCCTCGCAGCCAATGTCGGCCAGGCTGAGTAGCTCGATGCCTGCAGGCAGCAACGGCCGGATTTCATCCAGTTTGTGAGCATTGTTGGAAGCAAAACAGAGACGCATGGCAGTGATATGAATAAAGGGAGAAGGTAAAAGGCGAGGGGCGAAGGTAGGACCAATGCCGATTTTTAGGCAAAAAGACCTCTAAACCACAGAAACTAGCCGTGGTTTATGCCGCTACTTTCAATTGGGTTTCAGGGTAAAACGCCTAATTAGGGAAGTAGAAGGTGTAAACCTGCGCAAAAACCGGAAAAAGCAAGTCTTTGGTTTTGAAATCCGCCGTTAGAATGTACCTTTGCACTCCCTTCCGCAAAATCGGCAGGCAGACAAGGTTTTAACGGGTATACCCATCATGAAAAAAGACATCCACCCCCAGTATCGCGAAGTGGTGTTTCAGGACACGTCGAGCGACTTCAAATTCATCACCCGTTCGACGATGACTTCGAACGAGACCATCACGATGGAAGATGGCAAGACGTACCCCGTCATCAAGGTGGAAGTTAGCTCGGCCTCGCACCCCTTCTACACCGGCAAAAACGTGTTTATCGACACCGCTGGCCGCGTTGAGAAGTTCCGCAACCGCTACCAGAAGAAAGCCTAACGAAACAGACTGCCGCTGGCCCCTGGCCTGGAGCAGTGGTTTTGTTGAGAAAATTTGAGAAACTCCCTTCCTGTACGGAAGGGAGTTTTTTATTTGCCAATTTTGCGGCGGCCGCCACTCCCCGGAGGGCTACTCAGGCGGAAATTCAACTATCCGCTATCAGCCAACCGCAATCAGATTCTGTTATGACTGTTCTGTTCTTCGACGATCCTGCTATTCGGCCGCACCTGCTGCCCTTCACCTTTACGCGCCCGGTGGCCGCGTTGCGCTGCGGCATTCTCACAGTAGCCGAAAAATGGCAGCGTCGCCTGCAGCTGGAAGAAATCTATTACCTCACCGAAGCCTACCTGCAAGCTAAGTTTCCCGCCGCCCCCGTCACCGATGGGCAGGCGCTGCTCATCAACGGGGCCGTGTGTCCCGATGACGTGCTGGCAAAGCAGGTGCAAACTCTGCAGCCCGGCCAGGCGCTCATGTGCGACGATACGCTGGTAGCCGCCTGCGTAGAGAACAGTACCTCCCTGAGCGACTTGTATGCGAATGGTTTTGCCAATGTGGTAAATGCCCTGGAACCCGTAACGGTGCTGCGCTACCCCTGGCACCTTTTCCTGCGCAACGGCAGCGAAATCCGCCGCGACTTTGCTCTGCTGACGGAAGGCCGCCAGTCGCAGCCCGTGGGTGATGCCCATACCATTGTGTACGGGGCGGAAAATATCTTCATTGAGGAAGGGGTAAAAATCAGGGCGGCTATTCTGAATGCCGAACATGGCCCGATTTACCTGGGCAAAAACTCGCAGGTGCATGAAGGGGCCATCATTAGCGGCCCCATGGCACTTTGCGAAGGGTCCCACATTAACCCCGGCGCCAAAATGCGCGGCGACAACACCGTAGGCCCACATTGTAAAGTAGGCGGCGAAGTAGGGAACAGCATTCTGCTGGGCTACTCCAACAAAGGCCACGATGGCTACCTCGGCAATTCCGTGATTGGCGAATGGTGCAACCTGGGTGCCGATACGAACACTTCTAATCTGAAGAATAACTACGCCCCGGTTAAAATCTGGAGTCATGCGGCGGGCCGTTTCGTGAACACAGGCCAGCAGTTTTGCGGGCTGATGATGGGCGACCATAGCAAGTGCGGTATCAACACCATGTTCAACACCGGCACGGTGGTGGGCGTGGCGGCCAATATTTTTGGGGCCGGTTTTCCCCGCACGTTTATCCCGAGCTTTAGCTGGGGCGGGGCCTCCGGTTTCGAAACCTTTAAGCTCCCCAAAGTGACCGAAGTAGCGGAACGTGTAATGGCGCGCCGCCAGATGGACTACGATGCTACCGAGCAGGCTATTATGCTGGAAGTGTACGCCGCCACGGCCAAAGACCGGGTATGGGAGCGGGCAGTACTACCTACTGAGCCGCAAACCAACGTGGAACTGTAAAACAGGTAGTGTGCGCGGGCCGCAACAGTGGACTCTTATCAGTGTATTCCCAAGTCAGTATAAACACCAGTGGTGATTTGCTATGAAACAATACGGACTCGTTTGCTTACTGCTATTCTGCGGGCTTCCTGGCTTCGGACAAGGGCGGGACACAGTGTTTGCAGTGCATAAGCTGTTTGCGCAGAAGCGCGGCAGCGGTGCGGGTTGGGTAACTACCGGCGCAGAAGTGGCTTACGATGCAAGTGTGGGTTGGCGGGCCATTGGGTCAAAATCGGAGAAGGCCACAGCGGCCATAGTACATGGCGGTGTACCAATGGTTGTAGGTACTTGGCAGATGCTGCGCTTTAGCGCCGAGCGGGAAGCAGTCGTTATTAAAAGCTACCAAGAAGGTTGGTCGATTCCGGCTGACATCCGCAGTAGGCTGCGTCGCAAACATTTCCGCCTAACCGCCCGCGACTTAAGCAAGCTTTAGATTTCAAGAGCAGAATTAAACAATGCGTTTTTCCGAAATCCCTGGTCAGCAGAGCGTCAAGCAATTATTGTTGCAGAGTGTGCAGCGCCAGCACGTAGCCCACGCGCAGCTGTTTCGCGGGGACGAGGGCTCGGCGGCGCTGGCACTGGCTTTGGCCTATGCTACGTACCTGAACTGCGAGAATCAGCAGCCGGAGGATTCCTGCGGCCGGTGCCCCAGCTGTCAGAAAATCGACAAGCTGATTCACCCTGACCTGAACTTCATTTTTCCCGTCACTACCACCAAAACGGTGGCTAAGGATGCCGTGAGCAGCAGGTTTGCGGGGGATTGGCGCGCATTTGTGCTGGAGAATCCCTACCAGAGCCTCAACGACTGGATGCAGCACATTGGGGCCGAAAACAAGCAGGGCAGTATTTCCAAAGAAGAAAGTTTACAGCTGCTGAAGCTGGTGTCGCTGAAAGCTTTCGAGGCCAAATTTAAAATCGTCATTATCTGGCTACCAGAACTGATGCACCCGGCCGCGGCCAATGCCGTGCTGAAGCTGCTGGAAGAGCCACCACCCGCCACGGTGTTCCTGCTGGTAAGCTCTGCGCCGGAACAGTTGCTGCCTACCATCATCAGTCGGGTGCAGCCCGTGGTGGTGCGTGCCTTGGCAGAGGACGAGCTGACCACCTGGCTGCGCGACGTGCACCAGGTGCCCGAGGTGAAAGCCCGGCAGATTGCCCAGCTGGCTGAAGGGCGTCCCGGCATGGCACTGGCCCTGCGCGAAGCCGCCACTGACCACGACTACTTCGAGTTTTTTGTGGCGTGGATGCGCATGTGCTTCAGCTTTAAAGTGAATGACATGCTGGCCAAAGGAGAAGAGTTTCAGAAGCTGGGCCGCGAAAACCAGAAGGAGTTCCTGCACTATGCCTTGGTGGTGCTGCGCAAAGTTTTGCTCTTTGGTATTGATGTGCAGCTGGTACCTCACCTGGCGGCTAAGGAAGAGCAATTCATGAAAGGCTTTAGCCGCTTCGTCACGCCCCGCAACGCCGACCTGCTCACGCGCGAACTGAACGATGCGCACTACCACATCGAGCGAAATGCCAACCCTAAAATGGTGTTCCTGGATACCTCGCTGCGAGTAGGCGAGCTGTTAAAAACGGCCTCCTAAGGTTTCAAAGGCAGAAAGTATAGGTTGCTAAATAGATATAGCTACTGCTAAATCAGCTATAGGCAGTACCTGGAAAATGCGTATTGTACCTTTGTTAGGCGCAAGAAAATGAAAATCGGGTTTCGGTGGCCATTGCATGCGTAACTTTTAGAAAATACAGCGGCCGCTTTCCTCCTTAATTCCGGCCGCCGCTGGTTTGCCAACCTGTTAGTAAGTAACAAATGAAGCCCATCCGCATAGGTACCCGTGGTAGCAAGCTGGCGCTGTGGCAGGCTAACCACGTAGCCGACGAGCTGCAGCAAGCCGGGCTTGCCACCGAAATTGTCATCATCACTACCAAAGGCGACGTAGTGCTGGACCGCTCCCTGGATAAAATAGGGGCGAAAGGCGTGTTCACCGAGGAGTTAGAAGTAGGCCTGCGCACCGGCCACGTAGATATTGCAGTGCACAGCGCCAAAGATGTGCAGAGTAGCATTCCTGAAGACCTGGAGCTATTGGCCTTTATGCGCCGCGAGCGGGTGAATGATGTGGTGGTCAGCTTTGATACCACCTTCGATATCCATCGTCCCGACCTGGTGCTGGGTACCAGCAGCACGCGCCGTAAGGCTATGCTGCAGCGCTTTTATCCTAACGCCACCACCGCCGAGTCCCGTGGCAACCTGCAAACCCGCCTGCGCAAGCTGGAAGAAGGCCAGTATCACGCCCTGGTACTAGCCTACGCCGGTGTACACCGCATGGAATACGATAGCCTGATCCGGCACGTGCTGCCTGAAACGCAGTTTGTACCGGCTACCGGCCAGGGGAGTGTCGCTATTGAGTGTGCCCGCAACCTGGATGCTGATCTGAAAGCACAAATTAAAGACGTGCTCGACCATCAGGCCACCCACATCTGTCTGCTGGCTGAGCGTGCTTTTCTGCGCACCATGGAAGGTGGTTGCAGCATCCCCTCCTTTGCCTTGGCTACCTTTGAGCTACAAGGTGTGCTACAGCTGCATGGCGGCCTCATCAGCCTCAATGGCGAGCATTATATCGATGAAAAGCTCACTACTGCTAATGCCCAACACGCCGAAGACCTGGGCGTACAGGTGGCAGAAAGCGTGCTGAGTCGCGGCGGCCAGGAAATTCTGGCTGCAATCCGGCAGGAACGGCAGTAAAGCCAATAAAGAACAAAAAGGGGTAAGGCCAAGTGGCCTTACCCCTTTTTGTTTCTGCCCAGCAGCGCGTATAAAATCAGCGCCAACACAGCCCCACTGGTATCAGCCAGCATATCTTTCTGCGCGTCCCAAATGTCGCCCTGGCTGCCGAGGAAAGCTGCACCGGCCGTGCCACCGGCCGTTACGGCATAAATCCATTCAATGATTTCGTAGGCCATAGCCACCGTGCCAATTACGCAGAGCGGAAATAGGTAGCTGATTACGCGGCTGCGGATCAGGTTGCGCTGGTCAGTATACTCAATGAGGGCGTAGGCGAAGAAGCCCACGGAAACGTGCGCCACCCGGTCGTACATGTTCCGCTTAAAGCCGAATAAGTTGCTGAACCAATCGAAAGGCACTTTTTCGAAGGTATAATGGCCACCGATGGTATGCATGAAAATGAGCACGCTCATCAGCGCGTAAGCCAGATTAGAGAACTGCACCCCGCGCACGTAGAGTACCACCAGCGCCACCACAATCAGAAAAATGGGCAGGTTTTCAGCCCACCAGGTGCCGCGCTCGGCAGGCGTAATCCCCAGCAACACAAACTCTATGAGGTATATGGCGAGCAGCAGCTTGGGAAACCAGGAAGGGTTAGGCACGGCAGTGGAAGCGGGTAGGACGTGGTCCATAGGTGGAAGGTGGTGAGAAAGCGAAGTAAGCGTGCGTCCGGAAGGGAAAGCTGATATCTTGTCGCCTGATTTCAGCCCTTTACTCTATGTTGATGCCTCTGGTTACTTCCCGCCTGCTGCTGCGCCCCTGGCAGCCTACAGATGGGCAGGCCCTGTTGGCACTTATAGATGCCGAGCGGCCCCGCATTCTGGCTGATTTTCCCAATACCACCGCGGCGGTACAGGACCTGTCGTCGGCAGACGAGTTCATCAGCAGGAAACGGCAGGAGTGGGAGCAGCACCAGGCCTTTCAGCTCAGCATTTGGCTGCGCGAAACCGAGCAGCTGCTGGGTTTCATCAGCTTTAAGCCCGTTGATTGGTCAGTGCCGAAATCGGAGTTGGCGTATTTGGTGGCGGCCGGGTACGAAGGGCGCGGCTTGATGACGGAAGCCGGGCTGGCAACTCTGCAATGGGGCTTTGAAGAGTTAGGGCTAGCGCGGGTGTTCTGCTATATCAAGCCTCAAAATGCCCGCAGCCTGGCTTTGGCTAAGCGGCTGGGGTTTCAAACGGAAGGACTGCTGCGGGGCAACTTCCGGAGCGGCACCGGGCAGCTCACCGATTCCGTCGTTTGCGGCCTGCTGAATCCCGCGACAGTACTTCCACCGGCCGGAACCGCACCGTTCTAGGCCCCGTAGGTCTTTGTCAAGCGTACCTCTTTACTTTGTTATATGAACCATGTTTTTCGCCGGGCCCTGCTGATAGGGTTGTTTCTTCTGATGGTGGTTTCTGCATTGCAGGCTGCCAAAGTACCTAAACGCAGTAAAAAAGATGAGCTGGTCACTATCAGCACGCCGCAGGGTGACATCCGGCTTATTCTCTTTGACTTGACGCCCGGCCACAAAGCCAACTTCCTGAAGCTGGCGAAAAGCGGCTTTTATGATGGCACCACCTTTCACCGCATCATCCCACAATTCATGGTGCAGGGCGGCGACCCGAACACCAAGGACAGTGACCCCAGCAACGACGGCATGGGCCCAGCCGGCGAGAAAACCATTCCCGCCGAAATCCGGCCCGAGCTACACCATAAATACGGTGCCGTAGCCGCTGCCCGCCAGGGCGACTTCGTAAACCCCACCAAAGCCAGCAGTGCCTCGCAGTTCTACATTGTGCAGAACCACAACGGCACGCCCCATCTGGATGGCAATTATACCGTGTATGGGCAGGTAATCAGTGGCCTGGATGTAGTTGATAAAATTGCGCAGCAGCCCAAAGACGAGCGTGACCGGCCACTGACGGATGTGAAAATGAAGGTGAAAGTAGAGAAGCTTAAAAAGAAGAAAATCACAGAGCTCTACGGCTATCAGTATCAATAAAAAGACCTTAGCTACCTCTATGCGCATCCTTCTGACCGGTTCTAATGGCTTGCTGGGGCAAAAGCTGGTTGCCCTGCTCCGGCAGCAGCGTGAGGTAGAATTAATTGCTACCTCACGCGGGACCAATAAACTGGCCGGTCTGTATCCGGAGGTGCGCTTTGTGCCGTTGGACGTAACCAACCGGGAGCAGGTGCAGCAGGTCCTGGCCCGGGAGCAGCCCACGCACCTGATCCATACCGCGGCCATGACTAACGTGGATGAGTGCGAACTGAACCAGAAGGCCTGCTGGCTGCAAAACGTGACGGCCGTAGAATACCTGGTAGAAGCCTGCGCGCAACTCGGTATTCATCTGCTGCACGTTAGTACCGATTTTATTTTCAGCGGCGAAGAAGGGCCGCTGGCGGAAGACGCCTTGCCGGCGCCCATCAATTTTTACGGGCAAAGCAAGCTAGCCGCGGAAAAAGCAGTACAGGCCAGCCTCGGGCCGTGGGCTATTCTGCGCACCGTACTGGTGTATGGCACCGCCCACGACTACGGCCGTACCAACATTGTGCTCTGGGTGCGCGACTCGTTGCGGGCCGGCAAAACCATTCAGGTGGTCGATGACCAGTTCCGTACTCCCACCCTGGCAGAAGATCTGGCGCAGGGCTGCTGGCTGGCGGCCAAACACAATGCCACCGGTATCTACCACATCAGCAGCGACGAACTTCTGACCCCTTACCAGATGGCCATCCGTGTGGCCGATTATTTCCAACTGGATAAGTCGCTCATTCAAAAGGTAGACGCCAGCATGTTTACCCAGCCGGCGCGCCGCCCGCCACGTACGGGCTTCATTATTACCAAAGCACGCCGGGAACTGGGCTATCAACCGCATACTTTTGAAGACGGAATTGCGCTGCTGGCCCTGCAAACAGCTTAAATCAAGTTCTACTAGCCGGAGAGGGGAGAAAGCAAAGTCAGGGTGAGAACCTTGGTTTGCCCTACTCGTTTTTTATCTTGCCTCGCGCTATTTCTCTATTGCTGCTGATTCCTCACACCTGTCAGCAGGTGTTTTATTGTTTACTATTATTATTACTGTGTTGTGGCTGATAAGCGCCCTATTGCCCTACTACGGGCTATCCGCCGGTATTTCGGCTTTTCCCGTGCTGAAACTAACGGGTTTGTATTTCTGCTGGGGTTGATGGGGTTGTGGCTGGCTCTGCCGTATCTGTTGCAGCCTGCGCTGCCTGCTTACGATGCTGCTGCTGACCAGCAAGAGCTTAACCGGGTAGCGGCCGAACTAACGGCTAACCGGCAGCCCCAATTTCGGAAGACCTGGCCGCAACGGGCACGGTTTGAACGCTCAGCAGTTGCACAGGTGGCGCTGGAACCCTTTAACCCCAACACTCTGACCGCTCCCGATTGGGAAGCCCGCGGCGTACCGCGCTTTGTAGCCACCCGGTTGGTGCGCTACCGCGACGTGGTGGGCGGCTTCAAAGCTAAATCTCAGATTCAGAAAGCTTACGGCCTGGAGCCGGCAGTGTATGCGCGGCTGGCCCCCTACATACAGCTCCCGGACCAAGAGCCGCCTCGCGCTAAAACGGCTTGGGCTGCCCGCCCGGGAAGTCCAGACTGGAAAGCCCATTCAGAAGCTAATAAAGCCGGGTTCACAACAGCTTCGCGCTTTCCACGCAAACCCCGGAACCTGGCGCCCTTTGATTTGAATGCGGCCGATACAACGCAGCTCCAGCAAATTCGGGGTGTGGGGCGGCGGCTGGCAGCGCGGGTAGTGGCCTACCGCGAGCGGCTGGGCGGCTTTGTGCGGGAAGAGCAGCTAGGCGAGATATTCAACCTGGCGCCCGACCTGGTAGATAGCCTGCGCAAGTACACGTTTGTGAAAGAGGGCTACGTACCTGCTTCCTTATACATTAATCAGGCAGACTTGGCAGAACTGCGGGACCATCCTTACGTGGGTGCCCGGCTGGGGCGCGTGCTTATTTCCTACCGGGAGCAGCATGGCCCATTCCGGCAACCCGAAGATTTGCGGCCTATCCGCATCCTGGATGCTGCTACGCTGGAAAAGCTACGCCCATACCTGCGTTTTTGAGGAAAATCGGCTAGGCAGCGGCCTGCTTCTATAGGGGTTTTAAAATTGATGATTCTGTGTTGGGACCTGCGTAATTAGTTAGCAGCAAACCGGTTTTACTGAACCGGGAGCCGCTGGCGGAATGGGGAAGCTGCCGTAGATAAAATGGAATGATGGTTTTGAGTGTACAAAACGTGACCAAATCCGGCTAGCTGCGTATGGTCAGGCGAGGAGAGACGGGCGCGAAGCCCGCCTCTTGTATGGTGAGACTAATACCCCGTTTATGCTCTTCTTTTATCTGCGCGACCGGCTGGCTCCGCTGGCCTTTTTCCTGCATGCTTTGGTTTGTGGCTGTAGTTCCGATACCGGGCACGGCAACTTCGAGAAAGTGACGGCGGCCTACGAGGTTAAAAAGGCGGGCCTTATGCACCGGGACGATGTAGTGGAAAGCTCCGGCCTGGCTCTGGTAAATGATAATGGTGACTTATGGACTCATGGCGACGGGGGCAATACCTCCATTCTGTATAAAGTAACTGCGCAGGGTGACCTGTTGGAGCGCCAACGCGTGCCCGATGCCAATAACATAGACTGGGAAGACCTGGCCCAGGACCGGAAGCGTGGCTACCTGTTCATTGGTGATTTTGGCAACAATGGCAACAAGCGCCGCGACCTGCGCATCTACCGCCTGCACACCTCCGACTTCAAGAAAGTAGATACCATTGCGTTTCGGTACCCCGACCAAAAGCTGTTCCCTCCGAAAAAGCCTGCCCGCAACTTCGACTGCGAGGCCTTTTTCTATCACAACGACTCCCTGTACCTGTTCACGAAAAACCGCGGCGAGGGTAAGTGGGTGAAAGAATACGTGCTGCCGGCTCAGCCCGGAAATTACGTGGCTTCGCTTGCCGACAGCATCCGCATCAATAGCTGGATTACGGCCGCTGATATCAGTCCCGATGGCCACCAGGTAGCGCTATTAGGCTATGGTAACGTGTACCTGTTTGAAGGAGAGCCAGGCCGCAAGCTCTTTCGGGGTAAAAAATACTGCCTGCCGGTAGAGAAAACCGGCCAGGCGGAGGGCTTGGTCTACCTCAACAATCAGGATTTTGTTATCAGCAATGAGAAAGGCCGGCTGTATCACGTCAAGCGGCGGCCTGAAGTAGCTATGCCGTAACCCGGCATATCTTAATGGGTGGTTCAGCTGTTATGCTGAAACCCAAAACATCTGTCCATCCTTAGTCCAGCTCTATCATGTCACACACCATTCTGGTTACCGGCGCTACCGGCACCGTAGGCTCCGAAGTTGTGAAGGCCCTGTCTAATTGTGGGGTTACTGTGCGCGCCGGGGTGCATTCCCTTATTAAAGGCGACCGGCTGAAGAAGCTAAACCCCACCGTGCAGCTGGTAGAAATGGATTTTGCCCGCCCACAGACCCTGGCTGTGGCCCTGACGGGGGTAGATAAGGTGGTTTTAATTACCCCCCTCGATGAGCACCAGGTAGCAGAGGCAAAGCACGTGGTGGATGCTGCGCGTACAGCCGGTGTCCGGCATATCATTCGGCTGTCGGTACTAGGTGCTGACCAGGACCCCGGAATTCAGCTGGGGCGTTGGCACCGCGCCGCAGAGCAGTACCTTGAGCAGAGCGGTATAGCCTACACGCTGCTGCGCCCCAATAGCTTTATGCAGAACTTCCTGGTGTACCACGGCCACGCTATCCGCCATGAGAGCCGTATTTACCTGCCATTGGGCGCCGGGAAAATCAGCTATGTGGATGTGCGTGATATTGCAGCCGTGTGTGCCACCATTCTCACGGCCGAGGAGGAAACTCAGCATTATGGCAAAGCCTATGCGCTGACCGGGCCACAGGCCCTGACCGTTGCGGAAGTGGCCCAGTCCCTTAGTCATGCCACTGGCCGGCCCATTGAATATGTAGATGTGCCCGAAGACGCTGCCCGCCAGGCTATGCTCGCGGCCCACATGCCTGATTGGATGACCGATGCCATGATGGAGCTAAATGCTTTGGGTAAGGCGGGGTACGCGGCGGCTATTACGAATACCATTCAGGAGTTAACCGGGCGCGCTCCTCACACATTTCAGCAGTTTGCGCAGGACTTTCACCCGCAGTTCTCTCCAGCCTAGGCTAACGCACCCAATAAAAAAGGCTCCTCACAGCATATGAGGAGCCTTTTTTCTAAGCAGCTAATGGCCGCTTAACGGTCTTCATCGTCGCGGCCGCGGTTGCGGCGCGGGGCAGAGCCATAGTCACTATCATCCTCATGCTGACTGCGATACTGAGAGCGACGCTCTGAGCCGTAGTTGCGGCCCTGGCTGTAGCTATCATAGTCGCCGCGGGAAGGAGAGCCACCGCGCGTGTCGCGGTTTCCGGAGGAGTATTCATCATTGTAGGAGCCACCCCGGGAGCCGAAGCCTTCCCGCGAGCTGCCACCGAAATTGGAATTGCTGTAGCCGCTACGCGAGTCAAAATGGTCGCTGGGCCGGTCGGAATAGCCTTGGTAGTTGCGCTCGTTCCGGTCACGGTTGCCAGAATCATTCCGTTGCTGACCCTGCGAGCCCCACTCGTTCTGGCGGCCTCCGCTGCCCTGCATGGGCCGGTAATCCTCGTTCTGGTTACGGTACTGGTTGCCAAAGCTGCTACGGCCTTGGTCATATCCATGGTTCATGCCCTGGCTATGACGGTCCTGGTCGCTCATCCAGTTGCTACCCCGATTCATACTGCTGCTCATACCACTGTTCATGGAAGAACGACCATAGTCCTCGCTATAGCCCCGGTCGCGGCCAATGCGGGAGCCATTATCGTTCTGGTAGCTATTGCTGCCACCCCAGCGCTGGTCATCATCCTGCATGCGGTTACCAAAGTTGTCCTGGCGGTAGTTACCCTGGCGGTTTTGGTCCTGCTGATAGCCGCGCTCCTGATAGCCGTAGCTGTCACGCTGGCCATAGCCACCCTGCATGTTGCCCTGGTTCATGTTACTCTGATTCATCTGGCCCTGGTTCATACCACCCTGGTGCATATTGCCCTGGTTGTAGTTTCCGCGCCCATCATAATCCTGGTAAGAACTGGAGTGCTGGCTGTAGCCACCCGCTGGCTGGTTGCTGCCATAGTAGCCGCCACGGTTGTCGCCGTAGTTACGGTCGTTTTCACGATACTGATTGCCATAGCCACCTTGGGTACTACCATAACCGTGGCTGCCAAATTCGCCCCGACTGGCGCCGCTTTGCATGTTCTCGTTCCGGTCGCGGTCCTGATAGCTGCCTTCCATGCTGTTGCCAAAGTTGCCGCCGTAGTTGCTGCTATTCTGGTTGTCAGCCTGCTTGCCCATCATATCTTGCGAGCCTTTGGAGGAGCGGGAAGAAGAGGAAGAGCTTTTCTTAGCTGCTGTAGAGCCAGAAGTGCCACTGCGCGAAGAGGTAGCGGTACTGGCCGAGCCTGTAGGCTTACTGCTGCTGGTGCTACGCTTGGCATCAGTAGCTTTGGCTGAAGAAGCGGACTTGGAAGCCTGGCCTCCGGTCTTGTTTTTATCGGTGCTGCCTGGGCTCGAGGCAGAAGTGCCCGAAGCCTGGCCTATGTTGCCTGACTGCATACTGCCACTACCTGCGCCCATGCTGCCGGAAGAAGATCCTGCACCAGACATAGAGCCCATAGAAGAGGAGCCAGGATTAGAGGGGTTATTGCCAGCAGAAGAGCCAGTCCCTATACCACTCATACCAGTGTTGCTACCAACACCCGAGGAGCCTTTTGCCGACGAGTCGGGCGAAGATGAACTGCTATTCTGATTTTTTGGGTCGTTATTCATAATTCTAACTTTTAGGGTGGGAAAAAGAAATTATAATACTATATCTATACGCTCTGCATAAGCCCTTGTTTAGGTATGCCACTGTAAAAACTGTATAACTTCTTGGGATAAAAGCTTGACTATATAGGAGTTTGTGGATAATATTGCTTTCAACAAGCACGCTAGGAACTGTATAATTCTCGCTAGACTTGAACTTAACTCATAATAAACAGTAGCTTTACCGCCTAATTTACCTCACAACCAACGCCATTATGAAAACGGGCAAAGTGAAATTCTTTAATGAGTCCAAAGGGTTTGGATTCATCATTCAGGATGAGAACTCGCAGGAAATCTTTGTTCACCAGACCGGTCTGGTGCACGAAATCCGGGAAAACGACCGGGTTACCTTTGATGTCATTGATGGCAAGAAGGGCTTGAATGCCGTGAAAGTGGAGCGCATCTAGCTTCCAGGATCTGATACGCCTATTGCCTAATCCCGCTTCCTGTCATTCAGGAAGCGGGATTTTTTATCCCTATCCAGACGCAAAAAGCCCCTCTCCAACTAAAAGGAGAGGGGCTTTTAAAACAGCCAAGCCAGGCTGGAGAAAAAGGCAGGCTATTCTGCGGTAGTATGCTTTGCTACCCGCACGCCAACGGACATAATACCCGGCAGCGCATCCTGGCGCATGTACTGCTCCAGTGTAATCTTATAAAGTCCAGCCTGGTGGAAACGCTGGGCTGGTAAGGCCAGAAACTGATGATCAAAAATATCCCCGGCACCTTTTCCGCGCGGCTCACCGGTTTTAGGATCCATCAGCAGCGCCTGGTGCAGTAGGGTAGATAGCACCTGACCATTGGGGGCGGTAAGCGTGTGCTTCATATACAGATTATAGTACCCGTAGGAAGAAGCATTGCGCACATTGAAATACACATCATACCGCTGCGTGGTATCCGTGATGGTAAACTCAAACGTGGGCTTTTCCTGTACTACCCACACATAAGGCTGGCCGGCAGTATCCTTTAGGTCAATGTTCTTTTCAAATACCTGATTGGGGTCACAGGCAGCAAGGCCCAATAACAGAAACAGGCTGATCGGCAGCGCAGAGAGTTTTAGCTTCATACAGCAGGTGGAGTGGTAGCGTCCTGACCGCCGCCATTGCGGCGACCCCCACCACGGCGGCCATTACGGCCCTGACGTTCGGAGCGGTTTTCGGTGCCATTGCCGGCAGAAGGCGTTCCGCCTTCGGGTCGGGGCGGGCGGGTTTCCCCCGCCTCGCCTGTGGGGCGTGGGGGGCGGTGCCGCCGGTTAGCCGGCTTAGCCGCCGCTCCCCGGGGCCGTCCATCGGCCCGGGCAGAAGGGGCCGCCGGGGCATTAGGTGCTTCCGGCGCCTGCTCCCGGCGCGGGGTGCTGACCGGAGCTTCGGCAGAGGCTTCGGGTCTTTTCTTTTTCCGCTTGGCGCGTTTGTTGGCCTTTATCTTATCGTCGAGGCGGTCGAGGCTGCCTTCCACAATGGCCGACACTTCAGGCTGGCGCTCCTCTTCCGTTACCGGGGGCAACAGTGACTCCGGCTTTTCACCGCGCTTGTTCATTTCCTGAATTTCGCGCACCCGCTCAGTAGGCAGCATCACCCAGTTATTGTCGCCCCGGAATGCAAACCACATCTTCTTTTTAAAGATGTCGGTCTTCTGCAGAAAGGCGTCACCTTTTTCCGTTTGCAGAGCCCGCTGCACCTGCGGAATATCTTTCAGGGCCTGCAGATAGGTATCGAGCTCATAGTTCAGGCAGCACTTCAGGCGCCCGCACTGTCCGGAAAGCTTGGCCGGATTCAGGCTCAGGTTCTGGTAGCGGGCCGCAGTGGTGCTGACGCTCTTAAACTCCGTGAGCCAGGTAGAGCAGCACAATTCGCGGCCGCAGGAGCCAATACCGCCCAGGCGGCCAGCCTCATGACGCAGCGAAATCTGGCGCATCTCTACCCGCACCCGAAACTCCTCGGCCAGGCGCTTAATCAGGTCCCGGAAATCAACCCGGTCCTCGGCAGAATAGAAAAAGGTAGCGCGCGAGCGGTCAGCCTGATATTCTACATCAGAAAGCTTCATTTTCAGGCGCAGCTCATCTACTACTGAGCGCGCCCGGAACATGGTGCCGGTTTCCAGGTCGCGCACGGCTTCCCAGCGCTCCACATCCTGAGGCGAAGCCACACGGAGAATAGGGCGGATGTCCTTGGAGTCGAGCGGGACTTTCTTTTTGCGCATCTGTAGACGCACCAATTCGCCTTTCAGCGAGACATGACCCAGGTGCCAGCCATTGCCGGCGGCTTCCACCACCACGGCGTCGCCGGTAACCAGGGGCAAATGCTGCGCATTGCGGAAAAACTCTTTGCGGCCACCCTTAAAGCGGATTTCCACAATATCGAAACCCTTAAAGTCAACTGGCAGGTCTAGGTCCTGCAGCCAGTCGAATACGTTGAGGCGGTTACACCCGCCCGAGCTGCAACTCCCTTTGGAGCCACAGCCGGCGGCAGTGGTAGAGCAACCTCCACCAGAAGAACATGAGGAACAAGCCACGGCTTGAGACTATATATAGTGAGGCGGCCCGAAGCCGCACGAAATCGGTTTCAACAAAGATAAGCATTTCAGGAGGGCAGTGCGCCTCCTGAAATCATCCAGCTAAATGGGTTGCCACAGTATTCTTAGTTCTTCATCATCCTACAGTTAAAAGGGAAATAGGACGAGTGCAGAAATGGCAAAATGGCAATGTTTTGAATAGGATTTTGTCATTTTCGTAAAAATGGACCTATTTAATTTTGTTGTACTATACCGAATGCCTACATTTTGACACTCTTTCACATTTTTCCACCATCACCCCATTTTATTTTAATGAAAGTTTCTTTCCTCTCCACTAAACTGGGCGCTCTGGCGCTGGCCGCAACTGTCTTTGCTTCGTGCTCCGAGAAAACCGAAGTAGCTAAAGACCGTGTATCCCCAGAAGCCGTAGCCAAGATTCAGGCTCTGGGTTTCAGCACGCAGAATATTTCGCGTGATGGTGATGCTTATATTGTAGAAGGTGATATCCGCCTGACCGACCGTGACCTGGCTGGTGCTAACAGCAACGGCAAACTGCTGCGTGTAGGTGAAGCTGAGCAGTATCGTACCACCAACTTAGTGGCTGCTCCTCGTGCCATCACCCTTTCCCTGTCGAGCAAAATGCCGGCTTCGTATGCTGCCGTTCTGGACGAAGTAGCAGCTCGCTACAACGCCCAAGGCCTGAGCCTGACATTCTCACGTGTCGCTTCGGGTGGTAACATTGTTCTGACGACTGCTAGCGGTAGCTACCTGGCTTCGGCTGGCTTCCCCACCGGCGGTAATCCTTACAACCAGGTGAATGTAAACACCCGCGCTATCGGCACGGTGTCCACCACTGCCCAGATCAACTACGCGGCTACCATCATTGCCCACGAAGTGGGTCATTGCATCGGTTTCCGCCACACCGACTATATGGATCGGAGCTACAGCTGTGGTGGTTCGGTATCCAACGAAGGTGCCAGCACGGTGGGTGCTATCCTGATTCCCGGTACGCCTTCAACTCAGGATCCAAACTCTTGGATGCTGGCCTGCATTGGCAGCGGTCAGAACCGTTACTTCAATGCGAACGACGTAACCGCTCTTAACTACCTCTACTAAGCCGCATCCCGGCTTTAGTAACGGGAACAAATAAAGAATACCCTGGCCTTAGGTCAGGGTATTTTTTTGTGCCTTTTATTCGGTTAGAATCCTGCCTGAATAATTTGAATTGCACAGAAGTAATTACATTGCACTTTATTATAATAATGCAAATTTATTTTGTTTTAATATCATATAATGGTAAATAGTTGATACGAATTTAATGTTTCAACCACCCCAACTCATTTCTGTGTTTATGAAGACATCTGCTTTTACCTCCGCTCTTGGTTCGCTGGCCCTCTCAGCAATACTGCTCACATCGTGCTCTGAGAAGACCGAAGTAGCCAAAGATCAGGTTTCACCAGAGGCTATTGCTAAAATCCAAGCCTTAGGCTTCAGCACCCATAACGTGCAACGTGACGGTGATGCTTATATAATAGAGGGTGACATTCGTTTGACCGACCGTGACCTGGCTGGTACTTACAGCAATGGCAAGCTGCTGCGTGTAGGCCAAGCCGAGCAGTATCGTACTACCAATCTGGTAGCCGCTCCACGTAACATCACCATTTCGCTGTCGAGCAAAATGCCGGCTTCGTATGTCGCCGTAATCAACGAAGTAGTGAGCCGCTACAACGCACAGAACCTAAGCCTGACTTTCTCGCGTGTGGCTTCCGGTGGTAACATTGTTCTAAATACGGCTAGTGGCAGCTATTTAGCCTCAGCTGGTTTCCCCTCCGGTGGTGCTCCTTACAACTCAGTGAAAGTGAACACGCGTGCTATCGGCACAGTGTCCACCACTGCCCAGATCAACTACGCGGCTACTATCATCGCCCACGAAGTGGGTCACTGCATCGGTTTCCGCCACACCGACTATATGGATCGGAGCTACAGCTGTAATGGAGCATACGCTAATGAAGGTGCCAGCACGGTAGGCGCTATCCACATTCAAGGTACGCCTACTACAGCCGATCCAAACTCTTGGATGCTGGCCTGCATTGGCAGCGGTCAGAATCGCTACTTCAATACCAATGATAAAACAGCACTCAACTACCTCTACTAAGATCCGAAAACCTTAATAGGTAACAGCAAAGGCACTGCAGCTATTAAGCTGTAGTGCCTTTGCTGTTAAAAAATAGATAGGTGGCGGTTCCAATGCCGGCCGTTATCGGTCTCTATCCGCAATATGTAATGCCCGGGCTTTAAGCCATGAGTGTTTAATTCATTGATGACACCATCAGCTGTTATTTCCCGCTGTAGCTTACCAACACCGTCGTAAAGCCATAAATGAAGCGGGGCTGCGTCAGAGGCCGCTACCTTTAGAACTTGGCCCACCTGCACAGGATTCGGAAATACGGCCAGGTCTCCTTCCGCCAGCGAGTATACCCGTTCCGGCTGGCTGAAAAAGCTCTGACCTGAGGTAGTAATGAGGCGCACGCGGTACAAACTGCTACCCTGATTGGGAGAAGCATCGGTGAAGTGAAACTGCGTCTGGGTAACCGGGGAAAGAGTTTGGAGAGCTACATATTGGCCTGAGGCATCCTGGCGCTCCAGCGTAGCTGATACCAGCTGGTAGGTGCTGGCCAGTAATACGTCAAAATCAATTTGCTGTGGTGCTACCAGCTGGCTGGGAAGAAAAGAAATGAAGTAGCAGCTGCTGCCTTGCTGGTAGTTGAGGAGCTGGCTGTGCAAACCTGGTTTCCCTTGTACCAGGGGCGCAACTGCCAAGTAAGGGCCTGGGGCATCGGTATCGGAGAGCAGTAGCGTGGTATCCGATACTACGCGCCAGGGTTGTAAGTACGGGCCACGAAGCGTGTATAGCTGATAGTCGATGACGCCCGGTTGTGCCGGCCAGGCCAGTAGCGCCTCCGGTGCGCAGTAGTACACGGTACGGGCCTTCACCTCGGGGCTGATGATAAACGGCTTGGTAGGCATGGTAAGGTTGCCGGCCTGTAGGCGCAGATAAATATGCGCTGCAGTATCTGGCGGGGCCCAGGCATAGCTGCGCTGCTGCAGATTGATGTTGGTAGCCACAGTATTCCAGGTAGTAGCCCCTTCGTAGCGGTATTGTAGGGTAGCAGGCGTAGCGCTGCCTAACCATTGCCAACGCACATAAGCAGGCTGGCCGGCTTCTACCTGACTGCCCTGCACAGGCCACGTCCACCTAAAGCTTGGTTCCAACTCATAGGCCAGGTGAAATTCCTGCGGACCATCAGGCACAGCATAGCCCCGGACCAGAACTTGATACTGCCCGGCGGGTGGTGCCGCCAGAGTAATCTGCTCCACATTATTCAAGTGGTCGGCCCCTCGGCGGGCAAGGACGTTAAGGGAGTCCAGACGAGGAGTGGTGCTCAGTACCCATGGCCGCCACTTCTTACCGGTGGCAGTTTCCACCAGTTCCAGATCCAGGTCGTTGAGTAGAGCCTGAGTGGCATTAGCAGCTGCGGCTGGGTCCAGCCAGGCAAGGGTGCATTTGAGCTGGGAGGTGCCGGCCGGCACATTCAGCGTGAAGGTGCTGCTGGTAGCTTGGCCAGCACTACCACTAAACAGAGATTTTGCTTGCACAGTCTGCACGGCCCCTAGAGCATCCAGTTGGCCGTAGCCGGTGCGAAAATCGGGCCCGACGGCATCCACATCATCCGAGGAGTTGATCAGAACTGCCTTGACCAGCGCAGAGGAAGGCAGCTGGCCGGCATATTGCTCGCGGTAGGCCTGTTGTACCAGCAAGGATGCTCCTGATACCAAGGCTGCTGCATCGGAGGTGCCGCCGGCGCCATAGGCCACCAGCTCCGGCTTCAGGCGGCCATCGTAGGCGGGGCCGCGGGAGCTGCGGGGCGTTAGCTCACTGATGCCGTTAGTAGCGCCTACACTAAGCGTGTTTTTTGACTGCTTGAATTGCCCCGTCAGGTTAGCTACGCCAGCCAAACCGGCATAAGGCCCATCAGTGGGTGTCTGGTCGCCGCTATTGCCGGAAGAAAAAACATGCAGTAAGGAGGGCAGTTCGCGCGCCTGCTCATCATAGGCCTTGGCCTCCAGTCCGTAGTAGCTTTCCACGCCCACGCCATAGGAGTGGTTTTGTACCGATACGTTATCGGCCCGCAGGCCGGCAAGTTCATCAGGGAGCAGGTTAGCAAAATCAGAAGATGAAAGCCGGGCAGCCCGCGCCGCACCACGCCCCTGAGGGCCGGTGTTACCGGCACCAGCCATCATGGTGGCCATTTCGGTAGCGTGCCGCGAGACAAAACGCCCTTCCAGTGAAAACGGGAGGGCCCGGCCGCGAAGGTCGAGGTCAGTAGTATCAAACGCCTCTTCCTTAATAGAAGCCGTTAGGCCTGCTCCCGTTAGCTCCGGAAACTGGTACCACACAGCCGACAGGGTATTGAGCGTAAGGTCGGAGGAGGGAATGAGACTTTCGGCACGGGCGCGGCGGTTGGGCACGTCCACGAACTCCACCCAGGGGCAATCAGCCAGCGTGGCCAGTTGGTCTGCTTTCAACCCGGATATTTGAAAAAGCCGGCCGCTGGTTCCCAATGTTTTGAGTTGGGCCTGGGGCAGATGCTGCCGCAGCCACCCACGGAATTGCTGCCCCTCTCGTACGCTTACCCGCCAGCTCTCAAACTGGAGGATGTTTGCGCGTAAGCCCGGCGCCAGCTTTTGCGCCACTTGTTTTTGCTGTGGCTTTGCCGAGTTGCTCTGGCCCAAGCTCGTTCCATTCCATAGCAGCATCAATAGCCAAAATGATAGAGCGGAGCAGAGAGAGGATAGGCGCATAAAGCAGGGAATGGTAATGGGCAAAGACAGCAGCCTGGTAGCTCAGGGCATGCATCTCAAATGTAGCCAAATGCCTTGTCTTGCGCTGCAGTGGCTTAAGGAATTCAGGCAGCATCGGCAGTACATGAAAAGACCTGTCGCTGTGCAGGTCTTTACATGTACCGCCGATGCTGGTCCATGCTTTTTACTTAGTAAGGATGAGAAGAAAGGCGGGCTATAGCCGATACACCTGCACACTGTTGGGCAGCAGCAGATAAAGGAATTGCTCCCCAAACAGTACCTGGGTTGTAGTCTTGGCTAGTGTGGCGGGCATAGGTACGGTTCGCTCTGCCAAAGTATATAGCTGGAAGAAATGCAGGGTTCCGTTCGCTACATAGTATAGCTCGTCGCCCCGGAAGCCCACATGGCTAAGGCCGGTAAAGGGTAGCTTCTTGCGGTAGGTGCCCAGGTTGTCGAACACGTAGATACCACTGGTATAATCTATCAGATAGAGGTTATTCTGATAGTGGCGCATAAACCGGAAGTCGGGCTTGGTGCGGCCCAGCAGCACATCCAGCGGGGTAGAGGCTACCAGCCGTTGCGGCGTAGGATCAAACTGCCGCAGGGTGAGGTCACTCTCATTGAGCAGCCAGATTTTGTTGTCGGGGGCCAGCGTGGCAGTACGGATCTGGCCATCAATGTAATCGGTGAGGCGCACCTGGGTGATGGGAGCCAGGAAACGGTCGAGGAGGAGGATCTGCTGCTGGTCATCGTAGAAAGCCAGGATCTTGGTAAGGTTCCAGGCTTCCAGCTGGGCAATGTGGCCGGGCAGGGCAGGAGAGTAGGTGTTGAGCGGCTGCCCATCGGCAGCGTACTGATGAATGTTGTTCTGTCCATCGGCCACGTAGAGCGTGCCGCGCCGGTCCAGGGAGGCATGGGCAGGAGCCACCAGCGGAATGGTACGCACCAGCGTCCAGCCCAGACTATCGGGAGTGGTTGGCAGGGGTTTACTGACTACCGGGGCTGTTTTCGAGGGTGGCGAAACAGAAGCCGCGGCCGGCACGCCAGTCTGGGCATAGCCGGCATTCAGAAGCAAGCAAGAAAACAGCAGCAGCCAGCAGGTTTTACCTACTGTGCGCCGGATGCTATGCCTGCTCAAAATGCTGCAGCGCCAGTTCATTGCCATCATATACCGCGTAGGAGCAATAATTGACCCATTCGCCCAGGTTCACGTAGCGGCTCCGGGGCGTAACGGGCACATCCAAGGGCAAGTGCCGGTGACCAAATACGTAATAATCGTGGTGGTAGCGCTGCTCCAGCTCCCGGCAGTACACCAGCAGCCACTCTTCGTCGCCGAAATACTTCTCATCGGCCTCTGCGTTTTGCAGGCGGCTGTGGCGGCTCCAACGGTTGGCCAGCCCAATACCCAGGTTGGGGTGCAGCCGCGCAAACAGCCACTGGGCTACCGGCGAGGAAAATACCCGCTTCAGCATTTTGTAGGTGTGGTCCTTCGGCCCCAGTCCATCCCCATGCCCGATATGAAACTCCTGCCCGCCTATGCGCTGGCTGACGGGGTGACGCAGAATAGGAATGTTCAGCTCCTTGGTGAAGTAGTCGAACATCCACATATCGTGGTTGCCGGTGAAAAACGTGACGGGCAGGCCGGCATCGGTTAGCTCGGCCAGCTTGCCCTGCAGCCGGATAAAGCCCCGCGGAATGGCGTGCTTGTACTCAAACCAGAAATCGAAAATGTCCCCCAGCAGGTAAATGGCGGCGGCGTCCTGAGCGGCCATATCCAGCCAGCGCACAATGCGCCGTTCCCGCTCCAGGGAGCGGGCGGCATCGGGGGCACCCAGGTGAAAATCGGAAGCAAAGTACACCTTGCGGCCGGGCGGCAGCGCCAGGTCAGACAGTCGGTTCGGGGGCGTCATCCAGTAAAAACAGGGCAATGGCGCGGGGGCCGTGCGCCCCAAGAACCAAGGTTTTTTCAATATCGGCCGTGCGGCTGGGGCCGGTGGTCAGGGAAAACATAGAAGGCAGCTTGTCGGCGCCGTAGCGGGCGCGCATCCCTTGCAGAGCATCGCCAATATCGGTTACTACCTGCGAGGTGCGGGCAAAAACCAGGTGCTGCTCGGGGTAAATACTCAGGCGGCGGCCACTGCTGGTAGCGCCGCTCACCAGCACACTGCCAGTGCGCGCCACCAGAGCTTCGCAGGTAGTGAGGGCAGCATCGGCTTTCTGCAGGAAGTCGGCTTCGTCGCCATTAAACACGAGGCCACCGGCGTGGAGAAGCTTTTTCAGCTCCGGCTCCCACACATACAAATTCTCCAGGCCCTTCTCCTTTTTATAAAGGAAGAGCTGGTCATAAAAATGCTCCACGGACTCGCAGTAATAAAACGCGCCGCCCACCCGCCGGAAGCTTTGGGCAAAGGCTACGGCCAGGTCTTCGTCGGTGGTGGGGTGCAGGGGCGCCGTGAAGTCAGGCGCGGCCGGCAGGGGAGCCGGCTTGGCCAATGACTCGCGAATACGGCGCAGCATAATGTCGCGGGAGGTCTGAGACATAGCGCAAAGGTAACAGAGTAAGACCTACACCCCTTAGCGAATAGTGGAGTTGGCCGGCACTAATATTTTATAGATTGATAGTTAGGAATTTAACGTCCATCGTCAATTTGGTAACGTAAACGCTTGAAAGCAAGAACTGCTTTCTATTCAGCTCAGTACCATGCCCTTTCTAGCAACCTTCGGGCGGCGGGGCCGCCTTCTTTCTGGCACCGGTTGGCTAAACTATGCCGGCAGCTTTCTGCTGTTGCTACTCTTCTCTTTTGCGCCGGTACCTCCGGAGGCACCCAAAAAGAACCTCAAAACCCGCAACGTTATTATTGTGGTTATTGATGGGCCGCGGTACTCCGAAACCTGGGACAGCACCAGCATGATTCCGAATATGGCCACCCGGCTAAAGCCCCGGGGTGTGTTCCTGCCGAACTTCTACAATAACGCCTTCACCTACACCAACTCCGGGCACGCGGCCATTACCACGGGCATTAATCAGCCGATTGATAATTACGGGGACGAATTTCCGCAGCAGCCCTCTATTTTTCAATACTGGCGCAAGGCCACGGGTAAACCCGCCACAGCGGCCTGGCTTATCACCAGTAAAGACAAGCTGCACATCCTGGGCAATACGCTGAACCCCGAGTGGAAAGACCAGTTTCTGCCCTCTATGGATTGCGGCGTAAGCGGCCCCGGTAGCGGCTACCGCTCCGATTCCCTGACCCTGGTAGCCGTAAAGCGCATCCTCACCCAATACAAGCCTAATCTGGTGCTCATCAATTTTATGGAGCCCGATGGCTTTGCCCATGCCGGCAACTGGGCCTATTATCTGCGCGGAATTTCACGGGACGATTTGTACGTAATGCAGTTGTATGATTTCCTGCGCAAGACCAAGGCCTATAAAAACAACACCACCCTGCTCATTACCAGCGACCATGGCCGCCACCTCAACGGCATCAGCACGGGCTTTGTAGACCATGGCGACAACTGTGAAGGCTGCCGCCACATCAGTCTGCTGGGCCTGGGACCTGATTTTAAAGTTGGCCGAACCATAGCCGAGCAACATACCCTGGTCGATATTCCGCCTACCGTAGCTTATTTGCTAGGCTTCCCTTTTCCACAAGGAGAGGGAAACATAATACAGAGCCTGTTTAAGAACCAAGTGGTTCTGGCCTCGCGCCCTGTGAAGGCGCAGTGATGTTTTGCGCAACCTCATAGGTTGCTAACGGAGTAAACCGGCGTAGAACCGGCCCAAGCCTACCACCAGTTCATGGTACGGGTGCTCACTTTACTAGTTAGCCTCAGCTTTTTGCTGGGGACGTCCGTGCTGGTACAGGCTGGCGAAGAGAAAGTATTTTCCGGCCGAAACGCGCAGACAGGTGCCAACGGCAATCCTTTTTTTCTCAATGAGAAAGAGCAGCCCTTTACGCTAGTGCTACCGCTGGAAAGCGTGCTGAAAGATAGAGGCGACAAGCCTGCTTTTCACGCCGCTACCATTCTGTATCAGGAAGAAGGTGGCATTACTAAATCCCTGGCTGTGCAAGTCAGGGTGCGCGGGCATCGGCGGAAAGACCCGGCAGTTTGTGAGTTTCCGCCGTTGCTTATCCGGTTTCCGCGGGGAGCCGCGCAAACCAGCATCTTCGGCCCGGTAGAAGAGCTAAAGCTAACCACACACTGCCTGGAGGATAGTTATGTACTCCGCGAGTACTTAGTGTATAAACTCTACAACGTGCTAACGGACATGAGCTTCCGGGCCAGGCTGTGCCGTGTAACTTACCAGGATGCCAACGGTAAGCGCAAAGCCACTGTACATAGGGCTTTTTTGCTGGAAGATGCCAAGGCCATGGCCAAACGCAACCAGGCAGTTGTGGTACCCAGCCGTCTGGTTATTGGCATGCAGTACACCAACCAGGAAGCTATGGCCCGGGTAGCGCTGTTTCAATATATGATTGGCAATACAGACTGGTCGGTGCCCTACCGCCACAATATCCGCCTGCTTTCCGTAGACCAACGCGCCCCCTGCATACCCGTACCGCATGATTTTGATTACAGCGGCCTGGTGATGACGCCTTATGCGACGCCTCCCGAGCAACTGGGGATTACCTCCGTACGGCAGCGTCTTTTCCGAGGCTACAACTTCCCCGACGAGCTATACACCGAAATGCGCACTCTTTTTAATGCGCGGAGGCCAGCCTTTAATAATGTGTACCTCTCGTGTGACTACCTCAGCAAAGATGAAAAAATGTTTGCTATCCGGTTTTTAGACGAGTTTTATGAGACGCTGAACAATCCCAAAGATTTCGAGCGGAGCATTGTGCGTGTAGGACGTCGCAATGAAAAGCAATATATCAGCATTAAAGGCCTGGACTAACTCAGGTCTGTTTTTCACTGCGCACGCCCACAAAAAAGCCAGCCCTTACGGACTGGCTTTTCAATTAAATAAGCTTAGTAGCTTTACACTGGCGAGACAGTGGTACCACTTTGTACACCAGAAGGCTCATTCGAGCTAGGTGAGTTAGTGTCATCCACACCCGGCAGGTTGTTCTCGGGCAAATCATTGCCTAGCGCAACCGGGTGCTCTTCTTTCACTTCGCTCAGCGTCTCGGAGCGGTCAGTGCCGGCCATGTGGGCCTGGTAGCTGGTCTGGGTGTCGTAGGGACGCTTGCCCACCAGACGCTCCAGATCATCCTGCAGTAGCACTTCTTTCTCCAATAGCTCTTTGGCTATAATTTCCAACTCGTGCCGACGCTCGGTAAGCAGGTCCTTGGTGCGGATGTAGGCATTCTCGATGATGGTGCGCACTTCCTCGTCAATCATCTGGGAGGTAGCTTCTGAATAAGGCTTGGAGAAGCCATATTCATTCTGCCCCTTAGAATCATAGAAGGAAACGTTGCCCAGCTTGGCGTTCATGCCATACATGGTGACAATGCTGTAGGCCATCTTGGTAATCCGCTCCAAATCGGAGAGGGCACCCGTTGAGATTTTGCCAAACACCAGCTCCTCCGCAGCACGGCCACCTAAGGCCATGCACATTTCATCAGTTAGCTGCTCCGTGTTATACAGGAACTGCTCGCGGGGGAGATACTGCGCGTAGCCCAGCGCGGCCACGCCACGGGGTACAATGCTCACCTTCACCAATGGGTCAGCGTGCTCCAGGAACCAGCCCGCAATAGCGTGGCCTGCTTCGTGGTAAGCCACAATGCGCTTCTCACCGGGGCTGATGATTTTATTTTTCTTCTCGAGGCCTCCGATTACGCGGTCCACGGCATCGGTGAAGTCCTGCATGGTCACCATCTTCTTGTCGCGGCGGGCGGCAATAAGGGCAGCTTCGTTGCAGACGTTGGCAATTTCGGCGCCGGCAAACCCAGGGGTTTGGGCGGCCAACTTACGGGCATCTACATCAGGACCCAGCGTCAAAGGCTTTAAGTGCACGGTGAAAATCTGCGTGCGGCCGTTAATGTCGGGCTTGTCGATGCTGATCTGACGGTCGAAACGGCCGGGACGGAGCAGGGCTGAGTCCAGGGTATCGGGGCGGTTGGTAGCGGCCAGAATGATTACTCCGGAGTCAGTACCGAAACCATCCATCTCCACCAGCAACGAGTTCAGGGTGTTTTCCCGCTCGTCGTTGCCGCCAGGCATGTTACCCCGGCTACGGCTACGGCCAATGGCGTCAATCTCGTCAATGAAAATGATACAAGGCGCCTTGGCTTTGGCCTGCTTAAACAAGTCACGTACCCGGGCCGCACCTACGCCCACAAACATCTCTACAAAGTCGGAACCCGACAAGGAGAAAAAGGGTACGTCGGCTTCGCCGGCTACGGCTTTAGCCATCAGGGTTTTACCGGTGCCGGGAGGGCCTACCAGCAAAGCGCCTTTCGGAATTTTACCCCCGAGGACTGTGAACTTGGAAGGGTTCCGCAGGAACTCTACAATTTCTTCTACTTCTTCCTTGGCTTCTTCCAGGCCGGCCACGTCTTTAAACGTCACCTTCACTTTATCACCCCCTTCAAAGAGGGCTGCGCGGCTTTTACCGATGTTGAAGATCTGACCACCTGGCCCGGCTCCACCGCCCATACGGCGCATCAGGAACCAGAAAGCCACTATCAGAATAAGCAGAAAGCCCCAACTGGTGATAAAATCACCATATCCCTGGCGGGTATCTACTTCCAGGCCCACCTGCAGCTCACGCGGAATCGTCGCGCGCAGCTTGTCATAGTCTTCTTTGAAAGACTTGCCATCGATAACCCGGAAGGTGTATTGCGGACCGGTATTCATAGCCAGCATGCCGCGGCGCTGCAACTCCGGCAGGTACGCCGGCTTGCGCATGGCCTCGGGTTTAAGCGTTACCTCTACGGCGCGGTCGTTTACCAGTGTAAGGCGGCTTACGTCACCGGCCAGCAGCATTTGCTCAAACTTCTGCTGCGTGGTTTCAATGGCCGAATTGCTTCGGTTGAAATACAGCAGCCCGAAGATGAAAACAACCAGCCCGGCTAATACCCAAAGCTGCATACCTGGCCGCGGGGGTGGGGTAGGCAACAGTGGTTTTTTCTTTTTTAAGGGAGTCTTATCAGACATGGATAAGAAAATAGGCTAAAACAAAAATCAAAGGCTAAACCCACCGCTGGCGGGTTTGTTGCAGAGACGCAGCCGGCTGCCTTTTACTTTAAACGGCGGAGGCAGCTTCTTCAATGTATTTAATGTCGGCATCGCCCCAGAGCTCTTCCAACGCGTAGAACTGGCGCCGGTCACGCAGGAAAATGTGCACTACCACGTCCACGTAGTCCAGCAGCACCCATTCGCGCTGCATGCGGCCTTCCGTTTGCCAGGGGCTTTGGCCAGTGAGCTTTTCTACTTCTTCTTCTACTGAGCGGGCAATAGCATCAAGCTGTGTATCGGAGGAGGCGGAGCAAATCACGAAGTAATCAGCTACCGCATTCTTAAGGTCTTTCAGGTCCAGTACCACGATATCGGCCGCTTTCTTTTCCTGCATGCCGCGTACTACTACTTCTGCCAATCTGTCCGAATCCTGCCGAATCAGGGTACTTTTCATGTGGTATTATTAGGTTTGAATGTACAAAGTAGCGAAAATCAGGTGGAGGCACTAACCCCCAAAACCCTCTTCACGGGCCAGCAAGTGATTTGGCTGGCCGAATGTGCCTCCACGAACACGGAGGCACAACAATTACTTCTCAAAAGCCGCGCCACGGAGGGCTGTACCGTCATAACAGACAAACAGACCGCCGGCCGCGGGCAGCGAGGCAATAGTTGGGAAGCCGCCCCCGGCGAGAATTTAACCTTGTCGGTGGTATGGCGGCCTACGTTTTTAGCTGCCTCGCACCAGTTCCAGCTGAGTATGGCTGTAGCGCTGGCTGTACTGGACTGGGCCGGCACCGTGCTGGGACCCGACCCGGCCCTACGGCTGAAGTGGCCTAATGATGTGTATTACCACGACCAAAAGCTGGGCGGCATTTTAATTGAGAACACACTTAGCAGCCTAGGAATTCAATCCAGCATTGTAGGGATTGGAATAAATGTTAACCAGTTGGAGTTTGGGGTGCCTACGGCCACTTCGCTGGCCTGCCTTACAGGGCGGCGCTATGCCTTGCCTGCGCTGGCCGAGCGCCTGCTGGAGTGCCTGGAGCGTCGGTATCTGCAACTGCGCGCTGGCCAGACTGAGGCCCTTCGCCACGCCTATTTACAGGTACTTTACCGCTTTCAGGAATGGAATTATTTTGAAGTAAATGGCCAACAAGTAACAGGGCAGATAGCGGGCATAGAGGAAACCGGGCGGCTACTTGTGGAAATAAATGGGCAACGGCAAAGCTTTGGAATGCAGGAAATTAAATTCTGTATTTAGCTGAAAATTTTTTGCTGGGCAAAGCAACCCTTTTGCCGATATATTCGATTACTTTAATAGAGCACATCTCTATAAAGATGCTGTGTCTCTGGTGCAACGGTTTCTTGCCCGATGGTATCTGGTAGGAAGACGCCTGCCTGTAAAGTCAGGCACGGTGCTTGTCAATACAACTATATGCGGCGCTGTTTCCTGCCAGGAATGGGGCCGGTTAAACTACTCTTTCATCCTCTATCTCTAAGCCATGAAAACTTTTACTCGGTTTTGTTTTGCCGCTACCCTGGTACTGGCGCAGCTGACGGCTGCGGCGGCTACCCATATTGTGAAGGTGAGGAACTTTGTGTTTGATCCTCAGTCTCTGACCATTAATGCCGGCGACATAGTAAACTTTCAGTGGGAGAATGGTACCCATCCTGTGGTGTCAGATAATAATGCGTTTGCTGCCTTTACCATGGCGGCGGCCACTCCTACTGCCTCCCGCACCTTTGCTACGGCCGGAAGCTTCCCCTACCACTGCACGCTGCACGGCACCCCCGGAAACGGCATGTTTGGTACCATTACTGTAAATGCCGCCACGCCGGTACTGGGCGCCAAATTGCTGCCACCAGCCCTCACACTGTATCCGAACCCTTCCCGGGGCATGGTGATGCTGACCGTTAATCAGAAATCCAGTGCTGACTATACGTTGAGAATCTCCAACATCATTGGCCGGGAAGTGCGTGCCATTACGCTGAAGCCCCAGCTAACTGAGGCTGGCCTTCCGCTGAATCTTTCTGATTTGCCTGCCGGGATGTATATCTGCAATCTGGTGCAGAATGATAAAGTAGTGGGCACCAAGCGGCTGGTTCTGCGGAATTAGTCCATATTTCTTCTTTCTAGCTCTTTCGAAAGCAGCCGGCAACCCCGGCTGCTTTTTTTGCATCTGTGCCTCTGCGGGCCGGTACTATGGGGTGCGGTGCGGCCGGATTTATTCTCTACTTTTGGCCCTTCTCTGATTTCGTTTCTATGCGTAGTTACAAAAGCTTAAATAATCTGGTGGGTTGGCTGGTATTTGCCGTGGCCACTATTACTTACCTGCTCACGCTGGAGCCTACAGCCAGCTTCTGGGACTGCGGCGAGTTTATTGCCTGCTCCTACAAGCTGCTGGTACCGCACCCTCCCGGAGCACCTACTTTCCTGCTGCTGGGCCGCATTATGTCGCTGCTCTCGTTTGGCGATGCAACCAAGGTGCCTGTTCTGGTGAATATGCTGTCGGCACTGAGCAGCTCGTTTACCGTGCTGTTCCTGTTCTGGATTATTACCATGCTGGCCAAGCGCATTGTGCTGCACCAGGCCGGACACCCGCACCGCCACCGTACCGTAGAGCCTACCCGCGGGGAGGCCCTGCAGATTCTGGGCAGCGGTTTGGTGGGGGCTCTAGCCTTCGCCTTCTCTGATTCCTTCTGGTTTAATGCCGTGGAGGCCGAGGTATATGCCATGTCGGCGCTGGGCACTGCCTTTGTGGTATGGGCCATGCTGAAGTGGGAAAACCGCGCCGATGGCCCTGATGCCGATAAATGGCTGATTCTGATTGCCTACGCCATTGGGTTATCTATTGGGGTACACTTGCTGAATCTGCTCACCATTCCGGCACTGGGCCTGATTTACTACTACCGCAAAACCCAGCAGCCCACGTTTTGGGGTGCCGTTCTTACGCTGGCCATCAGCAGCCTGATTGTAGGCGTTATTCTGGTGGGTATTATTCCTGGGTTGCCTTCGCTGGCGGGGGGCTTTGAGGTGTTCTTCGTGAACAGCATCGGCCTTCCCTTCAACTGGGGTATCATCATCTTCCTATTGCTGTTTGGCGGACTGATCTGGCTGGTGTTCCGCCATTCTTTCCGTACCGGTAACCGGGCCTTAAACACGGCTGTTCTCAGCCTCATGTTTATTCTGATTGGGTACTCCTCGTATCTGATTGTACCTATTCGCTCCAGCTACCAGCCTACCATCAATGAAAACAATCCGGAGGATGTGCTTTCCTTCGTGAGCTACCTGAAGCGGGAGCAGTACGGCGACCGGCCCCTTCTCTATGGACCACAGTTCAATGCCCGGCCCACCGGGTCTAAGGAAGGAGCAGCCCGCTACGTGCGCAAAGGCGACAAATATGTGAAAGGCCCGGCGCGTATTGAGTATGAATATGATGACGCCGACAAAATGCTGTTGCCGCGCATCTACAGTGCCCAGCCCGAGCACGTGTATCAATACAAAAAGTGGGTAGATATCCGCGAGGATAAGAAGCCAACGATGGGGCAAAACCTGTCGTTTATGTTCCGCTACCAGTTTGGGCACATGTTCTGGCGCTATTTCATGTGGAACTTTGTGGGCCGGGAAAGTGACATTCAGCAGGCCGGCGTAGTATGGCCCGTGGATAGCAAAAATGGCCTGCCCGAGCGTATTGCCGAAAGCAAGGCTTACAACAACTTCCTGGCACTGCCGCTGATCCTGGGTCTGGTAGGTCTGTTCTTTCAGGTGCGTAAAGACAGCCGCAACGCCCTCATTGTGGGTTTGCTGTTCCTGTTCACCGGTCTGGCTATTACCTTCTACCTCAATCAGCCGCCCATTGAGCCCCGCGAGCGGGACTACACTTTCACCGGCGCCTTCTTTGCCTTCTCCATCTGGATTGGCCTGGGGGTACTGGCCCTATCTGATGCGCTGCGCAACGTGGTGAAAGCAGATGGTACGCGGGCCGCAGTGGCTACACTTATCTGCTTAGTAGTGCCCGGCATTATGGCCGCTCAGGGTTGGGACGACCACAACCGCTCCAACCGGTACAACTCCACTGACTCGGCTAAAAACCTGTTGAACTCTTTGGCTCCCAACGCTGTGCTGTTCACTAACGGCGACAACGACACCTTCCCACTCTGGTATGCCCAGGAAGTGGAAGGCGTGCGAACCGACGTGCGCGTGGCCGTACTAAGCTACATGAACACTGACTGGTACATCGACCAGATGAAGCGCCGGGCTTATAAATCCCAGCCGTTGCCTATTTCAATGGAGCGCGCGAACTATGTAGAAGGCACCAATGATTATTTGCCTTATGTCGCCAATCCGGCGGTGAAGGAAGTAAACCTGAAGGAATTCGTTTCGCTGGTGAAGCAGAACAGCCCCTTGTTGCAGGTAAGCTACGGCGAAGGCGGGCCCAGCCTGCTCTCATTCCCCACCACCAAATTCTACCTGCCTATTGATACGGCCGCCGTGCTAAAAACTGGCATTATTGCACCAGAGCGCCGTAATCAGGTGGTTTCTCGCATGGAGTGGGATATGGGCAAAGGCGCCATTGAAAAGAAGAACCTGGCCATTCTGGATATGCTGGCCAGCAATAACTGGGAGCGGCCTATTTACTTCTCCAGCACCGTAAATAGCCAGGACTATATGGGCCTGCAGCCTTACTTCCAGCTGGAAGGAATGGCCTACCGCGTGCTGCCTGCCCGCGACCCCAACTACAATCCCCGCAGCGGCGACGACGGCTACGTGGTAAAGGATCAGATGTACGACATCATGATGCACAAATTTGCCTACCGCAACCTCGACAACCCCAGCGTATTCTATGACGAGAATAATCTGCGCTTCCCGGCCAATTACCGGGATAAGTTTGGGCGGCTGGCCAATGAGTACCTGAAAGCGGGCAACCTAGCCAAAGCCAAGGAAGTAGCCGACAAAGCGCTGGCCGTGATGCCAGACAAGTCAATACCCTACGACTACTACACGCCCCAACTGGTGGAAACCCTGGTGAAGGCCGGCGAAACAAACCGGGCCAATCAGATTATGGATGTAATGACCAACCGCGCCCAGCAGGCACTGGCTTACTATAGTACGCATAATCCCGCCTTGCACGACCAAGATATGCAGCTAAATCTGGTAGCGCTGCAGAGCGTGTACCGCGCCGCTGATAGTGTGCAGGATCAGGTGCGGGCCACCAAGGCCATGCAGATTCTGCAGCAGTACTATCCGCAGCAGGGCCAGTAAAACATCCGGCTGACTTATTATAAAAAAGCGGCTCCATCAGGAGCCGCTTTTTTATTGCGGTACTCTCGGCTTATAAACTGCCAGCAGCGAACCAGCCTCGTAAGCTGCCGTAAACCCAGTACCTTTGTATTTGAACCCTATAAGAACAGGTGCGCCGGCTCGTGTATAAATCACTCCGCCTGGCCGCCGTGGAGCAATGGAGAAAAGGACTGACCGCCCCGAACGGCCGCAGAATGAGCGCCGCACCTATTACGATGCCGAAAACCGCCCCGTAGGCGGCGATAATCGGCCTGTCCGTCGCCCGGAAGGGGACCGGGGCGAAGGCCGTGAGTCGCGCGGCGACTTCAAACCCCGCTACCCGCACCGCCCGGCCGCCGACCGTAGCATTGACATGCTCTTTGGCCTGCGCCCCATTCTGGAAGCCCTGAACGCAGGCCGTACGCTGGAGAAAATTTATTTGCTGCGCACTACCAAAAACAGCATCACCCAGGATATTACTGCCCTGGCCAAAGCGGCTAACATTCCGGTGTCGTTAGTGCCCCTGGAAAAGCTGGACGGCATTACGCGCAAAAACCACCAGGGTGCAGTAGCCTTCGTATCTCCCATCGACTACCAACCCCTGGATAGTATTCTGGCTGGCTTGTATGAGGAAGGTAAAAACCCGCTCCTCCTTATCCTGGACCGTATTACTGACGTACGTAACTTCGGTTCTATTGCCCGGAACGCCGAGTGTATGGGTGTACACGCCATTGTGGTGCCCAGCCGCGGTGCCGCCCAGATCAACGGCGACGCGCTGAAAACCTCCGCCGGCGCCCTGAACCTGATTCCGGTGTGCCGCGAGCCGAATCTGAAAGAAACCATTGACTTCCTGAAGCAGTCCGGTGTGCAGGTAGTAGCCTGTACCGAGAAAGCCGATGCCAGCCTGGAAACGGAATCAGTGGACCTAACCGGGCCAGTGGCTATCCTGATGGGCAGCGAAGAAGACGGCATTTCGCCGGAATACTTGCGCCTCGCTGATCAAAAGGTGCGCATTCCTATGGCCGGACAAATCAGCTCGCTCAACGTATCGGTAGCCAGCGGCATCATGCTATTTGAAGTACTGCGCCAGCGCCTGAGGCACACTGAGAAATAGATAAGGCGCGGATTTCGCTGCCCATCCTTTTATCAAAGAAAAGCCCCTATTGCATATGCAATAGGGGCTTTTCTTTGCTTGTATGAAGCATCGGTATTGACCTGTTCTTTCTTTTCTAGTTGTACCCGTTGCCTTTTTTCGACTTCACGTCAGCCACGAAGTCCTTCACGCGTTGCTCTTCCGTGCGTTTGCAGATGAGGAGCACATTATCGTACTCGGCCACAATATACCCATCTAGGCCCTGGACTACTACCAGGCGCTCAGAAGGCGTTTTGATGACACACTCCCGGGTATCGTAGAGCAGGGCATTGCCGTCCACTACATTGTCTTCGGCGTCGTGGTGGCCCATGCGGTGCAGGGAATCCCAGGTGCCCAGGTCGCTCCAGCCAAAGTCAGCGGGGAGTACAAACACGTTGTCGGCCTTTTCCATCACCCCGTAGTCGATGCTGATGTTGCGGCAGCGGGTATAAGCCCGGGAAATGAAGTTTTCCTCCAGCACCGTATTCAGCATGGTACTGCCCTCATCAAAGACTTCGGCAATGTCGCTCAGGTACTGATGAAAGGCTTTAATGATGACATCGGCCCGCCACACAAAGAGTCCAGAGTTCCAGAGGAAGTCGCCGCTGTCCACAAACATGCGGGCCAGCTCCAGATTCGGCTTCTCGGTGAAGGTTTTTACCTTTTTCAGGGGACCAATGGAAGTGGCGTCCTCATCCAGAAACTGGATGTAGCCGTAGCCGGTATCGGGGCGGGAGGGCTGAATGCCCAGTGTAATGAGAATATCATGCTGGCGGGCGGCCTCCACGGCCTGCCGGATCACGCGCCGGAACTCGTCCTCGTGCAGCACGGCGTGGTCGGCGGGCGTTACCATAATCACGGCATTGGGGCTGCGCTGCGCAATGCGGTAGCTGGCATAAGCAATGCAGGGGGCTGTGTTCCGGCCAATGGGCTCCCCCAGAATCTGCTCGGGGAGCAAATCCGGTAAGTGCTGCTGCACCAAGGGGATGTAGTCGCGGTTGGTGACCACCAGCACATTTTCCATGGGGCAGATGCCCTTGAACCGGTCTACGGTGAGCTGCAGCATGGAGCGGCCCACCCCCAGCACATCGTGAAACTGCTTGGGATGCTGGGTTCGGCTGAATGGCCAAAAGCGGCTGCCAATGCCGCCCGCCATTACCACAAGGAAAGTATTAGAGTTCATAAGCAGACTGGCTGCGAGCGTGAGCAGTGGAAAGAGACTTACACCGGATAGTAAGATAGGAAATTGTCGGCTCCGGTGAACAAGCTAAGAAAGAAGCTGCTTTTCCCGCCGACTAAACCATGAGATTAGACCAGGCCTTCGCGCAGTAAGTCGTGCAGGTGAATAAAGCCGCTGAACTGGCCGTTTTCTGTAACTACCAGCTGCGTAATGTTGCGGTTCTGCATCCGGACTAGTGCCTCAGCCGCAAAATCATCGGTTTCAATGGTCATGGGCGAAGGCGTCATGATGTCGCGGGCGCGGACGTCTTCCAGGCGGCCGGCAAAGGTGGTAAGCATGCGGCGTAGGTCGCCGTCGGTAATAATGCCCAGCAACGGGCCCTCTGCGGCTTGCAGCACGGCGGTGGCTCCCAGGCGCTTACCGGATATTTCCAGAATAATCTCCTTCAGCTGTGCATCAGCCAGTACCTGGGGCTGCTGGTTTTGCCGGCTTAGGTCGCCTACTTTCAGGTAGAGTTTTTTGCCCAACGTGCCACCGGGGTGCAGGCGGGCAAAATCGGCGGAAGTGAACTCCCGGGACTCCAGCAAACACACAGCCAGCGCATCGCCCAGGGCCAGCGCGGCAGTGGTGGAGGTAGTAGGAGCCAGGTTGTGCGGGCAGGCTTCCCGGTCTACCGGTGCGTGCAGCACGTAGTCGGCCTGCACCGCCAGATAAGAGTCGGCGTTGCTGACCAAGGCGGCCAGCGGTACACCTTTGCGCTTGAGCAAGGGTACCAGCACTTTTATCTCCGGCGTATCACCACTCTTACTAATGGCAATAACAAAATCTTCGGCCTGAATCATGCCCAGGTCGCCGTGAATGGCATCTGCAGCGTGCATAAACAGCGCAGGCGTGCCTGTTGAGTTTAGCGTAGCTACGATCTTTCCGGCAATATGTGCACTTTTGCCGATTCCGGTGACGACCACACGCCCACGAAGGGAAAGGATGGCGGCAACACAGAGCGCAAAATCAGGTGTCAGGGCAATGGCTTCCGCCACGCCCCGAATGGCATCGGCTTCTTCGAGAAGCACTTTTTTTGCCAGCGAGTTGGTATCGTTCAGCGGTTTCAATCTAAATTTGTCTAGATTGAGTAGACAACACGTGGTGTTGCTGCTCAAGTCTGCAATCCCCCAACCGAGAAGTGAGGAAGTCCATGCCAGCCGTAAAAAAAGCCGTTGTCACACAGCAGGCTGATCTGAAGGGCAAGTTAAAGGAAGTTTTCGGGTACGGCCAGTTTCGCGGCACCCAGGAGGCCATCATTCAGAACGTCATCGAGGGGCACAACACGTTTGTGATTATGCCCACGGGCGCTGGTAAGTCCTTGTGCTACCAGTTGCCAGCGTTGGTGCTGCCCGGCACCGCAATTGTTATTTCCCCGCTGATTGCCTTGATGAAAAATCAGGTAGATCAGCTGAATGCGTTTGGGGTTAACGCGGCATTTCTGAACTCGACGCTGTCAAAATCAGAAATGAACAAGGTGAAGAAAGATGTCATCAGCGGCGAAGTGCGCCTGCTGTACGTGGCGCCCGAATCCCTGACTAAAGATGAGACGATTGAGTTTCTCAACAAGGCCACCATTTCTTTTGTGGCGATTGATGAAGCACACTGTATTTCGGAGTGGGGGCATGACTTCCGGCCGGAATACCGCAAAATTCGCAGCATTATAGATGGTTTGGGCGTGCAGGTGCCCATTATTGCCCTCACCGCTACGGCTACGCCTAAGGTGCAGCAGGATATTCAGAAAAACCTGCAGATGGATGAGGCCTCAGTTTTCAAAACCTCCTTCAACCGCACCAACCTATACTACGAAGTACGGCCCAAGCACCAGACCAAAAAGCAGCTGATTCAATACGTGAAGCAGCGCAAAGGCCTGGGTGGCATTGTATACTGCCTGTCGCGCAAGAAGGTGGAGGAAATAGCCGAGCTGTTGCGCGTAAACGATGTGCGTGCCCTGCCTTACCATGCTGGTCTGGATGCCTCTGTGCGTATGGCCAACCAGGATGCGTTTTTGAATGAGGATTGCGACGTCATTGTAGCCACCATTGCCTTCGGCATGGGCATTGACAAACCCGACGTACGCTTCGTAATTCACTACGACACGCCTAAGAGCATAGAAGGCTACTACCAGGAAACCGGCCGCGGTGGCCGCGACGGGATGGAAGGAGACTGTTTGATGTTCTACAGCTACGATGACATCGTGAAGCTGGAGAAATTCAACAAGGACAAGCCCGTAACGGAGCGTGACAACAGCAAGCAACTCCTGCAGGAAATGGCGAACTACGCCGATTCTGCTGTGTGCCGCCGCAAACAGCTGCTGCACTACTTTGGCGAGGAGTTCGAGAAAGACTGCGGCTTCTGCGACAACTGCCGCCACCCCCGGGAAAAGTTTGAAGGCAAAGAATTTGTGCAGCTGGCACTGGAAGCGGTGGTGCAGACCGAGGAGCGTTTTGGCATCGACCACCTGACCACTGTGCTGACTGGTCTCACCAACCCACACGTGGAAAGCTATGGCCACTTCAAGCTGCCGGTGTACGGCAAAGGCAAAGACCATGATATTGCCTTCTGGCACTCCGTGGTACGTCAGTGCATGATTGCCGGCTTCCTGGGCAAAGACATTGAGAACTTTGGCGTAATTAAAATTTGCCCCAAGGGCGAAGAATTTCTCCAGGCTCCCTACAGCATCAAGCTCTCCAAAGACCACGACTACGAGAAGGAGGTGCAGCAGAAGGAGGAGAAGGAGGAAGTGCAGCAAGCCGCCGGCCACGATGCCGCGCTGTTTGATATGCTGAAGGCCCTGCGCAAGAAGCTGGCCCACCAGAAAAACCTGCCGCCCTACGTACTCTTTCAGGACCCTTCCCTGAAGGAAATGGCCACCACCTTCCCCACAAAGATGGAGGACCTGGCCCATGTTTCGGGCGTGGGACACGGTAAGGCGCAGAAGTTTGGCACCCCATTCCTGGACCTGATTAAGAAGTACGTAGAGGAAAACGACATTATGACGGCCGCCGACGTGGTGGTAAAATCAGCCGTTAACAAGTCGAAAATCAAAATCTACATCATTCAGCAGATCGATAAAAAGATGGACCTGGAGGAAATAGCCTCTTCCAAGGGCATTGAAATGCGGGAGCTAATGGAAGAGATTGAGCACATCTGCTACTCCGGTACCAAGCTTAACCTCGATTACTACATCGACTCGGTACTGGACCAGGAGCGCCAGGAGGAAATTACCGACTACTTCATGAGTTCCAGCACCGACAATATTGCGGTAGCCCTCAAAGAGCTAGGTACGGATGACTACACGGAAGAGGACCTGCGCCTGATGCGCATTAAATTCCTAAGCGAGTACGCTAACTAAGCAGCCCGGACTACTAATAGAAGGCCCGTTCCTGATCAGGCACGGGCCTTTTTATGAGTTTTGGATTTCTTGCAGCCACAAATGGTACAGATGTTCTTCTCGCGCCAGCTGAAACCCCTGTCGCTCATAGAACCGGCAGGCTCCGTCGTTATCGAGCTGGGTAACGGCCACTAGCTTGGTGCGGCCCCAGGCCAGCGCCCGCTGCTGGGCGCCTGCCACCAATAAGGAGCCAATACCTTGATTCTGCGCATTGGCGTCCACGGCAATCAGCCCGATTTCTACATGCTCCGGGCGCCGACAAAGGGTGAGCATACCGGTTTCAGGGCTTTCGGGCGTGGTGCGGAAAACGAGCACATCGTGGGCCATTTCACCGCTGAGAGAGTTGGCAATCCAGTGCGCATATAGCCGCTCATACACGCCTTTGGCAAAGTGCGGATCCATCCGGAAGCGCGACTGATGTCCGCTTTGCAGGGCCAGCTCCATAAGGGCGGGCGAAAGCTGGACTGTGGAAGATACGCCTAAGGGCAAGGGTTGTGGAGAGCCTTCCGGAAAAGTAAGCTCATAATGCCCGCGTCTATCCGTCACACTCAGGCGGTTGTTGTGGGCTGCTTCCATTGACGCCGTATCGCTCGGGTCAGCCATCCAATAAAGCAGGGCCCAACCATCATCATGCGCTGCCTGCAACGTATCGCGCAGCTCAGTGGTGGAAAGGTGACTTCCCTGTAAGCGCCCTACCGGAAAGCCCAGAAAACTGGAGTCCCACGGCAGCGGCAGGATATTGGTTGACATAGCAATAGGGGAGAAGAAGGACGGTATCTGGAATATACAGAAAAGCAAAACCCCTAGCAATGTGCTAAGGGTTTTGCTGGTGTAGGCGCTGAGGCGTGACCTACATACTGTTTATACCGGAAGGCAGACTAGCAAAACTCCGCGAAAGCGCCCTGCAGGTTGTCTACAATGCGCATCATGTCGTTGCCTTCGATGTGGTAGCGCTCAATCATATGCACCAGCTCACCATCTTTAAACAGGGCAATGCAGGGAGACGAAGGAGGATAAGGCAGCATATGCTCCCGAGCTTTTGCTACCGCTTCCGTTTCCATACCGGCAAACACAGTCACCAGCTTGGCAGGCTTCTTATCGGCGCTGGCCAGAGCCATTTTCAGCGCAGGACGGGCTTTGGCCGCTGCGCAGCCGCATACTGAGTTAACAGCTACCAGCACAGTGCCCTCGGCGGGAATCAGTGCCTGGTCTACCGCTTCGGGGGTCATCAGTTGTTCAAAGCCAGCTTCTACCAGGTCTTGCCGGATAGGAGCCACCATGTATTCAGGATATGTTGCCATTTTTCTAAAAAGGCTGAAGTGAGAAAATTCGAGCGAAAAGAATGATGCAAAAATACGGAAAGTAAAAGCGCCAAAGCGGGCAAAAAGTTTTGTGTGGTAGCAGAGGCTGGCTGCTTTTTAAATTTCCGGTTGCTGATGACCGATTTTAAGCTATAAAATACTGACGCTTATAGATATAATTCAATTTTATGGAAAGCTTTGAGTAGATGTTGGCAGTGTTGGGAAAGGAAAGTACATTTAACCTTGCCGTGGCACCAGCACGGCAGATGGGCTATGATAACAAGATTTACTGCTTTATTGCTTGTAGCAGGTGCCGGCTGGTTGGCCGCCACACCTGCCCAGGCCCAGGTAGATACCGTGCGGGCCAGCACCCTGCCACCGGCTCAGCTGGCCGAGAAATACTACAACAGCGGGGTAGCCAAATTCGCTGACAAAAGCTACCGCTCGGCCATTCAGGAGTTCGATAAAGCCCTGGCTGCCAAACCCGATTTCGCCAAAGCCTATTACAACCGCGCCACCACTCGCTACGAGCTAAAGGAGTACGAGCAGGCCGTGCAGGACTACGACCAGGCCATTAAGCTGGAGCCCAACGGTTTTACCTCCTATTTTGGGCGTGGCCAGGCCCGGCAGGCACTCAACCAGCCCGATGCTGCCGAGCAGGATTATACCAAAGCGGCTGAAGCAAAGCCGGACTACGCGCCCAGCTGGTACTACCGCGGCGACCTGCGCTTTGAGAAAGGCGACTTTAAAGCCGCGCTGGCCGATTTCACGGCTGCCGTAAAAGCTGACCCCAACTACGCCTATGCCTACCACGACCGCGCCAGTACACAGCGCCAGATGGGCAACTTTGCCGCCGCCGTGCAGGACTATGATCAGGCCCTGAAGCTGCAGCCCGAACTACTTTCGGCCCTCTTAAACCGCGCCAGCGCCAAGCGGCGGCTAGGGGATTTGAAAGGCGCTCTGGCCGATTACTCAGCCTACCTGGCCAAGCGCACGGATAACGCCGTGGCTTATAACAACCGCGGGAGTGCCCGCTTCGAGGCCGGAAACTATAAAGGGGCAGTAGAGGATTTCAGCCAGGCCATTAGCCTCAATCCGGAATATGCCTTTGCCTTCAACAACCGGGCAGCGGCCTACCTCAAGCTGGAGAACTATAAGCAGGCAGCGGAAGATGCCAGCCGGGCCATTAAACTGAACGGCAGCTATGCGGAGGCTTACCTGAACCGTGGCCACGCCCGCGAAATGCTCCGCGACGCCGATGGTGCCTGTCAGGACTGGCGCAAAGCTGCCGACCTAGGTCTGGAAAGTGGTACGGCCTACGCCAATGCCTCCTGTGAATAAGCGCCGCTTTGCCCTGTTACTAATGAAAACTAACTCTACGTTCTCCGCCTCCGTGTCTTCCCGTGGTTTCTCGTGGCTTTCCAGGCTTATGTTGCCTGCAGCCCTTGTGCTCTCGCTGTTAGCACTTTCTCCTAATGCGCTGGCGCAAAGTGTGGAGTTCAGCAAAGACCGTTTTGGCGATAACAAAGAAGGCCTGAAGGAGGCTCTGCGCGACATCAAAGCCGGTGACCAGTGGTACAATGCCGATCCGCCTAAGTATGAGCGAGCCCTGCCAAACTACCTCGAGGCCCAGAAATTTAACCCCAACAACGCTCAGCTTAACCTTAAAATCGGCGACTGTTATCTGAACTCCGGTTTTAAGTCCCGCAGCCTGAGCTATCTGCAAAAAGCATTTGAGCTGGATGCCGAGGTAGACCCGCGCATGCACTACCTGCTGGGCCGAGGTTTGCACCTGAACGCTAAATGGGCGGAAGCCATTGCCGAATACAAAAAAGCTATGCCGCCGGCCGGAGCTAAAAATGCTTTGGGGCTACAACAGGAGCTACGCAAGAAAATTGCGGAGTGTGAATCGGGGCTGGCATTGATGAAAAAGCCCGCGCGGGTATTCATTGATAATGCCGGCCCAGGAGTAAACTCGTCTTTCCCGGATTACAGCCCGGTAATCTCCGCTGATGAATCCGTCATCTTGTTTACCTCGCGGCGCGATAATTCCACGGGCGGGCAAACAGAGCCCGAAAGCGGCGGCTTTTACGAGGATATTTACCAGTCCTCACGTTCCGGCAAGCAGTGGGGTGCGGCTCGTGCACTGAATGAGCCGGTGAATACGGATGGCCACGATGCCACTGTCGGCTTGGCGCCTGATGGTCAGCGTATGCTGATTTACGTGGAAAATAATGGCGGCGACTTATATGAGTGTGACCTGCGCGGTACCAAATGGAGTAAGCCACAAACGCTGGGCCGGCGCATCAATTCCAACGCCCATGAGTCCTCTGCCTCGTACTCGCCCGATGGCCGCTTCCTGTATTTTGTGAGCGACCAGCCCGAGGGTAGCCTGGGCAGCCGGGATATTTATAAGGTGGAGATTGAAGGTAAGGGTAAGGCCGTGAACCTGGGCCCGGGCATTAATACCCCCTACGGCGAGGAAGGCGTGTTTATGCACCCCGATGGCAAAACCATGTACTTCAGCTCAGAAGGCCACAACTCCATGGGCGGTTACGACATCTTTAAATCGGTGTACGAAAATGGCAAGTGGAGCAAGCCCGAGAACCTGGGCTGGCCCATTAATACGCCCGATGATGATGTGTTCTTCGTAATTTCCGCCTCTGGGCGCCACGGCTACTATTCCTCCATCCGGGAAGATGGACAAGGTGGCAAAGACATCTACCAAATTACCTTCCTGGGCCCCGAAAAGCCGCCCATGCTAAGCACCGAAGACCAACTGCTAGCCTCGCGGGTAGCACCGGTGAAAGAAACGGTGCTGGCCGCTGCTGTGCCTATCTCCACCACGCAGGTTACTATTCTGAAAGGTGTGGTAACGGATGCCGAAACCAAGCAGCCGCTGGAAGCTGCCATTGATGTGGTGGATAATGAGAAAAACCTGGTTATTGCTTCTTTCCGCTCCAACTCGCAGTCAGGCCGCTATCTGGTTTCCCTGCCCTCCGGCATCAACTACGGCATTGTAGTACGGCAGGACGGCTACCTCTTTCACTCCGAAAACTTTGACGTGCCGGCCGGCGCGGCTTATTCCGAAGTAGTGAAAGATATTGCCCTGCAACGCCTGGATGTGGGCGTGAAAGTGGTACTGAACAATATCTTCTTCGATACCGATAAATCGACGCTGCGCAAGGAAAGTACTGGTGAGCTGGAGCGCCTGGTTGCGCTATTGAACGAAACGCCGAAGCTCCGCATCGAAATTTCCGGCCACACCGATAATGTAGGTAATGCCGCCTATAACCAGCAGCTCTCGCAGAACCGCGCCAAGGTGGTAGTAGACTACCTGGTGACCAAAGGCATTGAGAAAGGTCGTCTGACCTTTGCCGGTTACGGCATGACGCAGCCGGTAGCGCCCAACACTACCAAGCAGGGCCGGCAGCTCAACCGCCGCACCGAGTTTAAGGTACTGGAGAAATAGATAGCCGTATCCTAAGCAGTAAAAAAGCTCCTAAAACCTGTCCTAGGGCAGGTTTTAGGAGCTTTTTTACTGCTTAGAAAAGGGTTAAAACGCAGAAAAGCCGTGGACATTATCCACGGCTTTTCTACACACCTATTGCAACAATTCTAGTTCTGTCTTAACCAGTAAGAGAAGAACCAATTTTTTTAATTCACTTTAAAAATTCACCTTTCCGGGACATGGTAGCGGGGAACTTCCGGCTCTGCCACCAGTAAGCTTCCTATTAGGATGGCTGTTCCATCCCGTAAGGCATCATCTCCCTGCTCCCGTGTTATCAAGTCGCCTTCCGGAGTAAAATAAGCCTGGTCAGAAGGAGAGGAGGCTGTATGATGCTTCAGCAGACGAAGCATCAGGCAGCGCATCACAAATTCCTGATGGCAGTTTTTATACCGGGCAGGCATAAGACGGTAAGCGAAGAGATGAATCGGAGTAGCTTAGTTAAGCTGGCTGATCCTATTCGCTGTACAATGATACGGCAGACTCTCACCGCAGGAAAGGAAGTTTGTGGGTCTTTTGTGACGCGGAGTATATTGCCAATACGGCTGTGTTATCGGTCGATATGATAAAAAAAATGTAATTATATAGGTCGAATAAGGGAGGGTACTAGTGAATTCCTCCTTAGAGGCTACCGTGCGGTGAAGTAACACGGGTGAAATGTGACATTGGTTTCTGGCTTATTTCAAAATTGGGACTGAAAAAACCGGCTTCTGCGCCAAAAAACGTAAGCTGATGATGGTGCCTACGAGGCAGAACCCGGGAAATACAATGAGCCACCAGTTAGTGGGTGCCAGCCGTGCCGTACTCAGCAAGTGTCCCCAACTGGCCGTTTCGGCAGGTAGGCCTACTCCCAGGAAGGATATAGTTGTCTCCGTTGTGACAATGAGGGTGAGGTAAAAAGGGAAAGCAGCGCGCACTACCGGCCAGAGCCCGGGCAGAATATGGCGGGCAAGAATCCGCCGGTTAGGCAGGCCCAGCGCCCGCGCCGCCTCTATGTAGGGCAACTGCCGAATGCGCAGCACTTCTGCCCGTACCAGGCGCATCATGCCTGGCCAGCACGTAAGACCCAGCAGCAGGGGCATCGAAATAAACGATAATGGCAATACCGCCGCTATGGCAAGGACCAACACCAGCCGAGGCACCGAGCCCAGCAAGGCGGCGCTACCCAGTACCAAAGAATCTATGGGGAAAGCCCCGGGCTGCCGCCACCAGCGGGAATACCCTAGCAGCCACGCCAGGCTCGCGCAGAGTCCTGACCACAGCAGCCATGGCAGTAACGCAGTTCCTACCCCAATTCTAAGTAGTGGCACATTAGCCACAGTACAGAGCAGGAAGCCCGCTAACGCCAGCCAATACCTTCTTGCCCAGCGTAGCCCGGTTGTAGCCCAGTAACCCGCAACGCTGCCTAACCATATGCCCACAGCTGTAAGCAGCAGTGTAGCCGGCAAGCTGACCAGCAAGAGTGTACGGCAGCCATAAATCAGCTCGGTCAGTACGTCGCGCCCCAAAGCATCGGTGCCCAGCCAGTGTGGGGCAGACAGTGCCCCGTCCCACTGTGGTGGGCTGCTTAATGCCAGTGCATCGGAAGTAGCGGGTGGATATGGTAAAGGCAGCCAAACAGCGGAAGCGCCCAATACCAGAACGAGCCCCAGCCAGCCAATAGCCAGCACATGCTGCCAAAAAAGAGCGGGCTTTTGCAGGGTCATGTGGTGGATTGCTGCAAGCGGGGGTCGGCTATGCGGTAAGCTGCATCCGCCAGGATATAGGATACTAACCGCGCCACCAGTATCACCAGCAAGGCACCCAGTAAAACTGGATAGTCGCGGGCCGTAGCCGCATCAGAAAGTAAACGACCCATGCCCGGCAAAGCAAAGATTACCTCCACTACCACTGCCCCGGCTAAGACGGCTGGCAGCAAGTCGGCAAGAAGAGTGAGCAGCGGGAAAATGGCGTTTCGTAAGGTATGCTGCCGAATTATCTGCCGAATAGATAACCCCTTGGCGCGGGCTGTGGTAACATAGTCCATGGTGAGCTCCCGCTGCAGTGCGGCTTCCAGCTGCACTGTAAGCCCGGGGAGTGTGACCAGCACCAAGCTAAGCATAGGCAGCATCAGATAATAGGCCGTATTCAAAAGCCAGTCCCAGCCCGCAAGGCCTTCCGCATCTCCCATTCCATAAGCAGGAAACCAGGTAAGCACATCCGGATTAGCTAGTACCAGCAATAAAAGCAGCGCCAGCAAAAACAACGGGATACTGTCCAGCAGCACCAGCAGGTGCAGCACCACTGGCCGCCACCAGGGCCGGGCTGCCAGACGAATGGCCAGCAGCAAAGCCAGGGCTGCTGCTGCCAGCGCGGCCGGCACAGTAAATAGCAGCGTGCGAGGTAGGGCCGTGGCCAGTAAATCTGCCACCGGTACGCCATTGCGGTAGGAGATGCCCATTTGCCCCTGTAGCAAATCTTCTGCCCAGGCATGGTATTGGTTGGCCTGCCCATGCCAGATCAGCCGGGGCAAGAACATCCCGGCCCTTGATGTCGGAGCCGAGAGCGAGAAATAAAACAGAGGTTGATGAAGACCCAAGCGGCTTTGCAACTGCTGCCGGGCGGCTTGCTGCTGCGCAGGGGTTAATACCGTAGTGCCCGGCATATGCTCATCCAAACCCAATGACTCTCCATTTGCCGGACTCATGCTCCGGCTAAGCAGAAAAATGATAGAGGCAATAATCCACGCGGAGAGGGTGGAGGTAAGAATCTGGCGCAGCATGGTAAGTAGGACTTAAGGCTGCTGTTGCACCAAAAAGCGGGTAGCTTCATAGCCCGGCGGCAGTCCCGATAGTCCGAGGTCTGTAAAGCGGCGGGAAATGGCCAACGGGTTCCGCTTGAAGTACAGCACCGTTAGCGGGCTTTCCTGTTGTAGCACACGCTGCAGCCGGCGCAGCAGTTGCTTCTTCTGCACAGTATCCTGGGCGGCGGCTAATTCTGTCAGCAGCGCATCGGTGCTGGCATTGCCAAATCCGGTATAGTTTCCGCCATTTACACCGGTGCTGCCCGAGTGTAACAAGGGTAGAAAGTTGTGAGCAAACGGATTCCCTATTAAGGAGCGCAGATACAGGTCAAACTCTCCGGCCTGCAGTTGTTGCGTGAGGATACTGCTTTCTGTAGGGCGCAGGTTTATGGGGATGCCCAGCTTACCAGCTTCCGTGCGTAGCTGCAGCGCACTAAATTCATAAGCAGCATCACCGGCGCGGTAGCTGATGGTCAGCGCCAATGATAGAGCCTGTCCCGTGCGGTGTGGGCGCTTCCAGGACTTATCCGGCTGCTGTTGCCAACCGGCCTGCTGCAGCAGTTTTACGGCCCGGGCTGGGCTGAACGCTACCGGTGCTAGGCTATCGTTGTAATAGTGCTTGTCATGGGGGCTGATGAGACTGGCACTCTGGTAAGCCAGGCCCTGCTGCGTGGCCTTAATGAGGGTAGGGATATCAAATAAGTGGCTGATAGCCTGCCGAGTCAGTCGGTCTGCCAGCACGGGCTTTTTGGTGTTAAAACCCACGGTAACCGCTTCATAGGAATCGGGCGCAAACAAGGCTATCTGCTTCTGATCAGTGGCAGAAGATGCCAGCTGCTGATAGTAGGGGGCAGGCAGGCTGCTGTATACGTCAATATCGCCCCGCCGCAAAGCCAGAAAGGCAGTGTTCTGATCCGGAATGATATGAAAGGAAATCTGGGGGGGGCGTGCCAGCAATGGGGCTGGAGTCGGCACTATTTTATCACCCCACCAAGGCTTTTTACGGGCGAATACAAGCCGCTGACCAGATTGCCAGCTTTTCAGCCGATAAGGTCCGCTGCCATATTTTCCTGGTGACTGTTCCAGCCGGGCCTGGGAAAAGCGCCCCACAAACGCCGCAACTACGGGTGATTTTGCGTCAGCAGAGTCCAGCCCCTTCAACGAAAATGCCCGCAGCTGATGTTTGGGGTCCAGCAGGTGCTCGGGCAGCACAGCAAAGTCGCCGGAGGTCAGCACATAATCTGGGGCAAATTGGTCACAGACTAAGGTAAAATGCCGGGCGTCGGCAGAATCAAGCTGTACAGAACGCACAAAACCATACGTTGCCCGCATCCGCTCGTTAGGCAGATTCGGGCAACGCATGGTTTTCAGGGTAAAGAGAATATCCTGCGCTGTTATGGGCTGGCCATCGTCCCAGGTAGCGGCTGGCCGAATGTGATATGTCAGGTAGGAAGTATTTCCTGCTTGGCGCACCACTGGTAAAGCCTCTGCCAGCCAGGGAACAATGCGCTGGTTAGGCGCATCAATAGCGAGTAGGCTCTGATAGGTTAGGTTAATAGCCTGTATGGCTAATGCATTAGCAAGGGTGTGCGGGTGCAGAGTCTCCGGGTCGCGCGGCCACCGAATCCGGACGTTGTCCACCGGCTGCGTTTCCGAACGGCATCCCAGCAATAACAGTAGTACGACTCCACAAGTCGATAAGTAACGGTTCATCGGAGCTTCACCTCTTGGTACGTTGCCGGGCAAGTTAGCCAAGTTTCGGCACCAGCAACAGCAGAAGGCAGCAGCCCCTATGCCTTAGTGACCTTCGCCCCAAGTGCCGCCCCCCGTGTTGGTGTTATTAGGAGTAGCAGGAGTGTTTTCAGTAGCTGCCGAAGCTGAAGTGTTAGGCTTGGGAGCTGTAGGAGAATTAAAAAGCGTAGCGAGCTGAAGAAGAATGAGGGCGATGAGTTCTAACATGACCTGTGGCGTAAGGAAGGTGTGAAAATTAAGCTGTTAAGCGTCCCGAAGTTCTTCTAAAATTTCTGTTTAGAAAAGGAAGTAATGCAATAAAGTATGACTGTAATATAATGGAGTGAAAATAGTATTATATAACTTAGAATAGCTGTTTAAGCGAATTTATCGACGGTTATATGTAGACATTATGCTTTAAAAGCATAATATTGTGACATATGAAATAGCAAGGCAGACTAATGGATCTGGTCTGAAGATGCTATTTCTTTTCAAACTCTGCAATTCTGGGTATAATACTCTTTCCAGAGCAGATAAGTTTCTGCACTTTATCTTTTTAATAAGCCTTTGCCAAGATGAAAGAGGTAAGCTCAGTTGCCCGGATTGTGACTAATCGGCGCCAGAAGTTGTTGCCCTTAATGGATTTTACGGCGAAAGCAGAAAAAGGCAAAGAGGCACAGCTACTGCATCTGCTGCAAAAAAAAGATAATCTGACTAACCTGCAGGCTGCCAGAGAGCTATATGGGGGGAGCAGCAGTGCGCATCAAACCGCGCTGCGTAAGCTCAAATCCAGGTTGCAGCATAAGTTGCTAAACCATCTTTTCTTCCTGGACCATACGGATGCCCGGCATCCTGTGTACCGCCAATACGAGCAGGAGTGCCTGGATTTGCTTCACCAGGCTGGTGTACTGCTGCGTGAAGGCGAGTATTCCATGTCAGAAAAGCTGTATAGCAAGTGCCTCCGGTTAACCATAGAAGGGGAGTTCACTTCTCATCAGGTGACGGCTTTGTTGGGTCTGCGACAGATTTATGCGGAGCAGCGCCAAACCTTAAAATTTAAGGCTATCTGCACCCAACTACGCCGGACAGAGCGCCTGCAGCAGATAGAACATGAAGCGGGGCACCTCTTCTGGGAAGCCAAAATGCTGATGGCGGAGCGGGTGAGAGTGCGCCAGAGCCTGCTACAGAAGTTGCCGGATTTCCTGACGCAAATGGAGGGCTATTACCGGCAGAGTCCCAGCTTTCGGATTTACGACTACCTCTATAAGTTACGGCTGATGCAGCAGGAACTGGTGGGAGACTATGAGGGCGTAATTCGTACCACGGCTACCTCGGAGAAGCTTTACCAGCAGGGCAAGCTGAACGCCAAGCGGTTTGACCGCCGCTACAATATGTACTACAGCGTGTACGCCTATTTTCAGGCTCGGCGTGTACATCAGGGCCTAAAATTGGCCCAGGAATACCTCAATGCTTTTCACCGGTCCTCGGGCAACTGGTTTGTGTTTCTGGAGCTGTATCTCTTGCTGGCCATGCATGCCGGTGACTACCGCCACGCCAATGAGCTGCTCTCTATGGCCTTCCAGAACCCCTTCTATGCCCAACTCCGTGACACGGCGCATCAGCGCTGGGAACTGTACCGGGCCTATCATCATTTCATAGACCCCGAGAATTCTCCTTTGCGCGGCCTGCACTTTACCCAGTTTATGCAGACTCTGCCAGACTATAGCCGGGATAAGCAGGGACTTAACGTCGCCATTTTGATCCTGCAGTTTTTGCACTACCTGCGACTGCGCGATGTGGAAGCTTTATTGCCGCGCCTGGAGGGGCTGCGTAAATACGCCAGTAATCACTTGCGCAATCCGGCGGCCCAGCGCACCCGTTTATTTTTTCGATTGCTACAGCTTACGGTTAAGGAAAACTTCGATGTGCGGGCCAGCACCCGCAAAGGGCAGGCCTTGCTCACCCGGCTGGAACAAACGCCAATGCCGGGTGAAGCTTTTGCCGGAGTAGAAATTATCCCTTACGAGAACCTGTGGCAGCAAACGCTGCAGATTCTGCAGCACCCCTCAGAAGTCCGCTAAGGGCGGGCTGATGCATCCGCTAGCAGGTTAATAGCCAGATTGGTATAGCGGGTATACTGGGCCTCTGTCAGGACGGTTTTTAGCTGAGCAGCAAACTCCGCTTGCAGGGTTTGCTGCTTTTGCGCGCGTACCGCATTGTCGTCAGCGTATTGCGTATCGATGTCTGCTGCCTGCACCAGATGCTCATACACCAGGCGACGCATTTGCAGATAGCGCCCCTCATCCAAGCCTAACTGATCTGTGAGCTTCCGGGTAAGCTCGTTGGCGTGCTGGCGGGTCACCTCACCGGTAGGCGCTGAAAAACCCGACAGCGAAGAAGTCAAAAGAAAGACGAAGAGAATAACTTTTTTCATGGCAATAGGTGGTAGGTAGCGTTGTAGGACGAGTAAATAAAGCAATTAAATATTTATAAAATGCAGTATTATAAAAATTATTTATCCAAAGCACATTTTTTATATGTCTTAAACAAGAAAATTGACTTTTGAAAAGCAGAGTCATAGCATGCTGGAGAAGTAAATCCAATCAGCTGGTTCTAATAACAGCCTATTCCAAAGTCCCGAGGTTACGCTCCCAATTCATGCTTTACCCGCTTGAGGTAAGTGCTGCCGATGGGAATTTGCTTATGCGTAATGGTAAGGCTATTGCCCTCCATTGCCTGCACCCACTTGGTATTGATGATAAAGGAGCGGTGCACCCGCAGAAAAGGCGGACTGGGAAAACGCTGTTCCATAGCCCGCATAGTGCCATGCACCAACAGCTTGCTCTGACCGGTAATGATGTGCACATAGTCGCTGAGGGCCTCCACGTAGCGCACTTCATCAAATACTACCTCTATTAATTGCTTGCCTTGTTTAATGATAATAAAGTCATTGTTGTTTGGCGTAGGTAATGATTGAAATGCCGGCGGCCGGCACAGTTCCACGGCTCTTTGAGTGGCTTTCAAAAAGCGGGGGAAGTTCAACGGCTTCTCTACCGCATCGGCCACTGGCCAGGGCAGGGCGGGCACTATATCCGTGGCTTGCGCCAGCAGAATGACAATGGGCGGCTCGGGCCAGGCCGAGGTGCTGAAATCCGGGTGGTCAAGCAGGGCCGCATCATCCAGCACCAGAATAGCTGGGTGTTGCTTGTGTTGCAGCTGGGCCGCAGGAAGAGAAGCGTAGCTGCCCACGCATTGGAGCAAAGGAGTGGTAGCGAGAAAACCCTCCGCCTGCTGCGCCAGGAAGGCATCGGCAGCCACGATAAGGCAAGACAGAGGTGCAGTAGCTTCCGACATAGGTTAAAGATAAGCAACTGCATTATAGAATGGAAAGGTTGGATGATAGGGCCCAGCGGATACAGATGCTTAGGGCAAAAGGCCTTCCTGGGTATGTATTTGTGCCTTTTGTCTATAGTTGGGTTGGCCATAAGCCCTCAGTGGTGTACCTTCGGGCACCCAGGCACTACTAATATGGACGCTACTCCCACCCGCACCGCAGACTTTCTGGCGCACCTCGAACAAGTGGTGTTGCGTGCCCGCACCATCAACAACCAGCGGTTTCGACCCCTGGATGTGCAGGAGCTAAACATGCGCCCCGGTCCCGGGAAATGGAGTGTAGGCCAGTGCCTGGAGCATTTAAACATCATTGGCGGGCATTACCTGCCTGATATGATGCGGCGGGTACGCCTTGCCCGGCAGCGCGGCAGTAAACCGGCAGAACTGGTAAAGCACGGCTTTATTGGCAGAAAGCTGACGGAAGCCATGCGCACGCCGCCGAGTGTAAAGGCGCTGGTTTCGCCGCAGAAGTATGCCCCCAGTGGTAGCCGTCTGCCTCGCACCGTAGTAGAAGTATTTGGCCGGCAGCTGGATGAGCTGCTGCGCATAATTGAAGTAGCCCGGGAAGTGAATGCCAACCGGGTACGCATACCCAATCCTATTATCCCCCTGTTGCGCCTGCGCCTCACCGATCAGCTGGAATTCCTGGTAGTACATCTGGAGCGCCACCTGGCCCAGGCCGAGCGGGTGCTGGATGGCAGAACCTCCGCATCGCCGGAAAGAGAGAAATCCTCTACCGATACCCACTAACAAAAAAACCGACCCTCCTGCCAGGGTCGGTTTTTTTGTTAGTGGGCAGCCCGGGTAAGCCACTGGCAGCACAGGAATAGTAGAATTATATGACGGATTTTGTTTTGCCCGAAAAAAAGTAACCCGACTGGTAAGCTTTTGGCAAGAGAAGTGCATCTACCTAGTAACAACTCTTCTTCTGTTCTTTTGTGCCTGGCTTATGCGTGCCTGTTTGTGTGCCTGTTTTCTTCTGCTGATGCTGTTCTCTGCCGGTTCATCTGCGCCAACGCCACCCGCTGGCCCCGACCCCAAAAAGTGGAAGCAGATTGATGCCCTTTTAGCCAAGGACCAAACGGCTTCTGCTAAAAAGCTGGTGGAGGAAATCTATCAGCAGGCCCGCCAAAAGCAGGATACCCCGGAATATCTGCGCGCCTTGCTCTATAAGCTACGAATGCTGGAGGCCAAAGAGGAAGAGGCCGATGTAAAAGCCATTGCGCTGGTAGAAGCTGATTTGCAGCAGGCAAAATTCCCTGCCCGGCCTATCCTGCACAGTCTATTGGCTCAGCTCTACGCCAATTATTACGAGGAACACCGCTACCAACTCTATGGCCGCACCCAAGGCGCGGGCCTAAACCCAGCACCCACCGATACCAGTGCCACCGACCTACGCACCTGGGATGCTGCCCGCCTCGGTAGCGCCGTAGTGCAGCATTACAAAGCCTCCTTAGCCGATGAGCCGCAGCGCCAGCAACAGCTACTCCTGCCACAACTCGGCTACGCCATACGTGGCGGAGATGCCGAAGGCCGCGCCCTGCGCCCCACGCTCTATGACCTGCTGGCCCACCGCGCCGTAGATGGCCTGCAAAACGATGAATACTACATTACCCGTCCCGCTGCCCGGTTTCAGCTGAAAGAGGCACGCCTGTTCGGGCCCGCTGCGGAGTTTGCACGCCTCCCGCTTACCGCGCCCAAAGCCGACTCACTTAACGGCCAGTTTCATGCCCTGCAAGTGCTGCAGCAACTCACATCATTTCGACTGCAGGATGCTAAAAACCTGGCCGCGCTGGCCGATGTAGACCGTAAGCGGTTGGCTTTTGTGAAGGAGCATGCCGAAATGGCGAAGGAAGATTCCCTGTATGCTGCCGCGCCGACCCGGGATGCCAACACATATCAGGCGCTGCCCATTAGCACTGAGTTTCTGGCCGATTTAGCGGACCAGCTGGAAGAAACCGAGCCGGCCAAAGCCCGAGAAGTAGCTCTGGAAGCAGAAAAACGCTTCCCCAAGTCCCGTGGTGCACAACGGGCAAAGGCTATTCGTCAGCGCCTTGAAGCCGTAGAGTTGCAATTCACCGTGGAAGATGTGGTGCTGCCCAACCAGCCCTGGCTGCTGAAACTAGAGGTGCGCAACGTAACCAGGCTGTATGCGCGGGCCTACCGCATTAGTACCGTGCAAGCCACGCGCCGGCTGCAACAGGTAGATCGGGGCGAAGACCAGGCCTGGCAGAAGCGTTACGCCCGCGTGCTGGCCGCTAAGCCGGCCGCCGTCTGGCCCTTGGCTGTGCCCGGAACACTGGACTACAAAGGCCACACTGTGCAGCAAGCAGGCCTAGCACTGCCCCTCGGGCGCTATCTGATTGTAATCAGCACGGCAGCCGAAGACCCCACCAAGGACCGTCCTGGTGTAACCACAGCCATTGCGGAGGTAAGTGTGAGCGAGCTAAGCCAGGTGCGCCGCGCCGCTGCTACTCAGGAAGGCCCCGAGTTACTGGTGCTGCACCGGCAAAGCGGCCAGCCGCTGGCCGGCGTAAAAGCGCTACCCTTTTTTCAGTATTACGACCAGCAAAGCCGGGAATACAAGCAGCGCCGCGGCGAGGCCCAAATGACCAATGCGGAGGGCCTGACTCAGCTTCCTACGGGCTCTACCATCGAGCAGAATACCCAGCTCAGAGCGGTTTTGCTCTCCAAAGGTTCTGATTCCTTGCTGGTGACAGAAGGCGGCTACTATGGCCCACGCCGACTGCGCACCCCCGAAGCTGAACAGCCGGAGCGTCGCACTTTTATGTATACTGACCGCGCCATATACCGCCCTGGCCAGACGCTCTATTTCAAAGGCATCCTGACCGAAAGCCGGGCCGGCAAAGCCAGGCTCCTGACCAAGCAGCCGGTTTCGGTGCGCCTGATAGACGTGAATGGCCAAACGGTGCAAACCCTGTCCTTCACCACCTCCGACTTCGGTTCCTTCAACAGCTGCTTGATCTTACCCACGAGCCTGCTGAACGGGGAATTGAGCCTGCAAACCGATGATGGCGTCGTCAGCTTTGCGGTGGAAGACTACAAGCGCCCCACCTTCCAGGTCACGTTTGAGCCGGTGCAAGGCACGCCCGTATTGGGTAAGGAAGTAACCGTACGCGGCAAAGCCACGGCCTATGCCGGCCAACCCATTGATGGAGGCATGGTACAGTACCGCGTAGTACGCCGCACCGTGTGGCCACTATTTGAACCCTATTATGGGCGTGGCGGCGGAAAAATTGGCTACCCCGGCCCCAGTAGAGGCGAAGATGTAGAAATCCTGAACGGCACCACCCAGACCGATTCGGCAGGCGGTTTTGCCATTACCTTCCTCGCCCAGGCGGAGGAAGAAATGCGGCGCGGCCGCGGCGGCTGGGGCCCGGGCTATATTTTTGAAGTAATAGCTGATGTGACTGATGCCGCCGGCGAAACCCGCACCGGCCAGCAGAACATAAGCTTGGGCACCACGGCGCTAAACCTAAGGCTGGAAATTCCGGAGCTGCTGAACCGCGACCAACTGCCGGCCCTGCAACTCTTCAGTACCAATGCGGCCGGCGAGCCGCAAACCGCGCGTGGCCAGCTGCGCCTATACCGCCTCACCCCACCCGCCCGCGCCCTGCGCCCCCGCCTCTGGGAGCGGCCCGAGCGGGAAGCCCTGAGTCGGGAGGAGTTCAAGCGGCAGTTCCCCTTGGATGCCTACGGCCCGGAAGACAACGACAGCACCTGGGCCCGCACGCTGGTCCTTACCCAAGATTTCGATACCGGGAAAACCCCGCAGCTAACGACGCTGGCTACCCAACTGCAAAAGCAGGTCCCGGGCCGCTACGTCTTAGAGGCTACGGCTGCTACTACCAGCGGAAAGCCGGCTAAAACGGAGCAGTTCTTTACCTTGTTTTCACCCATTGTCAAAGAGTTGCCGCTTTCTGCCCCGGATTGGTTTATTTCCCTGCAAGACAGCGTCGCCCCCGGTAAAACGGCCCGTATTCTGGTGGGGAACAGTGAGGCCGGTGCCCGCATTCTGGTGGAAGCCGAGGCTAAGGGCAAAGTCCTGCGCCATGAGTGGCTCACGCTGAACGCCAATGAGCAGCGCCTGGTAGAAATACCAGTGCCAGCCGCCCTCGGCGAAACCCAGCTCTACCTGCACACCACGCAGGTGCGCGACAACCGCCTGTACACCCACACCGCCCCGGTGCAGGTAGCCACGCCGCCCGCGCCGCTGGTGCTCAGCATTGCCACCTTCCGCGACAAGCTCCAGCCCGGCCAGAAGGAAACCTGGCGCGTCACCATTCATAATGCCGCTGGCAAACCCGCCGATGCAGAGCTGATGGCCAGCCTGTATGACCAGTCGCTGGATGTATTCCGGCCGCATGCTTTCATGCCGCTGGAATTCCCGAAGCCTTATTTTCCGGCTACACTGGCATGGAATGGGCAGTTCGGAACGGAGGAGTCTAGAACACTCTCAGCTGGGCAGCAACCCAATATCCAGGTTGACTTAGTCGAATATCCGCTGCTGAATCAGTGGGGTTATTTAGATAACCAGGGTATGATGCTTTATGAAAGTGTAGTCGTACAGAATGGTGGTGGAAGGAAAACTATCAAAGGCAAAGCAGCCCGGGTTTCAGGTCAGGTAGAAATGGCTGCTGCGCCCGCAACCATGGACATGGCTCAAGGAAAGCAACTCAGCGAAGTGGTAGTCACAGGCCTAGGAGTTGAGGAGAAGTCGGCGCCACCACAGGTTGACCTCTCCGGTGTGCAGGCCCGCAAAGACTTCCGCGAAACCGCCTTCTGGCTACCGGCAGTACGCACCAATAGCAAAGGCGAGATGGTGCTGGAATTCCAGATGCCCGAAGCCGTAACGCGCTGGCAATTGCTGGCCCTGGCCCACGACCAACAACTGCACACCGGCCTGCTGCGCCGCGAGTTGGTCACCCAGAAACAGCTGCAGGTAACGCCCAACGCCCCGCGCTTCTTCCGGGAAGGAGACCAACTGCGCCTCAACGCCAAGCTCAGCAACCTCACCGATAAACCTATGAGCGGCACGGCCCAGCTATTCCTGCTGGACGCCCGCACCCAGCAGCCCATTGATAGCAAACTGCTGAAAGGAGCTACTCAGCAGAAATTCAGCCTCAGTGCCAACCAAAGCAGCGCCGTAGGCTGGGAGCTACAAATCCCGGAAACCGCCGAAGGTGAGGTGCCACTGGAAGCCATTACCTACCGCATAGTGGCCCAAACCGAAGCCCCGAAGCAGGCAAAGCGCAAAGCCAAAAAGCAGCCGGTGGAGACATATTCTGATGGCGAGGAAAATACCTTGCCGGTACTGCCCAACCGCCTGCTCATTACCGAAAGCCTGCCGCTGCCTATTGTGGGCCCGGCCACGCGGGAGTTTGAGTTGAAGAAGCTGACAAATACCTCTTCGCCTACGCGCCGGAACTACTCGCTCACGCTGGAAATGACCGAGAATCCTGCCTGGTATGCCGTGCAGGCTCTTCCATATCTCATGGAGTATCCCTACGAGTGCTCTGAGCAGATATTCAGCCGCCTCTATGCCAACTTGCTGGCTGCAAAAATTCTGCAGAGTAATCCGGCCCTCAAAACCATGCTGGAAGAGTGGAAGCGCGCAGCGCAAAGCGGCGACAAAGCGGCCCTCACCAGCAAGCTGGAGCAGAATCAGGAGTTGAAAAACCTACTCCTGCAGGAAACCCCTTGGGTGCGCGACGCACAAAGCGAAACTGAGCGGATGCGCCGTTTAACCGAGCTGTTTGATGAGCAGCGGCTGAAGGCTGAAACTTCCCGTGCCCTGACCAAGCTGGCCAAAATGCAGCAGCCCAACGGCGCCTTTCCCTGGTTTGAGAAAATGCCCGAGGACCGCTTCATCACCCAGCTCATCATTGCCGGTTTTGGCAAGCTCCAGAAGCTGGGCGCTTTTGATGCCCGGCAGGATGCCCAGGCCCGGCCGCTGCTGGAAAACGCAGTGCGCTACCTCGATGAGCAATTGCAGCGCGACTACACCCTGCTGCGTAAACAGCCGAAAGTAGATCTGAAGCAGCAGCATGTTGCAGATATTCAGATTCAGGCGCTGTATGCCCGCAGCTTCTGGCTAAAGCAGGCCGTTGCCAAATCAGACCAGCCCGCACAAGCTTATTACCAGCAGCAGACGGGTACCTACTGGAAAGCCCAGACCCGTTATCTGCAGGCACAGGCGGCCTTGGCTCTTCACCGGCAGAAAACCCAGCCTGCTGCCGTAAAGGATATTATCACCGCTCTCACAGAAAATGCCCTGCACTCGCCGGAGCTGGGTATGTACTGGAAAGAGGTGCGCGGCGGCTATTACTGGCGCGAGGCCCCTACCGAAACGCAAGCCACGCTGATTGAGGCTTTTGATGAAGTGAAAGACGACCAAAAAGCTGTAGATGAAATGAAGCTGTGGCTACTCAAGCAAAAGCAAACCCAGAACTGGGAAAGCACCCGCGCCACTGCCGATGCCTGCTATGCCTTATTGCTGCGCGGTTCTAACTGGCTACAGGCCACTCAGCCCATTCAGGTAACCATAGGAGGGGAAACCGTGAAGCCCACGACGCAACAGGCTGGAACCGGGTATTACAAAACCACTTTTCCGGCGCCGCAAATCAAACCGGCGCTGGGGAAGGTAACAGTACAGAAAACCGATGCCGGTGTAGCTTGGGGAGCCTTGTACTGGCAGTATTTCGAGCAGATAGATAAGATAACCCCGGCTGCCACGCCCCTGAACCTGGAGCGCCAGCTCTTCCGCGAGCAGCGCACCACGGGCGGCCCGGTGCTGGAACGCCTCACGGCCACCTCTCCCCTGAAAGTAGGGGATGTGCTGGTGGTACGGCTTATCCTGCGCTCCGACCGGGACCTGGAATATGTGCATCTGAAAGACCAGCGTGCGGCCGGGCTGGAACTTATCAGCCAAACCTCTGGCTACCGCTACCAGTCTGGCCTAGGATATTATGAAAGCCCCCGCGACGCGGCTACAAACTTCTTCATTGGCTTTTTCCCCAAAGGCTCGCACACCTTCGAGTACCGTCTGCGCGCCGCCCAAAGCGGTGATTTTTCCGGCGGGCTTTCCCAGCTACAGTGCCTGTATGCGCCGGAGTTTACCAGTCATTCTGCCGGCACTCGGGTGCAGATTATGCGGATGGAAGGAAAATAGGGTGGAATTGCATTTTTAATTTTTGTATCAACATCTACACGCTGCAAAAGGCCTTTTGCAGCGTGTAGGCATAGGTGTGTTTTGCTATTCGATTCAGAATCTGGTACTTTTGCCACCCTGTCCACCGAAAAGAATAGTTAATGCGCACTATTTTCCTTGTAATTGGACTGCTGTTGAGCAGTGCGGGAGTGTTTGCCCAGGGTAAGAAAAAAGTAGCCCCGGCCCCAGTTATTGACCATGATGGTAAAGTAGCGGTGCCGGTAAAACCCGCGTTGCCGGGTGAAGAGAAACTATCGGCCCGGGAGCGGGTAGAGCGGGATTTTCTCATGCCCGTGCGCCGGAAGCAAGGGGTAGCTAAGCCGGAGTCTACGGCAGTGCCTTTGCCCAGCATGACGGCCCGCAATATGGAAATGGCCAAGGAAACCGAGGCCGACGTAGCCGCCAAACCGGCTGAAAAACCTGAGGTAGAACCAGTAGCTCCGAACTCTGCTACCCACGCCAGCGCACATCGTGCATCTACTACGCACGCCAGCCGAAAGTCCGCCGCCCGCAAATCATCTGCCGCCCGGAAAGCAACTGCGAAAAAGAAGGCCGTTGCGGCGCGTAAGAAAAAGACGCGGCGCTCCCGCCGCTAACAAAGCCTAACGCCATTAAAAAGGCGCTGCCAAAATGTGGTAGCGCCTTTTTTAATGGCTTGCATTTTGGGGTAGATTAGGTGCCTTGGGGCATAAGGCGTACTACTAGTCCATCAAGGCGAGCGTTGATGCGAATCTGGCAGGAAAGACGGCTGCCTTGCGTCATCACGGGCAGACTTTCCAGCATAGCCAGTTCATCGTCGCTGGGCTCTGGCAGCTCAGGGCCGGCCAGCACCTCTACGTGGCAGGTGCCGCACAGGGCCATACCGCCGCAGGTTGCCTGAATATCATAGCCATCGGCTTTCAGCAGCTCCATTAAGCTCAGGCCCATGTCTGTGGGCCCTACCACTTCGCGCCGGTGGCCCGGCTCTTCCTCTACATATACTCGAACTTCGGTAAGCTCCTGGCTCATATTAGGGCGTCAGTAAAACTATCAAAACAAGGGCTCCAAATGCGCGGGCCGGGGTACAAAGAAAAGAAGAGGCAGGCAAACCCACCTCTTCTCTGTGCATATATCCTGCAGGGTATATGTTGCTATAACGTAGGTACGCCGTTTACGGTGGTGTACTTCAGCACGTATTTCTTATCGGGGTTGATGTACTTAAAAGCACCTTGTGCCATAAGGGCCGCTTCGTGGAAGCCACATAGAATCAGCTTCAGCTTGCCGGGGTACGTGTTAATGTCGCCGATGGCAAACACGCCGGGCAGGGAAGTGGAATAGTCCAGCGTATTCACTTTCACGGCATCATCTTCCAACTCAAGTCCCCATTCGCCGATAGGCCCCAGCTTGGGGGTGAGACCGAAAAGTGGAATAAAGTGGTCTAGTGGTACTGATTCGGTTGCGCCGTTGTTGGCCGTGATGGTCACGGCTTCCAGTTGGCCGTTACCGTGTACGTGCGTCACATTGCTGCTCAGTACCAGGCGTACTTTGCCAGCATCGTGCAGCTTCTGCACTTTCTCGGCCGAGTCGGCAGCGCCACGGAAGGTAGTGCCGCGGTGCACCAAGGTTACTTCTTTGGCCACATCGGCCAGGAAAATGGTCCAGTCGAGGGCCGAGTCGCCGCCGCCGGCAATAACCAGCCGCTGGTCGCGGAAGTGCTCCGGGTCGCGCACCATATAATGCACGCCGCGGCCACCTTCAAATTTCTCCAGTTCCTCAATGGCGGGCTTGCGCGGCTCAAAAGAGCCCAGGCCGCCCGCAATGGCAATGCTCTTGCAGAGGATTTCGGTGCCGTCGGTAGTGAAAAGCTGGAAGGAGCCATCTTCCAGCTTGGCAAAGCGCTCTACCCGCTCGCCCAGCGTGAAGGTGGGGTGGAAGGGCTCAATCTGCTGCATCAGGTTGCGCACCAGGTCGCCGGCCAGAATATTAGGGAAGCCCGGAATATCGTAGATAGGTTTCTTAGGGTATATCTCCGAAAGCTGACCGCCTACCTGCGGCAGGGCATCTACCACGTGGCAGCGCAGTTTCAGCAGTCCGGCTTCAAATACAGCAAACAGCCCTACCGGGCCCGCGCCAATAATGCAGATATCGGTGGAAATAGTGTTCATACGCAGCAAAAGGTTCGCGAAAGGTTGCCTTCTTAACAAGAAAACGGGGTAAAACGTTGGCCGCACGCGGCAAACGGCTGCAAAGGTACGCTTTGTAAGCGTGCAGGTTTATGCCGAAAGCAGAATTTGCCTCAGGGCTAACAGCTGTACCGTCCCGTTTAGGGTACGTAGGAAAACGAAAAAGGCCCTCAGCGTGGTGCTGAGGGCCTTTTGTGGTCGTGTAAGGAGTCGAACCTTAAACCTTCTGATTCGTAGTCAGATGCTCTATCCAATTGAGCTACACAACCATTTCCCTTTTGAGGAGCACAAAGATAACAGCTAAATTTTTTGTCTGGCAAGCCAGCACGCGGATTTTCTGCTGAAAAAGTGGATTGCCGGTCGCAAGCGGCTGAAAGTCAGTTTTAATTTTTTTGTGGCTCGGCGGCGTTTTTGCCTAATGCTCGCTTCAGGGCGCGGTTAAACAGGTAATACAACCCAAATAAGGATACGGCAATCAATACCAGCACCAGCACTTTGCCGCCGGTGCCTGTGTCGGGGTTATTGAGCAGGGCCAGCGCATCCTGCGCCTGGGTGCCCAGCCAATAGAAAAACAGGCTGCGCGGTAGCATGCCCAAGACGGAAGCCAGCAGGAATTTGCGCCGGTTTACGCGCATCACGGCCAGCACGAACGTCATGAGGGCAAAGGGCAGCACCGGTGAAATACGCGTAAGCACAATCAGCTGCCAGCTTTCCTGGCGCAGCTCGCGCATTACGGCATCGGCTTTGGGAAAGTGGTGCAGAAACTGCAGCATGCGGCCGTGGTCTAAAGATGCCGCAATATGGTAACCAATGAAGGCCGCCAATGCATAAGCCAGCACCATGCCCGGCAAGCCCACCCAACCCAAATAGAAGCCCGTGACGATGGCCACAAACGTGGTGGGCGTGAGGGCAAAGGCCATAGTAAAGGCAATGACCAGAAAATAAAACACGGCTCCTGTTACACTCAGGTTCTGCAACAACTCCTGGTTGCGGTAAAGAAAATATGTGAGTGAGGAACTGCCCAGCACGGGCATGGCCACCAGCAATAGCATGGAGAGCAGGGTGGAAGCGTTTTTTTGAAAAAGCTCTTTCAGGAAAGCCATAGGCGATGCGCAAACAAACGGGCCGACACATAATGGCCGGCCCGAATGTAAGAACGTAAGATTTGGAGTCGAAGGCTATGCTTCCGGAGAGAAGTTCTCGGTGGGTGCGTCCAGAGCAGGCTCTGGCTCTTCCGTTTTTTTGCCGCCGAAAAAGCGCCGGACAACTGACCAGCCGCCGGCTACAAGCGCCAGCAATACTTTCCAGAATTTAAGAATGAGGGCGAAGAAGCCCACCTTGGCTAAAACCTTACCCGCCACCAAGCCACCGATACCATATGCCGCTACTTCATCTATATCGGGTTGAAAATCGGCGTAGCGCAGACCGCTAGCGAAGGTGACGCTGGGAATAACATTGGGAATGGAGCTGCGAACCTCTGGTAACTGCGAGGTATTGCCCACAGCATTCAGGATGAGCACGCCTTTCCGGCCCAGCAGACGCACGTTATAATTGAGCGTATTCTCTGTGGCCTCGCCAAATTTCAGCTCCTGGGCCCAATGCAGTACGTTCAGGTTCTTATCGTAGTAGGGCTTGGCGGCCCAACCTACGAGGGTAACGGGTTCGTAACCTGCTTCTACCCGGCCTTTGTTTTCCTCTTCTGTGTCTGCCTGCATTTCCTTCAGCAGGTCGTCATAGTTTATTTCATCGGCATCATCATCCTTTACGTAGCCCATGTCTTCATACTGGAGTACAAAGGCCCAGTTATTGTCGCTCAGGGGGCCACGGTCGGCGGGCAGTAGCATGCCCAAAGACTCGCCCTGCGGGTTTCCCCACACTTCCGTGAGCAAACGCTTGCTTTGTTCCGTATCCAGGTAGCGAAATCCGGTGGGTACGGTTAAGTCGCCCAGGCTTTGGGGCAGTACAACTTTTCCAGTCTTATAATGAAATGTGGCATTTACGGAGTCAGCGTACGTCTTTTCGCGGGCCGTACGTTCAGTAACCTCCGGTGTAGTTGCGGCGGCGCTCAGCTGTAATAAGCCTAGTGCTGCCAGGAGTAAAAGTTTTTTCAAGTAGATAAAATAAAGGTGAATTGTATTTTTTCAACAAGTTAGGCAGTTCGCCAGAAAGGGCAAAGTGCAATCAGGAAAAGCACTTACAAAAGCCGTAAATCCAGAAGAACGAGGATAATTACACTTACCTACCTTTGCGCCCCAAGTACTCAGCATTTGACCCACTCCAAGATAGTTCTACATGAAATTCGGAACCAAAGCCATCCATGCCGGCGTGCATCCTGACCCCGAAACCGGGGCTATTATGACGCCTATCTATCAGACGTCCACCTATGTGCAACGCTCACCCGGCGACCACAAAGGCTATGAATATTCGCGTACGCACAATCCCACCCGCACCCAGCTGCAGAATGCGCTGGCCGCGCTGGAAAATGGCAAGCATGGCTTGGCTTATGCCTCGGGTATGGCCGCCATCGACTGCATTATCAAGCTGCTGCAGCCCGGCGACGAGGTGATTTCCACCAATGACCTGTACGGCGGCACCTACCGCCTCTTCACCAAAGTATTCGCCAACTACGGTATCAAGTTTCACTTCGTGCCCATGCACGATATGAAAGCGGTAGAAGAGAAAGTAACCGCCAATACCAAGCTCATCTGGGTAGAAACGCCTACCAACCCGCTACTCAACATCATTGATATTGAGGCCGCTGCGGCCGTGGCCAAAAAAGCCGGGGCGCTGCTGGTGGTAGACAATACTTTCTCTACGCCTTACCTGCAAACCCCGCTGGATCTGGGGGCGGATATGGTGATGCACTCCCTCACCAAATACATGGGCGGCCACTCCGATGTAGTGATGGGCGCCGTGATTGTGAAGGACGACGAGCTGCACGAGCGGCTACGCTTCCTGCAAAACGCCTGCGGCGGTACTCCCGGCCCCCAGGACTGTTTCCTGGTGTTGCGCGGCCTCAAAACTCTGCATATCCGTATGCAGCGTCACTGCGAAAACGGCCGTGCCGTAGCCGAATACCTGAAGAGCCACCCCAAAGTGGAGAAGGTCTTCTGGCCTGGTTTCCCCGAGCATCCCAACCATGCCGTGGCAGCCAAGCAAATGCGCGACTTTGGCGGCATGATGTCATTTGTGCTGAAGGGCGACCGGATGGAAGATGCTGTAGCCGTGCTGGAGAAATTCCAACTGTTCACTTTGGCCGAAAGCTTGGGTGGCGTGGAAAGCCTCTCTGGCCATCCGGCCTCCATGACGCATGCCAGCATTCCGGCTGAGGAACGCCGGAAAGGCGGCCTTTCTGATTCCCTGATCCGCCTAAGCGTGGGTATTGAAGATGCCGAGGACCTGATTGAGGACCTGAAGCAGGCCATAGGATAATAGCTTCTGTCCAATCATAAAACAGCCACCATCCTGCGCAGGATGGTGGCTGTTTTATGATTGGACAGGTCAACCACATTACTTGGCTTTAACCAGACGTACCGCGTGAGAGCCATCAATGGTGCGCGCGAAATACATGCCAGCAGGCAGGGCATTAGTCTGCCAACTAACGCGGCCATCAGGGCGGCTGCTAAGACGAGCTACCTCCCGCCCAAGACCATCGGTGACCAGTATATCCTGCACTTTGCGCACCGGCAGTTGAAATTGGACCGAGTTGGTAAAAGGGGTGGGGTAAGCGGCAATGGCACCAAGATCCTCGCTGGTGCCTGCCGCTAGCGGCAGACCACTGATGTGGAGTGTGATGGTACGGCTATCAATGCCATTTGCCGGACAAGCATCGTCAGCTACGCGTACAGAAAACGAGTACAAGCCCTGCGTGGTGCTGGTGGGCACCTGCCAGGTAAATTGCGCGCTGGATGCCGTAGTGCCAGGCTGGAATGTAGCACCCGGAAGGAGGCTTTCTGCGTTGCTACTCAACCGCAACGTTTGGCCAGCATCTGGGTCGGTACCAACCAGAGTGAGGGAAAGATTCTGACCCGGCTGTACGTTGATGGGCTCATCAATCGGCAAGGTCGTGTTGCCCTTGAGCAGGGTCAAACTCGGATTGACATTGTCCGTGGCCTTTACCGTGTATGGCACTTCCCGCAACACGCTGCCAATAAGCACGGCTGTGCCGTTGAAGCTTCGATATTCTTGCACGAGCACCGCCACCGAATATACTCCCTGGGCCACCGGAATTGCTTGCAGCAGCCCGGTAGCTGCATTAAAGTCTACCCACGGGGTGAGCGTTCCGGCATTGGCCCGAAAGGAAAGAAAGGGAAATCCCGCCGAAAATTGCCCAGCCGGGTAGCTGAGTGATTGACCAGTAGCCGGGTCGTTGATGGAGCCGGCCGAGTAGGAGGTATACTCCATCGGTTCCGGACAAACGAAAGTATTAGGAACATCAAAGGTAGCCCACATGGCCGGTGCCAGGTAATAGACCAGCAAATCACCGTCGGCATCGAAGGCGGCAAAGCTGTAGCGCTGCAGCGTATTCAGGCCCACAGAAGGCACTTCCAGCTCGGTGAACTTGGGCGACGAATCGGCCTGCCCGCGGGTGTTGTCCAGAAACGCCTGCAGGTACATTCCCTTGTTCGAGGCTTGCGCCAGATTTGTGTTTTGAGACCGGTTTCCCCCTTCGATGCTGAGGGCCCATTGGCCCGGCGGGAGCGTTACCGTGATTTCGCCTGCTACCATCACCAAAGGTACTGCCGGCGGGCAGGTAGCGGGAGTAGTAGCAACTCGGGTACTCTCAAATTCAACGATAAAGCTGCCGGTACCGGTACCCGCGCAGCCGTTGCGCTTGCACACCAGCCATTCCGTTAAGTCTGTTGATGCCCCGGAGGTTTGATCCATATACTGTTCCACCCGAACACGGTATTGATCATTGCCCAGCGAAACATAACTGATCTGTCCACCGCGCAAATGGGTGGCCTGGGCTATACTTACAGCACTCAGGACAAACAGAACAATAGGCCAGGAGGAAGAATAGTAGAGTTTGCACATAGCCTACAAGGGATACCCATTAAGTGTAATAAGGAATATAAACCTAACGTTTTTCTTCTTGCTTTATTCCGTGGCTGGCGTATTATGCTTCGGAAGTTGAAAAGGTTTTTTGGGCTTGACGATGAGGATGATTTCGGTGCGTCGGTTTAGAGCTTTATTCGAGTTGTTATCAAGGATTACTACGGACACATTTTGCGGATTGCCAGGATATAGGGGGCAAGCCTACTGCTCAGGGCCAGAAGCGGTTGAAGCCGGGCGCTGGAAATTCTGAAAACAAATAATTGGGTTGATTGTAGTTGCTGGGTTCTCCTTCAGCAGGAAGCGGGATATGCTATTCTGATGCCAGTTGCTGATACTATCTGCCTCCTGCTTTATTCTTGCCGCGTGAAAAATTTATCCTCAACCGCCCCTATTTCGCAGGAAAGCTGGTTGACTTCAATCTGCTTTTTGCAAAATACTCCTATGCTGGCCGCGCTACTAGGCGCCACTGAGGGGTGTTGTTGCTGTTGTTAAGTAGATCTATAGGCTGCCAGTGGGCAGTGGAGCTTGGCCATTTGAGCCGCTTAATTCTTCCATTTCCGTGTGCTTTTTTTGCCTGTTGCCTATAGGCATTCGCAGGGGAATATGCGTAAGTGGAAGATACTGACCTGATAAAAGGTCGTTTCACTGATACTTGGGATACCGAAGTATCCGAACCTGCGGAGTGTTCGGGCCGGGGCTAGTTTGCTGAAGGATATCTACCAGTAGCCGCAAAGGGGAGGCCGGTAGGTAGTGTCGTTGTTTTCTCTATTTCTTTTTACTGTATGAAAAATCTATTCTCTTTTCGGATAGGGCTGGTGATGCTTTTCTGGCTTACTACCCTGGTCGCCTTCGCCCAAAACCTGACCGTAACAGGCCGGGTAACCAACCTGGTCGGCCAGAGCCAGCCCGGCGTAACAGTGCTGCAGCAAGGCACCACCAACGGCACCAGCACCGATACGGAGGGGCACTACCGCCTGGAAGTGCCCGGCACGGCTACCCTGGTTTTCTCGGCCATCGGCTCTGCTACCCAGCAAATTCCCGTGAATGGCCGCACCACCATTGATGTGCGTCTGGCCGACAATACCACGGCTCTGAATGAAGTAGTAGTAACCGGCTCCCGCGCCGCTGAGGGCCGCTCCAATATCCTCACCACCTCGCCGGTAGACGTTATTTCGGCTCGCGAAATCAAAGCCTATGCCCAGACGGACATCACGCAGATTCTCACCTACGTGGCGCCTTCCTTCCAGAGCAGCCGCCAGACCGTGACCGATGGTACCGACTTTGTAGACCCGGCCACCCTGCGCGGCCTGGGGCCCGACCAGGTGCTGGTGCTGGTGAACGGCAAGCGCCGCCACACCTCTGCTCTGGTAAACATTAACGGCACGCCCGGCCGCGGCTCCGTAGGTACCGATATGAACGTTATTCCTCCCGCGGCCATCAAGCGGGTGGAAGTGCTGCGCGAAGGCGCGGCGGCGCAGTACGGCTCCGATGCCATTGCGGGTGTCATCAACATTCAGCTGAAGGATGATACCACCGGCGTGAACGTGAGCAGCACCGTGGGCCAGACGGCCAAAAGCGACGGTCAGCTATTTCAGGCGGATGCCAACGCCGGGTTTGGGCTGAACCGGCGCGGCTTTGTGAATGTGAGCGGGCAATTCAGCAACCGCAGCTTTGTAGACCGCAGCGGCCGCGACACAGCCCCTCTCATTTACCTGGGAACTTCTGGCGGTAATTATCCTACCAAAACTGACCCTAACGACCCTTCCAAACAGATTCCCTTAACGGATGAGGAAAAGCGGACGCTAAAGGCTCAGGATGATGCACTGGTAACGGAGCGCGGCTTCAACCGGCGGGATATCCGTGTGGGTAGCTCCGATACCCGCACGTATGGTGGCTTCCTGAATGCCGCATACACTCTGGTACCCAGCCTGGAACTGGAAGCCTATGTAGCTGGCGGCCTCACGCGCCGCACCGGCCGCGCTGGCGCCCTCTACCGCCTGCCCACGCAGGCCTCCCAAATTGATCTGAACGTGTACCCCAACGGCTACCTGCCCTTCATCAACAGCACCGTCGACGACCAGTCATTGATTACCGGGGTGCGTGGCAATGTGCTCGGCTTTCAGGCTGATCTGAGCAATACCTTCGGCCGCAACAGCCTGCGCTACGATATTTCCAACACCATCAATGCTTCGCTGCCGCAGGGCACCAGCCCTACAGCGTTTTATGCGGGCAAGCTGATTTTTCAGCAGAACACGGTGAACCTGGGCTTCTCGCGCAAGTTTATGAGCGTGCCGGTGCTGAGCACCCTGAACGTGGCCTTCGGCGGCGAATTCCGCCGCGACAACTTCCAGATTAAAGCCGGCGATGAAGGCTCCTATATCTATGGTGGCCGTGTGGTGAACGGCTCCCCGGCTGCGGCCGGTGCGCAGGGTTTCCCGGGATATCAGCCCCAGGATGCGGTGGATAAGTCGCGCAACAATGTGGGCGGCTACCTCGACTTGGAGAGTGACATTACCGAAAAGTTGCTGTTGAATGTGGCCGGCCGGGCCGAGCACTACAGCGACTTTGGCTCTAACGTGAGCGGCAAGCTGGCCGCGCGCTACAGCATTTTGCCCGATGTGTCGTTGCGCGGAGCCATCAGCAACGGCTTCCGGGCGCCTTCTCTGCAGCAGCGCTATTTCACTAACTCTAGCACCCAGTTTAGTGGCGGCGAGCTACGGCAGGTACTCACCACCAATAACGACAACCCGCTGACCAAGGCTTTCGGAATAGAGCCTTTAAAGCAGGAAAAGTCGAAAAACTACAGCCTGGGCATCACGGCGCGGGTGTTGCGCACGGCCACCCTCACCGTAGATGCTTATCAGATTGATATCAAGGACCGGATTGTATTGAGTACCCAGTTTAACCGCAGCAACGCCGCCGTGAATGAGATTCTGGGCACGCTGCCGGTGCAGGGCATTCAGTTCTTTGCCAATGCCGTGGATACCCGCACCCGTGGCTTGGATATTGTAGCCAATGAGCGTCTGAACTTTGGCGAGCAAAGCCATCTGACGCTGACAGCTGCTGCCAACTTCAACGAAACCACCGTGCAGGGCTTTCATAGCTCCTCCTTTATTGATGCCAACCCCTCGCTACAAAACACCCTGTTCGACCGTGCCCAGCGGGCCCGGCTGGAGAACGGCCAGCCGCGCAGCAAAATTAACCTGAGTGCCGATTATGGCTACGGTATTTTTGGCGTGAATCTGCGCACCGTGCGCTTTGGTGAGGTGCAGACCAAGGACTCCAACCCTGCCCGCGCTTACATTGATCAGACGTTTTCGGCCAAATGGGTAACGGACCTGGTACTGAGTGCCCAGGTGACCAAATACCTTGGCGTGAGCGTGGGGGCCAATAACCTGTTCAATGTGTACCCCGACCGGCTTTACCAGGACCCCAACAACAACGAGCAGAGCCTGACTTATTCTACGCTCGATAACACCAACCGCGGGCGCTTTCTGTATAGCTCCAATCAGTTTGGCTTTAATGGCGCCTTCTATTTTGGGCGCCTGAATGTATCATTCTAGCCTAAGGTATAATGATATGGAAAGGGCCGGCCAACCCAGGCCGGCCCTTTTTTGCGTACATGGCGCATGTTGGCTGATAAATATCTTTTGATTCCTGTTTCTATGAGGTACCTATTGGCCTTTTGGTTATTGCTGATTGGCTTCGGCTGCACCAAACCAGCTGTTGAGCCTATTCTGACAGGTGGACCAAGTACTACGCCCATTCCGCCAGCTGCCGGCCCGGCTGTAGAGTTTCTCTCCTTGGGTGATTCTTATACCATTGGGGAAGGCGTGCCCGCGGCCGACCGGTGGAGTGTGCAACTGGCACGCATGGCCCAGACGCAGGGCCTGAACCTGCAAACGCCCGATATTATTGCCCGCACCGGCTGGACGACGGGGGAGCTAAAAGCAGCTATTCAGGCCGCCAACGTGCAGAAAATCTATGGGCTGGTGTCGTTGCTCATTGGGGTAAATAACCAATACCGCGGCATGCCGCTAACTACTTATCAGACTGAGTTCCGGGAGCTGCTGCAAACGGCTATTCGCCTGGCTGGCGGCCGGCCTGAACGGGTGTTCGTGCTGTCTATTCCCGACTGGGGCGCTTCCCCTTATGCCCGTGGCCGCGACCAGACGAAGATTGCCTCCGAAATCGACCAATATAATGCTGTGGCGAAGCAGGAAAGCCAGCAGGCAGGCGTGGCCTTTGTAGACATCACCGGCTTTACCCGCACCGCCTCCGGCGACGCTACCCAGTTTACCATGGACGGACTACATTACTCAGGCCCCCACATGAAGCTTTGGGCCCAGGCGGCTTTGCCAGTAATCCAGGGGCTGCTGAAGTAAAAACAGTTGTTTCCTGTTATCCGTCAATGCAGAGCGCTGACGATACTTCTAGCAAGCTGATGCTATAAATGGATTAAAGCAAAAAGAGCCGCCACTTCTACGTGCCGGCTCTTTTTGCTTTAGAACAGAAGCTGCCTATTTGCCAATCGTGGAGTTGGAGTCCAGAATCTTGAGCAGCTCGTTGAGCTTGGGCGTCAGGATGATTTCGGTGCGGCGGTTCAGAGACTTATTGCCGGCGTTATCGTTGGGGGCTACGGGGATGTACTGGGCGCGGCCGGAAGCTGTTACGCGCTCCGGCTGAATGCCGCCGGTAGTAAGCAGACGAGCTATTTCGGTGGCGCGCAGCACGCTCAGGTCCCAGTTGTCCTGCATGCCGGCGGTGCCTTTCAGAATAGGCACATTATCGGTGTGGCCTTCTACCACTACGTTCACATCGGGCTGAGTTTTGAGCACGGCAGCCAGCTGCTTGAGCGCCTCCTGACCTTTGGGGTCTACTTTGGTAGAGCCGGATTTGAAGAGCAGCTGCTCGGAGAGAGAAACGTACACTTTGCCGTCCTTCATCTTCACCTGCAAATCGGTGCCCTGGAAGCCGCGCAGAGCGTTGCTTACGCTGGCTTTGAGGTCGTTGACGGCTTTGTCTTTTTCCGCCAGCGCCTTTTCCAGCTCCGCCATGCGCGCTTCGCGCACTTTCAGGTCGGCGTTCAGCTTATCAATAGCCGTTTTGCTTTTGTTGAGTGAGGTTTCCAGCTCGCCCAGCTCAGCTTCGCGGCGGGCCAGGTCCTTGGCTACCTTATTGTAGTCTGCCGATTTATCGGCCATGGCCCGGTCGGAGTTCTTCAGCAGCTTGTCGTAGCTGTCGGTGAGCTGGGTGTAGAGGGAGCGGGTGCGGCGGAGGGCGTTGCCGGTCTGGGCAGAGTCGTCTACTAGGCGGCGGTTCTGCAGGCGCATTTCATTCAGCTCATCGGTGGTTTTCTTCAGCTCTGTTACGGCCTGCCGCTGCTGCCGCTCGGCTTCCGTCCTGGCTTGTTCCGTAGCGGTCTGGCGGGCGCGCAGGTCATCGTACTTTTTAGAGGCTACGCAGCCGGGCAGCAGTGAGGTGGCAGCTACCGAAGCGGCCAGCAGCAGAAGAGAGGAATTTTTCACAACCAAAACATGGGTAAACACAACGAAAAGGGTGTAGCAGCCCGCAGGCGGCATACCCCGGGCAAGGTAGCTACTTCGCGGCGCACGGCGCAAACCACTGGGTAGCGTCCACTGATTTTCGGTCTATATTTGTTTTCCTGCCTTCCTGGTTTTGTTCCACCCAAATTCCTTGCAAATGGCCACCGTTCTTCCCCAAACTGCCGAAATGGATGCGCTGCTGCAGCACCAGTGCACCACCATCAGCAAAGAGCTGCTGCACGCCCCCGGCCCCGATTTTATGGACCGTTGCTTTGTGCCGTCCAGCCGCACGCCCCAGGTGCTGCGCAGCCTGGGCCAGCTCTATCACCACGGCCGACTGGCCGGCACCGGCTACCTGAGCATTCTGCCCGTAGATCAGGGCATCGAGCACACGGCCGGCGCCTCCTTCGGACCGAATCCTATGTATTTCGACCCGGAAAACATCATCAAGCTGGCGCTGGAAGGCGGCTGCAATGCGGTGGCTACTACGTTTGGCACCTTTGGTACGGTGGCCCGCAAGTATGCCCACCGGATTCCGTTTCTGGTGAAAATCAACCACAACGAGCTGCTGACTTACCCCAATAAGTACGACCAGATTCTGTTTGGCTCCGTGGAGGAAGCCTGGAACCTGGGGGCTACGGCAGTAGGCGCTACTATTTACTTTGGCTCGGAGGAATCAAACCGGCAGATTCAGGAGGTGTCGCAGGCGTTTGAGCGGGCGCACGAGCTGGGCATGGCCACCGTACTGTGGTGCTACACGCGCAACAATGCTTTCAAAACCGCCGACAAGGACTACCATGTTTCCGCCGACCTCACCGGGCAGGCCAACCACCTGGGTGTTACCATTGGGGCCGATATCATCAAGCAAAAGCTGCCGGAAAACAATGGCGGTTTTGCGGCCCTGAAATTCGGCAAAACCCACCCGGGCATGTACGATAAGCTGGCCTCGGATAACCCCATTGACCTGACGCGCTACCAGGTGGCCAACTGCTATATGGGCCGCATTGGGCTGATTAACTCCGGCGGCGAAAGTAAAGGCGCCACCGACCGCGACGAAGCCGTGCGTACCGCTGTTATTAACAAGCGGGCCGGAGGGCAGGGGCTGATTTCAGGCCGGAAAGCCTTCCAGCGGCCATTTGCTGAAGGCGTAGACCTGCTGCACGCTATACAGGACGTGTACCTCGATTCTTCCATTACGCTGGCGTAGCGTATAAGTCAAAAAAGGAAACCGGGCGAGGAGTACAATACTTCTTCCTGCTTTTGCCTAAATTCAATGTTACCTTTGCGGGCAGGCCGCTGTTATCAGCTAGCAGCGCCGCTCTGCATCCCTCAGCCACTCACTTCTCAGTAGTATATCATGTCTTGGTTTAAGCGCGTTGAAAAAGGCATCGTCACTCCCACAGAGCAAAAAAAGGAAACGCCGGATGGCCTGTGGTATAAGTGCCCCGAGTGCAAAACCGTAGCCCCCATGGTGGAGCACAAGCGCCTGCTTTTCACCTGCGCTAAATGCAACTTCCACGACCGGATTGACTCGGCCGAGTACTTTGAAATTCTCTTCGACGGCAATCAGTTCACGGAACTCGACGCCAACATGTCGTCGGCGGACCCGCTGAAGTTTGTGGATACGAAACCATATCCTCAGCGTGTGGCCGCTACGCAGCGGGCTACCGGCCTGAAAGATGCCGTACGCAGTGCCCACGGCAAAATGAACGGCGTAGAGCTGGTTGTCGCCTGCATGGATTTTAAATTCATTGGTGGCTCCATGGGCTCGGTGGTAGGCGAGAAGATTGCCCGCGCCATCGATTATGCCCGTCAAAACCGCATTCCGTTTCTGATGATCAGCAAATCAGGTGGGGCGCGCATGATGGAAGCAGGCTACTCCCTAATGCAGATGGCAAAAACCTCCGCTAAGCTGGCTTTGCTCTCAGAGGCTGGTATTCCGTATGTCTCCATGCTAACGGACCCTACCACGGGCGGCGTCACGGCCTCCTACGCCATGCTCGGCGACTTCAATATCTCGGAGCCTGGCGCGTTGATTGGCTTTGCCGGCCCGCGGGTTATCAAGGAAACCATTGGTAAAGATCTGCCCAAGGATTTCCAGAGTGCTGAGTTTGTGCTGGAGCACGGCTTCCTCGATTTTATTGTGGACCGCAAAGATTTAAAGCAGCGCCTGTCTGATTTGCTGCGAATGCTGCAGCCTCGCTTGGAAGCCGCTGTAAGTGAGGTGCCTGCCAATATTTCACGGCTGTAATTTACTCCTGACAGTTCCTGATAAGCCCGGAAAAAGCTAAAATCCCCCGCCCAGGTGTATACCGTGGCGGGGGATTTTTACGTTCTGGGCCCGAAATATTACAGCCGGTTTCCAAGGCAGAATAGGTCTGGCTCTATATTTGCCAAACATTTTTGCGCTGAAATCAGTAAGCACCACCAATCTCTCAAATTCTCCTTTTCCCGATTACCTTTTCTTTTCACCAAGTTTCTTTCCAATGAATTCTCCCAAATCGATTCTCTCGCTTTTTCTGGCTTTTGTGATGTTCCTGGCCTCGTGCGCCTCCAGCAAGCCTGCCAGCGACGGTAGCCTGCCCAGCGACAATGGCGCAGGTGCCCGTAAAACCGGCATGAGCAAAACGGCTAAAGGTGGTCTGATTGGCGCTGGCGCCGGTGCGGCCGCTGGTGCGGTTCTGGGCCGCGTCATTGGTGGTAAAAGCGGTACGGCCGCTGGTGCTATCATTGGTGCTACCGTAGGTGGTGCCGGTGGTGCCCTTATTGGCCGCAAAATGGACAAGCAGGCCGAAGAACTGCAGCGTGATATGCAGAACGCTAAAGTGGAGCGCGTAGGCGAAGGCATTAAAATTACCTTCGACTCCGGTATCCTCTTCGATACCAACAAGTCGGACCTGCGGGCTGCTTCCATGACGGAAATCCAGAAAATGGCTGCCGTTCTGAAAAAGTATCCTGATACCAACGTTATTGTGGAAGGCCACACGGACAACAGCGGTTCCGATGCTATCAACCAGCCCCTGTCGGAGCGTCGTGCCCAGGCCGTGTCTAACTACACCATCTCGCAGGGTGTAGATGCGGCTCGTGTTACCACCAAAGGCTATGGCTCTACTCAGCCAGTAGCTGACAACACGACGGCAGAAGGTAAGCAGGCTAACCGCCGCGTGGAAATTGCCATCTTTGCCAACGAAAAGATGAAGAAAGCCGCTGAAGAAGGCCGCCTGTAAGCTGCCAGCTGAAGCCTATCATACAAGAAAAAAGCTGCTCGTTTGGGCAGCTTTTTTCTTGCTGCTGGGGTTGATGATAAATTATTCTGAAAGTTTTTTAAGCTGTAAAAACCTGATTTACGGCCTTTAAGCGCAGTTTTCTTACTTCTCTTCTATACAGTTTGGATTTTTGGCAAGGTGGTTGCAAAATGCCAGTAAGTAGACCGGTAGCCAAAAGGAAATTGTTTTTCAGGCTATAGCGCTAAGAACCTAACCTGCTTTCTTTTCCAAGACACAAAAACGTACACACATGAAAAATCTTCGTTCTCCTTTCGCCTTTCTGATGGCGCTGCTAATGCTCCTGAGCAGCACCCTGACCCAAGCGCAGACCACGACCACTAAAAAGCCGATGAGCAAAACGGCTAAAGGCGCCATTATCGGTGGCTTGGGTGGTGCTGCAGGTGGTGCCGTATTGGGCCGCGTGATTGGGGGTAAAAAAGGTACTGCCAAAGGTGCCATTATGGGTGCCGTAGTTGGTGGTGCTGGTGGTGCTCTCATTGGCCGCCGCATGGACAAGCAGGCAGAAGAGTTGCGCCGCGAAATGGCCGGTGCTAAAGTGGAGCGCGTAGGTGAAGGCATCAAAATCACCTTCGACTCCGGTATCCTCTTTGCCAAGAACTCCTCGGCTCTCACCTCTACTGCCCAAACCAACATTGATGAGCTGGCGAAAACCCTCATTAAGTACGGCGACACCAACGTAATTGTAGATGGCCACACCGATACTTCCGGTAATGACGCTATCAACGACCCGCTGTCAGTACGCCGTGCCCAGGCAGTGGCCAACTATACGCAGCAGCAGGGGGTAGACGCCTCACGCTTCCAGGTGCATGGCTACGGCTCGCACCAGCCTGTGGCGGATAACTCTACTGAAGCTGGCCGCCGTGCCAACCGTCGTGTGGAAATTGCCATTTTCGCCAACGAAAAGCTGAAGAAAGCTGCTGAGCGCGGCGACATTTAAGCTTCCTGCATCCTTCCGTATTCTCTCCCGTCCGACGGTGTCTGTTCTTCAGGCATCGTCGGATTTTTTTGTGCCCGTAGGAATGAAGGCCTGTGTGGCGCAACCCAGGTCTGGCGGGGCGGGTACAAGGGCTCATGTCTACCGCCATTCCTGCTGCTATTACTTATACCGCGCCACCAGAGCAAAAAACCTGGCAAAATCATCTGGTGCTGGATGCTTTTTATGGGCCGTTATCCACGGTGCCCAGGCGTACACCCATGCGGGAGTTGATTAGCACAGTGCTTTCTCACCGTACCACCCACGCCGATGAAGAGCTGGCGTATGACCGGATGCTGGAAGCCTTTGGCGACTGGGCCGGGGTGCTGGCTGCCCCTACGGCAGAGCTGGCCCATACCATTCGTACCACCCGCTGGCCCGATACGCAGGCCCCGCGCATTCAGGAAATCCTGCGCCGCATTCAGGCGGAGCAGGGAGATTTTACATTAGACTTTCTGGCCAACTGGCCGGTGGAAAAAGGAATGGAATGGCTGACAGCAATGCCCGGCATTGGCTGGAAAACAGCCTCACTGGTGCTGCTATTTAACTTTCAGAAGCCCGTGCTGCCCGTAGATACGCATGTGCACCGCGTGGCGCAGCGCGTGGGCATGATAGGGCCCAAGGCATCGGTAGAAAAAGCCCACAAGCTCCTGCTGGATCAACTGCCTAAAGACCCGGTAGTGCTCCTGAATTTTCATAAGCACAACTACTGGCATGGCCAGCGCATCTGCTTTTTCACTAAACCCGATTGTGCCCGCTGCCCGCTAAAAGGCTTCTGCAACTATTATCTGGAGCACTTTGGACCGGCCACGGCGGAAGCCCTGGTGGCTACGCCGGCAAAATGGGAGAGGGCCTGGGGCGAGTTGCCGCATTAAGCCAGCTGTAACCCACCTAGTCATTACCTTTACTGCCTATGCGCCTTGTTCATCATCCGGTTCTGTGCAATTACTACGTCACGTATCGGTGCAATGCGCGATGCTCTTTCTGCGACATCTGGGAAAAGCCCTCCCCCTATATTCAATTGGCGGATGTAGAGCAAAACCTGCGCGATTTGAAGCGGCTGGGCGTATCGGTGGTTGATTTTACCGGGGGCGAACCGCTGCTGCACCGCCAGATACACGAGTTTGTGGGCCTGGCGCATGATATGGGCTTTATCACGACGCTTACCACCAACTGCCTGCTCTACCCCAAGTACGCCGAGCGGCTACGCGGTAAAGTAGATATGCTGCATTTTTCCCTTGATGCCTCCGAGAAAGAGGTGCACGACAAGGGACGGGGTGTGGCCTGCTATGATTTCGTGCTCGAAAGCATTCGGGTGGCCAAAGAGCTGGGGGAGCGGCCGGATATCCTGTTTACGGTTTTCCGCGAAAACCTGCATGATCTGGAGGCCGTGTACCGCAACATTGCCCAGCCTAACGGGCTGGTGCTCATTCTTAACCCGGCGTTTGAGTACAACTCCGTGGAAACCGGCGAGCAGCTTAGCCCCGCGGAGCTGGATTATTTATCGGCCTTTGGCAAGCGCCCGGGCGTGTATCTCAATCAGGCGTTTATTCAGCTGCGCAAAGATGGGGGCAACCACGTGGCGGATCCTGTTTGCAAGGCGGCCAGCACCACGCTGGTTATCTCGCCCAGCAATGAGCTGGTGCTGCCCTGCTACCACCTGGGCGAACAGAAATTCCCCATTCAGGGCCAACTCTACGACTTATACCACACCCCTGAAGTACGCCGGCAGATTGCGCTGGAAGGTCGCCTACCGCAGTGCGAAGGGTGCACCATCAACTGCTACATGCAGCCCAGCTTTGCCGTGGAGATAAACAAATATTTCTGGCAGGCTCTGCCAAGTACCCTGCGGTATAATTGGCATAAAGGCACGTGGAAGCGGATGCTTGTCCGCTAAAAAACCATTGGCGCCCAGCGTTTGAAAGCGGCTGGGCGCCAATGGTTTTTTAAACAAAGGGGAAAGGCAGGCTAGAATGCCATTTTTTTACTGGCTTGAAAAGCCTGCACCAAGGCTGCCGTATCAGTAAACGACTGGAACCGGCTTATTTTTCCATCCCGAAGCTCAAACACGTGAGCCCATTCTTCCTCGAAAATCTGCCCATTGGACCGGGTCTGACCTTTAGAATACCCGAGTGCCACTACCTTTTGGCCCTGAGCAATAAAATCCTGCGGCTCGAACCGCTCGTACTGAATGGCGTCGTGTAGTTTGGTGAAAAACGTGGTAACCTGTTCCTTGCCACGGAATACGCCGGCATAAGGAATGGTATCGGCAGCGCCCGGAAGGATAAATTCGATGTCGTCCGTAAAGAGTGTGAGCAAGTTGGGTATATCTCCTTTATTGAAGAAAGAATAGCCTTCCTGCACTGTCTGGGTGTTTTGTTGCTCATTCATAACATCGGCTGATAAGAAATAACAGGGTTGCCACTACCGCCGTCTGCTACCGCAACCCCATGGGTAGGTCATGCGGGTAAGGTGCTGATAAATACCTTGTTAATAAGTTACCCAATTTTAAATCTGTATCCAATGCCTGCCCTAATTCTGCCCGTACGCGGCATTTCGCCGCAACTCGGCCCCAATTGCTTTGTAGCCGACAATGCCACTATCGTCGGCGACGTAACGTTGGGCGCCGACTGCACCGTGTGGTTCAATGCCGTCATCCGTGGTGATGTCAATCAGATCCGCATCGGCGACAAAACCAATATTCAGGATGGAGCCGTGTTACACTGCACCTACCAGAAAGCCGCTACCACCTTGGGAGCCCGTGTGAGTATTGGCCACAAAGCCATAGTGCACGGCTGTACTGTGGAAGATGATGTGCTGATTGGCATGGGTGCTATTGTAATGGACCACGCCGTGGTGGGGCAGGGATGCATTATTGCGGCAGGCGCCGTGGTGCTGGAGAATACCCAGTGTGAGCCCAGTTACCTGTACGCCGGCATTCCGGCCCGAAAAATTAAGCCCGTAACGGAGGAGCAGCGCGCCAATATGCTGCGTACGGCCGATAACTATGTGATGTACGCGAGTTGGTTTAAATCAGAATAGCATTAAGTCGAAAAGCTTATTTTGGTACTATATACAGAAGCTATAGCTTTGCGAAGATTACAGCCATTTCTGATACCCTAATATTTCAGGCGAAAGGATAGCCTAATAGCCAAGCAGGGTGCTTATTGGGTGTATTATTCCATACTGTTCGCTTTATTCCTTTTTCTCTTTTTACCTTATTTATGAACAAGTTTTACGCTTATGCAGCTGGTGCTTTGCTGGCCGTAACCTCCTTGGCTTCTTGTAGCAGCAGCCACTATGCATTTAAGGCTGGTGCTTCTCCTTATCATGACGCTACGGTACGTCCGCAGGTTGTGGCAGAAGTGCCTCAACCTGCAGTTGTAGCTCCTGTAGTCATTGCAGCTGCACCGATTAAGTCTTCTCCCACTGCTCCACGAGCTGTGCACCAGACGGCAGCAGTATCCAAAATGGCTTCTGCTACTCAGCGGCTAAACATCGCACAACGGTCAGTAATAGCGAAAGTAACGGCGCGAGTAGATAATACCTTGCGTAAGCATCAGGATGTATCCAAGCGTAGAAATGGTATGTCGCGCGCTGGCCGGGCAGGTATCGTGATTGGAGTTGGTCTCGTAATTATTTTGATTGGTGGTCTTATTGGTGGGGCTAATATTGTATCAACCATAGGCGGGGTAACCTTCTTAGTAGGTCTTATCTTGCTGATAATAGCATTAGTAAGCGGTAATTAAAGCCTGCCTTTACTTGGCAGAAGCCCATAAAAAGAAGAGGCTCTACACATTGTAGAGCCTCTTCTTTTTATGGGCTAGTCTGCAACCTAGAAATGGCTTTCTACAGGCTCAGGCCTTCTTCTAACTCCGGATTTAGCTCACTTGCGGCAGTCACGCGCAGCTGCACCAACTCTACGGAGCGGCGTGAGCGTTGCAGCACCCGGAACTCATAAGGGTCGAGCACAGCCACGTCGCCTACTTCCGGGATGTTGCCATAAATCATATTCAGCAGACCACCCACGGTTTCGTAGTCTTCTCCTTCCGGCAGGGGGTAGGGTAGAAACTCGTTGGCATCGGGAATGGCGGTGGAGGTGTGCACGCGGTATTCCGTTTCCGAAATCTTCTCTACCACGGGTACTTCGTTATCGTACTCATCCTGAATTTCGCCTACCAACTCTTCCATAATATCCTCGATGGTGACGATGCCGGAAACGCCGCCAAACTCATCCGAAACAATGGCAATGTGCATATGCTTGCGCTGGAACTGGCGCAGCAGGCGGTTGATTTTCTTGGTTTCCGGCACAAAGTAGGCCGGACGCATAATGCGGGCCAGCTCTATATGCTCATTAAGACGAACAATATTAAGCAGGTCCTTTACATACAGAATGCCCACTATGTTATCAATAGAGCCTTCGTACACGGGAATCCGCGAATAGCCCTCGCTCTGCACCGTCTCGAAGATTTTATCCTCCGGCGAATTCACGTCGATAGCCACAATTTTGGTGCGGGGCACCATTATTTGCTTCACCATCCGGTCGTTAAACTCAAATACATTCTCAATCAGCTCATGCTCAGAATCCTGAATTTCGCCGCTTTGCTTGCTTTGGTCCAGCAGAATCCGGATTTCTTCTGTGGTATGGGCTGCCTCGCCATGGAGGGCCTTCACCCCAAACAAACCTAGGGTAAGGTTGCTGAGGCGGTCAAGCAGCCAGATGAAAGGCCGGAATACAAAATAGAAAATCTTGAGGGGCCAGGCTACCACCATGCTCACAGTTTCGGAGCGCTGCAGGGCCATAACTTTAGGTGCCTGTTCGCCAATTACAATGTGCAGCGTGGTGATGAAGGCGAAAGACAGGGCCAGCGAAACCCGGTGCAGCCACTCAGGGGAGATGCTGATATTTACGGCCGTGAGGGCCCCAGTTACTACCTTCTCGGCTACACTTTCGCCAATCCAACCCAATAGCAGGGAGGCCAGTGTGATACCCAGCTGACAGGCTGATAGGTATGCGTTAAGATTGTGTAGAATGCTCTGGGTAATGCGCGCTAAGTTGTCGCCGCTTTGAGCACGCAGGTCAATTTGCGAGGCCCTGACCTTTACTAAAGCAAACTCGGCAGCCACGAAAAACCCATTCAGCAAGACAAGCAGAAGGGTAAGCAGTATTTGTAAAACCATAGAGACGGAGTGGGGCTCACGCGGCCCGTTACTCCTAAGTAGTGCAAAAGTACGAGAATCCGGGCAAGCGGTTGGCTTTTCCCTTAAAGGCAGGGCCTTGGAGATTATTCCAACCGGAAGGTAGAGGCAGGCAACCCAACGGGAGTTTGTGTGTTGTCATAAGATATTTGTGCTACTTCCTCCCGTTCTTTGTTTGGTGCTGAGTTGTTATTCGGCTACCGTCCTGTATTGCATTTCTATGTCTGTTGCTTTTCGAAAACTGTTTTTGCTTCTGCTGCTGGCTTTGCTCGTGCAAAGTACCGTAGCGCAGGTGCTCACGCCTACCAAGCTCTCTACCACGCTCAGTCAGCCCACCGCCAAAGTGGGGGAGGAACTGGACCTGATTGTGAATGCGCGCATGCAGGATACGTGGCACCTTTACGCCACCGATTTCGACCCCGATCTGGGCCCCACAGTCTTCACGTTCAGCTTTGCCAAAAGTGCCGCCTATGCGCTGGTAGGCAAGCCTAAATCCATTGGCACCAAGAAGAAATTCGACGAAGTATTTAAGGGAGATATATCCTACTTTGAGAAAACCGGCCAGATTCGGCAGCGCATTCGGGTGCTACAGCCTGGGCCGCTCACCATTCAGGCCGAGGTAGAATACCAGACCTGTACTGATGTAGACGGCCGTTGCGTGCCTGGCGAAGAAACCCTCCGCTTCGGTCCCATCGAAGTAACAGCTACTGCTGCCGCTCCTGCTCCCGCTACGCAACCTGTTGCCCCCGGCACAGCAACTCCTGCTAAAGCCCTGACACCGGCCGTAACGGCCGCACCAACTACTTCAGCAGCGGACACCAGCTCTAAGGGGCCGGCTGCGGGCGCCGCTGTAGCGCCTGCGGCTGCAGCAGATACCACGGCCCAGCAGGCTCCGGTAGCGGTAACGGGCAAAGGGGCTACGGCCACAGTGGCCGCAACTCCGGCCGAAGAAGCCGAGGCCGGCGGGTTATTCAGCTTTGCCCTGCTGGCTTTCTTCTCGGGGCTGGCGGCCTTGCTTACCCCGTGCGTATTTCCCATGATACCCATGACGGTATCCTACTTCACCGGGGGCAGCGACTCGCGGGCACAGGGCATTCTGAAGGCCTTGGTGTACGGGCTGTCCATTATTGTGATTTACACCATTCTGGGCGTGATTGTAGCCCGCCTGCTGGGTGAGGATGGTCCCAATTTTATGGCCACGCACTGGCTGCCAAATCTGCTGTTTTTTGCTGTTTTCGTGGTGTTTGGTTTGTCGTTTCTGGGGTTGTTTGAAATTACTCTGCCCCATAATTTGGTGAACAAAGCCGATGCACAGGCGGACAAAGGCGGCTGGCTGGGCGTGTTTTTTATGGCCTTCACGCTGGTGCTCGTATCGTTTTCCTGCACCGGCCCCATTGTAGCTACCATTCTAGGCCTGGCGGCCCGGGGCCAAACCATTACGCCCGTTATCGGGATGCTGGGCTTTTCCCTGGCCTTTGCACTGCCCTTCACACTGTTCGCTATTTTCCCCTCTTGGCTGAAAAGCCTGCCTCGCTCCGGTGGCTGGCTGAACACGGTGAAAGTAGTGCTGGGCTTTGTAGAGCTGATGCTGGCGCTGAAATTCCTGAGCATGGCTGACCTGGCTTACCACTGGAACCTGCTCTCCCGCGACCTGTACCTGGTACTCTGGATTGTGCTTTCAGCCCTGCTAGGAGTATATCTGCTGGGTAAGTTTAAACTCTCCCACGACAGCGACCTGACCCACTTGAGCGTAGGCCGCCTGCTGATGGCGGTGCTGGCCTTCAGCTTTATGGTGTATTTGATTCCCGGCCTGTTTGGGGCGCCGCTACCGCTACTGGCTGGTTACCTGCCCCCCCAAACCAGCCGAGACTTTTCTCTGGCATCCGCCACAGCCGCGCCGGTGAGTTCCACGCGCAATGCCTTATGCGAAATCCCTCGGCACGCCGATTTTCTGGAACTGCCCCACGGGCTGCAGGGCTATTTTGATCTGGAGCAGGCCAAGCGGTGCGCGCGGGCACAGAACAAGCCCATTTTTATTGATTTTACCGGCCATGCCTGCGTGAACTGCCGCAAAATGGAGGCCAGCGTCTGGAGCGACCCACAGGTGCTCCAGCGTCTGCGCAACGACTTTGTGGTAGTGGCTTTATATGTGGACGACAAAACCGAGCTGCCACAAAATGAGTGGTACACCTCCAAGCGCGACGGCAAAGTGAAGCCGACCCTGGGCAAGCAAAATGCCGATTTGCAGGTAACCAAGTATGGCGTAAATGCCCAGCCTTATTACGTGCTCCTGAACCCTAACGACCCCACCGATAAGCCCCTGGTAAAGCCTGTGGCGTACGAAGCCAGCGTCAGTAGCTTTGTTCAGTTTTTAGATGCTGGCCTGGCACAATACCGGCAGCAAGCGCAAGCGGTAGTAGTGCGGTAAATCAAATTTTCACTGCTTTCATCTTTCATCAGTTTCTATTTCCTGCATGAAAAAAGTATTGTTAATGCTGAGCACAGTGTGGCTACTGAGCCCGGTGCTCAGCCAGGCCCAGACTAAAGCACCAGATCCGGGGCGCATCACGCTGGTTATACACGGCGGCGCTGGCACCATTACCAAGGCCCTGATGACGCCCGAAAAGGAAAAGGCCTATCAGGAAGCACTTAATCTGGCCCTGCAAACCGGCTACGCTATTCTGAAAAAAGGGGGCACTTCCCTGGATGCCGTAGAAGCCACGGTGCGGGTAATGGAAGACTCGCCTTTGTTTAATGCCGGCAAAGGGGCCGTATTCACCCATGAAGGCCGTAATGAGATGGACGCGGCTATTATGGAAGGTCAGACCCTGAAAGCGGGTTCGGTAGCAGGCGTCACCGTCATTCGGAACCCCATTACGGCGGCAAGGGCTGTGATGGAAAAATCGGAGCACGTGATGATGGTAGGGCCCGGAGCCGAAGCTTTTGCCCGAGAAAAGGGGCTGGAAATCGTGTCGCCTGAATATTTCTATACCGAGGCCCGTTACCAGCAGCTACAAAAAGCCCTGCAGCAGGAAAAAAGCGCCGGCACCCCCGACCAGCTCAATGCCCCCACTAAAGCCAGTGAGTCGGTTCCCAAGAAAACCAAGGTGAAAATGAAAGCCGGCAAAGCACAGGGCCGTGCTCCGGAGAATAACATCTTCACCGAAGGCAAGAAATACGGTACCGTAGGCGCAGTGGCGCTGGACCAGTATGGCAACCTGGCGGCCGCCACCAGCACCGGCGGCATGACTAACAAACGGTATGGCCGCGTAGGCGATGCGCCTATCATAGGGGCAGGCACTTACGCCGATAACAATGCCTGTGCCGTGTCATGTACGGGCTGGGGCGAGTTCTTTATTCGGGCTACGGTAGCCCGGGATGTAGCGGCCCGGGTAGAATATCAGCAAAAACCATTGGCACAGGCCGCGCAGGCTACCATTGATAAAGTGGGCAAAATGGGCGGCGATGGCGGCCTGATTGCGCTGGACCGCCAGGGTAATGTGGCCATGCCATTTAACTCCGAAGGCATGTACCGCGGCTTTATTAAAGCCGATGGAAAAAGCCAGATCCTGATTTACAAAGAATAGCACATTGTAGCACGCATGCAACCAAAAGCCCCATTAGCTACTCTGGTAGCTAATGGGGCTTTTTTTTATGGTTCGTGGCTTTTGTAAAGGAAAAAAGGGACCTTTGCACGTTTTTTTAGCCGGCACTTTAGCCTGGTATACAAAAAGAAAGGCTGCACCCACCCAGATGCAGCCTCCTAGAAAAGAACGCACCCACCCAGATACGTTCCAATGTTTACCCCACACATAATCCATCCAAAGATGTTGCTGTAGAAGGAGGGCTCGAACCTCCACGGAGTAGTTAGCCGGCCGCCGGACCAGTTTTTCCCGAATCTCCACCCCCGAGAGAGGAGGGTATGTCTGCCAATTCCATCATCCTACAATATCCTCAAAGCCGCTTGCGTTTGATTATGACAAATGTAGGCGTTTGTCCTTAATAATAAAATTATTGCAGGTTATGTGAATAAAATTTACATTGTTTTTATATAAACGCTTAATTGGTTAACAAATCCTCAATCATACATTTCAAAAATGGCCCGTAATTATGAACTTGATGAGACAGATCGAAGGATTCTGGCTCTGCTTATCGACGATGCGAAGATGCCATACACTGAAATTGCCCGGAAGGTGCATGTATCAGGCGGCACAGTACACGTGCGCATGTCCCGGATGGAGGAATTAGGTATTGTGAAGGGCGCCACCCTGAACATTGACTATGCTCAACTGGGGTACGATATCAATGCCTTCCTGGGCATTTATCTCAACAAAAGCTCCGTGTACAACAGCGTGGCCGAGCAACTGAAAGCCATTCCTGAAATCCTGAGCATCTACTACACCACCGGTAACTACAGCCTGTTTGCCCGCATCATCTGCCGCGACACTAACCACCTTCGGGAAGTCCTGCACGATAAGATTCAGCTGATCGAAGGCATTGAGCGTACTGAAACCCTTATCTCTCTCGAAGAAACTCTGAACCGCCCCATTCAGCTGGTGTAACCTTTTTGCAAAGCCTTTTTAAAGCCCGCTGTGCCGCAACTGCGCCACAGCGGGCTTTTTGCATTTGCACTAAGGCTCAGCTTGAGATTGTACTTTTTTGGAATGATATAAATGTGATAATAATTTTAAATTATTTACTTATTTTAATTTTGATGAACAAAAAATATACATATTATTACAACAAATAGCCTTTAACCAATCTGATACTGCTTTACCGCCATAAGGTTGTTTCTGTTTGCTTGCGAAGCAGACAGTGTTGGAGTTTTCTCATTCTTATTCATTATTCTCATGAATGCTACTTCTACTTCTATGCTGCGTCGTGGGCTGCTGGTGCTGGTGCTGGCCCTGCTTGCACATGCCGCCACCTTTGCACAGGCCGTAGGCGACTACCGTTCTTCCAATACCAACAATCAGCTGGATTTTATGAGCACTGCTGGTTGGGATGTGTATACAGCAACCGGTTGGAGAGCCAACGGGTCTGCAGCTCTCGACATCACTAAAACCTTCACCATTCGCCACACTAAGGTGTTTTCCAGCAATAGCACCAATTCCACCTTTGCAAAAATCATTGTAAAGAAGGAAACAGGTTCCCTGATTGGGAAGCTAACGGTGAGTGGGAAGCTACTCTGCACCGACATGGTGGTAGATGGAACCGGCGCTATGCTAACTGTAGATGCTACCACCGCCTCGTTTTCAAAAACTACTGCTCAGAATGGGGGTATTATCTACTTAAACAAGTCTTCCCTTTTAGGCAACGTAACACTTAGCTCCCTGGCCGTTTTGCGTGTTACGGGTACTAATAATGCTATTGTATTAGGGCCTGTTACGGCAAGTGATGATGCCGAGCTGTCCATTGAAGGTCCTGGCGCTCTGGTTTCGGGTGTAAATATTATGGATGGTGGTATACTCACTATCAAAGCGGCTACTACCCTCAAAGGAGTGCAGGTGCAGCAGGGTGGCCTGATTCAGCGCACCAGCAGCGCTGAGCTATTGATTGATGAGACGGTAGGTGTTACGGATATGCAACTCAATGGCCAGTGGATTGATGCTCCCAGTGCTACCGATATAAAGTTCAGCACGGGGGCCACTATGGCCGTAGGTGCAACCGGCACTTATGAATACGCGAATAACGGAGGCAAACTCCCCCTGGCCACCTGGGATCCGGCCTCAACGCTGGAAATAGTGGGCGTGAAGGATGCCGCGACTTTTACAGGAAACGATAACCAGACCTTTGGGAATATTATCTGGAATACGCCCAGCTCAACAACGCCAATCTTTCGGCTAAGCCCTTCCGGCAACATGAAAATTGCGGGTAAGCTCAGCGTGAGAAGTACTGGCAGTGGCGAGTTGGAACTGCTGGCTCCAACAGGGGCCCAGAAAAAGACTATGACCATTGGCAGCTATGAGCAAACGGCAGGCGTTGTCAATGTGTCACGCACTGGTACATCTACAGCTCTGCAGACGGTAAATGTGGCGGGCAACTTCTCAGTAACCGGCAGTTTCAGGATCAGCAATTCGACTTCCACAGGCCCTAACTCCGTCATTGTGGGTGGTACCACCCGCATCAATAATAACTCGAAACTGGTGGTAAGTGGTGGTGTTCCTAGTTCGGCCGCCGCTACCGGTGAGCTACACTTGCAGGGCGACCTGATTATGGACAGTGGCAGTAAGCTGGAAGAAACCGCTTCTGCTGCTAATGGCTCTACGGTAGCAACTGTTGTTTTTGATGGCGGCAAACAGCAGAACTATATTAACACGAGCGGGAACGCCACAACAGTTGGGCGGGTAAACGTAACAGTAGCTGCAGGCACTACTCTGAATATGGCAAACTATGAGTTGCTTTCAGATGCTACCACGGTGAACGGCGGAATTTTCACGGTGAGTGCAAAGGCTACCCTCATGATTGGTCATGCAGCGGGTATTGCCAGATTTAATGCGAATAATGCTGCAGCAAGCGCCAAAGGAAATATCCAGCTAAAGGCCGCGCGTACCTATGCGGCTGGTGCCACTTACATCTATACAGGGACTGCCGGCGAGCAGGTAACCGGCAACGGATTGCCGGCCACCTTGAATACGAATGGCAAGCTGGTAGTAGATAACCCTTCTGGAAACGTTACCCTAAGCCAGGCCCTAACAATTAATGGTGTTTTGAGCCTGAAACAAGGGTACTTAAAGACCAACGGTCAGGTACTTACCCTAGGATTGCAAGGTTCCTGGCAGGATGCCAGTGACAACAGCTACGTAGAAGGCTCTATGCAGCGGGTTGTAGATAACCCTGCTACGGTGTATACCTTCCCAATTGGGAATACCGATGGGCTGCAGCTGGCAGGTGTACGGCCACAAAGCGCCGAGGTAGCCACCTTTGAGATGAACACCTACCGGTTTTCGGCCCCTTCACCTATGTCTTTTGCGGCTGGCTCGGGGCTAATGAAAGTGAGCATGCAGCAATACTGGAATGTGCGCCGGGCATCCGGTACGGGCGATGCCTTCGTTCGTCTCTACTACACCCTGCCATATAGCGACGTTTCTGAGGCGCCCGATGCTCAGAAAGACCTGCGCGTGGCCGGGTTCGATGGATCGTTCTGGCAGAGCTATGGCCAGGAGGGGTTGCCCAATACCTTGGAGCGCTACCTCACTTCCGGCTCGGCTCTGGCTATAACCGATGCTTTCAAGCCCGTAACCTTTGGCAGCGGCTCTGTCCGCAATCCACTGCCAATTGAGCTGATCAGCTTTAAGGCTAAGTTGCTGCCTAACCAGAATGTGCAATTAACCTGGCAGACGGCCCAGGAGCGTGACTGCAAACAATTTGAGGTGCAGGTCTCTACTGATGGCCGTACGTTCAAAGGCATTGGCACCTACCAGGCCCGGGGCGCCGCAACTTCCATTTCCAGCTATGAGCACCTAGACAAAACAGCTTTTCTGGGCAGTGAAACCACGCGCTACTACCGCCTGGAACAGATAGATAATGACGGCTCACTCTACCATTTTCCGGTAATAACCGTGAACGGTGGTGGCCGCAATGTGCGGCTAACTGCCTGGCCGGTACCTGCTACTGATCAGCTCACGGTCAGCTTCCGGGCTGCGCAGCCACGCACGGCTATTCGTATTCTGGACGCCGCCGGCCGCGTGTGTGCTGAGCAAATTGCCACCTCCGAAACCAACAGAACTATCACCGTACCAATGTCAGTTGCCAGCCTGCGGAACGGTCTATACTTAGTGCAAATCAATAGTGTTAGCGGAATAGAACAGTTCCGGTTTATCAAGGAATAAGGGTGTATGTCCGCATTGCTGGTGGGTCTGGCAATGCGGACAACTTATTTTATAGTTGTTGGTATAAATCTAAAAGCTGTGTTTAATACAATTTTGTATATTTAAGGGTTTCGTATTTAGTTGGGCGGCCATGAGAGTATTAATTACGGTCTTCATTATCTGGCTGCTGCCGCAATGGGTACATAGCCAAAGTATGCCGGCCGTTTATTTGAATGACCATGACGAAGAAACCATACCCGATAGCGCTACCCACTACCGTATTATAGAGCGAAAGACTGATGCCGGCTACGCCATGCGGGACTATGCCATGAATGGCGTGCTCCTACTACGTGGTACCTTTCTCAGTACGGAGCCGCCTCTACGTAATGGCCTGTTCACCTGGTATCATCCCAATGGTTCCAAGGCGAGTCAGGTGCATTTTAATGATGACGAGCCCGAAGGAGTATATGTGGCCTGGTATGATAACGGGAAAGTAAGTGAGCGTGGTCAGTATGAAGAAGGCCAGCGCGTAGGGCGCTGGGTAACGGTACACCGAAACGGACAAAAACGCTCGGAGGGGCGCTACCTATATGGCCGCCCGGTAGGCGAATGGCGCTATTACTACAATACTGGTCAGCTAAGCTCCATTGAGCTGCTGGACCGTAGCAAAGGCCCCGCCCTTATCTTTTTCAATGAGGATGGCTCTCCTTATGTAGGCAAATTGCAGCGCCACCAGAAACCGGAATTTCCCGGCGGCGAAACCGCCCTGCTGGATTTCTTAGCCCGCAATACCAATTACCCCCGCGATACGCGCCGTAAAGGCATTACCGGCAAAGTATACGTTTCCTATACCGTGGATGAAAATGGCTATGTAGGACAGGTGCGGGTTGTACGGGGGCTGGCCCACGAGGCCGATAATGAGGCCCGCCGTGTAGTGGCTAGTCTGCCGCAATTCCGGCCCGGCCGTGAGTACAATGTGCCCACCGCCGTAACCTACACCGTACCTATTTCCTTCGCGCCCACCTTTAACCTGTTTGGTGGTGCACACCCACCACGCATTCTGCCCACAGAGGCCCAGGTTGGTTTCCCCGGCCCGCACTATTAACAACAATCAATAACCAGTCAACCAATAGAAAGCCCTGCTCCGTGTATCGGAGCAGGGCTTTCTATTGGTTGTTAGAGGAGGTAACCGACTAAGCAGTTACCTGGGCATCCAGCTTTTGAGCCAGTACGTGCTTAGGCACAGCACCAACTTGCTTATCTACAACCTGACCGTTTTTGAACACCAGCAGCGTAGGAATGCTGCGGATGCCAAATTTGGCCGAGGTCTGAGGGTTAGCGTCTACGTCTACTTTGCCAATAACGGCTTTGCCTTCGTACTCTCCAGCCAGCTCTTCTACTACCGGACCCACCATGCGGCACGGGCCACACCACTCGGCCCAGAAATCCACGAGCACGGGTTTGTCGGAGTTGATGATCTGGTCGAAGTTGGCATCGGTAATTTCGATGGCTTTATGTCCCATGATAAAAGGGGTTTGTTGTGGTGACGTTGAAAATGCTTCTTACGAGGCTTGGGTCTGCAAGGTAGCAGATTGCGGTTCAAACAAGGAGCGCGCCGGAAAGTTCAGTCGGCCAGTTTGGCAGAATACGTAGCGCTGGAAATTTTCAAAGCCACGTATTCTGCATTCTGATTTGCATAGTTGCTTAAATCAGCTGGCAGGCCTCAATTTCCATTTCCCGCATCTTCCGGATAAATTCTTTGGGCTCGATGCGGTATCGGCGCGAGTACATGTCCACCGTCATATGCTCGTGGGGCTCGGCGAACTTAATTTCCAGCTTCTTGGAACCAGCACAACCTTCTACAGCTTCCATAAAACGGTCCATGAACGGCTCCGTAATAGTGCGCAAATCCAGCTGCACGCGCACGCCATTCGCCAGTTTCTCGGCCACGTTGAACAGCGGCTCCATGGTCAGGATCTTGAATTCGAACTGGTCGGAGTCGCGGAAGCGCTGGGCATATTTGCCCCGGATGTACATGGGCGGCACCTGCTCCTTGTCGTAGTTGCGGGGGTTAATCAGGGCCGAGAAGCGCGAGTAATCGTCGCGGAAAAGCGCTAGGTTGAGGGAGGATTCGTAGTCTTCCACCGTAAACGACACAAAAGGCTGGCCGGTCTTGGTGGTTTTGAACAGGACGTTGGTAATCAGACCTGCTACCGTCACCTCGCGGTTTTTGTAGCTCTCTACCTTGTCTAGACCGCAGGTGCAGTAAGAGTCAATTTCCAGCTTGAAGTCATCCAGCGGATGCCCAGAGAGGTAGAAGCCTATTACTTCCTTTTCGCGCCGCAGCACCTCAGTGGCTGCCCAGGGCTCCATGTCGGCCACTTTCGGTAGCGGCATGGCTACGGCCCCAAAGGCCCCGCCGCCAAACAGGCTTTGCTGCGCCGAATCCTGGTCAGCCTGGAACTGTTGGCCCATGCGTACGGCCTTCTCAATCAGGTTCTGGTCGCCAGCCGGAGCTTCCAGGAACTGCCGGCGGTGGTAGCGCTCAAACGAGTCAAAAGCCCCGGACAAAGCCAGACTTTCAAACGTCTTCTTATTCACGGCCCGCAGATTCACGCGCTTCGAGAAATCGAAAATATCCGTGAACGGGCCCTTCTTGCCGCGCTCCTGCACAATGTTTTCAATGGCCGCTTCGCCGGCACCCTTTACCGCCGCCATGCCAAAGCGAATCTGGCCCTTGTCGTTCACGTTGAACTTCAGGATAGATTCATTCACATCAGGGCCCAGTACGGGCACGCCCTGCTTGCGGGCCTCCTCAATAAAGAACGTCACCTTCTTGATGTCGCCCATGTTGTTGGTGAGCACTGCCGCCATGTACTCGGCGGGGTAGTTGGCCTTCAGGTAGCCGGTCTGGTAAGCCACTACGGAGTAGGCGGCGGAGTGCGAGCGGTTGAAGCCGTAGGCCGCAAACTTCTCCATCACGTCAAACACTTCAGAGGCCTTTTTCGCGGGAATGTTGTGCAGCTTTTTGGCGCCTTCCACAAACTTTTCCCGCTCCTGGGCCATCTTCTTCATGTCCTTCTTACCCATGGCGCGGCGTAGCAAATCAGCGCCACCTAGGGAGTAACCGGCCAGAATCTGAGCAGCTTGCATAATCTGCTCCTGGTACACCATAATGCCCTGGGAGTAGTTCAGGATGGGCTCCAGCAGCTCGTGCGGGTATTCCACCGGCTCGCGGCCGTGCTTGCGGTTGATGAAGTTCGGAATGAACTGCATAGGGCCCGGCCGGTACAGGGCGTTCATGGCAATCAGGTCCTCAATATTGGTAGGCTTGAGGTCCTTGAGGTACATGCGCATGCCTTCCGACTCGAACTGGAACGTGCCGATGGTGTCGCCCCGCTGATACAGCTCATACGTCTTGGGGTCGTCAATCGGGATTTCGTCGATGTCGATTTTGATGCCGTGATTCTGCTCAATCAGGTTGATAGCATCCACGATGATGGTCAGGGTTTTCAGCCCCAGGAAGTCCATCTTCAGCATCCCGGCACTCTCAATCACCTTGCCGTCGAACTGCGTTATCAGCAGGTCCGAGTCCTTGGAAGTGGAAACGGGAATGTACTTGGTGATGTCGTCGGGGGCAATGATGACGCCGGCGGCGTGAATGCCGGTGTTGCGGACGGAGCCTTCCAGCTTCTCGGCCAGGCGCAGAATCTGCCCGCGCAGGTTGTCGGGTGAGTCGTCGCGCCGGATCATGTCCAGCTCCTGATTTTCGGCAAAAGCCTTGGCCAGCGTCGTGCCTACCTGTTCGGGCACCATCTTCACTAGGTCGTTGGCCTGGGGGAGGGGCAAATCCATAGCGCGGGCCACGTCCTTAATGCTGGACTTGGCGGCCATGGTACCGAAGGTGATGATCTGGGCCACCTGCGTTTTACCGTACTTATCCACCACGTAGTCAATAACTTTCTGACGGTTCACGTCGTCAAAGTCAATATCAATATCGGGCATGGACACCCGCTCCGGATTCAGGAAACGTTCGAACAGGAGCGAGTACTTAATCGGGTCGATGTTGGTGATACCAATGCAATACGCTACAGCGGAACCAGCCGCAGAGCCCCGGCCCGGACCTACTGCCACGCCAATGTTGCGGCCGTGGTTAATGAAGTCCTGAGTGATGAGGAAGTAGCCCGCAAACCCCATGGTTTCAATCACGCGCAGCTCGTAGTCAAGGCGCTCCTCAATTTCCGGGGTGCGCTCAGAGTAGCGGCGTTTAGGCCCTTCAAAAGCGCCCTTATAAGTGAGGTAGCGCAGGAAGGCGTCGGCGGTGGGGTGCTCGGGCGGGAGGGGGAAGTTGGGAAGCAGAATATCACGCTGCAGCTTGGGCGGCGTAATCTTGTCCACAATTTCGTTGGTGTTATCCACGCTTTCCGGCACGTCGCGGAAAAGCCGGTTCATCTCCTCCTGAGTCTTGAAGTAGAACTGGTCGTTGGGGAAACCGAAGCGGGCCCGGGGCTTAGGCATCTGGGCTTCCTCATCAATGCGCATGAGCTGGCGGCGTACCTGGTCGTCGGAGCTGGCCAGGGGGCGCAGGTTGTCCAAGTGGTCATACAGCACCTTGTTGTCCTGCGACATCAGCCGGAAATACTTGGTCTGAAAGTCGCCGACCGGAATGCTGTGTTCCTCTCCGGTATTAACGCACAGCAAAATGTCATGCGGGGCAAAGTCCGTCTGCTCCACGTAGTGGGAGTCGTTGGTGCAGATAACCTTGACGTTGTATTTCTGGGCCCAGCGCAGCAATACCTGGTTCAGGTCTTCCTGACTTTTGCCGGTATTATCAATGTTCTTGAGCCCGTGCCGCTGAATCTCAAGGTAGTAGTCGTCGCCAAATACATCCAGCCACCACTGCAGCATTTTCTCGGCTTCTTCCTCCGATTTCCAGAGCAGCGCCTGCGGAATCTCGGCGCCAATGCAGCAGCTGGTGGCAATCAGGCCTTCGTGGTACTGCAGCAACAGCTCTTTATCGATACGCGGATACTTGGAGTACACGCCCTCAATGAAGCTCATGGAGCAGAGCTTGGCCAGATTCTGGTAGCCGGCCTGGTCCTTGGCCAGCAGTAGCTGGTGGTGGCGCACGTCCCGCTCGCCCTTTTCCCGACTGAAGCTTTTCTTGTGGCGGTCTTCTACCAGATAAAACTCGCAGCCCACAATGGGCTTCACATTATACTTATTCGCCTCGGCCACAAAGTTGAACGCCCCGAACATGTTGCCGTGGTCGGTGAGGGCAACAGCGGGCATTCCATCGGCCTGGGCCTTCTTCATCAAAGCCGATATGCTGGCCTGACCATCGAGAAGGGAATATTGCGTATGGCTGTGAAGGTGCGAGAAAACGGGCATGGCGGGTACTTCTGAAGGCTGAATCCGGAGTAGTAAGTTCTGAAATTATAGATGCCACTCAAGCCGGCAATCAGAATTCAGCACTCCGAATTAATAAGTAAAGTTACCTCCAAAAGCGGGCCCAGGAAAGATTGCGCGGTAAGGGGTTTTTATGTATCACCATAAAATAGGGCAACCCATATGAGCTGCCCTATTCAAATGGCAATATCTGGAATTTGACTACTGCGCAGCCTTCACCAGCAGCACTTCGCCAATCTTTACGCCGTCGTCCTTCTTGTTATTCCAGGCCCGTATCTGCGCCGGGGTAACACCATACTTGCGGCAAATACCGAATAGCGTGTCCCCTTTCTGAACCCTGTGTTGCGCGGGGTTAGCTGGAGCAGCTTTGGCCACTACTGACGTAGCAGGTTCTTTTTTTACCTCGGTGGGTTTGGTGGGAGCAACAGCGGGTTTAGCTACTAGAGGTTTCACTGGTGCGGTGCTGGCCGTAGGTGCTGCTGGGGTAGCGCGCACGGCAACAGGCGGAGTAGCAGCCGATGCTGCGGGGGTGGCCGCCTTGGCAGTACCCATAAAGCCGGCGGCCTGCAGATGCTCGAATGCCTTTTTAAGCGCCGGATTTTTGGCTGCTCGCGCACTGAATTCCCGGTACTGAGGGCTGCGCTGCAAGGTTTGCAGCTCTACCTGCCAGGGCTGCTGCCGCAGGCGCTGAGCCAGTACCTGCTGCTGCTCGCGAGGGAGGCTGGCGGTGTAGAAGCTCAGGCGCTTGTTCATAGCTGGTACCTCTACCAGAGCCGCCTCAATCAACTGCACGGCGCGGGTATCATTCGGCTCGAAATAAATATTGTGGAGCTGCCGCACGCTGGCTTGCACTAGTCCCGTCATCACCCGCACGGAGTCTTCGGAGAGTGCCGGCAAAGTAGCAACCGGGGCAGCGGGCACAACAGGAGCAACAGCCGGCGCAGGCTGCTGAGCCTGCGCTGACAGGGAAGCTGCTGTCAAACCGGTAAGAACTAGAAAGAAGCTGGAAGAAAAACGCATTGTAACAGGAAGAAACTGCCAAAGGCAGCAGGCTTATTTGGCAGGCTTAATTTCCAGCTTATCGCCGGGTTTCACGTTGAAGTCAGGCTTGTTATTCCACTCCATAATCTGCTTAATGGTGACGCCGTACTTGCGCGAAATGCTGTACATCGACTCACCTTTCACCACCGTGTGCTGCACCGTGGGTACTACGGCCGGAGCAGCTTCCGCCGTTGCCGGGGCTGCTTCCGTTGCGGGAGCTGCTACTGGCTCAGAAGCCGGCGCTACTACACGCAGCGTCTGGCCAATGCGCAGGGAGGGGTTGGAGGGCAGGCTATTCCAGGTAATTAACTCAGCTGGGCGCAGGCCATAGCGGCGCGCTACGCTGTACAGACTTTCTTTAGGCTGCACCACGTGTATGCCATTGGCTGGTACTGGCTCAACAGTGGTAGCGGTTTGTGGGGCCGTAGCCGGGGCTGGTTGTGCCGCAGGGGCGGGAGTGGGTTGCACTGTCTGCGCCGCGGGGACAACCGGCTGGCTAGTAGCTGCGGGAACCGGAGTTTCCGCCTGAGTTACATCAACTGCTTCCGATGAAGATGGTGCCGCCGCCTGTTCAGGAGCTTCTGCTACAGGTGCTGGCTCATCGGCCACGGGAGCGGGTGGGGGCAGGTTGCGCTCATTCTGCGTGCCACTGTAAATAGCCCGGTTGGGTTTGGCCGGCTGGGCAGCCGGGGCAGGTGCCGGAGCGTGTTCTGCTACCGATGCTTCGGCAGTGAGCGGTGCTTCTTCCGCCTTCTTGGTAGCAGGGGAAGTAACCTTGGCGGTGGGCTTGCTGGTCGTCTTTTTCAGCAGACGGCCGAGTTTAGAAGCGGTACTGGCGCTGTCTGCTTCCTCTTCCGCGTCGGGGCTGTCGTCCAGCACGCGCTGGCCAGAAGCGGTGCGGCCGCTGTATACGTCGGTGTTATCCTCCCGGCGCGTACGGGCCGGAGCTGGTGTGGCGGCGGTAGGGGAAGCGGCATTGCGCTCAAATGCTGCCAGCGCCGCCGGGTTGTTAACGGGCAGGTATTCTACTGCCGTTTCCCGGGGGCGCGTGTGTTGCATCCACATCAGGCGGCCGGGCCGCAACTCCTCATTGCGGGCCATGCGGTTTTTGCTCCAGATGGCTTTGGAGCGTACCCCGTATTTCTGCGATACCGTGGCTACACTTTCGCCGGGCTGCGCAATGTGGTATTCCACCTCTGCTCTGTCGCGCTTTTTCTGCACGAAGTAGGCTTGCCCGGGCGTAATATTATCGAACAGAAACAAGTCATTGTACTTCATCAGCTTACGCACTTTCAAGCCAGCGCGCTTGGCCAGACTCTCCTTGCTGTCGCCGGGCAGGGCAACCAGCGCCCGTAGCCCATTTATGCGGACGAAGTCGGCGTTTTCGGGGTCGGTTTGCGGTTTGTGCACCAACTCGGTAGCTACCTGCTTTTGCTGCACGGCCATAGCCGTAAGCTGCAGCGGATCGGTAACGGGCACGATGAGCGTGTAGCTGCGGCCAGCGGGCACTGCGGTAGCCAGCAGCCAGCGGTTGTGGCGGGTCAGATCCTCCGCATTGGTGTGCAACAGCGTGGCTACCTGCGGCAACTGCTGACCGGCTACGGCCGGAAACTCCTGCAGTACCAGCGCAGGTTTGGGGTTTTGCCCACAGGCCGACTCATAGGCTACTTTATGCGCCAGGAAGGTGAGAATGTACGGGTGTGTCTTCTCCGAAACTTCCATTTCGGTAGCCCCGGCATCTGTCGGGAGAGTGTAGGGGCGGGCGCCGCTCACGCCCAGGTTATAGCTCAGCAGGGAGTTTAGCCAGTTATGATACGTGTTGTTGCTGCGTACCAGATATTTGGCAGCAGCCCTGGTAGAGGCTGCAATATGCTTACGCTCATCTACCACTTCGTTTACCAGCAAGCCAAAGTCCTGCGCCGATTCGCGCTTGAATTGCCAGTAGCCTACGGCATCATGAATACTTTGCGCATCACCTTGCAAACCGCTTTCCTGAATAGCTAAGAAGTGGAAATCCAGCGGGACGCCCAGCTGCTGCAGTTCCCGGTCAATCAGTGGGAAATGCGCGTCGGCCAGGGCTACCCGGTTTTGGAAAGATGCCGTATGGCGCCGCAGGGCATCTACTTTCTGCTGAATAACGGTGCGGCCCCCATCGGTGAGGCGCACATGCAGCCCTCCCAGATATAGGTCAGCCGGAACGGCTACACTTTGGGCCAGCAGAAACTCCGGCAACAGGCAGAAAAGAGCGAGTAATAGTTTTTTCATCGGCAAAAAAAGAAGGCTAGTAAAGTTCAGCCTGAATAAACTGCCGACTTTACTAGCCTCCAAAATAGGCGAAATATCCCGTTTATTGGGTATTTGCCCCACAAATACAACTATTCCCGGCTTCTGTACCGTGGTACCCCACTAGGGACGGGCAGGTGCGGGGCCGCTGCCCGTATTGCGCAGGTTGTAGGTAAACATCAACATGAAATAGCGCTGCAGAATATCAGTGCGCACGTCTTCAATGTAGGTTTCCGTGGTGTTTCGCTGAATGCTGCGGTTTTGCCCCAGCAGGTCAAAGGCGTACAGCTTTAATTCGCCCTGCTGTTTAGCAAATAGCTTTTTGCCCACACTGGCATTCCAGAGTACATACTGCTGGTTGAAGCCGGCCGTAAGCCCACTGTTCGCCTGGTGCGTGAGGTCTGTTGTGATATTAAAACCATTCGCCACAATCCAGTTCAGGCGGGCCCGCGAGTTCTGTACGAAGTAGTTGGTATTCAGCTGCTGTTGCAGGGTATTGCGCACAAAGCTCAGGTTTGAGTTCGATGACAATGTGAAGTCCAGCTTCTCGCTGATGTTGCTGCTCAGCACTACGCCGGCTCCCAGAGCCGGGGTTTGGGCGTAGTTGAGGGCCCCGTTAATGAGGCCCGGCGTACGCGAATATGTAGCCGAAGCATTCAGATTCAGGTTCGACTTCAAAGCGGCCAGTGGCACGCCATAGTTCAGGAAAGAGCGTAGCGTGAATTGACGGTCCAGGTTGACGGGGCGTGTGAGTTGGGCGCCGGCCGGCAGGGTTACACTTTCATTCAGCACACTATCCCGGGTAGAAATAAGAGTGCTGTTGCTGATGGGGTTTTGGGTGTATGAGCCGCCAATCAAAGCAAAGAAGTTGGTTGACTTCTCGGGCTTAGCCGCCGAATAGCGCAGAAACAGATTGTGCTGATACTCCTGTTTCAGGGCGGGGTTGCCGGTGGTCAGCTGGAGCGGGTTGGCATTATTGACCACTTCCTGCAGCTGGCTGATGCTGGGCGGCGAGGTATTGGTGCGGTAGTTCAGCCGCAGGTTTTTCTGCTGCGTGAACTTGTACTGCAGCATGGCCGTGGGCAGCGCATTCAGGAAGGTATAGCGCCCCGAGGTAACCAGCGGAAATTCCTGGTCGCGGGTAAGCGTAGCCCGCTGCACCGATACCCCTACCATAGCCTGAAACTGCTTGGTCTGGCGGCGGTAGCTGGTACCCAGTGCCTGCGTTAGATACGCATTGGTAAAAACATTGCTCAGCGCTGTATCAGGGATGCTATAGCTCTGGTCGCCCTCGTTCAGGTTATAGGTACGCTTGTCTGAGTTGCTGGGGGCATAGCGCAAATCGTAGCTGGCCTGCAGAAAGTCCTGCTTGCTGAGCGGCTCGGAATAGTTGATGCTGGACGCCAGATTCCAGCCGCTTTGCGTGAGGCGGGAGAACTGGTCCAGGTTGGCACCTGCTACCGTGGAGTTGGTCGTGAGCAGGGTGCTGGTGCCGTTCTTATCGTTGTAGCCCGTAGTAGCGCCAATGGAGAGCGTACGGCCGGGCTTGCCAAAGCGGTGACGGAACAGCAGCTCATTGTTGAAATTGATGCCGTTGTATTTAGAGCCATAATTGCTGGTGAGGTTGCTCACCGGCGTTTCGCCATTCAGCGTCTGGCCCAGCAGGTTGTTGGTGCCATCATTTTGCTGATACGAGAAGCGGGGCCGCACCAGCAGCGAGTTCATCGAGTCAATCTTGTAATCCAGCCGGAAATTGAGCCGGTGGTTCGTGTTATGGCTATTGCTTGTCGAGTTTTCGATGTAGTTCTGGTCGGCAGCAGAAGGCAGAATATACTGCCGGAAGGTGTTGCTGCCGAGGTTGTTGTTGTTACGGTTGAAGAAGTAACTGCCCGTGACTTCCAGCTTCTGCCCCCATTTATCGGCGTAGTTAATGCCCAGCGCGTGCGTGGTATTAATGCCGTTGTTCTGGTTGGTCAGGAAGTCGCTGGCCCCGCCGCCACCCTGGCCGCCGCGCTGGCCACCACCCGCACCGCCACCACGGGGAGCACCGCCGCCCTGGCCACCGCGGCGGCCCCCCTGCTGCGAGTTGCCCACCACGCCCAGCAAATCCTCGGTACCGAAGTTCTGCTCGTTCACGTTGTTGGACTGCGCCACCACGGAAATGCGCCGGTCGCCTTGGAAAGAGTTGATGTTGCCGCTGGCCCGGTACCGCTCTGGCCCGCCACCTACGCTAATGCGCCCAAACTGTCCATTCCGGAATTGCGGCTTGGTAACAATGTTGATGGTTTTGGCCGCGTTACCATCGTCGATGCCGGAGAACTGCGCCTGCTCGCTTTTCTTGTCGAAGACCTCGATTTTATCAATTACCTCGGCCGGAATATTCTTGAGCACAGCACTGGCATCGTCGCCGAAAAACTGCTTGCCATCTACCAGTACCTGGCGCACATCTTCGCCCTGCGCCTGCACTTTGCCATCTACAACTGATACACCAGGCATTTTGGTAATCAGGTCCTGGGCATCGGCATCGGGGTTAGTTTTGAAAGCTTTGGCGCTGTACTGAGCGGTGTCGCCCTTTTGCACAGCGGCCGCGGCCCGGCCTACTACCTCCACGTTTTTAAGCGTAACCCCTCCGGCGCGCAGCGTAACCGCGCCCAGTACCAATGGCTGAGTGCCCACCCGCACCGTGCGGCGCAATGTCTGATATCCCAGGAAGGAGGCCGTTAGTACATAAGGCCCTGGCGTCACATTGGATAAGGTGAAATTGCCGCTGGCATCGGCGGCAGTGCCTTGTTTTACGGAATCAGGCAGGTGAATGAGTACCACATTGGCCCCACCCAGTGGCGTTTGGTCAGCACCATCTACTATGCGCCCGCTCACCGAGCCAGTTTGCGCAAAAGCAGAAGTGAAGGCGGAGAAAAGAAGTACAAGAAGGAGGTAAGCAGATTTTTGCATTGCATCAGGAACAGGCCACATGGGATACAGACACCAGAATTAGGGTTCCGTTTAACGGATTCCACAAAAAATGGCTAAGTAACAGCAGCTCAGCAGGATAAAAATCAGCGCTTCCGAATCATCAGGATTCCGTCGCGCACGGGCAGCAGCACGTTTTCCACCCGCTCATCCTGCTGTACCTTGTCGTTAAACACCCGCAGCGCCTGCGTATCCTTGTCCGAGGGGCGTACCTTATGGGAGGGCAGCACTTTACCGCTCCACAGCACATTGTCTACCAGAATAAAGCCACCCGGCCGCACCTGCGGCAGCACCAGCTCATAGTAGGCATCGTTGTTAATCTTGTCGGCGTCAATAAACACCAAATCCCAGGTTTCCGTCAGCGTCGGTAATACCTGTAGGGCCTCACCGATATGCAGGTGAATACGGCCAGTCAGGCCCGCTTCCGCTACGTAGCGGCGTATCCGGTCTTCCAGCTCGGGGTTTTGCTCAATGGTGTGCAACTCGCCATCGGCCGTCAGGCCTTCCGCCAGGCACAGCGCGGAATAGCCCGTGTAGGTGCCCAGCTCCAGTATGCGGCGGGGGCGCACCATGTGGCTGAGCATGCTCAGCAGCCGGCCCTGCAACTGCCCGGAGAGCATGCGCGGGGCTAGCACCTGCACGTGGGTTTCGCGGTTGAGGCGCGCCAACAGCGGCGTTTCGGGCGAGGTATGCTGGTCGGCGTAGGCCTGCAGCTCGTCGGAGAGGAAGTCCATAAAAGCGAAATTACTCCGGCAGATACTGCAGCATGCTCAGATTGTCCTCGCGCAGGATATCATTGGCCAACTCCTGCAGCTCCGGGGAAGTAATGCGCTTTACCCGGTCGAAGATTTCATTGAGCGATTCCACGCGGCCCAGGTCCAGGGTGCTTTTGCCCAGGAGCTGCATCAGGCCGCCGTTGCTTTCTTCGGCCATGGCCAGCTGGCCCATGAGCTGCTCTTTGGACGTGTGCAGCTGCAGCCCGCCCAGCGGTGTGGTACGCAGCTTTTTGAGCTCCTTCTGTACCAGGGAAATGGTGCGGTCTACCTGCTTTTTCTCGGTGCCGAAATAGATACCGAACAGACCCGTATCCGTGTAGGGCGAGTAAGTAGAGTCAATGGTATACACCAGGCCGTACTTCTCGCGCACGGCCAGGTTCAGGCGGGAGTTCATCCCCGGGCCGCCCAGCAGGTTGCTCAGCATGAAAAACGGAATGCGCCGCTCATCTTCAATGGCGTAGGCCGGGCCGCCAATCAGGCAATGGGCCTGCGTAATGGGTTTGCGCTCAATCCGGTCTATCCGCTCATAATGGCCAAACGGTGTGCGGGCGTGGGTGCCCAGCTGGGCAGGCAGCGGCGCCAGGTATTTATCAGCCAGCCGCTTTACTTCCTTGAAAGGCAGGTTGCTCACCGAGCTGAAGATAAGCCGGTTGGTACGCACATTTTGCCCCAGAAACTCCCGGAAATCCCCTTGCTGAAAGCCACTCACGCTTTCCTTGGTGCCCAGAATATTGTGCCCCAGGGAGTGGTTGCCAAACACCACGGCATCAAAATCATCGATGATGGCGTCTTCGGGTGCATCGTGGTACATGGCCATTTCTTCCAGAATCACGCCGCGCTCTTTCTCAATTTCCTTTTCCGGAAAAACCGAGTGAAAGGTCAGGTCCGTCAGCAGCTCAAAAGCCCGCTCAAAGTGCGTGCTCAGCAGGGAAGCGTAAAAGCATATTTTCTCCTTGGTGGTATAGGCGTTCAGCTCGCCGCCCACAGTTTCCAGGCGGTTCAGGATATGGAAGCTTTTGCGCTTTTCGGTGCCCTTGAAAGCCATGTGCTCCCAGAAGTGCGCCAGGCCCTGCTGCTCCGGCTTTTCATCGCGCGAGCCAATATCCAGCAGGAAGCCGCAGTGCGCAATTTTGGTGTGCAGAACTTGTTTATGCAAAACCCGGATGCCGTTAGGCAGCTCGTACAGGTCGTAATCAGACATTTGGTAGAGTCTTGTAAGCTGGGAAGAGCATGGCCTGATTATTAAAAAGCCCTGCTATATAGTAACCGGCAAGCCCACCAGTTAGTTGGGCCAGAATCTGCAAAGGTACGCAAGGAGGGGCGGAGAGGGCTGTAAAAGTGAACTGCCGAAACAAGCCGTTACCAGCTCACCATTTCGCCCTTTTTTACTTCCTCCGCTTCGGCCAGCACGGCCAGCAACTGGCTGGTTTTGATGCCGTGGGCGCAGTGAAAATGGTTGAGCGGACACTTACGGTATCCGTGTAGGCCGCAGGGCTGACAGGCCAGTTCCTCTTCCAGCATCACTATCCGCGCAAACGGGCTCAGGGGGCCAAACCCGAAATAAGGCACCGTGGAGCAGTACACTGCGCAGGTAGGTGCCCCTACCGCCGAGCACAGGTGCATGGGCGCCGAGTCATTCACATAGTTGAGCACAGCCCCACGCATGAGCGCGGCGGAGGCTAATAAGGAGAGCTTGCCGGCGGTATTATATACGTAAGGCCGGTTGCTGCGCTCCAGCAACTGCTGGCAGGCATTTACATCAGGCGGGCCGCCCAGCAAAAACACGGTGTATCGGGGCGGCAGCGCAGCCAGCAGCTTCACCCATTGCTCTTCCGGAAACTGTTTGGTAAACCAGACTGAGGTAGGAGCAATACATATATAAGGCTTATCCCCGGCCAGGCCAGCCACCTGGGCCGCGGCGGCTTCATCGGCGGCGGTAGGGTAGAGGCGGGGAGGGGTAAGAGGGCCCTCATAGGCTGGGTCCAGCAGGTGCAGGTTGCGCGATACTTCATGAATCCCCGCCCCAATCAGGTGCGGAATAGCCATAGTAAAGCGGGAGCAGAAGGGGTTTTTATCGAAGCCAATGCGCTGTGGTGCGCCGGAGAAGGCCGTGAGAAAACCCGTGGAGGCAAAGCGCTGCAGCGTTATAACCCGCTCATACTTTGTTTGCCGAATTTGCTTTAGCAATTGCCATAGCCCCCGGTATTTGGCTTTCTTCTTATCCCACACCAACACATTGCGCACATGGGGGTGGCTCTGCAGCAGACCCTCATTGCCTTTGCGGACCAGAAAATCTACCGGCGTGTCAGGCTCTGTCTGGTGCAGGTGTTCCAACAGAGCCGTAGCCAGAATGACGTCGCCGATAAAGGCAGTCTGAATCAGCAGAACAGCACGGGTAGAGGCGTCGGGCATCGATAAAGTGCAAGAAAGCAGGCTGCAAAGATACTACTAAGCTATTGTTTTTGTAGCAGCCGCCCAAGCGTAAGGCCCTTCATTCTGCGCAGCATTCTTCTAACTTGCAGCCCCTGCCTACCCGGCATGTCTTTGTAGCTCTTCTCACTATTCCGCCCTCTTATGCGTTACGGCTCCATTGATCCGCAGCTTTTCATTCAAAACCGCCGCAATTTCACGCAACTGCTGCCGTCGGCGTCCATGGCCATTTTTCAGGCCAATGATGTAATGCCGACCAATGCCGACGGCACCATGCCCTTCCGGCAGAACAACGACCTGTTTTACCTGTCCGGGGTAGATCAGGAGGAAACTATTCTGCTGCTGTTTCCGGATGCCACGCTGCCCCAGCACCGCGAAATTCTGTTCCTGAAAGAAACCAGCGAGCATATTCTGGTGTGGGAAGGCTATAAGCTGACCAAGGATGAGGCGCGCGCCCAGTCCGGCGTGAAGACCATTATGTGGCTGGATTCCTTCCAGACCGTGTTGACGGCCCTGATGAACGAGGCCGAAAATGTGTATCTGAACTCCAACGAACATATTCGGGCGGTGGTAGAGGTAGAAACACGGGATGCTCGCTTTATCAAGAAAATTAAAGCCGAATACCCCCTGCACACCTACCGCCGCGCTGCACCTTTGCTGCACCAACTGCGGGCCATCAAGAGTGAAGAAGAAATCCGGTTGATGCGCCAGGCTTGCAACATCACGGAGAAGGCCTTCCGCCGGTTGTTGGGCTTTGTGAAGCCCGGCGTCATGGAATATGAAATTGAAGCCGAGTTATACCATGAGTTCCTGCGCAACGCCTCGCGCGGGCCGGCTTATGGCAGCATCATTGCCTCCGGCGCCAATGCCTGCATTCTGCACTACGTTAGCAACGACCGGGAATGCAAAGACGGTGACGTACTGCTGATGGACTTCGGCGCTGAGTACGCTAACTATGCCAGCGACCTGTCCCGCTCCATCCCGGTAAACGGCACCTTTACCAAGCGCCAGCGCCAGGTTTACGATGCCGTGCTGAGCGTAATGAAATTTGCCACCTCTCAGTTGGTAGTAGGCAACAATATTGAGGACTACCACGCTGCTGTGGGCCGCGCCATGGAGCAGGAGCTCATTAAGCTAGACCTGCTCAATGCCCAGGACGTGCAGCACCAGGACCCTGCCGCCCCCCTATATAAAAAGTACTTCATGCACGGCACCTCCCATTACCTGGGCCTGGATGTGCATGATGTCGGCTTCAAGTACCGCACCTTCGAAGCGGGCATGGTCTACACCTGCGAGCCGGGTATCTACATTCGGGAAGAAGGGCTCGGCATTCGTCTGGAAAATGATATTCTCATCACCAAAGCCGGCAACGAGGACCTAATGAAAAATATCCCGCTGGAAGCCGACGATATTGAGCGGCTAATGCGCCGTTAAGGGTAAGCCGACGAGGCAGATAAACGGTTGCAAAAAGAAAAAGAAGACGCTTGGAACTGCAAGCGTCTTCTTTTTTTGCCATTTATTTTTTATTGACTTAATACAGGATGGGATTTACCTGTAGAAAGAACAGTACAATCGGTGGTAAAGCAATTATTTAAAATATAAAATGTTGAATATGTAGGCTTTGGAGGCCAGTCAAAGCCCCACAGAATAGCATTTGGCTAACCCGGGAGCAACTTTATTTGGAAAGCGCAGGTATAGGCGGATAGTCCGGATATGCTATATCCGAACGGCGGCGGCTCCCGCTTGTGCAATTCTTCCACCTAATTTCGCCCCTATGAAACACTTTTTAGCAACCTCAACAGTCTTGGGTCTGACGCTGCTGGCGGCTGCCCCAAAGACGCAGGCGCAGACGGCCGACCGAAAGACGGCCATTGGGCTAAACATCAGTGCGATGCAGTACAAAGGCAACTTTGGCTCTGACTACTGGAAGTTCGATGAGAACAAGTATGCCCCTGGCCTAACTATTAGCCGCTACCTGACTCCCGGTCTGGACCTGCAGCTAAGCGGTAACTATGTCGAATTCAAGAAAACAGCCCCCGCAGGACCTAACCTCTACGGTAGCACCTTTGCCACCAACGTGGTAAACGTAAACCTGGGCCTGAAGCTGAAGCTGAACAATGGCTGGGCCTTGAAAGAGGAGTCCCGCATTCAGCCCTATCTGCTGGCAGCGCCTGGCCTGACGTACATGAGCCGCGAAGGGACTATCAACCGCAACAACCAGGTCATTAACACCGACGAGGATAAAAACCACTTCGATCTGTTTGGTGCTGCGGGTATCAACTTCCAGTTGGGCGAGTCAGTCGGTCTGTTTGTACAGACTGGCCAGCATTTCCCACTGGGAGCCAATATTGATGGCGACCCTGCCCGCGACGACAACAAAATTGACGACCGGTTTCTGCAGCACACCGTGGGCCTGAACATTGCCTTGGGTAAAGCTAAGGATACCGATGCCGATGGTGTTCCGGACCGCAAGGATAAATGCCCTGGCACTCCTGCCGGCGTAGCCGTAGATGAAGCTGGCTGCCCGCTGGATGGTGATAAGGACGGTGTTCCGGATTATCAGGATAAGTGCCCCACAGAAGCCGGCACAGCCGCTCTCGAAGGCTGCCCTGACCGTGACAACGACGGTGTGCGCGACTCCGAAGACGACTGCCCCGACCAGGCTGGTACGGCTGCACTGCGCGGCTGTCCCGATGCTGACAAAGACGGCGTAGCCGACAAAAACGACAAGTGCCCCGACACCCCCGCCGGTACGCAGGTAGACGCCGAAGGCTGCCCCCTGAACCTGGATAAGGATGGCGACGGTGTACCAGACAACGTAGATAAGTGCCCCGGCACCCCAACCGGCGCTCAGGTAGATTCTACCGGCTGCCGCGTTATCGATCCTGCCCTGTTCAACAAGGTGAAACCAGTGCAGTTTGAAACCAACAGCACGGTTATCAAGCGCAGCGCTTATCCTACGCTGGACAACATGATTAAAATCCTGGAACTGTACCCCGAGTACAGCCTGCGCATCTCAGGCCACGCCGATAGCCGCGGTACCGATGAGTACAACCAAGGTCTGTCAGAGCGTCGTGCAAACTCGGCTAAGCGCTACTTCACCACCAAGAAGGTAGATCCGAACCGCGTAACCACCGAAGGCTTCGGCGAATCGCAGCCTGCTGCTCCGAACACTAACTCGAAGAACATGGCGAAAAACCGCCGGGTAGACTTCAAGTTTGAGTTCTACATTCCCAGCCAGCCACAGCCCTAACCGGCCCGGCTAAATAAAAAAAGCGGTGAGCCTTTCGGTTCACCGCTTTTTTTTATGGGTTATAGAAACAACCGCTGCTTAACCGCCTCGGTTATTTGGCTATCTGATCTACCGCTCCCGGTAGGATTTTAAGCAATTGCTGTAGCTGATCCTGGGTAAAGTTCCCGGATATAGCCAGCAGTACAAACGAATCAGGTACGTTCTCTACTTTACCGGTACCCACTACTTCCTGTACTTTGTCGCCATTCTGGCGAACCGAAAAATTATATTTGGTGGAGGCATCAGCCGAGGAGGCTACGGGCAGTGGCTGGTAGCGCTCATTCTTCAACAGACCGGCAACTTCCTGGTTCAGGCCACGCTCTACCAGGTCACGGGCACTGCTGGCAGTGGGCGTAAAAGTTAGCACGCGCACACTGCGCAAAGCCGCTACGGCTGCAGTTATATCATTTTCCCCACCCAGGCGGCCCAGCTGACCTAGCAGCAGGCGGGTAGTGAAATTGGCTTCAATGGTCTGAGCCTTGAAACCCGGGCGGGTTTCATACTTGCGGAAAAACTCGGCCACGGTACGGGCGGGCTGTTCGGGGCCGGCTGCTGTGCGGCAGGAGGTGTTGCCAATCACTAGAGTCAGCAATAGCAGAAGGAAGGATGAATAATGGCGCATATATGGATTGGAAAAGTTTTCCCCAACATACGCATGCCACCTCAATCAGTCATCAGTTACTGCTGAAAAGCCAGACTGTTGATGAAGAATACACTCCGGCTCTCGCCTTTTTCCGGCCGCACATGCTGGTAGCCATACACCAGGAAACGCCCGCCATACCAGGGCAGCACAGCTTCCTGCTGCGTATCAGTCAGCTTCTCTTTCAGCCCGCTCATGTTGCTTTTCACTGGCACCAGCAAATCATTAGGCGCTGGGGTGGTCCGGTCTATAATCTTGTAATGAATCTTATGGTCGATGACATAAGTCAGGGCCAGGCGTCCATCGGGCAACAGCCGCTCGCGCACGGTAGGGGCCAACTCATAGCTCCAGTTGTCTTTCAGGACAAAGGTGTTATCCCATAGTAAGTTGCCTTGCTTATCAAAGCCGCAGGCAATGGCATGGGTAGTGCGGTAGCCCTCAAACTGCCGATAGCTAGAAAGCATCAGCGCTCCATTGGCGTTATCGTAGCGGTAGCGCGGATAGTACACTTCTGCTACCAGGACGTAGCCCTCCGGTGTGGGCAGCATATCATGCATAAGCAGGCGGTAGTGCAGGCGCATAGGCGTGCCGGCCGCTTTGCGCCGGGCACCCCGTTCCCGCAACCGGGCCTCCCGTACGGGGTTCATAAAATCGAAGAAGTGCTTGAAGGTAAAAAAGTCATAAAACCGCAGCGACTTTCTGGCACCCGTAGCGGTGACCCCCGCCGTGAGGTCGGCGGCGAAAAGGCCTTGGGAATATTGCAGGTCACGCAGGGTATACGTACCCGCCAGCAGCCGCGCGGTACTGTCGCCGGGGCTGATTTGTGCCGCAATTAAGTTTCGGTCACTTTCCGTCTGCACAAACTCGGTGCGCAGCAGCGTGCCGTGCGGCGAAAGCTGCTTTACCTGCAGGCGGGATTTAAACCCGTTGGTCTGGGTTAAAATAACCTCTGCCCGCTTTGTCACAGAATCTGCGAGAAACGTGAATTGTGTGGGCAGGGTCTCATACACAGAAGGGAGGAACTGAAACTGGCCGGTTTCTGGGTTGATATGCAGAATAGTGACGTGTTGGTTCACCAGCGTAGTGATGAATACCCGTCCTGACAGAATTTTCAGATCAAACACGTCCCGGGAGACGCGGGTGTCGATTTTAACGGTGCGCGTGGTGCCCCGGCTGCCGTCCAGCTGCACCAGCAGTAAATGGTCGGCCTGATAGTTAGACTGAAACAGGGCGTATATCTGGTTAGCCTCGGTGCCGCTAAGCACCAGCTGGTACTGGGTGTCAACCTTAAATGGCCGCTGCCAGCGCTCCTGTAAATTGGCGCCCAGCTTGTGGAAGGTATAGCTGTCCTGGGTGCTCAGAAACGCATCTTTACGCACCAGCAGCACTGCCGAGCTATCGGGAAGGGGAAATACGTGCACATCACTATTGCTGGTAGTAATTGCCAGTTCAAACCGGGCGGGTTGCACCGGCGTCTGGCCCCAGGCATGCAGGGTGCTGCCTCCCAGCAATACCAGAAAGCAACAGATATTGAAGAGGTGGCGCATAGGCGGTAACCGTGAAATCAGGATATACTCCTAATATACGACTCTCAAAGCATAAAATCACCGAGTCCCAGCCCGAAATACTGGTAGCCGTAAATCAGCTCCCTAACTCCAGAATGGCGTCGAACTCCTCCGGGCGTAGGGCCATAACAGAAAGGCGGGACTGGCGCAACAATCCGATGTTATTCAATCGAATATCTTGTTTAATTTGCGCAAGAGAGACCGGCTGGGCCAGGGCCTGTTGCGGACGTAGCTGAACGGCTACCCAGCCGCTATCAGGAGCGGCCGTAGCATCGGGAGCAGCAGGCTGAGCCACTTCGGCAATGCCTACCACTTGCTTGTCGGTCACACTATGATAAAAGAGTACCAGGTCGCCGGGCTGCATTTGCTGCAGAAAGTTGCGTGCCTGAAAATTGCGTACGCCGGTCCAGTCGGTATGGCCATCCTGCGTGAAATGGGTCCAGGAATAAGCCGCCGGTTCAGATTTAACTAGCCAGAAGTTCATTGATTGAATATGTAATTCGGAACTGAGGAGTTTGGGAGAGAAGGGCTGCTTTTAGATTAGCCCGCCGAAAGGTCGAAAAAGAATTTCGACCTCCTCTCTTACTTCAGCGGACCTGTGAGCAACCTACCTGCCATTGAGCCACCACCCCGGTACCCATGGCAGGGTCTCCCAAACTCCTCAATTCCCATATATCAAGGAACACGCGGCACACGCAATTCACCAATAATCTTAACCGGAAACATACTTGCCACTATAGCGGCATTCCTGTTCTCAGTTGTAAGAGGCCGTAGCTCAGCAGGAAGTTGCATGGCAGATAAAAAATATTTTCCATGCTGGTAGATAAACTGCCTGATAGCACTTTTGTTAAAATAAATAACTGATCCTTTGTGTGTTGTAGTATTCAGAGGAGGTGTTATTTAGATAAAATAATATCCCTCAACGCGTTATAGCCGCTACATTTTGAGTAGCGGCCCGCGAAGGAATTCGAAAAATATGAGAAAAGGTGTGCTGAGCCTGAGGTGTCAGGCAGGCCTATTCTATCCGGCGCACTTTCAGCAACTCAGGCTCTAACGACACAATTTCTAGTGTGTAATCAGGCTGAGTATGGTCGTCGAGGGAAATATGAAGCGTATTCTCCTTTACCGCCTGCCACTGACCTTTATGGCCTTCCAGCCCATCAGTGGGTGCAATATCAAACTGTGTAAATAAGCCATTGTGCTCAAACGCAAAGCCGGTACGGCCCCGGGAGGGCGGGAAGGCATAGGTATTGGGCCGATAGACGTGAATGTTGCCCTGATCTTCTTCGTGCGCGTGCAGCCAGGTGCGCTCCAGTAGTTGCAGCTCGGGGTTGCCGTGACGCGGATCCGGGGCGCAGGTATTGGCCATCAGCAGCAGACAAAAGCACGAGAGCAGCAGGGAAAGGCGCATAGGGGAAGTAGGTAAGAACCAGGACCGGTAATACAGTACCTAAACGAAAGTACGACTTTGACAGCGGCTTTCCCGTACTTTTACAGCCCTCGGGTTTACCGTTTCATTTGTTTAGCCCTGCTTCTTCGTGGATAACCGTGCTCTTATTCGTGCTTTCCGACTGGCTGCCCAGCTCATGGAGCTGCACGACGAAAATCCTTTTAAGATTCGTGCCTACGAAGGCACGGCCACTGCCCTGGAGCAGCTTAGCTTTCCGGTAGCGGACTTAGAGCGCACCGGCCTGCCTGATCGTACCGGTCTCTCCAAAACTGCCGCGGCCCGAGTGGCCGAAATGCTGGATACCGGCTCGTTTGAGGAGCTTACGCGCCTGCTCAGTATCACACCTCCCGGCGTGGTAGAGCTGCTGAAGGTAAAAGGCATTGGCCCCAAAAAGATTCGGGCCCTGTGGCGCGAGCTGGGCATTGAAAGCCCGCAGCAGTTGCGCGAGGCCGCTGAGCGCGACGAGGTAAGCAAGCTGAAAGGCTTTGGCAAGAAAACCCAGGAGACCATCCTGGCCGCGCTGGAGTTTACCGAACAAAGCCAGGGCAAACTGCTCTACCCACAGGCCGAGCAGCTGGCCGATGAGCTGGCCACGCAGCTGCGCACAGCTCTGCATACGGAGCAGGTAGCAGTGGCCGGGGAAGTACGCCGCCGCTTGGAGATAGTGGAAAATGTACTGCTGGTAGCGGCCACCGATAAGCCTTGGAAAGCCCACCAATTGCTCAACCAGCTGGATGGCCTGGTACCAGACCCGGCCCGTTCGGGGCCGTTTGCGTGGCGGGGTACTACCGCCGCTTCCGGCGTGCGCGTAGAAGTGCTGCTCACTTCCAAAGAAGATTTCACCAATCAGCTTTTCCTCCACTCGGCCGGTGAGGCTCACCTGACCGAAAGCTTGGCAGGTACGGTGCCCGGGCAGCCCGGTTCTTTGCGGCAGCTGCTGCATCGGGAGCGGTTTTACCAGGAAGCTGCGGTGTATGAAAAAGCTGGCCTGCAGTATGTAGAACCCGAAATGCGGGAAGGTTTAGGCGAATTGGCCTTGGCCAAAGAGCATAAGCTGCCCAAGCTTCTGGAGGAAACGGACCTGCGTGGCTCCCTGCACAACCACAGCACTTATTCCGACGGTGCCCACTCCTTGCGCGAAATGGCCACCTTCCTGCGCGATAAAGGCTATGAGTACCTGGGTATCTGCGACCATTCGCAAGCGGCCCATTATGCCAATGGTCTCAACCCGGAGCGGGTGCGCCAGCAGCACCGCGAAATAGACCAGCTAAACCAGGAGCTGGCACCATTCCGCATCTTCAAGGGTATTGAGAGTGACATTCTGAGCGACGGCGCCCTGGATTATCCGCCTACTGTGCTTAATACCTTCGATTTCATTGTGGCCTCGGTGCACAGCAACCTGCGCATGGACGAGCAAAAAGCTACTACCCGCTTGCTGCGGGCCATTGAAAATCCCTACACCACCATGCTGGGCCACCCCACCGGCCGCCTGTTGCTGCGCCGCGAAGGATATCCTATCAACCATAAAGCTGTTATTGACGCATGCGCCGCGCATGGGGTGATTATCGAAATCAACTCTAACCCCTGGCGGCTGGACCTAGACTGGCGCTGGGTGCACTATGCGCTGGAAAAAGGCGTGCAGCTCAGCATCAACCCCGATGCCCACCACACCGATGGCTACGCTGATATGCGCTATGGTGTGCTGATGGGCCGCAAGGGCGGGCTCACCAAGGAAATGACTTTCAATGCGAAATCAGTGGATGAAGTAGCGGCTTACTTCGACAAGCGCAAGGCCGGCATTAAGGCACCGCTGGAGTTCAAGGATTCTTTGTTTGGGTAGGCACATGAAAATCCTGGTGCTGCGCTTCTCGTCCATCGGGGATATTGTGCTTACCACGCCCGTAGTGCGGGCGCTAAAGCAGCAGATACCCGGGGCGCAGGTGCATTTCGCTACCAAGCCCGGCTACCGCAGCCTTTTGGAAGCAAACCCTTATATAGATAAGGCCCATTACCTGGCCGGCTCTCTCCGGGCGCTGGTGCAGGAGCTGCGCGCCGAGCAGTTTGATTTCATAGTAGACCTGCACAATAATCTGCGCACCAGCCTTATTAAGCTGCAGTTGGGCGTAAAATCATCGGCTTTTGATAAGCTGAACGGGCGTAAATGGCTGCTGGTTAACCTGAAAATCGACACCATGCCCGCGGTCCATATCGTGGACCGTTACCTGGCGGCGGCGGCCCCACTAGGCGTACAGGATGATGGGCGGGGGCTGGATTACTTTATTCCAGCTGATGCTGAGGTAAGCCTGACTACGCTCCCGGCTGCCTATCAGCGAGGCTATGTTGCTTTTGCTATTGGGGCGCAGCACGCTACCAAGCGCCTGCCGGTAGAGCGGATTATTGAGCTTTGTGCGCTACTGAATCAGCCGGTTATCTTATTGGGTGGCCCTGAGGATGCCAGCAATGGGCAACTTGTAGAAAAACATTTTGCTTCTCTGCAACAAGACCAAAGCCAGGTGCAAATCCTGAATGCCTGCGGCAGATACTCGCTTAACCAGTCGGCTTCGCTGGTACGGCAGGCACAGTTTGTTATTAGTCATGATACTGGGCTGATGCACATTGCAGCCGCTTTTCAGAAGGAGATTTACAGCGTTTGGGGTAACACGGTGCCAGCCTTTGGCATGTACCCATACCGTACTCCTTTTCATGTGCTGGAAGTGCAGGGGCTGGACTGCCGGCCATGCTCCAAAATCGGGTATGAAAAGTGCCCGCGTGGCCACTTCAAGTGCATGCGCGATATTCGGTTTGAGCTTTATTTCCCGCCGCTGGCCACCAACCCTACCAATACTCCGGGAAATTGACTGGTTAGTAAGGGTGCCGGCTGTGAAGTGAAAAACTGCTAACTTCAGCAGGGTACTTTATTTCTTCTCTCATGGCTGCACAACACTACGATACCGTCACGCAGGCCGTGCGCGACCTGCAGAAACGGGGCTACCAACTGGATTTCAATATCCAGGATGGGCACTTGGTTTGCTCTGGGTTAAATCTGCGGCTGCATCCGGAACAGTTTCACGTCCGGGAGTTTCATCGTTTTGAAGGCACTTCCGACCCCGGTGATGAAGACGTAGTGTATGCTATTGAATCAGAAGAAGGGTACAAAGGATTACTGGTAAGTGCTTTTGGGCCCTATTCAGAGCCGGAGAATGATTCTTTAATGCGCAAACTGCAGATGCCCCGTGTCTAAGCTTCCACTCATTACCCCGCCCGAATACACAGTACTGGTACACGTAGGGGCCTCCGCATTGCTGGCGGATGTGCGCGCCGGGAAACACACTTTTTTTGTAGATGAGCCGGTAGAAGTAGGCGGGGAAGACAAAGGCCCCACGCCCTATGATATGCTGTTATCAGCGCTGGGCACCTGTACGGCTATTACACTGCGTCTGTATGCTAAAAATAAGCAGTGGCCCTTAGAAGCCATTGAAGTGCGCCTGCGCCATCAGCGCGTGCATGAGCAGGACTGTGAGCACAGCGAGGAGCCCGGCTATATGCTGGATGAAGTGCATAAAGAGCTTCGGCTGCTGGGGCCACTCACTACCGAGCAACGCCAACGCCTGCACCTGGTTTCCGAAAAGTGTCCTGTGCAGAAAACCCTCACCAGCGGTACCCTACGCATTATAACTACCATTCTGAATGGGAATTTAGATAATAGTGTGGCGCCGTCAGCTCATGCATCTGTCTCCGAAACATCCACTACCCTTTAATTCTTGCTAACCATGGCTCTCTGCACGCATCTTGCCGAACTGCAAGCGCTGGTTCCGGCCAGTAAGTACGCTTGTGCGGAGTGCCTGGCGCTGGGTGATAAGTGGGTACATCTGCGCGTTTGCCAGACCTGCGGCCATGTCGGCTGTTGCGACTCTTCCAAAAACAAGCACGCTACCAAGCATTTCCACGCTACACAGCACCCGGTGGTCATTTCGGCTGAGCCCGGTGAGCAATGGGCCTGGTGCTACAAGGACGAGCAGATGGCCGAATACTAACGCTACCCATTAAAGCCAAAGGCGCTGCTATCAACGGGTAGCAGCGCCTTTGGCTTTAATGGGTAGCGTTAGTCTAGCCAATCTGGCTGAAGCCGCAATAGCTATGCAGCACGGCCGGCAGCTTAATACCGGCGTCCGTTTGGTTGTTCTCCAGCAGGGCCGCTACAATGCGAGGCAAGGCCAGTGCTGAGCCGTTGAGTGTGTGCAGGAGCTGCATTTTACCGTTTTCGGCGCGGTAACGCAGCTTCAGGCGGTTAGCCTGGTAGGTTTCAAAGTTTGAGGCCGAACTTACCTCCAGCCAACGCTGCTGGGCGGCACTCCACACTTCCAGGTCGTAGGTGAGGGCCGAGGTAAAGCCCATGTCGCCGCCGCAGAGGCGCAGCACGCGGTAGGGGAGCTCCAGCTTCTGCAGCAGGCCTTCAATGTGCGCCAGCATCTCTTCCAGAATGGCGTAGCTCTGGTCGGGGTGAGCAATCTGTACTATTTCCACCTTATCGAACTGATGCAGGCGGTTAAGGCCACGCACGTGGGCGCCCCAGGAGCCGGCCTCGCGGCGGAAGCAAGGCGTATAGCCCGCATTCCGAATGGGCAGGCGTTCCGCGGCCACAATTTCGTCGCGGTAGAGGTTGGTAATGGGCACCTCCGCCGTCGGAATCAGGTACAGGTCATCAGCTGTAGCATGGTACATCTGGCCTTCCTTATCGGGTAGCTGGCCGGTACCGTAACCGGAAGCCTCATTTACCAGAATAGGCGGCTGAATCTCCGTGTAGCCGGCTTCGCGGGCTTCGTCCAGAAAAAAGTTGATGAGGGCGCGTTGCAAACGCGCACCCTGCCCTTTGTACACCGGAAAGCCGGCGCCAGTAATTTTATTCCCCAGTGCAAAATCAATGATGTCGTACTGCTCAATCAGCTCCCAGTGGGGCTTGGCAGTGGCGGGCAGCTCGGGCTTCTGGCCCACTTCGCGCAGCACTTCGTTATCATCGGCTGATCGGCCTTCGGGCACGCTGCTGTGGGGCAGGTTGGGCAGCTTATACAGGATTTGCTGCAGCTCTTTTTCTACTTCGGCCAGCTCCTCGCTGTGAGCTTTGGTTTGCTGCTTAAGCTCGGCAGTGCGGGCTTTTAGGGTTTCGGCCTCCGCTTTGTTGCCAGCCTTCATCAGACCCCCGATCTGCCGCGCCAGCTCGTTGGCCTCGGCCTGCGCTTGGTCGTGGCCGGTTTGCAGGTCCTTGCGGCGCTGATCCAGCGAGAGGATGGCCTGCACATCGGCTTCGGCGGTTTTATAATGTTTTTTAGCCAGTCCGGCCAGCACCATATCAGTGTGCTCTTTCAGAACGGAAACTTGCAGCATAAGGCAGAAAACGCGAATTGGAACAGAACAAAAGTAGGGAGAACAACCGGATACGCGGACTTTTCCTTATCTTCCCATAGGAGTAGGCCGCCGTCTGTTCTGCTTATCAATAGAGAAGGCAAGAATAGGGGCTAAAATTCCGATATCCAATTTGGTAGTTCAAGCGTATTACGCTAACATTGCGCTAATAAGCCGGTAGCTGATGCCGGGCCCGCGGGTGCTTTTTTGCTGTGCGTACGGCCCGTTTTTTGCCAGCGCCTTCCCGTTTATCAAGTCCACCCTTCGTTTAGACTTTCCAGTAGTTGCGCGCCGTCTCACGGCCGGCCGTTGGTGCCTCCGATTGGTTTGTGCTGTCCGGTTCACCACGTTGCGCCGCGCGTTTCCCCCTTCCAGTTTACTCTATGTACACTATTGACGAGTTAAAAGACCGCCTGCTTTCTGAGCTTAAAGAAATTGCTGAAGAGTTGAAAGTTGGAAACTTTAAGAAGCTCAGCAAGCAGGATCTTGTCTATAAGATTCTAGACCAGCAAGCGGTAACCCCGCTGGAGCAGCTTCCACAAAAGACCAAGCCGCTCAGCCAGAAAGAAAGCAAAAAGGCACCTGCAGTGGTAGCTGAAACCGTAGCAGATGCCCCGGTAGCACTTGCGCCTGTAGAAGCGCCGGCTGTAGAGGCAGTTTCCGGCACGGAATCTACCAATGAGGCAACTGAAATTGACACTAATGTCCGCCCCATTAAGCCCTACCAGCGGCCGGAGCGTCGTGCTCGTGGACAGGAGCGGGCCCCGCGCGGCGTTCAGGCCATTAATGGCGAACTGGTGCCCGTAGATGCGGTTCCGGTAGATGTTCCGGCAGCCGTGGTATTACCGGAAGCGCCCGCCGTAATGCCAGATCCTGTAGCGCCGGCCATAGAAACAGTAGAAGCTCCGGTGGTAGCGTCCGTAGCACCGGCAATACCGGAAATTCCGATGCCTTCTCCGGGAGCGGTAATTATTCCCCAGCCTGGCCGCAGCGACCGACTGCGCGATGCTCCCCGCGACCGTGACCGGGGGCGCGACCAGCAGCAAGGGCCCCGCGAGTTCCGGACGGATGCTCCGCGCGGAGAATTCTCCCGCGACCAGCAGCGTCCATTGCGCGACGACCAACAACGCCCTCTGCGTGACGACCAGCAGCCACGTCCTCTGCGTGACCGGGAACAGCGTGACCAGCAGCGCCGCGAAGATCGGTTTGCCCGCGACCAGCAACGTCGTGAGGAGCGCAACCGCCCGGTAGGTGACGTGGCGGCTCAGGGGCAGAACCCTGGCCAGAACCAGCCGCAGCGCACTCGTCCTGATTTCGATATTACTATTCCGGGAGAAGGTACCTTGGAAATGATGCCTGATGGCGGCTACGGCTTCCTGCGCAGCCCTTTCTATAACTACCTCGCCTCTCCTGATGATATTTATGTGGCTCCTCAGCAGGTAAAGCAATTTGCCCTGAAGGCCGGCGATACGGTGAAATGTACCATTCGCCCACCCCGTGAAGGGGAGAAATACTACGCTCTGGTAAGTGTAGAGCTGGTCAATGGCCGCACGGTAGAAGAAGTTCGGGACCGGGTGCCATTCAACCATCTCACGCCGCTTTTCGCCGAACAGCGGTTGAAGCTCTCCACCAAATCGTCGCAGTACAGCACTCGTATTCTGGATTTGTTTGCCCCCATTGGTAAAGGGCAGCGGGGATTGATAGTAGCCCAGCCTAAAACCGGTAAAACGGTATTGCTGCAGGAAATAGCCAACGCCATTTCTGAAAATCATCCGGAGGTGTACCTCATCATTCTTTTGATTGATGAACGCCCGGAAGAAGTAACGGATATGGCCCGCTCGGTAAAAGCGGAAGTGCTCAGCTCTACCTTCGACGAAACCGCCGACCGGCACGTGAAAATTGCCAGTATTGCGTTGGATAAGGCCAAGCGTCTGGTAGAATGCGGCCACGACGTGGTGATTCTGCTGGACTCTATTACTCGTCTGGCCCGTGCTTATAACACGGTGCAGCCCGCTTCCGGAAAGATTCTCTCGGGTGGTGTAGACGCTAATGCCCTGCACAAGCCCAAGCGCTTCTTTGGTGCGGCCCGTAACGTGGAAGATGGCGGCTCGCTCACCATTATTGCTACGGCGCTGATTGATACCGGCTCCAAAATGGATGAGGTAATCTTTGAGGAATTCAAAGGCACCGGCAACATGGAACTGCAGCTGGACCGCAAGCTGGCCAACCGCCGTATTTTCCCTGCTATCGACGTCCCCGCTTCCGGCACCCGCCGCGAAGACCTGCTGATGAGCAAAGACGAACTCAGCCGCATCTGGGTACTGCGCAAGTTTATGTCGGACATGACGCCGGCCGAGGCTATGGAGTTCTTAAAAGACCGTATGAAAGGCACCCGTGACAACGACGAGTTCCTGGTTTCGATGAATGGCTAAAAGTAGATTCTGGTAGTACAGTAAAGGGCCCGGATGCTAGCATTCCGGGCCCTTTACTGTACTACGTATCGTATAAAATGCTCCGCTACTACTTATTCTGAGTGGTAGCGTTTAGCTCACTTAGAATCCCCATCAAATGGAACAGAATATTCCTGACCTGCCCGAATTGCTGTATCTCTATGACCCGCTCTGTGGCTGGTGCTTTGGGACTACGCCTGTCATCAAACAGATTGAGCAGGATTTTGAGGGGCGCTTGCAGGTATCGGTGCTGAGCGGGGGCATGATTACCGGGGAGCAGGTAGGGCCAATTGGCGAAGACTGGCCTTCCATTCAGGTGGCGGCCCGGCAAATTGAAAAAGCTACAGGTGTAGTGTTTGGAGAAGCTTTCTGGCAAGTAGGGGAAGCAGGAGCACGGCTACAGGACTCTGAGCCGCCCATCCGGGCACTATCGGTGTTTAGACAATTGGCACCAACCCAGCGCCCCATTGATTTCGCACAGGCACTGCAACAGGCTTGGTTTCAGGAAGGGCAGGATATGAACCATGCTGATACCTATGCTCGCTTAGCCTTGGAGTTTGGATTGGATGAAGCCGAGTTTATACGGCGCTTTCAGGACCCGCAGACAGCCCAGGCCACCCGGCAGGAATTTGCCGCTATAGCCCGTATGGGTATTCAGGGATTTCCTACAATGCTGTTGCGGGTCGGCAGCCAGGGGTATGTGCTGGCACGTGGCTACCAGCCCTATGCGGTGCTGGCGGAGGGAGTAGAGCAGGCGCTGCAGCAAGCCGCTGAGGAAGCAGGCCAGGAGTGAAATAGAGTGACGGGACTAACCACCATAGCTGGCCACCTGCACTACCTGCTGGCGCATGGGCGACCAGGCAATTTTGCGCCGGTCTTCTTTTCCCAGTAAATACATAAAGCCCACCGATTCTTTTTGGCCACGCAATTCTTCCCAGGTGGCTTTGTCCAAAGTGCTGCCAGGCTGGTAAGTATCCTGAGCGCTAATAGCGGGCCTAACGAAGTTTTTGTCGGCAAAAAACTCTTGTAAACGCTTGCGCACATAGGCTTCGCGCTCGGCGGGCGTAGCCGTAGGAGTCTTCATCTCATATACCATTGCCGCTTCGATATCAGCTACTGGAAAGGTCTCGCGGAATATTACTCGGTTGTCGGTTCCGCGGGTAATCGTGAAGGTCAGCTCGCCGTTCAGTAGCGATTTGCCGCGCAAGACCAGGGAGAATTTATCTGGCTTTCCGGCTGCGGAAAACTCATGTAGTTTCTGCACCTGTTGCAGCGTATCCGCCTGGGCTGTAACGCCAGGTGCCCGGAGCGTATCCATCGGTTCAGGACGGGCTGAGGTTGAGGGAATAGCAGCGGGGGGTGGCGCAGCACTTCCGGCTTGCTCCGGGTTAGGCCCGGAGCAGCCTGCCATGCTTAGCAGCCAGCCAATAGCCAATAATAAATGGGAGCAACGCATAGTGGGTAGAACGGTAGGTGATAACCGTGTTACGGTGTAGGGAAAGCAGCAGTTGGCTTCTGGCTAAAAGTGAAGCAGGTTATAATGCCGAAACAGAACCATAGCTACAAAGGCAGTGCTGAGACATAAGGAGGATACCTGATTCATGCGCATGGTATGCTCAAAATCGGCGGCACTGGGGTTGTTCCACACCTGCCAGGCCCAGCGGCTGAACAGCCACACTACCGGACCGGTAGCCACCAGAAAGAGCAGCAGGCTCGGCACTTCATGGCGCTTGAGGTACGCAGCCGTTAGCACAAGGGCGCCGGCCAGTAAGCCACAGGCCGCAAACACAAAAGTGCCCCGAATACCCAGGCGCAAGCTCAGGGTCTGGTCGCCGCGCTGGCGGTCCTCCTGGTGCTGATACACCTGCGTGAGCGGATAGGAACCACACAGGAAAAGAGTGCTTACCAGGGCCAGCAGAAGGTTGTCGGGTGCCTGAATAGAGGGGGCAGATGCACCTACACCTACCTGCGTCATCAGAAAAGTGAAGGCTCCCTGAAATAGTACTACCACCAGCGTACTAACAAGCGGGTACTTTTTCAGCCGAATTCCTTCATAGCTATATGCCTTCGATATCAGCAGATACACGGCTACCCAGCCAGCAAATACCACCGACAAAAGGCAGGCACAAAGTATAGCCAGCACATCAAACAGCCAGACCAGGTGCAGTAATTCAGGTGCTACCTTGGGCGGCTCCCGCAGACCACCAATGCTGCCTTCGTCCCGGTCGTAATACGAGTTGTAGCCGTTGGATGCCGGATAGGCCAGCACATGCAGCACCAAAAATACACCCACGGCCCGCCACAGGCTGAATGGCTCACGCAGCGCACTCAGCCCAAACCAGAATACCGGCATCAGATAAACGGAAAATGGTATGCGCAGTAACGGAAAAACGCGGCGGTATGCGGCAAAGGCCATACAGACGTAAACAGATTGCGAAAAAACGGCTAAACGGGCCAGCCCACCAGATACGTGACTTCTGGCCCCCAGCGGTGCTGTACCTTACCGGCCCGCCACTGAAACCTTCCGGCAGGATCAGCCTGCTGAGCCAAGGCCAGTAAGGCATCAGGCGGGTACATGCGGAGAATGGAAACTGTGCCGTCCCAGATAGTGCATAAGGGAATCAGGGGAATAAGGTAGGTAAATACCAGCCGGCTCAGCCGAAATGGCAGAATAAAGGGAGTGATGAGCAACTGCACGAAGGGAAGCACCGTCCAGGCCAGCAGAATTTCCAGCCAATGCTTGCCCGCACCCTCAAAGATGCCAATGCCCGTTCCCTGGCGCACGGCATCGGTCAGAATAGCCCTGGCTACGGTAGGAGGGAAGTGGTGAAAAGCGGAAAAGATAGTACGGAAGCCCGTCAGCGTGGCCGGTACGTGCGTGGCATCAATAGCGGCTGGTTCGTAGCGGAGGCCGCCCTGGGTGCGCTGTTGTAGTAGCTCCCAGGTAGCAGGCTGGGGATAAAGGTCAGTGAGGGTGATGTGCAGATCTGGATGGCTGGTAGTGTGTAGCGTTTGCCAGATACCTTCTGTGCCGCCTCCCGCACCGGCGCACAATTCTACTATATGCTCCTGCCCGCTCCGCTTTAACCCTTCCTGTAGCAAGGGCACAATGGGCTGATACGTCCGCAGCAGGCTAATCATAAAGCGCAGATAATCCATCATTCCCGCCCGAATAACAGCCGGAAACCACGGGAGGTCTTCAAACTCAAATAGCTGGAGGCGGAGGCGCATGTGAAAGAAAAGCTGAACAGGCAAATAACGGATTCCCGCGCACATTGATCAGGCTGACTACCTTACGGCCTTTCCTCATATTTAGAACAGCGCTGAGCCGCTGCTAACTGGTATATTTGCTGTCCCAACGCCAGGCATTGGTTCTGTCTTGGTTCCAACACGCGCTGCATGTCCGCTTCCAATACGTCTAAATCCCCCGTAAAAACAGTTCCCCGGCGGCGCTGGCCCAATATTCTGACCCGTGCTATCTGGGGTGCGTTTGTGGTCGGGCTGGGCGTGTTTTTGCTGTACCCTATCTTAGTCAGCACCAACTTTCTGTTCCTGTTTGGCAAGTCGCCGAGCCTGGAAGAGCTGGAAAACCCCAAAGTAGAGCAGGCCTCGGAGCTCTATACTTCCGATGGCGTGATGATAGGCCGGTATTTCCGCGAAAACCGCGTGCCCGTACCTTACAGCAAAATGTCGCCCATGCTCGTGAAGGCTCTCATTGCCACCGAGGATGTGCGCTACTACAAACACTCTGGTATTGATGCCCAGGCGCTGCTGGGAACGGTATACGCCGCCGTGCAGGGCGATAAGCGCGGTGGCAGTACCATTACGCAGCAGCTGGCTAAAAACCTATACAAAACCCGCCGCGGCGAAACCCGCGGGCTGCTGGGCTACATTCCCGTTCTAAGCACAATCATCAGCAAAACCAAGGAATGGCTGACGGCCGTGGAGCTGGAAAAGCGCTACACCAAGGAAGAAATTCTGCGGATGTACCTCAATACCGTAGATTATGGGTCCAGTTCCTTCGGCATTAAAGTAGCCGCCAAAACCTTCTTCAGCACTTCCCCCGACAGCCTCAAGCCCGAAGAAGCGGCTATGCTGATTGGAGCCGTAAACGCACCTACTACCTACAATGCCCGCTTTCACCCAGCGGCCGCCCTGCGCCGCCGCAATCTGGTGCTGGAACGCATGGGCCAGGCGGGTTTCCTGTCTGCTGATAGTGTAAAACTACTGCAGCGGCGTCCTATTGCGCTGCGCTATCAGGTAGAGCGACACGTAGATGGGCCGGAGAATTATTTCCGCGGCGCCGTGAGTCAGTTTGTAAATAAATGGTGCGAGAAGAACGGGTACGATATGTACCGCGACGGCCTGAAGATTTACACCACCATCGACTCCCGCATGCAGGCCCACGCTGAAGAGGCCCTCCAGAGCCGCATGAAGACCCTGCAGCGCTCTTTTGATAGTTTCTGGCGCAACCGGGGCTCCAACCCCTGGGTGGATGAAGACGGTAAGGAGATTCCCAACTTCATCGAAAACCAGATGAAGCGCACCGACCAGTACAAACTGCTGGCCGCCCGCTACAAAGGCCGCCCGGATCTGCTGGACTCAGCCCTGCACCACAAGCGCCCCATGAAGGTGTTTACCTGGAAAGGGGACGGCGACACCACCCTGGTGCTTTCCCCGCTCGACTCGCTGGCTTACTACAAGCACTTCCTGCACGCGGGTATGATGACCATGGACCCCTTCAGCGGGCACGTAAAGGCTTGGGTGGGCGGCATTAACTTCCGCTTTTTTAAGTACGACCACGTGAAGCAGGGCAAGCGCCAGGCCGGCTCCACATTCAAGCCTTTCGTGTACCTCACAGCCATTGATAATGGCTACTCGCCCTGCGACCGTATCCGGGACCAGCGCGTGACCATTAACTACGTTGAAAACGGGAAACCCATGGAGTGGAAGCCCGATAACGTAACGCGCGAGTACACTGGTATTAACATGTCGTTGCGCCACGCCATGGCGCGTTCCGTTAACTCCGTTACGGCCCAACTCACGGAACTGGTAGGCTGGGAAAACGTAGCGAAGTACGCCCACAAAGTAGGCATCTCCAGCCCGCTGCTGCCCGTGCCCAGCATTGGCCTGGGCTCCGCCGGGGATGTAAGTGTGTATGAGATGGTAGATGCCTACAGCACTTTCGTGAATACTGGCTTCCGGACCGAGCCCATGTACATTACGCGCATCGAGGACCGGAACGGCAACGTTATTAAGCAGTTCGACCCCGTGCAGAAACGCGTGATTCCGGCCGAAACGGCCTGGCTGATGCTCTATATGCTGCGTGGCGGCATGGACGAGCCCGGCGGTACTTCACAAGCCTTGTGGGAGTATGACCTGTGGAACAAAAACAACCAGATAGGCGGCAAAACCGGTACCACCTCCAACTATTCTGATGGCTGGTACATGGGCGTTACCAAAGACCTGGTTACCGGCGTGTGGGTAGGTGGTGAGGACCGTAGTATCCACTTCTTCCGCACCCAGCAGGGCGAGGGCGGCCGTATGGCCCTGCCCATCTTTGGTACCTACATGGAAAAGCTCTACCAGGACCGGGACCTGGATATTACGATGGGGCCTTTCCCCAAGCCTACTGTCAAAATTTCCAAGAAATACATCTGCTACACCGAGGAGCCCCGCCCCAAACGGGCCGAGCCAGTGGATAGCATCGTAGTAGATAACCTGCTGGAGCAAATAAACAGCGGTGCTGTGGCCGTGCCGGATAGTCTCTAGATATTTCTAGAATTGAAAAGCCCCTGATATCTGAGTAGATGTCAGGGGCTTTTCAATTCTAGAAATATCTAGCCTACCAGCATAAACTGGAACATTCAGCGCCTATTCGTCTTCACCATAGAAAGACTCCAATGCCTCATGCAGTTGGGGGTATTCAAAAGTAAAGCCTTCGTGGAGTATTTTCTCGGCACTAACCCGTTGCGAGGCCAGTACAATTTCGCTCATCTCGCCCATCATCAGCTTTAGCCCAAACTCCGGCACCTTAGGCAGTACCAAAGGCCGGTGCATAACTTCCGCCAGCATTTGAGTAAATTCTTTGTTTCGCACCGGGTTGGGGGAAACGGCATTATAGGTGCCTTCCCAGTGGCTTTCCTCCATCATCTGAATAATGAGACGGCAAAGGTCATCCAGGTGAATCCAGGACATAAACTGCTGGCCCGAGCCTAGCGGAGCACCCGCCATTAGCTTTACAGGGCGGGCCATGGCGGGCAGGGCACCGCCGTGGCTGCTGAGCACAATCCCAATGCGGGAAATAACCGTGCGCACCCCCAAAGCAGACGCCTGCTCTGCTGCCAACTCCCACTGGTGCGCCACATCGGCCAGAAAGTCTTTGGAAGAAGCCGGAGGGGTTTCCTCATTCACCAGTTTGTCACCGGCGTCGCCGTAGATGCCTATGGCGGAGGCAGAAATAAAGGCCCGCACATGGTTAGGCCGCTCGCGCAATTCCCGTACTAGCAGATTGGTGCCACCCAGGCGGCTTTCCATGATATCCCGCTTGCGCTCATCTGTCCATTTACCGTCCGAAACGCTGGACCCAGCCAGATTAATAATGTAATCGGCGTATGGTACTGCGGCTTCGTCAATGGTTTTAGCGCGTAGGTCCCAGCGGAAGCGGCGGTAGTGGGAGGGCCCGCTCTGCCGGCTTACGTGTGCCACATCATAGCCCGCGTCAATTAGCATTTCGCTCAAACGCGTGCCAATGAGGCCGGTACCGCCCGCAATAAGAACTTTGCGAGCCGATTCATTCGTGCTGTTAGCCATGGGCCGGAAGCTGGGTAGGAATTTGGGCGCGCAAGCTACAACCAAAAACCTACTTGCTGCATTACTTATTTACCGATGAGGCGCAGAAACTCAGTACGATAGTGTTCCTGCTCCAGAAAAATACCGGAATACTCCGCCGTAATGGTGCTGCTGCTGGTATCATTCACACCCCGGCTCATTACGCACAGGTGGTCGGCTTCTATCAGCACGGCTACATCATTGGTGTGCAAGGCGTGCTTTAGTTCCTCGGCAATCTGGCGCGTGAGGCGTTCCTGCACCTGAGGGCGGCGGGCATAGTACTGCACCACCCGGTTTAGCTTAGATAGGCCCACTACATGCTCGCCTGGCATATACGCCACGTGCGCCTTGCCAATGATCGGCACAAAATGATGCTCACAGCAAGAGAACAGCGTAATGTCGCGCTCTACCAGCATCTGATGGTAGCGGTAGCGGTTCTCAAACAGCCGCACATCCGGGCGATGCTCGGGGTTTAGCCCCCGAAACCATTCCTGCACATACATTTTTGCTACCCGACGAGGGGTACCACTCAGGCTGTCATCGGTCAGGTCAAGGCCCAACAGGGTCATGATAGCCCGAAAATGAGGTTCAATTTCTTCTATCTTCTCATGGTCTGAAAGCGCGAAGGCATCATTCCGCATGGGAGTCCGAAGGTCGAAGGGGAGGTGGGCGTCGGCGTCGGCGCCGGGCACGGAATTATCCATGGTATTCAACAAAGTTGCGCTCGGTCTCGAACAGCGTGACCGATAAGCCCAAGGGGGCTGCCAGGTGCGGCCGTAAGCGTTGCCAGATAATGACGGCAATATTTTCGGCTGTAGGAATAAGATTCCGGAAATCAGTAGTATCCAGATTCAGATTCCGATGGTCAAAGGTATCCAGAATCTCGGTTTTAATCAGGGTGCTCAGAAGCTTCATGTCATACACGTAGCCGGTATCCGGGTCCACTTCTCCCGTTACGCGTACCACCAACTCGTAATTATGCCCGTGATAATTCACGTTGGCACAAGGTCCGAATACTTCCGTGTTGTGCTCATCAGACCAAGCCGGATTGTACAATCGGTGGGCGGCGTTAAAGTGTTCTTTCCGACAAACGGTAACTTTCATAGTCGCATTTTAACTCTTTGAGGTTGCTAATGTTTGCTGATTTGCTGAGAAATTATCCCTAGTAAGAGCCTTATTTTCATATTACTATAATATAAAAAAGATGTAATTGTGCTTATATAATAAAATCAGCACAATGGTAAAAAAAAGAGAAGCTCGGCAGAAGGAAATGCCTAACCTATGGTTAAATTTGATGAGTCGGTTAGCCACCACGGGCACCACTCCTAACCTATTGCATTTAACTACTTTTCAACACTTTCATCTATGAAACCAGGCGTACTCTTAACCCTGCTGTTGATGTTTGTACTGACGGTGACTGGCTACGCTCAGAAGTCGCCGGTGGACGAAACCGACATGGCCATCAAAGGCATCCCGCGCAAAGGTCAGCGGGTCACTATTCAGCTCGACAGCAAGCGCGTCGATGAGTCGTGGCAGAAATGGATCAACGAAAAAATCGGCAAAGTAAAAGTCGATAAAGGCATTTACACCATGGATGGTGTAGTAGTTGAGTCTATTTCCAAGACGCCTATCCGTATCATCAGCAAAGTAGACGCTACGCCTACCGGTACTACCGTTTGGTGGTCTATTGACCTGGGCAACGCTTACCTGAGCAAAGATGCCACCCCCGTACAGTGGAAGTCGAGCGAGCAGTATCTGAAGGATTTCGCTCGGATGCTGTACCGCGAAGATTTGGCCCTGCAGGTTGCTGAAGCTGAAAAAGCACTGGTAGCTTCGCAAAACAACCACAACACGGTTATTGCCAAGTCGGATGCAATCCGCAAGGACATTGAGAAGAACAAAGCCAAGAAGCTGGAAATCCAGCAGCAACTGGTGCAGAATGCTGCCGAACTGCAGCAGTACAACAACCAGATTGACATGAACCTGAAAGAACAGGAAGCAGCTCGTGCCGATATTGTGAACATGCGTGTGGCTCTGGAAGCCGTGAAAGAGCGCATGAACAAGATTGAGTAGTCGTTTCGCAACGTCTCTTCTCTAAAAAAGCCCCGCCAGATTCCTGGCGGGGCTTTTTGTTGTTTGACTGGATAGGCTCCTACATGGCATTTTTTACTGCCTGCTCTGCTGCCTGTTCGTCTTTCCAGCTCACAATACGAATTTCGCGGGTCCGGCCCTGGTGCTGAAACCATTGCCGGACTACTTCCCGAACACTAGGGTAGCGGGTAATTAGCTCCTGAGAGGAGGCCACATTGGGCAGAATCTGCTGGCTGGGGCGGGCAGGGGTTGCTATTAAGATATTCTTCAGGATTCCATTGTCATCCAGCGTCAAAAGTGCCAGGGGTAGTACTTCCAGTACTGTGCCCTGCGGCTGGGTTTCCGCTAGCACCAAGGCCTGCATCGGTAACGCTGACCCTGTTGGGTGAGTACCGGGAATAAAGCCCTGATTGCCCGGACAAGGCAGAAACTCTACTGCCTGCTCCAGTCCAGCGCGGTGCACAGCTCGAAACTCCTGCGTGGCCGGATCAAAGTATTGCAGGTGATTGGTACCAGCCGGAACCTCAACTACCACCTGGAGCAGCTTGCGCTCAGCAGAAAAAGTAGGCAGCTGGGCATAGTCAGTTCCGCAGCTGCTGGCAGAGCCTACGAGCCCCGCCAGCAGTACAGAAAGTAAAAAGCCAGACTTGCTATTTGGCCAGTTCCTCATTCAGCACACGGAATGGGTTCAGGCTTTCCAGATGGAAAACAAACCGGATATTATCAGTAAAGTCTTTGCGGCTGCCGGGTAGGCCATTTTCAAATTGTGAGCCCGCTACTGGCAGATAGAACTGAAGCCGCTTACCAAACAGTGGTACCACCAGACCAGCATCGTAGAATAAACGCTGCGCATTGCGGCCTTCTGTTATCGTCACCTTATTCTGCATAGCACCCAGGTCTACAAAGGCCTTCAAGGAAGTAACCGGCAAATCAGCCAGGACATTTAATGAGGCTAGCCACTTGGTGCTGGCTGCCGGGATATAGGCTTTGAAAGCCCCATCACGGTCATCTGTCTGGTGACGTTGGGCAGCTAAGGCAGGAGAAATCTGTTGGCGGTCCAGGAAAGCCGTTTGATAACGGTAGTCTGGGCTTCCGCTCAGGCCCAGCACGTACGGCTGCGGAACGTCGCGCTCAGTTAAGAGCGAGTCGCTGGCCCGAGCCGAAATATTGGACAGGAAACGCCCACCGAACAGTCGGATCTGAATGCTCTTTTTAGGCGCGTAAAATTGCTCTACCGTAGCGCTGGCGCGCAACAGGTGGGCTTGGCGGTCATCTAAATCCCGGTTGCGGGTAAGCTGGTTAAACTCCACATCAGCATGCCAGCGCTGCTTGGCGTTACCGCCTTTCACGCCATACTCTATGGTTTGAATACTGCTGGTGTGCTGCTCATCCTGCAGGTAAATAGAGGCCGTCGCAAATTTTACGCGGTGCTGAGGGACATCAAAGGCTGTGCCTGGCAGCAGGAAAGTAATGCTGGGCTCTACTTTGCGGTAACGCTCAAAGCGCTGCAGTAGCACCCCAGTCACAATCTGACGGGCATAGCGGTCGGGCAGCACATTTACATTCAGCATCCCGATGCCGTTTAGCTCTTTCTGATTGAAGCTGTACATGGGCATGGCCACGTAGCTGAGGCGCTGCAATACCACGGGGCTACTGTAGAAAGCGGCACCTAGCATCAGCTTATCAGAAGTATTGGCACCCACCACCGGCGTGAAATTAATGGCCGCCCGGTCCCAGCGCTGCACACTAAGCAGAGGCTGTAGGCGGATGGGTTCTACCCGCTGGAGCCCGCCCTGGGTTTTCATCCGGTCGTCGCGGCGGTTAAGCTCGGGCGTCACATAGGTGGGGTCGATAACCACAGCGGCTACGTTCTCGCGGCGGAAATTCAGTTGGGTTTCATCGTCCTCGTCCGTTACGCCCAGCACCGGTGTCCATAGGGTTTCCAGTACGCGGCCCTGTGCATCTAGTGAAGCCACCGGTACGGCAAACGGAGCGGGTGAATCGTTGCGCACCAGGACTTTCACCGTGTCGGTAGCTTGTACGTCGCTCACGGAGGCATTGTAAGTGCGGGTTCCATTCAGCATGTCCTTGAAAAACCAGCTCAGCTTTTGCCCAGAGGTTTCTTCAAATACTGCCTGCAAATCCTCCGGGTAGGGGTGGCGGAACTGCCACCGCTGGTAGTAAGCCTGCATAGCCGCATCAAACTTATCCTGCCCCAGATACGAGGCCAGATATTTGAGTTGTGCCGGGGCTGCCATATACAGCGCAACACCATAATTGATGTTGCTCAGCGCCGCGGAGTTCTTGCTGGGGGCCTGGTACAGCCCGCGGGTTATCATGGCCTGATAAGGAATGTAAGTGCCAGCCTGAATAGTTTGCTGATCTACCCCCACAAAGGCAGCGGCTTTCCTGAGGATGGGTGCCTTTTGAATCTTACTATACACACTGCTGGCCGTGTCCAGGGCCAGTACACGGTGATGATAGTAAGTATTCACGCTTTCATCAAGCCACGGATGGTCTCGCTCATTGGACGCCAATATGCCGTAAAACCAGTTATGCCCTACCTCGTGCACCACGGCATCAGCCGAAGCCTGGGTTACCGTAACCATGGGATATTCCATGCCTGCACCCGCACTTAGTGCACCGTCTACCGCTGTGGCTGAAGCATAAGGGTACTCGCCTACCCATTTGGAGTAGTTCAGCAAAGCCTTGTCTACATTTTCCAGGGCCTTAATCCAGCGCATGCCGTCTTTGTCCAGGAACATAACCCAGGAGGTTACCTGCCGCCCCGAAGGTAGCGTGACGCCGCTCTTTAGGACGTTAAAGCGCTTGTCGGCAAACCAGGCGAAGTCGTGCACCTTGTCCTGCACGTAGCGCAGCGTTTTGGTTTCGGAGCTGGAAGCGGGGAAAGACTCATCCTTGCCAAAATCCTTGCTGGTTTTCTTCAGAGCCGTAGCCGCTGCCAACTGGTCCAAGCGGGCTTGTTCATCCGCATTCTGGAGCACACCGGTAGCCCCCACCACGTAGTTGGCGGGCAGGGTAATGCGCACATCAAAAGAGCCGAACTCCGAGTAGAACTCACCGTTTTGCAGGTACGGCATCTGATGCCACCCCTTGTGGTCATACACGGCTGGTTTGGGATACCACTGCGTTACCTGGTAAGACTGCCCTAAATGGCTCATGCGGGAGTAGGACTCCGGCAGCTTCACGCGGAAAGGCGTGCTGATGGTAATGCTGGCACCCGGCGCCAATGGCTGCGGTAGCACCAGCTTGGCCATATCCGGGTTGTTGGGGTCGAAGTCCAGGCGGGCAGGCTCACCGTTGACTTTAAAATCCAGCTGATCAATAAAGCCGCGCTGCTCGGGCTTGGCAAACTCAAATTTTAGGTCGCCGTTGCGGCGTAACTGCTGGGCCAGCGCCGTGGTATTGTCCCGGTAGGCATTAGGCCAGAGATGAAACCAAATAAAAGTGAGTTGGTCCGGCGAGTTGTTAGTGTACTGCAGTTCTTCCTTACCCGTGAGCATGTGCTGCTGGTCGTCCAGCACTACATCAATTGAGTACTTTGCCTCCTGCTGCCAGTAATTAGCCGGAGTGCCCGTGGACTGAGCGTAGCTGAACAGGGGAGCAAGTGCCAGCACACAGCCACTTAGAAATTTTCTCATATAAAAGGGGATAGGGAGAATACCGGGGCGAAAATACGGTTTCGGATCTGAACTGTTGCCCGAAGTTTCCGGATGAGGTAAAACGACAAAAAGCCGGCCCCCTCAGAAAGAGAAGGCCGGCTCTTGAAATTATGCGCGAAGCAGAAGCTACTTAAGCTACTACCGTGGTGTTGCGACGCTCTTTGATACGAGCGGCTTTGCCCGACAGGCCACGCAGATAGAACAGACGAGCACGACGTACTTTGCCGCGACGTACCATTTCAATTTTTTCGATGTTAGGCGACAGCAGCGGGAAAATACGCTCAGTGCCGATCTGGTTAGAAATCTTACGTACGGTGAAAGTCTCACCGTTTGAGTTAGAATTCTTACGCTGGATTACCACGCCCTGGAACTGCTGAATGCGCTCCTTGTTGCCCTCACGGATTTTCACGTGCACGTTGATGGTGTCGCCGGCGGCGAAGGTGGGGAAGCTGGCGCGGCGCTCCTGGGATTCCTGGTTGATGAAGTCGAGAAGTACGCTCATGGTTTTGGAAACTATAATGGACGGCCGCGCCGTCTTGGATTTCTATTAAAGAGGCGCAAATATAGCCCTCTGATTTGGAGATTACAACCCGGACTCAGGCTTTTTTACTGGCACCGCGGCGTGCAGGCTTAGAAGCGGGTTTTTCGGAGTCGGCAGGCTCCTCCGGAAGCAGGTCGGGGCGGCGCAAACGGGTGCGTTCTACGGCTTGCTCGTGCCGCCACTCTTCAATTTTTGGCGTGTTACCGGAAAGCAGAATCTCCGGTACCACGTGGCCGCGCCATTCAGCTGGCCGGGTATAAATAGGGGGCGCCAGCAGGTTGTCTTGGAAAGAGTCACTTAAGGCTGACTCCTCATTGCCTAGCACACCTGGTAGCAGCCGCACCACGGCATCTACCAGAATAGCGGCGCCTAGCTCACCACCACTGAGTACATAATCCCCCACGCTTATTTCGTGGGTGATATACTCCTGGCGGATGCGCTCATCAACGCCCTTGTAGTGCCCGCAGAGAATCAGCAGGTTTTCGGCCAGGGAAAAACGGTTCACCAGCGGCTGACGCAGGGTTTCACCATCGGGCGTCATGTAAATCACGGCATTGTAGGAGCGCTGGGCCAGCAAACTGTCCAGGCAGGCCGCAATGGGCTCTACTCGCAACACCATGCCGGCACCGCCACCAAACACGTAATCATCAATCTGCCCGTGCTTGTTGATGGCGAAATCCCGCAGCTGGTGCAAATGGATTTCGGCCAGCCCTTTTTCCTTAGCCCGCTTCACAATGGAATAGGCAAAAGGGCTTTCCAATAGCTCCGGCTGACAGGTGACAATGTCGATGCGCATAACCTTAGGGCTCTACAACCTCGTCGGGCTCATCCCGCTCGCGGGAAGCCGGCGTCATGTACACATCCAGCAGGCCCTCGGGCAGCGTGACGTGCAGTTGGCGGGTTTCCTCATCGGCGTGCGACACCAACTCGTCTACCACCGGAATCAGCACTTCCTGGCCTTTGTAGCGCATGCCCATCACATCCTGCTGCGGCAGCTCATAGAACGCCTCCACAGTGCCCAGCTCACCCAGATTTTCATCTATTACGGTGTAACCGATGACATCGTGGAAGTAGAACTGGTCTTCATCCAACTCGGGCAGGTCGGATAGGGGGCAGTAGAGCTGGCCGTTACGCAGGGGCTCGGCTTCCTCTATCCGGTCAATGCCTTTTAGCTTGAGTAGGGCGCGGTCCTCGGTCTGGGGCTGCACCTTTTCCACGGTGTAAGCCGTGAGTTTGCCGGGGGCAGCGGGCATTTCCAGGTACACCGTTTTCAGCTTGCGGTAGTCGTCCAGGTCGTCCACGTCCATAAAGGCCACCACCAGCCCTTTCAGGCCGTGGGGCTTTACAACGGAACCCAGCAGGTAACACTCTTCAGGCTTCATAGGAATGAGAAGTTGAGGCGGATAAAAAAGTTGAGAGTTTAAAAGCTGCCCGGGGCGAAATTCGCCGCCTCGCAACTCCTAAACTCTCAACCTGGAAACTCCGGAAAGGGCTTACGCGCCGGCTTCCTCGGTGGTTTCAGCCGTAGCTTCTGCCTCAGGGGCTTCGGCTTCAGCAGCCGGAGCGGCGGCAGCCAGAGCAGCAGCCTGCTTGGCGCGCTGTGCTTCGGCACGGGCTTCTTTCACCTTGGTTTCAGCAGCAAGCTGCTCTTTACGCTTCTCATCTTTGGCAGTGCCCAGTGAGGTACGCTTGCCTTCGATTTTGGCGTCTTTCTGCTCTTTCCACTCGCTGAAGCGCTGGTCGGCAGTGTCCTGCGAGATGGCGCCTTTAATTACGCCAAGCTGCAGGTGCTTGCGATACAGCACACCACGGTAAGAGAGCATAGCACGAACCGTATCGGTCGGCTGAGCACCTTTCATCACCCAGTCAAACGCTTTGTCACCATCGAAGTTGATGGTAGCAGGGTTGGTCTGGGGGTTGTAGGTACCAATTTTCTCGATGAAGCGACCGTCGCGGGGCGAACGGGAGTCGGCAACAACGATGTCGTACTGAGCGGCCTTCTTGCGGCCGCGGCGGGCGAGGCGGATTTTAACTGCCATAAACCGGTTTGGTTAAGCGACGCAACTCGTGCGTCTAGTTGAAAGTGAGGCGCAAAGGTAGGAAAATAAAGAGGAAGGATGAAGGTGAAGTCAGGTTTATTATCAATGCCGGTCATCTTTACAATCCAAACCTGCCTTCTCTCCATATTCAAATCTGTCATCCTGAGCTTGCGAAGGACCTTGTCACGCTAGCACGAGTCATTTTAAGATGAGATGTTCAGTCGTGGCAAGGTCCTTCGCAAGCTCAGGATGACAGAAATTGATTAATAGGCAAGATAAAAAGGCTGCTCCTCATCGGAGCAGCCTTTTTATTATACTTAAAAAGCTAGGCGGCCATAGGAATGGCTTCCTGCCATTTGCGCTTCACTTTGATGATGCGCATCTTATCCATCGTCCAGATGAACATATAAGTAGGGTCAAACTCCCACCATTTCACGCCGAAGTTGACGCGCATAGGCAGCTTGTGGTGATTGTTCTGGAACAGCTCACCGAAGGCCAGGAAGTCCAGGGCCAGTGTGTTCTTGCTGTGGTCGTGGTTGTCGAAGTTCTGGTAGCCGTATTTGTGGCCGCCCCAGTTCACGATGGCGCCATGAATAGGACCCATCAGGAAGTGAATGGGCAGCAGCAGGTACTGCCACCAGGCAGTAGCGAACTGCACATAGAACAGTACATACAGCGTGCCCCAGGCCAGGCGGGAATACCACTTGTCGCCGATGTTCTCAATCAGGCTCCACTCCGGATAGTCGCCCTCAAAACGCTCGGCCTCGGCATAACTGCGGTTCAGCACAGCATTATAAATGTTCTTAGTCTTCCACATCATGCTGAACGCATTAGAAGAGAACAGCGGAGAGTGTGGGTCCAGCTCGGTGTCGGAGTAGGCATGGTGCATGCGGTGCAGCAAAGCATACGCCCGCGGCGAAAGGAACGAGGAGCCCTGGCAGATGTACGTGAACAGGAAGAAGAATTTCTCCCAGAACTTGTTCATAGTAAACATCTTGTGTGCCGCGTACCGGTGCAGGTAGAACGTCTGCGTGAACAGCGACAGGTAATAGTGGGCAACGAAGAAGATAAGAATTGGCATGGCCAGAAATGAAATGAAACCGACTGCAATTGCAGGCACCCAAGTTGCCCGCATAAACCCGAGAGTTGGCCTTTAGTTCAAAGACAAGTACAAAACTACGGTCGGGGTGGCCCCTGTTCAATAAATCGTCCAAAAGGACAAAATATTATTCAAGAGCAAGGATGCAGCCAGAAGTGGGAGTGAGGCGGCTATTGATAGAAAGGTTGGGCAGCTTCCCAATGTGCAATGTCCGGCAGCGGGGCATTGAAACACATTTCCTCCTTGGTAACGGGATGTTGAAACTCCAGCCGGCGCGCGTGCAGCGCAATACTTACATCAGGCAGGGGGGCTAGGAAGCCGTATTTCACGTCACCCACAATAGGTGTACCCAGCCCTGTGGCCAGCTGTACCCGAATTTGATGCGGACGGCCCGTAATGGGGTTTACCTCCACTAACCAGCGGTTGCCAGCCTGGCCCAGCACCTCATAGTCCAACTCCGATTTCAAGCCTTGGGCATGGCGCTCGGTGTAGGCTTTAGTGGTGTTGCGGATGGGGTCTTTCACCAGCCAATGGGTAAGGTGGCCCTTGGGCGGCTGGGGGCATTTGCCCACCAAGGCCCAGTACGTTTTATGCACCTTATTGTCGCGGAACATTTCGTTCAGACGGCTTAGGGCTTTACTGGTTTTGGCCAGGGCCACCACGCCGCTCACCGGCCTGTCCAGACGGTGCGCTACGCCCACGAAGGCCGCGCCGGGCTTCTTGTACTTAAAACGCAGATATTCTTCAGCCTTGGCTGAGAGGGGCTCATCTCCGGTAGCATCGCCCTGCACAAGCAAGCCAGCCGGTTTATTAATGATGAGCAGATGATTGTCTTCGAACAGAATTTCTTTCCGTTCCGACCACAGATTCGGACGATTCACGAGGTAAAGTTAAGCAACTGAATTTTCGGCGGGCGTTTCAGGGGTATCGTACCAGTTAATGCGTCGGGAGAGATACATCACGGTGGCTAAGACCAGTAGCAGCCCCAGGCTACCAATCAGCAGGGCGTAATCCTGTAGCTGTAGCACTACAAATACAAATCCATATACCAGCGTCAGTACACCTGCAGTAATTAGGGTAAGGCGGCGCTGCCGGAAAATACTGGCCGCATAGGCCGTTACCAATCCAATAATGGCCAGCCCCGCCAGAGCATAGGCGGCATTAAATGACATATGTTCAGAGAGGGCCAGCAGCAGCACATAGAAAATAACCAGGCCTAACCCCACCAAAATATACTGAAAAGGATGGATACGCTTCCGGTTGAGCACTTCCACAAAGAAGAAAATCAGGAAGGTGAGCGAAATGGGCAGTAAGGCATATTTGGCGGCCCGCATGTTTTTCTGGTATTCATCTACCGGCACAATCAGCCGGGCACCAAAGGCTGAGTTGTCCACATCGGGGCGGAAGTCGGCAGTGCGCCAGCGCTGGGGGTAGCTGCGGTTCAGGTGCAGCACGCGCCAGGATGCCTGAAAGCCCTGGGGTGTAACGGAATGCTTGCGAGGAAGAAAGGCCCCTGCAAAGCTAGGGTCGGGCCAGGGTGCCTTTAACTCCACGCGAGTTTCCCGGCCCAGGGGCGCGAAAAACAGCGCTGAACTGCCATTGAGCGCCAAGCTAAAGGAAAAGGTGTGTTTTCGGGCCAGCGCGGCGGCATCAGGCAGCGACACAGGCGCACTCATGGCTTCTGTGGCTGGTCCGGTGCCAGAAATATCTCCCTCTACCGGAACAGAGTACCGTTCTGCATGCTGCACCTCAGCAGTCAGCGAACTTACCCGAGGCGCAGTAGAAACAGGCATAACATCGGGGGAAGCTACGCCAGGCTCAAAAGCTATGGGCTGACCATCCCAATGCAGGGCAATGCCGTTACGGATACCTTTCATATCCGACAAGCCCACCGCCACAAACGCCTCGGGCCAGCGGATATCGGTCGGGTTTATATTCCACTCGGCCAGGGAGGCTGTCTGAAAAGTGCCCTGTACCTGTAGCTGCGAGCTATAGACTACCACATCATAAATGCCACGCCGGCGCCGTTCCGGTGCCAAGGAGCCTTTTATCGACAAGGTATCAGGCAGGAAGCAGGCGTAAGCGGTGCTTTCGAGCAGGCGGTTTTTATCGTCGCGCTCCAGACGGCGGTAGGGCACCACCAGCACGGGGCCGGTAAACTGTTGCGGCCCGCCCCATTTGGCGCTTACTTCTGCCGTGGCCAGGTCGCGGGTGTTAGCCCGTTCCTGCACCAGGTTTTCCACCATAGAGGCCGGAATCAGCAGCAATAGAATCAGGATGCCGATGGACAGCAGCTTGATGGTTACCGAATTCCGGACCCAGGTATTGAAGCGCTCAAAAGTAGAAGGCGAGTTCATAGCATAACGGGCTTCAGGGCGGTGATGCTGGTTCTAAATGCTGCGCTTAATATGCTTCTTCCTGGGTAGGGAAGTCACGGTTTTTTACATCCGCAATGTAGCGCTGCACGGCATCATTCATCAGGTCGCCCAACTCTGCGTAACGGCGCAGAAAGCGCGGCTTAAATTCCTTAGTGATGCCCAGCATATCGTGCACTACCAGCACCTGGCCATCCACATCGGGGCCGGCACCAATACCGATAACCGGTATGCTCAGCTTTTCGGCTACCTGCTTGGCCAGGCTGGATGGAATTTTCTCCAGGACCAGCGCAAAGCAGCCTAATTCCTGCAGCAACAGCGCATCTTCAATCAGCTTCTGCGCTTCGGCTTCTTCCTTAGCCCGCACCGTGTAGGTGCCAAACTTGTAAATACTCTGTGGCGTGAGGCCCAAATGGCCCATTACCGGAATACCGGCCGTGAGAATGCGCGTAATGCTGTCCTTGATTTCGGCACCGCCTTCCAGCTTAATGCCGTGCCCGCCTGATTCCTTCATGATACGGATAGCAGAACGCAAGGCTTCAGAAGAGTTGCCCTGATAAGAGCCAAATGGCATGTCTACTACCACAAAAGCTCGCTTCACGGCGCGCACCACGCTCTGGGCGTGGTAAATCATCTGGTCCAGCGTAATGGGCAGCGTGGTTTCGTGACCGGCCATGACGTTGGAGGCTGAATCGCCGACCAACAGCACATCAATACCCGCACCATCCAGAATAGTGGCCATGGAGAAGTCGTAGGCCGTGAGCATCGAAATTTTTTCGCCCCGCTGCTTCATAGCCAGCAGCTGATGAGTGGTTACGAGCTTGACTTCTTTGTGCTGCGACATGGGTTTTTAGAGTTTGGGGTCAGGAAAGCAAAGCCAAAGCTGCTGATTTTCCAGTAATCGGAAGCAGCCTGTTGGCGACCAGGGGCTATTAGATTAGGATGAACGTACCAACAGCCGGTGGCTAGCGGTTGTAGAAAGAGCGGTTACGGCTCAGTTTCAGATCTTGCAGCAACGAGGATTTGGCCGCAATGGTAAAGGAATAACCTTGCCGCTGTCCAAATGGAATCCAACTGCCACTGATTTCCCAGCAGTGCAAATCCCGGTAGAAGTCCAGAGAGGTGTAGCTGACGGCTCTATTACGGAAGTCGTAGCCGCTGCTGTAGCCAAAACGCAGCTTATCCGTCAGTTTCACGGAGCCGTTTACGTTGAGGGTAACGGTGGTAAGAGAGGAGGTGGTTTTCTCGCCGGCGCGCGGCAGCACCGGGGGCTGGTTGAAGTAGCTGGCGGAAAAGGAAGAATTCAGCGTCCAGGGAATGCTGAAATCTACATACTCTTCGTACTGCTGGGTTGAAGATTGGGGCTCGCCCAGAACAGGTGTATTGTTAGGAGCTAAAGTATTCTTCTGATTGGCTTTCCGCTGTTCGGGATTAAACTGATAAGTGATGGAGAGGTTAGCCCGGTCAAGACGCACCAAACGCCACTTCTTCTGATCAAATAAGAACCGGTTAATACGATTGTTCGCACTATCGCGCTGATACGCATCAAAAATCCCGGTCAGCTGAAAATTTAGCTTACGCGCAATCTGTGTTCGGAAACTTCCATTGATAGACCCCAACCTGAATTCTGATGCTTCAAAGTCGTAGGTTGTACCAAAGCCCAGGTCGTCAATGAGACTTACCTTCTCAAACGGTGTGTTGCCGGTGGTATCTTTCTTGGCCCGCACCTTCATTTCTACCTGGTTCTGCAGGCGGAAGGTAAGGAGGTTTGAGGCTCTGCCGCCAGGCACTCCGGATCCAAAGCCCTCAAACCGGGAGATTCTTCTTTCACCTAAGAGCCTGCCATTGTTGTCCCGCAGATCGAAAAGGTCGGTCTTGTCATAGAACGATTCATTCTTCCGATAATTAGGCGAATGGCTATAGGTAATGGAGGGAGAGATTTTGTGCCGGATAGCCTCTACCTTCTTCCCCTTTATCACATACAGACCATAAATATTGGTAGACGCGGACGCGCCCGCTGCGAAGTTCCACACGCGCCCAAACCCTGCGGTATCAATGCGCACAGCCCGGGCCAAAGGATCATACTTATACTTGAGGCTCTTGGTATACCAGGTGTCCCCGTAGCTAACGGAAGGGGAGAAGCTGATGTGCTTCAGCAAGGTGTAGCTGCCCAGAGAAATGCCAAAGCGGTGGACAAGGCTGGACTCCGCGTTGCGAAACAGGTTGCCAACGTTATTAATGTTTACCGGAATACGACGGCCCTGGCTGGTACCCCCTATCAGGGGAATGCTGGTGCCGTCTACGGTCAGTTGCCGGGCCCGTTCCACATTAGTCAGGCGGTTTTGGCCCTGCAAATCGTAGCTAAGCGAAAACTGCTCATAAAAGCGGCCTCGGGGCGTCAGACCCAGCCATTCGTAGGGATACTGCCGCGCAACACCCACTGTAAAGTCGGGTAGCGTGACGTTCATTTCACCGGTGCCGGTGTTTTGGCTTTGGCTGGCTTGTATGGAGTAGTTGAAAGGTGAGTTGCGAATCACCTTGGAATAGCCAATGTTGGACTGATACGTGGAGGAGAGGTACCGCTGGGTATCAAAGCTGTTTAGCACATTGTACGCCTGGCTGCCCAAACTCACGCTGGCCCGGAACTGACCGCCACCCGGGCGCGGCTGCGGCGAATGATTCCAGCTGATCCAGAAAGTACGCGGCGAGGGGGGGCGTACATAGGGCTGGTCGAGGCTAACGGACGTAGAACGCAGAATCTGGCTTTCCGGCCGCTGACTAAAGCTGGCATTAAAGGAGCCGTTATACGCGTAGCGCTTACGGTATTGCACATCGGCCTGCGCACCCCAGCCGCCAAACTGGTCGGCGGCGCCGGAGTAAACTTCCCCCGTGAGGCGTACCCCCACATATTCACTGGCCGCCCAATAGTAGCCGCCATTGCGCAGGAAAAAGCCCCGGTCAGTGGTTTGCCCAAAGGTGGGGAGAATCAGCCCTGAAGCCCGTTTTTTACCAGGGGTGGGGAAGTAGCCAAACAGAAAACCCAGCGGCGTAGGAATGTCGCCAATAACCAGATTAAAGGGCCCCGTTACTACCTTTTCACGGGGAATCACCTTCATTTTGCTGGCATTGATGTAGAAGTGCGGGTGCTCCAGGTTACAGGTGGTGTAGCTGCCGTTGCGCCCAAATACTTCGTTCAGGGCATTTTTCTTCACTACCTCGGCATGTACATAGCCCTCCCCCTGCTGGGTTACGGCTTCGGCAATTTTGCCTTTCTTGGTTTTGAAGTTGTAGGCAATGCGGCCGGCCTGGTAGGTCTGGTCTTTATCCTTAAAGATGGGACGGTCCCGTATTTTGCCTGTGGAGTCGGGGGCGCCTTCCGCGCTGAGCAGGTTCTTGTTGTAATCAATAGAGATACGGGCCGCTTCCAGCGACAACGTGCCGTAATTAATTTTAGCCTTAGTGTATAAATGGGCTATCCGTTCTTTTACATCAAACTGGATAGAGTCCTTGGCTACGTAGTGTACCGTGGTTTCAATATCTCCTTTGGGGGCGGCCGATACCCGCAACGAGTCGCCGCTTTGCGACGTACGGGCGGTATCCAGCGCTAGCTGGGCAGGCCGCGGCACGGACTTTGTCAATGGCCTGCGTTGTCCCCAGGCGCTGCCATTAAGCCCCAGCCACAAGCCTAACAGCAGCAGTAGGGGCACTACGGGCCGCCCAGACAGGCGGAAGAAGTATAAGTTATAATTCGGCGCTATCGAGGCCACGTAGTTTTTTCGTTTATTTTGTGGCAGTATGCAAAGGTAGCGCGTTGCTCCTCCAACTAACGAACTCTGTGCGGAATATTGTCGCTCTTGGTACTATAAGTCTGCTGCTCCTTACCGGCAGCCCGGCTCCTTCTGCTTCTTCCTCGTTTCCTGCCTCGGCTGGCAACCACACCAAGCGCTATAAGCTGCGCACCGTGGTGCTGGATGCCGGACACGGCGGGAAAGACCGGGGCTGCGCCGGCGTGAAAGCCCGCGAGGCCGATGTTTCCCTGAAGCTGATCCTGGAACTGGGCCGGCAGATTGAACAGAATATGCCGGATGTAAAAGTAGTATACACCCGCAAAACAGATGTGTTTGTGGAACTGGCCGACCGCGCCGGCATTGCCAACAAGCATAATGCCGACCTGTTTATCAGTATTCACTGCAATGCTGGCCCTTCCGGGGCGCACGGCACCGAGGTGTGGACGATGGGGCCGCACAAGACCGATGCCAATTTGGGCGTGGCCAAGAGGGAAAACGCCGTAATCCTGCAGGAAGACAATTATCAGGAGCGCTACAATGGCTTCGACCCGCACTCGCCCCAAAGCCACATTCTATTTTCGCTGTTCCAAAGTGCCTATATGGTAAACAGCATCCGCTTTGCTCAAAAAGTAGATCAACAGTTTCGCACAATGGTGCGCCGGCCCAGCCGGGGTGTGAAACAGGCCGGTTTTCTGGTACTCTGGAAAACGGCTATGCCTTCCGTGCTCATTGAAGCCGGTTTTCTGACCAACCCCGGCGAGGAGCGGTATCTGAACGATAAATCGGGACAGTCGTATATGGCCTCAGGTGTCTACCGCGCCTTCAAAGAATACAAACAGGAGCTGGAGGCAACTACCGCCGACTAATTGCTGCTAAGCAGCCTGTTTTCCGTTTTCGTCTGCCCACGCTCCCCATACTACTCCTACCAACGTGTCGAAAGAAATTAAAGTAGCCCTGCTGGCCATTGTGGCCCTAGCGTTATTGTTTGTGGGGTTTAGGTTCCTGAAAGGCAGCAATATCCTCTCCTCCAACCGCACCTATTATGCCAAGTACGACAACGTCGACGGCTTGACCGTAGGTAATCCTGTTCTGCTGAATGGGGTTCAGGTGGGCCAGGTGAAGGAAATGCAGCTGTTGCCGGAAGAAAAAAACCACATCAAAGTAGCCATCGAACTGGGTAAGAATATTGTGGTAGGCGACTCAACCGTGGCCAGCCTGTCGGGCTCTTTGCTGGGCTCCAAAACCATTACCCTGTTTATGGGTAAGAATTCTAAAGTGTATGAGGGCGGCGAGGAACTGCGCTCCTATACCGTAGCCAGCATTACCGATGCCTTCCAGGCCCGCGCCCTGCCTGTGCTGGGTACCGTCGATTCCACCCTCATCAAAATCAACAGCTTCCTGAACAAGGATGCCAAGAAAAGCCTGCAGGCTACACTGCTCAATGCGCAAGGCACCTCCGCCGAGCTGCAGAAAATGCTGGTGGCCAACCAATCCAACATCAACCAGATTACCCGCAACATGGCCCAGCTTACGCAGGCCCTGAACGTTACCTCCCGCAAGATTGACCGGATTGCCGCCAACTTCGGCCAGCTCAGCGACTCCCTGCGGGTAGCACCCGTAGGCCCGGCCCTACGCAACCTGAATGCCACCGTAACGGAAGCGCAAACGGCCATGAAGTCCCTGAATCAGTCCCTGAGCCAGTCGAAAGGCTCGTTGGGCAAGCTTATCAACGACGATTCGCTGTACACCAACCTCAATGCTACCTCCGCCTCGGCCAATGCGCTGCTGGTGGATATGAAGGCTAACCCCAAGCGCTACGTGCACTTCTCCGTGTTTGGCGGGGGCGGTAAGGAAAAAACCAAGAAGGAAATAGAGCAAAAGCCCGGCGGCGAGCTGAAAATCGAAACCAAAACCGTGGAAAGCTCTACGAAGCCCCTGGCACCCACTGATACCGCAGTAACCCCTAAAAACTAAGCTGTCTGTCATTTTTGACTACTTTTGAAATCCGCCTTCGGGCGGATTTTTTTCGTTTCTCCCCCGCCCGTTTCCGCTTCTTTTACCTCCCCACTTCCCACCCGCATGAATCTGGAATTCAACAAAAACGAAGACCTGGTTAAACAACTCACCTTCCAACTGCGCCAGCGCCTGAAAAAAGTAGCCCTGGGCGGCGGCGAAAAGCGCATTGAAGCCCATAAAGCCAAAGGCAAGCTCACCGCCCGCGAGCGAATTGATTATCTGCTGGATAAAGGTTTCGAACAGGTAGAGATAGGGGCGTTTGCCGGCGAAGGCATGTACCAGTCGGAAGGCGGCTGCCCTAGTGGCGGTGTAGTGGTAGTAATTGGCTACGTGAAAGGCCGGCAGTGCATTGTGGTAGCTAATGATGCCACGGTGAAGGCGGGTGCCTGGTTTCCCATCACGGCCAAAAAGAACCTGCGGGCCCAGGAAATCAGCATCGAAAACAAGCTGCCCATCATTTACCTCGTCGACTCGGCCGGGGTATACCTACCCATGCAGGACGAAATTTTCCCTGATAAGGAGCACTTCGGCCGCATTTTTCGCAACAATGCCGTGATGAGCAGCATGGGTATTGTGCAGCTCTCCGCCATTATGGGCCCGTGCGTGGCCGGTGGCGCTTACCTGCCTATCATGAGCGACGAAGCCATGATTGTGGAAGGCACCGGCTCGGTGTTCCTGGCCGGCTCTTACCTGGTGAAATCGGCCATTGGCGAAACCATTGACAACGAAACGCTGGGCGGCGCCACCACGCACTCTGAAATTTCGGGCGTGACGGACTACAAGTTCCAGAACGATGAAGAGTGCCTGGACCACATCCGCAATATCTTCGATAAGATGGGTGCTACGCCCACCGCCGGCTTCAGCCGCTCGGAGCCAGCGCTGCCCCGGGAAAAGCAGGAGGAAATCTACGGCCTGCTGCCCTCTGACCGGGTGAAGCCTTATGACATGATGGACATCATCAATCGGCTGGTGGATAACTCCGAGTTTGAGCCCTACAAAGACCTCTACGGCCAGACGCTGCTCTGTGGCCTGGCCCGCATTGATGGCTGGGCCGTGGGCATTGTAGCCAACCAGCGCAAGATTGTGAAGACCAAGAAGGGCGCCATGCAGATGGGCGGCGTTATCTATTCCGACTCCGCCGACAAAGCTGCGCGCTTTATCATGAACTGCAACCAGAAGCGCATTCCGCTGGTGTTCCTGCACGATGTGTCGGGCTTTATGGTGGGCTCCCAGAGTGAGCACGGCGGCATTATTAAGGACGGGGCCAAAATGGTGAATGCCATGGCCAACTCCGTGGTGCCCAAGTTCACCGTCATCATCGGCAACAGCTACGGCGCCGGCAACTACGCCATGTGCGGCAAAGCCTACGACCCGCGCCTGATTGTGGCCTGGCCCACCGCCCAGCTGGCTGTAATGAGCGGTGCCGCCGCCGCCAATACCCTCCTCCAAATTCAAGTGGCTTCCCTGAAAGCCAAAGGCGAAGTCATCACCCCCGAAGCCGAAAAGGAACTGCTGGACCGCATCAAAGCCCGCTACGACGAGCAGCTTTCCCCTTACTATGCCGCCGCCCGCCTCTGGGTAGATGCCATTATTGACCCGCTGGAAACCCGCAAAGTCATTTCCCAGGGCATTGCTGCAGCTAACCATGCGCCCATTGAAAAGGCGTATAATGTGGGCGTAATTCAGGTGTGAGGGTATAAAAATAATTATCCGGCTGAAGTGTGCTCTTATCTGTATCAGTAGACATTGTTATGAAGCAGTATTTAAAAACCACCTGTTTACTATTCGCATCACTGCTGCAAGCGGGCTGTTTGGCTGTTGCGCACGTTGGCGATTTTCCTGATTCAGCTGCAGCTATTGATTTTAATAAGTACGCAGCCGAAAACAGAGCAACAAGGCTGGCTCTAAGTCGTGGGGAGATACCGGCGCAAAATTCTTGGACCACAGCTACCTCCAATGAATATTATTTGAATAAACACTTTAATGGTAGCGAAACTGAACTGGTCAATTTCATTAAGTATGCCCTCGAGGCACATGGGTATTCAATAATAAAATCGGATGTGCCCAATAAATACCTGATTGCTAAACGAGGTATGCGCCAGAATGAGTGGGGTTCATTAACCGGGGTTTATTACAAATTAGAAGATAATAATAACTCTGTGCAGGTCTATATTCAGACCAAAATTACTCAGGATGTTACTGGGGGATTTCCACAGAATCGTGCTATGGGAGTTGGTTTAGTATTACAAAGCATGATTGATTCTCATCGGTAATTGGGAGGTTCCTACAGTGAATTAGCTCGAAGGACTTGCAAAGAGTAGCCCTAATCCAATGAACACCAAACTCGTTATGACCCTGAGTGCCGCTGTACTAGCCCTGGCCGGACTCAGCCTGACGTTTATGCCGGATGAAATAGCTCGACTATGCGGCATAAGCCCGGCGCCCGCTTTTACGCTGCTGCTCCAACTGCTGGGCGCGCTTTACTTCGCCTTTGCTATGCTGAACTGGATGGCGAAGGGCAGCCGGATTGGTGGCATCTACAACCGGCCCATTGCGCTGGCCAATTTCGCGCACTTCTTCATAGTAGCGCTGGCGTTTCTGAAAGCCGTTATAAACACCCCGCAGCTCCCTACTGCGCTGTGGTTGGTGGCAGGTGTATACGGCCTTTTCGCGGTGCTTTTCGGCCTGATACTGTTTCGGCATCCGCTGGCCGAGCCGGAAGTTTCGGTGTAACCCAACGTATTAAAACTGGCTGATGATAACCCTACTTCGAACAACTTCGGATAATCCCGATTTTCGGGAACTGGTGGCACTGCTGGACCACGATTTAGCCGTGCGAGACGGCGACGACCATGCTTTCTATGCCCAGTACAACAAGCTGACTGCCATCAACCACGTGGTGGTAGCTTACCTGGCTGATAAAGCGGTAGGCGGCGGCGCTTTCAAGGAATATGAGGCCGGGCAGGTAGAGGTGAAACGCATGTTTGTGCGCCCGGAATACCGAGGCCAAGGCATTGCCGGTGCCGTGTTGGCTGAGTTGGAACAGTGGGCCTGGGAGCTAAATTACGCTGCCTGTGTGCTGGAAACCGGTAAACAGCAGCCTGAGGCCATCCGTCTCTACGAGAAAAGCGGCTACGCCTATATTCCCAACTACGGGCAGTATGCAGGCGTAGACAACAGCGTGTGCATGAAGAAAGAGCTTGCCGTTTCCTGACAGCTCGCAGTGAAGTACAACCAATAAACAACGCCTTGCACTATGACAGCCGACTACCTAAACAGCGTGAAAAAGCAGTTTGAGTACTACAAGCTGCTCGGGGATAAGACGTTTGCCCAGCTGCCTGACGAAGCCTTGTTTTGGCAGTATAACCTGGAAAGCAACAGTATTGCTACCATCGTAAAGCACCTGTGGGGAAACATGCTTTCCCGCTGGACCAATTTTCTCACCACTGACGGAGAAAAGGAATGGCGCAATCGGGAAGCCGAGTTCGATAACGATGTGCAGACAAGAGAAGAGCTGCTTGCCAAATGGAATGAAGGCTGGGCATGTTTGTTTGCTGCTCTGGATTCTTTAACGCCGGATAACTGGAACACCACCATCTATATCCGGAACCAGGGACATTCGGTGCTTGAGGCCATTAACCGGCAGCTGGCGCACTACCCGTACCATATCGGGCAGATTGTGTTCATCGGTAAAATGGTGAAAGATGGGCAGTGGAATTCCTTATCCATTCCACGAGGTAACTCCCAGGCATATAATGCGCAGAAGTTCGCACAGCCAAAAAGCACTACCCATTTCACGGATGAATACCTGAAAAAGGAAAAAGAATAGTCGTGAGCATGGGTAAGGCAGTTAGGCTAATCTGGCAGGTTTAAGCCTGCCGCAGCCAACCTTCCAGGTCAGTTGGAAGGGGCATGGGCTGTTCCGCTGGCACGTTGGCACCACCAGTGTTGCCAATGGGTACCCGACCTACTAAGGAGCCCAGGAAGCCCAGAAAGACACGCGGGATTTGTCCCAATACCTCGCGCAGGCTGCCGGTTCGCATGCCGTGACGTAGCATTAGCATGTGCACATGCGTATGAGATAAAGCCCAACGCTGACCCAAAATGTGGGCGCGCTCCAGATGATGAAAGGCCGTAGCTGATTCTTGGCGTAGATATGCGGCGCGCGCAGCCGCCAGCTCGGCGTAGTAGGGAGCCTGCAAAACAGTGGGGAGAAAAGGTGAGGTCATAAGCTCGGTCTGGTGGTAATTAGAAGACCAGTCTCTAACATATCAGTTTGCCTGCGTAAGTAGAGAAACTGGTTAAGAGTTTCGCTCTTACGAAGCACTTCAATGGTGCTTCGGCAGGGTAAAAGCAAAAAAATGAACATTCCGGCGCAACAGCCGTGTTACTAGCTGGCAGCCGACAGCAGAAACCGGCGCTAGTTGCGTTTATTTGCACTTCCTTATGCTATTTCTACTCTGCCGCTCTACCGCCTCTACGCTCTAAGCTTTGACGAATAAAGAAATAAAAGCGCTTATCTCCCTGCTCGATGACCCGGAAATTGCGCCTGATATTCAGGCCAAAATCCAGACACTGGGGGAGAGTATTGTCCCGTTTCTGGAAGAATCGTGGGAGGAAACGCTGGACCCGGCGCAGCAGCAGCGCATCGAGGACCTGATCCATCATCTGCAGTTTGAGGGCTTGCAACAGCGCCTGCGCGTGTGGCGCGACTCGGGCGGCGAAAACCTGCTGGAAGGTATGTGGCTGCTCAACAGCTACCAATATCCCGATGCCGACCTGCAGGCTCTGAACCGTGCCATTGAGCAGCTGCGCTTTGAGGCCTGGACCATGCTGAAGCCCAACCTGCACCCCGCCGACCAGGTGCAGGTGCTGAACTATGTGTTCTTCAAAACCCACAAATTCGCGGCCAATACCCAAAACTTTCACTCCCCGGCCAACTCCATGCTGCACCTGGTGCTGGAGACCCGGCGCGGCAATCCGCTTACGCTGTGTGTTATCTACCTGCTGGTGGCGCAGCGGCTGCACCTACCAGTGTATGGCGTAAACCTGCCCAATCTGTTTGTGCTCACCTTTCAGCCTACACTGCCCACCATTGAGCCTTTCTACATCAACTGCTACAACCGCGGCCTGATTCTGTCCCGCACCGATATTGAGCACTACATTGCCCAACTCAACCTGACGGCCAATGACATGTTCTTCGAGCCCTGCTCGCACATTGATATTGTGCGCCGGGCGCTGCGGAACCTGGCCGTTAGCTTTGAGAAAATGCAGGAGCCGCGCAAAGCCGCCGAGGTAAGCCAACTGCTGGCTATTCTGCTGGAGGAAGATAAACAGTCAATTGACTCAGAGCCCGAAGCAGGGGAGCAGGAATAGTCTGCCTAGCGCCGGCCAAACAAAAGCCCCTGACGCTTATGCAGACGTCAGGGGCTTTTGTTTTGGTGGCGTAGTGCTTTAGCGCAATGGCTAAGCTTAGTTCTTCTTAATCAGGCAACCGGCGGCTCGTTGGTTGGCCACGCCGGCAGGGCGGCCGGCTGTAAGATTAGCCAGCACCGTACCTAGGTAGTGCTCTTTTACATAAGCTTCCATCTGCGGATTATCGTCGATGGCCCCTTTATAGCGCACTGCAAAACCATTGCCGCTGGGCTGCAGCACTACCGCCTCAGGCGTTTTGGTAGCGCCCAGCAGGCTGCTCACCTTCTGGCTGTCATCGCGCAGGTAGGTTAAATTATTGGCGCTGCTTGATTTGATCTTGAGCTTGTCCGTTTCCCCCTCGGCCGTGCTGGCCTCCAGGTTGATGGGCGTATCAATAAACAGGAATTCCACGCCCTTGCTGCCGTAGGTGGTAGCCAGCTGGCTCAGGCGGTCCTGGTAGAGCTTAGAAAAGGGGCAGCTTTGGCTGATAAACACCACCACCACGGCTTTGCTGCTGGCATAGCTGCTGAGCTTTACATCGGCATTGGCGGCGTTCTTCAGGGTGAAGTCGGCTACGGTGCTGCCCGCAGACTGAGCCCGAACGGTGCCCACCGCCACCACGCCAAACAAGAGAGCAGCGGCCAGAGCCAGAGAAATACGGCGGAAAGACATGGCAGAAAACTTAGAGGAGGGGAGAGGCATCGAGAGTGTATGTGAGTACATACGAAGAAGAAAGGCGCTGGTAGTGAATCTGGTGTTGGCTGCGGAAGTTTTCTGTGAGCAGGTGCCCCGTCAAAACACCGGCCTCCCGCAGCCCAAACGGGTCGAGCTGAATATGCTCCTTAAACACCAGAGCGCGGCGGCTATGCAGTTTGTACAGGGTTTCCTTGGCACTCCAATAGAGACTGTGCTTTACTACATCGTCGCCGGCATCGGCCTGCTCCGTTTCCGATAGAAACCGCGGGGCCAATTGTTGCGCTTTGGAACGTACTAGCTCAACATCTGTGCCAACGCGCCCACGGGTAGAAAGCAAAGCGGCCACCCACTCACCAGAATGAGAGAGTGAAACCGCTAATTCCGGCTGTTCCGGGAAGAAAGGACGGCCATTGGCATCGTTCAGAAGCACGACAGAAGGGGCAAAAGAAAATTCGGCTAGCAGCTGGTGCGCCAGCACGCGGCCGCCCAGCCATTGCTGCGCACGTGCTGCATCGCGGCCGGGTGGCAGGTGCTGCTGGTAGTGCGCTGGCTGAGGCAATAGGGGCCACAACTGCTCCGCAGACTCCGTCAGGCGCCATAGGCCCAGTAAGCTTTGGTCGGCAACGGTTTCAACGGAATGTAATGGCATAGCAGAAAAAGCAACGGTTACGTTGGGCTTGGAACAGGTCCCTGAAAAGCGGGAGCAGCCGCTGCTGGTCAAAACTGCCGTAATTTCGCCCTAAATCCTACGGTATGTCCACGCTTTTTAGGCCTCAGGCGCAGAAACTAGCTACCCTTACCGGGCACCGTGACTGTGTGTATGCACTGGCCGGTGCTCCTGAATCAACTTTAGTCTACTCCGCCGGGACCGATGGATTTGTGGTGGAGTGGGACCTGGAAAATCCGGCGCGCGACGGCGCGCTGGTGGCGCGGGTAGAAAACTCCGTATATGCCCTCAAATATATTCCCGAGCAGAATTTGCTGCTGCTCGGCCACAATTTTCAGGGCGTGCAGGCCATTGATCTGCAGGCACGCCAGTTGGTACATGCCACGGCCTTGCCTCCGGCGGCCATTTTTGATATAGCCTATTCTAAGCTCCGGCAGCGGACATACATAGCCCTTGGCAATGGCACCCTGGCCGTGCTGCATGCCTCTGATTTGAAGCTGGAGCGCCTGGTGCCCCTCTCTCATAAAAGCCTGCGCTGCCTGAGCCTGCATGAAGAGCGTAATGAACTGGCCGTTGGTGGCTCCGACCACCTGGTGCGCATCCTCGACCTGGAGACATTCACCCTGAAGCAGACTATTCCGGGCGCTACCAACTCCGTATTTGCCACCTGCTACTCGCCCGATGGACGCTTCCTGCTCACGGCAGGCCGCGATGCCCATTTGCGCGTTTGGGATGTAGCGGCCGGCTACACTGAACGCCTCAGTGTGGTGGCCCATTTATTTGCCATCAACCACGTTACTTACAGCCCCGATGGACGCTTTGTGGCTACCTGCAGCATGGATAAATCCATTAAGCTCTGGGATGCCGACAGCTTCCGCCTGCTGCGAGTGTTAGACCGTGCCCGGCACGCTGGGCACGGCACTTCAGTAAACAAGTTATTTTGGTCAGCCCATCGAAATAGGCTAGTTTCGTGTAGCGACGACCGCACCTTGGCCGTATGGCAAATCAGTTCGGAGCCAGAAGTAGGAAGCTAAGTGTTGGACTGCCTTTTCGTGCTGCACTGATTGTCTCCTGTCTCCCGGCCCCCATTTCCAGTTCCTTCCATGAAAATTACCGCTCTCGATATCCGGCAGAAGACCTTTGAAAAATCCTTTCGCGGGGTAGACAAAGATGAAGTTCAGGCATTCCTGCTCCAACTCTCGCAACAGTGGGAGCGAATGGGAGATGAAAACCGGGAGCTGCGCATGAAGCTGGACCATGCCATCCAGGACGTGCAGAAAATGCGGGAAGTGGAATCGTCTCTGTACCGCACCCTGAAAACGGCCGAGGATACCGGTAACAGCATCACGGAGCAGGCCCAGCGCGACGCCGAGCTGCGCATTCGGGAAGCACAGCTAAAGGCCGAGCAGCTGCTGGCCGATGCCCGGCAGAAGGCCCGTTCGGTGGTAGATGATGCTTACAAGCAAGCCGAAAAAACCATTGCCGAAATGCAGGCTGAAGTGAGTGCCCTGGGCCAGGAACATCAGCGCCTGGAAGGTGTGCTGGAAACCCTGGTGCGCGACCTGCAGCACCTGGCTACCGATGCCCTGGAGAAAGTGGAGAAAAGCCGTAATCGGCCCAAATCCTCCACTTCTGCCATCCTTTCGCGGGCGGCAAGCGTAAAGGTGAATCGACCCGATTCATCCCCCGAAACCGCTTCTCCTATGTTTGTTAATACATCCGCTACCTCTTCGGCTGCGGCCGTAGGCAGCCCGGCAGCGCGCCCCGCCACGGCAAGTAGTGGTAGTGACGCCACCACTACTGCTCGCCCTGCTACCGAGCAGCCTAGTGGCTACAACCCCAAGCCTGGGCAGCAGCCCGACCCCGGGGCTCCGGCTCAAACGCCCGGCCCGGATATCAAGCCCAATCCCGCTCCCAACGAAAACCCAGGTAAGAGCGACCCTTCCCGTATTTACCAGCCCGAGCCAGCCCGCGTGCCCGACCCAACCGGGCCCCGAATTGAGCCTACCGCCCCGGATATTCGCCCAATCAGCCCCGATCATCCGGAAATCACGCAGCCTTCGCCTTCACGGCACTCGGCCACGCTAACCGAGAAGTCTTTTTTCGACGAAATCTAAGCCACAGATTCGCCTGAATTTCACGGATTTTGTAAATGGACGAAAGCCTACCTAAACGGGTAGGCTTTTCCTTTTGGCTAAAATGCGTTTATGAAGGCTGTTTTTATTGAGTAAGTCATGTATAGGCAGAGGCAAAGCGCCCCAGCTATAATTCCTCCTTCCTGTCATCCTGCGCTAGCGCAGGGCCTTCTTATGTGTTAGTGGCTCCCGCGAAAAGCATTGCAGCGCTCCTTATGCCGCATGACTTGGTAGTTTTGAGTGGCTAATACGCCAACCCGGCTTTTCATTTCAGAACTTGCCGCTCTCAACTCACTAATACCGCAGCTTATGGGCCAGATTGCACTGGAAGGCATGGAGTTTTTCGCATTTCACGGCTATTATGACGAGGAGCAGAAAATTGGTAATAAGTATGGGGTAGACTTATACATCCGTACGGATCTGTACGCGGCCGGCGCTTCTGATAGTCTGCAGGAAACTGTGAATTACGAAGTGCTGTACCGCATGGTACGGGAAGAGATGCAGGCCCCGGCGCGTTTGTTAGAACACTTGGGCCATCGGGTGATTGACCGGGTACTGGAAGAATTTCCTCACGTACTATCCGTAAAGGTGAAGGTGGCCAAGTTTAATCCGCCGCTGGGAGGTATCTGCCGCCGCGCCCAGATTACGCTGCTGCGCAAGCGGGGCGGGCAACGCTAGCCGAATTTTTCGGGTCTTCGCTGGAAAATCGGTTTTAAATGCTGATTTTCTGTTGGATAAAATATTGTACGAAAAATATCGTAGATAAAACTTGACTCTACGAATCTATTCGTATATGTTTGATGTACGAACTACTTCGTACGACCAACCTTTCTGAGCTATGAGTAAATCCCCGCCCCCCAAGCCTACCGAATCGGAGCTGGAAATACTGCAGGTACTATGGCAGCACGGCCCCAGTACCGTCCGGTTTGTAAACGACCATCTCAGCCAACGACGTGAGATAGGTTACACCACTACCCTGAAGCTACTACAGCTAATGCTGGATAAAGGGTTGGTGCAGCGCGATGATGCCACCAAGACCCACGTGTACCAGGCTGCCGTGCGCCAGGAAGAAACCCAGGGGCTACTGCTAGACCGTTTCGTGGAGGCCACTTTCGGCGGTTCAGCCCTGAAGCTGGTAATGCAGGCCTTGGGCAACCGCAGCACCTCCCGCGAAGAACTGGACCAGATCCGGACGCTACTGGACGAAATCGAAAACGATAAAGGCGAAGCACAATGAACTGGCTCGAATCCCTTTTAACCCCCGCGCTGGTGCGTGCCTTAGGCTGGACGCTGGTGCATTCTTTGTGGCAGGGCGCAGTGGTAGCTTTGTCGCTGGCCGGTTTGCTGTTGCTGCTGCGCCGGCATAGTGCTCAAATCCGCTACGGTGCCGCGGCAGTGGCCTTGGTGGCTATGCTGGCGCTGAGTATGGTTACGTTTGGCCGTTATTACTACGCTGAGCAGGCCGTGCAAGCTCAACCGCAACCGCTGCCACTGCGTACCCTGCCGGCTTCGCTCTCAGGAGCTCAGGTTATTCTGGCTTCCGTTAATGCGCATACCTCGGCCGAAGCGGCGCTGACAGCACCGTTGATGACGGAAGAAGAATCGGTATCCATGGCGCAAACCTGGCTGGAGTATTTCGACCGCAACCTGCCTATTATGGTTACTATCTGGCTGTTGGGTTTGCTGGCCATGACGCTACGGATGTTGGGTGGCCTGGCCTACGTACAGCGCCTGCGCCACTACCGGGTGCGCCCGCTGAGTGCGGAGTGGCAAGCCCGCCTGGCGGAGCTGGCTGCCCGTGCCGGGGTAACAGAATCGGTTAGCATTCTGGAGTCGGCATTGGTACGGGTGCCTTTAGTAGTAGGGCATTTACGGCCCGTTATTCTGCTGCCACTGGGCACCGTTACCGGACTTAGCCAAAGCTACCTGGAAGCTATTCTGGCGCATGAGCTGGCGCATATTGCCCGCCGCGACTACCTCATGAACCTGCTGCAGTCGGTGGCAGAAATCCTGTTCTTCTACCATCCGGCCGTGTGGTTTATTACCGCCACGCTGCGCAACGAGCGGGAAAATTGCTGTGATGATGCAGCAACGGCATTGGTAGGGGGAAACCCTATGACCCTGGCCCGGGCCCTCACAGCCCTGGCTGAGCGCTGCCTGCAACCGCATATGGCACCCCGCCTCGCGCTGTCGGCGGTGGGAACGGATGGGTCGTTGCTGGGTCGGGTGCGCCGGTTGGTGCAGGGCCGCAGTGCGCCTACCTTTACCGAGGGTTTCATGGCTGCCTGCGTGGTGCTGACAGGAATGGTGTTACTGACCACGGCCGTGGCCATGGCAGGCCCACGGCCCGCAAAGAAGAGCCCTGCCCTGCAAAAAGAGTGGAGCAACCTAGCCGTATACAACCAGGATACGGCCAAGGCAGTAGCCAAAACGAAGTCGGATTCCAGTGCCAGCTTCAGCACTGATACCAAAGTGCCGGCCGTAATAGAGCGTGAGGTAGAAGAAGCACCCGAAATGGCTATTGCGGTTCAGGAGGATGAACCAGGTAAGGCCAAAATCAAAAACAAGAAAGACAAAGCCCGCAAAGGCAAAAAAGTAGAACAGGTAGTAGTGGTGGAGCAGGGCGGCCGTGGCCGTCGCAACTCCCCGGGCACCGTAGTGATTCAGAAGGATAAAAAAGGCCGGGTAACGGATGTGTTTGTCGATGGTCAGCGCGTGGCTTCTGAAGGGAAAGAGAAAGACAAGGTGAAGACCTGGAAGAAGGCAGACAAACAGGTAGAAGTTATTCGGGTGCGGCCTAACGGCATGGTATTCCGCAACGACGATAACTTTGATGAGCCCGGTTTCAACCACAACTTCAACCAGTCGTTTTCCTTTGGCGGCAACACCCGCACGCGCACCATTGTGGTGCCCGGCCCGGCAGAGCGGATTCGCATTCGGGAAGAAGCCCGGCGAGGTAGCTCGGAAGATGTTCGGGCACGCCGGCAGCTACGCCTGAACAACAACCCGGACGTCTTTACTTATGAATACAGGGGCGCAGATGTACAGGAGTTGGCAACCCGCGCCCGCGCCCTGGAGCAGGCAGAGCGCAGCCTGCTTGATGCCGAAAGCGGAGATGACTCGGATGAAGCACGCGAACGGCTGCAGGAAGCCCGCGAGCACCTGCATGAGCAGCAGGAAGAGTTGCTGGAGCGCCAAATGGAATTGCAGGAGCGGCATTCAGAACAGCAGGAGCGGGTGCAGGAAGCGGAAGAGATGCGCCGCGAAGCGGCTCGCCTCCGCCGCGAAGCCGACCAGCTGCAGCGCGAAGCCGACCGCAACTCCCGCAACGCGTCCCGTGCGGCCAACACCGAAAGCCGTCTGACAGATGAGCTGCTGAAAGACCGATTGATTTCCAGTTCCCGCAGCTACAAGTTCGATCTGACTTCCAAAGCCCTGACGGTGAACGGGAAGCAGCAGTCGGAAAAGATGCGGCAGAAATACGCCAAGCTGTATGCAGAGTTCAACGGCCACCCCTTGACCAGCACCAGCCGCTGGCGGGCCGACGTAAACCGTACCGATGGCAGCTATGCTCCCCGCCCTCCTCAGCCACCCCAGGCCCCGCGGGCTCCAAGAGCCCCCCGTCTGAGCAGCGGTAGTAACCTGTTGGCTCCACCTCCGCCACCTCCCGCAGCCCCTGCACCGCCACCAGCACCTCCCGCACCACCCCGCCTGGATTCCGATAAAATTCGGGCGGAGCTGCGCAAAGACGGAATACTGGATGCTAACGCCAAAAACTTTCAGTTTCAGCTGAACGGCGACGAGCTAAAAGTGAACGGCAAAACCCAGTCGGCGGAAATGGCCCGCAAATACCGCCGCATGCTTAACATCCCGGAAGACGGTAAAAACACCAACCATTCTGTTCAGATTTCTATAAACGACTAGAAAAACGCACCTGAAAAGCCGGCTCTCTGTATCAGGAGCCGGTTTTTTTTGCTATATTCTCGAAGCGCAGGCAACGTTTTCTATATAGTTCGCATCTATTGTTGCGTACTGGAAAAAGCCGGGTACCTGCGCAGCCCCGGTTCCGGTACTTTTGCTGCCCTGCCAGCCTGTTTTCCGCCGTTGATATTCTGATTTGCCCTACTTTTCCTCACTTCCCATGTCTCGCATCAGGCTATTCCTGTTGTGCTGGCTAAGCGTAGCTGTCTCTTTGCAGGCGGCCGCGCAGTCGGCTCCTGCTCCATCCACCCCCAAAACAGATGCGCCTGTAGTGCGCCGGCAGTTGCAGGCGGTGCGTATTACGGAAGCTCCCAAGCTGGACGCCCTGCTGGATGAAGCCGTGTGGCAGCAGGCTCCCATTGCCACCGATTTTATTCAGAACCGGCCCAATCCCGGCCCGCACGAAAAGCACCCCACGGAGGTGCGGATTCTTTACGATGACGCCGCGCTTTATATTGGTGCCGTGATGCATGATGTATCATTGGATTCCATTCCCCGGGAACTAACGGCGCGGGACGACTTCGGGAATACTGACTTTTTCGGCATTTTCCTGGATACCTACCATGATAAACTCAATGGCTACGGCTTCTTTGTAACCCCAGCCGGGGTGCAGGCCGATGCCCGCTACTCGCCGGCCGGGGGCGAAGACTTTAACTGGACTGCCGTGTGGGAAAGCCGCACAGCCCTGCGTGGCACCGACTGGGTGGCTGAATTGCGCATTCCGTACTCAGCTATCCGCTTCAGCACCCAAGGAGAGCAGACCTGGGGGCTAAACTTTATGCGTAACCGCCAGATTCTGAAACAGGGCTTCTTCTGGAACGAAGTGAAGCCGGAAGAAAGCGGTTTCGTGAACCAGTGGGGCGAGCTAATCGGCATCAAGGATATTAAGGCGCCTTTGCGTTTGTCTTTCACTCCCTACGTGTCTACCTACGTCAACCACTACCCTTACAATGAGCAGGGTGTGCGCAATACCACTACCAGCTTTAATGGCGGGGCCGATGTGAAGTGGGGCATCAATGAAAGCTTTACGCTGGATGCCACCCTGGTACCCGACTTTGGGCAAACCCTGAGCGACAACCAGGTGCTGAACCTGTCGCCCTTCGAAGTGCAGTTCAACGAGAACCGCCAGTTTTTCACGGAGGGCACCGAGCTCTTCAACAAAGGCAACCTGTTCTATTCGCGCCGCGTGGGCGCCACGCCCATTGGGTTTTACGATGCGCCTGGCCTGGTACATGATAATGAGCGGCTGCTGAAAAACCCGAGTGAAAGCCGCCTGCTGAATGCGACCAAGATATCGGGGCGTACCAGCAAGGGTTTGGGGGTAGGGCTGTTTAATGCGGTATCGGCTAATATGTACGCCACGGCCGAAGACACCGCTACCGGAGAACAGCGCCGGATTCTGACCCAGCCACTGTCCAACTACAGCATTGCCGTGCTGGACCAGTCTCTGAAAAACAACTCCTACGTTTCGCTCATCAATACCAACGTCACGCGGCAGGGCAGCACTTACGATGCCAACGTAACGGGTGGCCTGTTCCGCTTCAACAACAAGAAGAACTCTTATGCCCTGGATGGCCAGGTAGTTTATTCCCGTCGGCGGGGCCTGGGGTTCAACTCCGACCAGCGCGTGAACGACACGGATGGCTACAAGTACCTGTTGGGAGTAGGAAAAACCGGCGGCAGCTTCACCTGGCGCTTAAGCCAGGGAATTGAGTCGAATACCTACAACCCCAATGATCTGGGCATTCTGTTCAGCAACAACTCAATTTCGCAGGTGGCTGAGCTCAACTTTAACCGCTACAAGCCTTTCTGGAAGGTAAACAATGCTTACACCTACCTGGTGCTGGAGCACCGGCTACTCTACAAGCCTACGGCTTACAGTAACGCCGGCGCCTACTTTGGTGGTAATACCACTTTCACCAAAAACTTCCTGACAGTAGGTTTCAACGGGGATTACACCGCCGTTTACCACGATTTCTTTGAGCCGCGGGTAGAGGACATTGGGTCTTATTATGTGCGGCTGCCGGCCAACGTGGGCGGCAATGCCTTTATCTCTTCTGACTACCGGAAGAAGCTGGCCTTTGACCTCTCCGGCGCATTCCGTCGCTTCAACCTGGATGGCATCCGGCCCCGGCGCACGGGCTATGGCATCAACTTTGGGCCGCGCTACCGCGTGAGCAACCAGCTGTCGTTCCGCTATAACTTTGAGTGGAGTGTGCGCCCCAACCAGGTGGGCTATGTGAATGGCGGGCTGGATAGCAGCAATCCACTGGACCAGCCCTTTGCCGAGCGTGGGGACATTCTGCTGGGCCGCCGCCGGGTAATGACCTACGTCAACACGGTTACAGGTACTTACACCTTCAATAACCGGATGTCGTTTAATATCCGCACGCGCCATTACTCCAGCAGCGTGCACTACTACGACTTCACACGTCTGATGAAAGAAGGAGCGGAGGAAAAAGTGGATTACCGGCGCAACCGCGACACCAGCTTTAATGCCTTCAACGTAGATGCGGCCTTCTCCTGGTGGTTTGCGCCGGGTTCGCAAATGAGTGTGGTGTGGAAGAATGCCGGCTCTACCTTCCTGGAGGCCGAAAGTGCTACTCCTCTGTATTTCGATAACCTTTCGAACACCATCAACACCCCGCACAATAATTCTGTGTCGATAAAGGTGCTGTATTATCTGGATTATCTGACGCTGCGGCACCGCCGCTCATAAGTCTCAGGCAACCCTTTCTGCGCCCCGGCTGTCTCTGGCCGGGGCGTATTTGCTTCCGGTTCTCTTTCCATCTTCCGTTTTATATGAAATCTTTCCTGTACGGCGCTCTGCTAACGGCTTTGTTGCCCCTGCATTCCGCCCTGGCCGCCTCGGAGCTCACCTACACCGTCAGCATCGACCCGGCCGTCTCTACCGATGAGTTTCAGGTGCGCCTGCAGCTGCCCAAGCTAAAAAAAGACCAGGCTATTTACCAGTTTGCCTCTACCGCGCCGGGTACTTACCAGGTGATGGACATGGGGCGGTATGTGCGCAAGTTTGAGGCCTTTGATAAGAAAGGAAAGCCGCTGGAGGCAAAACAGATTTCCACCAACCAGTGGCAGCTGGCCAGCCCGGAAAAAACCCGCGAAATCCGCTATACCATTGCTGAAACCTGGGATACGCAGGTGCAGGAGCACCGCATCTACCGCATGTGCGGCTCCTCGCTGGAGGCCGACCATGCTCTGCTGAACGGGCAAACCGTATTGGGCTACCCGCAAGGCATGCAGAACAAGCCGCTGCGTCTCAAAGTAAACTACCCCAGCGGCTGGAAGGCTGGCTCGGCCCTCACCCCCGATTCCAAGGGTTACTACCACGCCAAAGACTACGACCAGGCCGTGGACTCGCCCATTCTGCTGGGCCGCCTCACGGAAGCTACTACCAAGCTCGGCGACGCGGAAGTGGCGCTGTACTGCTACTCCAAAACTGACTTGATTAAGGCCGAGCCCCTGCTGGCTGATATGCAGAAGATGCTGGGCGCCGCCAAGAATTTCCTGGTGGAGCTACCGGTAAAGCGCTATGCCTTCCTCTACCACTTCGAGGACCAGAGCCAGGGTGCCTGGGAGCATTCCTACAGCTCAGAATACGTGCTGCAGGAACAGCCGCTCACGCCTGCATATGTGCAAAGCATTACGGATATGGCAGCGCACGAATTCTTCCACATCGTGACGCCCCTGAACATTCATTCTGAAATCATTGAGCACTTTAACTTTGTGCAGCCCACCGGCTCGCAACACCTGTGGCTGTATGAGGGTACTACGGAGTGGGCCGCACATATGATGCAGCTGCGCAGCGGTTTGGTAACACTGGATGACTACCTGAACACCCTGCACGATAAAGTGCGCTATGACCACCTGCGCGCCGATACCACGTACTCCCTGAAGCGTCTTGGCCTGAATTCTTTCTCTGATGAAGGCCAGCAGCAGTACGGCAATATCTACCAGCGCGGCGCCATGACGGCAGCACTGCTTGATTTGCGGCTATTGGAGCTTTCCGGCGGTAAGCGCGGCCTGCGCGAAGTACTACTGGACCTGGCCAAGAAATACGGCCCCAGCCGCCCGGTTAGCGAGAAGGACTTCTTCGATGACTTCACTAAGATGACATATCCCGAAATCCGGGACTTCTTCACGCGCTACGTGGAAAACGCCGAGCCGCTGCCACTACAGGAGTACTACGCTAAGGTGGGTATTCGCTACGATGCTAAGCTGAACACTGGTCGTAAAGTAGGGCTGATTCCTATGGAAGGCTTGGGGTTCCGGCCCGGCCAGGATGGTATCCTGTTCAGCAAAGTGCCCGCCAACCTGCAGGCGCAAGGCATTCAGCCCAACGACAAAATAGTAGCTGTTGACGGGGAAAAAGTCACGCCCCAAAACCTGAAGCAGCTGCTGGACGCCGTGCAGGCCCGCAAGCCAGGCTCTGACTATGCGCTTACTATCAGCCGCAACGGTACGGAACAAACCTTGCAGGCCCGCACACTAGTGCGAGACGAGGTAAAGACTTACAATTTTTCCTTGAATCCGGAGGCCACGCCTGAGCAGTTAGCATTGCGTAAGGCTTGGCAGACCAATCTATAGGTCTATAAGCGGAGGCTAAAAAATTGAAACGCCCCTGGCTGCCGGTTCTAACCGGGCGGCAGGGGCGTTGTGCTGCCGGACAAGGCCAGCAGTTCCGCCGCCGCCCCAAACGCCGACTTACGACCCTCCAGCACTTGCTGGCGGATGCCAGCCAGGTGCGCCAGCACCTCAGGGCGGGCATAAAACTGGTCTTCCAGGCCCTGCCGAATAGTTTCGTGCAGCCAGTGCAAATGCTGCTCCTGCCGCCGCTGCCGGAAATAGCCACTAGCCTGCGTTTGGGCGCAGTAGGTTTCCAGGAGTTGCCACACCTCGGGTACGCCGGCCCCGGTTACAGCGGAGCTGGTGGTTACCACCGGGCTCCAACCGGAGGGCGCCAGCGGGAACAGGTGCAGCGCATTCTGGTACTCGGTGCGGGCCCGGCGGGCAGGTATTTCATTGGCGCCATCGGCTTTGGTGATGACTACGGCATCGGCCATTTCCATAATGCCTTTTTTGATGCCCTGCAGCTCGTCGCCGGCACCGGCCAGCATCAGCAGCAGAAAGAAGTCTACCATACCATGCACGGCGGTTTCGCTCTGGCCTACCCCCACAGTTTCTACAAAGATGACATCATGTCCGGCGGCCTCACACAGCAGCATGGCCTCGCGGGTACTGCGCGTCACGCCGCCCAGGGACCGGCCAGCAGGCGAGGGGCGAATGTAGGCGTGCGGGTGGGCCGCTAACTGGTTCATGCGGGTTTTATCACCCAGAATGCTTCCACCACTGCGCTGGCTGCTGGGGTCTACGGCCAGCACGGCCAGCCTCTTGCCCTGCTGTTCTACCAGGTGCATGCCCAGGGCTTCAATAAAGGTGCTTTTTCCTACGCCGGGTACGCCGGTTATCCCCACCCGTACCGAGCGGCCGGTGTACGGCAACACGCGGTCCAGCACCTGCTCGGCCAAGCGCTGGTCGCTGGGGAGGGTGCTTTCCACCAGCGTAATGGCGCGGCTGAGCAGCATGCGGTTGCCGGCCAAAATGCCGTCGGTGTATTCAGAAATGGAAAAGCGCTTGGCCAAGGGAAAAAGGAAGTAGCGTAAGCCTGAGCTGGTGAGGCAGCCATTGAACCAGGAAAAGGTTTCCGATTCAATGGCTGCGCAAGCTAAGGCTTACGCTACTTTTATTGGCAGGATGTCGGCCGGAACTACCGGAGAAAGTTGGGCAGACCCAGCTTGCTACGCTTAGCTCCCAGGTTGAAACCATCATCTACGTACTGGCTAGCTGCACCGGCCGCGTTAGGATTCTGAATAACTCCCAAATACGGGTTATCCTCGCGGGCTACGTAGATTTTGCCATCAGGTCCTAGCTGTAGGGTCCCTACTTTTCGGTTAGCTGATTTCCCAATGCTTTCGGCTTTGCCCGTGCGCAGATCAAACTGCCAGATGGTGGCGTCGCCGCCGCCCGCGCCATTGCTAGAGCCGTAGAGCTTGCTGCCATCAGGTGAGAATTCTACGCCGTAAGCTTCTTCGTAGGGTCCAAACTGCTGTGGGTTACTGATGATGCCGGTATTACGGTCGAAGTCAAACAACTCAAACTTGTTGCTCTCCCGCCACAGCGCCGCGGCCAGCTTTTTACCATCGGGTGAGAATTTAAGGCAGCCAATGGCATTACGGCCCGGCCCGGCATACATGCTGCCCACGTTGCTCATCACCGGCATACCCTGCACACCCTCTGCCGTTACCAGGTAGGAAACAAATGCATTGGAGTTCCAGCGGTGCGCTACTACCCAAACGTCGCGGCCATTGGCGTGGCGCACGGCCACCAGCTTTTCGGCCACGGGCGTAATGAGCAGCATATTGGCGCGGGGCACGTCGCCCAGGCCATTGTCGCGGGTCATATCTACCACGGAATACCGTAGGCCGTTGCCGCGCCCCTGCAGGTCCGTAGTAAAGATGTAGAAGGCGTTGCCGCTGCCAGGGTCGGGGACGATGACGGCGCTTTGGGTGCTGCTGGCGTCGCCCATTAGGTGGCGGCCGTTGGGCATCAGCTTATGCTCGCGGTTCCACACACTTACCCCGTTGGTATAAAACAGCAGCTGGCCCTGGGCATTAGTAGCAACCGCGGAGCCTTCATACGTATTCATTTTGCCATCGAGCAAGGGTACGGGCTGGCCACTAGCGAAGCTGATGCCGGCCTGATTGCCAAAATACCAGAGGCTTTGCTCAGCCTGTGCCCAGCCCGTTAGGGCAGACAGGCAGGCAAACAATAAGAACAGGAGTCGTTTCATATGCAGAAGAAGCCGGCGGCTACGGATAGAATCACGCCGGTATTAGGCATGCAACGTAATTTCGTGCCAAACTGTGTTAATGCCCACCGTAGATTATACGGCCCACTCATTGGCCAGCAGGCGGGGGAGCAGGGGCTGTACAATGCGGTAGCTGGCGCCCCACAAGGCATATGGCCCCACCCGGTAAAAAGAAATGGGCCGGGGGCTGGTCCAGCCCGGCAGCTTCCATTCTTCAGTGGCATGCGCTTCGGGTGCCAGCAAATCCGCTACGGCCACATCCAGAACCTCGGCTATTTCCGATGACTGCAGCAGCCAACGGGCCGGCGGATGAATGCGCCCCAGAAACGGCGTGATGCGAAAGCTGGAAACCATGGTCACAATAACTGGCAGCTTGGTAAGCACCTGTACCTGATTGATGGGCAGGCCCACCTCCTCGTGGGTTTCGCGCAGCGCAGTGGCCTGTAGAGAAGCGTCCTGCGGCTCGCGCTTGCCACCGGGGAAAGCCAACTGGCCCCCATGAATGCCTCCCTCGCCCCGGCGCACCAGCACTAGCCGCAAGGAGCCAGTAGCATCGCGGTACACGGGAACCAGCACAGCGGCCTCACGCAAAGGGGGAAGTACGCTTTCGAAAGCAGGCATAGTTTATTATGGAAGATAACGAAGAAGAATGGCTAATATGGTCGCTTTGGCGCGGTAGCCGTTGCGGGGGCAAATAAACCATCATCTGCCGTACGGCGTTACTCAGAAAGGTATCTGCGTTTTTCTGCTGCATCTCATGCGTCTTTGGTTTACGAACTTGCTTTTCCCGCACTGCCGGCAATTCGCGCTGCTGCTAGGGGTGCTTTGGGCAGTGCTGAGCCAACCGCTGCCTGCCAGAGCCACGGAAGCAGCCGCAGTACGCCATGTTTTGCGCCCTTATACCAGCCCTACAGGCACTGCGGCGGGCAAGCGGCTTCTGGCAGCGCACCGGCTGCAGCAGGAAGCCCTGATGCCCGCCGCAGCCGAAAGACCATCGGGCATGGGGCCCGCCTGGATATGCTCCAGTGCTGGGTGGGAGCCGCTGCAGTACCTGCCCTTGGCCAGCTGGCAACAGCAAAAAGCGGCCGAAACTATAGCTATACGGTGGGCATGGTCCCTTTTAGGAAATATTGCCCCCAACGCGCCCTAGTAGTTTTCAGATAGCGCTGACGGGATAGTGAGGGTAGCTTACATAAGCCGAGCCTGTGCGTCAGCCGTTTACTTTTTGTCCTTATTGCCTGAGTCGCATAAGCGTGCTGGGCAATAATGTGGCTATTATCTGAAAGCTAACAGGATACAAGATGCTTCTGCAGCAACTCATTTTAGAACGAATGAAAAAGAGGAAGGACGCCTCGCAACCACCAGGTGTCCCTGATTTCTCTCACCTTACATCTGAGCATCCTGTCACGGAGCAACCTGCCTTTAGCCGCGTGAGGCGTGAATTGCTGCATGCGGCAATGCTGCTGGGGGGCATATTCTCCGCTGCGCTGGGCCTGAAGGGCTTCCTGCTGCCCAACGGTTTTATTGATGGAGGCGTCACGGGTATTTCCTTGCTTACCAGCCAACTCACCGGCATTTCTCTGCCACTGCTCATTGTACTCATTAATATCCCCTTTATTGTGCTGGGCTACTTCCAGCTGGGGCGGGGATTTGCGGCGCGCACGCTGGTAACCATTCTGGGACTGGCCGTGGTGCTGGTGCTTGTCACGTTTCCGCTACTCACGCAGGACAAGCTGCTAATAGCGGTGTTCGGTGGGTTTTTTCTGGGGGCCGGTATCGGGCTGGCCGTGCGGGGCGGGGCCGTGTTGGATGGCACTGAAATTCTGGCTGTGTACATCAGCAAGAAAACGCCCTTGTCAGTAGGGGATGTTATCCTGGTTATCAACATCTTCATCTTCGGCATTGCGGCTTGGCTGCTCTCAGTAGAAACTGCCCTGTTTTCCGTTTTAGCCTACCTGTCGGCGGCCAAAACGGTAGACTTTATTATTGAAGGCATTGAGGAGTACACTGGCGTCACCATCATTTCGGCGCGCAGTGAGAGCATCCGGCAGATGGTGACGGAAAAGCTGGGCCGGGGCGCTACGCTGTATGTCGGCAAGGGCGGCTACGGCTCGCACGGGCAACAGCCCGGCCAAATTGATATCATCTTCACGGTAGTCACGCGCCTGGAAGTCACCCGCCTGACGGATGAAATTGACCGCATCGACCCGCAAGCCTTTGTGGTAATGAGCAGTGTGCGCGATACCAAAGGCGGCCTGGTGAAGAAACGGCCCTTTCATTAAGGTTTGGCCAGGATGTCAATTAAAACCACAAAAAAAGGCCCCTGCCAATGTTGGCAGGGGCCTTTTTAAGCATTAAACCCGGGCTTAGTAGAGGTAGTTAAGCGCGGTACGGTCGTTGGAGTTGAAGGGACGGTTAACGCCCGTGCCCACGCAAGCCAGCATCCAAGAGTTTGGATCCTGAGATGAAGGCGTACCGGGAATCAGGATAGCGCCCACGGTGCTGGCACCTTCGTTAGTATAAGCACCACCGCAGCTATAGCTCCGGTCCATGTAGTCGGTGTGGCGGAAGCCGATGCAGTGGCCAGTTTCGTGCGCCAGAATGGTGGCCAGATAGTTGGTGCCGGGGTTAGAACCCATGTAGGTTGAGTTTACCAGAACCTGGCTGTAGGGGTTACCACCGGAAGGGAAACCAGCCGAAGCCAGATACGAAGCGTTGGTAGGAGCCTTCGTGAACAGGATGTTGTAACCCGTTGACACGCGCTGGAATTTCAACGTCAGGTTTTCAGCGTTGTAGCGACGAACAGCCTCGTCCAAAGCTGCTACATAAGCTGTTGGCAACGAGGTGCTGATAGCCACCTTGATAGTGCGGGTAGTTGATACAGTTACCAGGTTGGTAGTGCGATACTGCTCGGTTTCGCCAACACGCAGCAGCTTGCCGTTGCTGTAAGAACCAGCCAGGTCACGGTCCGTCAAACGGATGTCACCTTCTACAATGTAAGAGTCACCGTCGCGCTTCACGTCATGGGTGCTAAAGCCCAGTGCCTGGATCTTGGCAATAGTCTCAGTGCTAATAGCATTTTTAGTAGCTACTTCTTCCTGCTTGCTGCAGCTTGAGAAGAAAGTGGTGCCGGCAATCAGAAGAGCGGAGGCAAATAGTTTAGTTGTTTTCATAAAAATGTGAAAGGTTTTTGGGGTGATGGTTGAAATTATGGCTGAAAAGTAGGTTAAAATTTGATGAATTGTCAAAATGTCAAAATTTTGCACCTTTTCTGTACGATTTGAATATGTTAGTTTAGAATTGATTCGTGACACTGATAAAATGGAATATTATCGATATGCAATTGCAATTTTAATAACGTGCTGCTTAAGCAGTAAATGCCTTTTTTACGGCAATTAGGCAAAATCAACCCCGCCTGCCGCAAAGGCAGAAGAGTTAAAAAACGCCTAAAAAGCAGGGTAAAAAGGACAACACTATTTAGCCACCCTAAAAGGGAGGTGTAGGGCTTGTTGCAGCCCAACAGCTGCGTGATGAAAGTACTCTGGTGCAGCTGTTTTTATCAAGCTGTCAAGGGGTTACCTGACAATGTGGGCCTCTGTGCCTGGTATCTTCAGAGCAACAGGCAACCTCATCAAACTTTTCTTACCAAAAGACCGAACTTCAAACACGATAACGCACCCGCCCTTTTGCGTATGGCTGGTACTTCCTACTATTAATAATCTATCCGGCGCCACATGTCCTTTACTTCCAACCGCCCCGAAGACCTGCTATTTGATGCCGCCCGCAAAGGAGACGTTGCTTACCTGCAGCATCTGCTGGATCAGCAGATTGACGTCAACACCCAGGATGCGAAAGGCTTCACGCCCCTGATTGTGGCCGCCTATGATGAGCACCTGGAAGCCACCAGACTGTTGCTGGCGGCCGGCGCTAACCCCAACGTGCAGGACCGCGCCGGCAACACCGCTCTGATGGGGGTATGCTTTAAAGGCTACCCCGAAATAGCCCAACTGCTGATTGCCCACGGCGCCGACCTGAACCTGCAAAACGGCAACGGCGGCACCGCCCTCATGTTTGCCACCCTATTCGGCCGCAACAAACTGGTGAAAGTGATGCTGGATGCCGGCGCCGACACCACTGTGCGCGACGTGCGCGGCCTCACTGCCTATGATTTAGCCGTGCAGCAGGGCAATGAGGAAGCCCTGCTGTTGATGCAAAGAGAATAGCTGAAATTAAGCTAGGTGGTGCCCGCTTTACCGCAAATTGCCCAGATCCAGGGTTTCGCCGGCTTGCAGCACCTGTAGAGTCACGCCATCCTCCGGCTGAAGGAAGGAATGCAGCTGCTCCGGCGTACCCACCAGGGAGGGGAAGGTGCCGTAATGAAAGGGTACCACCTGTGGTACCCGGAGCAGGCGGGCGGCATAAGCGGCTTCCCGCGGCCCCATGGTGTACCGGTCGCCGATGGGGAGCAGGGCTACGGTGGGTTGGTAGAGGTCCGCAAGCAGGCGCATGTCGCCGAACAGGGCGGTGTCGCCAGCGGCGTAGAGCACGGTGTTATCGGAGAAGCGCAGAATGTAGCCCACGGCCTCGTGCGGGACGGCAGTGGAGCCATCCGGCAGGTCGATGTGGGCGGGGTGGACGGCGGCCGTCATGGTCAGGCGCAGGCCTTCCGGGAGGTCAACACTGCCGCCTATGTTCATGGGCTCACACTGCGGCGCGGGCACGCCTTGCTCCTGCAGGTAAAACCTAACTGGCGCGGGCGCCGCTACCCGGGCGCCGGTGCGGATAAGCAAGTCCGGGAGGTCGAAGTCGAAATGGTCGCCGTGGCCGTGCGTGACGAGCACCAGATCCACCTGCTCCGGCTGCCACGCATAAGTAGGCGTGAATTGCAGGTTGGTGTACCAGGGGTCAATGAGAATAACCCGGCCCTCGGGCGTAGTAATCCGAAAGCTGGCGTGACCCAGAAATTGCAGTTGTGTAGTGGCAGGCATGGAAATGGGCATAGCTACAAACCAAACCGACCCGCTACTGGCGGGCCGATGGTACTTATAAGATGGTGGAAATATCCAGCGAGGTTTGCTGCGCCACAGAAACCGGCAGCTTGGTTCGGCTCAGCAGCGTGGCTATGTGCTTGGGCAGCTCCGCCACGGTAAGCGGCCGAACGGGCCGGGCAACCACGTAATACCGCGCATCGGCCCGGTCGTGGAGCTGGGCCTTGGCGAAGGAAAACAGGCCCCGGTGTGCATAGCGGGCAAAACCCTGAAAGTGCGCATCCTGCTCCGCACCCGCTTCCAGCGGCACCGCCTCAGCCGATTCTGCTTCCGCTAGCGTCAGGAAATACTGATGCAGCTCCAGCAGCACTTCCTGGGAAGCGGCTACTGATTCAGGCAGGACACCGCCGCCGGAGGCTACGTGCAGGATATAACCGTTGCTATCCGTAGCAAACCAGTCGATGTCAGCGTCTTCCTGGTCTATGTCGTCTATGCGCATATAGTAGGATGGTAAAACAAATGCTTGATAAAGTGATGGGACTCGTTAATCAATAAATTTGGTTTGTTGGATATAGTCTAGAGTTACCATATAATCTCTACTTGAGGATAGAACTTCTTTAAAATTATTTCATGAAGTTCCATTACGCCATAGATGTAGTCATTATCTTTATTATAAGTTTTTAACACTTCTTTTATTACTTCAGTAGTAGCATTAAGGACTTCTCCTACTGGCGGGTCTGTCACGCCTTGATCAATAAAATTCTGCTTAACAATAGGTAATTGTAGAATATATTCACTTTTAATAATTGCAGATCCAATTCTTACGCTTTCATTATCTGTTATCCTTTGTTTAGTGGTTACTTGCATTATTCCAATTGTCTTTGTAAAGAATGGGAATAAGGCTCTTTCTGCTATTCTAAATAAAGGAGGTCTGTTAAAGTTTTCATACATAATAGTAGCATATATTAATGATTCTAGTATTGGAGTAGGGTGAAGTTGATTAATTATATGTCCATATTTGTATTTAAATAAACGATAATATTTATTATAGTATTTTTCTCTTCTTATTTCTGATCCTGACGTTCCTACATCGATTTTGTTAAAAGTATTGTATATATACAATATAATAATTATCCATAGCTCTCCAGTTAAATTTGCTGGATCTGGTAAAAGATTAGCGCGCACTATGATAAATTTTTTATAAATTGCAAAGGTCCCTAAAGTTGATATTATTGATAAGATTATTTCTCTGCGTTTGTCTATTAATTGCCACTTATGTAGCAGTAGATTGTATATAATTCTAAATGCAAAATATAGAGGAACAATAATCCAAATATTATGTACAAGATAATCAAAGGATAAAAAATAGTATAGACTAGAAATTACAATAGTAAATATAATAGGTGATAATATTCTGAATGTGATGTTATATGCAGGTGATTCGTCTCTTTGGGTGAAGAGATTCATACTTATATAGCCAAATGACAATGATAATTTGCCTATCCAATTAACAATTAAGAAAATTATTATTGGTAAAATTAAGAACTGTATATAGTATGTAAACTGAGTAATATTTAGTGTCTGTAACTTTTCAAACATATAAAGGGGGTATGTAAGTAACTCTTTGTTTTACAAATAGACAGAAGAATATGGTGTTGGATGATCAACACCAATATTCTTCTGTCTACTCACTAAGCTTCTCCAAAATCTCCTGCGCGGCCACGGCAATAACTGTCCCCGGACCATACACACCAGCCACGCCGGCATCATACAGGAACTGGTAATCCTGAGCTGGAATCACGCCGCCGGCAATAACGAGGATGTCTTCGCGGCCCAGCTTCTTTAGCTCCTCAATGAGCTGGGGAATGAGGGTTTTGTGGCCGGCGGCAAGGCTGCTCACGCCCACGATGTGCACGTCATTCTCAACGGCCTGGCGGGCTACTTCCTCAGGCGTCTGGAACAGGGGCGCAATGTCCACGTCGAAGCCCACATCGGCGAAGGAGGTGGCAATGATTTTGGAGCCCCGGTCGTGGCCGTCCTGGCCCATTTTGGCCACCATCATGCGGGGGCGGCGGCCTTCGTTGCGGGCAAAGGCGTCGGCCGCGTCGCGGGCCTTGGCAAATTCCTGGTCGTAGTCCATTTCGGCAGAATACACGCCCGATATAGCGCGAATGGTGGCCTGGTGGCGGCCGTATACTTTCTCCAGCGCATCGGAAATCTCGCCCAGCGTGGCCCGGAAGCGGGCGGCGTGCACAGCTAGCTCCAGCAGGTTGCCCTGGCCGGTGCGGGCTGCTTCCGTCAGCACGTCCAGCGCAGCCTGCACTGAGGCATTGTCACGCTGGGCCTTAATGCGGTTCAGGCGCTCAATCTGCGACTCGCGCACGGCGGCGTTATCAATGTCCAGCACCTCAATGGGGTGTTCCTCGCTGGGGCGGTACTTGTTCACGCCCACAATAATCTCCTTGTGCGAGTCGATGCGGGCCTGCTTGCGGGCGGCTGCTTCCTCAATGCGCATTTTGGGCAGGCCGGTTTCAATGGCTTTGGCCATGCCGCCCAGCTCTTCCACTTCCTGCATCAGGGCCCAGGCTTTGTCGGCCAGCTCTTTGGTGAGGCTTTCCACGTAGTAGGAACCGCCCCAGGGGTCTACCACTTTGGTAATGTCCGTTTCGTGCTGGAGGTAAAGCTGCGTGTTGCGGGCAATGCGGGCCGAGAAGTCGGTGGGCAGGGCAATGGCCTCGTCCAGAGCATTGGTGTGCAGGCTTTGGGTGCCGCCCAGGGCCGCGGCCAGCGCCTCCACGCAGGTGCGCGCCACGTTATTGAAGGGGTCCTGCTCGGTAAGGGAGTAGCCTGAGGTCTGGCAGTGGGTGCGCAGGGCCAGGCTTTTGGGGTTGGTGGGGTTGAACTGCCTGATGAGCTTGGCCCATAGCAAACGCCCGGCGCGCAGCTTAGCAATTTCCATGAAGTGGTTCATGCCAATGGCCCAGAAGAACGACAGGCGCGGTGCAAACTGATCAATGGTCATGCCCGCGGCCAAACCGGCCCGCACGTATTCCAGGCCATCGGCCAGAGTATAGGCCAGCTCAATATCGGCGGTAGCGCCGGCCTCCTGCATGTGGTAGCCCGAGATGCTGATGCTGTTGAAGCGCGGCATGTTCTGGGCCGTGTAGGCAAAGATATCGGCAATGATGCGCATGCTGGGCGCAGGCGGATAGATGTAGGTGTTCCGCACCATAAACTCCTTCAGAATATCGTTCTGAATAGTGCCCGACAGCTTTTCCGGGGTAACGCCCTGTTCCTCAGCGGCCACAATGTAAAACGCCATAATCGGCAGCACCGCCCCGTTCATGGTCATCGACACGGACATCTGATCCAGCGGAATCTGGTCGAAGAGCAGCTTCATATCCTCCACCGAATCGATAGCCACGCCGGCCTTGCCCACGTCACCTACCACGCGGGGGTGGTCGGAGTCGTAGCCGCGGTGCGTAGCCAGGTCAAACGCTACTGATAAACCCTTCTGCCCGCCCGCCAGGTTGCGGCGGTAGAAAGCGTTGCTTTCCTCGGCCGTGCTGAAGCCTGCATATTGCCGGATAGTCCAGGGGCTCTGCACATACATGCTGGCGTAGGGTCCGCGCAAATACGGCGCCTGGCCCGCGCCAAAGCCCAGGTGGCTGATGCCCGCCAAGTCATCGGCCGTGTAAAAGCTATGCAGACTGATGCCCTCCGGCGTGCTGGTTTCCGTGGCCTCCGCGGGAATAGTAGGCAGGGGCGCGGCGTTGTAGGGTATCTGGGCGAAGTTGGGTTTCATGGGGAGTGTTAACGGTTTGTCATCCGGACAGTGGAAGGGCCTTGTTAAGTCTGAGCGAGTCGTTTTAACGAGGTTCGTTCTCTTGATATAAGGTCCTTCGCAAGCTCAGGATGACAGTTTACTTACTCGGTACGGGGAGCAGTGCTGGGGTAGTGATTTGTCTAGCGGCCTTGCAGGCGCGCCAGTACGTCTTCGGTGCTGTAGCCCTGCACTGTGAATTCCTGGAAGCCGTAGAGGCGCACGCCTTCCTGCAGTGTAGCCAGGTCGCCGGTAAGCAGGGTAGGCGGTACAAAGGTGTCGTCGGAGGGCTCTACGCGGTAGACCACCCGCGCCAGCTCCCGGAATTGGGTGGGCGTGGCGTACATCAGCGTCACTTCCTCGGGTGAGGAAAACAGCACGGAGAGGGTACCGGCCGGGTGGGCAGCATCTATTTCCGGGCGCTCCTGGTGCGGCAGCGTGCGCAGGAAGGATTCCAGAATCAGTTGGTTGGTGCCGGGGCCCAGCAGCACCACCGCGGCGCGCTTGTTTTTCTTCTCGCGGCGCTCAAAGTGCAGCGCCGTAGCCAGCCGTAGTACCTCGGTGGGGTAGGTGGCGCGGGTGCTGTCGAAGTTTTTGCTGCGCAGGAGCTTTTTGGGGTTGAAGTCGAACTTCTCCTGTGGGTTCTGGAAGCGGTTGGTGCCCACCACCACCTGCTCGCCGGTAGCAATGCGGTGGAACTGGGCCTGGGCCGCGCCGTGCAGTTCCAGCGCCACCATGCTGGCCGCAGCGGGCAGGCCGCCCTGTGCCTCTACTTTCTGAAACAGGCTCCAGCCTTCACTGGCCAGCTTGTCGGTCAGCGTTTCCAGGTAGTAGGAGCCAGCGGCGGGGTCAGCTACGCGGCCCAAAAAAGCCTCTTCGCGGAGCAGAATAGGCAGGTTGCGCGCGAGCCGCTCCGAAAACTCGTTGGGCTCATGAAATATACTGTCGAAGGGTGTTACGCTTACGGCATCGGCCCCGCCCAGCACGGCCGCCATGGTTTCCGTCGTAACGCGCAGCAGATTGGTATGCGCGTCCAGCGTAGTCTGGCTCCAGGTGGCGGTGGTAGCAAATATGGGCAGGGCCTCGGCTATCTGCATGGGCACGCTATACGCGTGCAGCAGTGTAGCCCACAAGCGGCGCAGGGCGCGCAGCTTAGCTATTTCAGGGAAGTAGGATGGATTAAGGCCCACCTGTACCTGCATAGCCGCGGCCACATCCGCCACCGACAGCAGGGCCGAAGGCAGCTCACTTAAATACGCGGCGGCAGCCGCAAGGAGAAAGCCCAACTGTTGGGTAATGTTGCCACCACGATTGGCAAAGTACGCACCGTTGAGAGCCAGAGCATGAAATCCGGGGTGGGGCTGCGTAAGGGCAATGGCTTTGCGCAGAGAAATCAGCTGCAGGCTTAAGTCGGGTGCGTGGTTGGTAATTGGGTCACAGCTCAGAAAACCCTGCAGGGTAGGGGTGCCCGTAGCCAGCAGGCGCTGCACCAGCTCAGAAGGGTTCTGGTGCACCGTGTAGCCTACATAAGTAGCGTGCAGGGGCAGATGCTGATGCAGGTATTCCACATCAAAACTGGGCGCATCTGCCAGCGCAAAATGTGCGCCCGTAGCGCCCAGCGTAATGGCGGCGGCGGCCCTGTCAATGGCAGTATGGCCGTTTTCTTTCGCGGGGACCTGGTAGGTAGGCACGTTGCGCCAGCCTTCGGGAGAGGTATGCAGAAGGGGTGAGGGTGGACCACCCAGTACTTCCAGCGCCTCGCGGTGGTAGAAAGGCTCAATAGTTAGCCCATCCGGCGTGTGCCATTGCAGTGAAGTGAGGTCGGCTCCTTTCAGGTCGCGGCTCAGGCGCTGCTGCCACTGCGCAGTGGTTACGGGTTCAAACTCGGAGAAAGAAACGGGCACAGGACGCGGAGAATCAGCCATACGGCAGCAGGGTGGGGTGAGAAATCAAGCTTCGAAAAGCGGCCTAAAGATATTGTTTCGGGCGTAGATAATGGTTTTGGAAGGGCCGGCACTTATTGGTCATCATTTTGTGCTTTAAAGTGCCTGCCCAGCGGTGCTGTTCTACTTTGCTGATACATGCCCCGTTCTGTTAGGTTGGGTGGTTTTAGCATTTCAGCTTTATAGAGGAGAATTATGCCCGGACATAACCATATCTACGTCCTGGCGGTTGGCTTGCTGTTTGCTTCCGGCGGGCATTCCCATCTGCTTGCCGTACCTTTGTCGGCTGCATTCCTTCTTGATTCTTTCCGCATACCTATGCATTCATTTCGTTCCCGCGTAGCAACCCTGGGCCTGCTCACTTCGCTGGCTCTGGGTTCGGCCTGCCAGCGGGCCCCGTACCAGGCCACGGCGCAGCTGCCCACTGTTACCGCCCAGCCCGTAAGCAAAGCCCTGCCCGCGGACCCCAAGGTAGAGGCCGTTATTGCGCCCTATCATCAGAAAGTAGAAGAGCAGATGAACGTGGTGCTGGGTACGGCCCCGGTAGCTATTAAAAAGAACCCGGGAGAGTCGCCGCTGGCCAACTTTGTGGCTGATCTGCAGCGCGAGCGGGCTTCTACGGCTCTCAAACAACCCATTGACCTCGGTGTAATGACCAACGGTGGCCTGCGGGCAGAGCTGCCTGCCGGAAACATCACGGTAGGTTCAGTATTTGAGCTGATGCCGTTTGAAAATGAGCTGGTAGTCCTGGATGCTCCCGGCAGTGTGGTGCAGCAGCTGTTCGATTATGGCGCCCACGTGAAAATGGCATTTTCCAACGCCACCTATACCGTAACGCCAGACGGCAAGCCTACCGATATCCGCATCGGCGGCAAACCCTTTGATGCCTCCCGCACTTATACCATTGCCATTTCCGATTACCTGGCCGGTGGCGGCGACCAGATGACGTTTTTCAAACCCATCACGCCCCGTAAAACCGGGGTGCTGCTGCGCTCCGCCATTGCCGAGCACATACAGGCCCTTACCAAGCAGGGCAAGCCGGTAGTGGCCAAGGTAGAAGGACGAGTGAAATAAGGAATTTAAAAAGCTGAATGAAGAGCTCTGAATGTGTGTTGAATAAAGACGCGCCATCAGAACTCCGCTTTCCAAACAGATACTGCATACGATGAACCGCCGCGACTTTATAAAGAACAGCGCCCTGGGCGCTGCCAGCCTAAGCCTGCTGGGCCTGAGCCTGCCGGCTGCGGCCGCCGATGCTTCGCGCCTCGTGATTCTGCATACCAACGACATGCACTCGCGCATTGAGCCCTTCCCCGATAATGCCAGCCAGTGGGCCGGTATGGGTGGTATGGCCCGGCGCGCAGCCCTCATTGAGCAGATTCGTAAGCAGGAGCCGCACGTGCTTCTCTTGGACTCCGGCGACATCTTCCAGGGCACACCCTACTTCAACTTCTTCGGCGGCGAGCTGGAATTAAAGCTGATGACGCAGATGGGCTACGAAGCCTCCACGCTCGGCAACCACGACTTCGACAACGGCCTGGAAGGCCTGCAAAAGCAGCTGCCCAACGCCGGCTTCCCCTTCCTCGTTGCCAACTACGACTTCTCCCAAACCCCACTGGCGGGCCGCTTCCAGCCTTATAAGGTGTTTGAAAAAGCCGGCCACCGCATTGGCGTGTTCGGTATTGGTATTGAACTGGCTGGCTTGGTTTCCGACCGCAACTTCGGTGCTACCAAGTATCTGGAGCCGGTAGCGGTTTCTAAGGAAATGGTAGCCAAACTACGCGGTCAGGAAAAGTGCGACATGGTTATTTGCCTTTCGCACCTGGGGTATAAGTACGAAAGCAATAAAATTGACGACCGGAAGCTTGCCGCGCAGGTCAGCGGCATCGACCTGATTCTGGGCGGGCACACGCATACCTTCTTAGATGCGCCCGACCCTATTAAGAGCCCTGACGGCCGTGCAACGCTGATTAACCAGGTGGGCTGGTCCGGGATTAATCTTGGCCGATTGGATTATACCTTTGAGCGGGGAACCCGCCGGGCCAGCGTAGCGCAGGCTTCAGTGCTGCCCGTGCACGCCGCCTGATAAACGCAAGCGGAAGTCAGTTTTTTTCTCTGCTGACTTTTCCACATTTTTGTCTCCCTCAAAAAAATGGCCCTCCCGGGGACAGGCCTTTTCATCTCTTCTTATTTGCTCTAACCCAGCGTTTTTGCTCCATTTTCATTGATGTTGAAGGATTGCCGTACCGTCTGGGCCAACTGTCTTCGCATCATCAGGAGCAGCATTGGGGAGCAAAGCTTCCGCACCTGGTTTGAGCCTATTGTGCCCATTGAGCTGCAGGGCAACGTGCTGATCATTCAGGTGCCCAGCCAGTTTTTTTATGAGTGGCTGGAAGAGCATTATGTAGAGGAGCTGAAGCGTGGCATTTACCAGGAACTAGGCCCCGAAGGCCGCCTGGAGTACTCTATTGTAGTAGATCAGGGCAACAGCCAGAATAAGCCACGCACGGTTAACATCCCCACGGCCCGCAAGGCAGCCGCGCCTACGCAGGCCGCATCCCCTGCCGGTTCGCTGGCCGTAGGAGCCATGACGGCCTCCGCCCGTAACGTAGCTGCTGCCGCCGCCGCACCGGCCCAGCAACAGTTGCGCAACCCCTTCGAAGCGGCCAAGGGCATCGACCGGAATTACCTGCATTCGCAGCTCAACAATACCTACTCCTTCGAGAATTACATTGAGGGAGACTGCAACCGCCTGGCCCGCTCGGCAGGCTTGGCAGTGGCTAACAAGCCCGGTACCACGTCCTTCAACCCGCTCATGATTTATGGCGGCGTAGGACTCGGCAAAACGCATCTGGTGCAGGCCATCGGCAACCACATCAAAGCCAGCAACTCCGACAAGTTCGTGCTCTACGTATCGGCGGAGAAGTTCACCAATCAGTTTATCGAGAGCCTGCGCAGCAATGCGGTGCAGGACTTTGCCAACTTCTACCTGTTGGTAGATATTCTGATTCTGGACGACGTGCAGTTCCTGTCGGGCAAGGACAAGACGCAGGAAATGTTCTTCCACATCTTCAACCACCTGCACCAGGCAGGCCGGCAGATTGTGATGACCTCTGACCGGCCGCCCCGCGACCTGGTGGGCCTGGAAGACCGGCTGCTCTCCCGCTTTAAGTGGGGCCTCACCGCCGACCTGCAAAGCCCCGACTTTGAGACGCGCATGGCCATCATCCAGAATAAAATGGAGCAGGATGGCATTGATATTCCGCCGCAGGTGGTGGAATACCTGGCGTATTCCGTGGATACCAACGTGCGGGAGCTGGAAGGCGTCCTGATTTCCCTGATTGCCCAAAGCAGCCTCAACCGCCGCGAAATTGACCTGGAAATGGCCAAGCAGGCGCTACGCCACATTATTGAGGACGTAGAGGCCGAGGTAAACCTGGACTTCATTCAGAAGACCGTGGCAGAGTTCTTCAGCATTTCTGTGGATTTGCTGAAAGACAAAACCCGCAAAAAAGAAGTAGTAACGGCCCGGCAGGTGGCTATGTACTTTGCCAAGGAGCATACCAACCACTCCCTGAAAAGCATTGGCTACCACTTCGGCGGCCGCGACCATAGCACCGTCATCCACTCGGTACAGACGGTTTCTGATCTGATTGATTCGGACAAGCAGTTCCGGGGGCAAATTCAGGATTTGCGCAAGAAATTCACCAACGGTAAAACCGGTAAATAGTCTGCTTAACCGCAACAAAAAAGCCTGCTCCGGTACCGGAGCAGGCTTTTTTTATAGCTGAGGCTGTTAAATGGCCGGCTGAGCGTCGCGCAGCGGAATGTTGTGCTGGGCAGCAAAGTTGCGGACCTGGTCGCGGAGGAAGCGTTTACGCTTTACGCCCCGCACCTCGCGCAGGCTGAGCGCGTGGGTACCACCGTCCTGCAACTGCACGCGCAACTGCTGCGGGGCCAGATCCAGGCCTTTAATGGCCTCGGCCGGGAAGGCCTGCTTGGGCCGGAACAGCCCTGCCTTATGCACAATGTAGGCCGGCGTGAACTCCAGGTAGCTTTGGGTGCCAAAAATGGGGGCGTTGTGCACCAGCACGTAGCCTACATACACCAGGCTGAAGGCCAGGAACACATAATGCAGGAAATGCAAGTCGTTCAGGCCACTGTCGGTCACAATCAGAGCAACAGTATAAGCAATCCAGAGCAGGCCAAAACCAATTTGTCCCCAGAAGGGAAGGCGCGAGTTATTGGCGGGCTGCAGGCGTATTCGGGTAGTTTTTGGCGGCATAGAGGCAGATTAGTCTTGTCAGACCTACAAAGTAAACGAAAAACCGGCAACGCTGGGAGCGAAGCCGGTTTTAACCGGAGGCATTGCCGTACTAATGCAGGTTAGCTTTTCAGCGTAGCCGAGGCCAGCTCCATTTCCGGCACGGCACTCAGCAGCTGAGATATAGGGCAATGTAGCTTGGCATTTTCTGCCTGCTTCTGAAATTCTTCCTGGGTAATGCCCTCCACTTCGCCTTCTGTCTTCAGCGTAATTTTCACCACTTTCGGTATATCCCCGGAAGTATCCAGCGTCACCTTAGACTCCGTGCGGAGCTGCTTTACCTGGGCACCGGCTTTGGTCAGCTGGCCCGTGAGAAACATGGTGTAGCAGCCCGCGTGCGCCGCCCCAATAAGTTCTTCGGGGTTGGTGCCCTTCTGCCCTTCAAAGCGCGCGCCAACGGAGTAGGGGGCTTTTACCAGGCCGCTTTGGGTAGAAACTTCGCCGCTGCCTTTGTTGTCGCCGTTCCAAACGGCATTGCCACGTTGATTGATCATGGGAGGTTGTAGTTAAGTAGAGAGTTGCGTTAAAGACTGTAGGTACGGTAAAATCCAGCGGCAGGATCAATCAGAAGCGCTGGCTTATGGCCATAGTAACTGTATTTTTGACGGTTGTTTCCGCCGCCCGGCCGGCTGCTTTTCGCATCCTGGCCTTTATTCAAGCTTCTGCATGGGTCTGAAATCTGTTCTTAGCCGCCCTTTTGCTGCCTACATATATCACCAATACCAACAGTGGCAGCGGAATCCGGTAGCCACTCAGCAGCGCGTATTCAAGCAAATTGTGGAGCAGGCTTCCCAAACTGCTTTCGGGCGCGACCATGAGTTTGCGGCCATGAAGACGCCTGCCGACCTGGCCCGGCAGGTTCCGGTGCGTGACTACGAAGGTTTGGCTCCCTACTTCAACCGCCTGAAGCAAGGGGAAGCCAACGTTTTTTGGCCGGGCAAGCCCCTGTATCTGGCTAAATCCAGTGGCACCACGTCGGGGGCAAAGTATATTCCCATCACGGAGGCCAGCATTTCTAACCACATCAATGGTGCCCGCGACGCCCTGTTGCATTATGTGCATGCCACCGGCCGCAGCCGATTTCTGGATGGCAAGCTGATTTTTCTAAGTGGTTCACCGGTATTGGAGGATGTAGGAGGTATACCTACAGGGCGTCTTTCCGGGATTATCAACCACCATGTACCGGCCTATCTGCGGCGCAACCAACTGCCCAGCTATGCTACCAACTGTATTGAGGATTGGGAGACAAAGCTGGACCACATAGCCGACGAAATGCTGGGCCAGAAAATCACCCTCATTTCCGGCATTCCGCCTTGGGTGCAGATGTATTTTGATAAGATTGTAGCCCGCACAGGCCGGCCGGTAGGAGAGGTATTCTCGGATTTTAATCTGTTTGTGTACGGCGGCGTAAACTTTGAGCCTTATCGTAAAAAGCTGTTTGAAACTATTGGGCGCCCCATCGACCACATTGAGCTGTTTCCGGCATCAGAGGGTTTTCTGGCTTTTCAGGATGAGCCGGGCAATCCGGGCCTGTTGCTGCTGCTCAATGCAGGTATTTTTTACGAGTTTATTCCGGCTGAGCGCATTTTTGAGGCAAATCCGCCCCGCCTGACCCTGGCCGATGTAGAGTTAGACAAGCAATACGCCCTGGTGCTCAATTCCAATGCCGGGCTCTGGGGCTATAGCATTGGCGACACCATACGCTTTGTGAGTCTTGCCCCGTACCGCGTGGTGGTCACTGGCCGTATCAAGCATTACCTGTCGGCTTTTGGAGAGCATGTTATTGGGGAAGAAGTAGAGCAGGTTCTGCGTGATGCTATGCAGCAGCACCCGGAGGTAGAAGTGGTAGAATTTACCGTAGCCCCGCACATCAGCGACAACCCCTTGGTTGATTCCTACCATGAATGGCTTATCGAGTTTGCGCATCTACCCCAAGACATAGGCAGTTTCGCGGCAGCACTTGATGCGGGCCTACGCCGGCGCAACGTGTACTATAATGATTTGATAAAGGGCCGCATCCTGACTCCCCTCCAAATCACAAGCTTACCACTAGGGGCCTTCCAACGCTACATGAAGAGTTTAGGCAAGCTGGGCGGACAGAACAAAGTGCCGCGGCTGAGTAACGACAGGAAGGTTGCGGATGGACTGCTGAGTGCTAGCTAACCCTGTACCCTGTTAGAAATACCTGCTTTTCGTTTTGGCTTAACAAAGTAGCCGCGTTGTCAAATGGCACTTTAAAACCCTCTTTGTATATGCGCCCATTCGTTCTTTTATTCCTGAGCCTGCTGCTATGCGGCCCTCTCCTAGCGGCCCCGAAAAAGGCGGTGCCATTGCGGGTGGCCACTTACAATCTGCGTTTGAACATTGCCAGTGACGGCCCCGATGCCTGGCCTTTGCGCAAGGAAATGGTCAAAGGGCTGGTTCGTTACCATGATTTCGACGTATTCGGCACGCAGGAGGGTTTTCGCGGCCAGCTAATGGATTTGGGGGAGCTGCCGGAGTACACCTTTGTGGGCCATGGCCGCGAGGATGGCAAGGAAGCCGGCGAGCATTCGGCGATTTTCTACAAGAAAAGTAGGCTGCAGCTGCTGCAAACCGGTGATTTCTGGTTGAGTCAAACGCCAGATCAACCGTCTAAGGGCTGGGATGCCACGTGCTGCAACCGCATCTGCACCTGGGCCAAATTCCGGGATGTGCAAACCAAAAAGGAGTTCTTCTTTTTCAGCGTCCACTTTGATCATCAGGGTGTGGAAGCCCGCCGCCAGTCGGGCCGGCTGATGGTGCAAAAGATTCAGGAAATTGCCAAAAGCGCCCCGGTTATCTGCGCAGGAGACTTTAACTCCACGCCCGACACCGAGCAGATCAAGACCATGCAAACGCTGCTGCGCGACGCGTACCAGGTAACCGCGCAGCCTCCGTACGGCCCCACGGGCACCTTCAACGCCTTCAAACTGGATGCGCCCCTTACGGACCGAATTGATTACATCTTTGTCAGTCAGGGCATCTCCGTGCTGAACTACGGGGTGCTGACTGATTCCTTGCGCGGTCGGTACCCGTCCGACCATTTTCCGGTGGTCGTCACCGTGACGCTGCCGTAATGAATAGATATCCAGAAAAATGCCCATAAAACTCGCCCTCTTCTCTGCTTGCCAACAATACGTTCAGCAGCGCATTGAAGCCTGCCAGCACGCCATGCAGGCCGCGCAGGAGTCGGCCAACTCAGAAACTAAGAGCAGCGCCGGCGACAAGTATGAAACCGGCCGCGCCATGGCCCAGAACGAGCGGGACCGAAATGCCGTGCAGCTCCAGCAGGCCAAACAGCTGCAGGGCGAGCTGGACCGCATCCAGCCCGAAAAATCCTGCGACACAGTGCGCCCCGGCGCGCTGGTGCACACCAGTATGGGCCGTTTCTATATCAGCATCAGCGCCGGTAAGGTGATGGTAGATGGGCAGGATTACTTCGCTGTTTCAGCGGCCGCGCCGGTAACGGTGGCGCTGAGCGGCAAGCGTACCGGGGAGCAGGCGGTTTTCAATGGCAAGCCAGTGCAAATTAGCGCCATCCAGTAGCTCCAATGGCTAGAACACTCTTTATAGTAATCCTCTTATTCATTGCAGGCTGCGAATCCAAAACGGTAGTCTCTGAGGTCGGTAAGTCTTCTGCTAAAAAAATGGATAGCCTGCTAGATTCGACGGTAACAACCTCAGTCTCAGCGCCCGTATCAGATGATTTTCTGCGCCCTGCAAAGTTTAAGGTGGCGAAGCTGGATAGCTTTCGAATAGTAGATAAAGATGATAAGCTGGTGACCCTGACCGCTGCTGAGGAGCGTCAATATTTGCAGCATAAAGTAGAGCACAGTGTTTATGCGCCCTACTATTTCTATTCGGTGCAGCAGAATACGCCTGCTCGCAAAGTCATTACCGTGTTAACTTATGACGGGGAGTATAAGACCGATTTATTACGTCTGGCGTACGACTCGCATAATAAACTCATCAGTCGGCAGGTAGTTGCATTTGTTGCTACGGATGGCGAAGTCAGGCACGAGGCTTATGGCTGGTTTGAATCACCAACTGTATTTCAATTTGTGGAGGTACACGAAGAGCCTGTAAGTGAAACGCCCACTAACGCGAATTACCTGCTGGATTCTCTGGTAACGCGGTACACAGTGAAAAATGAGCAGTTCGAAATAGTTGATAAGAGCACGTACCAGCGCCAGCGGCAAGTACCCCGCTCAGCAGAGTAACTGGCCGAAGAAGCTGGCAGTTCTTCCCGTACCTTTACGTTGCTTCGGCTTACCACAGTCCTTCAATGCCCACTTCAGTTTCCCCCCAACGCGTTACCCTGCTTGGCTCTACCGGTTCCATCGGAACGCAGGCACTAGACGTTATTCGTAGTCACCGCGGCCGATTCTCGGTTACGGCCCTGTCCGCGCAATCTAACGCCGATTTACTAGTGCAGCAGGCGCGGGAGTTTCGGCCCGCCGCTGTGGTGATTGGTGATGAAAGCAAGTACGCGGCGGTTTGTGAGGCGCTGGCCAATCAGCCGGAAACCGAAGTACTGGCTGGTGCCGCCGCCCTGGCCGATGTAGCGGGCCGGGAGGATACTGACATCGTCCTGACGGCCATGGTAGGCTATGCCGGGCTGTTGCCTACGGTGCGCGCTATTCGGGCTGGGAAATCCATTGCCCTGGCTAACAAAGAAACCCTGGTAGTAGCCGGTCAGCTGATTACCGAGCTGGTAAAGCAGCACGGCGTGGGCCTGTATCCGGTAGACTCCGAGCACTCCGCTATTTTTCAGTGCCTGGTAGGGGAGGAGCGCAACCCCATCGAAAAAATCATTCTCACAGCATCCGGTGGGCCCTTCCGGGGGCGCACCGCCGAGCAATTGGCGCAAGTAACCAAAGCGCAGGCCCTGAAACACCCTAACTGGGACATGGGCGCCAAAATCACCATCGATTCGGCTTCCCTGATGAACAAAGGGCTGGAGGTGATTGAAGCCAAATGGCTCTTCAACCTGACCAATGACCAGATTGACGTGGTAGTGCATCCGCAAAGCATTATTCACTCGCTGGTGCAGTTTCAGGATGGCTCGCTGAAAGCGCAAATGGGCTTGCCCGATATGAAACTGCCTATTCAGTATGCGCTGGGCTACCCCGAGCGGCTGCCGTCCGACTTTCCCCGCTTCTCGTTTCTGGATTATCCGCAGCTCACCTTTGAACAGCCTGACCGCACCACCTTCCGCAACCTGCCGCTGGCGTTTGAAGCCATGCGCCGGGGCGGCAATGCGCCCTGCGTGCTGAATGCAGCCAATGAAATTGCTGTGGCCGCCTTCCTGCGCGACCAGGTCGGCTTCCTGCAAATGCCCGACATCGTGGAGGAGTGCCTCGCGCGGGTTTCGTACCTTGCCGAACCTTCGCTGGATGACTATGTTTCTACGGACCAGGAAACGCGCCGCGTAGCGCAGGAACTGGTGGGCTAGCTAACCCAGCCAAGCACTTATCCTCCTAACATGAGCTGAGGTTACACATAAGGTAATCCTACTGGCATTCCCGGATAACAAGCAGAATTAACAATACCCAACACCTGACAACTCAACAAACTGAATGGATTATTTAGTAATGGCCGGCCAGCTCATTCTGGGGCTGACAATTCTGGTGGGCGTGCACGAAATGGGGCACATGCTGGCGGCTAAGTGGTTTGGAATGCGCGTGGAAAAGTTTTCCATAGGCTTTCCACCCAAGATTTTTGGTAAAAAAATTGGGGAAACAGAATATATGCTGGGCGCCGTGCCGCTGGGTGGTTTTGTGAAAATCACGGGCATGGTTGATGAGTCTTTGGACACGGAAAGCCTGAAGCAGGAGCCCCAGCCCTACGAGTTTCGGGCTAAGCCAGCCTGGCAGCGCCTCATTGTGATGCTGGGCGGTATCATCGTAAACGTAGTAACCGGTATTCTCATTTTCTCACTGCTCACTTACATCTATGGGGAGAGCTACCTACCCGCTTCGGAGGCCCGCTTTGGTGTGGTGCCCAATGAGCTAGGCAAGGAAATTGGCTTCCAGACCGGCGACAAAATTGTGAAAATCAATGGTCGCCCCTTCACGGAGTTCAATGACGTGTATGGTCCTGATGTGGTGCTGGGCTCCGGCAGCTACTACACCGTAGAGCGGAAAGGCCAGCTGGTGGATATTTCTGTGCCCCAGAACTTCATGGACCGCCTGGCCGACCAGGATCAGTCTTTGTTTGTAGTGCCGCTGGACCCCTTTGTAGTGGGTGAGGTAGTACCGGGTCAGCCAGCTTCCAAAGCTGGGCTACTGGCCGGCGACCGTATCCTGCGTGTAGCCGATAAGCCCATTCAGTTCTTTCCTGAGCTGCAGCAGGCGCTGAAAGACAATGCCGGCAAAGAAACGCCGCTACTGGTAGAGCGCAACCGCCAATCCGTATCGCTCAAGGTAAAGGTAGATGAAGACGGTAAAGTAGGGTTCCGGCCTAAGTCCTTGCTGGAATATGCTACCCGCAAGTATAGCCTACTGGAGTCGGTGCCAGCTGGTACCAAGCAGGCATTTGGCATTGTCAGCACGCAGGTGAAGGCCTTTGGCAAGATTTTCCGGGGTGAAGCTTCGGCCCGCAAGTCTCTGGGTGGGCCCATGGCCATTGCCCAGCAGTATGGCTCCACCTTCGACTGGTTGAAGTTCTGGACGCTGACCGGCATGCTTTCCATGGTGCTGGCCTTCATGAACCTCTTGCCCATTCCGGCCCTGGATGGTGGCCACGTGCTGTTCCTGACCTACGAAATGGTATCGGGCCGTAAGCCCTCCGACCGTTTCCTGGAAAACGCCCAGAAAGTAGGTATGGCCCTGATTCTGTGCCTAATGGTCTTCGTGATTTTCAACGACCTATTCAAGTCTCTGTTTTAAAGGCTGAACCCATTGCTCCCCTTCCGTGGTTTGTAGGCGCGGGCTGGTCTGATTGTTGAATAGCGTACTGTTCATCTTTCGGCCTTCTCAAAGCCCACTCCCGGAAGGGGAGTTTTCTTGTAGCCCACTTCGTATGCGTCGTTTCGTTTTCCTTTTAATAGGCCTCCTGAGCATCAGCCTGGCCGCCATGGCGCATGCCTACCATGCCAGCATCATGGATGTGCGCTATAATGCCCAGAAGCAACAGTTGGAAATTGCCCTGAAGGTGTTTACCGATGACTTTGAAAAGGCCCTTTCTCAAGGACAACCCAAGCCCATCAGCCTGCTGCACATGCCGGCCACCCAAACCAAGCCCCTAACGGCCGCATACCTCACCCGCACGTTGCGCTTCGGCACCAAGCCCGGCGAAACCCTGCCACTTACCTATCTGGGTATGCAGCATGAGGGCGATGCACACTGGCTCTACTGCACAGTAAAGCTGCCCCGCGCCCTCACTAGCCTCACCCTCAACCATAAGCTGCTGTTGGATCAGTTTTCAGATGAAATGAACATCGTAAATCTGGAAGCCGGCGGTAAAAAGCAAAGCACCTTGTTCCGGGGTGGGGAGGAAGAGCAAACATTTAGCTGGTAAACAGAGGCGTTTTAATATTCTGTCATCCTGAGCTTTGCTCGGGATGACAGTTTTTTTGTTCCCCACTCTACCAACCAGATCCTCCACCGGCGTCCTTCTTGTCCTCATCGGGACGAATGAGGCGGAACTCTACGCGGCGGTTGGTGCGGGCATCTTCTTCAGTGGCTTCGGGGTCTTTCAGCGGTTTGGTGCTGCCGTAGCCGAAGCTGTCGATGCGGTTGGGTTTGAGCTTGCCTTTCTGCTCTATGTAGTGCCGAATAGATTCAGCGCGGTCCTGCGAGAGCCTTTCGTTAAAGTCCGGGTCGCCTTTAGAGTCGGTGTGGCCCGTAATGCTGAGGCGGTAGGTGGGATGGTCTACCATAAATAGGGCAATGCGGTCCAGCACTGCATACATGCTGGGACGGATGCTGGCCTTGTCCTGATCAAACTCGATGTTCTTGAAAATCATCGGTATGCCATACTGGAAGGAGTTGGTCATGAGCTTCATCACCGTATCGCCTTTCAGCTCCAGCTTTTTCTCCACGCTAAAGAAATCAGGGCTCTGAATGAGCAGTACGTAGTGGGAGCCCTCAATCAGGTCGAAGTCAAAGCTGCCGTCTTCCCGCAGGTATTTACTAGCTACTTCAATGCCGTCATCGGTATCAATCACGCTTACAATGCCGCCCAAGGGCTTGCTGGATACGGAGTCAACCAAAGAGCCTTCTACGTGTGTGGTGGCCAGCGGCTGGGCCTCCATGGGCAGTGGGAAGGAGTAGAGGTCCAGGTTTTTTATGTCCTTCTGTTCAGAGCGGGCATAATATAGGTTCCGGGAGTCGGCATCGATGGTGAAGTAATACTCAGAGCCTTTGCCATTCACTAACGGTCCAATGTTGCGCGGCTCCTGCCAGCGCCCCCGTACCCGGTAGGTTTTATAGATATCGAAGTCGCCAAAGTTCAGCAGCTGACCCCGCGAGCTAAAGTACAGCACGTGATACAGCGGATGATAGAACGGGCTCACCTCACTTTCCCGGGTATTCACAATCGGGCCCATATTCTGGGCCTTCGACCACTCCCCGTTCTTGAGCTTATGGGTATACCAGATGTCGGAAAGCCCAAAACCACCCAGCCGGTCAGAGGCGAAATACAAGGTGTCCTCTCCCGGCGAGAGGGTGGGTTGTGAGTCCCAAGCGGGAGAATTGACGTCGGTGCCCAGGCTTTTGGGTACACTCCATTCGCCGTCTTTCAGGGTGGCAGTATACAGGTCGCAGTTGCCGTGGCACTCCGTGCATTCGCAACGGGCAAAGAAGATGGTTTTGCCGTCCTTGGTCAGGCAGGCCGAGCCTTCATTGAAAGTGGAGTTGATGGGCTTGGGCAGGGGCTCCGCATCGGCCCAGTATTCACCCTCCCGCCGGGAGAGGTACAAATCCTCATCTACCACGCCATGGATGCCGCGCATTTTGCGCTTGGAGGAAAAAATAAGCGTGTTACCCCCTTCTGTTAAGGCCGGGCCATAGTCCGGCGCATCGGAGTTGATGCCGGAGCCCATACTGGTGTACACGCCTTTGGGTGGGTGGAAGGTGGCTATGTTTTTCCGGTATTCTACCAGGGCATAATACTCCTGCAGGGGCACATACAGATCAATTTCCTTTTTCTCCAGCGAATCATAATACAGCTGAATTTTGCGCACATCCTGACGGTGGTGCTTCAGGGCCAGACGATAATAGGCTTTCGCCTTTTCTTCCTGCCCATTCCGCTCGCAGAGCTGGCCCAGGCGCCAGAGCATGTTGGTGTCCCGGTAGAAGTTCTCGATGCCGAACTGGGCTACATATTGCTCCAGCAGGGTGCGGGCCAGCTTCCAGTTTTTGCGCTTTTCGGCCTGCTGAATGGCTTTAAGCTCCTTTTTATTGTAGAAGAAAGGCAGGCGGTTTACGTTGGCAAACTCCGGGGTGCCATCGGGTCGGAGCCGCAGCTGCCGGATCTTTTTAGCTGTTAAAGGGCGCACCCGCGGCGCCGACTGCGCCAGGACTGCCTGCAGGCTCCCGGCCAAGGCCAGCAGCACCAGAATAGCACGAATAAAACGAAGCATAGAATACAATACCGGCCAGGTGGGGGCCGAAGGGAAATAGGGTAGCATCAAAAATAGGAGTTTTTCTACGTTTCCGGGTATTTATGACACCGCTAAAAGCGGACATAGAGCCCAGCCTGCCGCCCCGACAGTAGCAGATGCCAAAAATGGCACCCTGCAGGCATGGCACGGCACTTGTCAAAGCCGTACCTTCGATTAGAATCTCTGCTTCTGGCTGTGGTGCTGGCCTTATTGGCTGTCAATCTGGCACCGCTGCTCCCTCCGTCTTTCCTTATGAGCCAAGATAATTCTTCGCATAAGCTTCCGTTTGCCCCTGTGCTACTTCTCGCCGACGACTCCGAAGAAGTGGTGTCCATTGTAGCCACTGACCCTGAGCAGACCATGCTGGAAGGCGACATGCCCGAGGTATTGCCCCTGCTGCCGGTACGTAACACGGTGTTGTTTCCGGGCGTCGTGCTGCCCGTTACGGTCACGCGGAAGAAAAGCATCCGGCTGGTGCGCAAAGCTTATCGGGGAAACAAGCTGGTGGGCGTCATTGCGCAGAAAAACACCCAGAGCGACGACCCTACCCTGACCGACCTCTACACGGTTGGCACCTTGGCGCGCATCCTGAAGCTGCTGGTGCTGCCTGATGGCAATACCACCATCATCATTCAGGGGCAAAGCCGCTTCCAGGTGCAGGAGCAGGTGCAGGAAAGCCCGTACCTAACCGCCCGGGTAAGTTATTTCCCCGAGACCTTTCCGGCCAAAAACTCCAAGGAGGTGAAAGGTCTGGTGGCTTCGTTGAAAGACGCGGCGGCTAAAATGCTGAAGCTGAATCCCGAAATTCCGCAGGAGGCCCAGGTAGCCCTGGATAATATTGACTCGCCGGCTTTCCTCACGCACTTTCTCTCTTCCAACATTAACGTGGAAGTGGGCGTGAAGCAGAAGCTGTTGGAAATCAGTGACGGAGTGCAGCGTGGCACCCAGCTGTTAGAGCTGATGCTGAAGGAAATCCAGCTGCTGGAAATCAAGCGCGACATCCAGACCAAGGTTCATATTGACATTGACCAGCAGCAGCGTGACTATTTCCTGCGCCAGCAGATAAAAGTGCTGCAGGATGAGCTAGGCTTTGATGGTCCTGACCAGGAAATTGACAAGCTGCGCTCCCGGGCCAAAACCAAAAGCTGGCCGGCCACTGTGGCCAAGCACTTCGAGAAGGAACTTGATAAGCTGGGCCGCATTAACCCGCAGGCCGCCGAGTTTCCGGTGAACATGAACTACGTGGAGTTTCTGCTGGATCTGCCGTGGAACGAGTACACCAAGGATAACTTTAACCTCAAGCGCACCCGCAAAATCCTCGACCAGGACCACTACGGCATGGAGAAGGTGAAGGAGCGCATCATTGAGTACCTGGCCGTGCTCAAGCTTAAGCAGGACCTGAAGGCCCCGATCCTGTGCCTCTATGGCCCGCCCGGCGTGGGTAAAACCAGCCTGGGCCGCAGCATTGCCACAGCGCTGGGGCGCAAATACGTGCGCATGAGCCTGGGTGGGGTGCGCGACGAGGCCGAAATTCGCGGGCACCGCAAAACCTACGTGGGGGCCATGCCCGGCCGTATTATTGCCCAGATCAAGAAGGCCGGCGCTTCCAACCCGGTTATCGTGCTCGACGAAATTGACAAGATTGCCTCCGACTTCCGCGGTGACCCTAGCTCGGCCCTGCTGGAGGTGCTGGACCCGGAGCAGAACTCGACCTTCACCGACAACTACCTGGAGGTGGAGTACGACCTCTCCAAGGTGCTGTTCATTGCCACGGCAAACTCCCTGGACACCATTCAGCCCGCCCTGCGCGACCGGATGGAAATCATTGACCTGACGGGCTACACGCTGGAGGAGAAAACCCAGATTGCCAAAAAGCACCTCTGGCCCAAACAGCTGACTGAGCACGGCCTGAGTGTGAAGGACGTAAATATTACCACGCCCGCTTTGCAGCGCGTCATCGACGACTATACCCGGGAAAGTGGGGTGCGCAGTCTGGAGCGCAAGCTGGGAGCGATTACGCGCAACATTGCCAAGCACAAGGCTATGAAGGAGCCATTCCCCGAAACGCTGGAGCCGAAGGACATTGCCAAAATCCTGGGTGCGGCCATCTTCGACCGGGATATCTATCAGGACAACGATACGGCCGGGGTAGTAACGGGCCTGGCCTGGACTTCCGTGGGGGGTGATATCCTCTTCATTGAAAGCCTGCTGAGCCGGGGCCGGGGCAAGCTTACGCTGTCCGGTCAGCTGGGCGACGTCATGAAGGAATCGGCCGTAACGGCGCTGAGCTACCTGCGCAGCCGCGCCGATGAGCTGGGCATTGACTACCGCCTCTTCGATCAGTACGACCTCCACATTCACTTCCCGGAAGGCGCCGTGCCCAAAGACGGCCCCAGCGCTGGTATTGCCATTTTCACCAGCATTGCCTCGGTATTTACCCAGCGCCGCGTGCGCAGCCATCTGGCCATGACGGGTGAAATTACCCTGCGCGGCAAAGTGCTGCCGGTGGGCGGCATTAAGGAGAAGATTCTGGCCGCCAAGCGGGCCGGGGTGCGGGATATTATTCTGTGCAGCAAAAACCGCAAAGACATTCAGGAAATCCCCGAAGAATACCTCAAGGACCTCACCATTCATTACGCAGACCGGATAGATGATGTGCTGAAAGTGGCCCTGCTGGATGAACTGGTACCGCACCCCATGAAGCTGGTAGTACGGGAAGAAACACCCGTTACTCTGGGCCCTAGCGTGGAAGTGCAGTAATTACCAAAGCCCAGTGTTCACCTGGCAAACAGTTCATGCCTGCTCTTATAAAATCGGCTACTTTAGAAAGATGAAGCAGGGGCGTGACTTGAGTATATGGCTGTTAGGGCTGGCGCTGCTCTGTCTGCCTGGTTTTGGTGCCCAGGCGCAGGTGGGAGGGCAGCATGCTTTTGAGTTTCTGACGCTGCCGGGTAGCGCCAAACTGGCTGGGCTGGGTGGCGTAAATGTTAGCTCCCGGGATGCCGATGCCACTATGCTGCAGGGCAACCCCGCGCTGCTGAACGAAGAAATGGATGGCCGGGCTTCCCTGGCTTACACCGATTATCTGGCCGATATTCGCCAGAGTACGGCAGCGTATGTGCTCAATTCGACCCGGCTGGGCCGGCTGGGCCTGGGGCTCACTTACCTGAACTATGGCAAGTTTGAGCAGTTTGATGCCGCTGGGAACAGCCTGGGCGAGTTTTCAGTGAATGAATATGCCTTGGGCATCACCAAAGCAGTAACCACCGGCCATTTTACGCTGGGTGGTACCGCTAAACTGGCTGTATCGGGCATTGCCGGCAACCATTCGGTGGGTACCGTGCTGGATGCCGGCGGCCTGTTTAAGCACCCCACCACCGATTTTACGGTGGCCGTGGCTGTGAAGAACCTGGGCTACCAATTGCGGCCCTACGCTGGCTCCGATAGGGAACCCCTGCCGCTGGATGTACAGCTGGGCGCTAGTATTAAGCCTGAGCATATGCCTATGCGCTTTTCTCTCACGGCACATCATCTGCAGCAGTTCGATATCGTGTACCTGGACTCTACCCAGCGCGGCAAGCTGGGCGAGAACAATGAGGAAATCAAGCCTAAAAAGTCAGTGGGCGACCAGATTGCACGGCATTTTGTAGTGGGAGGGGAGTTGCTGCTGAGCAAGAACTTTCAGGTGCGCCTGGGTTATAACCATCTGCGCCGCCGCGAACTGCGTCTGGACACTCGTTCCGGCGGAGCGGGTCTGAGCTTTGGGGTAACGTTTCGGCTAAGTCAGTTTCAGCTGGACTATACCCGGGCCTATTATCACGTGAGTGGCGCCAGCAATTACTTCACCCTGGCGCGCAACCTGAATTCCATTTTCAAAAAAGACAGCGGCAGTTGAATCTGTTGCTGACGATAATTGCGTAAAGCGCACTGCTTTTCGGCAAGGTCCGCCATTTAGAAACCAAGGTCAGACAACCCATTGGTTGCAATTTCTATCCTACCGTTTACTGCCGGGCTTTTTCCGGCTCTGCTTTCTACCTGCACGCTATGCTGAACTCCACCACGTTTCTGACGCCCACGCAAATTGTGGCCGAACTGGATAAATACATCATCGGGCAACATGAGGCCAAGCGGCACGTGGCTATTGCGCTACGTAACCGCTGGCGCCGCCTGCACGCTCCTGCCGACATGCAGCGCGAGATAGTGCCCAACAATATTCTGATGATTGGCTCTACGGGCGTAGGCAAAACGGAAATTGCGCGCCGCTTGGCCAGCATTGCCGATGCGCCCTTCACCAAAGTAGAAGCCTCCAAGTTTACGGAGGTCGGCTACGTAGGCCGCGACGTGGAAAGCATGGTGCGCGACCTGGTAGAGCAGTCGGTGAATATGGTAAAGCAGCGCCGCAAGGAAGAGGTGAAGGCCCAGGCGGCGCAGGCGGTGGAGGATATTATTCTGGATGCGCTGATTCCACCCATCAGTGGCACGCCAGCTTCCCGCCCCACCGTAGGTTACTCTGCTGGCGAGGCCGGTGCTGCTCCGGATTCAGACTACGAGCTGAATGAGCGTACCCGGGAGCGTTTCCGCGAGAAAATCCGCACTGGTGAGCTGGACGACCGTAAAATTGACATCAAAGTGCAACAGAGCTCCACCCCCGGCATTGGTGTAGTAGGCGGCCCAACGGGTTTGGATGATGCTTCCCTAGCGGGACTGCAGGATATGCTGGGCAGTATGCTGCCCAAGAAAACGCGCAAGCGCAAAGTAACCATTGCCGAAGCACGCAAGATTCTGCTGGATGAAGAAGCGGCCAAACTCATTGATATGGATGAGGTGAAGGACGAAGCCATCCGGCAGGCGGAAAACGCGGGCATCATCTTTATTGATGAAATAGACAAAGTAGCCAGCCGCAGCAGCAAAGGCGGCGGCAGCGGCCCCGATGTAAGCCGGGAAGGTGTGCAGCGCGACCTGCTGCCCATTGTGGAAGGCTCGGCCGTGAGTACCAAATACGGCGTCATCAATACCGACCATATCCTGTTTATTGCTGCCGGGGCCTTTCACGTGGCCAAACCCTCCGACCTGATTCCGGAACTGCAGGGGCGTTTTCCCATCCGGGTAGAGCTGCAGAGCCTCACTAAAGATGATTTCTTCCGAATTCTGAAAGACCCTAAAAATGCCCTAACCAAGCAGTATGAAGCCTTATTGAAGGCGGAGGAAGTGGAATTGTCTTTTGAGGATGCCGCTTTGGAGCGCCTGGCCGAAATTGCTTTTGAAGTAAATGAGGAGGTAGAAAACATTGGCGCACGTCGCCTGCACACGGTTATGAGTCGTTTGCTGAATGATATCCTGTTTGATGTGCCGGACCTCATTGGCCCCAACGCGCATATTCTGATTACCCGCGAGCTGGTAGAAGAGCGGCTGCGAGGTATGGTGCGCAACCGTGACTTGTCTCAGTATATTCTGTAAGCAATTCTGCGCTTATCATTGGCTTCGCAGAGAAAAGAGGTGGCTAAGGCTGCCTCTTTTCTTTTTCCCTCGTACTTTTTGCTGACCCCTTCACCTTACCTCGCTCTATGCACTACTATATTATTACCGGACCAAGCCGCGGCTTGGGCAAAGCGCTGGCCGAAGCCGTGCTGCAGCAAACCGAAACCGTAGTTATTGGAGTCTCGCGCCACGCTACCATTGAGCACGCACGCTACCACCACCAGCCCCTGGACCTGTCGGATATGCTGGCCGTGCAAAACAACCTGCACAAAGTGTTTCCGGATTGTGCGAAGGCCAGCAGCATCACCCTGATTAATAATGCCGCCGTGCTGGGCGAAATTGGCTATGCCGGCGAGCTGCCGGCTGAGCACTACGAGTTTGTATTTGATGTGAATGTAGTAGCGCCGGCCATGCTGATGAATACCTTCATTAACCGCTACGCTGAGCTGACTATTCCGCAAACTATTCTCAACATCAGCTCCGGTGCCGGGCAGCGTCCCGTAGATGGTTGGGGAGCTTACTGCGCCTCTAAAGCCGCGCTTGATATGTTTTCCCGCACTGCCCAGCAGGAGCAACACCAGCGGGGCCGCAACCTACGCATCCGCAGTCTGGCGCCCGGCCTGGTTGATACCAGCATGCAGGAACAGATCCGGACCGCCGATGAAACCCAGTTCAGCCAGGCAGCCACCTTTGTGGCGCACCACACAGAAGGAAACCTGCAGCACCCCGAGCAGGTAGCCCAGCGGATTGTAGCCTGGCTGCAGCGCCCCACCGTAGCAGAGGAAATGGTGGTGCTCCGCCTCACTGATATCTAGTTTTGGCGGGCGTATGCACACAAAAGGCCACCCGCAGAGGTGGCCTTTTGTGTGCTGAAAAGGAAAAAGCTAAGGTTGCGCCCAATACACGGGTACGGTCAGGTCCTGCACTACGGTAGCGTTTTTGTTGTTTACCCGTTCATTCTGGGAAGTAGGGAGCCGCTCCGGAACTATATCAATAATACCGGTGGGGTCAGGGGTGAGCACGGGTAGTTTGGTACGGCGGTAGTCGGCCCAGCCTTCCAACTGCAGAAAGGTGGCAATATATTTCTGGGTCATAATCTGAGCCAGTGCATTGGTCCCGCTTAGGGTACCATTGGCCGCCAGATACGCTGGCAGCTGACCCTGAACACCCAGCTCATTGAAATGCGCCGTTATGGCTTCAGTATAAGCGGCCTGAGCCCGTGGCAGCTGGCCCAGCCGTAGGGCGGCCTCGGCCTCAATGAACTTTGCCTCTACATAAGTAACCATTGGTATGGAAGCAGCCGGAGAGGCAAAAAATTCACCAATGTCCGAGGTGGACTGATCGGTAGTGCCCAGCGGAGTGCCGCTAATTTCGCCGTTGGTGTCTTCGGTGGCATACACCGCCAGTCGCGGATCATTCAAAGACTGCATCAGATCTACCAGCCGGGCGCCCATCTTCACGTAGTTGGGGCGGGCATTGTTGAAGGCGTAGAACTGGTTGAGGTCGGAGCCAGTACCGCCGAAGGGCGCTTTGGCATCATCGGCAGAGCTATTGAGCCCGGCAGCATACGCGGCATCCAGAAATTCCAGCGCCTGGGTAGCCGAGCCCGATGGGTCGCGGCGGCTAAGGCGGTTGGCATAACGGGCCTTCACAATCCAGGCGGTTTTAATCCAGCCTTCAATGTTGCCATTGAAAATAAGATCATCGGCGCGAGGTTGATTTTTGTTGCTGCTGGCTGGTTTCTGCAGTTCCGTAATACCTTCTGATAGTAGCGTCTGAATATCCTGCAGCACAATTTCCTGGGAATCGTAGGCGGGGTTAAAGTTGCCTTTGCCCTGCAGCGCCTCCCGGTTGGGAATATCCCCAAAAACGTCGGTAGCAATGCCCAGCAACATGGCTTTCATGATTTTGCCAATACCTACATAATAAGGAGAGCCTTCCGCGGTGGCTTGGTCTATCATATTTTGGGCATTTATCAGCCCTCCCTGATAGATAGAGTCGAAGTCGTTGTTGGTATCTGTCTCATTAATATTATAGGTAGCATAGGTAGCATACTGTTGATCAGTACCTGCCAGACGCTGAATGAACACATTTGAAATCCTATCAATCTGCCCGGTATAAATGTTGATGAGCTCCAGTTGGGAACCCGACATTAATAACGGTAGGGTGGCAGTGGACGCACTATTAGGGCTGATGTCGTACCCATCGGTGAATAGGTTACAACCCGTCTGCCCAACGAGCAGCGCGGAAGCCAGAAGTATGGCGAGTCGCTTTTTCATGATTATACGCTATAGTTAAGCTCAGAATGCCCGCCAGCCTAGAAATCGGCCTTGAGGCCAAAACGATAGTTGCGGGTATTCGGCATGTTGAAGTAATCGAAACCAGTAATGTTGGAGCCTGAACCTGTGAGGCTGGTTTCCGGGTCAATACCCTCATAATCGGTTTTCAGCCATAGGTTGGTAGCTGCCGCATACAATTCCAGCCCGCGCACAAAGGAGAGGAACTTGGGCTGACCGAAGTTGTAAGACAGCGTAACTTCCCGCAAACGCACCCAGCTGCCCTCCTGCACCTGCGTTTCCTGTGCGCCTCCATTGTCGCCCAGGTAACGTTGGAAATAAGTAAAGGCAGGAATGGCAATATCGTTCGGCGAGCCATCGGTCTTAACTCCTGGTACTACATAGTCCCGTTCCCGGTCTTCGGTTATCTTGGAAATGCCCAACCGGTTGAGGCGGGCAGTAGTGCCGTTCCAGATAGCGCCTCCTTTGCGGATATCCAGCAGCGCCGACAGACTCAGCTTTTTGTAAGAGAAGTTATTCCGAATACCCAGGGTATAGTCAGGGTAGGGGTTACCCACATTGCCGGTGGTAGCAGCCAGCCGGGGCAAGCCGTTGGGCTGAATCAGCAGGTCGCCGTTTTCATTCCGCTCCCAGCGTGTGCCATATAATACGCCGTAAGGCTGCCCCACAATAGCATAGGCACTGATATCAAAAGCCTGCTCAATCTGTAGCTGTTCAATTCCCTCGGCCAGTGCCAGCACTTTGCTGCGGTTGCGGGTAAAGTTGAACAGCATGTTCCAATTGAAGCCATTTTCGCTTCTGAAAGGCACCAGCGTTACCACGGCTTCAATGCCCTTATTCTGAATTTCGCCTACGTTCTCTAAAGAAGCCAGGAACCCGGAGCCGCTGGAAACCGGGCGGGCCACAATCAGGTCTTTCGAGTTGTTGTGGTAGTAGGTTAAGTCGAGCAGGATGCGCTCATCGTGCAGCCGTATTTCTGCGCCTACTTCCCGGGAAATAACCAATTCCGGCTTCAGTTTGCTGTTTCCTAAAGTAGAGCCCAGGCCGGAGCCATTTTGCCCGAGGTAGGGGAAGGATAAGCCGTTGGTAAAGCCATCCGTAAAGAAGGGTGCCAGAAAATAGGTGCGCGTGCCGTAGGCAGGCGGAATGTTGCCGCCACGGGCATAGGCGCCCCGGATTTTAAGGAAGTTCAGAAACGCCATATCCTTTAACCCACCTAGCTCACTGAGCACTACCGCAGCGTTTACCGACGGGTTGAAGAAGCCCTTAAAATCCGGGCCGAACGTAGAAGCCGTTTCATACCGGCCGGTAGTGCCTAAGAAGAAGGTTTCATTAAAAGAGAAGTTGGCGTCATAATACAAAGCACCCGTACGAATAGTGGTGCGTTGCTCATCCGCATACCGATCTGAAGCATTGTTCAGGTTATAAAACTTAGGCACTGCCAGATTACGGCCACGCGCAAACAGGCTTTGGTCAAAACGCTCATCCAGGTTGCCACCCACGGTCAGGCTACCGAACAGCTTTTCTGAAAAATCATGCGTGGCGTTGGCAATTAGGTCATTATACAGCTCCCGGTGGTATTGGGTGTTTTCCCGAATTTCGCCAGTGGGTTCAGGCGGGTCGTTGGAATACACGGCAAACACGGTTTTTCTGCGGTCAGTGAAAATGTCCGCACCACCGCGCTCTGTAATCCGGAGCCAGGGGAAAGGCTTATAGGTAAGGGTGAGGTTGCCGAGTACCCGGCTATTATCATCCTTGGTAGGGTTGTTATTAACCGTCCAGTAAGGATTGTCATAGCCCTGAAAGTAGTTGCGCGGGGTACCATCGGGGTTTTCAAAGCCCGCCGACAGATCAAAACTGCTGGGGGCCCGCATCAGACCCAGCATGACGCCGGAAACGTTGCTGCCCTGCTGTGCCCTGGTGCCCCCGGTGTTGGCATAGTTAATAGTGCCGGCGGCATCTACTTTCTCGCTTAGCTTGGTATCGGCACTTAGTCGCAGCGTGTAACGGTCAAATTTGGTTTCCGGAACAATCCCCTCATTATGCAACTGGCCTAGGGAAAAGCGTACGGCACCTCGTTCGTTTCCTGCTGATACGGCTATATCATTCGTAGTAGAAAAACCAGTCCGGAAAAACTTGTCTACGTTATCCGTAGGGGTAATGCCCAACGATTCATTTGTAGGCCCCCAAGTCTGGCTAGTGCCGATATCATCATCTTCGGTTTCAAATATGCCGTCTTCCCCGGCAGTCCAGGTAACATAAGAGGGAGTAACAATATTGCCTGCCGCATCCCGCTGATTTCCCCCACCTACGCCCTGCGCATATTTCATCTGCTGATCAAGGGTGCGGTTTACCTGGCTGAACTCCTGCTCCGTGCGGAAAGAAACACTAGGCTTTTGCCCGGCCCGGCCCCGCTTAGTGGTGATAACCACTGCGCCGTTACCCGCCCGTACCCCATAAAGTGCCGCTGCTGCCGGGCCCTTCAGCACCGTCATGGTTTCAATATCATTGGGGTTGATATCAATAGCCCGGTTAGAATAGCCTACGCCGTTCAGATTGGCATTGAAAGGGTAGTCTTGACCCTCTGTTACTGAATAGGAGTTGTCCAGCGGAATACCATCAATAACAAATAAGGGTTGGTTTTCCCCGGTGAAGGAGTTATTGCCGCGAATCAGAATTTTGGAAGAGGCGCCGGGCGTGCCCGCGCTGCCAATAACCTGCACCCCGGCTACCTTGCCTGCCAGGCCTTCCACAATGTTTTTTTCTCCGGACTGCACCAGCGCGTCGCCCCGTACATCCTGCGTAGCGTAGCCTAGCGCCTTTTTCTCACGCTCAATGCCTAAAGCAGTTACTACTACTTCGTTGAGCTGCTTTGTATCTACTTCCAGCGCTACATCTATAGAAGTGTTGTTTCCGATGCTGCGCTCAATGCTGCGGTAGCCCACAAAGCTAAACTGCAGGGTAGTAGCCGAGGCGGGTACCGTTAGTGAATAAGTGCCGTCAGCATTCGTAGAGGCTCCGGCAGTAGTGCCCTTGGCCAATACGGTAACCCCTGGCAGTCCCTGGTTATTCTGCCGGTCGATAACTCTGCCCGAAATTGTTCGGTCCTGCGATAATCCCACCTGGACTAACATAGTCAATGCCAGGAAGCACAGGAGTAGTCGTTTCTCCATCATGGCTGCATTTGATTAAGTGAAAAGGACAATTAAATCTTATAATAATATGATTTCTTATTGCGCCATTTTCTGATGCCACCCTGAGGCAAATTCCACACGTGTCCTGCTACTTAATCTGTTAATCAATACAATAGGGCTGATTTCATTTGTGTCGCTAAAACAGATATTGGCCCAGTCAGCACAAGACGTACTAGGGACAACGGTTTTAGATCAGACTGTATCATACCTGATGGTGCTTCTGCGCTCATCCAGACTGGTGCCTAATCAGCAGTGCAGCCAAGGATTTGCTGGGAAGTAGCTATTGAATAAGAAATGGGGGTAGGGCGGCCTACCTGTACAGAAACCCCTGCTGAATAAGGGTCTGGGCTTGGTTTAGCTAATAGCCCACTATTTCCAAGTCCTGTTTTATAGTGAGGAGCCAGGGCCACAAATAGATTTTTAGGGAGACAAAATCTCTCTTATTTAAAATAGTGGTATATTTCTAAGGAATTGATCAGAGGAGGTTGTATTAGCTGTACTTAAGACAGCATATGGAGCAGAGTGGTGTTTTCGAGTTGTTAGGCAGCTTTTTTCGCATGTAATCCAACTTATAGTAGTTGGATTATGCCTTATTTACTTTTATACTTGCCAACTGTAACCCTACTACCCTCACACTTTTCACCTTTTACTCACCTTTCACCTTTTTCACTCACCAAATCAAAAGCACATGAAAAAAATCTTATTCATGTCCATCCTGTTGATGGTAAGCCTGTTGCAGCAGGCCTTCGCACAGGATCGGGCCATTTCCGGACGAGTAACTGACCGCAAGAGCGGTGAGGGACTGCCGGGAGTGACCGTTCTGGCTAAGGGAACCACCGCCGGAGCTTCAACCAATGCTGATGGTACTTATTCGCTGTCAGTACCTGCTTCAGCTACTGTTTTGACGTTCTCTTCGATTGGCTATATCTCTATTGAGCGCCCCATTGGTAGCGCTTCTACTATCGATATCAGCCTGGCACCTGACACCAAGCAATTGGGTGAGGTTGTAGTAACTGCTCTGGGTGTAGAACGTTCCCGCAACTCGCTGCCTTACGCGGCTACGCAGGTTGAAGGTGATGCTATTACCCAAGCTCGTAACCCTAACTTCATCAACGGTCTGTCGGGCAAAGTTGCCGGTCTGAACGTTCGTCAGGGTAACGGTCTGGGTAGCTCTACCAACGTAGTTATCCGTGGTACCAAGTCTATTGGTGGTAACAACCAGGCTCTGTTCGTAGTGGATGGTGTGCCGATCAGCAACGCCAACACCAACGGCTCTAACCAGCAGACGGGTCGTGGCGGTTATGACTTCGGTAACGCTGCCGCTGACATCAACCCCGATGATATTGCTTCGATGAGCGTACTGAAAGGAGCTGCTGCTACTGCTCTGTACGGTTCGCGCGCTTCTAACGGCGTAATCCTGATTACCACCAAAAAAGGCCGCAAAGGTCTGGGTGTCACCATCAACACCGGTGCCACTGTTGGTAAATACGACAAGAGCACCTTCATTAAGCACCAGCAGCAGTACGGCGCCGGATACGGCAACTACTACTCTGACGAAAGCGGCTACTTTGAGCTGGCTGACGTTGACGGTGATGGTGAAGACGACCTGATTGCTCCTCTGACGGAAGATGCCTCGTTTGGTGGTAAATTCGATCCAAACCTGCTGGTTTATCAGTGGGATGCTTTCGACCCAGCTGGCCCCAACTTCCACAAAGCCACCCCATGGGTAGCTGCTAAAAATGGTGCTGGCAGCTTCTTCCAGAAGGCTACTACCCTGAACAACAACATCACCATCGATGGTGGTAACGATGTAGGAACCTTCAAACTGGGTTATACCCGTACGGATGACCGTGGTATCCTCGAGAACAGCAAAATCAGCAAGAACATCCTGAACTTCGCTGGCTCGCTGAACGTGTCGCCTAAACTGACGACCAGTGCTTCGGTAAACTTCTCGCGCGTTGACGGCAAAGGCCGCTATGGCACGGGTTACGACTCGAAGAACATCATGACCAACATGCGTCAGTGGTGGCAGACCAACGTTGACCTGAAAGCTCAGCGTGAGGCCTACTTCCGTAACGGCCAGAACGTTACCTGGAACCAATACGGTGCTGATGATCCAACTCCTATCTACTGGGACAACCCTTACTTCACGCGCTACGAGAACTTCGAAACCGATAACCGTACCCGCACGTTCGGTAACGTTTCGGCTACCTACAAGTTCGCTGACTGGTTTAACCTGATGGGCCGCGTAACGCTGGATACCTACGACGAGCTGCAGGAAGAGCGTAGCGCTGTTGGCGCTGTTGACCCCTCGGGCTACAACCGCTACAACCGTACCGCTCGCGAAGCCAACTACGACCTGATTGGTAACTTCTCGAAGCACATCACTGAGGACTTCAACTTTACGGGTCTGGTAGGTGCTAACATGCGCCGTGAGCGTCAAAACACAATCTTCGCGTCTACTAACAACGGTCTGGTGGTACCCCACCTGTACAGCCTGTCGAACAGCGTTGACCCAATCAACCCTCCTACGGAGTCTGATACCAGAAGAGCAGTTGACGGCATTTTCGCCAGCACAACTTTTGGCTACAAAGACCTGGCTTTCCTGGACCTGACGGCTCGTCGTGACCAGTCGAGCACGCTGCCAGAAGGCAAGAACGTATACTACTACCCATCGGTAGCTACCAGCTTTGTGTTCTCGGAGCTGATGAAAGACTCGCCTTGGCTGTCTTATGGTAAGTTCCGTGTTAACTACGCTGAAGTAGGTTCTGATGCTTCGCCTTACTCTACCACGGATAACTACGACAAGCCTACCGCTTTCGGCTCTACCGCGCTGTTCTCGGTTCCTCTGACCAAGAGCAACCCTGATCTGAAGCCTGAGCGTACGAAGAGCTACGAAGCTGGTGTGGAAATGCAGTTCCTGCAGAACCGTTTTGGCTTCGACGCTACCGTCTATAAGACGAACACCGTTGACCAGATCATTCCAATCACGATTTCGTCGGCAACCGGCTACGGTTCGCGCTTCGTAAACGCAGGTAACGTAGAAAACAAAGGCATCGAAATGACTGCTTTTGTAACTCCAGTTCGTAACGACAACTTCAACTGGACCATCAACGCCAACTGGACCCGCAACAAAAACACGGTAGTTTCTTTGGCTGATGGTGTAGACAACCTTGTAATTGCCAGCTACCAGGGTGGTATCTCGTCTAACGCTACGGTAGGTCGTCCTTTCGGCACGTTCCGCGCTACGGACTTCGTATATGACGCTAATGGCAACAAAGTAGTAACCGTAACCAAAACGGCTGCTGGTAACTACAGCGCATACTATAAGAAGACCGGTGCTAACACGGAAGTTGGTAACCCTGCCGCCGACTGGACGGGTGGTGTAAACAACTCGGTTAGCTACAAAAACCTGTCGTTGTCGTTCCTGATTGACGTTCGTAAAGGTGGTGAGGTGTTCTCGCTGGACCGCTACTACGGCCTGGCTACGGGTATGACGCCTGAAACTGCTGGTAACAACGACCTGGGTAACCCTTCGCGTGATCCACTGATCCGCACAAGTGGCTCTACCTATGCTCCTAACTCGGGTGGTATTATCAATGCCGGTGTTTACGATCAGGGAACTGTTATCAATGGTCAGGATGTTTCCGGACAACCTAACACTATTCGCGTAAGCAACCAGGTTTATGGTGTTTATGGCTATGTTCGTCAGCCTACCAGCGCTTTCGTTTATGATGCCAGCTTCGTGAAACTGAGAGAGGTTAACCTGACTTACTCGCTGCCTTCTTCTATCGTTTCGAAAGTAGCTGCTTTCAAAGGCATCGATCTGTCAATCATTGGTCGCAACCTGTGGATCATCCACAAGAACCTGCCAGATGCTGACCCAGAAGAATCGCTGAGCTCCGGTAACTTCGGCCAAGGCTATTCAAGTGGTGCTTACCCCACCACGCGCACGGTTGGTGCTAACATTAAGTTCCGTTTCTAATCAGTACCCTCATATGAAAAAACTTCTCTGGTTAGGTTTCCCGGCACTGATGCTCATGTCATCGTGCGTGGACGGCCTAGATGATAACTATAATAAAAACCCCAAGCTGGCTACTCAGGTACCGGGTGTTACGCTCATGTCGAGCGCACAGCGTAGCCTCGCTCGTGCCTTCGTAAGCACCAGCGTAAACCTGAACCCCTTCCGTTTGTGGGTACAGCAGTTGGCTGAAACGACTTATCCTGATGAAAGCCGTTACGATTTCGTAACGCGCCAGATCAACAATGCTTTCTGGAACACACTGTACCGGGATGTATTGCGTGACCTGCAGGAAAGCAAGAAGACAATTTCTGCTAGCACGGTAATTTCCGAAGGTGGCAAAGCTGCTCAAACCGGTGCCATTGAGGTACAGGAGGTTTTGGCCTGGTCTACCCTGGTAGATAACTTCGGTGATATTCCCTATTCGGAAGCGCTGGACTTCAATAAGCCCCGTCCTGCTTACGATGATGATAAGGCCATCTATAATGACCTGATCAAGCGTCTGGACGCAGCTATTGTTAACCTGAATAAGGAAGACGCTGAGCTGGGTGATGATTTCGCCTCCGGTGATTTGATCTACCACGGCGACCTGGATAAGTGGCAGCGTTTTGCCAACTCCCTGAAGCTGCGTCTGGCTCTGACCATTGCTGATGCTGATGATGCTCAGGCTAGGGCTATGGTTAACCAGTTGACTACTGCCGGCGCTCATTTCATTTCATCAAATGATGAAAACGCCAGCCTGGTATTCGACAAAACTTCGCCTAACACCAACCCCTTGTGGGAGGATCTGGTGCAGAGCGGCCGTACGGACTTCATTGCTACAGACTTCTTCCTGAAGGCTTTGAGCAATGGCTCTGCAATGCCTGACCCCCGTCTGGATGACTACTTCAATGAAGTAAAAGGAGTGGGTGGCTACAAAGGCGGTATCGCTGGTAACCCACATAACTTTGTGTACTCACTGCCCGGCGACAAGCTGCGTGACCAGCAGTTCCCCGGCACGCTGATGTCGTACTCCGAAACAGAGTTCCTGTTGGCGGAAGCTGCTGCCCGTGGTCTGAATGTAGAAGGTACTGCCGCTGCGCATTACAGTGCTGGTATTGTAGCTTCTATCACTGAATGGGGAAATAGCGAAGAAGAAGCAGATGCTTATGCATTGCTGCACCCTTACCCTGCAACAGCTGTTGGTTTTAATGAGGCTGCTAAAGAGGCTATTGGTACTCAAAAGTGGATTGCGCTGTACAACCAGCCAGTTGAAGCCTGGAAAGAGTATCGTCGTCTGGATTATCCAAAACTGACGATTGCCACTAACTCTGTTCTGACGGCCATTCCAAAGCGTTACACGTATCCGATTCCGGAGCAGAACCTGAACACCTCAAACTACAATGCGGCTAAAGCTGCTATTGGTGGTGATGAGGCATCTACTCCTGTTTTCTGGGATAAATTCTAATTCCAGATACAATAGAAAAGAGGCTGCCAATTTTGGCAGCCTCTTTTTTTGTGCCTATTGCAAAGCAAAAGCAGGCACTAGCTATAGAACGGCAGAAGTGTGGTTAGTTCTGCATCAAGAACCCCTTTATAAACTCATCCAGGTCACCATCCAGCACGGCCTGCACATCGGTACGCTCTATACCGGTGCGCAGGTCTTTAATGAGCTTATAGGGGTGCAAAACATAGTTGCGGATCTGGGAGCCGAAATCAATCCGTTTCTTGCCCGCCTCTACTTTGTCACGCTCTGCGTTCCGCTTGTCTATCTCAATTTGATAGAGGCGGGATTTGAGCATACGTATGGCATGCTCCTTATTCATAAGCTGGCTACGCTCAATCTGCACCGCTATAATGATACCGGAGGGGGCGTGGGTAAGACGTACAGCAGTTTCCACTTTGTTTACGTTCTGGCCACCAGCTCCACCGGCCCGGTAAGTATCCCACGTAATGTCGGCAGGGTTTACCTGGATGTTGATGGTGTCGTCTACCACTGGGTAGGCAAATACCGAAGCAAACGAGGTATGCCGCCGGCCGCTACTATCAAAAGGCGACATGCGTACCAGGCGGTGTACACCTATCTCGCTTTTCAGGTAGCCGTACGCAAAGTCGCCATCAATTTCCAGGGAGGCTGATTTGATGCCGGCTCCTTCGCCAGGCTGGTAGCTGACCTGGCGCACCGTAAAGCCGTGCTTTTCGCCCCACATGATGTACATGCGCATCAGCATTTCGGCCCAGTCCTGGCTTTCGGTGCCGCCCGCTCCGGGGTTAATTTCAATGATGGCAGAGAGCTGGTCTTCCTCATCGGAGAGCATGCGCTTGAACTCCAGGTTCTCGACAGCTTTTTCAGCTAATGCAAACTCCCGCTGCATTTCTTCCTCCGAAACGTCGCCCTCCCGGTGGAAATCATAGAGCACTTCCACGTCATCCACGGCTTTGGTTACTGCTTCAAAGTCATCAGTCCAGACTTTAATGGATTTGAGGTCCTTGAGCGTAGCTTCCGCTTTTTTGGAATCATCCCAGAAGTTGGGAGCCGTGGTGAGCTTTTCTATTTCGGCTACCTGCTCTTTTCGGGCATCGTAGTCAAAGGTACCTCCTCAGGGCCTCAGCGCGGCCCTTCAATTCCTTCACCTGGTCGTTGGTCATGGAGTAAAATGAGTAATGTGTTTGGCAAATGTACTAAACCATAACGCCCGCAACCGGCAAAAGCCAGCTGCGGGCGTTTAAGCTCTTGGCGAAGGGGAATTATACCTGTACCATCCAGCCGTGCGTATCCGGGGCAGTGCCGGTACGGATAGCATCCAGCTCAGCGGCTACCCGCTTGGAGAAGGAGGCCGCTGTAGTAGCCGGAAGCGTATAATCCTGCCCATGCTGCCCAATAACGCTAATAGGTGCAATGGTAGCGGCTGTGCCTACCCCAAAGGCTTCCTGCAGCGTGCCGTTCGTATGCGCCTCCAGCACTTCGCGCGCCGATACTTTGCGCTCTTCAACGGGCATATCCCAGTCATGGGCTAACTGCAGAACGCTACGGCGGGTAATACCATCCAGGATGGAGCTGCTCAGCGCTGGCGTAATAAGCCGGCCATCAATCACAAACATGGCATTCATGGTGCCGGATTCTTCCACGTAGCGGTGCTCAGAAGCATCCGTCCAGATAAGCTGGTTGTAGCCCTCCTGCTGTGCCAGTTTAGTGGGATACATAGCAGCACCATAGTTTCCGGCATTCTTGGCATAGCCAGCACCGCCCTCGGCCGAGCGCACGTATTTCTCTTCAAAACGTACCCGTAGTGGCTTGTTATAGAAGGCCGCCACCGGGCAGGTAATAATCATGAAGCGGTAGCTATCCGATGGGCGCACCCCTAACATGCCATCCGTAGCAAACATGAACGGACGGATGTAAAGAGCTGTGCCAGCTACATTGGGTACCCAACCTGCATCCAAACGAATCAACTGCGTAAGGCCCTGCATAAACAGCTCCTCCGGCAGGGTTGGCATGCACATGCGCTCCGCCGAAGCATTCAGTCTGTGCAGATTATCATAGGGGCGAAATAACGCAATGTCCCCCTGCTCGTTTTTGTAGGCTTTCATGCCTTCAAAAATGGACTGACCATAGTGTAGGGCCGAGTTGGCTGGACTCACGGTCATGTCGCCGTAAGGAACAATTTGAGGCTCCTGCCACTCACCATTGCTAAAATCAACCACAAACATATGGTCGGAAAATACTTTGCCGAATTCCAGGTGGTCGAGGTCCAGTTCCGGCAGACGCGAGGCAGAAGTGCGCTGCGTCCGGATGGTGAGGGTGTCAAGCATACAAGTGGTGGTAAAAACGGGTGGGTGGGGAATACTGTATCTAACGGAAGATGTCAGAGGCGGGGTTTCCAGGTGACTTCTTCGGCCTGCAGTTCATGCGCCATAGTGCGGCTAAGCACAAACAGGTAATCAGAAAGGCGGTTGAGGTAAATAGCTACCAAGTCGGCCACAAAGGAATCTTCGCGCAGGGCTACTACCAAACGCTCAGCGCGGCGGCACACGCAGCGGGCCACGTGGGCAAATGACACGGCCTGATGGCCCCCAGGCAGGATAAACTCGCGCAATTCAGGCAGCGCTTCGTTCATACGGTCCATTTCCTGCTCCAGCAGGGTAATATCTTCCGCACGCAGGTCCGGGATTTTCATCCGGGACTTCTCCGGATCTGCCGCCAGTGAGGAGCCAATAGTGAACAGCCGGTCCTGAATTTCCTTTAGCAGGTCGCGGCGGCCTGCATTCACTTCCTGGTCGCGCACCAGCCCTATATACGAGTTTACTTCATCTACCGTGCCGTAGCATTCAATCCGAAGACTGGATTTGGGTACCCGGGTACCGCCGATCAAAGAAGTAAGGCCTTGGTCGCCGGTCTTGGTATATATTTTCATGCAGGGAGAGAAGGTCGATGCCCTATAAACAGGACGCTATTCTTCTGGTTGCAGCAATACGTGAAGAAAGATGCTACTGCCAGTAAATCAGTAAACTAATTATTGAGCAGAGAAATGATGATGCGACGCCACATTTAAGTTCGGCTGGTCGCTTTCTACCAAGCCGTCGCGCAGGCGTACTACCCGGTGGGCATAATGCGCAATATCTTCTTCGTGAGTTACCATAATAATGGTATTACCCTTTACGTACAGGGCCTCGAACAGCTCCATGATTTCGTAGCTGGTCTTGCTATCGAGGTTACCGGTAGGCTCGTCGGCCAGAATAATACTGGGGTCATTTACCAGGGCGCGGGCAATGGCTACGCGCTGGCGCTGACCACCGGATAGCTCATTGGGGCGGTGCTTGGCGCGGGTTTCCAGGCCCACACTGCGCAAAGCATCCATAGCCTTTTCCTGCCGCTCTGATTTGCTGTAACCGGCATAAATCAGCGGAAGGGCCACATTATCGAGGGCCGAGGCGCGGGGTAGCAGGTTGAAAGTTTGAAAAACAAACCCAATTTCCTTGTTGCGCACTTCTGCCAGCTGATTATCACTCATGTGGCTGACATCTTTCCCATTGAGAATATACCGCCCGCCGGAAGGAGTATCCAGGCAGCCAATAATATTCATAAGGGTGGACTTTCCCGAGCCGGAAGGGCCCATGAATGCCACATATTCGCCCCGCTGAATGGTAATCGTGACGGAGCGAAGGGCATGAATACGCTCGGTGCCCATCTGGTACACCTTCGATATGTCGTGCGTTTCAATAACTGGAGTCAACATATGCAAAGGGGCTAGTGCCAGGGGGCAGGAGCTGGTGCAAGGGCAACCCGCCGACGGTTATACTGTGTATGAAAGGTAATATATTCTGCGGGTGAAAGCAATGCCCGTAGCTTGGCCAATGGCGCTGTGGTATAATCCGGTAAGCCGGCCTCTAATGCAGCCAGAATATAGGATTTTAGAACCGGAACAGACTCTGGATTATACTCCAGGCCGCGCAATAATACATTATATACCTGCTGCGGCTGCTTCTGCTCAGTAAAATGGCGAGCGGCAGCCAGTGCTGCCTCTTCCAGATAAGGTGCTTGCTGCATCAGCTGCTGATACAGCCGACTGGCCTGGGTAGGAGAGGCAGCCGTAGCAGCCCGAAAATAGAGCCGGTAGGCTTGTTCTGGAGTCGCAAAGTACCCTTGTGCCAGTAGCTGGCGCAAAACTTCCGTCTGGCCAGTAAGTAGGGCATACTGGCCACGTAGCGCATTCCAGCGGGAGGCAACTTCAGTACGAGTTCCTATTGTAGGGGCGTAGGCTTTAAGCAACGGAGCTACTTCTGTGGGCTGATGTGCCCGCAAAGCCGCCAGGGCCTGCGCAAACGCCCCTGCCTGCCGCAGATTCTCGGTACGAATTGATTGAAACAGCAGGGTGCGTTGAGCCGGCGTGAGCTGGCTTCCCAGCAATGCCAGATAAGTAACTTTAGCAGAATCAGCTGATGAGGTTGCTACGGCTTCCGCGGACGTTGCCCGAAGTAGTGTGAGTAATTGCAGGGCCTGGGCAGCGGTAGGATTGTCGGCCAGAGCTACGGCTGTGGTAGCTGCGCGGCGAGCAGAATCTGGCTGGCTGGCTAGCGCCAATGCATAAGCACGGGCCAGAGCCGCATTATTCTGGCCCAACTGCTGAGCCTGCTCAAAATGACGGGCAGCCGTAGAAGCAGCACCCTGCTCCAGTAGCCATAACCCCAGCAAGTGTTGATAATAAGCGGCACTGGGGCTTTGCGCCGCAGTAAGTGGCAGCAGCGTGTTCTGCGCGGCTACTAAATGGCCGCCATAATACTGTGTGAGAGCCCGCAGAAAGATTACCTGTTCCACATACGCATCGTTACCAGCATATTTCAGCAAGTTAGCCAAGGCCGGAAGCAAGGTGGTGTCGCGGCGAGAGGCGCGCAACAGGCCTTCATGATAAAGCCGGGTGAAAGCGGGCAAGGCTAGCACCGTATCAGCAGGTGGGCCAGGTAAAGTGACCGTACGCGGGTGGTGCAGTGCTGCCAGCAGCAAAGCATTGCTCTGCCAGGCGTCGGTTGGGGAAGAGGGGGCTTGGCGGGTAAGCGCCACAGCAGCGGGCCATTGATGCTGCTGGATAAGGAAAGCCAGGCGGTTGCTTTGCACCACCGCATTGCCACCATCCAGTGCGGTGGCCCGCTGCTGATAAATGGTCACCGAATCAGTCAGGGATGAGCGGGTGTATAGCTGGGCTAAGTCACTATTAAGACGGGCACTACCTGGGGTACTGTGCAGGCCTTCCTGTAGAATTCGTTGGCGGTCAAAAAAATCCTTAGGCTGGTCAAACAACGCTGAAAGCCGCAAAGAAACCTTCTCCGATGCTGCGCGAATAAGGGCGCGACGCAGAGCATTTATCTCATTTTGCCGCTGGCCGCGGGCATGATAAAGAGCTGCACGGCCCAGGCTGGCTTTGTGATTGAAGCGGTCCAGAGCGTCACTCTCTGCATAGTAGCGCTCAGCTAATAAGGCCAGGGCATCGGTAGTAGGCTGCTGCTCACTTTGGTAGCGGGTAAGGTCACCTAAATGATTGTAATAGCCAGCCTGCGCCTGGTTATATAGGAACAGATTATTGCGTAACAGCACCCCAACTATGCCTACCAGGCCAATAATGAGCGCAGCGTACAGCGGAAAGCGGCGAGGCTCAAACACTACCCGGTATACCCGCAGACGCTGCCGGATAAGCGGCGCAAAATTCAGCAGTACATACAGCAAAAACGCCGCGCCCATCAGCAGGAACGCCAAGACAGTGAAGTCGCGGGCTGCCGTAAGCAGCGGGTCGTTGGCGGTGCCAAAGGCATAGCCTAGGGAGGCGAGGGCAAAAGCTACCAACGTGCCGTAGAGCAGTGCCGCCCCAGGCCAGTAGCTTATCACGCTTCCATAACTGGCTGCCCGTTGGCGCAGGCCTAAGGCCCCTACCAGAATGGCCGTCAGCAGGAAGATAAATGGCTCCAGGTGTAGGCCGGGTAAAACTTCTACTTGCCCATCAGAAAAGAAGTAGAGGGCCAGAATACCCAGGTACAGCGCACTGGTAAGCAGAAAAGGGAGCAGGCCAAACCGGCTACCGGGGTTTTCGGCCTGAGTATTTAGCCAGAGCAGGCCCCGGATATTTTCAAAACCTACCCACAGAACCAGCAGCACCAAGGCGGCTATACCGGCTAGCGTACCGTAGCTGGCTAAATGCAAGGCAGTTTGCTCTGCAGAAACGGGGCTGTTTAGAAAGAGGATGCAACCCAGCCCACCTACCAAACCCCCAAACAATAGCAGCCGGTTACCCAGCGAAACAGTTGGCCAAAAGGAATGTAGCGCAAATGCTAAACCGCCTAATACAGCCAGGCTTAGCATCAGGAAATATTGTTCCTGACTATTGAAAACGCCCAGTAAATCGGCGTTGAGCGACATTAGCAGGAAGATAACCAGGGCCATTCCACCGATAAATGCCGGGCGGGCCAGGGTAGTGACCACTGCTACCCAATATGCCAGGCAAAGGCCCAGTCCCGCTACCCAAGCCAAGGCCAGCCAGGGCCGGATAATAGGGCCAATGGACGTGTGGGTTTCGGTAAGCAGGTAGCCATTAGCCCGTACCGGCAGCGTATGCAGCCCTATAGGTACCTGGGCCACCGTTATGGGAACGTCGGTCAGGGCCGGGATGGTAGAAACCGGCACGGTGGCATCGGCACCCGTAGCATATTGCCACAGGGCCCATAGGGCCACGGCGGCTACCAGCAAAAGCAGAGGCCAGAAGGTAGGCCATTGCCACAAGGTGGCAGGCCTTGCCGGCGAAGGGAGAACAGGCGTGGGCACCAGTTACTCGAGTACTTTTGGTACGCGGAAGTAATCGGAATCCTTGCGCGGAGCATTGCGCAGACCCTCGGCGTGAGATACACTGTTCTCCGCCTGATCTGGCCGCAACACGTTTATCTCGTGCGACAAATGAATGAGCGGCTCTACCGAAGTAGTATCAAGCTGACGCAGCTGATCTACCCAGTCCAGGATTTTATTCAGGTCGCCCAGCATTTGCTGCTCTTTGTCGGGCGTAAGCTCCAAGCGGGAGAGGTGAGCTATTTGGCGGAGGGTAGCAAGGTCGGTGCTCAAAACAGAAAGGCGTTAGGGAGAGGCAAAATTACGATTTGTGCAGACTTAACTCTGCATCGGGCCCAATAGGCTCCTGTTGGGGTGCCGGAACGGGGGGCGCCGGCTTAGGTAAACGCAGGTAAGAAGGCTCCGGGATACCAGCCGCCTCAGGCAGAAAGCCGCTGGCAATAGCCTGAAAAGCCTGCTCTGCCAGAGCGGGGGCATCGGCCGCAGTAAGGCCGGTAGTAAGAATTGGCGTGTGCAGCGTAATGCGGAGTGGGGAATAGCGCACCCGCAGCTTGCCGTCCAGATCGGGCAGGAAGCGGTGGTTCAGCGGCATTGAAACCGGTACAATGGGCACTCCGGCGGCAATTGCCAGCTGAAAGGCGCCGTTTTTGAACGGCAGCATTTCCTGGCCGGGCTTTTTGGAAATAGTGCCTTCGGGAAAAATCACCACGGAGCGGCCTTCTTCCAGGCTTTTGCGGGCCTGAATAATGGACCGTGCCCGGCTCACAGCACTTTCCCGGTTTACAGTGATATACACGCGCCCAAACAAAGGGCCCCACAGCGGTACTTTGGCCAGGGCGCTTTTGCCCATAATATTGAGATATCCGGGAATGGCCTTAAACAGCAGGGGAATATCAATGTAAGAACTGTGGTTGGCCACATACACGCAGGGCTGCGAGGCTGGTAGCGGATTCTCGCGCACTACTTCCACCGGCATACCCCACATACGCATGGAGAAGATCGACCAGCCCCGGTTAAAGCTATGCAGGTACCGGTACCAGGACGGGCGCTGACCCAACACCCACTGCGCCGGATACGTGACTACAAAGGGAAGTACAAACCAGAAGGTGCTCCAGGTAGTATATATCCGGTGTGTGAGAAAACGCAGTAGATTACGCATATGCTAAGAAAACAAAGTGCTTACATATACTGGTGGGTGGTAGCTAAACTGCAATACCCCCGGAAATAGTTGCGGCCGCCTGCGCCCGACTTTGTAATACTCGTTCTGCCTTAAGCAGGCCCGCTACACTGATGGCATCCGTAATTCGGTCGTTCATCACCATTTGTACGGCTTCGGCCAGCGGTAATTTCCATAGGTGCAATACTTCGGTTTCCTCAGGAGCTACTGCGCCGGGTGTGAGGTCTTCCGCCAGATAAACAAAGCCTTCTTCATCCGTCACGGAGTTGGAAGTATGTAGTCGGGCAATGCGCGTCCAGCGTCCGGCCGTAAAGCCGGTTTCCTCCTGCAACTCCCGTTGGGCCGATAGAAGAATGTCTTCCTCCACCGGACCGCCGCCCATGGGAATTTCCCAGCTATACTCATTCAGTGGATAACGGAACTGGCCTACCAGCCAGGTATTGCCTTCCGCATCAATGGGGACAATTCCGAGGGCCTTGTTCTTCATGGATACCACCCCGTAAATACTTGGGCTTCCTCCCGGATTTATTACCTGGTCTTCGCGCACCCGAATCCAGGGATTCTGGTACATGATTTCCGTGGACAGCACTTGCCAGGGGTTGTGCGTTTCGTCGGGAGCTGGATAAGAAGAGGAATGCATAACAGATTGGGATAGTGCCAACGTTGTAAAGGTACGGCAGGATTAGGGCAAGCACCAGCGCTCCGCATAGTTAACATAATTATGGCCGCTGGTAGGTGTGTTTTCCGCTCCCAAGCGTGAAAAGCCGCTTTTTAGGTGAATTTGTTGTTAGCAGGAGCAGCCCCCTGGTGGCATAGTAGCCTAACCTCCCGGTTTGCGTTGCCGTACCAGAACAATGGCTGGCCGTCCACATTCCGGCCGCTTTTTTTGCATCTATGGCCAATCAGTCTAAAAAGCCGGCAGCACCAGAAGCCGGCGACCCACTCTTCAACCTGAAGCATGCGCAGGTAGAAGCTGCGCTGTCTGAACAAAACGGTGGGCTAGGGCCCACTACCAACGTATACATCAGTACCGATGAAGACGAGGCCTTAGATGAAGGGCCACGGGATAAGCAAGGCAACCGCCGGGGCGAACCGGGCACTGACGAGATAGGCAGCACCGCTGGCCGACATTAACCACTTACGATCAAACGAAAAAGCCTCCCTGTGTTCTGACTACACAGGGAGGCTTTTTCATGGTTACCTTTGCGGGCTATGCTACTAGTGACGCACACAGGGCACCCCCACGAAGCGGGGCTGGATGAGGCTGGCCGGGGCTGCCTGGCCGGGCCCGTATTTGCGGCCGCCGTTATTCTGCCATCTGATTTTAGTTGCACCTACCTCAACGACTCCAAGCAGATGACCGCCCGGCGCCGGGAGCAGGCCCGCACTGAAATATGTGGGCATGCGGTGGCCTGGGCCGTAGCCGAAGCCTCTCCGGAGGAAATTGCAGCCATCAATATTGCACAGGCCAGCTATCTGGCTATGCACCGCGCTGTAGCGTTGCTGGCCGTTACACCCGCGCATCTGTTAGTGGATGGCAACCGGTTTCGGCCATATTTCGGCATAGAGCACAGCCTGCATATTGGCGGCGATGCTACGTTTCAAAGTATTGCCGCTGCTTCGGTACTGGCCAAAACCTTCCGCGACGAGCGAATGCAGCAGCTGGCAAAGCAGTATCCGCAATATGGTTGGGAGCAAAACGCTGGTTACCCCACACCCCGGCACCGGGCTGCAATTCGGGAATACGGGCCTACTGAGCACCACCGTATGGGCTTCCGGCTGCTGTAGCTTAGCTCTGGTTGCGCCATGAACTGTGGCCCACCTTTAAGAATGCTCTGCTGGAACTATCTTCTCTCCTTGAGCTGCAGCAGGTCCAGAAACAAACTAAAGCCATCTACCGTGGAGCCGCCTTCCCCAAACTTATCAAAGTTGAGGGGCTTGATGATGTAGCCGCTTACGGCCAGGTCACGGGCTTTGAGACGGTCGGTTTCCAGGTCGGAGGTGGTCATGATAAACACGTTCAAGCCTACAAACTCAGGGTCGGAACGCAGAATATCCAGCAGTTCCAGACCATTCAGCTTGGGCATGTTAATGTCGAGCATTACCACGCTAGGTTTCGAAATCTTCTCCTGCCCGTTTTCGCCCCGCAGCTGGTTCAGTGCTTCGCGGCCATTGCGGGCTATATGTAATGGTACGTCAACGGCATGTTTGCGCAGCTCCCGCTGCACATTCATGATATCCATTTGGTCGTCTTCAACTAGCAGAATACTGGGCTCAGCGGCAAATGTTGACATAGCGAGAGAAAACGCAATAGGGCGGGGTGGGAAAATAGATTTCGACGACTATACGGCTAGCGAGGAATAATGGCTGAAGCAAAGCTAGGCGCGGGTTCAGGCCCCAGTGTGTGCGGCTTGGGCCAGGTAAACGTAAAGGCCGCACCCTTACCCTCTTCCGACTCCACGCGGATGGTGCCGCCCTGGCGCTCCACCAACTTTTTTACAATGGCCAAGCCTACGCCGGTACTCTCCAACGTGTCTCGCTCGGTCAGGGTCTGGAAGATGACGAAGATCCGCTCATGGTAGGCCGGCGCAATGCCCGGGCCGTTGTCTTTCACCGTAAACGTATAAAACTGGCGGTCTTCGCTGAAGCGAATACTTACGGTGCCCTGCTCCGGTTGGTGGTGGTACTTAAAGGAGTTGCTGAGCAGGTTCGCAAATACCTGCTGTAGCTCTACCCGGGAAGTGGTAATAGTAGGCAGGTAGGCTGGTAGCTTCAACTGGAACCCTTCCGGCGCACTGAGCATATCCATCGTTTCGGTCAGCAGTTCGCGCACGTTCACCCGTTCCTCGGCCTGAGGCGTGCGGCCTACCCGGGCCAGCTCCAGAATACCACTGATAAGGTTTTCCATGCGGTGCACCCGGGTACGCATCAGCAGCAAAAACTCCTGAATATGCGTGGGCAGTTCCTGCCCCATATCCTCTTCTATCCAGCGGGTAGCGCTTTCAATACCCCGAAGCGGGGCCTTCAGGTCATGAGATACCACGTAGGCAAACTGGTCGAGCTCCAGATTGCGGCCTTCCAGCTGCGTCACGGTGGTATTAATGGTGTTAGACATAACGTTGAGCGAGGAAGCCAGCTCGCTCATTTCATCATGCTCCGTATCCATAATGCGGGTGGTATAGTCGCCGCCGGCAATGCGCGTGGCCAGGGATACCATAGAGGAGATGCGCCGGGCAATAAGGCGGGTGATATAGGTGGCCCAGAGCAGACCCAGAATAAAGGCCAGCAGGGTAATAATGATGGAAAGCAGGCGCGTCTGGTTCACGCTTTGGGCCAGCTTTTCGCGCAGTTCAATGCGGGCCTCATCCTCACTCATTTCAAAACCCCGAAACAGCGTGCGAATTTCGTCGGTGATTTTCTTGCCCGAGAGGTCTTCCATCAGTCCCCGGTGCTCCACCCGAGTCAGGCCGGTTTGCTCAGGAATCCGGCGTAACACGGCGCGCTTTTCACTTATCAGCAGGTGCGAATAATCGGACCACTGGTGGTATAGCCGCTCAGCGCGCTGAATGCGGGCATATTGCGGGCTGGCCGGGTCCAGCAACTGCTTCATGTGCGCAAACCGGTCAATCAGCTTCCGTTCACTCTGGTAGTAGGGGGTCAGAATGGTTTCATTGCCTACCAGCATAAATCCGTAAAAGCCGGATTCCATATCTATAATGTTGCGCACCAGGGAGGTGGCATCAGAAGTAATGCGCTGCGACTGTTCTACGCGCTCCAGGTTGCGCAATACCTTGCGGGAAAGCTGGTAGTTAACGGCCACTACGGCTGCAAACAGAATCAGAATGGCCAGAAAACCAGCAAAGAGCTTGGTGGCGAGGTTTAACTTCATGCACGGGCAAGCAACGCAGCAGGCCCCTGTAGCCTGGCGTAGATTAGGCGCCGTTACGCAGCTTTTGCTGCATGGTTTGGAGTAGGGTTACAATTTTATCCGAAAGCTGCTCGATTTCGACAAAACGTGCCAGCGCTTCCTCCGGGCGCCCGGCCAGCTTCAGATCCATTAAGCGGTTGGCTACCTGATGAATCAGCCGATGCTGGTGGTCCAGCTCCTGGGTTTCGCGCAGCTGTCCATACACCGGTAGGCCGTGGTTGCGGATCCACTGGCCCAGTAAGCAGACTTCGGGGTCCCGAATGGGTGCCTCATCCGTATCAGAACCATGCAGGAAAGAGCGCAGCTTCGATTTGAAAAGCAGGTGCTTAACGGTAGCCGTTTCAAAATCCTGTTTCAGTTCGTTGCTCATAGGGGAAGATATACGCTGGCTGATCTGTAACGAAGGAGAAAAAAGGCCACCAGAACAATGGCTAACACAGCGTCGAAAAGCGCGACCCAGGCTCAACCGGCGGGCAGGCGTAGTAGCTGGCCACCGGGCCACAAAGATAATGCCTTCTCTCAAAAGCATTCCGGCCCACTACTTTTGGCTAATTTCGCTCCCGCTTTTGCCGGCCCGCCGGCTACCTCCCTCGATTCCTCACCCACCTTCTTCTTACCCCGAATGGCCGAAGATCTGAAAACCGTTGCTTTAAATGATGTGCACCAGCAGTTGGGCGCGAAAATGGTGCCCTTTGCCGGCTACAATATGCCCGTGCGCTACTCTTCTGATCTTGAGGAGCACCACACGGTGCGCCGCGCCGTAGGCATTTTTGATGTATCGCACATGGGCGAGTTTCGGGTGCACGGTCCGCAGGCACTGGACCTTATTCAGCGCGTGACCAGCAACGATGCCAGCAAGCTCACGCCCGGCAAAGCACAATATTCCTGCCTGCCCAACAACGAAGGCGGTATTGTAGACGACCTGCTGGTGTATAAGCTGGCCGAAGAAGACTACCTGCTGGTGGTAAACGCTTCCAATATCAGCAAAGACTGGAACTGGATTCAGCAGCACAACACCAAAGGCGCCGAGATGGAAAACCTCTCGGACGAGCTGAGCCTGTTTGCCGTGCAGGGCCCCAAAGCCATTGCCGCCCTGCAGTCCCTCACCGACACTGACCTGAGCAGCATTCCATACTACTCCTTCGTGCAGGGCACGTTTGCCGGTGCACCCAATGTCATCATCTCGGCCACCGGCTACACCGGCGCGGGCGGCTTCGAGCTGTACATTCCCAATGAGCACGCCAAGCAGGTGTGGGACAAAATCCTGGAAGCGGGCCTGCCTTACGGCCTGAAGCCCATCGGGCTGGGTGCGCGCGATACGCTGCGCCTGGAAATGGGCTACTGCCTCTACGGCAACGACATCGACGACCAGACCTCTCCCTTGGAAGGCGGCTTGGGCTGGATTACCAAATTCACCAAAGACTTCACCAACTCCGCTGCCCTTAAGCAGCAGAAAGAGCAGGGCGTCTCGCGCAAGCTGGTGGGCTTCCTGATGGACGGTCCCGGCATTCCGCGCAGCCACTATGAGCTGGTGAACGAAGCCGGTGAAAAGGTGGGCGAAGTAACTTCGGGCACCCAGTCTCCCTCGCTCAGCAAAGGCATTGGCCTGGGCTATGTGAAAACCGAGCTGAGTGCCCCCGGTAGCAAAATCTTTGTACAGATTCGCGGCAAAAACCAGCCGGCTACGGTCGTAAAGCTGCCCTTCGTGCCCGGCACGGAAGAGGCGTAATTGAAACTGAAGTAATTATTTGAACGTCATGCCGAGCTTGCCGAGGCATCTCGCGTGCTGATACTGTGATGGTAATTATTACCCTTACAACCAAGCGAGCGAGATGCTTCAGCAAGCTCAGCATGACGTTCTTTTTGTAGTTGATTAAATAAGCATCATGCCCTCCATCGATATTTGCTTTTCGCCTGAGTTGCTGCCTTTGTATGATTTGCGGGGCCGGGTGGCGGTGGTAGTAGATGTTCTGCGCGCCACCTCATCCATTGTCACGGCACTGGCCAACGGTGTTACGCACCTGGTGCCGCTAAGCGAACTGCACGAATGTAAGGCCCTAGCCGCCCAAGGCTATATCACCGCCGCCGAGCGGGATGGAAAACAGGCGGAGGGCGTGGATCTGGGCAACTCGCCTTTCGGTTATCTGGATGGGGTGGTGCCGGTACAGGGGCGGTGCGTGGCTATTACCACCACCAACGGCACGCGTGCCCTGCAGCTTTCCAGTGCGGCCGATGCCGTAGTGGTAGGGGCATTTCTCAACCTGGGAGCGGTAGCTGATTTCCTGCAGCAACAGCAGAAAAATGTAGTAGTGGTGTGTGCCGGCTGGAAAGGCAAGTTCTGCCTGGAAGACACCATCTTTGGCGGTGCTCTGGCTGAGCGCCTATCCGGTTCCTTCGATACTACTAGCTCGGATGCCACCCTGGCGGCGCTGGACCTCTGGCAGGCCGCTCAGCCCGATGTGGCTGCCTACCTGCTTAAATCCGCCCATGTACGCCGCCTCAACAGTCTGGAGTCACACAAGGACATGGAGTTCTGCGTGCGGCAGGATGAGTACAAGGTAGTGCCGCTGTTCCGCGGTGGGCAGATTGTGGTAAACTAGTTGGTTTAGCGCAGCTTTTCGTTTTCCTGATGTCGGGTAGCGTCGCGCTGCGTTTTCTTTTCCAGGTTGCGCTGCAGGGCTTCGGTCAGATTGATGCCGGTCTGGTTGGCCAGACAGATAACCACAAAAAGTACATCCGCCAGCTCATCGGCCAGCACTTTGTCTTTGTCCGATTCTTTGAACGACTGCTCCCCGTACTGCCGGGCAATGATGCGGGCCACTTCGCCTACTTCTTCCGTGAGCATAGCCATGTTGGTCAACTCATTGAAATACCGCACACCGGTGGTCTGAATCCAGGTGTCAACTGTCTTTTGGGCTTCTTCGATGGTCATGTACTAGGATGAATTTGGGGAGGAAGAAAATTTAAAAACCATACTGTCATCCTGCGCCCCGCGCAGGATGACAGTATGGTTTGAGGCTTTACTGATTTGCCGCTGGCGAATCCAGCACAATAGTTACCGGACCATCATTCAGCAGACTTACCTGCATATCGGCCCCAAATTCACCGGTCGGCACAGGCTGATTCAGTAGCTTTTCCAGCATCTGTACAAACTGCTCATATAGCGGAATGGCTATGGGAGGCGGGGCGGCGCCAATGTAGCTGGGGCGGTTGCCTTTGCGGGCATCAGCCAGTAAAGTAAACTGACTGACCACCAGCACCTGTCCTTGTATATCCTGCACGCTGCGGTTCATCTTGCCCTCCTCATCCGAGAAAATACGAAGCTGCACCAGCTTCCGGGCCATCCAGTCCAGGGAACGGGTATCATCGTCGGGCGCGAAACCGGCCAGAACCAGCAAGCCTGGGCCTATTTCGCCGGTTACACGGCCCTCTACCGTTACACTGGCCTGTTGCACCCGCTGAATAACTGCACGCATAAGAAGGAGGGAAGTGGTTTGTTTTGCGTATTTCGTGGGCTGCTAGTAACCTGCCGGTCCATGCCCGACGCGAAAAACGACAAATTCTCCCCGAAAACCTTGCTCTGGTTGCTGCCGGCCTTGCTGCTGCTGGCTGCTATCCGGCTGCACGGCCTGCCGCAGGCCGCCTTCCCCGACTACGACTCGGTACGAAACTGGCAGATTGTGCAGGAAGTAGCCCAGGGTAACCTGCGCAATATCTTTCATCATGCCAGCCCTGGCTTCTACCTGCTGTATGCGCCAGTAGCGGCCCTACAGCCCGATTTTCACTGGTTTCTGTATTTGAATGCGCTACTAGCTGTAGCAGCAGTAGGCCGGCTGGCAGCCTTTGTGGCGCGCTATGCCCACCTGCGTGGCCCCGAAGCTGCCCTGTTAGCGCTGCTCATCGGCACCTGCACTATGCTCACTTTCTCTGGTCGCGACTTCACCATGAGTTCGGCCAGCCTGCTGCTCTTTGGCGAGCTGATGCGGGCCTATTACGAACGGCTGCAGCAGCCCAGCCGGAAAGCCCTAACGCGGGTAGCTGTATGGCTGGCCGTGGGGCTGTGCATCAACTATAAATTCCTGCTGATCTTCCCTATTCTAGGTGCGTTTGAAATACTTCAGGCTGATGGGCTACTGTGGCAGCGCGGCAATGCGTGGCGCGTTATGGCCATTCTGGCGGCACCTTTTCTGGTATTGGGAATAGTAGTGACAGGCCTGACCATTCTGCCCTGGTACCGCTGGCTGGCCACGTACGCCGGTATTCTGTGGCCCTCGGCCATGAACGAAGCAGGTCGCACCGGCAATGTGCGCTTAGATTTATGGTACTACCCGCGCATGCTGATTCAGTTTGAGTCGCCGCTGCTGTGGATGGGATTGTTACTGACACCGGTCGTATTCTGGCAGCAGCTCCGTGCCTGGCGCAAGGAACTCACGCTGCCTATCTATCTGCTGGTTTGGGCCTGGTTATTTATGGGGGGGATGTCCCTAATTCTGAAAGCCCCCCGCGGACTGCTGTTTGCTTATGGCCTGTTTGCAGCTCTTGGCTTTTTGTCCCTGCAGCAGCTACTGAATACTGCTATAATTCAGCAGCGGCTGAGCGTACCCATACGCGCCAGCATATTGGTAGTGTTTTCTCTGCTGATTATTGGCGGAAACCTGCTGCGCATTCAACACTACATTTACCGCTACACCGCCACAAGCTATGACCAGGTAGCACAATGGCTACAGAGCCACGGCCAGCAACAGGTGGCCAGCACAGTGAGTAATGCCCTGCTGCCTTTTGCGGCGCCAGCCGGTATCAGCGTGCAGGTCATCAGTAATGACAACCAACTGCCGGCATTACAGGCTGCTGGCGTGCAATATGTGGTGTTGGATGGCTACCGGCTGGTAACCGGAATCAACCAGTTTCCATCACTTGAAAAGCTGCCGGCAGAAGCTGAGTTTACCGAGCCGCTATTGCTTTCCCCACTGCTTTTTCTGGAGCACTCAGAGTTTACTGGTCTGGGCTATGAGGAAACGCTACTGCGTAGAGAAGAAGCCCTGAAAAGGGGCACATCGTTGCGCATTGTGCGCATTCCCAGACTTTAGCCCGTTAGCGCAGAATCCGGAGGCTATCGAGCATGTGCTGGTAGCGGCGGGCATTTTGCTTATGCTGCGCGAAGGTTTCGGCGAAATCAGAAAAGCCGCTGCGGTCGGGGCGGGCGCAGAAGAACAGGTAACGGTGGGCAGTGGGCTTCAGCACGGCATCCAGGCTCTGGCGGTTGGCGGAAGTGATAGGGCCGGGCGGCAGGCCTTTGTGCTTGTAGGTGTTGTAGGGAGAGTCTACCAGCTTATCCTTATTCAGCACACGCTTCACCCCAAAATTACCGATGGCCCAAAGCAGGGTAGGATCAGCCTGCAGGCGCATGCTCCGGCGCAGGCGGTTGAGGTATACGCCGGCAATGACGGGCTTGTCTTCCTTCTTGGCCGTTTCGCGCTGCACAATGCTCGCTAGCACATGCACCTGCACCGGAGACAGGCCCAGAGAGTCGGCCTGCTGCTGGCGGCGCGGCGTCCAGAACCGTCGGTGCGTGGCTGCCGCCGAGTCCAGAAACTGCCGGGCCGAGGTATTCCAGACCAGCCGATAACTGCCCGGCAGAAAAAGCGTCAGAATGGTAGTGGTGTCTAGCTGATAATTCTGCTTCAAAAAGGCATTGTTGGCCAGCAGTTGACGCAAGCTGGCGGAGTCTGCTTCCAGATGGCGACTTATCTGGCGGGCCAGTTGGGGCTTGTATTTGAAGGCATCAAGCTCAAAAGCCAGCGTGTCCTGATGGCCGCTCAGCAGTTTGTCCAGGAGCTGGTCATTGCCCAGCTCCGGCGAGAGCAGGTAGCGCCCGGGCCGTACCTGTATTGGGTACCCCCGGCGCACGGCCAGCCAGCGGAACGTGGCCGTATCCTGCAGCAGTTCCTGCCGCGCCAGGGTATTCAGCACTTCCCGAAAAGTGGCTCCGGTACGGATAAACAGGTAAGCCGGCCCCTCAGGTGAGGGTGTTACGTTAGGCTTCCACCACACGCGCCAGCCCTGGTAGCCCGCCCATGTGCCGACCAGCAGCAACACAGCCAGCAAAATCCATCCGAAACGTCTCAACACAGCCTTCAATACCTCAAGCGTTACTTACTACCTATCTTCAAAGATAAGCCCAAGCCTACTTAGCCGGCATTTACTAAGTTGGAAATGGCTTCGCGCAACTGTTCGCGCCGCTCTCGCCGCTCAATTTCTACGGGGGGAGCCGCCCGCACTTCGCAGTCCGGAATCTGGCACCGCTCGCAGGTTTCGTTTACGCGTTTCTGCGGAATAGCCGGGTCGTCCAGAAAGCGCACTTTGTTGCGCAGGTTATCGTCGCAGAGTAGGCCCACCGTGACGCTTACTGCCGGCTCTACGGCCGTGCCGGCGCGGGCAAGGGTGAGACACAGGTATTCGTCCTCGTTAGGGTAGCGGGAGCGTTGGGCACCAATACTGAAGGCGGGGGCCTGGCGAAGCGCCACACTGCGGCATTCGTGAATCAGGCGCAGGGAAATCCAGCGGCGGCAGTAGTGCTCGTGCAGTTCGTTGCCGTGCGGGTTGTGCAGGCGTGAGAGGTGTAGCTCCTTGGTCAGGACGTAGGGTGCGTTGGCCTTAGCCTGATCAAAACGCAGGAAAAACAGGCTTTGCAGCCCGAAGTGGCGGGGAAGCAGGTTAGTGATGCGCTGCATGAACATCTCCGGCGACACCCCATACTTGGTCAGCAAATCCAGCAGACGGTTCGGGTCCCAGTGGTCGGAGCTGAAGAATTGCTGCACGTCGCGCACCAGGCTATCCTCTTCCATCAGCAGGGCACTGGCAAAGTAAGAGGCCTTGAAGTTGTTCAGTACCTCATCGAAAGAGCGCACCGGGAAGTTGGCATTCACATAGGGGCGCTCTTTCAGGTTGAGGTAGTTAAAGGCCACCTCGCGGCCCAGGACAAACGACTCCTGGGCCCGGGTGAGGCCGGGGCGCAACAGCAGTCGGCTTAGTTTGGGCTGATATACGGAGCGCAGACGGCCTAAAGAACCATAGTCGCCCAAGGTGGTGCGGTCTATGGAATAGCCATATTTTTCTACCAGCACGCGCTCCAGTTGGGTGGTATCAAAGGGCGCAGCAAAGCTCAGCTGCTCTTCTACAATGAAGGTGCGTACGTCCTGCTCCAGCTCCTCAAAGTAGTTGTCATGCATCTCCTGATAGGAGCGCAGCGCAGCCAGAAAAAAGTTTTCCTGGCGCAGCTCATAATTGCGGGCAATTTCGAAGAGCGTGCTGATGAAGGCATTCATCTTAGCCGGCGCATCCGCAATGAGCTCTACAATACGAATGGGCTCCAGCCCGAACATCTCCAGTGGAAACTCTTTTAAAACATCTGACTGAAGCAACTGGGAAATAGGCTCCAGGCGGCGGCTCAGTGTAAGCGAAGTGAGCTGGTCGTAGCTTACGCCCAGCACCTTGCTCATGCTCAGTATTTTATCTGCCTTGGGGTACTTCTTGCCTTTCTCAATCTCATTGAGGTAGGATACCGATACATCACAGGCTCGAGCCAGCTCAGCGGGCGTAAAGCCGCGTTCCTGGCGCAACTCGCGCAGTTTAAGACCAAAAATCAGGCGGACAACCTGGCCGTGACTAAGCATAGGCGGAAGAAAGAGGGGCAGAGGCGACAAAGTACTAACCTGCAAGTAACGCGGATTTTAGAACTCAGCGCTGAATCAGGCAAGAAAAGCCTACAAAATTAACAGGATTTGGCGATTATTTATAATTAGCGAATATTCGCTTGTATGTAAATATTCGCTTTTGTATGTTTGGTCAGGTCCTCAACTGTCTCACCTTCAAACTCCCTGTGTATGTTGCCCTTTTCCGACACCCAAACGGTAGTACCCGAGTCTGTTTACCTCACACCGGAGCGAGTACGGGTAACAGGAGCCTTCAAGCCGGAATTTGCGGCGATTCTTACGCCCTCAGCCCTGGCATTTGTGGCCGAGTTGCACCGTCGGTTCGATCCTACCCGACGCCATTTGTTGGCCCGCCGGGAAGCGCGGCAACAGGAGTTTGCAGCCGGTAAGCTGCCTGACTTTCTGCCGGAAACCCGGCTGATCCGGGAAAAGCCGTGGACAGTGGCCCCTATCCCGCAGGATTTGCAGGACCGCCGCGTGGAGATTACCGGACCCGTGGATCGGAAAATGATGATCAATGCCCTGAACTCCGGGGCAAAAGTGTTCATGGCGGATCTGGAAGATTCCAACGCGCCTACCTGGGAGAATGTGGTAGAAGGCCAGCGTAACCTGCGGGATGCTGTCCGCCGCACCATTAGCCTGAGTACCCCGGCTAAAGAGTACAGGCTTAACGCGGAAATAGCGACGCTGGTAGTGCGCCCCCGCGGCTGGCACCTGGTAGAAAAGCACGTGCTGGTGGATGGGGAGCCCATCAGCGCTTCTCTGTTCGATTTTGGCTTATACTACTTCCATAACGTGCACGAGCTGTGTGCCCGCGGCAGTGCCCCATACTTTTACCTGCCCAAGATTGAAAGCCACCTGGAAGCGCGCCTATGGAACGATGTTTTTGGCTTTGCACAATGGTCGCTCAAACTCCCCAAATGCACCATTAAGGCCACAGTGCTCATTGAGACGCTGCCTGCTGCCTTCGAGCTGAATGAAATCCTATACGAGCTGCGTGAGCACAGCGCGGGCCTCAACTGTGGGCGCTGGGACTATATTTTCTCCTACATCAAACGACTGGGGCTGAAACCTGAATTCCGCTTGCCCGACCGTGCCCAGGTAACCATGGCCGTGCCTTTTATGGCGGCCTACTCGCAGCTGGTTATCCAAACCTGCCACCGCCGCGGGGTACATGCCATTGGTGGCATGGCAGCCCAGATTCCCATCAAAAATAACCCGGAAGCCAACGAGGCCGCGCTGGAGAAAGTGCGCCTGGATAAAGTGCGTGAAGCCAAAAACGGCCACGATGGCACCTGGGTAGCCCACCCTGGCCTAGTACCGGTAGCTCTGGATGTGTTTAATGAGTTCATGCCAGGTCCCAACCAAATTGAAAACAAGCGCGAAGATGTGCAGGTAACGGCAGCTGATCTGGTGCGGGCGCCCGAAGGCAGCATTACAGAGGAAGGCCTGAAGCTGAACATCGACGTAGCCATTCAATATATAGAGTCCTGGCTGCGGGGCAATGGCTGCGTGCCCATTTATAACCTAATGGAAGATGCGGCTACGGCCGAAATCAGCCGGGCACAGGTGTGGCAGTGGGTGCATACACCGGGCACTACGCTGGCGGATGGCCGCGTCGTAACATTGGAGTTGTACCGCTCTATGGTACCGGGCCAGCTAGAGAAAATGAAGGCAGTGGTAGGTGAGGAGCAGTTTGAGCAGGGACGCTACCTGGAGGCAGCCCGCCTGTTCGACCGGCTGGTTGCCAGTGAGAAATTTATTGAGTTTTTGACGGTGCCCGCTTACGAACAGTTAGCCTAGCATAGCAAGCATCAAGGTTGCCTTGCCCTCGCTGAAGCGGGAGGCCTGACCTGATTCGTGTGAATTGATTTTCCAAAAAGCCGCCCTAACGCCGGCCGGGCAGCGCTTTGCCTTTTCCTAATCCTTTTCATCCCACAACGCAAACCCCATGAATAAGCAGGAACGCATTGCCGCCATTACCCAGGACTGGATCCAGAACCCGCGCTGGCAGGGCATCAAGCGGCCGTACACCGCCGAGGATGTTGTAAAGCTGCAGGGCTCCGTGAAGATTGAGTACTCGCTGGCGCGGCAGGGGGCCGAGCGCCTCTGGCAGCAACTGCATACGCAACCCTATGTGGCAGGCTTAGGCGCCCTCACCGGCAACCAGGCCGTGCAGGAGGTACAGGCGGGGCTAAATGCCATTTACCTCTCCGGCTGGCAAGTAGCTGCCGATGCCAACGGTGCCGGCCAGATGTACCCAGATCAAAGTCTGTACCCGGTGGACAGCGTGCCCAGTGTAGTGCGCCGCATCAACAATGCCCTCCTCCGCGCCGACCAGATTCAAAACCTAACCGGTGATGGAGAAGTGCATTGGATGGTGCCCATTGTAGCGGATGCGGAAGCAGGCTTTGGCGGCAATCTGAATGCTTTTGAACTCATGAAAATGATGATTGAGGCCGGCGCTGCCGGGGTTCATTTTGAAGACCAGCTTTCCTCGGCCAAGAAGTGTGGGCATCTGGGCGGGAAAGTATTGGTGCCCACTCAGGAAGCGGTACAAAAGCTGGTAGCCGCCCGGCTGGCTGCCGATGTATTGGGTGTGCCCACCCTCATTGTAGCCCGCACCGATGCAGATGCCGCTGATCTGCTCACGGCCGATGTAGACCCCCGCGACAAACCTTTTGTGCTACAGGAAGCCGAGCGTACCAGCGAAGGGTTCTACCGGGTACGCTGTGGGGTGTCTGCCTGCATTGCCCGGGGCCTGGCCTACGCGCCCTACGCTGACCTGATATGGATGGAAACCTCACACCCCGACCTGGAACAGGCCCGACAATTCGCCGAGGGTATTCATGCGCAATACCCTGGCAAACTGCTGGCGTATAACTGCTCGCCTTCCTTCAACTGGGCATCCAAGCTAAGTGTAGAGCAGATGGAAACCTTCCGGGAAGAGCTGGCGGCGCTAGGCTATAAATTTCAGTTTATTACCCTGGCCGGGTTCCATGCTCTGAATACCAGCATGTTTGAGCTGGCCCAGGCTTACCGCGACAGGGGCATGGCGGGATATTCTGAGTTGCAGGAACGGGAATTCGCGCTGCAGAAGCAGGGCTTTAAAGCTGTAAAACACCAGGCGTTTGTAGGCACTGGCTATTTTGATGCGGTGCAGAATGTCGTATCAGCGGGCAAGAACAGTACGACGGCTTTAGTAGGCAGCACTGAGGCGGCGCAATTCTAGCCTGCGAAGTTGGCTGGATTTGTTGGGCAGGTATAAAAACGCCTAAAAAACAAAAGCCCCCAGACTGGAGGCTTTTGTTTTTTAGCTGCTATCTGTAGAAACCAACCTGTCTGGCAAAGCTATGGGCTAGAAAGGCAGCGCAATCAGGTCGTAATCGAGGTTGTGGCGCTGCGCAGTTTCGCGCAGAATGGTTTTCTGCCAGGGGCGTAGCACATGCTCGGCGCCTAACTCTACTATATCGGCTACCAGGCGGTTGGAAAGCACCAGGTTGGCAACATAGCTGTTTACATCCTCTGTAATGTGGGTCTTTAGCTGAATCAATAGCTGTTCGCGGGCATCGGCACGGGTGGCCTTCTCCCCGCTGAGACGGCGCCGGAACGGAAAGCGGCGGCCTTCGGCGCTGGGTGCCGGTTCGGGTGTAGGCACAAAGTTGTGCGGCGACAGGGCCGAGAGACGCTCCAGATACGGCGCGCGCTTCAGGTCTGGGTGTAGGCCACGAGCTGATTTCCAGTCGTTTTCATTGCGTGGCGTGTCGCGCACCAGCTCAGCCAGTCGGTCATTAGCGAAGACCATGTAGGGTGGCCGATCCAACTGCCGGGCCATCTGGTCGCGCACCAGGTACAGGTCGCGGAACAGGGGCATTTCATCGGGCTGGATGCGGTATTTGCCGGCAATGCGCAGGTAGGGCCGCTCGTCGCGGGTGTAGCGCACATCTTCGAGGGCTGCATTTTCCTCGGCGGCCCATTGCGTGCGGCCCAGATCGGCCAGCTTAGCCGCCAGGCGGTCAGCTAACTCAAACAGGTATACCACATCATTAGCCGCATACTCCTTCTGTGCCTCCGTAAGGGGGCGCTTTAGCCAGTTCGATTTCTGCTCGCCTTTATCTACTTCCAGCCCCAACTCCGCCTGAATAAGGCGGCCCAGCGAAATATTGTTTTCCGACTCCGCCAGTAGCGTGTACTGCACACTGGTATCGGTGATGTTGCGCACGTGCACGCTGTAAAGCTCATCCAGCAGCAGAATATCGGACTTGCAGCTGTGGAAGACTTTCTCCACGGCCGGGTCGCGCAGAATGGCCCAAATGGGCTCTAGCTCGTGGGCCGGATTGGTCAGTGGCAGCGGATCAATCAGATAAACGGTCTGGCCGTCAAAAATCTGAATCAGGGCCAGATTACGACCATAGCGGTGGCGCATGTCATCGAATTCCAGATCGACGCCGATACGGGGGCAGGCTTGCAGCGCCTCAGCGGCGCGTTGAATGGCCACGTGGGCCGTGAGGTACTGAATCTGTGACATAAATCTAAGTTGATACAAATAAACAGGGATTTTAGCTGTGCATTCTGATTCTTCATGGCATCATCAAAATAGGCGGGCAAAATCCTAATGGGTGTTGAAATCCTGCATAATTGTTTAGTATTGTCAAATGCGTTAGATAGGGGGCACTCTAACTACCCTTATCAAATAATATTCACTTAAAACGGCCGCAAGGTCACTTATCATGAAACACAGACTACTTCTTACCCTAGTCCTGTATTTGGTGCTGGGGGTAGCAGCCTGGGCTCAGACGCGCTCCGTAAGCGGGCGGGTTACGGCGGCAGGTGATGGCTCGGGCCTGCCCGGTGTAACCGTGCTGGAGCGCGGTACTACCAACGGTACCAGTACCGATGGGAGCGGTAATTTTACGATAACCGTGCAGGAAGGGGCCAGCCTGGTGTTCAGCTCCATTGGCTACACTGCGCAAACAGTAGCGGTAGGCAACCAAAGTAACATAACGGTACGCCTGCAAACCAACGAAACAATACTGGGCGAAACAGTGGTCATTGGGTATGGCTCTCAGGCCAAGCGGGAGCTTACTGGCTCGGTCACCCAGCTCAGCAGCAAAGAGGTAGAAAACGTGCCTACCGTCAGCTTTGAGCAGGCTATTCAGGGCCGTACGCCGGGGGTACAAATCAACCAAGGGTCGGGTAAGCTGGGTTCTGCGGTGCAGATCCGGGTACGCGGTGCCTCCTCCGTTACTGCTTCCAACCAGCCGCTGTATGTTATTGATGGTATTCCGGTAACCTCCCAGGACGTGGGTGCGGCCAATACGGACCCCATTAACCCCATGGCCGACCTGAACCCGAACGACATTGAGAGCATTACCATTCTGAAAGATGCGGCCGCATCCGCTATTTATGGCTCGCGCGCATCCAACGGGGTTATTCTGGTTACCACCAAAAAAGGCCGGGCCGGTGAAACCCGCGTGAATGTGGGCGCTTACTATGGCAGAAGTGAGGCAACCCGGATTCGGAAGTTCCTGAATGCCGATCAGTACAAGGAGCTCTTTTCGGAGGCTATCCTCAACTCGGCCAAAAACCCGAATGGCTACATCAACTTTTACTACGGGGAGGATCCGGACTTAGAGCAGGTGTTTGCGGAAGAGGGTGGTATGGACCTGAACTCAACGGAAAACACCCCTTGGGGCGACCTGGCTTTCCGCAAAGGCAGTGTGCAGCAGTATGATGCTAACGTCTCGGGTGGCGATGCCAAAACCCGCTTCTTTATCAGCACTACCTTCAACGACCAGACGGGTATTATTATCCGGAACCGCTACCGCCGTGGTTCTATCCGCACCAACTTCGACCACTCTATTTCTGATAAGCTGAAATTAGGGCTGAACCTGTCCTTCACCCGTTCCGTGAATGACCGGGTATCGGATGATGCCGCGTTTTCCAACCCGGTGCAGCTGAATGCTCTGCCGCCTATTCAGTCGGCCTACGATGCCAGCGACCCTAGTGGCCTGAACCGGAATACGCTCTATTATAATGGTTTAGTAGATGTGGATAATGCTTCTAACCGGGCTGGTACGTACCGCTCTTTCAGCACCGCTACGCTGGGTTATGAGCCGATAAAAGGGCTGATGCTGCGGACAGAAAATGGGGTTGACTTCCTGAACCTGAACGAAAGCCTCTACTATGGCAGCCTTACCGAAGACGGGGCACCTACGGGCTACGGCTACCAGAACCAGCTGCAGGGCACCAACTTTACCTCTAACAACACGGCTACCTGGCTGAAGACATTCGGCGAAGATCATAACGTGGAGCTGCTGGGCGGTATTTCCTACCAGCGCTACAACGAGCAGTCTAACTCCTCAGAAGGGCAGGGTTTCCCCAACGACCAGTTCAAGAAAATTGCTTCGGCTGCCCGTATCACCGGCGCCAGCAGCGCCGGTACGGGGTATAGCTTCCTGTCATATCTGGCCCGGGTAAACTACACGTTCAAGAATAAATACCTGCTCTCAGGCAGTATTCGTACGGACGGCTCCTCGCGCTTCAGCGACAACAACCGCTATGGTACTTTCCCCGCCGGCTCCATTGGCTGGGTGATAACGGAGGAAGACTTTCTGAGCGAAAACGGCATTCTGAACTTCCTGAAACTGCGCGCCAGCTATGGCCTCACGGGTAACGCCGAGATTGGCAACTTTGCCTTCCGCCGTTTGTATTCGGCCATTCCTTATGCCGATGTAGCGGGTATTCAGCCTACTGGTCTGGGCAACCCCGATCTGACCTGGGAAACTACGGCGCAGGCTGACTTTGGCGTAGAGTTTGGCTTCCTCGATAACCGTATTTCCGGCGAAGTAGATGTGTACCAAAAGAAAACCCGCGACCTGTTGCTGAACCTGCAATTGCCTTATACAGGTGGCTACCCCTCCGTTACGCGCAACGTGGGTAAGCTGCAGAACCGCGGCATCGAATTAAGCCTGAACACACGCAACATTGATGGGGACTTTAAGTGGTTAACAAACTTTAACATCTCCGTTAACCGGAACAAAATTACGGAACTGCCTGGTGGCGAGATTATCTCCGGTGGCCGTAACCTGGGCCGGGTTCGGCAGGGTGAGCCCATTGGTGTATTCTGGGGCGTGAAGTATGCCGGGGTTGATCCGGATAACGGGGATGCGCTTTATTATGCTGAGGATGGCTCCAAGACCAATGATTATGGCGCAGCCTCCCAGCAGAAGCTGGGCGACCCTAACCCCAAGTTCACGGGTGGGCTGACCAACACATTCAGCTTTAAAGGTTTTGATCTAAGCCTGCTGAATCAGTTCACTTACGGCAATGATATCTACAACATTGGCGGCGTGTTCCAGTCCGTAAACGGGGATTATTTTGATAACCAGACGATTGATCAACTGAAGCGCTGGCAGAAGCCCGGGGACATCACCAATGTGCCCCGCGCCAGCTTTGCCGATGCTAACGGCACGGCCCCTTCTTCGCGCTGGATTTCCGATGGCTCTTTCTTCCGTTTCAAAAACCTAACCCTGGGCTATACTATTCCGGCCGAAATGGCCAAGCGTGGTTTCATGAAGTCGGCACGGGTGTATGTAACCGGCCAGAACCTCATTACTATCACTAACTATGATGGATATGATCCGGAAGTAAACACCACCACTTTCGGGCAGGCCAACTACCTGCTTGGTCACGATTTCTACACGCCGCCACTGGCTAAAACCTGGTTGGTGGGCGTAAATGTGGGCTTCTAATTCCTCTAAACTTTGACCTTCATCATGAAATATACAGGATTACGTCGCTCGGCTGCGTCGCTTGCTTTTCTGCTCACGTTAGGGCTCATGAGCTGCGACAAACAGCTGGATATCACGCCGCAGCAATCCGTTGATGCCGGAACAGCACTGAGCACGCCGCAAGGCGTAGAAAGCGCCATCATTGGGGCCTATGCCCGCCTGGATCTGCCCCAGTCTTATGGAACCAATCTGGTTTTGCTGCCCGATTTGCTCGGGGCTGGCCCTGAGTATCTGACCTGGCAGGGGACCTTCAAGAGCTACCAGGAGGTAACCGCCAAGAACATGACTTCCATTAACACGGAAGCCGACCGGACCTGGAACCAGAACTACCAGACTATCAACCTGGCCAATCTGGTGCTGGAGGCTACTCCAGTGCTAACCGATGAAGCGCAGAAAAGTCTGATTGAGGGCGAGGCGCATATGATCCGGGGTATGCTGTTCTTCGATTTGGTTCGGCTGTACGCCCAGCCTTACCAAACCCCCAGTAATGCTCCGGAGGGCGTGCCGGATCCGGCCAGCACACCGGGTATCCCACTTAGCCTGACGGCTAATAAAACGGAAGCGCAGGCTTCGGTACGGCTGGCCCGCGCCAGCGTGCAGGAAGTATACACCCAGGTGCTGACCGATCTGACCACCGCCATGGAGTTGCTGCCCGACCCCAACGAGGGAACCGATGTGCGCCGCTTTGATATGTATGATGCCAAAGCCCTGCTGGCCCGCGTGTACCTGCAGATGGGCAACTATGCCAAAGCCCTGGAACTGTCGAACGACGTTATCGAAAACAGCGGTGCTTCGCTGAACGCCTCGGTCATTTCCACCTTCACCAACAAGAATTCGTCGGAAGTATTGTTTGAGGTGCAGCAGAACGACCAGAACAACGCCGGTGCCTCCAACGATGGCCTGGCCACATTCTATTCCAGCAATATCCGGGGCTTTGGTGGCCGTGGTGATGTGCGCGTGCTGGAAGCCTTTGCTGCCCGGTATGAAGAGGGTGACCAGCGCGGTGCTACCGAGCAAATCGGTGCGTCCCTTATTTACACCGGTGATGGGCGCAGGGCAGGCCGGCTGCGCTCCTATAAGTGGAATACCTCTTCGCAGAACATCCCCATTATCCGCCTCAGCGAGATGTACCTGATCCGGGCAGAAGCAAATCAGCGGCTGAATTCTGCCGTGGGCGCTGCCCCTTTGGAGGATATCAATATGTTGCGTAGCCGGGCAAAGGCACCTTTGCTAGCCGCCGTTACGCTAACAAGTATCCTGAATGAGCGTGACCTGGAGCTGGCATTTGAAGGCTTCCGCCTGCACGACTACAAGCGTACTGGCCGCGCCATCGGTGATTTTACTGCCAGCAGCCCGGAGTTGGTTATGCCTATTCCGCAGTACGAAATCAATCTGGGGAATGCCCTGCCCCAGAATGATGGCTATTAAGTTTTAGCCTAATAACCATAAAGCAAAAGGCGGCTCCGGGTAACCGGAGCCGCCTTTTGCTTTATGGTTATTAGAAACCTGGCCGCTACTTATCCGAAACTAATAACTGGGGAGTGGCGCCGCGGCCACTGCCCATAATGATGACCTTACTGTTGGGTGAGGTTGCAATTTCTTTGTTGGCCTTAATCATTTCGTACTGCAGCAACTTGTCGCTAAGCTCGGTGCTCAGAATCTTCTGATAGTCGGCAATACCCTGGGCCTCCACACGCTTCCGTTCCGCTTCCTGCCGCTCCTTCTGGAGGACAAACTGCATCTTCTGCGCATCCTGCTCGGCGGAAATCTTGCTCTCAATACTGGCTTTAACCGAATTCGGTAGCTGAATATTCCGAATCAGGAGCTGGTCCAACTGCAGGCCATTTTTCCGAAAATCAGCCTCAATGGACTTGTAGATGCGGTTCTGAAACTCGTCGCGGCGGGAGGAATACAGCGCTACAGCATCATAATACACGGCATTGTCGCGGATGCGGGTGCGGGCAATGGGGCGCACAATCTTGTTCTCGTAGTCGGTGCCGATGGTGGTGAGGATGCGCGGGGTTTCGCTGGGAATTACGTGGTATAGGGCCGTCAGGTCGATGATGACTTCCAGACCATCGGCCGAGAGTACCCGGATGGCATCGTCGCCTTCCTGCTTGCCCTCTGAGTGCAGCGCCGACATCGTGTAGTTCTGAGTGCGGGTATCAAACCGCGTGACTTCCACCAGCGGATTCACCAGATTGAGGCCGCTGTTGAGAATGCGCGGCTGCACCTGCCCAAAGAGCGTTTGTACCCCCACGTTTCCTGCTTCTATCTGCACAATCGTGCTCAGGGCCAGGCCCAGCACTGCCAACAGCACTCCGCCAAATATCAGCAACCCCCGAAACCGCTCAAAGGCGTAGGATATTTTGGCAGCATTCAGCCCCAGAATGAGCAATACCAGCCCCAGAAAAATGAGCGTCATAACAACAACCGAAAAAGGCTACGTGTGAGGCCGGTAGAAACACCCGCCCGAAAACGCTGAAAAGGTAGTTGTTTGCTGCTAAACTGAAATAGGGGAGGCCGTTAGTTATTCTTCGTCCTCATCTTCGTTGTGGTGGCTGAAGTCCAGTTCAGGCAGCAGGGCCAGTGCCTCGGCAATAACCTCGTCCATGCGCTGCTTGGAGTCAGCATCCAGCGTCATTTCAAACAGTTGTAATAGCAGCCCACCTTCCTCATTTACATACAGGTTGGTGTAAAGTCGCTCAAAGGCTTTGGCATCCCGCGTAATGGTGTTGTCGATGTCAGCTACGGTGCGGGCGCGCAGGGCCCGGTGCAGCACATCCAGCACGCGGCGGCTTTCGTCATGGTCGCCTAACTCGGCCAGCAGTTTCATCAGGCTCATGGCCACACCCAGGCGCACCCGCTCAAAGCGGAAGGCCAGATCCGTTTGGGAAGCATGCTCAAACGCCGCATAAGCCGAGGTGTCGGGCTCTTTGAGGTAGCGGGCGGCATCTTCCTCAGTGCGAAAAGCTTCGCGCAGCAGTTGTTCGTAGGCAAGAGCACTCATAGTCCAGTAACGTATAGCGGTGGCTGGCAGTAAATAAGCCAGAAACAGGGCCGTAAGCCGAGGGAAATAGCAGCCCAATGGTAACCCCGGCCCGCAAAGGTACGATTGCCCAGATAAGACCGGCCGCTACAGGCTGGCTTTCGTTTACGGGTTGAGTCCCGATTACCCTCCTTTTAAATACTCATAGCATGACAACGCACAAAACAAAATGGCTCGTTTTTGCCCCTTCCGGGCTGATAGTAATTGGTTTGGGCACCTGCCTGATACAATGGGCCACGGAGATGAAGCAGAAAGGCGCACCTACCGGTAAATGGGTAGGTGCAGGTACGCTGGCGCTGGGCGTGTTTAATGCCGGCATTAGTTTGTTTGGACGCGGTGTAGTAGAAAAGGTGCTGCATGAAGTGCGCGAAAAAGGGCCTTCAGCCGTCATAACGGAACCTATTCCGCAAGCCGCAGAGGTAGAATCCGCTTAAAGGCACTTCGCCTAAGTAAGCTGCCAGGCAGAAAGGCGGGCCAGAGGTGTGGGGTTCTGGTAGCGGGTTGTATTTTCGCTGATTCCTTTCCCGCTCACCCTAATCTGTTTCGCATGAAGATTCGCCGTTGGGCGGCATGGCTGCCCCTGTTGCTTTGGCTGGTGCTACCGGTTGCGGGCTATGCGCAACAGGCCGCCAGCCAGCTGCTGACACCAGCCCAGTTCCTGGGGTATCCATTGGGCAGCCGCTTTACCCCGCACGCCGATTTGCTGCGCTATGTAGACCACGTCGTAAAAGCATCCGGAGGGCGCATGCACCTGCAGCGCTACGGCGAAACCTACGAGCACCGTCCGCTGGAGGTAGTGCAGGTGGGCACGCCGGATAACATGAGCCGCCTGGAAGAAATCCGGCGCAACAACCTGCGCCTGGCCGGGCTGGAAACCGGGGCCGTGCAGCGCCAGCAACCAGCCATTGTGTGGCTGAGCTACAACGTGCATGGCAATGAGGCCGTGTCGTCGGAAGCAGTGATGCAGGTACTGTATGATCTGGCAAACCCCGGCAATGAGCAGGTACAGAAATGGCTGCAGAATGTGGTGGTAGTAGTAGACCCCTGCATCAACCCGGACGGGCGCGAGCGGTATGCGCAGTGGTACAACCGGGTGCGCAGCCAGTCACCCAATGCCTCACCTTACGCCTGGGAACACCACGAGCCCTGGCCTGGTGGCCGCTACAACCATTATTATTTCGATCTGAACCGGGACTGGGCCTGGCAGACGCAGCAGGAAAGCCGGCAGCGTCTCATGCTCTATAACCAGTGGCTGCCCCAGGTACACGCCGACTTCCACGAAATGGGTGTGGATGAGCCGTACTATTTCTCGCCGGCCGCCAAGCCTTTTCATGCTGATATTACGCCCTGGCAGCGCAACTTCCAGAACATCATCGGCGACTACAACCGCAAGGTTTTTGACCAGAATAACTGGCTGTATTTCACCCGCGAAACCTTCGACCTGTTTTACCCCAGCTACGGCGACACCTATCCGTCCTTCAACGGCGCCATTGGCATGACCTATGAGCAGGGCGGCTCCGGCCGTGCCGGCGTGCGCATTGCTAAGTCCGATGGCGATACCCTGACGCTGGAGCAGCGCATTTCGCACCATTATGCCACTAGCCTGGCTACCATTCAGGCTACGGCCGAGCGGAGCGATGAACTCGTCAAGAACTTCCAGCAGTACTACACCAATGCCCTCAACAAGCCGCAGGGCGAGTATAAGTCCTTTGTACTGGCAGGCAGCGGCGACCCCGGCCAGCTGAAGGCCCTCACCCAGTTTCTCGACCGGCAGCAGATCCGTTACGGCTACGCGCCGAAGCGCGTCAAAACAAAGGGTTTCAACTACACCACCGGGAAAACCGAAAACGTTCAGATTGAGCCCCGCGACGTGGTGGTTAGCATGTACCAGCCCAAATCCACGCTGGTAAAGGTGTTGTTTGAGCCCCAGCCCACGCTGGAGGACTCCCTTACCTATGATATTACTTCCTGGGCACTGCCCTATGCCTTCGGGCTGAAAGCCTATGCGGTAAAGCAGCGGATAGATGGTTCTGGAGCTGCCGCTACGGCCACTACGGTGAAGGGTACGGCCACGGCAGGCGCTACGCCTTATGCCTATGTGGCACGCTGGAACAACTTGCAGGATGTCCGCTTTCTGAGTCGGCTATTGCAGCAAAAAGTGAAAGTGCGGGTAGCAGCCCGTCCATTTGAAGCCGAAGGGCAGAAATACTCCTCCGGTACGCTGGTTATCACGCGCAACGGCAATGAAGGACTGGGCCCGAAATTCGACCAGCTGGTCCGCTCCCAGGCCGATTCTTCCGGCGTAGTGGTGCAGGCGGTCAGCTCCGGCTTTGCCACCAGCGGGGCCGACCTGGGCTCTGGTTACGTGCGCTTCGTGAACAAGCCTAATGTAGCGGTGCTGGCCGGGGAAGGCGTTTCGCCCACGGCTTTTGGCGAAGTATGGCACTTCTTTGAGCAGCAGATTGGCTACCCCGTTACAGTGCTGGGGTCAGACTACCTCAGCAGCGTGCCCCTGGCTAAGTTTGACGTACTGATTTTGCCCGATGGAAACTACGGCGACATCTTCCCGGAGAAAGGCCTCGAAAACCTGAAAGCCTGGGTGCGAGGCGGCGGAAAATTAATTGCAATGGAAGGCGCCGCTGCTTTCCTGGCCGGCAAGAAAGACTTCGACCTGAAAGCCAAACCCGCTGACAGCGCCAGTACTAAAAAACAGGACCCTTATCGCCAGCTGCGCCGCTACGCCGACTCCGAGCGGGAGCAGCTGCAGGAACTGGTGCAGGGCAGCATCTTCCGCGTACAGCTAGACAACACCCACCCGCTTGCCTTTGGCTATGGCAGCAGTTACTACGCTCTGATTCGGGATACCGTCAATTATCAGTTCCTGGGCCAGGGAGGGTGGAATGTAGGCGTACTGAAAAAGAACAACTATTCCGCTGGTTTTGCCGGCTCCCGTGCCCGCCGCAAGCTAACGGATACCATGGTGCTGGGAGCACAGGAAATGGGTCGTGGCCAGGTAGTTTATCTGGCCGATAACCCTTTGTTCCGGGCCTTTTGGCAAGGAGGGAAGCTCCTCTTCGGCAATGCTATTTTCTTTGTAGGACAGTAAGGGCACTACCCTTTTACTTATACAAAAGCCCCCGATACAGCTGTATCGGGGGCTTTTGTATAATGGAAGCTGAATACCTTAGTCTACAACATCCTTAGCGGTATTTTTGACAGCTTTACCGGCTTTCTTTACGCCGTGGCCCGTTTTCTGGGCGCCTCTTTTTACGACATGTCCGGTTTTCTGGCCGGCTCTTTTCGCTACACGGCCGGTTTTCTTACCAGCATATTTTACATCTTGGCCGGTATTATGAGCCGCCTCGCCCACTTTGGTACGGCCGGTGCGGGTTTCCGTTTCCGTTTGCACGGTGCCATTGTCCCGCACATCTACCTCGGTAGTGGTTTTTGCGCCGGTAGCCGGATCCTTAATTTCAGTCTTGGTTTCTGTTTGCGCCGAAGCGGCAGTAGAGAAGGCTGCAAATACCAGCAGCAATACTATCTTTTTCATGGCTGAGTTGAGTTTAGGGATAATAATTCAGCCTTATACGGGTGTAGGAAAAAAGGACCAATAAAAGAGCAGTAAAATCGCCACAAAGCGGCTTATGGTAGCAGCAATGAACTGTCTCCGTAGCTTAGAAAACGGTAGTTATTGCTAAGCGCATGCTCATAGAGTTGCCGCCATTGTGGGCCTACTAATGCCGCTACCAGCAGCAACAAAGTGCTTTCTGGCTGATGAAAGTTGGTAATTAGCCCCTGCCCGATACGAAACTGATAGCCTGGCGCAATAAGTAGCTGCGTAGTAGCGTGCAGCACATCGGCTCCGGTACGTTCCAGGTAGTGCAAAAGGGCCTGCAGCGCCTCTGCTGGTGGTATTTCAGAGCCTGGCTCGTAGGGTTGCCACTGACTTATGTGCAGGGATGTATCTACGGCACCTGGCTCTTGTAGTAGCTGTACTCCCAACCAATAAAGGCTTTCCAGTGTGCGTAGGCTAGTGGTGCCCACGGCCAGTATTGGCCCCTGGTGGGAGAGCAGTTGTTGCAGCAAGGCGGGCGTAACACTGATAGGCTCCGCATGCATGGGATGCTCAGCCATCCGGTCGGCTTTAACGGGCTGAAACGTGCCTGCCCCTACATGCAGCGTCACGTGCGCGGTGTCTACCCCTTGGGCATGCAACTCCTGCAGTACCGCTTCTGAAAAGTGCAGTCCGGCCGTAGGAGCAGCTACCGCCCCTTCCTGCGCGGCATATACCGTTTGGTAGCGCACGGCATCTACATCCGTATCCGGGCGGTTGAGGTAAGGGGGCAGGGGTAAGTGGCCGGCCCCGCGCAGCACCTCAGCAAAAGGCAGCTCGGCCGGCTCCCAACTGAACTGAATCAGGGAATAGCCATCAGCCGTTTCCTGGCGCACAGCCGTCAGGGTAGCCGGCTGGTTGTTAGCCATAAACTCCAGCAGCACCGGGCCGCTTTTCCACCGTTTGCCATTGCCAACCAGGCATTTCCATACACAGGAGCCGGTTTGCTGCATGGCCGGCTCTATAGCACGATGCGGGGCCACAGGTTCCAGGCAAAACAACTCAATGATGCCGCCGGTGGGCTTATGTGCAAAGAGGCGGGCGCGCACTACTTTGGTATCATTAAAAACCAGCAAAGCATCAGCAGGTAGCTCAGCGGGCAGCTGATAAAAGTGCCGGTCTGTCACCTGGCCCTGGCGATACACCAATAGGCGGGACTGGTCGCGGTTGGGCAGGGGCTCTGGGGCAATGCGCTCCGGCGGAAGCTGATAGGTGAAATCGTGGATGGAAAGATGGCGCGGATTGGCATTCATAGCCAGCAAAGGTACGGCCACCCAGTCGCAAAATGTACTAGCGGGGACGGCGGAAAATGAGCAGGTGCTGCTGCGGTAGCCTGTCTATATTTTCCACAAACTCAAGTCCCACATCTTCCAGTTCCCGGCGGGCCTGGTCCATGCTCATCTTATGAATGCGCTTGATAGGCACCTGCGGGTCTTCAGCCCGGTATTCTACCAGCGCCACCCGGCCACCCGGCTTGAGGGCGCGGCGTACGGCCTGCATCATTTCCCGGGGGTGGTCAAACTCGTGATAAGCATCTACCAGGAGCACCAGATCTACGCTGGCGGGGGGCAGGTTCGGGCTTTTAGTGGTGCCCAGAATAGGCTCCACGTTGGTTAGGTGGGTACGGGCTTTCGTGCTTTCAATGGCACGTAGCATTTCAGGCTGAATATCGACGGCCAAAACGCGGCCCTGGGGCACCAGTGGACTAAGGCGAAACGTGAAAAAGCCGGTGCCCGCCCCTAAGTCGGCTACTACATCAGTGGGCTTCAACTGCAGGGCCTGAAGCAGCAAATCTGTGCGCTCTTCTTCTGCGCGGTTTGGGCGCTCCAGCCAATCAGCCCCTTCGTGCCCCATAACGTGAGCAATCTGCCGGCCATGATAGTATTTGCTGATGCCGTTAGGGTCCTGCGGGGGTCGGTGCTCATAGCCCGTACTATCAGGCACAAAGGCATGAGCAGCAGCGGCGGCTGCCCGGCTTTCAGCGGGCGGCTGTGTACAGGCCGGGGCCAGCATCAAAGCACCCAAAGCCAGCAAGCCGGAGCAACACAAGAAATAAGAAGGACTACTACGCATATACAGTGGAAGAGCTACTGGTTTTTGACCAACAGTAGTATGGTTAAAGGGCTAACCCTACTGCTGTAAGGTGCTTTCGAATGACAAAAGGCCTTTATCATCCAACACAACGCTTTATTGGGAGGCACAGTGTCTGGCTTGTTTATTAACCAGTAGTTTGTTTTTCTGGTTTCCGGATGGGTTTGAACCTTTACCCTTCCCTTATTAAGGCTGGTTCCTGCTTCAGCCCCGGCAAAGAACGGACTGTGAGCTAATGATCTTAAAACCATTCTGCTGTGGCCCTACTTCATGAATGCTCAACAGTGCCTGTCCTGATAAATAGGAGCATAAATAGAACCAGACTTAGAAGGCAAGTTGGGGCAAATGTTTGAGGTGATGGCGCCCTATGGAGAAACAATGCGGGAAAGGAGATTTTTATTACCTGTTGCCTTGGCAGTTTTATTAGCTATAATTGCAGTAAGCAAAGGTAGCTGGCGGCCATAAGGTGGCCGATCCGTGAACATGCTTTCCTCCGTATTTTCTTTTTTCACCTTTCCCAAACCCCTATGAAACAACATTTCCACTACCTGCGCCAAAGCCTGGCGGCTTTGGTTGTCGTAGCTGCTGGTCTTAGCAGCTGCAGTCGTGCTGAGTATGCTATGCTGCCCAAAACTACGCCTTACCACGGTACTGAGCGTGTTGTAGCGGCGAAGCCTGCACCGGCACCCGTAGCGGCCGAAGAGGCAGCAGTAGTTACCCCAGCCCTAGAAGCAGTTCCTGTAGCGGCAGCCCCCAAAGCGGCCCCTGCCACTACCGCTCAAGCAGCTCGTGCGGCTTCACATGCCATGGCTACTGCCACGCCCAAGAAAATGAGCACACTGCAGAAAGTAGCAGTAGGCAAAGTAGCCAAGCAAATGAACAAGCTGGCGCAAAAAGCACAGGTAAAAACCCACAGCGACGTAGCCAAGGCTGATGCGCTGAGCGGTAACATCCGCAAGGGTATCATTCTGCTGCTGATTGGTCTGTTGATTTCACTGTTCAGTGGTATCAGCGGCATCTTTGGTATCCTGGGCGGCATTATTGCCATCATCGGTATCATCTTCATCATTCTGGGCCTGCTCGACGAAGTATAAGTCGGTAGCCAATCTGGTTTAGAAAAAGCCCCGACCATAGCATGGTCGGGGCTTTTTGTTGGTATTGCCTGTTAGAAGCTGGCTTACATCGGGTCAACATCAGCCACAAAACGCGCCTGCTTGTATTCCTTCTGATCCTTCACCGCATTAATGGCCGCCAGTATATCCGCCTTAGCCGATTTCAGCACGGTATGCTCGCGGCTGAGCTTGATGGTGATTTCCTGCAGGTAGAAGTTGCGGATGCGGAAAATGTACGGCGCTTCCGGCCCCAGTACGGCCTCGCGACCCAGCCGGTCAACCAGCTCATTGGTCAGCAAAATGGCGGCACCTTCGGCCAGGTGCTGGTCCATATGTTTTACCGTAAGCCGGATGACGCGCATGAAAGGCGGAAAGCCATACTCGCGTCGCTGCAGAATTTCGTACTCGTAAAATTCGATATAGTCGTTGCGGATAACCTTGTCGAAAATCACCTGCATCGGGTCGCCGGTCTGGATGATGACCTTGCCCTTTTTGCCCTTACGGCCCGCACGCCCGCTCACCTGCACAAACATCTGAAAAGCCCGCTCGTGCGCCCGGAAATCGGGGTAGTGAATAATGCTGTCGGCATTGATGATGCCCACCAGGCTCACGTTGGCAAAGTCCAGCCCTTTGGTTACCATCTGGGTGCCCACCAGCACGTTGGTTACCTGCTTTTCAAAATCAGCAATAATCTGCTGGTAGGAGTTTTTGGCGCGGGTAGTGTCCAGGTCCATGCGCTGCACATTGGCCTGGGGCAGCATCACCTTCAGGTCATCCTCAATTTTTTCGGTGCCGAAGCCCACGGTTTTGAGGTTGCGCGAACCACAGGCCGGGCATTCCACGGGCATCCGGTCATGGTAGCCGCAATAGTGGCAGCGCAGCTCGTGGGCGTGCTTGTGGTAGCTCAAACTCACAGCGCAGTTCTGGCACTTAGGTATCCAGCCGCAATCCAGGCAGTTGATGAAAGGGGAGTAGCCGCGCCGGTTCTGGAACAGAATAATCTGCTCTTTCAGGGCCAGCTTAGTCTCCATTTCCGTCATCAGCTCGGGCGTGAAGTGGTTGTGCATCTTCTTCGCCTCGCGGGACTTACGCGTGTCTACCAGCACAATTTCCGGCAAACCAGCTTCTCCAAAACGTTTGCTCAGCGTAACCAGTCCATAGCGGCCGGCCCGGGCCTGATAATACGTTTCCACGGCCGGCGTAGCAGAGCCCAGCAGCGTTTTAGCACCCTGGAAATTAGCCATCATCAGGGCCACTTCCCGGGCATTGTAGCGTGGGGCCGGGTCGTACTGCTTGTAGCTCGACTCGTGCTCCTCGTCCACGATAATCAAGGAAAGATTATCGAAGGGCAGAAACACCGCGGAGCGCACGCCTACCACCACCTGAAAACGGCCGGAAAGCACCCCATTCCACACTTCTACCCGCTCGTTGTCGGAGAATTTGGAGTGATATACGCCCAGCCGTGTGCCGAACACGCGCATGAGACGGGTAACAATCTGGGCGGTAAGCGCAATTTCGGGCAGCAGATACAGCACCTGTCCGCCGCCCTCCATGGCCTTGCGAATCAGGTCGATGTAGATTTCAGTTTTGCCGGCGCCCGTTACGCCGTGCAGCAGCACAATGTCTTTCTCCCCGAAGTGCTGCAGCACTTCGTCGCGGGCTGTGGTCTGGGCTTCGCTGAGTGTAAAGTTGATTTTGGCTTCGGCTGAATCGTCCAGCGGAAAGCGCGACACAATCACATCAAACTGTTCCAGTACGCCGTTTTTGATCAGCGTATTTACGGCCGAAGCGGAAAGGTGCGGGGCGCTGGTGAGGTAGGCTTTTTCGATGCCCTGGTGGTTGCGGTGTTCGTTCTGGTACACGGGCACCTTCTGTAAGTAGCGCATCAGCACATCCAGCTGCTTGGCCCGGGTAGCCAGCTGCGCAAACAGGCTTTCCAGCGCCGCCTCGGCCACAAAGTGGTGGGCCAGCCGCACCTTCTTCACCACTTTGGGCGAGTATTTATCGGCCAGGTGCTCAAACAGAAAGATGACATCTTTCTGCATCAGGGACTTAATAACCCGATGAAAAGAGGTGATACCGAGGATTTCGCCGACATCAGTAAACGTGAGCGACTTGCCTTCTTCACCAGTGTTCAGCGCCTCCACTACTTTCTGCTCCTGCTCGCTGAGCGGATACGGGTTTTCCTCGGCCACAAAGGCCGGATGCAGCTGTACCCGGGACTCGGAGCTTAGCTTAAGAGCGGAGGGCAGGGCCGCGTTAATGACTTCGCCCAGCGTGCACATGTAGTAGTCGGCCATCCAGCGGAAGAGCTTCAGCTGAGGCTGCGTCACTACGGGCGCGTCATCAATAAACTCCAGAATGTACTTGGCCTGATACTCCTTGGGCGGGTTTTCGTGCACGGCCGCTACAATGCAGCTGAGCGTTTTCTTGGCGCCGAACTGCACAATCACGCGGCCGCCCACCACTACCTGGTCGTTCAGCTCGAAGGGTACGCGGTAGGTGTACAGCTTGGGCAACGGGAGCGGCAGAATCACGTCGGCAAACAGGGTGACGCGGTCTACTGCAGCCGGCTCGGGCTGAACAAAGTCAAAGGAAAGGCTCAAAGGAAAATCAGACTGGAAGCGAAGGGTAAAGATAGACCGCAGATAACAAGGATGCAGGCGCTGCCTTCGATTTGTTCGAACATCACCCTGTTCATCTGGTCTGAATCCAACTCGACAACTTTGGCTTTCTTTAGCCAGGATAAAGCTGTGCCAGTGCTTCCGCAACGGTATGCACTGGCAGTTGGCAGGCCCGGTTAAAGCACACATACAAAGTGGTTTGCTCATTGTGTGCCGTGCGCCCCTGCAACAGCGGCAATGTACTGGCAGTGGTGGTACCGGCCAGCACAACATTGGGCAGGTAATGCCGGCTAAGTTCCTGGCGCCGTTGCTCGGCCTGGGGCCCAACAATAACCAGCTCAGCAGTAGGGCGAAGCAAAGCTGCGTATAGGGAGGCCCAATTTGTGAGATGCAATGGCTCCCGTACCACTAAGTCCTGCACTCGGCGAATCATAGACGCTGCTAACTGGCTATACGAAGCATTTTCCAGGTGCAGGCCTAGCCGGTGCAGGTTATGGCCCATAATGGAATTGGAGGCCGGAATTACGTTATCGAATAGCTCCTTTTTGCGGGCAATCAGCACTTCACCCGTGGCATCGGTGTAGAAGAATTGTCCTTCAATAGGGTCAAAGAAGTTGGTCAGGGTATATTCCGTCAACCGCTCTGCCTCACGGAGCCAGGTTTCATCGAAGGTAGCTTCATAAAGGCTGGTATAGGCCTGAATAACCAAGGCATAATCCTCCAGAAAGCCACTGATGGTGGCTCGCCCGTTTTTGTAGTTACGGAACAGGCTGGCCTCGTGGCGCAGGTTTTGCTGCAGGAAGTGAGCATTCTGCAGTGCCAGTGCAAGAAAATCAGCCTCACCGAAAGCGCGGTAAGCATCAATCAGGCCTTGGAGCATCAGGGCATTCCAACCGGTCAGAATTTTATCATCGAGGCCCGGGCGAATGCGGGTGGCGCGCACGGCCATGAGTTTCTGCTTCCAGCCTTGCACCATACTGGCTAAGACGCCCGGGGTAAGCTGATGGGCCTGTGCAAAGTCGGCGTCGGACTGGTGGCGGTGCAGGATGTTGCGGCCATGCTCCCAGTTGCCGAGTGCCGTGCAGTTGTAATAGTCAGAAGCGAGCGGTTCTTCATCGCCCAGAATCTCCCGTAGCTCGTCCTTCGTGAAGACGTAGAATTTACCTTCCTCGCCTTCACTATCGGCATCCAGAGAAGAGTAAAAGCCGCCTTCCGGGCTCATCAACTCCCGCTGCACAAACCCAATGGTATCGTACACTACTTCCTGGAACAGCGAGTCCTGGGTTACCTGGTAGGCTTCGGCATACAGGCTTACCAGTTGGCCATTGTCGTAGAGCATTTTCTCAAAGTGAGGGACCAGCCACTCCGCATCTACCGAGTAGCGGGCAAAGCCTCCACCGGCCTGGTCGTAGATACCGCCCCAGGCCAGCTCGCGCAACGTTAACACGGTTTGATCCAGCACTGTCTGACTGCCGGTAAGCTGGTGCGTGCGCAGTAGGAAGCGCCAGATGCTGGGCATCGGAAACTTGGGGGCTCGGTTCATGCCGCCCAGCTCCCGGTCGAATTTAGTAGCCAGATTATATACCAGCAGCTTGAACTGGTCGTCGGTGAGGCCTTCAGCACTTTCTGGGATGCGGTATTTGTCTAGGTCGCTGGCCTGCAACACCTGGGCAAACTGTTCGGCAGAAGCGTCCAGATCTTTGCGCCGGTCGCTCTGATATGCCTGCCCAATGCTTTCCAGTAGCTGTACCCAGTTGCGCGGCGGGAAGTAGGTGCCCCCGTAGAAAGGCTTGGCTTCGGGGTTCAGAAACACGTTGAGGGGCCACCCACCCTGCAAGCCCATGCTATGCAGCGCATCCATGTATACCTGATCTACATCGGGGCGCTCTTCCCTATCTACCTTAATACACACAAAATGCTGGTTCATAACCTCCGCAATGCGTGTATTCTCAAACGACTCCCGCTCCATGACGTGACACCAGTGGCAGGCCGCGTAACCAATGCTGACCAGAATCGGCTTTTGCTCCTCCTGTGCGCGGCGTAGCGCGTCCTCGCCCCAAGGGTACCAGTCTACCGGATTGTGGGCATGCTGCAGCAGATAGGGGCTCGATTCCTGGGCCAGGCGGTTCGTATGGGCGGGCTGAGACGAGTTCATAACGGGAAGCAGATAAGTCAGAAAGACAAAACCCGGCTGTAGAGGCCGGGTTTTGCATTTACGAATTCTGAGGGGCTTCGTCCGGGCTTACCGGCTTTTTTCGTGGTGGTCTGCCCCGCCGTTTGGGTGCAGTGTTATCAGCAGCATCGGCGGTTGCGGACGAAGCTACCGCTGGTGCTTTAGGCTTGGGCGGCGGGGGCAGCGCTTTCTTTTCTTTGGCTGGCGTGGCTCGGCGGGCCGGGCGCCGGGCCTTTGGCTTAGCAGGTGCTTCTGCTACCGTTGCGGGCACTTCTGGCGCCGGGGCAGGGGTTGCAGGCAGGGGCGCTTCGGCCGCGGGAACCGGTGCAATAACCGGCGGAGTAATTTCGGCAGTAGCTTCCGGCTTTGCCACGGCTTTAGCCGGACGACGGGGCTTACGGTTGGCCGAGGCTCGCACCTGACTGGCAGTGCGCCGGGCAGGGCGTTTATTCGTTTCCTCGGTAGGAGCCGGCTGCACGGGCAGGGCTTCGGGTAGGGCAGGCGCTTCCAATACTTCCGGCATGGCTTCCTGGGCCGTAACCTGACGTGAAGCCTCATACATAGCTGCCGCTTTCGCTACAGCAGGGGGCAAAGCCGGGTGTAGCAAAGGGGCCGCTTGCGGTACTTCAGCTGCAGGCGCAGGCGCTTCGGTAATAACAGCGTCGGGCATTGAGGTCTGAGCTGCCAATTGTGCGGCTTTTTTGTTTTTGTTACGCTTGGCACCACCCCGGGTACGGCGCTTCTTTTTCACCGGCACTTCCGCGGGAGCTTCTATCTCCGCAAGAAGAGAGGGGCTCGTAACAACTTCCTGCTCTAGTAGGGGCTGCTCCTCCGTCGGAACTTCGCTAATTCTTTCCGTTTCGCCACCCACATCAATCCGTTCCTCATCATCCTCTAATTCAGGCTCTATAACAGGCTGAATTTTCGGCGGCGGTGGTAGTTGCACTATCTGCTTGTGTAACTGACGGATTTCAGCGCGCAGATCTACCTGACTGCTCAGGCGTTGCAGGCGCTCCAACGTATGCTCCAGAAAGTGTCGGTGCTCCGGCGAACCATCGAATAGTGGGCGATGCGCCAGGGCTTGCCGTACAGCTTCCCATTCTTTCTTAAACCGGCCAAAATTGGCGTCGAAATACGTACGGGTAAACTTCTCCCAGATATAGTCTTCCGCCACTTCTGATGGGTGCAACATATCGGAAGCATAAAACCGATAGTCGCGCAAATCATCCAGCAACAGCTCATACGCCGGGAAGTAGCTCACATCCGGCAGCAACTCGCTCAGGTAGTGGCAGGCTACGCGCAGCACCGATTTACTCACAGAGTTCAGGGGCAGCGTATCCTTCAGGTGGCGCACCGGGCTTACCGTAAGCACAAACCGCAGCTTGGGGTTCTGGCGCCGCAGATACGCGTGCGTTTCCGCTACAGCATTGATAATCTCATCCGGCGTGAGCAGCTCCTTCTCGAAGCGCTCAGCTGGCAGCTTATGGCAGTTATTAACCAGTTCCTGGGTTTCTTTCAGGCGATACGTAAACGCCGTGCCCAGCGTGAGCATAACCACATCGGCCTGCGCCAGAAACGTGCCGGTGCGCTGCACTACCTCCTGGATCTGCTGGAGCAGGGCTACCGGCGTAGGTGCGCCAATGGAAGCATGCAGATCGTAGCTCTGCCAGCGGCCGCGGGCTTCTACCAGGTGCTGCTGCCAGTCCATATCCTCGCCGGCGGCCGCGCGCAGCAGCTGACAAGCCACAATGGGATTGAAAACAGTGCCGAAGGGATTAACCAGCGTGGATACTTTGAAATCGGTGAGGCGGCTGCCGATGGTTTCCGAAAAGCAGGAACCCATAGTTAACACCCGCGCCGTAAGGGGCAGTTGCTGAGGATGAGGCGTAAGTGGGAGTTCAGTACGGAACATCAGAATAAGTTCGACTCCAAAAAGGGCCGCGGATAAATGGCTGGCCACAAATGGCCGGTAACTGCTGGCAGCGCCAGGGCAGCCAAAAGTTACTACCGAAACAGAAAGATAGGTGTTTGGACCTCTGCAAAGGTAACAGGCCGCCTCACTTCCTACCTAGTGGTTGCGCTATAGGTTGCAGTACATAAAAAAAGCCCGTCCACGTAAGCGGACGGGCTTTTTTGCCAGCGAAGTGCTTATTCAGCTACTACGTTGAAGCGAACCTGGTGCTTCACTTCTTTGTGCAGGTTAATAGTAGCGGTGTATTCACCGGCTACCGAAGGCTCCTGGTCGAAAGAAATGCGCTTACGGTCTACGTCGATGCCTTTGCTTTTCAGCGACTCGGCCAACTGCAGCGTGGTAACACGGCCGAAGATTTTGCCGCTCTCACCCACTTTAGCAGGAATGTCCAGCACTACAGCACCGATTTTGTCGGCAATGGCCTGCGCGTCGCCTTTGATTTTGTCAGCTTTGTGGGCTGCCTGGCGTACGTTCTCGGCTACGATTTTCTTGTTGGTCTTGTCGGCCAGAATAGCCAGACCCTGCGGCAGCAGGTAGTTGCGACCATAACCAGGCTTTACAGTAACGATGTCGTTCTTGTAGCCGAGGTTCTTAACGTCGTCTTTCAGAATTACTTCCATGTCTATTTCAGCGAGTCAGTTACGTACGGCATGAGGGCCAGGTGACGAGCTTTTGCTACGGCCTGGGCCACTTTGCGCTGGAATTTCAGGCTGGTGCCGGTGATGCGACGGGGCAGGATGCGGCCCTGCTCATTCACAAATTTCAGCAGGAAGTTCGGGTCTTTGTAGTCCACGTACTTAATGCCAGCTTTCTTGAAGCGGCAGTACTTGGTACGCTGCTCTTGCTTGTGGATTCTTTCGTTTGCGAGGCTCATGGTCTTACTGGGCTACGGCTTCGTTTTCTTTTTTGGCTTTCTGCTGGTTCATCTCACCTTTCCGGCGACGCTCGCTGTAAGCTACAGCGTGCTTGTCCAGAACAGTGGTCAGAAAGCGGATTACCCGCTCGTCACGACGGAACGCTACTTCCAGCGTATCCACGATGTTGCCCGAGCCAGTGAATTCTACCAGGAAGTAATACCCGGTGTTCTTCTTCTGAATCGGATAAGCCAGCTTGCGCAGGCCCCAGTTTTCCTGGTTGATAATGTCGGCGCTATTTTCCTTAAGCACCTGGGTGAACTTCTCGACCGTCTCTTGCACTTGGCTCTCGTTCAACACGGGAGTCAGAATGAAGACCGTCTCGTAATTTCTTACTTCCATTACGACGGGGTGAAAATTGTGATGAAAAAACTAAATGAGGGCGCAAAGATACGCTTTTTCAACACAAGCCTATTATATAAGGTACTTTTATTGTGCCAAGGCGGAGAAGAATTATCTGATTATCAGATATCCATAAACCTTGTACTCAGAGAAGGAGTACTAACAGGATTCTTGGAAAGCCTGTCAGGAATTACTCTAAAGCCATTCGGCCGCATTTCTTACACCTATATATAAGAGCAACAGGGGAATGTTTTTTAGAAACATTCTAAGCAAGCTGCAAATGGCGAAAATTAGCTTGCCCTGGTTTGTTCTAAACCATTCACGACCTACATTTGTGGCCTTGAAGCACCCCCGCGTTTCTTTTTTCCCGTCAACCTGTGCTATGAATAGCATCCGACTTCGTACCCTTCCCCATTTCTTACTTGCTCTTTTTCTGTCGTTTGCTGCTTTCGGTGAGGCTTCGGCTCAAACCGTTGGCTCAGCGCCAGCCGTGAGTAAAGAAGGAGTGGTGCCCGGCGCTACGGCCGCGGCTGCCCCCGCTGCGGCGGCGGGAGCCACCACTGGTGACGCCGCTGCCATTGCCGCCGGCGATGCTCTTTTTAAAGGTAACTGCGCCCAATGCCACGCTGTGAAAGAGGTTGTGGTTGGCCCGGCTCTGGCCGGTATTGCCAAGCGCCGCCCGATGTCATGGATCATTCCATGGGTGAAGAACTCCAGCAAAGTAGTAGCCTCTGGCGACGAATATGCAGTGAAGATCTTCAATCAGTATCAGAAGCAGCAGATGCCCAGCTTCCAGCTGTCGGATGCTGAAATCACCTCCATTGTATCTTATATCACTGCTGAGGAAGAAAAAGCTAGCCCTGTTGGTGGTGATACTAAGCAAGTAGCTGGCGGTGAAGCCGCTGCTGGTGGCGATGCCGCTGCTGCCGGTACCGAAGCTGGTGCTGCTAAGTATGTAGACCTGCTGCTGATCATCTTGGTTGTTGTGCTGATTGTACTGGTGGTAACACTGGTAATCATTGCCAACATCATGAAAGATGTGCTGCGCGGCCGCAAAGACCTGGACGGTCGGGATGTGGAGTTGTTGGAGCAGCGTTTTGACTGGACGCAACTGTACAAGTCGAAACTGATCCGTGGTCTGGCCCTGGGTATCTTCGCGCTGGTGGTGTTGTATGAGTCAGTACAGGGTGTTATGGCCATTGGCCTCTCGCAGGGCTATCAGCCGACGCAACCCATTGCCTTCTCGCACAAGCTGCACGCTGGTGAGCATCAGATTAACTGCGCCTACTGCCACACTTCGGTATACAAGAGCAAGTCGGCCAACATTCCGTCGGCTAACATCTGTATGAACTGCCACTCGCAGATCAAAACGGAGTCGCCGGAAATCAAGAAAATCTACCGGGCTATTCAGAAGAACCAGCCAATTCAGTGGGTTCGAATTCATAACCTGCCTGATCTGGCCTACTTCAACCACTCGCAGCACACCCAGGTGGGTGGCATTGAGTGCCAGACCTGCCACGGCCCGATTCAGAATATGGATGTGGTGTACCAATACTCGCCCCTCACCATGGGCTGGTGCATCAACTGCCACCGCGAAACCCCGCTCAATACGAAGGGCAATGCTTACTACGATAACCTCGTGAAGCTGCACGACAAAGAGAATGGCGCCGTGCCATTCACGGTGTCGTCCAACGGCGGCACGGAGTGCTCAAAGTGCCACTACTAAGAAAGGTTTTGGGGATTGGGTTTCAGGTTTTAACCTGAAACCCTTTCTGCTCCCAAATAGCCAATACCCAACCCCAATACCGAATACCACAATACCCCACACGATGCAAGAGTCGCCTAAGTACTGGAAGGGAATTGAGGAACTGGAGAACTCGCCGGAGTTCGTGAAGGATGCCTTCACGGAGTTTGCAGACTTTCTGCCGGTGAAGGAATCCTTTGGCTCTTCCGACGCCACGGTTGCCCCGCGCCGCGACTTCCTCAAGCTAATGGGCTTCGGCATTGCCGCTGCCACCCTGGCCAGCTGCGAGACGCCCGTCCGGAAAGCCATTCCTTACCTGAATAAGCCCCAGGAAGTAGATCCAGGCATTGCCAACTTCTACGCCTCTACCTATTTCACGGGTCAGGATTATAACAGTGTGCTGGTGAAAACCCGTGAGGGCCGTCCAATTAAATTGGAAGGCAACCCGGAGTCGCCCATCACGCGTGGTGGCCTGTCGGCCCGGGCTCAGGCCTCGGTGCTGAGCCTCTACGATGGTGGCCGCCTGCAGAACTTCGCCATTAAAGGCCAGAAAGCTGAAAAGGACCGGGTAGACCAGGAAATCCGGACTGCACTGGCTTCCACGACCGGCAAAATTGCCATCGTGTCGCCTACCATTATCAGCCCTTCTACCAAAAAGGTAATTGCTGAGTTTGCCTCGCGTTACCCCAACACGGAGCACGTGATGTACGATGCCAACTCGGCATCGGGCCTGCTGCGCGCCAACGGTGGTGTAGTACCGGCTTATGACTTCAGCAAAGCCGATGTGATTGTAAGCCTAGGCGCCGACTTCCTCGGTACCTGGCTCTCGCCGGTGGAATATGCCCGCCAGTACATCACAAACCGAAAAGTATCGAGCGACAAGAAGACCATGTCGCGCCATTTCCAGTTCGAGTCAGCCCTGTCGCTGACGGGCTCCAACGCCGACGTACGCGTGCCGTTGAAGCCTTCGGAACTGGGTGCTGCTACCCTGGCTCTTTATAATGAAGTGGTAGGCGGCGGTGCGGCTTCTTCCTACAACAATGCCCAGCTCAAGAAGGCAGCGGCAGAACTGAAAGCTGCCCGCGGCCGTGGTCTGGTTGTATCCGGCTCCAACGATCCGGCAGTCCAGACATTGGTAGCGGCTATCAACAGCAGCCTGGGTTCCGGCGCAGTGGATCTGGCCAACCCTTCGATGATCCGCCAGGGCGACGATGCCCGGATGATGCGTCTGGTGAATGAGTTGAAAGCCGGCTCGGTTGGCGCCATCATTTTCTACAACGCCAACCCGGTATACGACCATCCGATGGGCGACGTAGTGAAAGCTGCGCTGCCCAACGTAAAGCTCACTATCTCGCTCAACGACCGTCTTGATGAGACTGGCTCGCTGTGTACTTACGCTGTTCCGGATCATCATTATCTGGAATCGTGGAATGACTATGAGCCTAAGCGTGGGTTCCTGAGCCTGGCTCAGCCCGCTATTTCGCCGCTGTTTGCCACCCGTCAGGCGCAGGACTCCCTGCTGACCTGGGCCGGCAATCCTTCCAGCTACTACAACTACCTCCGCAATCAGTGGAAAGGCCTGCTGGGCGGTAACTTCCAGAAAGGCTGGGATAAAGCCGTACATGATGGCGTGGCGCTGGGTACAGCCCTAACCGCACCTGCTGCTCCGGTTGCTCCGGCTATGGGCGTGAGCGAAGCTATTTCGGCTATCAATTCAGCTCCTAAAGGCTCCGGCGTTGAACTGGTTATCTACGAAAAAGTTGGTATCGGCAATGGCGCTGAGGCTAACAACCCGTGGCTACAGGAACTGCCAGACCCCGTATCGAAAGCTACCTGGGGGAACTACGTAGCAGTTCCGCGCGCTATGGCTGTGGCCCAGAAGTGGGAGCAGGGCGACGTGGTGAAAGTAACCGCAAACGGTAAGTCCGTGGAGCTACCCGTGCTGATTCAGCCCGGTCAGGCTGCCGGTACGGTAAGCATTGCGTTGGGCTATGGCCGCCAGCTGGCAGGCAAAGTGGGCAATAACGTTGGCGCCAACGTATTCCCGATGGCCACGGTGCGCAACGGTGTGGTTAACTACGCCAACAACGTAACGCTGGAAAAAACCGATGCCAAGTCGCCAATTGCCCAGACGCAGACGCACCACACCATCATGGACCGCAAGCCGGTGGTGCAGGAGTCGACGCTGAAGCAGTATATCGAAAACCCCAAAGAGGTTACTGAGTACGAGAAGATTTCGACTCCGGATGGTCTTGAAGCGCCTGCCAAAGTATCTCTGTGGCAGGACTACGAATACAAGAACCACCACTGGGGTATGGCCATCGACCTGAACTCTTGCATTGGCTGTGGCTCGTGCGTGATTGGGTGCCAGGCTGAAAACAACGTAGCCGTAGTAGGCAAGCAGGAGGTTATCAACCGCCGCGAGATGCACTGGATGCGCATTGACCGCTACTATAGCTCCGACGCACATAAGTCAGACTTCGATACCAAAGGCAAGCTGGATACATATGCAGCCATGGAAGACCCCTCCGAGAATCCCTCGGTAATCTTCCAGCCCATGCTGTGCCAGCACTGCAACCACGCTCCCTGCGAAACGGTATGCCCGGTACTGGCTACTACGCACAGTTCGGAAGGTCTCAACCAGATGACCTACAACCGCTGTGTGGGTACCCGCTATTGCGCGAACAACTGCCCTTACAAAGTGCGTCGATTTAACTGGTTCTCTTATACTTCCAACGAGAAGTTTGAGGCGGTAAACGGGCACATGTTTACGGACCTGGGCCGTATGGTGCTGAACCCGGACGTGACGGTACGCGCCCGTGGTGTGATGGAGAAGTGCTCTTTCTGCGTACAGCGGATTCAGCTCGGCAAACTGGAAGCTAAGAAACAAAAGCGTCGTCCGCAGGATGGCGAGGTTGTGACGGCTTGCGCCCAGTCTTGCCCCACACAGGCCATTGTATTCGGTGATATGCGTGATGCGGACTCGCGGATTGGTAAGCTGCTGCGTCGTGAAGACGGTGAGCGTGCCTTCCACGTACTGGACGCCATCAACGTACAGCCGAATATTACCTACCTGACCAAGATTCGCAACACGGAGAAGTCAGAGTTTAACGCCTAGAAATGAGCTCCTGGGGAGCAGGATGGCTTCCAGCCCAATTGCTTCTCCATTACTAATTTAAGTCCAAAACTATGCAGCACGTATCGCCTGTACGGGAGCCGCTCGTAACCGGGGGGAAATCGTACCACGACGTCACCCAGGACGTGTGCCGCCAGGTAGAAGCCAAGCCGAATATTCGGTGGATGGCGGCCCTGAGCGTTGCCCTCTTTTTCCTCGGTATCTTCTTCTACTCCGTTTATCGTACGTTGTGGTACGGCATCGGGGAGTGGGGGCTGAACAAAACCATTGGCTGGGCCTGGGATATCACCAACTTCGTATGGTGGGTAGGTATTGGTCACGCCGGCACCCTGATTTCGGCAGTACTGCTGCTGTTCCGTCAGAAATGGCGGACCTCTATTAACCGTGCTGCGGAGGCTATGACGATTTTCGCCGTAATCTGCGCAGCCATGTTCCCGGTATTGCACATGGGCCGTCCGTGGCTGGCTTACTGGGTGTTCCCGCTGCAAAACACGTTTGGCTCGCTGTGGGTAAACTTCAACTCCCCACTGCTGTGGGACGTATTCGCCATTTCTACCTACTTCACGGTATCCTTGGTGTTCTGGTACACGGGTCTGGTGCCAGACTTTGCTACCATCCGTGACCGGGCAAAAGGCCCGATTGCCAAAGTGGCTTACTCGCTGCTGAGTATGGGCTGGAAGGGCTCGGCCAAGCACTGGTCGCGCTACGAGACGGTGTCGTTGATTCTGGCTGGTGTTTCTACACCACTAGTACTTTCGGTACACACCATCGTATCCATGGACTTTGCTACCTCGGTTGTTCCCGGCTGGCATACCACCATCTTCCCACCTTACTTCGTTGCTGGTGCTATCTTCTCCGGCTTCGCCATGGTACTTACGCTGATGCTTATTACCCGCGTAGTATTTAAGCTGGAAGACTACATTACCCTGGAGCACATTGCCCTCATGAATAAAATCATGATGATTACGGGCTCTATTGTAGGTGTGGCTTATATCACGGAGTTCTTCATTGCCTGGTACTCGCAGGTAGAATTCGAACAGTACGCCTTCATTAACCGCGCTACTGGTCCTTACTGGTGGGCTTATGCGGCTATGATGACCTGCAACGTAATTACGCCTCAGCTGGTGTGGATTCGTCGGGTACGCTACAGCATCCCCGCCACCTTCGTGCTGTCTATCATCGTGAACATCGGTATGTGGTTCGAGCGTTTCGTGATTATCGTAACCTCCCTGCACCGCGACTACCTGCCCTCCAGCTGGGCTATGTTCTCGCCTACCATCATTGATATCGGTATCTATGTAGGTACGCTGGGTCTGTTCTTTACCCTATTCCTGCTCTTCGCCAAGTTCTTCCCCGTGATTAACATGGCTGAAGTGAAATCGGTACTGAAATACACCGTGGACAACGGGCCGACTTATACCGGTGTTGATCCGCACCATGCTCACGCTCACCAACCCGCCACCCACGGGGTTCCGGCATCGGCTCCTGTAAACTATAATAAGCATGACTAAGCGCTTCGCCCTCGGTGTCTTCGAAGACGAAGACGTGCTGCTGCACGCCGTTGAAAACATACGTGCAGCCGGCGTTAAGATTTACGAAGTTTTCACGCCGTTCCCCATTCACGGCATAGACGATGCGCTTGGCATCGAACGTTCACGTCTTCCCATCGCCGCCTTCTTTTATGGCTTAACGGGTTTGGCATTTGCGCTGTGGCTCCAGATTTACACGCTGGGCGTTGACTGGCCAATGATCATTGGTGGTAAGCCGCACATTGCGCTGCCTGCCTTCATTCCTGTATCCTTCGAGCTGACAGTGTTTTTCTGCTGCCACGGCATGGTTATTACCTTCTATGCCATCAGCAAGCTGTATCCCCGCTGGAAAACGCCAGTCTTGGATGTGCGCTCAACCGATGACAAGTTTGTTGTGGCCATTGAGCTGAAAGACGGTACGGACCTGGGTCATTTGACTCAACTGCTACGTGCCAACGGTGCTTCGGAAGTGAACGAAAAAGAAATGTCTAAGTTCTAATGACGCATTCGCTGAAACTAACTCTGCAGGCGTCGGCATTGCTGTTCGCCGCGGTGGCTTCCACCGCCTGTAATCGGGCCGATGATCCGGGCATTGAGTATGCGCCGCAGATGTACGAGTCCATTCCGTACGATCCACTCCGCCAGGTTAACGCCAATACAGTTAACCCAATGGGGCTGAATGAGCGCACCCCGGTGGTGGGCACCGTTCCCCGTGGCAAGCTGAACTACTACGACCATATCGGCAAAGACAGTGTGTCTATTGCTGAAAAGACGCTGAAGAACCCCTACGCCTATACCAAGGCTAATCTGGAAGAAGGCAAGGTGCTATACCTGCGCAACTGCCAGCATTGCCATGGTGAACAGGGCGACGGTCAGGGCCTGGTAGGAGCGAAGTTCAAGGGTGTGCCGAGCTATTCGACTGGTGCATACAAGACCATGAACGAAGGCCACGTGTACCATGTAATTGAGTGGGGCAAAGGCCGCATGATGCCACATGGCTCACAGGTGAATCCAGAGGAGCGCTGGAAAATTGCTATGTACGTCCGCGTACTGCAGCAAGGAAAAGGCCCCGATGGACTGGCGGACATGGTAAAATCCGGAAGCGCTTCCGCTAACGTTCCTACCGCCGACTCGCCCATGAACTCCGGTGATATGAACGAGAATATGACCCAGGCGGGCTCCCGTAAGGCATCGATAACGCCCGGTCAGGGTGATACTGCAACTAACGGCAAGGCTAACTAATCCACTATGGCAACTCTGACGCATCACGAAAGCGCCACGGCTGAATACCTGGAGGTGTCGCCGCGCACGAATAGAAAGTTTATCATGATCTTGGTAGCAGGCGTTGTCCTGTTGGCTATTGGTCTGATTATGTCCGCCATGGGCATTGGGGCACACCACGAAGCTGCAGGTGCTGCTGCGCACGGCGCGGAGCATGCCCAGGCGGAAGGTTCACCCATTTGGCTAAAGCGGCTTCTGGTCAGCTTGTGGCACAACAACGTATTCTTTGTGGGTGTATCCACTATTGGAACGTTCTTCGTGGCCCTGCAATACGTAGCCTACGCTGGCTGGTCCGTATTGATCAAGCGTATCAACGAAGCCATGAGTGCCTGGATTCTTCCCGGTGCTATCATTATGCTGGTGGTGTTTTTCCTGGGTCGTCATGACCTGTTCCACTGGACGCACGAAGGCATCATGGATCCTAAATCGGAGCACTACGATGCTATTATTGCTGGGAAGAGCGGTTTCCTGAACACGCCTTTCTATATAATTCGCACAGTACTGTACCTGGGTATCTGGTGGTTTTTCTCCCAGCGCCTGCGTAAGCTGTCTTTAGAAGAAGACCTCAACGGTGGCACCGAGTATTTCCACAAGAGCATCAATGTAGCCGCCCTGTTCCTGGTACTGTATGCAGTGTCCTCGTCCATGTCGGCTTGGGACTGGGTAATGTCAGTGGACGTTCACTGGTTCAGCACAATGTTCGGCTGGTATGTATTCGCTTCCTGGTGGGTGACGGGTATTGCTGCCACGACGCTCACGGCTATTTACCTTAAGCAAGCCGGCTATCTGAAATTTTTGAATGCCAGCCATTTGCATGATTTGGGTAAGTTCATCTTCGGCTTCAGCATCTTCTGGACTTATGTATGGTTCTCCCAGTTCATGCTGATCTGGTACGCTAACCTTCCTGAAGAAGCAGTGTACTACAACCAGCGACTGGGCGGATTCAATGGTCAGTATACCTGGATTTTCTTCTTCAACCTGCTCATCAACTTCGCTTTCCCTTTCCTGGTTCTGATGACCCGGGATGCCAAGCGTCAGATGATCATGCTGAAAATCGTCTGCATTGCCGTTATCATCGGTCACTGGTCGGACTTCTATCTGATGTTCATGCCAGCTACTATGAAGGCGGACAACGGGTTTATCATTGAGATTGGCGTGGCCCTGATTTTCCTGGGTGCCTTCCTGATCCTATTTACCAAGCGTTTGTCACAAGCTTCGCTGGTTCCGGTACATCACCCGTTCCTGGACGAAAGCGTACACCATACCACCTAATTCTGAACAGCTGGGAGTTAGAAGCCACGGATTTTCCGGCTTCTAACTCCCAGCTGTTAGCTTCTAACTCCTTAAACCATGACAGTTCTTGGTATTCTGCTGGTACTGGTGTTGCTGTTGGTCGTGTTCGGCCTGCTGTTCCGCCTCCAGATCCTGACCTCTATTTTCTCGGGAAGCTTTGTGCGCGATGTGGGCATGAGCAACCGTGTGAATGGTATTCTGATGATTCTTTTCCTGGTACTGGGTGGTGCGGCCTTTGCGTGGTCGTTCATTGACAGCTTCGATAAGATGAATCCGCCCATTGCCTCGGTACACGGTCATGCTACCGAGCGCATGTTCTGGACCACGATGATCATTCTGGGTATCGTGTTCGTGATTACGCAGGTTGCGCTGTTTGTGTACTCCTACAAGTACCAGCACAAAGAAGGCCGTCGTGCTTTCTTCTTCCCGCACAATAACAAGATTGAAATCATCTGGACGCTGATTCCGGCCATTGTAATGGCAGGTCTGGTATTTGCCGGCTGGAAAGAGTGGTCTAAAATCACAGGTCCTGCTCCTAAAGATTCCGTAGTACTGGAAGTAATGGGCAAGCAGTTCAACTGGCTGGTGCGCTACCCCGGCCGCGACCAGAAACTGGGTGTGGTGAATTACCGTCTGATTGACGCTACCAACGAGTTTGGTTTCGATCTGAATGACAATGCTAGCCTGGATGACTTTGTAGCTGGTGAAATTCACGTGCCTAAAGGCCACCCTGTACTGCTAAAGATTCGCTCCCGCGACGTACTGCATGCTGTATATATGCCGCACTTCCGCGTGCAGATGTACGCAGTACCCGGTATGCCTACTAAATTCTGGTTTACGCCTACCAAAACCACGGATGAGATGCGTGCCCAACTGGGTAATCCCGCTTTCAACTATGAGCTGGCCTGCAACCAGATTTGCGGCCGTGGTCACTTCGCTATGAAACTGGCCATCATTGTAGATGAACCAGATGACTATGTAGCGTGGTTTGCTAAGCAACAGTCTTTCTCATCTCAGAACCCGGATTTACTGGCTACCTTCAAACAGAAGTCGGGTAATCTGGTTGCTCCAGTAGCTGCTCCGGCGGCCGCTGCCGTAGTTCCCGCCGCCAAGGCTTCGCTGTAACTTCTTAATCGCACGCTCTTCTATGGCTGCTAATCTTCCTACTCAATCTCAAGTGCAAGGTGGCATCGGGGTAACCGAGCCGCATACCGAGCACGATGAGCATCTGCATCATGACGAGCATCATGAGCAAAGCTTTCTAGAGAAATATGTCTTCAGCACTGACCACAAGGTTATTGCCAAGCAATTCCTCATCACCGGTATTTTCTGGGCCATTCTGGGTGGTACACTCTCTAGCTTGTTCCGTCTGCAGCTGGGCTGGCCAGAGTCTACCTTTGAGTGGCTCTCGCCCTTCCTGGGCAAATGGATTGAAGCCGGCAAACTGAACCCCGAGTTCTATCTGGCGCTGGTAACCATGCACGGAACCATCATGGTGTTCTTCGTGCTGACGGCTGGTCTGTCGGGTACGTTCTCCAACTTCCTAATTCCACTGCAGATTGGTGCCCGTGACATGGCTTCGGGCTTCATGAACATGCTTTCGTACTGGTTCTTCTTTGTATCCAGCGTTATCATGTTTATCTCGCTGTTTATTGAAACCGGACCTGCTTCGGCCGGCTGGACAATTTATCCGCCGCTGAGTGCCCTACCACAGGCTATTCCTGGCTCCGGCCTGGGTCAGACATTGTGGCTGGTGTCCATGGCACTGTTCATTGCATCGCAGCTGCTGGGTGGTGTAAACTACATTACCACGGTAATCAACCTGCGTACCCGCGGCATGAGCATGAGCAAGCTGCCGCTGACCATCTGGTCGTTCTTCCTGACGGCTATTCTGGGTCTGCTCTCATTCCCGGTTCTGCTGTCGGCGGCTCTGCTGCTGATCTTCGACCGTTCGTTCGGTACCTCGTTCTTCCTGTCGGATATCTACATTGCTGGTCAGGCGCTGCATAATGTAGGCGGCTCGCCCGTACTGTTCCAGCACTTGTTCTGGTTCTTGGGTCACCCGGAAGTATATATCGTTATTATGCCTGCCATGGGCATGGTATCGGAAATTCTGGCTACCAACGCTCGTAAGCCTATCTTCGGCTACCGCGCCATGATTGGCTCGCTGCTGGGTATCTCACTGCTGTCATTCGTTGTGTGGGCTCACCACATGTTCGTAACCGGCATGAACCCCTTCCTGGGTTCGGTGTTCATGTTCCTGACGCTGATTATTGCCGTGCCTTCGGCTGTGAAGACCTTTAACTGGCTGGCTACGCTGTGGCGCGGTAATATCCGCTTTACTGCTGCTATGTTGTTCTCCATTGGCTTTGTGTCGCTGTTTATCTCGGGTGGTCTGACGGGTATTGTACTCGGTAACGCCGCACTGGATATTCAGATGCACAACACCTACTTTGTGGTAGCTCACTTCCACCTGGTAATGGGTAGCTCGGCCTTCTTCGGTCTGTTTGCCGGTGTTTACCACTGGTTCCCCAAGATGTTCGGCCGCATGATGGACGAGAAGCTGGGCTATGTACACTTCTGGCTCACGTTCCTGGGTGTGTATCTGGTGTTCCTGCCCATGCACTACGTAGGTATTGCCGGTTTCCCCCGTCGCTACTACGCCTGGACTGGTTTTGATATGTTCTCGCAGTTTGCTGACCTGAACCGCTTTATCTCTATTGCGGCAATTCTGGCCTTCTTTGCGCAGTTTATCTTCCTCTTCAACTTCTTCTACAGCATCTTCCGTGGCCGTCGTGCTACCCAGAACCCCTGGAACTCGACGACACTGGAGTGGACAGCGCCTATCCATCCCGGTCACGGTAACTGGCCTGGTGCTATTCCCGCTGTATACCGCTGGCCCTATGATTATAGCAAGCCCGGTGCTGCTGAGGATTTCATCCCACAAAACATCCCATACTCACAGACGCAGTCTTCCAATCTGCCCTACGAGCGTGAAATGGAGTAAAGGTCCTCTGGCCTGATTGCCTAGAAACGGGCCGCTGTACTTACGGCGGCCCGTTTTTTATTGACTTTGGCTGCGTGTCTGCCATTTAATTCGGCTGATGTTGTTCCCACAATACGGAAGACTCATCACCCAAAACAGTACCTCGCATATGAATTCACCTGCCTATAGCCGCCGCTTTTGGGTGGTAGGTATTCTCACTGTAACGGCAGTATACCTGCTGATCTTGGTGGGCGGCATTGTACGTAGTACGGGCTCCGGCATGGGCTGCCCTGACTGGCCTAAGTGTTTTGGCTCCTGGGTGCCGCCAACGCATATCAGCCAACTGCCAGCAAACTATAAGGAAGTATACACGGCGCAGCGCGTCGCTAAAAACCGCAAACTGGCGGCTACGCTGGAGCGGCTGGGATTTCGACAGGTGGCCAGTGACATCTTCGCTCACCCTACCCAGTATCTGGAAACGGACTTCAACCCCACCAAAACCTGGATTGAATACCTGAACCGACTATTAGGGGCACTCATCGGCGTGCTGGTATTTCTAACAGTGCTATTCGCCCTGCCATACTGGCGCCGGGACAGGGTAGTATTCTGGCTGGCGCTGGGTAGCTTCCTGCTGACGGGAGTACAAGGATGGTTGGGCTCGTTGGTGGTATCCACCAACCTGCTGCCTGTCATGGTTACTATTCATATGGGGTTAGCGCTGCTCATAGTAGCTATGTTGCTATATGCCGTAAACCGCTCACAACAAGCAACGGCTGCGGCCCCCGTTACAAGTGCAGCAGGGCTCACCGGCTGGCTGTGGCTGGCCATACTGCTCACCTTTGGCCAGATTGTGCTGGGCACGCAGGTTCGAGAGCAGATTGATATGGTCGCCTTTGCGGCGCAGTATCTGGGCCGCGAAAACTGGGTGGAGCAATTAGGCGGGGCTTTCCGCTTTCACCGCACCTTTTCCGCAGTACTGCTGCTGCTGAACGTGTATGTGGCTTTCCGGCTGTATTCTTTGTCCTTGCGTTCCTTGAAGCGCCTGGCAGTAGTCATAATAGGAGTTCTGGTAGCCGAAATTGGGGCGGGAATTGTGCTGGCTTATTTGGCCTTTCCTGCCGCCGTGCAGCCGATACACCTCACGCTGGCAACCGTGTTGTTCGGAGTGCAGTTTCTGGCGCTGGTAATGTACCGAAGGGCAACGAAATTGAGGAGGCAGGCCGCTATTCCGCGCGTTGTTGCGTAACTTTGCGGCCCCATCGGGCGGGAGTATGCCCGTTTCCTTGTTATTCCTCTTGATGACTAAAGTCAGGGCTTACTTTCAGCTGCTAAAGTTCCGTCTCTCGCTAACCGTGGCCTTCTCTAGCGCCATTGGCTACCTGCTGGGAGCAAAAGAGCTGGACTGGAGTCGCGCCCTGCTGGTGATGCTAGGCGGGCTGGCTGTCACAGGCGCCGCCAATACCATTAATCAGATTTTCGAGAAAGACCTCGATAAGCTGATGAAGCGCACCGCCAAACGCCCGCTGCCGCAAGGAGTGCTGTCCATAACGGAAGCCTGGGTTTTTGTAGCCGTGATGGGTATAATAGGCCTGGGTATTTTAACCTACTTCTTTAACCCGCTGGCAGCCGCACTTTCCCTGGTGTCGCTGATTCTGTACGGGTTTATTTACACGCCGCTTAAAACCATTTCGCCCATTTGTGTGGCGGTAGGGGCCATTCCCGGCGGAATGCCGCCACTTATTGGCTGGGTGGCGGCCACGGGTATGCTCAGCGCCGAAGGCTGGATTCTGTTCGGTATTCAGTTTATGTGGCAGTTCCCGCACTTCTGGGCCATTGCCTGGGTGCTCGACGATGACTACAAAAAAGCCGGCTTTAAGATGCTGCCTACACCCGGAGGCAAAGACCTGCGCACGGCCATGCAGATCATGACGTACACGCTGGTCCTGATTCCCCTGAGCCTGCTGCCATTTTACTTTGGAATGACGAACACGACGTATCCTATGATAGCGGCAATCTGCGGTGTGCTGTTTCTGATGCAAACGTTTTATCTGATGCGTACCGTCAGTAAAAAAGCGGCTATGCGCATCATGTTTGGCTCATTCCTCTATCTGCCTATTGTGCAGATAGCCCTGGTCATGGATAAAATCAAAATGTAGTAAAGCAGGTAGTGTAAGTAGGAGAGGCGGGCTCATAGTAAATATGAAGCGACTGTTCTTTCATCCTCCCATCTGATAACTGAAAAATGAATATGTATTCTGCTGAACCCCTAACCGATAAAGAGCCCGGCACCGGTACCCATCCGCTGCGCCTGCTTTTGTGGCTGATGATGATCAGCAGCGCCATGATTTTTGCGGCGTATACCAGCGCCTATATTGTGCGCCGGGAGGAAGGCAACTGGCTGGAGTTTGCCCTGCCAGCCAGTCTGCTCACCAATTCTATTGTAATCCTGCTGAGCAGCGCCACCGTGCAATGGGCCTACTTTGCCGCACGCAAAGACAACCTGAAGAATGTGAAGCTGGGCCTGCTGCTGACTATTGCCCTGGGACTGGTATTTCTGGTAGGACAATACAACGTTTGGGGCGAGCTGGTACGTAACAAGATTCACTTTGGCGGCGTTGATGCTAATCCATCGGGCTCTTTCCTGTATGTGTTGATGGGCGTACACGCTTTTCACCTGCTGGCCGGCCTGATTTTTTTGCTCAAAGTTCTGCGCAAAGCCTTTAACTATCAGGTGCATTCGCGTCAGATGCTTTCTATTGGTAATGTGACCATCTTCTGGCACTTCCTGGGAGGCCTTTGGTTGTACCTGTATTTGTTCCTACTTTTGAACCACTGATTTCGTCTTACCACGCACGCAATGTCCACCACAACCACGACACAGACCATTCCGGCTGCTACTCTGCCCGAGCCCCGCAGCGGTTCCTGGGACGGAGGCAACGAACCCTTCAAGGCTAGCTATGGCAAGCTGATGATGTGGTTCTTCCTGCTGACGGATGCTTTCACGTTCGCGGCTTTCCTGACCACGTATGGTCTGATGCGCCAGCGCCACCTGGCATACGTTGGCGCACCGAAGGATTTCACCTTCTCTACTGCTTACTGGCCCATTCCGGAAAAGGTATTTAATTCCTTCCCCGGTCTGCACGGCATGGACATCCCGCTAGCCTTTGTGGCCCTGATGACGATGATCCTGATTTTCTCGTCCGTAACCATGGTACTGGCAGTAGAAGCCGGCCACCGCATGGACAAGAATGATGTACAGAAGTGGCTGTTGTGGACCATCCTGTTCGGTAGCATGTTCATCAGCTGCCAGGCGTGGGAGTGGGGCCACTTTATCACTGGTAGTGAGCATGGCCTGAAAATGGCAGACGGCAGTACCATATTTGGCGCTGCCCTCACCCAGAATGAATACGGGCCGGTACTTTTCGCCGACCTGTTCTTCTTCATCACCGGTTTCCACGGTTTCCACGTATTCTCGGGCATCTGCCTGTTGACCTGGTGCTTCATTGCCACCACCAACGGCACCTTCCATAAGCGCGGCCACTACGAAATGGTAGAGAAGATTGGCCTGTACTGGCACTTTGTGGATCTGGTGTGGGTATTCGTCTTCACTTTCTTCTATCTCATCTGATTTGTGAAATGGTGCGCTTGTGAAAGGATGAGCTGACGCTTGCTTTTCACGGCCACTCACCACTCACTATTTCACCATATCAACGCCCATATGGATCATACTGCTCACGATTTCGACCCCTCGGTAGAAGCACATCACGCCAAGCCCAACACGCGCCCTATCTTCATTGCCCTGGCGTGGATTGTTGGCATCACCACGCTGGAGTTTGCTATTGCCTTTGCGCTGCCCCATACCATGGCTACGCTGAAGAACAGCATCTTCATTGTGATGACCATCCTGAAGGCCTTCTTCATTGTAGGCGAGTTCATGCACTTGAAGCATGAAACCAAAGGCCTCATCTGGACCATTTTGATTCCTATGGCCCTGCTGATCTGGCTGCTGGTTGCCCTGGTGACGGAAGGCTCCTATATCGGCGAGGCTATCTTCAACCGCTAGTCAATGCGGCCCAAACAAACTTTGCTGTTGGGCCTGCTACTGCTCGTTCCGGTACTGGCGTTTTTGTTTCTGAAAACCTTCGGTACCAACCGTTACGCGCTGCCAACTTACTTGCCCGACCGCATTGATTCAGTGCGCGTCGGCGAGAAGTGGCAGCGCGATACTGTTTTTCACCCTATTGCCAACTTCCGCTTACAGGCACAAACAGGGCGCATGGTAACCGGGCAGGAACTAGCCGGCAATGGTCTGTACCTGGCCAGCTTCTTTTACACAAGCTGCCCGGGCGCATGTCCGCAGGTAAACAGTAATCTGCAACGCGTACAGGAAAAATACCGCCATGAGCCCCGCGTGCGTCTGGCCTCCTTCACCGTCAACCCCGCCCAGGATTCGGTGGCTACTCTGGAGCGCTATGCGGAGCAGTATGGGGCTATTGCCGGTAAATGGTTTTTCCTGACGGGGAATCAGGCCGACATCTATCAGCTGGCCGAAAAAGAGTTTCGCTTACCCCGGCCTTCCGGGGTGGCCCCAGGCCTGGTACATAGCCAACAGCTATTCCTGGTAGACCGCGACCAGCACGTGCGCGGTATCTACGACGGAACCAAGCCCCGGGATATTGAGCGTCTCCTGACCGAAATCAGCGTACTGCTGTACATGTATGACCATAACCAACCCCGTCGCTAACGCCGGCCAGTATACCAAGTACAAACTCCTGCTGGGCATGCTGGCGGCCGCCGTACCGCTGGTGGTGGCCGGGCTGTATTACTTTCCGGAAGCTTTTCGGGTGCCGGGCGCGCAGGTAAAGTTTCTGCCCGCAGTAAACGCTGTGCTGAACTCGCTAACGGCTCTGTGTCTGCTTATCGGCTTCTACTTCATCCGCAACAAGCAAGTAGCGCGGCACCGCGCCATGATGGGAACTGCGTTTCTGCTCTCGTCGCTGTTTCTGGTGTCGTATGTTATCTATCATTCCCAGGTGCCTTCTACCAAATTTGGGGGTGAGGGCCTGGTGCGCACTGTTTATTTTGTGCTGCTGCTCTCTCACATACTGCTGGCCATCGTTACGGTAGGGCTGGTTCTGTTCACGCTGTACTTTGCCCTGACAGAACAATTTGCCAAGCACCGCCGCATAGCCCGCTGGACGTTCCCGATTTGGCTTTACGTCTCGATTACCGGCGTCATTGTGTACTTCATGATAGCGCCGTACTATACCTGAGGGGAAACGCAACTACCGGAAACTTTGCCCGCCGGCTGATGTTAAAGAAGATATGAAAAAGGTATTTGCTTGGGGAATTTTGGCCTTGCTGCTGAGCTGCGGCCTAAGTTTGCTGCCGCTTAGCGTGCAGGCGCAGTGCACCATGTGTAAAACACAGGTGGAAGCCTCACGGACGGAGAAATCAGGATACGATACTACTGGTCTGAACAAGGGGATTCTGTATCTGATGACTATTCCCTATGTGCTGATTGGTACAGTGGGCTTTTTCTGGTACCGCAACTCACAGAAGAAAAAGCAAGGGCTGCGCTAATGGCCGGAACCAGTTCCACTTGGCTGGCCATAATGGAGCAGAAGTGCCCAAGGTGCCAGCAGGGGCCATTGTTTCTACACTCGGCCTACAACCTGAGCAAGTTTGATGAGATGCCTGAGCGTTGTCCTATCTGCGGGCAGCACTACGAGCCGGAAGTAGGCTTTTACTGGGGGGCTATGTATATCAGCTACGGTCTGTCCGTAGGAGTAGTCTTAGTGGTAGGCCTTCTGCTATATTTTATAGCTCATGACCCAGCCGTATGGGTTTATATAGGGGCTGTATCCATTACGATGCTGGCGCTTACTCCGCTCTTATTCCGGTATGCGCGTACCCTGATGCTTTACCTGTTCGGGAGTGTACGTTACCAGCCAGATGCGCCGCTACAGCCACCTCACCAGCCATAATAATAGGAAATGCCGCCGAATGGCGGCATTTTTGTTAGCAACCCCTGCTATCTGCCCGTTCAGCTCCGGCTGCTTAGCTATTTACCGTTGAAGTTTCTCCGTCAATCTCCGTTAGTATTACTGCTTCTGGCAGCCCTGTGCTTTTTGGGGGCCTACGTGGGAAACCATTACGGGCTGGCATCGGATGTGCTGCTGCGGGCGGAAGCGGCCCAACTGCAAACGCTGCTGCATAAGGCCGAACTGACGGCCAAGGAAGATGCGGAAAATATAGCGGCAGAGGTGCAGCACGGTGGCGTCACGTTCACGTCTTTACTCAGGAACAGCACTTACCCCACCTTTATTTATCGGGGTACGCAGCTGCTCTACTGGTCAGATCATACCACCCGCCCCGATCCGGATAACATCAACCAGACATTCCACGAAAAGCTCGTGGATATGAAGTTTGGGCGGTACCTGGTGCTGCGCCGGCAGGCTGGAGCTTTTACCATTCTGACATATATCCCTCTGGAGCGGCGCTACGGTATCAGCAACCGCTACCTGCGCGAGGGTGCCGAAAGGGCCTTGTTCCGGGGGCTGGATTTACGCATTGTTACCGCAAATGCCCGTGCCAGCCTACCCCGGCTGTACTCCGCCGATGGCACCTATCTGTTTTCATTAGAGAGCGTACATCCTAACCCCATTACGGGGAAATATGTGCCGCTGGGGCTGCTGCTGCTTGGCTTTGGTTTCTATCTGGCTGGCTGGGGCAAGCTGGCGCGCGGGCTATTTCAGCAGCGCCGGTTGCTGGCCGGAGCAGCAGCAGTGGTGCTACCCCTGGTGGTATTTCGGGCGGTGCTGCTGTACTGGGGCCTGCCGTTTTCGTTTATTGAGCTAGAGCTGTTTGACCCCCGCGTCTACGCGGCATCTTGGCTGTCGCCATCCTTGGGCGACCTGTTGATAAACGCCTTGCTGCTGGCGCTGATTGTAATCTATGCGCTCCGGCTTTTCCGGCGCTTTGGGGTGATGCGCCGCATCTGGCACCTAAAGGATTGGCGGGAACGAGCCGGGATTGGCACGGCCACAGTGCTGCTTTTTTATGCCCTGCTGCTCACGCTGTATGAGTTTTATGCCAGCACCTTCACCAACTCCCAACTGGTGCTGGATATTACCCAAAGCATTGAGCTATCCGGTTTCAAGCTGCTGCTGCTGCTGGCTATTGTGCTGCATACGGGCAGCTTTCTGCTGGTTTTTTACATGCTAGCGCAGGTTTTTGTGGCTATTATGCGCCCGGCTACCAAAAAGCTGGCTTTGGGGCTATTAGCTACCAGTGCATTGCTCTGGCTGATTTTAGGCCTGACCCTGGAGTTGCCGTCGCTGACTTTGCTGGGGCTGACGCTGGCCTTCTTCTTTACGCTACGCCTGACCGGGTTGCGCCAGCTCTCAGCAGTAGTACCCTACCAGTTGTACCTGTTTGTGTTTCTAATGGTAGGCCTGAGCGCTACGGTAGGTGCCCTGGCGCTCTACGAGCACTTCGACCGCCAGCTAATTCAAACCAAGCAAAAATTGGCTGGAAACCTGTTGCTGGACAATGACCTACAAGGAGAGTTTCTGCTGGCCGAGCGCGCCCGCGAAATGGCCAGTGACCCACTTCTGCAGGCCAAACTAGCCAGTCCTTTCGATAATCAGGAAGTGGTACGCCAAAAGATTGTTAAGTACTATCTGCGTGACTATTTCGATAAGTACGAATCCACGGTGTGGCTGTTTGATCCTACCGGGCGGCCCCTGGGGGAGGATAGCCTGGCAGCCCCGTTACGCCGTAAACGGTGGCGGCTATTGGCCGGTGCTATGTCCACCGATCAGCCTAACCTGTACCTGATTCATAACGGGGCCACATTCAGCTCACGGCGATATGTATTGTTTGTCCCGGTACCCGTAACCCGGGGCACTGGCACAGCTACCATTGTGTTGGAACTGGTACTGAAAAAGCTGACTACCAATAGCCTGGTTCCTGAGCTGTTGGTAGACGAGAAGTTCTTCCAGCCCGGTCTCGGGCCTGAACTCAGCTATGCTGGCTATCAGGATAAACGACTGGTGTATAGCGAAGGGGATTTTGACTACGGCAATGACCTGAAACCCGAGCAACTGGCTGACCCGCACCTGTATACCTCCGGCATTACCGTAGCCGGGACGCACCATCTGGGTATTCATGGGTCTCAGGATCGAACCATTGTCGTCAGTACGCCCAAGTATTCCTTCCGAAGCTGGTTTGCCAACTTCTCCTTCCTCTTTTTGCTGCATACCTTCTTTGGGCTGCTATGCATTTTGGCGTATCTGTTGGCCAAGGGACGCTATCCGCATATGCTGCGCACCAACTTCAGCACCAAAATCCAACTCTTCCTGAACATGGGTATTCTGGTGCCGCTGCTGGTCGTCAGTGTGGCCATTGCCAGCCAGGTCACCTCGTCCTATAAGCACGACCTGCTGCATAGCTATGAGCGGCGCGGCAAAGCCGTGCAGGATAACCTACTAAAAAACCGCGCCCTGTTGGCCGATTCTACCGGCCGCGAGAAACTCACAGATGTGGCCGAAGTGGTAGCCAACCTCACCGAAACCGACCTGAACCTCTACGATGAGCACGGAGAGTTGCTGGTCAGCAGTCAGCCACTCATTTTTGAGAGCGGCTTGCTCAGCCCATTGATGAATCCGCAAGCTATTAAGGCGCTTAATGAGCGGGCACAGCCCCGGGTGCTGCTTTCTGAGAAGGCGGGCAGCCTTTCGTTTAATGCACTATACCTCCCGTTGCGCATGCCTTCCACTAAGCCGGGCTTAGGGCCGGTCATGGGGTATGTGGGCATTCCGTTTTTCGATTCGGAAAAGGAGTTGGATACCAAGCTGATTGAGTTGGTAGATACCATTCTGAACATCTTCACGGTGATGTTCATCCTCTTCCTGGTGCTCACTTTTGTGGCCTCCCGCATCCTTACTACGCCTCTTAAGCTCATAACCGAAAAGCTCAAGCACACCACCCTTACTGGCCAAAATGAGCTGCTTTCCTATGAGTCCTCGGACGAAATTGGCCTGCTGGTGCGCGAGTATAATGGCATGCTGCTGAAGCTTGAGGAAAGTAAGCAGGAGCTGGCGGCGCAAGAAAAGGAAGCCGCCTGGCGCGAAATGGCCCGGCAGGTAGCTCACGAAATCAAGAACCCGCTCACGCCCATGAAGCTGAGTTTGCAGTTTCTGCAGAAAGCCATTGCCGAGCGTCGGCCAAATGCCGAAGAGCTGATTGGCAAGATTTCCCAGACGCTCATCACCCAGATTGATGTGCTCTCGGACATTGCTACCTCCTTCAGCACGTTTACCAACCTGCCCGCCATGCGCCCCGAGCGCCTGGATATCGTGCCCATTCTGCGGCGCTGCGTGGCCTTGCATCAGGATAGCTCTACGGGAGGTAAAGTGCAGCTTACCATGCCCGATGGGCTGCAGGAAGGTGCTTTCTTGGTCTTCGCCGACGAAAATTTACTGGTGCGCACCTTCAACAATTTGCTTATCAACGCCATTCAGAGCGTGCCGGAAGACCGCCGCCCGGAAATTGAGGTGTTGCTGGCCCAGCCCGCCTCCGATAAAGTGCGCATCTGCATCAAAGACAATGGCGGGGGCATTCCCCTGGCCGTGCAGGAAAAGATCTTCGTGCCCAACTTCACCACGAAAGTTACGGGCTCGGGTATTGGGCTGGCCGTAGCCCGGCGGGGCATCGAGAGTGCCGGGGGAAACATCTGGTTTGAAACCCAGGAGGGGGACGGCACCACGTTTTACATTGAGCTGCCGCTGGCCCCGGCGTAAAGCCTGCCTGACTTAGTTTGCCGGGCACGAATAATCCCGTACTTCGCGTTGTACGGCCTGTTGCCACTGCTGCCATCCAACCCGCGCTTATGACTCGCAGCTTTCCGCGTTGCTTTCTGCTTCTGGGCTGGTTGCTGTTGCTGCTAAGTCCGCTGCAAAAGGCAGCGGGGCAGCAGCGAGCGGAGACGGTGCCCAACTCGCGGCGCTGCCAGTGGGTACGACTACTACCGGCGCGGGATACCACCTTATTTCAGCTATCTGATACGCTGACGGTGGTACCTTCCTCAGTGAGTATCAACGGCCGCTCAGTGGCCTATGATGCCCGCACGGATCAGTACCGTTTTATCCGGGAACGGACGCGCTACCCGGCCCTGAATCCCGGCGAGCCGGACATTGTGCTGCCCAGCCCGCGCCTGGATTCCGTGCTGGTTTGTTACCGCGTATTGCCGCTGCGGCTGGCGGCGCCCCGGTTTCAGCGCCCGCGCAGCCAGATGGACAGCATTAGCTTTCCGCGCCGGCCGTTTGGCTACGATGATTTCACAGTGAAGGAGCAGATCCTGGCCACGCCCGGCATCAACAAAACCGGCAACCTGAGCCGGGGTATATCTTTTGGCAACACGCAGAACGTCTTCGTTAACTCCTCCCTAAACCTGCAGCTGGAAGGGCAGCTGACGGAGCAGGTGCAGCTTACAGCGGCTATTTCCGACCAGAACGTACCCTTTCAGCCCGAAGGCAACACCCAGCAGCTACAGGAGTTCGACCGGATTTATGTGACCCTGACGCACCCGCGTTGGAACCTAACGGCCGGCGACGTAGTGCTGCGCAGCAAGCCTGATTACTTCCTGCGCTTCTACAAAAACATTCAGGGCGCGGCTATCGAAGCCAATTTTGGAAAGCTGCCGATGGGGGTAGCAGGCCGCAGCGCCGATGTTTCCGGCAACAGTACCATTCCTGCCCAGGCCGCGCCCACCACGGCCACCACCTCCACGGTGCTGGGGCGCGGCCGCTACGCTACTACCAGTGTGGCCGCGGGCGTAGCCAAGGGCAAGTTTGCTTCCATTGAAATAACACCCATTGAAAACGTACAGGGCCCGTACCGCCTGCGCGGGCCCAACGGCGAGCAGTTTATCATTGTGCTGGCTAACTCCGAGCGGGTGTACCTGGATGGGCGCCTGCTTACCCGTGGTTTCGATTTCGACTATATCATTGACTATAACCAGGCCGAGGTGACGTTTTCGCCCAAGCACCTCATCACGCGCAACTCGCGCATCCGCATCGATTTTGAGTATTCTGATTTCAACTACGCCCGCTCGCTCACACACCTGAGTCATTATCAGCAGCTGGGCCGCCTGAGCGTGCACGCCAACTACTACCGCGAAGCCGACAACCCCAACAACTCACCCAACCTCGACCTGAAAGAAGACGAACGGGAGCTGCTGCGCAACGTGGGCGAAAACGTGAGCATTGTAGACGTGCCCGGCGGCGACTCGACCAATTACGACCGACGCCAGGTGCAGTATAACCGCTCTGTTTTAACTGATACTCTGACGGGCCAAAGCACAGCCATCTTCACCTACCCACCAGACTCCACGCGCGGCGTGTACAACGTGCGCTTTACCAACGTGGGCAATAACCGCGGCGACTACGTGCTGAGCTCCACGGCCGTGAGTGCCAACGGCCGGGTGTTTGAGTACGTGGCGCCCATCAACGGGGTGCCGCAGGGTAACTACCAGCCCGTGCGCCGCCTGCCCACGCCCCTGCAAAAGCAGGTCATATCGGCGGGTGTTAGTTTACGGGTTGATTCGACGGCCACGGTGTTTGTGGATCTGGCTTCGTCGCAGCTCGATCTGAACCGCTTTTCACCGCAGGCAGATCAGGGCCGGGCTTTCCGGGTGGGTTATGCTGTGGTGGACCGCCCCATGAACCTGCCGGTGCTGCAGAACTATAAGTTCCGGAGCACCATGGACTATGAGTATACCAGCAAGCTGTTTGCGCCGATAGACCGGTATCGGGATATTGAGTTTGACCGCAACTGGAGCACCACCAGCACTGTGCGCGGCAACGGCACGCAGCGCCCACCCCGTGAAGACAACATCTTTAACTTCTCGGCCGGGGCCGTGAAAGATACCGACAACCAGTTCACCTACCGCCTGAGCCGGCGCTACCGCGCCGGCGAGGTAAATGGCGTGCAGCACTGGCTGGATGTGGCCCGCGAGGTAGGCGACGTAGAGCTGCGCAGCGCCTTGTTTCTGCTGAACTCGGAGGTAGGTCGGCGGCGTTCCAGCTGGGCACGAGGCGAAGCACAGGCACGCTACACCCGCGGCCCATTGGTGCCGGGCTACGCCTACCGCTTCGATAAAAACCGCGTGGCTCTGCCTTCCGGTGACTCCCTGACCTCTGCCAACTATTTCGACGAGCACAACATTTTCCTGCAAAGCCAGGACAGCGCGCGCACCCGCTTCCGCCTGGACTACAGCTACCGCCGCGACCAAACACCTAACCCAGAGCAAAACAGCCTGCAGGAGCGGGGCCGCGCCCAAACCTGGCAGGGCAGCCTGACCACGCGCCTGGGCAAAAAGCAGGATCTGAACCTGCTGGCCACCTACCGGGACCTGGCCTCCCGCGACTCTGCCCGCCAGCGCACCGTGCTGGGTAAGCTGGACTGGAACGCCAGTCTGCTGCAGAATGTGCTGCGCTCCGAGCTAAGCTACAGCGTGGCCTCGGGCCGGGAACTGAAGCGGGACTATTCCTTTCTGCCTGTACCCAACGGCCAGGGCACCCACTTCTACGGCGGCGACGCCAACAACAATGGTCGGGAGGAAAAGGAGGAGTTCTTTGAAGCCCAGACCCCCGATGCGCAGTACCGCACGCACATCAAGGTGTTTTTGCCGACGGATGATTACCTGCTGGCTTTCACCAACCGCTTCAGTTACCGCCTGAATACCACGGCACCGGCCAGCTGGCGGGAGCAGCCGGGTTTGCGCAGCTTTGCCGCCCGTTTTTCGGCCCTCACCTCCGTTACGCTGGACCGAAAAACCACGGATAAAAGCCTGAGCTCTCGCCTGAATCCGTTTGCGCTGCAGACCGAAGCGTTGTCGTTGCTAAGTCTGAATAAGCTGCTGCGCAATACGCTGTACTTCAACCGATCCAATCCAATTTTTGGTGCTGAGTTTACCGTGCAGCAAACCCAGCAAAAAGTACTGCTGGCGCAGGGAACGGACATCCGCAACCTGGCCAGTCAAAGCCTGTTGCTGCGCCGCACGCTGGCGCAGTCGTTCACCGCGCGGGTGGTTACGGCTCGCAGTATCCGGGAAACGGCCTCTGATTACCTGAGTGCGCGCAACTACCGGCTGCTGTTGTATGAATTCGCGCCCGAGCTGAGCTATCAGCCTAGCAACACGCTCCGCTTTACCGGCACGTATCTGCACACCACCAAGGCCAATACTCTGGCCGACGGGCCCGACCCGGACGCGCGCGGGGTGTTTGACGAGCTGGGCATAGAAACCCGGCTCAGTCAGGTAGGAAAACGCACCGTAACGGCGGCCACGCGCCTGGTGCGGGTAGGGTTCGAGGGCGAAATATCCTCCGTTGTAGGCCTGGAAATCCTGAATGCATTGCGCCCCGGCAACAACCTCACCTGGAACCTGAACGCCGAGCAGCGCCTAAGCAATGGCCTGAACCTAACGCTCAGCTATGATGGCCGTAAGCCAAATGGGCTAAGCCCGGTACACACGGGCCGTATGCAGGTTTCGGTGTTATTTTAAAGACCTAGCGGCCGGATCCATTTTCAGCAAATAGCCCCGCCACAAACATGATTGTAGCGGGGCTATTTATTTAAAGTGGGATTATTGACTTAACAGGCGTTTGATAGGCTCCACAACCACCAGTTCCGTTTGCCCGGCTGGCGCCTTGGCGGCATCCAGTTGCTTTTGCAAGGGGGTAAGCCAGCCTACGGGGGGCTGCTGATCTTTCTCCAATTGCGCCAGTCGAAGGAGGCCCAATGAGGCCACCTGGGCCAGATGAGTAGAAAGCGGGGCGTACTCGCGCAGGCTGGGAGATGTTTGCAGTAGCGGCTGCACGCGCACCTCGTTTAGCTGCCAGGTTTGCAGCTGGCTGCGCAGGCTATTGAACAATCGGCGGGTAGTGGCGGTGCGGGGAAGCTTGCCTTGGTTGGCTTTTATTAATGCCAGCAGGCTATCCACCTGCACCCCAAACTGCCGGGCTTTTTCTGATTCGGCGGGGGCAGCGTCTACCAGGCGGTTTAGTGGGGTTTGGGGCGTGTAGATGAAGCCCTGGAAATGCCGCTTATACTCTTTCACAGGCTCCAGCACTTCGGCCAGGGTACGTAAGGGCGTGACATCGGGAGAGCCAGCCAGCTGTTGCAAGAGCTGTTCCGGAGCCTGACGGTGTTGTAGCCCCAGGTTTTCCAGCTGAGCTGATACGGCGGCCAGGCGGCGGTACATATCGGGTACATCGGTCACCGTGCTGGCAGACCACAGGCGCTCCGCTACGGCGGCGGCTCGGGGCCAGATGCGGCTATCAATGATATTGGAATCGGCAAACTCGGCCCACATGGTGGCCTCACCGCCCAGAATCAGTTTCTTCTGCGCTTCCGTGAGCGGGGCGTCAACCGGTAGCGGGTCAGTAAGGTAGTGGGAGGCGGCGGAGAAGTTCAGGTCCAGGTAATACCCATTGGAGAGCAGGGCCGGGTGACCCTCTTTGACAGCATCGAAAAGGCCCTTCTTGCCGCGCCAGCTTTGAATCACAGCATCAGGCGGCAGCCCCGGACCCAGAATTTCGTCCCAGCCAATCATCTTCTTGTTGTACTTCTGCACAATGGTCAGCACCCGGCGGTTGAACTGGGTCTGAAGCTGGTGCTTATCGGGCAGGCCTTTGGGGGTGAGCATGCCTTGCGCGCGCATGTACTGAGCAATGCGCGGGTTGCGCCGCCACTGCCGCCCATCGTTCTCGTCGCCGCCAATATGGAAATACGGGTCGGGAAACAGCTGCGTCATCTCCGCAAACAGGGAGTCGATAAAGCTATAGGTGGTTTCGCGGGTAGGGTCGAGGGCAATATTGGAGGTGCGAAAGCTCTGATAGGGCGTGTAAACGGTATCAATAGAAGCCAGGCGCGGGTAGGCTACCAGCCAGCTGGTGGTATGGCTAGGTACATCAAACTCCGGAATTACCCGAATGCCCCGCGCGGTGGCATAGTCCAGTACTTCCTGAATCTGGGCGCGGGTGTAGAAGCCGGGCGTAGTGCTGCCGGCCTGATGCAGGCGCGGAAACACGCGGCTTTCTACCCGAAAGGCCTGATCATCGGTGAGGTGCCAATGTAGCACGTTCAGCTTCACGGCGGCCATGGCATCCAGGTTGCGCTTGAGCACGGGCACCGGCATAAAGTGCCGGGCGGCATCAATCAGCAGCCCGCGCCACGCAAAGCGGGGACGGTCGTGAATATCGGCCTCCGGGAAATAGAAGGTCTTTTTCTCTACAGTGAGCAGCTGCTGCAACGTAGCCAGCCCGCGCAGAATGCCCAGGCTGGTGGGCGCTTCCAGCACCACGCCAATCGGCGTGACGCGCAAGGTGTACGACTCATCTTCGCCCAACATTACTTTGCCAGAGCGGCCATACCGGATGCTCAGCTCGGTGGGCTGGGTAGGCTGACTTTGGGCAAAGGCCAGGCTCGGGCGCCCGGTGCGCTCAATCAGCCAGAAATTGAAGCGCTGCACCGCGGCCGTTACGGCAGAATCAGCGGGGCTGGCGGGGAGCAGCACGCGCCAGTGCTGCTTTACCACAAAACGGCCTTTGCCCCATTTCAGCTCGGCGGGCACCGGCATTAGGTTGCGGGTGGCCGCAGGCTGTGCCTGCAGTAGAAAGACCGGAAAAAGGAAAAGCAGCGAAAGAGCAAAGATGCGGAGGCGCAGAAGCATAGGCTACACAAGGGAACAGAAGCGCTGAAAGATACGGGACAGCGCGGTTTTGGGTAGCCCTTCGAACTTCATGCCAGCCTGCCGGGCTTAAATCAGCCCCCGGGCCTTAAACTCCAGATACCGGTTGATGGTATTGGCCGTGAGGTGCTGCGGGGCGGTGAGCAGGGCATGAATGCCATAGCGCTGCAGCTCCAGTACAATCTGCCGCTTCTCCTGCGCAAACTGCTCGGCAATAGTCTGGTTGTAAACGTCTTCGGTAGATTGCGAGGGGGTATTCAGAAACTGATGCAGCTCGGTGTTTTCAAAAAATACGACCAGCAACAGGTGGTCTTTAGCCAGACGGCGCAGGTAGGGCAGCTGCCGTTGCAGACCGTTCAGGGTTTCGAAATTGGTGAAAAGAATCAGCAGGCTGCGCTGCCGGATTTTGGCCCGCACGGTGGCGTACAGAAGCTCAAAATCTGTTTCCAGGTACTTGGTTTTCTGTCGGTACAGTATCTCCAGCAGCTTAAGCATATGGCCGCTACGGCGGTCGGCGGGCAGCATGGCGCCGGGGCGGTTGGAGAAGGTAAACAGGCCGGCTCTGTCGTGCTTGAGCAGGGCAATATTGCTGACCACCAGCGTGGCATTAATGGCATAATCCAGCAGGCTCAGGCCTTCGAACGGCATGCGCATTACCCGGCCCTTATCAATCAGGCAATACACCTGCTGGGCGCGCTCATCCTGGAAATGGTTCACCACCAGGGCATCGGTGCCGCCAGTGCCGGCACGGCGGGCCGTGGCTTTCCAGTTGATGGCGCGTGGGTCGTCGCCGGGCACGTAGGGACGCACCTGCTCAAACTCCATGCTGTGCCCCACCCTTCGAATGCGCTTCACGCCCACATCGGTGAGGCGGTTGTGAATGGCCAGCAGTTCGTACTGGCGCATCTGCAGGAAAGAGGGGTACACCGGTACCGTCTGGTTCTGACTAAAGCGAAAACGCCGCCGCACCAGCCCGATAGGCGAGGCTACATACACGTGCACGGCCCCAAACTGGTATTCGCCGCGCTTCACGGGGCGCAGTTGATAGTGAATGGTCTGGGTTTCGCCGGCGGCCAGGCTTACCCGAAACAGCACATCGCGCCGCTGAAACTGATGCGGAATCTCATCAATGGTTTCGGTTTGAATGGGAAACCGGTAGTGATTTTCGAGGTAGATGGCTACGTCATTGTCGGAGCCATTGGCCAGCTTCTCACCCATCACACGCCGCCCGAATACCTGTCCCGCGCCGTTAGAGCCCGGCAGGTACAGCAAGGCCACGTCCAGCAAAGCCAGCAGTACTACCAGCCCCAGCGCCAATTGTATGGGCGCCAGCAGCACGGGCCAGAAAAACGCTACCACCAGCCCGGCTATTAGAGAGGCCAGCAGCAGGAAAAGGCGCTTAGTGAGGAAAAAGGACGTCAAGAGCCAGAAAGCAAAGCGGGTGAGAAAGCAGAATCGAGCGGCTACAACCTAGCGGGGTACTTCAATCTGCTGCAGAATCAGCTTCACTACTTCATCGGGCGTGGTGCCTTCCATCTCGCGCTCTGGTGTGAGCAGGATGCGGTGGCGCAACACGGCCGGGGCCAGATACTGGACATCTTCGGGCGTCACAAAGTCGCGGCCCCGCAGGGCGGCCAGGGCTTTGGCACCGTTCAGCAATGCCAGAGAGGCACGGGGAGAAGCGCCCAGATACAGAGACTTGTGCGCCCGCGTCTGGCCTACAATGCGGGCAATGTATTCCAGCAGTTTGGGCTCCACGTGCTGCTGCTGAACCTGCTGCCGTAGTTGCGCCACCTGCTCAGCCGTAAGCACAGCCTGTACCGCCGAGAGCATAGCGCTGCCCCGGCCCGCATGGTGGCCCTGCAGAATGGTGACTTCCTCCTCCGTGGAGGGGTAACCAATGTGGATCTTGAATAAGAAGCGGTCCAGCTGGGCCTCCGGCAGGCGGTAGGTGCCTTCCTGTTCTACCGGGTTTTGAGTGGCCAGCACCATAAAGGGCTCCTGCATGGTGTAGGTCACGCCATCCTGCGTCACGTGGTGCTCTTCCATCACCTCAAACAGCGCCGACTGCGTCTTAGCTGGCGCTCGGTTGATTTCGTCAATCAGCACTACGCTGGCGAAAATGGGACCGGGCCGGAATTCAAACTCTGCTTTGTTAGGCCGATAAATGGAAGTGCCCAGCACATCGGAAGGCATCAGATCCGGGGTGAACTGAATGCGGCTGAAAGGTACATCCAGGGTGCGGGCCAGGAGTTTGGCCGTAAGAGTTTTGGCTACGCCCGGCACGCCTTCCAGCAACACGTGGCCATTGGCCAGAATAGCCGTCAGCAGCAGCTCAATCAATTCCTGCTGGCCTACAATGATGCGCCCCAGTTCCTGCCGGATGGCGGTAGCAGCAGTTTGCAGCTGGTTGAAATCGGTGCGGGAGCCAAAGGAAGTTTCCGTTTTATTAGTAGATGCCAGTTCGTTTTCAGGAAGCGCCGACGGAATCGTGGTTGAATCAGTGTCTGGGGAGGAGAAATCAGAAGTCATAGAGGAAATAAGTTAACGGGCATCGCGCCGGAAGGCGGCCAAAGAACGGCTGAGCAGCAGCAGTTGCTGGTCGGTGACGGTGGGGGCCGTGCGGGCAAAGTGAATCCGACGAATCAGCTCGTCGATACGGGAGCGGGGCATGCCGGCTTTCTGAGCCAGCCGCTCCCGGAAGGCTTCGTCGTTGAGGTCGGTGGAGGTTTCCTGGAAGCGGGTGCGCAGGAACTCCAGGAATAGATTGATTTTTTTCTCGGCGATGCGCTCATGGTTGCCGCCCTGCTGGTACAGGGAGGCTACGGTGCGGGTGAACAGCAGCGTGGTGTTGGGCAGGGGCTTGAGCACTGGAATAACGCGCTGCCGACGGCGGGCTTCAATCACTACAAACAGAAGCGCGCTGACCAGCAGCAGATAATAGGCCCAGCGCAGGGCATCGTGCGCCATCAATACCCGCAGCAAAGACTGCTCGCCTAAGGGGCCCTGTTTCTGGTATTCGTCCCACCATACCGCCTGGTTGCTGGGTAGGTAGGAAAGCGCCGCAAATGCCAGGTTATGAGTACGTGGTTGCAACACAAAGTAATTGGTGAAGGCCTGCGGAAGCGTGCAGATAAAGAATGCGCCTCGGCCGTGCGGAATGCGCACCAGCACGGGTTGTCCGTCCGCGGCCGCCGCCAACTGGGTAGCACCTGCCAAGGTGCTATCGGGCTGAATGCGGTAGGACGCCCCCAACTGCGGCAGGTAAAACGCTGCCCCCGCTGCCCGCCGCAGGCCAGCATTAGTGAAATGGATGGAGACAGAATCAGCAAGCCAGTCCTGGGGTGTGCCCTTTTTGAACTGTATGTTGCCTGCTATAGCGGCTGTAGTAAAGCCAAGCGTATCCTGAAACGTCTTGCTAAACTCCTCGGCGGCAATAAATACCTGATTGCCTTGCGCTACATGCCGCAGTAAGGCGCGGCTGTCTGTCGGACTGATGCTGAAATCCTTGTTAATGAATAAATAAGTAGCCTTCGCAGTGGGCGGTAAAGCGGGCTCGGTAGGTGCCGGAGTGGCTTTTGAGGAATCCAGCACTTGTGCAGCCTCGGTCGGAGCGTTACCGTAGAGCTGCGTATAGACCGGAACGCGCACGGCAGTTACTTCCCGCTGATTCACCTGCATTAGCTCGGGCAGCAGGTCGTAGAGCACATAGGTGCCGTAAGGAATCTTGTCTTTGTTCTGGTAGGTAGGGGTCCAGTCTAGGGGCTTGGGGCGGTAGTACTCCACGGTTACATAGGCCGCAAACAGCGCCGTGAGCCCCAGCAAATACCAGCGAAAAGTCGTCATCAGGCGGCGCGGTTACTAGTCAGCTGATGGAGAAAGCCCAGGCGGGCCGTGCGGACCAGCGCATACTGCTCGGCGGTGAGCGGCTGCTCACCATACCAGGCGTACTCAAACTGTCGGGTCAGCTCCTGGAAACCGGCGCGCAGCTGAGTGGTGGTAAGCTCCGTTAGATAATCGTGGTTGGTTTTGTCCGGTTGCCACTGAATCAGGCTGCGGTCCGTGAGCTGTTTGAGGACGAACAAGTAGCCCAGCCGCACTGCCAGGCGGTAGTTTCCTTTAGCTTCCGCTTCTGTGAGCAAAGCGGTGAAATCCAAGGCATGGATATTCTCCGTGGTGGTATCGTAAGCCAGCGCCGCCCGCTTGGGTGCTCTGCCAAAGGCCTTCGTCACATCTACCTGCAGCAGCTTTAATACCGCAAATACCAGCGCCGCAACCATGAAGGCATATACGCCATACTTCCAGGTGATACGGCCCACAGGGGTGCGCAACAACTCCTGTAGCCAGTTTGCCAGCCGCTGCCAGAACCGGTCCCAGGCGTTTTGCTCACTTTTTATCTGGATATACTGAAAGGCGCGCTGGCGCCGAAACTCCCGCAAACGAGCCGCCCTTGGCTTCCGCAGAATAACCGCCGACTGGTCGGCGGGCAGGCTGTAGATAGGGGCAGGAGTGGGCGCCTTGCCGGAAGCAAGGGGAAATCCACCGGCCAGCAGCCATAGCAAGCACAGCAGACACAGCCCTTTGGCTGATCTACGGTTTGTTAAGCCCGGAATGGCGGATTGGTATAGCACAAAAAGGAGAATTGGACAGGCGGAGAGGTTAGTATTCGCCTTCGTCGTCGGCGCGGTAATAAGTGTTAGCGACTATCGGCGCATTGGTTTGGCCCAGCGCCTCAACCTGTAGGTACATGCCCCAGCCTTCGCGCTTTTCTACCAGGTTAAAGTATTGGAATACTAGGGCGGTAAGCGGAATGGCATAAGTAACCATTAGCCCCATCACATAAATGCACTGGGCTATAACGCCCAGAACATCGGATTCCAGCCCGGGTACTTTCATCATTTTGCCGATGAGAACTGCATACTGCGGCAGGGCAAATACAAATACCAATAACACCTGTAGTATGCTGATGACCATGTACAGCCCGAAGGTAGACCACCAATGGCCATACGTAAGGCGGAAGCTGCGTTGCAATGCGCTGATTACGTTGTCATCTTCCAGCCAGAGCAGCGGATAGAACAGGGTCAGGGGTACAAACAGGTACATGAAGATGAACATAACCGGTATGGACATCATGGGGTGTATTTTCATCAAAAGAAAGCCCAGCCCTAATACCATCACTCCAAAAACTGCCCCTACCAGAAGAAAGCCCAGAAAAACCCGACCGAGCTTTGCTACAATGTTCTTCCAGACCAACCGGGGCGTTACCGTTTGTTCCGGCGGCAATGCCATCCGCAGGCTGATGTAGCCATACAAGGTGCCCAAGAGCAGAATCATTGCCGATAGACCACCCAACACTATAAGAGCAATGCCCAACACAGAAAAGGCCGGCTGCACAGTAGGAACGCCATTTTTAGCGTTAGCCAGCTGGTTCCAGGTGGCATTTGTGAACAAGCCCATGCCTACGCCCATCAAAAGCGCCGCCGGCAGCACAAAATAGACAAAACACTTGCCCAGCGGGCGCCAGTGGGCTTTTAGGAACTCAAACGTGGCACTAATCTTCGCTCCAAAGTCCCGCTCCTGCCGAAAATCGATTTCCTGAGTAAAGGTTGATTGCATAGAAAAGCTGTAAAGAATAAAGTCGTTAAGAAGTGAGGTTTTTTTGACGGGCCAGCCGGTAAGGGTACACCACAAAATACCACCCAATGAAAGCGGCCGAAGTTCCAATAATGGCCAGGCTGGCAGCCATAGGCATTTCGGTGTGGCGGGTAACGAATCCTTCCAGAAAGCCCGCTACTATGAAAATGGGAACCAGCCCAATGGCCAGCTTCAGTCCGTCGCGGGCACTCTGGCGGAAAGCGTGGGCGCGGGAATAGGTGCCCGGAAACAGCATGCCCCGCGCCATCACCAGCCCAGCCCCGCCGGCCAGAATAATGGCCGATATTTCCAGCGTGCCATGAATCCAGATGGTGAGCAGGGAGGGCAGGAGTACCCCTTTCTGGTAGAAAAAGTATTGAAAGGAGCCCAGCATCAGGCCATTGCGGAAAAGGGCAAACACCGTTCCCAGCCCCAGCGTGGCGCCCAGAGCATAAGTCATCAGGGCCACATTAATGTTATTGGCCGTGATGAAGAGAAACATAGGTGTTTCGCTCTGTCCTTTATACACGGCCATTGGGTCGCCTTTGGCAATGTTTTCCAGGGTGCTGTTTACATAGGCGTCGCCCAGCACCACGCGCACAAAGGAATCATCGTAAGCGGCAGAAAGCGCGCCCAGGAGCGTGCAAAGCACGAAAATGGCCAAAGACCAGGCCAGCGTATGATGGTGCCGGGCTACCAACAACGGCAGTTCCCGCCGCCAGAACAATCCGAACCGGTGCGTATGCTCGGGCTTGTTCTTATATAAGTGCTGGTGCAGCTTGCCGGTAAGGTCGTTGAGATATTGGGTGGTAGGCGAGGCCGGATAGAACGTCTGGGCATAAGCCAGGTCGTCGGTTAGCTCAATGAATCGTGCTGCCAACTCATCAGGGGAGCCAGGGGGCGCAGTTTCATAGTGCCGCCATTTAGCCTCATTCTGCCGCAGAAATACTGCTTCACGCATAAAATCAACCCCAAAAACAAGGATAAGTCACGCAGGATAAAGAAACCAAAGGAGGCTCCAGAGCAAATATAGAGGGTTTATAGCAGGCTTCAGGGGTGGAGATTGTAATTTTTGAAGCTGATTTAACTTCTGTAAGTTGCAGTACTTTTCCTTGTATATCTGTCTAGTTATTAGCCGCAATGAGTACTATTCGTGTTCACACTACCCAAAACGTTTCGCTGGAGTATGAAGTAGCCAGCGTAGGCGACAGAATTGTAGCCTGTATTATTGATAACCTGATTCTATTTGGCTGGATTGGCCTGCTGGGACTGGGCCTTACCCTGGCCAAAATCAATGGCACAACTTTGGTCATCATAATGGTCATCTTTGCCGGCCTGCCTTTTGTGTTCTACAACCTGGCTTGTGAGGTATTGCTGAATGGCCAAAGCCCGGGCAAAAAGGCCCGCAATATCAAAGTTATTCGGCTGGATGGTGCCCGCCCCGGGATAGGTGACTATTTGCTGCGCTGGCTGCTGCGCATTGTCGATATGGGCATGTTCAGCGGGGCCGTGGCCGTTATGGTGGTGCTGTTGAACGGCAAAGGGCAGCGCATTGGCGACTTAGCCGCTGGTACCAGCGTAGTGAACACCAGCCTACGTCGCGACAATCCACTGTCGCCTATCAGCCCGATTGAAGGGTACCAGGTAGTATTCCCGCAAGCGGCCCTGCTCGCTGACCACGATGTGGCTACCCTGCGGGTACTTCTTCACAAAGCGGTAGCCCGGGAGAATTATATGCTGCTGAATAAGGCGGCCAACAAAGTGAAAGAGTTGACTGGTGTGCACACCGATTTACAGGACGAGTCCTTTCTACATACCATCATCCGCGACCATGCTCATTTGGCCGCCACTCACGGATAAAACTTATATAGCGTCTGTTAAAAAAAAGCGGAGACAAGCCTGATGGCCTGCCTCCGCTTTTTGCTTTAGCTGATTCTAGGTTTACTTAATACTTACCACGGCACCGGCTCACCGCGCCAAGTCACGAAGCTCCCGTTTTCCTCCGCGTGCAGCTGCTCGGCCAAGCGAATAATACCTTTGGCCGAATCGGAAGGAGGCAGGGCGGCGCTGGAGCCGCCCATATCCGTCCGTACCCAGCCGGGGTCTACCAGGATACAAATCAGGCCCATGTTGCCAATTTCGGCGGCTAGGGCGCGCATATACATGTTGAGGGCGGCTTTGCTGGCGCTATAGTGGTAGGGGTCGCCGGAGGCTTTCCACGTGAGAGAGCCCAGGCCTGAGGACAGGCTGATAATACGGCCTTTCTTGCCGGCTCTCAACAAACCTAGAAACTCCTGCGAAACCAGCAACGGGCCAATAGCATTGGTTTTCATTACGGATACGGCATCCTCAACCGTGAGTGCGCCCAGCCGCTGGGAAGCAGCCTGCCCATCGGCCCCAGCGCCGGGGTAAATACCGGCGTTGTTGATCAACACCTCCAGGCCATCGGTAACGGCTTCTACCGCTCTGCGGGCCGCATTGATGGAAGCCGGGTCGGTAACGTCGAGGGCAACCAGGGTCAGCCGGTCGGGGTATTGTGCACGCAGGGCGCGCAGCTCAGTAGCCGAATCGGGCGTGCGGCTAGCGGCAAACACTTGGTCGCCGCGCTCCAGGTATTGGCGGGTAAGCTCCAGGCCAAGGCCCCGGTTAGCGCCTGTGATGAAGATACGTTTCATAGGGGGGGATCGGTATCAGTTAGTAAAAAAAGCCAAGGATATCGGCCCCGAAGTTTAGTCAATAAAAGCTAACCCAGCCGAAACCCAGCATTGATGAAAGGAAAAACCAAGCGTTGTCCTCTTATGCCTGGCAACTGTTCGGAGCTTGGTTTTGGTTAAAATTATGGTTTGGGTAAGGGGGAAGTGCCACTTTTGCGTTCAATACCCAAGGCCGTGACGACCACGTGGTCGACAAAGTGCACGTTTTTACCGGCAGTTAGTGCCTCCATTTCCTTGTCTGACTCTTTCCTGCGCTGCTCGGAGCCAACCATGCGAAACGTAACCATGAGGTAGAACCGGGCAGGGACTGGCTTGCCCCGGTAAATAGCCGGAATCCAGACGTTGAAATTATCCCGCAGGGCCTTCCAGGCTTCTTCGTCGCAGGCGGGCGAGAGGCCATTTTCAATCAGAAAGTCCTGGGCCTGTCCGGTGGGCGTTACAATATAGGAGATGAGCACCGTGCCCTCCGTTCCTGATCTGAGGGCTGCGGATGGGTATCGGATGCTCTGGCCAATCTGGGCTAAATCATGTTCCCGGCTGCCCAGCAGGCGCGGTGCTCTCATTGGCCGCACCAGCTGCCAGGTGGTATCTACTTTAAGCCAGTAGCGCGTGGTATCCGGCCGTATATAAATTATCCGGCTTGAGTCATAGTCGAAGGTGAGTTCGGTCTTGCCGTTGTAATCAATATACTCCCACACCCCCACCGGCCGATTGGCGGCAAGCTTCCCCTTTTCGAATTGATTCTTCCCAGGTTTCATTTTGGGAGGCTGGGCGTACCCCCGTAACGTACTTAATAAGCAGAAAGCAAGTAGAAGTAACCTCATAGGTACCGAACAGAATAACGATGTATAGAGAATTCAAAAGTAGCCAGTATTTACAACTGTTAAGCTTATCCATTCGCGTCAACAAAAGAACCCCTACCCGAAGCTAATTGGCTAGCTTCGGGTAGGGGTTCTTGCTGAGCAAACCTCGGTTTTACCCGGCCGCAATAGCCTTGCGCTTGGTTACCCGAGGATGACGCTCCTCGCTACCCTGGGCCAGCAGTTCCTCGTCGCGGTCCGACTTTTTCACGGTCCAGCTGAGCGAGTAAAGGTCCTTGCGCCGGTCACGGAGGTTACGCACGGCCCCGCTGGTATTCAGATCCTTGAGCAGGTCCAGGTCCAGGTCAGCAATGAGGGTCATTTCCGTATTGGGGGTGGCTTCGGCCACGATGGCATCGTGGGGGAAGGCAAAGTCTGAGGGGCTGAACACGGCACTCTGCGAGTACTGAATGTCCATGTTTTCTACGCGGGGCAGGTTGCCGACTGAGCCGGTAATGGCCACGTAGCACTCGTTTTCAATGGCCCGGGCCTGGGCGCAGATGCGCACGCGCTGGTAGGCGTTTTTGGTATCGGTCCAAAACGGCACGAACAGGATTTTCACGCCCTCATCAGAAAGCATGCGCGCCAGCTCGGGGAACTCCACGTCGTAGCACACCAGAATGCCAATTTTGCCGAAGTCAGTGTCGAAGCACTTCAGCTTATCGCCGCCGCGCATGCCCCAGTAGGAGGCTTCGTCGGGGGTTACGTGCAGCTTGTACTGCTCATCTACCGTACCGTCACGGCGGCAGAGGTAGGCCACGTTGTGCAGCTTACCATCCTCATACACCGGCATAGAGCCGGCCACAATATTGATGTTATAGCTCACGGCCAGCTCCATCATCTTCGCCTTGATAGGCTCGGTGAAGGCCGCCATAGCCCGAATAGCTACCGAAGGCGAATCCTCGTTGGTGAGGGCCATGAGCGGGGCGTTGAAGAATTCCGGGAACATCACGCAGTCAGACTTATAGCCCGACACGGTATCCACGAAAAACTCAATCTGCTGCAGCAAGTCTTCCAGGGAGCGGGTAGCGCGCATCTGCCACTGTACAATGCCAATGCGCACGTTGCTCTTCGTGTTACCGATGAGCTTGTCTACATCCTCATCGTAGTACACGTTAATCCACTCCAGCAGCGTGGCAAATGCCTTGGACTCGGAGTCGTAGGGCAGGTAGCCGCGAATGATTTTGCGGACATAGAAGTCGTTGGAGAGCTGGAAGGTGAGGATGGGGTCGGTGATTTCCTTGTTACGCACCATCTCCACATACTTGGCGGGCGTCATTTCATTGGCATACGCTGCGTAGCCGGGAATACGGCCGCCGGCCACCATAGCGCGCAGGTTCAGGTTCTCGCACAGCTCTTTGCGGGCGTCGTACAAGCGGCGGCCCAGGCGCAAACTGCGGTATTCCGGGTCCACGAACACGTCCACGCCATAGAGCGTGTCGCCATCGGAGTTATGGGTGTCAAACTTACCAAGGCCGGTTATTTTGGCGTACGTGTGCCGGTCGCCGAAATCGGAATACTGCACAATAATGGCCAGGGCGGCGGCTACCACCATGCCATTATCTTCGATGCAGATCTGTCCCTCGGGAAATTTGCGCAGCAGGTTATTGTATTCGTCCTGCGCCCAGGCGCCTTCCATATTGGAATACACCTTGTCCATAATGTCGCGCACAGCTTTATAGTCACTGCGGCGTAGGGTGCGGAGTACCAGCTTGTGGGCCGGTACTGCTGTGGGCGTAAGCCGCTCAAGCGGAGCCGGTTTGCCGGGCGAACCTTGTTTTTTGGCGAGGCCGCCCGCTTTGGAACTGGAAGAAGACATAAGAAAAGTTGAAAACGAAGTTTGCTCAAAGGTACGGCGTCAGTGGGCCTTACGTTGGGCTTGTCAGAAAAGGGCAAAAGCAATCCGCCCGATTCAGAGGCTGAAACGGGCAGAAGTACAACAACTATCCAAGAGAAAAGGTCAGCCTTAGAGCACCATTTCGGGCACGCCGCCTTCCGGTATCACCAGCTTGCCGGCCGTAGCGGCCTGAATCTGCTCTACGGATACGCCCGGTGCCCGCTCGCGCAGCACAAAACCATCGGGCGTGATATCCATTACGGCCAGCTCGGTTACTACTTTCTTCACGCAGCGCAAGCCGGTAATAGGCAGGGTGCAGTCGGTTAGTAGTTTGCTGCTGCCATCTTTGGCTACGTGCTGCATGGCCACAATAATGTTCTTGGCCGAAGCTACCAGGTCCATGGCGCCGCCCATGCCTTTTACCATTTTGCCGGGAATCTTCCAGTTGGCAATGTCGCCGCGCTCCGAGACTTCCATGGCGCCCAGAATGGTCAGATCCACGTGCTCCCCGCGAATCATCCCAAAGGAGTCGGCGGAGGAAAAGAGGCTGGAACCGGGCAGGGTGGTAACGGTCTGTTTACCGGCATTGATAAGGTCAGGGTCTACTTCGGCATCAGTAGGGAAGGGGCCCATGCCCAACAGGCCGTTTTCGCTTTGCAGCACCACATTAATGCCGGTGGGAATGTAGTTGGCTACCAGCGTAGGAATGCCAATACCCAGGTTTACGTAGTAGCCGTCGCGCACTTCCTGCGCTATTCGTTTGGCAATGCCGTGTTTATCTAACATATGGGTGGGAGAGAAGAGCGAATTTATTTTCCGGATTCAGCTGTGGGCGGCACTACTGCCTGCCGCACTTGCTGTTTGAATTTGCCGGCCAGGTCCTCGGCCGTCGTATTCGGGAATTTCTGGGTGTACAGGAGGGCTACGATTTTGAGCTTGGGGTCTACCCAATACGTGGTGCCAAAAATGCCGCCCCATTCATAAGAACCTTCGGACAGCCCGCCTTTATCGGCCCACTTAGCTGGAGTGATGCTGAAGCCCAGGCCAAACTTATTCTGGCCCTGGTCAAGGGCACCAATCTGGTTGGTGGTCATGAGGTGTACAGTAGCCGGCTTCAGCAAGCGGCGGCCGTTATATTCGCCCTCATTCAGCAGCATTTGCAGGAAAACGGCGTAGTCATCGATAGTGGAAGATAGGCCAGCCCCACCCGAGAAATAGGTGCCCGCCGCTTTGGGATAGTCGGGCGTCATGCCGTTTTGCGGGCGCATTTTCACCGGAGTTTTGTTGGCGCCATCCTCTATGTAGAGTTCTACTAACCGCGCCTGCTTGGCGGCAGGTAAGTAAAAGTAGGTGTCGCGCATGCCCAAGGGCTCAAAAACGCGCGTCCGGAAGAACTGATCTAAGGGCTGTTTGGCAAGTACCTCAATCAGGCGCCCCAGTACATCTATACTCAGGCCATAGGTAAATTGCTCGCCCGGCTGATGCATCAGCGGCAAGGCGCCCAGCCTATTCATGGCCGCAGCCAGCGTGTCGCCTGGCGTACCAATGCCGCTGGGGATATGCGCTTTTGCATAAATAGCGCAAGCTTCCTTGGAACCAATGACAGGGTAGCTGATTCCCGAAGTATGCGTGAGCAGCTGCCGGATGGTTATTTCCGATTTGGCCGGTACCGTAGTGTACGTGGAGTCTTTCTCGTTGAAAGTAGCCAGCACTTTAGGGTTCCGAAATGCCGGTAGGTATTTCGAGATGGGGTCATCGAGCTGCAATTTGCCTTCATCGTACAGCAGCATTACGCCCACACTGGTAACAGCCTTGGTTTGGGAAGCAATACGAAAAATAGCATCGGGCCGAAGCGCCGTTTTCGTGCCCAGGTCGTCCAGCCCAAATGCTTTCCGATAGATAACCTTACCATTCTGCGCCACCAGAGCCACGGCACCGGGTACGCGGTTTGCGGCCGTGTACTCGCGTAACAGGTTGTCCAATCCTGCTGCCTTCTTGGGGCTAACAGTAAGGGTGCGGACCTTAGGCTGCTTAGGGGCCGCTGGTGCCAAGGTTTGGGCAAAAGCGCCGCCGCAAACCAAGTAGCTAAGCAGACCGAGGGTTATCCTGTTTATCATTTTCACACCAGAGGTAGAGCTTATGAATAGAGCCAGAAAGCAGATTGGCTCCTCTGGTTAACCAGCAGCAACTGCCCGCACGGTACGCTGCTCAATGCGCTTCTCGTAGTTTTTGCCCTCAAAAATGCGCTGCACAAAAATGCCGGGCGTGTGAATCTCATTGGGGTCCAGCTCGCCGGCTGGCACCAGCTCTTCTACTTCGGCTACCGTGATTTTGCCGGCTGTGGCCATCATGGGGTTGAAGTTGCGCGCCGTGCCTTTGTAGATGAGGTTACCGGCCGTGTCGCCCTTCCAGGCTTTTACAAAGGCATAATCAGCCTTCAGCCAGGTTTCCATCAAATACATTTTGCCATAGAACTCGCGGCTTTCCTTGCCTTCACCTACCTCGGTGCCATAGCCGGCCGGCGTAAAGAAAGCCGGAATACCCGCGCCGCCCGCGCGGATGCGCTCTGCCAGCGTGCCCTGCGGAATCAACTCTACTTCCAGCTCGCCGGAAAGTAACTGGCGCTCAAACTCCGCATTCTCGCCCACATAGCTGGAAATCATCTTCTTTACCTGCTTGGTTTGCAGCAGAAGCCCAATGCCAAAGTCATCGACGCCGGCATTGTTGCTGATGCAGGTAAGCTCGCGCACGCCCCGGCGCAGCAATTCCTGAATGGCGTTTTCGGGGATACCGCACAGGCCAAAGCCGCCGAGCATCAGCGTCATGCCGTCCTCAATGCCCTGCAGGGCCGCCTGAGCATCGGCTACAACTTTATTGATCATGGATGGGTGGTAAGGTTGGGAGCGGAAAGGTAATTAGAAGTGGGATATGAGCCAGCAGAAGTGCTAACCCACCCATAATAACACTGTCATCCTGAGCTTGCGAAGGACCTTCTCACGTTAGCACGAGTCGTTGTTACGATTATCGTTCATTGGTGAGAAGGTCCTTCGCAAGCTCAGGATGACAGTTTTTGGGAGTGAAATTTTGAGCGAGTAAATAAGCTAACCGCCAATCAAATGCTGGCGGGCAGCCTGGGCATCCAGCGCAAGCTGCGCTTTCAGGGCTTCCATGCCTTCAAACTTCTGCTCCTCGCGCAGGCGAGCCACAAAATCCACAGTCAGGGGTTGGTCGTAAAGGTCGCCATCGAAGTCAAGCAGGTGCGCTTCCACCGTCTGGGTGACGTCGCCGCCCACGGTAGGGCGCACGCCAATGTTGAGCATGGCGGGGTGGTGGGTGCCGGCTGCGGTAGTTGCCATTACGGCGTAAACGCCGCGGGCTGGCACCAGCTTCAGGGGTTCCTGGGGCTCAATGTTGGCGGTGGGCCAGCCGATAGTGCGGCCCAATTGCTTGCCACGCACTACAATGCCCGTGAAAGGATAGTAATAGCCCAGGTGGCGGTGGGCCGTTTGCACATCACCGGCCTGCAAAGCCTTCCGAATGCGGGTGCTGCTTACGCCCACCGCATCTACATCTTCGCGCGGAATCTCCTCCACCTCCATGCCATACCGGTCGGCATTCTGGCTGAGGTATTCAAAGCTGCCTTCGCGGTTTTTACCGAAGCGGTGGTCGTAGCCGATAACCAGCTTTTTAGTGCCTACGGTCTGCAGCAGAATCTGCTGGATAAACTCTTCCGAGGTAAGCTCCGCAAACTCCCGGGTGAAGGGGACAATCAGGAGGTAATCTACGCCGTACTCACGCAGTTTCTCAATCCGCTCGTCCAGGGTATTAAGCAGGTGCAAATCCAGAGGCTGCGGGTGCGAAAGCGGCGGCGCCAGCACCAGGCGGGGGTGCGGCCAATAGGTAATCACCACCGAAGGGCCACCACTCTGTCGGGCTACTTCCAGCAGCCGGTGCAGAATCTTCTGGTGCCCCAGATGCACGCCATCGAACGTGCCGCTGGTAACCACGGCCTGGCCGAGAAACGGAAACTGCGCGGGGTCCCGAACGACTTGCATATGCTTAGGAGTTGGAGGCGGTTGAATCCAGATCAGTAGAAGGCTCAGTACTTGGTGTAGCGGCCTGCTGAGCAGCATAATATTCCAGACCGGCCCGGACTGGGCGGGGGCGGTTGCCCCGCTCTGAGCGTGGACGGGCATTTTCGGCGCCCGCCGGCCGGGGTGGGGCCAGGGCCTGAATCTGCTCCATGTTCAGGGCATCTTCCAGCCGATACTCCCCAATACGGGTACGTACAAGTTTAGTCAGGTGCGCGCCGCAGCCCAAGGCTGCGCCAAAGTCGCGGGCCAGGCTGCGGATATACGTGCCTTTGGAGCATACCACCCGAAAATCTACTTCCGGCAGCGCAATGCGCGTCAGCTCAAAGGCTTTAATATCGATTTGCTTGGACTTGATTTCGGCCTCTTCGCCGCGACGGGCTACTTCGTAGGCGCGCTCTCCATTCACCTTCACCGCCGAAAACAGGGGCGGCGTTTGTTGGATTAAGCCCACAAACTGCTCGGTGGCAGCGTGTAGTTCGGCCTCCGTGAGGTGCTGATAAGGCAACTCGGCATCCACAGGCGTTTCCAGGTCGAAGCTCGGGGTGGTATGGCCCAGGCGGAAGGTGCCGGTATACTCTTTTTCCTGTGCCTGAATCAGGTCAATCTGCTTGGTTTTCTTGCCGGTGCATAGAATCAGCAGGCCCGTGGCCAGTGGATCCAGCGTGCCCGCATGGCCGATTTTCTTGATGCGCAGGGTGTTTTTTACTTTGCGCACCACATCAAACGAAGTCCAGGTCAGGGCCTTGTCAAGCAGCAGCACTTCACCAGCTTCAAAATCGAAGCCAGTGGCAGGCGTAAGGCCGGAATCAGGAAGGTGCGTGCTCATATCAGCTTCAGGTTGATGCCCAGACCCAGCATAATCAGAATGACGACGCCAACTAGAATACGGTAGAAACCGAAAGCACGGAAACCGTAGCGGGTAAGAAAATTTACAAAAGAGCGCACCGCCAGCATGGCCACCGCAAATGCTACGGCGTTGCCAAACAGCAGCATCTTCAGCTCCGCTATAGAAAGCGGGTTTGATTTATAGCCTTTCAGCAGCTGATACCCCGTGATAACCACCATAGTAGGCACGGCCAGCAGAAAGGAGAAATCAGCTGCCGAACGCCGGTCGAAGCCCTGCGCCAAGCCACCCAAAATAGTAGCCGCAGAGCGGGATACGCCCGGAATCAGGGCAATGCACTGGTACAAACCAATACGAAACGCCTGCTTATACTTAGGCATGGAAACGTAGTGGGGCTTCTTGTTCTTAAACATCTGGTCTACGAACAGCAGCACGATGCCTCCCAGCACCAGGGCCCAGGCTACTACCGCTACGCTTTTCAGCAGCTGCTCAATAACATCCTTCAGCAGGAAACCCAAAAAGCCAAAAGGCAGAAACGCCACGGCCAGCTTCATGTAGAAACCGGTGCTCTGCAAAAACCGCCGCCAGTACAGCACTACCACCGAGAGGATAGCGCCCAGCTGAATACCCGTAATGTAGGTTTCCGTGTAAGGCAATTGGCCAATCCCCAGCAGATTGGCTACGATAACCATGTGACCCGTGCTGGAAACGGGCAAAAACTCCGTGAGCCCCTCGACCACGGCGAGGAGCAACGCGTGCCAATAATTCATTTAGGAGCGCTTGTAAGTAGGGCGAGGTGCCGCAACGGGCGCAACAGGCTGAGAATTTTCAAGCGTGGCCGTGGCGGAAGGGGCAGTGGTTTCTGCTACCGGCACGTTGTCGGATTTGGCCATAATGGCGAAAAACTCGACTATAAAACCGGCTACAAGCAACAGGGGCCCCAGCGTAATGCCCAGGAAGCCTTCGCCATAATCGGCGGTATCCAGCGTCATGGTGATAAAGCCGGCCGCCAGCAGCGCCAGGCCCAGCAGCATCAGTCGGTAGTTGCGCCGCCCAAAGGCGAATTTAGTAGCAGCCATGAGGTCGTAATTCAGGGGGTGTAATTCGTTTTGTACGAGTGCTGTTCAGCGAGTGATGGGGCAAACAGGCACGAAATTAATACAGCTCATCCAGCGACATGCCCAGGTATTTGCGCACGGCCCGGTAGGAGCTGATAAAACCAATAAAGCTGCCCAGCGCCACCAGAATCAACAGCAGCACTATCAGCAGGCGCTCGTCGCGCAGTAGGCGCAGCTCGTCTACTTCCAGGTAAGCATACTGCAGCAGTGCCAGCAGCAGCAGTGAGGCCAGCACACCACTCACAAAGCCCTGCCAGGTGGCCCGCCGCAGAAAAGGCCGCTGAATAAAGAAGGACGTTGCGCCCACCAGCTGCATACTCCGAATGAGGAAGCGCTGCGAGAACAAAGCCAGCTTAATGGTATTGTTGATGAGCACCACCACCACAAAGGTGAGCACGGCCGCAAAGCCTAATAGGATCAGGCTAAGCTTGCGCACATTCTCATTAATGGAAGTAATCAGGCTTTGTACATACTGCACCTCAAACACGCCGGTTTCCGCTTTCAGCTCCTGCTCTACCTGGTGCAGATGCTCCGTATCTGAGTATTCCGGGTTGATTTTCAGGATATAGGCGTCGCGCAAGGGGTTGTCACCCAGAAACTGCTGGAAGTCCTCGCCGGTCTGCTCCACAAACTGCTTGGCCCCTTCTTCTTTGGAAAGGAACCGCACCTGCGGCCGGTTGTCGCGGTAAGCAATAAAGGGCTTACTGGAGAATGTTTGCTGCAGGCGCAGCAACTGCGCCTCGGGCAGGTCACGCTCCAGATACACCTGCATTTCAATGTTTTCCTTCACTACCTCTGAGAGCTTATGCGCGTGCAACAGCAGCAGCCCAAACAGCCCGATGACCAGCAAGGCCAGCGTAATGCTGAACACCACCATGGCGTGCGGATAATTGCCAAGCTTCTTTTTGCGGGTAGGACGGGCTGGAGGCATAGGGGGCAAAGGTAGCTTTCAGTTGCCAGTTGTGAGTTGCCGGTTAGGAGTTTTTCCGGTTTTCACCTGATACCGGCCACCAACAACACTTAACCGGCAACTCAATTAATAACCGTTCGGGGGTCATCGTCCACGTTCAGCTGTTCGCGGGCTTTGCGGCGGGCTTCGTCCCGGCGGTTCAGTCGCTTGCGGGCAAACAGCTCGTGCAGGGAGTTAAACTGCTCTGTATGGAGCACGCTAATGCCGGCCCGTGACTGGTTGGCGGTTGTGTACAGCGGATTATCACGGGAGGTAGTCTCGTAGCGCAGACGCACGCGCAGCTTGCCGTCTTCGCGCAGGAAGTATTCCACGCTCAGGTCGCCCAGCAGAGACGACTGCGTGGTGAGGCCGGTTTGGGTAGAGGTAGTGGAATTGCTGAAGCCGCCTTCCCGCGTTACGCGCAGGCGGCCCCCCATCAGGTTATAACTCAGACGCACTTGCAAGGCCTGCAACTCCTCGGGCGTTACCCCATTAATATTGAAGGCAATTTCCAGGTTAGGGTCAATCTGGGCGGTGAGCAAACCCAACTGGGTAGATATAATTTGTCCCAGGCTATTGCCAAAGGCATTATCCTGCCCTGAAAACTTGGTTACCGAGGCTAAAGACCCAGGTGAGGCCAGCTGTCGGAAAACAATCAGACTAAATACCTGCCGGTTCAGCTCCTGCTCATCATTTCGGAGCGAAGCAATAAAGGAGTTGATTTCGCCTTCTGCTGTGGAGGGAATGTCATTGAATTCCAGGTTCAGCTGAATCACGGGCAGCAGCAAGGGGCCCGTCAGATTCATCACGGCCGTCACCGGCACGGTGGCGTTGCTATTGGCCACAATGGGCTGAATAGAGGTGCGCTGTGTGTAGGTGCCGGTCACGTTTAGTTGCCCGTCCAGTGGGTCGCCGTTCCAGCTGATGGTGCCACCCGGCCGCACCTGGAACTCCTTGTTCACCAGCCCCTGTAGGGTGAAATTGTATAGGCCGCGCACAATCTCCACTTGCCCAAACATGTTGAACTCACCCCGGGTATCAATATTCAGGCGCAACTGCCCGCTGGCCGTGCCCCGAATCACGTCACCGGTGCTTTCATCCAGCAGAATCTCGATGTAAGCGTCCGGGGTAATATCCAGATTGAAATTCAGCCGCAACCCCGATAAGTCTACCTGACCAGTAGTAACCACGGGTACCTGCGCCGTAGTGGCGGTATCAGGCAGGTTGCGGTTTACAAATTTGATATAGTTGGCTTTTTCAGCTTTTGCCGCGTTGTCCAGGGGCAGGGAGAAACGGGTGCCATCTTCGCTGCGGGCTGTTACATTCACCACCAGGTCGTCGGTGGGGCCGGTTATGTGGGCTTCGCCGGTGGCGTAGGCGGTGCCGAAATACAGTTCGTTATCCTTGCGGGTGGTGTTCAACACCTGCAGCTTGCGGAAGGTAGCATGCAAGGCCAAGGACATATCCCGAAAGCCCTTGTGGTAAATGTTGCCGTTCAGGGTGCCGGAGTTACCCAGCGGGTCGCGCAGACGGATGTTGCGGAAGGCAATCCGGTCTTCGGCAAACCGAATCCGGTCGGAGAAGGTGTAGGTGGTGTTCAGGTAGTCAAAAGTGAGCTGCCCGTCCGTTACATCCAGGGAGCCCACCAGATTAGGCGCGGCCAGGCGGCCTGTCAGGCGAAGGGTGCCATCGGCGGTGCCGCCCATGTTGCTGAACAGGGTGTTGAGCAGCGGCTCAGCCAGCTTCACGGGGGCTTTGTCCAGCACCGCGGTTACGTTCAGCTGGTTTATCTCTTCACTAGGTTTATAAGTGCCGGCCAAGGCTACCAGGCGGGAGCCGTCGCGCAGCACATTGGCATTCAGGCGCAGCAGTTGGGAAGGGTTGTCCCAGTCGGCCACGCCGGCTACATCGCCAATGAGGACATTGTCGAATACCAAGGAGTCAACATCCAGGCGGGCATTGGCTACCAGGTTGCCATACACGGCGCGCATATCGCCCACGGCATTCACGCGGCCCGTAATGTTTTGCTTCGTGACGGAGTTCAGGGTGCCGAGTTCAAAATTCTGCACGGCCAGGCGCAGTAGCTTTGTTGGGTCACGGGAAATCTGTCCCTGGGCGTTTACGCTCTGCTCCCCATTGGCCAGGTTCAGGTTCTGAATATCGATTTCCTTGCCCCCGCCGGAAATCACCACCGAGTTTTCGGCCGCAATGGTCCAGTCGCGCCCCAGCAGGTTCACCCCCGACTGCCGGAACACAATACGCACGGCATCGGGCAAAAATACCAGCGCCCCGTTAATCTGCGCCCGGTTGGTGGTGCCGGTTTGGGCCAGAGAAGTAGAGAAATTGATTTTCTCCTGGTCCCACACGCCTTCCACGTAGAAGTTCTCGGTGGGGCCCAGCGTCGGCAGGTTCTGCTTCTCGGAGGTGATGTTGGCCTGGGCCAGCACTTCCGGCTGGTAGGGCAACTTGGAGGTAGTAAAGTCGAATTCCGTGTTCTTGGTCCGCACGCTGTCATACTGCAGCGCATCGAAATGACCGCCCAGCGAGAATATGGAGGTGTTGCCGTTACGGAAGGAACCGTCAATCCGGGAGTAATCAGAGAGAGTAAGGCCGGGCACAAATACCTTCAGCGCCGGGTTGGGATGCTTCAGATACAGATTCAGCTGAATAGCGTAATCGGGGGTGGGCTGCCGGCGCTTGCGACGGTAGTAGGCGGCGGTGGCGGCCTCGTCGCTGGCAAAGTTGAGGCGGTATTCCTCCAGCAGCACGTTTACATCGCGCAGTACCCGCGTGAAGTCGAAGTTGCCCACGGCCGTGAGGTCGGCTAGCTCCGAGCGGATGGCTAAGCGGCGCTGCCCGTCCGGGTCGCGGCGCGAGAAAACGTCAAACGTGTCAATAGCTACCACGCGGCCATTGTAGCCCAGGCGCGAATCGCGCAGCACAATAGTACCCAGCAGGTTGTCCAGCTTCAGGCCCTGAAACCGGACATCGGCGGTAGTGGAAAGCGTGAAATTCTGCTTGGTGAGGCCAATGGCGCGCAGGTTGGCACGCTGCACTTTGGCGCGCAGGTCAAAGGCCTGCCGGGCTTTGTTCAGGTCAATGCTGCCGTCGGCGGTGGCGCGCAGGTTGGGGTCATCAATGGAAAGCTTGCCTTGAAAGGCCTGCTTTCGGAACTGCCCGTTGGTGACGATGTTGCGGTAGCGGTAGCCCTGCAGCCAGATGCTTTGCACGGTAGCCTTAGCCGTGAGGCGGGCACCTTCCGGTGTAAAGCCCACGCCTTCCACGCGGCCATTCATGGTGATGTCGCGCACGGTGCTTTCATCGCCCAGCAGCTTACCCAGCTGGAAGCCCGTGGTTTTCACGTTGCCCTCGTAGCTGGAGTAGCGCGGGTCGGTCTTGAACTTGAGGTTCACGTCTGACACCACGTTGCCCAGTGCCGTCTGGAAAGCACCGTTGGCCACAAAGTCGTTGTAGAAGCCCTGGAACTCGCCATTCAGCTTCACGGTGCCCAGGCGCTGTACATACGGCCACCCGGAGTCCGGAATGTAGCGGCGAATGTCGCGCCCGTCGATAACAGAAGGCTTCAGGCGCATATCCACGAAGCTTTCCTTCAGGTTGGGCAGGCCTTCCACCCCAATATCACCCAGCACATGCGTGTTTTTGCCGTAGTGCACATCCAGGTTTTTGGTGTGGAAATCGTGCACGTAGCCTTTGGCCTCTCCCGAAAGCAGCACGGTTTCATGCAGGTCGCGGATGGCGGGCTGGGGCGCAAACTTGGCAATATCGTCGGAGTAGATGCGTGTGGGGGAGAGGCGGGCCGTGACGCGTACCGAGTCGTTGAAGTCGGTGAAGTTGAGGAAGTGCTTGTAGTCGAAGCGGACGTAGTGCTGCAGGTGGCTGCGGCCCACGCGCAGGTCGGTTTTATCGAACTCCCAGAACGTGGGCGCGAAAACCATGTCGGTGCTCAGCTTCTGCAGGCGGGTGCGGGACGGGGTATCCACCGCCTTCAAATCCCGCACTTCACTCATTATAGTATCCCCGCGCAGCTGAATGGCGTTAAAGTCGCCGTAAATGCTGTCGATGCGCATGTGACCGTAATCCATGGTGCGGCCGTAGTACGGCTCGCGGGCCACGTTCCGGCGGTCCAGCACAAAGCGGCCGTTGCGCAGGCCAATGGCATCAATCTTAAAATCGAAGGGCTTGGAGACTTTTGTGGTATCGGTAGGGCCAATTAAGCGCTTCACCGCGGCCAGAAATTCCGAAAGGTTGGTGCTGTCGGGCTGGTTGGCGTAGGTAATCATGGCGAAGCGCGGCTCCTCCAGCGTGAGCTTACCCACGTGCAGGTGGGTGGGGTCGAACACCGAAAACAGCTTGATGTCGGCATCGGCCCGGCCAATGTTGAACAGCTCATTACCGCGGCGGTCCAGCACGCGCACCTCTTCTAATAGCACCCGGGAAAACGGCCGCACATCTACGCGGCCCACCATTACTTTATGGCCCAGGCGCTTGGTAAGCATAGTAGCGGCCTTCTGCGCCAGGCGGGTTTGCACGCCCGGCAACCGCAGAGCTACTAGGGTGCCGCCCAGCACCACGGCCAGCAGCACAACCAGTACCAGCAGGGTTTTGAGCAGGATGGCAACGAAGCGTGGCACAGGTGGAATAAACGCAGTGGGAGAGTGGCGGAGTAGCGAAGATACAGGGTTCGGCCCAACCGTTGCCTAAAAGCAGGTATTTCGGGCACAGCCCGCAAACGTACGTGGGGCTGTTGGGGTTAAATGGGAAGCCTGCCTGACTGGGGCCAGTTAGGCACATACCGCTTTTACAACGACCTTTGCAGAGAAAATAAGCTGCAGTTGCTCAAAAAAGAAAACGGCAGTCTGATTCTGATAGAAGAACCCGCATGAACGCACCCGTAATTCTGGCTATTGAATCGTCCTGCGACGATACGTCGGCTGCCGTGATGGTAGGCGGCGAAATCCGATCCAACGTGGTGGCCACCCAGCAAGTGCACGAGCAATATGGCGGCGTGGTGCCCGAGCTGGCTTCCCGTGCCCACCAGCAGCATATTATTCCGGTGGTAGAAGCGGCACTGCAGCGCGCTGGCATTGCCAAAACCGAGCTGGATGCCGTGGCCTTTACCCAGGGCCCGGGCCTGCTAGGCTCCTTATTGGTCGGCAGCATGTTCGCCAAAAGCCTGGCTTTGGGGCTTGATAAGCCGCTGATTGCCGTAAACCACATGCGCGCCCACATTCTGGCGCACTTTATTCAGGAGCCGCGCCCCGCGTTTCCGTTTCTGTGCCTCACGGTAAGCGGTGGTCACACCCAATTGGTAGTAGTGCGCAGCCCCCAGGAAATGCAGGTCATCGGCCAGACCATTGATGATGCCGCCGGCGAGGCATTCGATAAAACCGCTAAGCTGCTGGGTTTGCCTTATCCTGGTGGCCCCCACTTGGATAAGCTGGCTCGGCAGGGCAACCCCACGCGCTTCCCGTTCCCGGTAGGTGCCATGCCCGGCTACGATTTCAGCTTCAGCGGCCTGAAAACGGCCGTGATGTACTTCCTGAAAAAGGAAATGGCCCAGAACCCGGGCTTCATTCAGGAAAACCAGGCTGACCTCTGCGCCAGCATTCAGCACACCATTATCCAGACGCTGCTGCGCCAACTGCGCCGCGCTGCCGCCGACCAGGGCCTTACTCATATTGCCCTGGCCGGCGGTGTAGCCGCCAACTCCGGCTTGCGCGAAGCCCTGCAGCAGGAAGCCGTTGCGCAAGGTTGGGAAGTGTTCATCCCCGAGTTTCAGTACTGCACCGATAATGCCGGCATGGTGGCCATGACGGCCCATTTTCAGTACCTGGCCGGCGACTTTACCACCCAGCTCACCAGCCCCGATCCGCGCCTGAAGCTGGCTTAACCCCGCAGCATGAAAAACCCCTTCCTCCCCGGCGACGTCCGCACCTATTCCATCCAGGTGAAGCCCTCTGATTTTGCGGTGCTGGATGGCAAGCTGATTCATGCCGTGCTCAGCACCTTTGCGCTGGGGCAGGCCCTGGAGTGGAGCAGCCGGCAGTTTGTGGAAGAAATGCTGGAAGATGGTGAGGAAGGAATTGGCACCATGCTCCATATAAAGCACCACGCCCCGGCTTTTGAAGGCGAAACCGTGGAATTTCAGGCTACTTTTGAGCATCTGGAAGGCCAGGAGCTGACCTGCCACGTAGAAGCCCGCGTGGGCGAGCGGCTGGTGGCTACCGGCCGCACCGGTCAGCGCATTGTAGATGGCGCCCGGCTGGCCGCCCGCTTTGCCCTGTTGCGCGAGTCGGCGGATTAGCCGGTTTCTCCCGTTCTTTCTGCGGGCTGCGCGCAACCTTACCGGGCTTATCTGCGAAGTCTGCATTACCCGCCCACCGGCGGCAAACCCCTCATGGCAAAACAAAAAGACGATACTCCCAAGCGCATCAGCATCCTGAACCGCCGTGCCAGCCACGAATATGCGTTTCTGGTGAAGTATGATGCGGGCATGATGCTGCAAGGCACGGAAATAAAAAGCATCCGCGACGGCAACGTGAACCTGCAGGACGGCTTCTGCACCTTTCATTCCGATGGCAGCCTGTGGGTGCACAACCTGAGCATTGCGCAGTATGCCCTGGGCACCTATAACAACCACGAGCCCAAGCGCGAGCGGAAGCTACTGCTCAATAAGCGGGAACTGCGCCAGCTAGCCGATAAAAGTCAGGAGCAAGGCCTCACCATTATTCCCATCCGCTTGTTCGTCACCGACCGGGGCTTTGCCAAGCTGGAAATAGCCCTGGCCAAAGGCAAAAAGCTCTACGACAAGCGCGAAGACCTGAAAGCCAAGGACCAGAAGCGCGAAATGGACCGCCTGCGGGATTATTAATCGAGGAACAAAGCTTCGGTCGTAAAAAACCGGCCCGCTGCATTTCGGGTACCCTGATAATTCCCCAAATTTGCTCTTCTTCCTTTTAGTTTAGAATTCTTCTTTTGGAATACGGAATCTGCGCGTTGAGCGCCGTGCCGGTACGCGCCGAGCCTACCGATAAAGCCGAACTGGTAACCGAGTTAATGTTTGGCGAATGCTACAGCGTGCTGCAAACGCAGGGCCAGTGGCACCAGATCCGTATTGCCGCCGACCAGTACGTGGGCTGGATGGATTTCAAACAGCACACGCCCGTCACCAGCGAGTATTTTACTGCCTGGCAGCAGCAGGACCACCCGCGCAGCCTGGACGTGGTGCAGATAGTAAGCGAGAGTAAAAGCCGTATTCCGGTGACACTGGGCTGCCGCCTACCCTTTTTTGATGGCATGACGCTGCGCCTGGGCCAGCACCAGTACTTCTACAACGGCGCGGCTACCAACCCCCAGAACGGCCACGGCCCGCAAGGTCCCCAGGATCAGCGCCTGCGCCTGCTCATCAAAATTGCCCAGCTCTATTTGAAAGCGCCCTACGTGTGGGGCGGCAAAAGCATTTTTGGGCTAGACTGCTCCGGGCTGGTGCAGCAGCTCTATGGCCTGATTGGGGTGCCGCTCCCGCGCGATGCCCGCCAGCAGATAGACCACGGCCAGACGGTGCACTTCGTGGCCCAGTCCCGCGCCGGCGACCTGGCCTTCTTCGATAATGCCGATGGCAACATTGTGCACGTAGGCCTTATTCTCGATGACCAGACCATCCTGCACGCCCACGGCGAAGTCCGCATCGACCCGCTCGACCATAATGGCATCTTCAACCGCGACCGGCAGAAGTACTCCCACAAGCTACGCCTGATTAAGCGCATGCTAGTCGACTAGCAAAGTAAACAATTCTCCAGAGGCATTAGCCTTTAGCATACAGAAAGCCCCGGACGTCTGCCCCGACATCCGGGGCTTTCTGTTGATTGGCAAGGTGGGGCTTCAGTAGAGGAAGACTAAAGATATTCTCCGGCTTACCACACAAAATTTATAAGCGCTACCCGATAAAACTAGCAGGCTGAAACTGTTGTTAATGCGCTTAGAATCATCTAGCTTTCGTTAATCCTCAGATGATTCTTGCCACCGTGTATATGGACCAGAAAGTACTTGTGCTAAACGGCGACTATACCGCCATAACGCTCTGCAGCGTGCAGAAGGCGTTTGTCCTGCTCTTCCTCGATAAAGCTGAAATGATTGCCAAGACGGAGGGCGGTTTTCTGCGCACTATCAGTGAGGCATATCCCAAGCCTAGTATCATCCGGTTGCAGCGTTACGTGCGTGTGCCCTACAAAGGCATTGCCCTGAGCCGGCACAACATCATGAAGCGCGACCATTTCGAGTGCCAGTACTGCGGCTCCACCAAAAACCTGACGCTGGACCACGTGCTGCCCCGCAGCCGCGGCGGCGACTCCAGTTGGGGCAATCTGCTCACGGCCTGCTCCCGCTGCAACCATGCCAAAGGCCATCGAACGCCGAATGAAGCCGGGCTCACTATCAGGCAGCAGCCTAAAAAACCCACGCTTGCCGGTTTCCTCAAGCTTAGTGCCGGTACCATTGACGAAAACTGGCACGCCTATCTACACTAACGGCAGCAGGCTCTTAAGCTCGCTGCCGTTTTTTTTACCTCGTGTAGGCTTCCTTCCTCCCTCTAAGAGTAAGCAGAAGGCTGCTAGCTGACCTCTTTTCCGGCCACAAAAGGCAGAATGTCTTTGTTCAGCTTGTCCTTTTCGGTAATAAAAAGGCCGTGGGGGGCTCCTTTGTAGACCTTATAAGTAGCGTGAGGCACAAACTCCTTCATACGGGCCCCGCTCACTTCAATCGGTACGGTTTCATCCTGGTCGCCGTGAATAATTAAGGTCGGCACTTTAATAGTGGGCAGGTCGCGGCGGAAGTCGGTTTCAGCGAAAGAGTGGGCGCAGGCTTCCGTAGCGCGTGGCGAGCCCAGCATTACCAAAGACTGGTTCCAGTCCAGGGTGGCGTCGCTCACGGGGTGGCTAATGAGGCCCACACCGTAGAATTTCTTGGCGAAGGACCGCATGAAGTCGGGCCGGTCTTTTTCCAGGCCTTCAAATATGCCGGTGAAAGCTGATTCCGGGGCACCGTCCGGGTTATCGGCCGTTTTCAGCAGGAAAGGCGTTACGGCCGAAACAAAGGCTACCTGACTCACGCGGGCGCCGCCGTGCCGGCTCATGTAACGGGCTACTTCGCCGCCAGCCATAGAAAAGCCCACCAAGGTCACGCTCTGCAGGTTCAGCTCATCCAGCACAGCTTTCAGGTCGTCGGCCAGGGTGTCGTAGTCGTAGCCATCCCAGGGCTTATCGGAGTTGCCGAAGCCCCGGCGCGTATAGGCTATTACCCGTACACCATGCTTGGGCAGCTCTTTCAGTTGATATTCCCAGGATTCGTGATTCAGGGGCCAGCCATGAATCAGGACGATTGGAGCGCCCTGGCCTAGGTCCGTATAGTGTAGTTTTACGGGGTGGCCATTGGCATCGGGGCCGGCTTTAATGTAGCTCATATCAGGAGGGGTGCAGTAAAGGTGAAAGAATAGTGTTGCTACATACGAGCCCTTTTAGATAAGCGGACCTGCCGGAACAATATGTTGTACATGATGTGGCACAAGGCAGTCTAACTCGTCCGTTTTCTCGTATAGGATTTACGCACTGCAGTTACTGTCCAGCTAGGCTGCTGGCCGGGGTTTCACCGCCAACATCTGCCTGCCGGCGGCTAGTGGCGGCCTCTTACTTCTGAACCATTCCATTGTCGAGCCTGTCCTAGATGAGCTAGAAAGGCCTACGGCGGCTCCCAACTTTTGGCGGGGAAGCGCTCTGACTTAATAAAATCCGGCTTTTTTACGGCTGATGCGGCGTTAACGCAGCAGTTGGCGGTACCTTTGTCGCCATTCTTTTTACCCATTTCAATGCAAGCACCCAAATTTGCCGCGTCACGCTCTTTCCACCAGGAGCTTAAGCGCCGCACCAATGCCTATTTCGCTGAGGCGGGCACTGCCCCCACCGGCAACAAAAGCCTGTACTTCAAAGCCATTCTCCTCACGGCCTCCTTTGTAGCCGTGTACCTGCACTTAGTGTTTCTGACGCCTCCTGCCTGGGTGGCCGTACTGGAATGCGCCTTGCTGGGCGGTATTGGAGCCGCTATTGGCTTTAATGTGATGCACGATGGCGCCCACGGCTCCTTCAGCAAATCCAAGTGGCTGAACCAGTTTGCCGCCTTCACCCTGAACGTAATGGGCGGCAGCTCCTTCATGTGGAATGCTAAGCACAACCTCATTCATCACATGTACACCAACGTGGAAGGCGTGGACGACGACCTGAATGCCCAGCCCTGGCTGCGCCTCAGCCCCGACCAGCCTCGCCGTATGCTCCACCGCTTTCAGCACCTATACTTCTGGTTCTTTTACGCCCTGCTGTTTATTGCCTGGATTTTCTACATGGATTACCAGAAATATTTCCAGCGGAAAATAGGGGAGATGCCCATCAAGAAAATGACTGCCACCGACGAGGGCGTGTTCTGGGGCTTTAAGGTGCTGCACCTGGGCCTTTTTGTGGCTTTGCCTATTTATATGGTGGGCTTTCTGCCCTGGCTGATTGGCTTCGCCGTCTTTGCCTGTGTGGCTGGCTTCTCGCTCAGCATTGTGTTCCAGCTGGCGCATACCGTAGAGCACACCAGCTTTGTAGTGCCCCACGCCACCACCAACAAGATTGAGGACGAGTGGGCCATTCACCAGATTAAAACCACTGCCAACTTTGCCACCGACAGCAAAATCATCAGCTGGCTGGTAGGCGGCCTCAACTTCCAGGTAGAACACCACCTGTTCCCTACCATCTCCCACGTGCACTACCCGGCCCTGAACAAGATTCTGCGCCAGATGTGCCTGGAGTTCGGCATTGAGTACAATGAATACCCGAACATGCGCTATGCGGTGGCTTCACACGTGGCGCACTTGCGGCAGCTGGGACGTCGGTAAAGAATCGTTATATTTTGTGTCAAAAACACAACGGCCCGCTTCAATTGAAGCGGGCCGTTGTGTTTACTTTGTATTTCACAATTTTAAGAATGAAGCAAACTATCCTTTTTATCTGCGTGCTGGTATCGTCTGCCTGTTCTATTGAAAACAAAAACGAACAAGCATTACCTGCACAAACGACTTTGACGAAGCCGAAAGCCGAGATGGATGCGCTAATCTACATTAGCCGCCTAGATTCAGAGGAAACTGAGCGGTTGTCTGCAGTAGTCAAGCAAGAGCATCAACTAAATACGCTTATGGCCCATAACGATACTGTTATTCTCGTATTGGAGAATCGGGCGCTGTTCTTCCCACTGGGGAAATACCCAAGTTTGTCCGCTATCCGAAATCAATATTTACAACTCACACATCAGGTTAACGGCAACGAGGAGATTAGTACTGATGAGATGCATATTAGTGCAGATACGGTCAAGTTCATCAAGACGAATGAGGAGGCGGAGGTATATATCGTGGCAGGCAGAATAACGGGCACCTCATTGAAGCTGGCTAATGGGGTTATGGTAGGAATGAGCAAAAACGATTTTTTAAAACAGTATTTCTCGCACATTCCCCAGTTGCTGGTGCAGGGCGGGCAAGTGATTGAGCTGGTATCGGCGTTGGATGGAATAAAGCATTACTACACCTTCAGAAATCAGAAACTTACCGCTATTGAGTTTACCTCGGACTATGTGCTTGACTAGCTGCTAAAACTATCAACTGACACTCATATTTCCCCCCAAACTCCCTATCTTTGCGCCCCCGCCAGGGTGGCGGGCCGGCGCTTTTGCGCTGTGGATCAAACAAAAACGCGTTCCGGAGGCGGGCCCTGCGCCGGACGTGTACATAAGGGCCAACCATATCATATGGCAGAAGTAGTAGACAACTTCGACTGGGACAACGTTGGAGCCAGCGGCTTCGGTGGTAATTATACCGCTGAGCAGCGCGCCGAAATGGAGCAGATGTACGGTGAGACCCTCACCACAGTACAGGAAGAAGAAGTAGTAAAAGGCACCGTGGTAGGTATCACCGACCGCGACGTAATCCTGAACATCGGCTTTAAGTCCGACGGTTTGGTGCCCCTCTCCGAATTCCGCGACCTGACCGACCTCAAAATCGGTGACCAGGTAGAGGTATTCATCGAGGACCAGGAAGATTCCAACGGTCAGCTGATCCTGTCGCGCAAGAAGGCGAAGATCAAGCAGGCCTGGAAAGCCATCTACGATGCACTGGAGAATGACACCATCCTGGAAGGCGTTGTAAAGCGTCGTACCAAAGGTGGTCTGATCATGGACCTGGACGGCGTAGAAGCCTTCCTGCCCGGCTCGCAGATTGATGTGAAGCCTATCCGTGACTTCGACATCTATGTAGGTCGTCGCATGGAAGTGAAAGTGGTGAAAATCAACGCTGCTTTCGACAACGTGGTAGTTTCGCACAAAGTCCTGATCGAGAAAGACCTCGAGAAGCAGCGCGAAGCCATCCTCAACAACCTGGAAAAAGGCCAGATCCTCGAGGGCGTTATCAAGAACATGACCAACTTCGGTGTGTTCATCGACCTGGGCGGCGTAGACGGCCTGCTGCACATCACCGACATCTCGTGGGGCCGTATCGCGCACCCGAGCGAAGTGCTGCAGCTGGACCAGAAGCTGAACGTAGTAGTTCTGGATTTCGACGAAGCCAAGAAGCGTATTTCGCTGGGCCTGAAGCAGCTGACTCCTCACCCATGGGATTCTCTGCCCCAGGACCTGCAGCCTGGCTCGAAAGTGAAAGGCCGCATCGTGAACGTAGCCGACTATGGCGCATTCATGGAAATTGTACCTGGCGTAGAAGGCCTGATCCACGTTTCAGAAATGAGCTGGAGCCAGCACCTGCGCAACCCGCAGGACTTCATCAAGCAGGGCGACGTGGTAGAGGCTCAGATTCTGACCCTGGACCGCGAAGACCGCAAGATGAGCCTGGGTATCAAGCAGCTGAGCGAAGATCCATGGACTCGTGGCGACTTCGGCACCAAGTACGCCGTAGGTACCAAGCACAACGGTCTGGTGCGTAACCTGACCAACTTCGGCCTGTTCGTAGAGCTGGAAGAAGGTGTTGACGGCCTCGTACACGTTTCCGACCTGTCCTGGACCAAGAAGATCAAGCATCCTTCGGAAGTAGTGAAGGTAGGCGACCGTCTGGACGTAGTAGTTCTGGAACTGGACGTTGCCAACCGTCGTCTGGCCCTGGGCCACAAGCAGCTGGAAGAAAACCCCTGGGATACTTTCCAGACGGTATTCACCCCCGGCTCGGTGCACAAGGCTACCATCACGGAGAAAACCGACCGTGGCGCAGTTCTCGAACTGCCTTACGGCATCGAAGGCTTCGCTTATCCGAAGTCGCTGGCCAAAGAAGACGGCTCGCAGGCTGAAAACGGCGAGCAGCTCGACTTCCGCGTGGTAGAATTCTCCAAGGATGACCGTCGCATCGTACTGTCGCACACTGCTGTATTTAACCAGCAGCAGGAAGACGACAGCCGCGCTTCGAAGTTCACCAAGAAGAAGACCACAGGTGGTGCTGCCGGTGCTCCTGCACAAGGCGAAGGCAAGCTGAGCGACCTCAAGAAGCCCGCAACGGCTGAGAAGTCGACCCTCGGTGACCTGGATGCTCTGTCCGCTCTGCGCGACAAGATGATGGGCAACGAGCGTGAGGCTGGTGAGCAGAAGCTGAAAACCAGCGCTGCTCCTAAGAAAGCCGCTAAAGCTGAGGCTACGGAAGCTCCTGAAACTGCCGAAGCTCCCGCAGCTACGGAAGAAGGTGGCCTGCTCTCCACTATCACCGGTGCCGCTTCGGCCGCTTTCGATAAAGCTAAAGAAGTTGCTGGTGAGGCCATCGACGCTGCTACCCACTCCGATGCTTTCAACAAAGCCAAGGAAGTAGCCGGCGACGTGGTAGAGAAGGTAACGGAAGTTGCCGGCGACGTAGTTGACAAAGCCAAAGACCTGATTGCCGGCGACGAAGCCGAAGGCAAGAAGGACGAAGAGAAAGCCTAAGCTTTTCTCCTCTGAGTAAAGAAAGCCCCGGAGCAATCCGGGGCTTTTTTGTTTGCTATGGTCTCGGGGTGAAGGGTGGTTAATATCAACGCAAAAACTACCCAGTGAACGGCCCAATCATCTGCTCAGAACGCCAGCAACTTAGCACCGGTAATGCGAAAAAGTGCCTCTGAGTTTGGCAGAAGCCAGATAATGGTGTATGTTTGCGTCCCCAATCCGGTGACGTGACCGAGTGGCTAGGTAGAGGTCTGCAAAACCTCCTACAGCGGTTCGAATCCGCTCGTCACCTCTTTTTTCCTAGTTCCTGTTTTCTATTGCCTAGTGCCCCAGCCGATTAGCCCCGGCTGGGGTTTTGGCTTTTTAGGCCCTTCCGGTAAAGAGTTTGGCTGGAAGCAGAGGAAAAATCACGACCTTCCGGCAAGGTAGCCAGCGGCTTAGCAGAAGCGCGCGTAAAAATAATGGGGTGAGCTCCCAAAGTGACTATCCATAGGCCGCTTTGCTCCGTAGAACTGCGCACGAAGCACAAATACCCACCCTAATCCCTCTATGAAAATTGTAGAACTGCGCACCATGCGCGGACCGAGTTACTGGTCGGTCAAACATCACAAGTTGATTGTCCTGAAGGTGAACCTGGAGGAATTTGCAGGTAAGTGGTCGAATGAGTTTCCGGGGTTGGACAAGCGGCTGACGAAGTTACTGCCGGATCTGGGACAGGAGAAAACGCATACCTCCTATACCCAGCAACAAGCGCTGAAACACCCGCCACTCACGCAGGAAATGCTGGCTGATGGTGAGCCGCTGGGCCACATCATTCAGCACGTAGCCCTGGAGTTGCAGCGCTTGGCTGGTATGCCGGTGCATTGGGGCAAGTCCTATCCGGCGCATGAGCCCGGTGTAGAGTATGTAGTATTCTGCTACCAGGAAGAGCGCGCCGGCCGCCGGGCCGCCGAAGCCGCCGTGGAGATTGTGGAGGCACTCTGCAAAAAGCAGAAAATCAACATCAAGCCCATTATTGACGAGCTGCACGATATCCGGGAGGAAGAATTCTTCGGCCCGAGTACCTACAGCATTGTGGCCGAGGCTGCCTCGCGCAATATTCCCTACATACAGCTCAAGAACAGCAACATTATTCAGTTGGGCTATGGGGTAAACCAGAAGCGCATCTGGGCTACTACCACCAGCTATACCTCGCACGCCGGGGTAGAGGTGGCGGGCAATAAGAACCGCACCAAAGCCCTGCTGCACGATGCGGGCGTACCCGTGCCCCGCGGCACCACCGTGTACTCCCCCGATGGCCTGCGCGACGCCATTGAGGAGCTGGGTTTCCCCATCGTAACCAAGCCGCTGGACGGCAACCACGGCAAAGGCGCCAGCATCAATATCACGAACTGGAAAGATGCACTGGCGGGCCTGAAAGCCGCCCAGGCGTATTCCAGAGCCGTTATTGTAGAACAGTTTGTGGTGGGCCATGACTACCGCCTCCTGGTGGTAAATGGCAAGCTCGTAGCTGCCGCCCGCCGTACCCCCGCCAGTGTAACCGGCAACGGCAAAAGCACTATTCAGCAGCTGATTGATGAAGTAAATAAGGACCCGCGCCGCGGCGTAGGCCACGAGAAGGTGCTCACCCAGATAAAAGCCGATAAGCACACCGTCGATTTGCTGAAGGCCCAGGGGCTTACGGTAAAATCGGTGCTGCCGGCCGGTGAGGTGATGTATCTGAAGAGCACGGCCAACATCAGTACGGGCGGCACTGCCACCGATGTGACCGACCAGGTAGACCCCTACAACGTGCTGCTGGCCGAGCGGGTAGCCGGCATCGTGGGCCTCGATATCTGCGGCATCGACCTACTGACGACCGACATTGCCATTCCGCTGAATGAAACCCGCGGCGCTGTGATTGAAGTGAATGCCGCGCCTGGCTTCCGCATGCACATTTCGCCTACCGAAGGCTTAGCCCGCAACGTGGCGGCTCCGGTAGTAGACATGCTGTTCCCCCGGGGCAGCACCTCGCGCATTCCTATCATTGCCATAACCGGTACCAACGGCAAAACCACTACTACCCGCCTGATAGCCCATATGGTATCTTCGCGCGGCTACAAAGTGGGCTTCACCACCACCGATGGTATCTACATTCAGGGCCGGCAGCTGCAGAAAGGCGACTGCACCGGCGGGCAGAGCGCGGAGTTTGTCTTGAAAGACCCAACCGTAAACTTTGCGGTGCTGGAAACCGCCCGCGGCGGGATGCTGCGCTCCGGTCTGGGCTTCCATACCTGTGATATTGCCGTTGTAACCAACGTGGCCGCTGACCACCTGGGCATGCGCGACATTAATACCGTGGAGGAAATGGCGCAGGTGAAGGGCGTATTGCCCCGCACCGTGCGCAAAAGCGGCTGGGCGGTGCTCAATGCCGATGATGACCTGGTATATGCTATGCGTGAGAAGCTGGATTGCCGCGTAGCCCTGTTCAGCATGAACGAGCACAGCCCACGCATTCTGGACCACGTAGAAAATGGGGGAGTGGCAGCCGTGTTCGAGGAAGGCTACATTTCCATCTACAAAAACAGCTACAAGCTGCGCATAGACCGGGCCGCGGAATTTCCCATTACGTTTGGCGGCCGCGCCCGCTTCAACATCGAAAACTCCCTGGCTACGGCTCTGACCGGCTACCTGTGCGGCTTTGAGCGTGACGATATCAAAACCGCGCTGCGCACCTTCGTGCCTTCGGCCACTAAAACGCCGGGCCGCATGAATGTGTACAAGTTTCCGAAGTTTGAGGTCATTGTGGACTATGCTCACAATACCCACGGCATCAGCAAGTTTGCGGAGTTTCTGAATGATACTCCGGCATCCCGTAAAATCGGGATTGTATCAGGACTGGGCGACCGGCGCGAAGAAGATACGCTGGGCTTTGCCCGTATAGCCGGCCAGATCTTCGATGAGATAATTCTGCGCCAGGACCGGGACCTGCGCGGCAAAACGGCCGAGGAGCTTCGGGAATTGATGACCCGGGGCCTGCAACTGGATAAACCAAAATTGCCTATCACCTACATTGAAGACGAAATGGAGGCTATTGACTATGCCTTGGAGAATGCTCCCCAAGGTGCTGTAGTGGTCTTGTTCACGGAAAACATAGCCGGCGCTGTTAAGAAGCTGGATGCATATGAAGCCAGCATCAATAAAGAATAACGGCGGCCAGAGCTTGTGAGAGCCATATCGGCTGAATAGCTAGAATCCATAAAAAAGCCCCGCTACGAGCTTGTAGCGGGGCTTTTTTATAAGGTTAGGGTTTAGAAGGATAGCCCATTGCGACTCTACCTACTCCACCATTCCTTTGTTTATTACTTCAGTGTGAACTTGGTAGTGCCAATCAGGTAACCATCGGCGTACAGTTCTACGGTATGAACGCCGGGCTTATAGCTGGTGCCTTTGGCATACACGAATTGTACGTTCTGCTTGGTATTATCGAATACCATGTCCTGCTTGGCGGTGTAAAAGGCTTCAGCGCCATCTACCATAAAGGTGCCACCGCCGGTGCTCAGATTGTAAAGAGCCGAGCCATCAGGCTCAATCAGGCGCATCATGATTTGCTTGGTTTCCTTCGGGGCCACATCGTTGCGAGCCAGGTTGAAGGCCACTTTCACTTTCTCTACGCGCTTGGCTTTAAACACATCATCGTCATCATCTTTCTCCTTGCCACGAGCATTGATGACGTTTACGCGAATGTTTTCGGCCTGGAGGCGAGAGGCAATGCTCACCTTCTCATTCAGCTCCTGGTTGGTGCGGGCAATGGTAGTAATGGTGTCAGTAAGCTTGTTTTGGCGCTCTTTCAGCGTGGTTGTCTCTGTATAAAGAGCCTCATTATCGGCCTTTAGCTTAGCAATTTCTTCGTCTTTTTGCTTTAGCTGGCGCTCAAAGTTGGTGGCCCGGTCGCGGAAGCGCTTCTGCTCTGAGAGAGTAAAGCTACCAGCGCGGAAAGAGCGCAGCTTCAGCAAGTCGGCATTAATAGCGGCAATTTTGTTTTCCAAGGAATCATTTGCCAGGCCCATGGACTGCACTTCCTGGCTCTGACGCTCAAAATCAGCTTTCAGCGCTTCATATTGCTTGATTTGCTCCTCCAGCTTGGCGTCTTTGGCTTGCACATCAGCAGTGAGCTGCTCATTTTGCTTGCCCTTTTGCTGGTTCATGTAGAAAAGGACGCCGTTGATGCCCAGTAGCACCAGGATGAGGGCTACAATCAGCAGCACGCGGCTGTTATTCTTGGGCTCCGGATTTTGGGCTTGTTCCATTAGAAAGGGGTTAAGTTAAACCCGGACAATCCGGGCTGTGCGTTACCTTTGCGCACAAAAATAAAGGGATTGGCTGCCCACGCAAGAGGGTGCCCGAAAATACATACTTCTATGCAAGTTGCACCAACCCTCGATGCATCCTATTGGAGCAGCCGCTATGAGGCCGGCCGCACCGGCTGGGATACCGGCGCTATTACCCCACCCCTGCAAACCTATTTTGAGCAGATGGGTGGGCCAGATAACCGCCATATTCTTATCCCAGGGGCTGGTAAGGCCTATGAGGCCGAATACCTGCACCGCCACGGTTACTCCAATGTGTGGGTGGCTGATGTGGCACCCGAGCCCTTACAGGAGTTGCAAAGCCGCGTCCCCGATTTCCCGGCAGAACACCTCTTGCTACAGGATTTTTTTCAGTTGGAGCCCCAGGCGCCATTCGACCTGATTGTGGAGCAAACCTTCTTTTGTGCGCTGCCACCCAGCTTGCGTCCGGCGTATGCGGCCCAATGTGCCCGCTTGCTGCGGCAGGGCGGCACGCTCATGGGCCTCTTGTTTCAGAAGGACTTTGGCACTTCCCAGGAGCCTCCGTTTGGCGGCACGCCCAAAGAATACCAGAACTACTTCGCTCCTTATTTTGATTTCCTTCACTTCGACACGGCCTATAACTCTATTCCGCCCCGGCAAGGGGCCGAGCTCTTTATATGCCTGAAGAAAAAAAGCCCTGACTTACGTTGAATTCTATGCTCACAGCCCTCGCCAACCAACTGCCGCATTTCCGGAATACCAACTCCGGTCAGTTCTTTCTCATGGCCGGCCCCTGCGTAATTGAGGGCGAAGATATGGCCCTGCGCATTGCAGAACAGGTGCAGCGCCTCACTGACAAATACCAGATTCCCTACATCTTCAAAGGCTCCTACCGCAAAGCCAACCGCTCCCGCCTCGATTCCTTTACCGGCATAGGCGACGAAACCGCTCTACGCATTCTGCATAAAGTAGGCCGCGAAATGGGTGTGCCCACCGTAACCGACATCCACGAATCGGACGAGGCTGCTTTTGCCGCCGAGTACGTAGACGTGCTCCAGATTCCTGCCTTCCTGTGCCGCCAGACCGATTTGCTGATAGCTGCTGCTGCCACGGGCAAGGTGGTCAATATCAAAAAAGGCCAGTTTCTAAATGGGGAGGCCATGCAGTTTGCGGTAGATAAAGTGCGCCAGACCAGCAACTCGCCTGTTATTCTCACTGACCGGGGTAACTCCTTTGGCTATTCCGACCTGGTGGTGGATTTCCGCAACCTGCCGGCCATGCGCAGCTTTGGTGTACCGGTGGTAATGGATGTAACCCACTCTCTGCAGCGTCCCAACCAAAGCAGCGGCGTAACCGGCGGTCAACCGGCCCTCATCGAAACCATTGCCAAAGCGGCTATTGCCGTGGGGGCCGATGGGCTCTTCATTGAAACGCACCCCACGCCGGCCACTGCCAAATCGGACGGGGCCAATATGCTTCCGCTGGATCAACTGGAAGCTTTGCTGGTGAAGCTTACGCGCGTTCGGGAAGCTATTCGCTAACATGAACTAGCAACTGTAAGCCAAACGCCCGGGTGCTACACGTGTAGCACCCGGGCGTTTGGCTTGGTAAAGGAGAGTATTCAGGAGAAAAAATTAAGGATGATCCTGGTGAACGGTGGCGGTGTTATTGTTGCCCGCTTGCAGAATGGAGCTGGTCTGCCCGTTGCTGCCTTGCCAAACCTGCGCTGTATTAAAATCGCCTAGCTGAACCTGCGCTGCTACGTGGTTATTGCCATCCTGGTCTATAGTAGCAGCGTTGGCTATTCCCTCCTGGTACTGCAGGGCCAGGTTTCCATTGCCTTCCTGATCCGTGGATGCTTCGTTACCAGACCCCAACTGCACCTGAAGAGAGGCATTAGCATTGCCAACCTGCCTTAGTGAAGCAATATTATCAGACCCCTCCTGCGACTGCAGGCCAAGGTTGTTATTCCCTTCCTGATAAATATCCGCTTTATTAGAGCTGCCTAAAGCCTGGTACTGAGCAGACAGATTTCCATTGCCCAATTGGGTGATGGAAGCCCGGTTGGATAAATCGTGCTGTTCCTGATAGGCACCGTTATTATTGCCCGTGGTACTTATCGTAGCTACGTTAAAGTTTCCTAATTGCCGCTGTTCGCTGTAATTCTGATTGCCCGTTTGCTCGGTGGTGGCTTCATTTGCCCGACCAAACTGAAATTGGATAGCTTCGTTGTTGTTGCCGGTTTGCGTAGCTACCCCAAGGTTGCCAACTACTTTCTGTACCTGATCAATCTTGTTTTCATTACCCGTTTGTGTGGCCTGCAGCCGGTTAACCAGGTCGGCTCCACTTCCGAGCTGCTGTTGGGTTATGGCATTGGAATTTCCTTTTTGGGATGCCTGAACAGTGGAGGAAATCTGGCCGGATTGAAGCTGCTCAATGCTGTTGTGATTCCCAACCTGCTCTGCCGAGGCCTGGTTTAGGTAGCCCACCTGTGTGACGGTGGTCAGATTGTCGTTGCCGATCTGGGAGACGGCGCTGGTGTTTTCCTGCGCCTGAACAGTTTGGGCTGCTACACATAATGTGGCCAGTAGCAGGCTGCGGGTTATAATGTGGGTCATAATAATTGGGTATAAAGGGTTTGAATTGATTTAGTTAAAAATAATATATTAATAGTTATATAAATTATGGTTTTAGGATAAGATTATGATGTATGCTTACTATTATTTTAACCTAAAATGGTGGTGCTATAACCTTTATCATTTTACGTATATGACTGTTAATTAATACTATGAATAAAAAAGCCTCTGTTTAGAGACAGAGACTTCAGACTGAACGCAGTGAATAGGAAAGTTCTTAAGCTGATAGCCAGCGGGTGCTTTCCAGCACATTGTCCAACGGGCTATCAAAACGCAGGGTAAAATGCTGCTTGGGCTGCTTGCGCCGAAAAAATATCAGCCCCACATGGAAAAGGTCGATGGTGAGTTGCACCTGCGGGTGAGCCTGAATAGTGGCCCAGGCACGTTCCATCTCCTCTGACCAGTGAATGTCATCAAACACAAACACGCTGTCTTCGGTGCTGCAGGCCAGGCACTGCTCAAAATAGCGCACGGTGGGCTCGTAGCGGTGGTTGCCATCGAAGAAGGCAAAGTCAAGCGGCGCTGACAGCGCCTGCAGAGCAGGCTGTAGGGTTTCATCCAGGTTGCCCAATACCAGCTCTACGTTTGGCAGAGCCAGCTGCTCAAAGGTCTGACGAGCTATGGTAGCGGTTTGAGGGCAACCTTCAAAGCTGATAACGTGGGCGCGCGAATCGGCGGCGGCCAGGTAAGCAGTGGTGAGACCCAGGGAAGTGCCCAGCTCCAGCACTGTGCGAGGCTGGAAATGATTCACTAATCGAAACAGGAGCTGCGCCAGGGCTGCTGGCTTGGCCGCAGTGCGGGCTATGTCGCGCACGCGGCGCTGCTGGCCGGCTCCGGTATGGGAGCCGGCACCAAAGTCGCGCACGGTTATGCTTTGCTGACTCTGGCGCAACTCCTGCCGCCGGGCTTCAATAGAGCCGAAAGCGGCAAACTCTCCCCGGTGGTTGATAACGTGGGTATATAGCGCAAAAACGAACGGGGAATGCAGACCGTGCGCATTCCCCGAGCGGAGTAAAAACCGGAAGTAACTGATTGCCTGATGCAGCAAGGAGGAAATCTTAATTAGGTAGCAACCTCAGAAGGTCAAAACAAGGGGCTAGTTCAGACGGAAAGGAACCACTAAGGTGAATTCAGGTATATCCACATCAAAGTGGCTACCGTCAACCAGGCGCTCCATCTGGTAGGTGCCCCGCATCTTGCCCATCCCACTCTTCAGGTTACAGCCTGATACGTACTGATGAGCCTCGCTGGGTTCCAGAACGGGCTGCTGGCCCACTACACCTTCCCCTTCTACTTCACGCACCACGCCGTTGGCATCGTAGATATACCAGTGGCGACGCAAGAGTTTCACGGTATATTCGCTGTTATTGCGAATATCAATCTTATAGGCAAACACAAAGTGCTCCTGGCTGGGGCTGGAATAATCTGGTAGATAGTTGGTCGTAACACTTACGGTTACTCCCTGCGTAGTGGTCGTATTCATGACTCCTGAGCTATGCGGTGAAGAACGTAACACCCGGTTGCGAAATATGGTTTGTGTACGCAAAACCGGGCCGCCTTGGCTTACCAAAACTTCAATAACTGCTTTTCTGGTATGAATGTAAAGATAGAAGAAAGCTGGCGTAAGGTACTCGCCTCAGAGTTCGAGAAACCATATTTTCAGCACCTCACAGCTTTTCTTCGCGGGGAATATGCCACGGCCACCGTGTACCCACCTGGCCCGCAGATTTTTCACGCCTTCGAAGCCTGCCCCTTCGACCAGGTGGAGGTGGTTATTCTGGGGCAGGACCCCTACCACGGCAAAGGGCAGGCGCATGGGCTGGCCTTCTCGGTGGCTGAAGGTGTGCGTACTCCGCCCTCCCTGCAAAATGTATTTAAGGAGCTGCAGGAAGATATTCCCGGCACCCCGCCTGCTCCCAATGGCAACCTCGACCGGTGGGCTCAGCAGGGCGTACTATTACTGAATGCTACCCTTACAGTACGGGCAGGGGAGCCTGGCTCTCACCAGAAAAAAGGCTGGGAGCAGTTTACAGATGTGGCTATTCAGAAAGTCTCTGAGCTGAAGGAAAACGTGGTGTTTATTCTATGGGGGGCCTATGCCCAGAAAAAGGGTGAAATCATTGATACCAGCAAGCACTTAGTCCTGAAAGCTGCTCATCCATCTCCCTACGCCGCCGACCGGGGCTTCTTCGGCTCTCGTCCCTTCAGCCAAACCAATGAATATTTGTTGGCGCACGGTAAAAAGCCCATTAATTGGTAAACCATGGGTTCCTCACCTGGCTAATGCCACTTAAGCCGGCCAGCCATAAATGAAAAAGACGCGCTGTACAGCGCGTCTTTTTCATTTATGGCTGGCCGGTAAGCCTAATCTATCAGATGGAACAAGCGGCTCCAGCGGATTTTGCTGAAGAAGCTAGGAGCGAAGGGGTCGACTGATAGCCAGATAAGCACGGCCTTACCTACAATGTGGTCGGCGGGTACAAAGCCCCAGTAGCGGGAGTCCTGCGAATTATGGCGGTTGTCGCCCATCATGAAGTAGTAGTTCTGCTTGAACGTGTACTGGGTAATGGGCTGGCCATTCTGATAAATGCGGTTATCCTGCCAGGTTACGCCTGAATTGTGCTCATACTGGGCAATAATTTTGAAATAAATCCCGGCATTGTCTGGCGTAATAGTCACCGTCTGGCCTTCCTTCGGAATCTGGAGTGGGCCGTAGTTGTCGGCGTTCCAGGCACGGGTATTGGCGCTCAGCGGGGTGGGCGACGGGAAATCAACGGTGTTCGGAAATACGCTGGGGTCGGGAATACCGGCCGGCAGGCGCTGCTCTTTCAGGCGCTTCACGTACGGCTGCTCCCGCAAAAAGGCAGCAGCCTGGTTGGTAAGATGCACGGTATAAAAGGCGGTATCCCCCTGAAACAGCGGCTGCGGAATGCCCATGTGGTCATAGTCTACCACGCTTTGCTCGCGGAAGATATCATCCCGAATCGGCGCATCCGTTGCCAACTCGTAGCTGGTTTGCAGCTTGGGCGGGTTCTGGGCAGGCTGTCCATTGATGTATACCTGGCTCTGACGCACCTCAATCTGGTCGCCGGCCAAGCCAATGCAGCGCTTAATGTAGTTCGTGCGCAGGTCAGCAGGGTACTGCTTCTCAAAAGGTACATTAAACACAACCACATCATTGCGCTTTACCTCGGAAAAGCCCGGCAGGCGGTGGGAGGTGAGCTGAATGGCATCGGAAAAGCTGGGGATGCTGGTGCCCCAGATGGTTTGATGCGTGAGTGGGACCTGCAACGGGGTTTGTGGCGTACGAGGTCCATAGTGCAGCTTGCTCACGAACAGATAGTCGCCTACCAGCAGTGAGTTTTCCATGGAGGGCGTCGGGATGGTATATGCCTCGAAGGTGGCCCAGCGAATCAGCGTGGCCGCTACTACGGCAAACAGGATGGCATCACCCCACTCGCGCGCTACGCTTTTAGGTTTTTTGGGGGTAGTCTCCGTCTCGGGATTTTTCTCCCAGAATTTTACGGCCATGAGTCAGGTCAGCAGATAGCAACTAGAAGAGGAAAGCCACCCCACACTTGGGGAGTTCCTGATAAACGGCGGAATATCCGACTAATTATGCGAATGTGGAATAAGCTTCTGGCTACAGGCCCAGCAAGTCTTTCATTCCGAAAACTCCCTGATGGCCGGGCAGCCATTCTGCCGCCAGCAAAGCCCCTTGGGCAAAGGCATCCCGGCTGTGGGCTTCATGCTTTAGCTCAATGGTATCGAGGGCAGATGTATAGGTAACTATGTGCGTCCCCACCACTTCGCCTTCGCGCTCGGAGAGAATGGCCAGTTCCTTCTCATTGGCGGTAGTTTCATTGCGCCAGTGAGTTTTAGAAGGGAAATGGCGCAGAATGCCTTCGGCGGTGGTCAGGGCCGTGCCGCTGGGCTGATCTACTTTGTGCACGTGGTGAATTTCCTTTACCTGCACATCGTAGCCGCCAAACTGATGCATTTTGGCAGCCATGTACTCGTTGAAGTGAAAAAACAGATTTACGCCCACGCTATAGTTGGAGGCATAAAACAGTGAGCCATCCGCTTCCTGGCATAATTCGCGGGCTTCCTCAAAGTGGTGCAGCCAGCCCGTGGAGCCGCATACCACCGGAATGCCCTGGCGCAAAGCCGTAGATACGTTCAGAAAGGCCGAATCGGGGTGGGTAAACTCAATAGCCACATCCACGGTGGCCGGGGTGAAGTCCGTAATGCGGCTTTCGGGGCGGGAAGGGTCTATGATGCCCGCAATGCGGTGGCCCCGGGCAATAGCCTGCGCTTCCAGCGCATGGCCCATTTTACCGTAGCCAATCAGCAGAATATTCATTTAACGCTTAGATTTCAATTGCAGAGAAAAGGCAACGCCGGGGGTAATGCCACTGGTAGGTACGCGCAGTACGCTGGGCTCCCAGTGCAGACTCAGGTCGTCGCTGATGTCGAAGTCATGCAAATGCGCATCTACCAGCGCATCTACAATATTGAGGGTATAAGCCACCGCCGTATAAGCAATCCAGGTGTCACGCCGTGCCCGGTAGGTAACCAAGTTGGCTTTTTGGGATTCGTCCGTGGGCTCAAGGCGGGAGTGGCGACCTTTATCAAAAGTAGTCGAGTCTCCATCGATGCGGGCCCGGTAGCCCTCAGCGTACTCTTTATAGAGACGCTGGTAGAAAATTTCTACTGCCAGCGTGCCGCCTATGGCACCATATACCAACGGGAGCTTCCAGTATTTGCGGTTATAGATCTGCCCGGCGCCTGGCAACACGGCCGAGAGAATAGCGGCTTTCTTGGGCCGCGTTACGTGCCAGCCAAACAACCGCTCGGTGCGGCGGGTAGTATCGGGTGGGGTAGGCGGGGTGCTAACCTGCGCGGAGTCGGGGCCGGCCGTAACCACGGTTTGCGCCTTACCCGCGCCGGCTAGCAGGAAAACGGGCAGCACAGCCAGCAGAATATGACGCAGCCCGTTATGCATAGCTATGCTTACGCAGGTTGTAGAATATGCAGAATACGCTGCATGTCCTCTACTGAGTCGAAGGCAATTTTGATTTCGCCACGGCCCTGGGGGCCTGGCTTCACCATGACGCGGCTGCCAAAACGCTCTGAAAGGTGGCGCTCAGTACGACGCAGCTCGGCTACCGGCACCTGCACGTTGGTTTCCTGTACCTGCTGGGCACCGGGAGCATCGGCAGGCTTGGACGCACCGGCTCCGGCGCGCACCAGCTGCTCTACCCGGCGCACCGACAGCTCCTCAGCTACAATACGGCGGAACAAAGCCAGCTGCTGCTCGGCATCTTCAATGCTGATCAGGGCCCGGGCATGACCCATGCTGATAACCGCGTCGCGCAGGCCTACTTGAATATCGGGTGGCAGCTTCAGCAAACGCAGGTAGTTGGTTACCGTAGAGCGGTTTTTGCCGACCCGGTCGCCCAACTCTTCCTGTTTGAGGTTGCACTCGCTCACCAAGCGCTGGTAGCTGAGGGCAATTTCAATGGCGTTAAGGTTCTCCCGCTGGATGTTCTCAATCAGGGCCATTTCCAGCATCTGCTGGTCATCGGCCTTGCGGATGTAGGCGGGAATCGTATCCAGGCCAGCCAGCTTGGAGGCCTGCAAACGCCGCTCTCCGCTGATGAGCTGGTAGGCGTTCGTGCCCGTCTGACGTACCGTTACGGGCTGAATGATGCCCTGAATCCGGATGCTTTCGGCCAGTTCCTGCAGCGCTTCCTGATCAAAATGAGTACGAGGCTGGTAGGGGTTAGCCTCAATATGGGCCACTGGAATAAAGCCCACCGAGTTGACGGGGTGCGAGACGAGCCGGTCACTCTTCTTCTCGTAGCTACCTTCAATCAGGGCGTTGAGCCCCCGGCCCAGTCCACCTATTTTACGCTTGGGTGCCGCCGCTGGCGTAGATTTCTCTTCGGGTTTCTCTGACATACCTGCAATAGGCTTTTGCCCAACACCGGGCAAAAGCAGGATTCAAAAATACACAAACGCCCGGGAAGGATGGGAAATTTTGTTGGGAAGCAGAAGGGCGGGCTTTGCGACGGTAGTATCTGCTTGCGTCTCAACGAAAAAAACGGCCAGCGCTATCCTTTGGATAACGCTGGCCGCGAAGAATTTATTTCCGATGCCTGCTGGCTATTGCTCAGCGCTGGCCTCTGGAGCCGAGGCGGTGGGTTTGCGCAGCTTCAGCGGATGGCGGGTAGTAGTGGTGCCAACCGTCAGGTGCAGGTAATAGTCGCCGGGGGGAAGGTCAGTAAACTCCAGCGTCTGCAGCTGGATGCCGGTAGTGCGGCGGCGGTAGTCTGATACGCGTACTACTGCGCCATTCTGGTTATATAATACCCAGCCTACTGGTAATTCCTCTGGCAAACGGTATGTCAGCTGTACTACTCCGTTGCTGGGGTTGGGGTACAGACTCATGCGGTTAGCGCCAATGCCCGGACGTTCAACGGCAGCCTGCATCAACTCCCGGTTTTGACTAGGTACCACCTTAGTCAGCTTCCAATCCTGGGTTTCATTGTCCTTAAAGCGCCATTGCACTACCCCGCTGTCTGTAGAATCACGGGCGGTAAGGGCTTTTTTGCTGTGCTTGGCTACAATCTTATAATAGCCGTCTTCGGTCAGCTCAATGTTCCACTGCTGGTTGTTGCCGCTATAATAGGGCCACAGGTTCAGGGCCGCGCCGTTAGAGGTAGAGCTGCCCAGTACTTCCAGCACACGGTTATTTCCGGGTACCATGAGGCGGTAGAAACCATCGTTCTGCTGCTCAATACGCCAATGTGTGGCCTCATTTTGAGGGCTGGTTGCCATGCCACCCGCAGAGGCTGTTTGATAAGCCCGCATATTAGGGCGGCTAGGGTCGTGCACTTCCAGAGGCTTGCCAGTTGTGCGAGAGGTAATGATGTAAACCGCAGGTTCTACCCGGGCAGGAGCTTTTACTACGGCCGGCGCTGGCGGTGCGGGAGTGGGCTTGGGTTTGGCCACTACAGCAGGCGTAGCAGCTGCTTTCTGAGGCGGGGCCACTGCTTTTTGGGAGGTGGCTACTGCTTTCTGAACTGGCTTAGGTTCTGGTTTCGGAGCGGGCGGCGCTGGCTTTGCCGCTACCGGCACCGGGGCTGCGGCAACAGGTGGAGGCGTTGGTTTGGGGGTAGGTGCAGGAGCCTTAGGAGTAGGAACTACGGGAGCCGGGGCAGGAGCCGCAACGATGGGAGTTGGCGCGGGCTTCACCGGAGCTGCTGCTACAGCCGGAGCGGGTACGCCAGAGTCGGGAAGCAGACTGGAGCCCAAGGGGAAGAGGTTACTCATGGGAATAATCTGCGCGCCCTGACCAGGTGGCATCCATTGCAGTTGCAGGTGGGCTTCGCCATCGGCATCTACATACTCCAGCTTAATGCTGGTTTTTTCGTGGGCCGCCAACTGTACAAAGGCATTGGCATTGTCTTCCCGGCGACCATCCCAGGTATCCAGTACTTTTTTGCCATTCACCCACAGCCGAATTTCGTCGTTGGTGGGCACCTGAAAGCGGTAAGTGCCCGTGGTAGGGGCTGCCAGCAGGCCTTCCCAACGAACCGAGAAGTAATCGGTAGGCAGGTCCTTTGATGGTGCGCCCAACCCCCAGTTAAAATCCACGGAAGCATCGATGCGGCGCAGCACCGGGGCTCCGGCAAAAGTGCCATTAGGGTAATAGCTGGCTGTAAGGCCACTGCCTGCCACAACCGACGGGACACTGGTAGTAGGAACAGGAAGTTTACTGGTTGGGCCCGCCCAGGCAGGAGTGCTGGCGGGCGTGGCACCCGCCAGGACAAGACCAGTCAGTAGGGAGCAAAACAACGGATAATGCACAGGAAACGATTTTGGGCGGATGTGGCCGATGATACCTCAAAAGAAGACCGGAATTTACAGCTTCTGTATTTGTCAAGCCAATTCAGGCGCAGTAAAATTTGTACTTAGTCTGCCGTATGTTTTTGAAAAACAGCTTTTCTAGTCTTGTATGGTATATTTAGGGCTTAATAAAAAGAGTCAAATTTGTGCTGTTTACAAAGAGCATAAAAAAAGCCCTCAACAAGTTGGGGGCTTTTTTTCTGACTGATTTTATTAGGCTGCGCTGTCTTCGGCGGCCTCCGGGGTGGCATCTACGGCATTCTTTTCCACAATTTCGCGGGCCAGATTGAGGTAGCTAATGGAGCCTTTGCTCTCCGCATCGTGCAGAATAACGGGAATGCCAAAGCTCGGCGACTCCGAGAGCTTTACGTTGCGTGGAATGATAGTATCGAACACCAACTGCTGGAAATGCAACTTTACTTCCTCTACCACCTGGTTGCTCAGGCGCAGGCGCACATCATACATCGTGAGCAGAATGCCTTCAATTTCCAGCTCCGTGTTCAGGCGACTCTGAATAATTTTGATGGTGTTCAGCAGCTTGCCCAGGCCTTCCAGGGCGAAATACTCGCACTGAACCGGAATAATAACCGAATGGGCCGCCGTTAAGGCATTGACCGTAATCAAACCCAGGGAAGGAGAGCAGTCAATAATGATGAAATCATACTGATCGGCCAGGGGGCGCAGCGCCTCCTTCATCCGCTCTTCGCGGTTGGGCAGGTTAATCATCTCTACCTCAGCGCCTACCAGGTCAATGTGGGAGGGCATCAGGTCGAGGTGGGGTAGTACGTTGGTGGTCAGAATAATATCCTGGGCATTGATGCCATCCACCATGCACTCGTAAATGCTGTTCTGAATGTCTTTCGGATCGAAGCCGACGCCGGAAGTGGCGTTAGCCTGAGGGTCGGCGTCTACCAGTAAGGTGCGATACTCCAGCGCTGCCAGCGAGGCCGCGAGGTTAATCGAGGAGGTGGTTTTGCCCACCCCGCCTTTCTGATTGGCTACCGCAATGATTTTTCCCATTTGCTTGCACTATCAGCCGTTGGCTGCCAGCTAGTTGGTAAGAGGATGTCGCAAAAAAGCCGATAACCAGGGGCATCAGCCGACTGCTAGTTTATGACAATATAAGAGTTTCAACAAGGCGCCGTAGCACTGATTCTCCGGCAAGGGGAGAGGCAAGTACAGTGGGCTCCTGGAGAAAAGCTGCCAGCCAAAAGGCAATGGCTAACCCCTGAACCCTTACACTTGCACAAATATACACGCTTTCGTCTTTCCCATGATTCCGTTTTCGCGTCGCTTTTACCGGATGGTCTTTCTGCTGCTGCCTGCTTTGGCCAGCTGCGGCGGGAGCGAGCAAACTACCGACGCCCGGCGCGTATTCCGCTACAACCAGCCTGAGGCACTTACCTCCCTGGACCCTGCCTTTGCTCGCAACCAGGCTAACATCTGGGCTACCACGCAGCTCTACAACGGGCTAGTGGAGCTCGATGAGCAGCTCAAGCCCGGTCCCTCTATTGCCCGGCGCTACAGCATCTCGCCCAGTGGTCGCCAGTATACCTTCACGCTGCGCCCCAATGTGTTTTTTCACGATTCCGAGGTGTTTGCCAACGGTCAAGGCCGCCGGGTAACGGCGCAGGATTTTGTTTACAGCTTTCGTCGTCTGCTGGACGCCCCCACCGCCAGCCCTGGCGGCTGGATTTTTCGGGGCAAGGTGCTGGAAAATGGCCAGGGTGAGCCTTCCGATACCTGCTTTGTAGCTGTGAACGACTCCACGCTGCGCATTCATCTGCAGGAGCCTTTCATTCCATTTTTGGGAATCCTGACCATGCCTTACGCCTATGTAGTGTCCCGTGAGGCAGTGCAGCGCTACGGTAAAGATTTTCGGGAGCACCCGGTAGGCACCGGCCCTTTTGTATTTAAGGAGTGGGATGAAGGCAACGCCATTGTGTACCACCGCAACCCCCACTATTGGAAAAAGGATGCCCAGGGTAAGCAGCTGCCGTACCTGGATGCCGTCCAGATCAGCTTTATTCAGGACCGCAAAACGGAGTTCCTAACCTTTATGCAGGGCCGCCTGGATTTTCTCAGCGGCATCCGGGCCGGCTCCCGGGACCTGATTATGCACCCCGACGGCACGGTGCGCGAGGATTTTCAGGGCAAGTTTCAGCTGCAGAAAGTGCCCTATCTAAACACGGAATATCTGGGCCTGCAGCAGGACCCTACCAATCTGCGCGGAGAAGCTGCCAACCCGGCGCTGCGGGATAAGCGCGTGCGCCAGGCCCTGAGCTATGCCCTGAACCGCCCCGAACTGTTAGCTTATTTTCTGAACAACGTGGGTGTGCCCGGTACTTCCGGCTTCGTGCCCGCTTCTTTGCCTTCATTCAGTCAGAAGCAAGTGCCCGGCTATACCTATCAGCCTCAAAAAGCCCGGGAGCTACTGCGGGCCGCTGGTTTTGGTCCGGGTAAGCCATTGCGCCTGCGCCTGACAACCGTGGCGGAGCGCAAAGAAGTGTGCGAATATCTGCAGAAGAACTGGGCTGATGTGGGGGTGCAGGTGGAAATTGATGTAAATCAATCGGCCGCGCAGCAGGAAATGGTAGATAACGGCCGGGCCGCTTTCTTCACCAAATCCTGGCTGGGCGACTACCCCGACGCGGAAAATTACCTGGCTCTGTTCTACAGCAAAAACTTCTCCCCGGCCGGCCCTAACAAAACGCATTTCAAAAATGCAGCTTACGATAAGCTCTACGAACAGGCCAAGCTGGAGCAGAATATCGATAAACGCTATGACCTCTACCGGCAGATGGACCGCATCATTGTAGAAGAATGCCCCGTTATTGCCCTGTATTATGATGAAGTCGTGCGGCTGACGCAGAACAACGTGCGCGGCCTAACGCCCAACCCCATGAATCAACTGGTTCTGGAGCGGGTGCGGAAAGAGTAGCTTGTAATCAACTGAACAAGCACTAAAAAAGCCCGGCCATACTTTGGCAGGGCTTTTTTAGTGCTTGCTTTACCTGGTAGGGGGCAGTGCTACTTTTACAATCTGCTCATGAATATATTGGATGAGCTTATTCAATTCTTCCGGAGCGCCTTCTTCCACTCGCACCTCTTTTAAGTTGCAGTCAGGCTGTAGAATGGAAATATAGGTGGAGGGCAGATCTGAGGTGTTTTGGGAATACACGCCCTGCAGTTTAGAAAATCCTATTCTCTGGGACTCTTTCAGGATATAGGTGACTGCCGTGGCCGGTAGCTGCAGCTCATGCCGGCCAAGCAGGGGCATGTTTTTAGTGCCTTCATAGCTCAGACGCCCATTGCGGTAAACGGTGGCTTTGTAAGTGGGGCAGCGACCAAAGCAGGGCGTTTTCTCAAAAATGAGCACGGGCAGCTTGGCCATTTCCTGCTTTTTGGGGGCTACCACCGGCGTATCCTGCAAGACCTGGGGAGACGAAACGCTCGGCTTGGCTTTGGGTGGGTTGTAGCGAATGGGGGCAGGAGCCGAGCCTGGCTGCGCAAGGGCGGGCAAGTAATGGAAGGCCATCAGCAACAGAAAGCAGAAGACAAAACGCATGATGGAAGAGAGAAGGGTACTAGTGCGTAACAAGGAGCCGAAAATAAAAATGCCTTTCCGCGCATCGGCAGAAAGGCATTTTACTTAGCGGGAAGCGCTGGTGTTACTTTTTCTTCTTGCTTTCCTTGCGGGCATCCGACTCCCGCTCCTGCGTGGCCTTCATGGCCTCGGCCAGGCGGGCCTGGAAGCCGCTGGGCTTTTTGTCTTTGTTCTTCACCTTGTTGGCCTCCAGCTGCTGCCGAATCTTGGAGTCGTCTACAAAGCGGCGGGTAATGGCCTGCTGCGCGAAGGTGACGATGTTCGACATGAAGTAGTACCAGGTAAGACCAGCCGAGAAGCTGTTCAGCACAAACATGAAAATCAGCGGCATCAGGTAGCTGTACATTTTCATGGGGCCCTGCATGGCCGTGTTCATCTGGTTGCTCTGCCACGTCATCAGCAGCGTGGAAAGCGTCATCAGCAAGGTAAACATGCTCACATGGTCGCCGTACCATTTCACGTAGAACGGAAGCTTGATGAACACGTCATAGGTGCTCAGGTCCTTGGCCCATAGGAAAGGCTGCTGGCGCAGCTCAATGGCGTTGGGGAAGAACTGGAACATGGCAAACAGAATCGGAATCGTCAGCAGCATGGGCACGCAGCCACTGAGCGGCGAAACGCCCATGCTCTGGTACAGCTTCATCGTTTCCGACTGCTGCTTTACCTGGTCATCGGCGTACTTTTCCTTGATCTGGTCAATCTCCGGCTTCAGCACTTTCATGCGCGCCTGCGACACGTAGGTTTTGTAGGTCAAAGGCCAGGTCACCAGCTTAATCAGCACCACCAGAATGGCAATGATAATACCGTAGGAGCTGATGAACTGCTCCAGCACGTGGAACACGGGCAGCACCACAAAGCGGTTTACCCAGCGGAACAAGCCCCAGCCCAGGTAGACGTTCCGGTCGAAGCCGGGCGCTACGTCTTTCAGCAGGCTGAAGGAGTTAGGACCGAAGAAGAACCGGAGCTGCGCCTTGCCCTGCTGCACATCGGCGGCGGGAATGGTAAGCGTGGTGCTGAGCGTTTTGATGAAAGTGGAATCCGCCAGATTCACGTTCGACACAAACTTACCGGTGGCGAAGGTGGAGTTGGCAATGATACCGGCTACAAAGAAGTCGTGTTTGTGCGCGGCCCACTTCAGCGGTTCGTTCACCACAATTTCTTCCGGCTTCTCGCTGGCCTCGGCCAGGGCGCCGTGGTCGTCGTTGGCCAGATAGTGGTTAATGGTGGAGTGGTTGCGGTTTTGCTGCTTGTCCTGCTCGGTCTGGCGCACGTTATCCACGAAGGTGAATGTTACGGGCTGCTGCGCTACCACCGTGTTCAGACCATTCAGGCGCAGGTCGTAGCCTACCTCATAGCTGTTATCGAACAGCGTATAGAGTTGCTGAACGGTGCCGCCGGCCACGCTGGCCGTGAAAGCCAACTGCTGGCCTTTCTTATTGTCTACCGTTACCGCCTGCACTTGCGTGGGCTGGAAATACAGGTCCGAGAACTTCACCGTGCGTCCGTCGTTGGTGCGCAGGCTCAGGTCCATCTGGGCGCTCTGCTTATCAAACAGGAACAGCGGCTGCCCAAAGAAGGTCTTATACTCGTTCAGACGAACCGCTTCAATCCGGCCACCTTTCGTAGAGAAAGTCATGGCCAGACGGTCGTTCTTCAGCTCTACCTGCTGGGCAGTGCCCTGAGCAGCGGCGGCAAAAGCGCCCAAAGTGCGCACGGCAGTAGCCGAATCCAGCGGGGCGCTTATCGTACTATCGGCTGCTACTTTGGCTGAAGCAGTAGTAGCGGCTTTTTCGGCAACTGGCTCCTTCGGCGTAGGCCTGAAGAAAAACAGGTAGGCGAGGAGCATGGCCGAAATTAAAAACAGGCCGGTTGCTTGATTTCTATCCATTTAGGAAGAGGTGAGGGCAAAAAAAGAGTTGCAGAAGGAAAAGCCGCCCGACAAAAGCCCGGCAATGCGGCCACAAAGGTCGCAGTTATCGGTGAATATTCAGTTGTGATATATCAGATGCCAAGAGGCTTTGGCTGGATATCCCAAAATAAGGGTGGAGCGCACCAGGTGCAGGTGAAAGAAATAACGAAGGGGCTCCCCTCAGGAAGCCCCTTGTATAGCGGCCGGCTTTCATTTTGAAGAGCCAAAAGCTGATATCACTTCAAGCAAATATTACCCTTTGTGATACTGAATAGCCGCCTTTACAAAGCGCACAAACAGCGGGTGCGGGTTCTGCACGGTGCTTTTCAGCTCCGGGTGAAACTGCCCGCCCACAAACCACGGGTGGTTGTTAAGCTCTACCACTTCCACCAGGCCAGTGTCGGGGTTGATGCCCGAGGCCAGCATGCCGGCCTGCTCAAACTGCTGCAGGTACTCGTTGTTGAACTCATAACGGTGGCGGTGCCGCTCACTGATGTGGTTGCGGGCGTAGGCTTTGGCGGCTTTGGAGCCCTTGCGCAGCTCGCAGTCATAAGCCCCCAGGCGCATGGTACCGCCCTTTTGGGTAATGCTTTTCTGCTCCTCCATCATGGCAATGACGGGGTTGGCCGTGTGCGGATCCATTTCCGTGGAGGAAGCATCTTTCAGCCCCAGCACGTTGCGGGCAAACTCTACCACGGCGCACTGCATGCCCAGGCAAATACCGAAGAACGGAATGCCGTTTTCGCGCACATACTTAATGGCCGCTACTTTGCCCTCGAAGCCCCGCTCACCAAAGCCCGGCGCTACCAGCACGCCATCTACGCCGTGCAGCAGCTGGGCTACGTTCTCGGCGTTGATATTCTCCGACTGAATGCTGCGTACGGTAACCTTGCACTCGTTCTGAGCGCCGGCGTGCACAAAGGATTCGTTGATGGACTTGTAGGCATCGGGAAGCTCCACGTATTTGCCAACCAGTGCAATAGTAACTTCCTCGGTGGGGTTTTTCAGGCGGCCCAGGAAGTCTTTCCAGGCTTCCAGATCGGGGAGGGCAGTGCCGCCCGTCAGCTTCATTTTCTTGATAACCCGGTCGTCGAGCTGCTCTTTCAGCATGAGCAACGGCACCGAGTAGATGCTGTCTGCGTCCAGGCTCTCGATAACCGAGTTGATTTTAACGTTGCAGAACAACGCAATTTTGCGGCGCATTTCGGCCGGAATCGGGTACTCCGAGCGGCACACCAGAATATCGGGCTGCAAGCCCGCTTCACGCAAGTCACGCACGGAGTGCTGGGTGGGCTTGGTTTTCAACTCACCGGCCGCTTTCAGGTAGGGCAGGAGGGTAAGGTGAATGACCAGTGAATCATTCGGCGGCAATTCCCAGCGCAGCTGGCGCACCGCTTCCACAAACGGCAGGCTCTCAATGTCGCCAATACAGCCCCCGATTTCGGTGATGACTACGTCGAACTTATCGTCCTGACCCAGCAGCAGCATGCGCCGCTTAATCTCATCGGTGATGTGCGGTACTACTTGCACGGTCTTGCCCAGGTAGGCACCTTCGCGCTCCTTGCTGATGACGTGGTTGTAGATGCGCCCCGTGGTTACGTTGTTGGCCTGGGAGGTGGGCACGTTCAGAAAACGCTCGTAGTGGCCCAGGTCCAGATCAGTCTCAGCGCCGTCGTCGGTCACGTAGCATTCCCCGTGTTCGTAGGGGTTCAGCGTGCCGGGGTCGATGTTGATATAGGGGTCGAACTTTTGGATGGTGACACGGAAGCCGCGGGCTTGCAGCAGCTTAGCCAGGGAGGCTGAGATGATACCTTTGCCCAGCGAGGAGGTCACTCCTCCGGTTACGAAAATGAACTTGGCCGTTGCAGCCGTGGGGGGGAGAATTCGGTCTGGCATAACGGGAAACAAAGGTAGGGAATAAGTTGAAGGCCGACGGACCGGAAACACATTTGCCCGAAAAAACACCTTCATCTGGTTTGACTAACAGGGTAGGGGAGGCTTCTGGTGGGAGGTAGCAACTGGCTATTCAGACCAGCAGTATCAGCCCTAATTCAAGTCATCTATCCACTGTAAAAAGCGCTGAGAATCAATATAAAAGTAGATTAGAAAAAATAATTGATATCTTAAGTATCTGACTAACAGAAGTAAAAGATATCATTGTGAAATAAATGCTTGACATTATATTAAAGTATTGCTTTAATTAGGTGCTATTACTTCACATGTAATCAGCGCTGAAAGCAAAATTGCAGGCGCAACTAGCCTATGCGCCGTAAGCTCTACTTCCTGTTACTTCTTTTAGGCTTTGGTATGGCTTTTCAAGCCAGGGCCAACGATGAGAAAGAGGCAGCCGAAATGGCGCTTTTCGGTAATAAGGGCCCGCATTGGCTGTATAAGCTGGTGGCGCACTCGCCAGTCCTCAAGCAGCACCAGGTGGGCCTGAGCATTACCGATGCTGCTACCGGGGAGCGAGTCTTCGGCTACCGCGACGAAGAATACTTTGTGCCGGCCAGTACCATGAAGCTGTTCAGCCTGTATGCTGGCCTGCACCTGCTGGGTGATTCCCTGCCCAGCCTGCGCTACGTAGTGCGCCAGGACTCTCTCATCTTCTGGGGCACCGGCGACCCAACCCTCCTGCACGGCGACGTCCCCTCCCGCGCAGCCTTTCAATTCCTGCAGCGCCGCCCCGAGAAGCTGTTTTATGCCCAGATTCCCTGCGTAGAGCCCTTCGGCCCCGGCTGGAGCTGGGACGACTACAACTACTATTACCAGCCCGAGCGCGGACCCTTTCCCATTTACGGCCACACGGTGCGCTTCTACGCCCGTGCCGGCAAAGCTCAGCCCTTGGTGCTGCCTCAGGTATTCACGGCCAGCGTAGAGCCCGCCCCCTCCGGCTACCTCAACAGCTATGACCATGTGCGGCGGGCCGCACTGGAAAACCGGTTCTACGTCATGCCCATCCAGAAAAATTGGGTGGATGAAACGCCCTTCCGCACCAGCCCGGCCCTGCTGATGACTCTGCTGCAGGATACCCTGCATCGGCCTATACTGCCGGCTCCGTGGCAGCCGCGCGCCCAGGAGCAGGTACACACCGTAGCCGGCCTGCCCGTCGATTCGCTGTACCGCCGCATGATTCAAGTAAGCGACAATTTCCTGGCCGAGCAGCTGCTGCTCATGTGCTCCAGCCGCCTGGGTCCCGATTCCCTGAATACTGCCCGCACCATCCGCATCATGAAGCAGCGTTACCTCTCTGACTTGCCCGATGCACCCGTGTGGGTAGATGGCTCCGGCCTCTCCCGCCAGAACCTCATCACCCCCCGGGACATGACCGTGCTGCTGCTGAAGCTGCACCAGGAAGTGCCCGAGCAGCGCCTGCTGAGCCTGCTGGCCGCCGGAGGCGGGCACGGCACGCTCCGCCGCCTCTACCACGACCAGCGCGGCCCCTGGGTGTGGGGTAAAACCGGCACCCTTTCCAACACCCACAACCTCGCCGGCTACCTGCGCACTAAAAAAGGCCGCTTACTTGCCTTCAGCTTTATGAATAATAACCACGTAGCAGAAACCGGCGCTATCCGGCAGGAAATGCAGAAGGTGCTGGCCCAGGTGCGGGAGCGGATGTAGTGGAATATGAAGGCATAAAAAAAGCCCAGCTAGACTAGCTGGGCTTTTTTTATGGTGGTTTGATGATTACCGGATGATCATTCGCTTAGATGAAACGGTATTTCCGGTTTTAACGGTGAACATATAAGTGCCCCGCGCCAAGCGGCTACCATCAAAGGCGACGCGGTGGCTGCCGGCCTTTTGCGGCTGAGCTACCAGTGTTTGCACCTTCCGACCCAGTACGTTGTACACTTCTACCGTTACGTAGCCATCCTGCGGCATAGCGTAGCTAATGGTCGTGGTGCCCGAAAATGGGTTAGGATAAGCGGCGGGCTCCTCGTTCAGGCGGGTAGTCAGCGCATCAGTAGCTGTGCGGCTGGCCTGAGTGGCAGACTGCGCTACTGGTTGGGTTACCGCATCCCACTGCGGGAACGTGCGGGTTACGATAACCGCGAAATCAGCCCGGGTTACATTCTGGGTGGGTTTAAAGGTAGCGTGCAGCGTAGGCAGCAAGTCGAAGGTGCCCTGCGTGACGGTGAAGTACGCATTGATAAGGCCCAGTTCCAATGCCACGCTTACATAGCCTTCCATCCCGGCCGTAATTTTAGCAGCATCATCCACCGGAATATCCTTCCCATCTACTTTCACGGTTACGGCTTTGCCGGTGCGCTCTACGGCATACTGCTGCAAGCCCAGGCCCTGTACCAAGGCATAAGCCAGGGTGGTGCGGTCTACAGTGCCCGTGGGCGAGAATTTACCGGTAGCTGTAGGCAACATGAGGCCATTGAACTCATGGAACCGGTCGCGCAGCGCTGCCCCTTTAGCCGATACGGCTTCGGCCAGCAATACCTCATTGCCTGTCACGTCAGAATAGGTAACCGCGCCGGTGGTGGGGAAGTACTGGCGCACAGCCTGGCCCATCAGCAGGTAATCAGCTAGTTGAATGCGCTTCAGCAAATCGTTGGGCTTATAGCCGCCCACAACCCCATCTACCAGACGGGCGCCTACGGCCATTTTAATGGCCGCTTCGGCAGGATGGCCGGCTATATCGCCCAGACCGGTGGTGCCGGTTGCTCTGGTTTGCGTGATTTTGCCCGACACGGTTTCAGGCAGCGCCACACCGTTCAGGCCGTCTACTTTCAGCGTCCAGGTGCCGGCCATGGGCGAGGCCACGGCTACGCTTCTATCCGAATACAAGGCAAAAGCTACCGGAATGCCTGAGCGATACTCAGTGCCGTTAGGAGAAAGCAGAATCAGGTTCAGGGAATTGCCGGTCTGGCCGGAAACTCCGCCGGCAATGATTTTAGCTTCCAGGCTGTTGGTGCCGGCAGCTACCGAAAACGTCATCTGGTTGGTAGCCGTCAGCAGCGGGTTGTAATTGATGCTGACCGCCTGCGAAGTGGTTTCTGTGGTGACGGTGCTGTTGAAGGTACGGGTAGCATTGACCGTGGCGCCGAAGTTAGAGGAGCGAAAAATCTTGTCTATGGCGGCATAGGCATTCACGTAGCCGGCTCCCACCTCCCACGACTCACGGTTGGGCATGTTGGTGGCAGTTTTCTCCACAATCTCGCGCACTTGGGCCGGGGAGAGGGAGGGTTGCGCTTCCAGCATCAGAGCCACTACACCCGCCATGTGAGGCGTAGCCATGGAAGTGCCACTCATGTGCGTGTAGAAGGGCACGTAAGCCGGATCAAGCAGCTCTGCATCCTGTTGCGCACTCAGGGAAGCTACGGGCGCCACAGCGCGGGTAGAAACTACATCTACGCCAGGGGCTACAATGGTAGGCTTGTTAGCATACATCCAGGTTTCACCATCCATAGTAAATGTGCCGCCTTCGCCTTTCACGCCCCGGGAGGAGAAATCGGCCAGCTTGCCGTACCGGTCGCCGGCGCCTACGGAAATTACCCAGGGCGCAATGGCGTAAGGGTTATGGGTATCAGCACCTGGGCCTTCATTGCCAGCGGCAAATACTACCACCATGCCCCGGTCATAAGCCTTTTTGGAAGCTACGTTGATGGGGGCGGTGGGGTCGAAGGCTCCGCTGGAACCGTAGGAATTGCTGATGACGCGGATGTTGTACTGGTACTGGTGCGTGAGTGCATAGTCGAAACCGCCTATGGCATCGAGTACCAGCAGGGCGCCGCCAGAGCCGTAGCCCAGGAGGCTGGCGCCGGGCGCTACGCCTTCGTACTTACCGCCGGAGCGCATGCCATTGCCGCCGACCGTGCCGGCGCAGTGCGTGCCATGGCCAGAGTTGGTATCGGTATTTGGAACGCCCTCTACATACGTCACGGGCAGCATGGCATCGTAGGCATTCAGGTTAGTGCTGCCCAGCGTGTTCTGCACCAGGTGCGTGCCTAGCTTGATGTCCTCGTGGGTGCCATCTACGCCGCTGTCGTTAATTAACACACCAATGCCTTTGCCGGAAACTGGCAGGCCATTGTTGCGGGCAGTAATGGTTTTGTCGGCGCGCAGGCGCTTTACGCCGGTCAGATTCGTGTCGTCGTAGTTGAAATAGCTGAGCTTTTTGTTGAGATACAGAGACTTTACTGCCGGGTTTTTGGAAAGCGCATCTACCTGGGCGGCCGTGGCCAGCACACCGGCAATGGGCAATGCCCGAAAGGTGAGGCCTTTGGTGATGCCCAACTGTTGGAGCACGCTAAGCTGGGCAAGTTTAGGGGCGCCATCCCCCTGAAAGGTAACTACTACCTGCGCAACGGGGCTGTTTTTCAACGCCGCTCGCAAATCTGGATCAACTACACCTTGGGCAAACAAACCTCTACCGGAAAGGCAGAGCATCACGAGAACTGCTAAATGTTTTTTCATTAAGGGTTTGTGATTGGGGTGAAAAATGGGTGGTGCAGAGGTGCGGAGGAACACCCCTGCCTGAGCAAAGCAACATGCTTTTATACATCCCGAAGGCTGAAAAAAGCAGAGTAGCGCTAGGAGGTAGCGCTAACTGCAGACTCTTACGCACCCTTATTATTCACCGGTTTTCACGACCATAACCCGAAAATAATTTTAAATACAGGAAAGATTTTCCTGAAATGTGACACAGATTTTTATTGTTTTTGTTGAAGCGAATCTTCTTAAATATTAAAATATGTCTGAATGAATATTTATAATAATTAATATTATGATTGTTGTCATTATCAAATATTTATAGTGTCTGATAGGCGTTGTAGTCAGGTGTTATTTCTTTCACTGCCATCTGGTTTTTATGTCAAAAACCTTAAAAACATTTTTTGCTTAAATGATACAATATCTGTCGATAAGCATGTGTGAGATGCCTATTGGTAGCTCGTTATAGCTTTAACCAGGATTTTAGGGAGGGCTGGTATCCTGGTTCGCTTGCTGACACCAGCATAAGTGAAGCGTAGTTGTAGTATTTGTTTACAGATGAGGGGTAGACAAAAAAAGGCCGATAACGGCCTTTTTTGCTTAAACGGGGACAACCCTGCTACTGGTCTTGGCTTCGGCTTTTGGAGAATTTGAGCCTTGGGAGAGGTGGTATTCTCCTGACTCTTGAGGGCAAGGCAAAAGAATCCACTACAGTATATACCCTGCTTGGCTGCTCAACCCTACATCAAGAATGACGCGCCACCCCGGTGGATCATATATGCCATAGGTGAGCTGCAATCTATCATACTGGGCCAAGGCGCTGCAGACCTTTGTCTAGAGGTAATTTCTGCGGTGTGTTAGCTGCCTCTGCGGAGTTAGCAGACGCCTCCCGCGTAGAATAGTCCCGCTTTGGAGAGCCGCTAGCTATTAGCCTGGACAGCAGCATTCCACCAAGTATTTGCCTGAAATCTTACATCAGCTTCAGGTGAACTCGCCTTAGTACAGCACCCGAAACTTAATGGTGTGCTCCACTTTGCGCAGCTCGCCAATTACTTCCTGCTCATATTCCTTGTCGATATCGGTAATTACATAACCGATGTGCTCGTTAGTCTTGAGGTATTGGCCGAGGATGTTCACAGAATGGGCCGCCAGCACGTTATTGATGCGGGCCAGCACGCCGGGCACGTTGTGGTGAATGTGAATGAGGCGGTGGGCCTGCTGTACTGGCAGCTGAATGTTAGGAAAGTTGACGCTCTGCTGGGTGTTGCCGGTATTCACGTATTGCATCAGGCGCTCGGGCACAAACTCAGCAATGTTGCGCTGGGCCTCGGCAGTGCTGCCGCCAATGTGGGGCGTAAGCAGCACATTGGGCAGGCCACGCAGCTCACTCTCGAAAGTTTCGTGGTTGGTTTTGGGCTCGTAGGGGAAAACGTCTACGGCTGCGCCGCCCAGGTGACCTGAGCGGATTGCATCGGCCAGGGCGGGCACATCTACTACGTGGCCGCGGGCATTGTTAAGAAAGATGGTGCCGGGCTTCATGAGGGCAAACTCCCGGGCGCCGATGAGGTTGGTGTTTTCCGGGCGACCATCCACGTGCATAGTCACAATGTCGGCCTGTTGCAGCAGCTCGTCCAGGGTGCGGCACTTCACGGCGTTGCCCAGTTGCAGCTTTTCGGCAATATCAAAGTAAAGCACCTGCATACCCACGGCCTCTGCCACCACGGATAGCTGTGCCCCGATGTTGCCGTAGCCGATGATGCCCAGCTTCTTGCCCCGAATTTCGAACGAGCCTTTCGCCGACTTATCCCACTCGCCCTCATGCATTTTAGGGTTCTTTTCCGGGATGCGGCGGGCCAGCACAATGATTTCGCCCAGGGCCAGCTCTACCACAGAGCGGGTATTAGAGAAGGGGGCGTTGAACACAGCTACCCCCTTTGTCATGCACTCGGTCAGGGCTATCTGGTTGGTGCCGATGCAGAAGGCACCAATAGCTATAAGGCGGTTGGCAGCTTCCAGCACGCGGGGTGTTACCTGCGTTTTGGAGCGGATTCCCAGAATACTTACCCCATCAATACGCTCCACCAGTTCGTCTTCATCAAGGCCGCCGGGTACCAAATCTACCTGGTAGCCTTCCTGTCGGAACAGCTCGGCCGCCCGCGGGTCAGGATTTTCAAGGAGCAGGACCTTAATGCGGTTTTTGGGGTAGGAGAGGGTCATCGGAAGTTTATTCTGGTAGAGAAATTCGTCGAAAGAGGGAAGCACTTCATCGGCACGGGACACCACGGCCTCACGGCTGACATTTTCCGTGAAGGCGTAGAAGCGGTTGGCCAGGCCGGCTTCCCGAATCTGGTAGTCAGTGTAGCCGTCGCCGAGCACGTACACGTCGCCCTCCAGGTCCAGCTGGCGCAGCTGCAGGATTTTGCCGCCGTTCTGGCTGAGCACGTTGTCGGCGTCGAAGCCCGTGATGCGGCCTTCCGCGTCGAAAGTGAAGGTGTTGGCGAGCACGAAATCGGGCCCGATGCCAAACTCGGCGACTACCGGCTCAATAAATTCCCGAAAGCCGCTGCTGACCACATAAATGCGCCCGGCAAACTGGTGGAAAAACGCCTGGTTGCGCTGAATGCTTTCGGAAACCAGCCCTTTCAGCCTTTCTACCAACTGCCCAATGTGCTCGCGCCGGGCGGGCAGCAGGGCCAGCCGCCGCTGCAACGACTCTGAAAAGCTAAGGCTGCCGCTCATGCCCTGGTCCGTTAAAGCCCGGATTTCGCCCACTATCTTTTCCCGCTCCGGGCTACCCTGCAGGGCAATATCGGCCAGCTCGTCCAGCCCTTCTACCTGAGTAAAAGTGCTGTCGAAGTCAATAATAAGATAGGGAAGCGGTTGGTGTGGTACAGGCATAATGGCGACAAGGTAGAATGGAACAGACAATAAGCCGCAGGCCAGGCCGGTGGATGTTGTTCATTCAGCGAAAACAAGCCGGTACCTTGTGCAACGGATCAGCCGCTAACCGTCTCCTGCTAAAAACAGATTTTGTATGAAGATACTTTCCCTCTTAATGCCGCTCTGTGCGCTGCCGCTACTAACCCAGGCGCAGCAAACGGAATATTCGGTACATCTGAACTCCGGTGTAGCGGCTTTCCGGGGAGCCTCGGCCGAGCCTACTTCGTTTGTGAATTTGAGTGACACCAGTCCCGGAAACACTTATACCAATAATCCCTACGGTAGCCGCTGGGGCTGGTCATACGGAGCCGCGGTGCAAGGCCAGCACGTGGGTAAACGGGGGCTGCTGCTTGGGGCGCAACTAAGCTACGATAATCTGCGCCCGGCCACCCGCCTGAACGGGGCGTACGCCTTTGGTACCCAAAATTACGCAGTAGAGGGCCGCACAAACCTGGAAAACCAGTTTATTGGCTTATATCCCTACATAGGGCAGCGGTTGCGGCTGGGTCAGGTGGCCTTGGATATCACCGTAGGCGCAGAAATAGCGCGGCAGCTTTCTTGCTGGGAGAAAGGCCGATTTACTCTTAATGGACAAGCCCAGAAAATAGAAGTAGAGCGTAGCCATGAGCCTTGGGACAAACGGCTGCGGGCCGGCATAACTCTTAGTCGGGGGAGCGTTAGCCTTACAGCCGGCTACTCTTATGGCCTGACTAATTATAAAACAGGCTGGGTAGGCGGCGTAAACGAAGCATATATACAAGCCATTCGACTGGGTGTGGCTTATAAGGTTCACTAATCTAGTTGGTTACAGTAGTTAGTGAAGTAGGTAGAAACGAGTAACTCCGTTGATACCTACTCGTATATTCTGAAGCATACCATGCAAGCCTACCTGGAAGCTTCATGTAGCCAGGTAGATGCTACAACGCCCCGGCCAAATGACCGGGGCGTTGTTTTTAGCAGCAACTGAATAAGAGTATTAGACCTCATAAAACTCCAGCGGCAGCCCATCAGGGTCCTGGATAAAAGTGAAGCGCCGCCCCGTGAATTCATCCACCCGGATGGGCTCCGAGGCAACATTGTGGGCATGCAGTCCTTGGATGGTAGCTTCCAGATCATCCACCGCAAAGGCCAGATGGCGCAGGCCCGTGGCCTCGGGGCGCGTGGGCCGCGGTGGGGGAGTAGGAAAAGAGAAGAGCTCGATGATATAATTGCCGCCCAGAGCCAGGTCCAGCTTCCAGGAGTCCCGCTCTGCCCGGTATACCTCCCGTATGACAGCCAGGCCCAGTACCTCCGTGTAAAACCGCTTGGATACGGCATAATCTGAGCAGATTATGGCAATGTGGTGAACGTGCAGCAGCTTCAGCATAGCGGAAAAAGGGAAAAAGCCCTGCAATATCCGCGAAAATCACCTTCTATATGTACCGCCCGCAGGCCCGTGGCTTACCTCTGGTGGCCGGTTCCTACCCGGCATAAGCCGCTCATTTCTACAAAAGAGTTGCTGACAAGGCAGCGGGAATCTGTTATCGTTGCGTTGATTTGCTACGTAGGAGTTGCGTATTTGACAACCACGGCTGCTGCGCCCTTTGTATGCTTCCCCTCTGCCGCTCATACCGGCCATTCTCTGCTGATGACATTTGACACCCGCCGCCTTCAGTTTTTCCTCTTCGGGCAGGACGTAGCCGATGGCCTCCGCATCACGCTGCTGGTCCTCATTCCCAGCCTTGTCTGCGCTTACCTGAACCAAATGGAAGCCGGGTTTATTCTGGCGCTGGGGGCGCTTAGCGTGAGTGTGACCGATATTCCGGGACCCACACTGCACAAGCGCAATGGTATGCTGGCCTGTGTGCTGTGTATGCTGATTATGGCCTTGGTCACGGGCTTTGCCCGCCTGAATGTGTACGTGCTGGGAGCCGAAATCCTGCTGGCCAGCTTCTGTTTCACCATGCTGATGGTGTACGGCAACCGGGCTGCCGCCGTGGGAACCGCTGCCTTGCTGGTGATGATTCTGATGATGGACCAGCCTCTCACGCCCCCCCAGGTGCTGCAGTATGCGGCGCTGGTATCGGGGGGCGGACTGTGGTACACCGCCGCCAGCCTGCTTACCCGGCAGGTACGGCCCTACCGCCCCGTAGAGCGTGCCCTGGGTGAGTGTATTCACGCCATTGCCAAGTTTCTGGAGCTGAAGGCGGATTTCTATGAGCCGCAGAAAGACCTGAATGTAGCCTACCGTACTTTGCTGGCTCAACAAGTGGTGGTAAGTGAAAGGCAGGATGCTATGCGGCAACTCCTGTTCAAAAGCCGTCAGTTGGTAGAGGATTCTACCGGCGTGGGGCGCGCTCTGATGTTCGCCTTTGTAGAAGCCGTGGACTTGTATGAGCAGATTACGGCTACCTATTATGACTATGCTGCCCTGCGCCAGCGCTTCGGGGCCACTGGCCTGCTGCCTGATATGGCCCGTTTGATCCGGCAGATGGCCGCCGAGCTGGATGCCATTGGCCTGGCCATTCATGCCAGACGCCCCTACTCTAAACGGCCCGACTGGACAGCCGAGCTGGACCAGCTGAAAGCCCGTATTGATGCCGTGGGCGAGCAGGCACCCGGTATAAGCATGCTCATGCTAAAAAAGGTGCTGGTGAACTTTCGCAACATGCAACAGCAGCTCCAGGCCCTGGTGCAGTACTTCGACCCCGCTTCCCCCACCCGCCGCCGGGATGTAGGACCCGTGGAGTATCGGCGGTTTGTGGGGCGGGAAAACCTCTCGCCGGCATTGCTGCTGAGCAACCTCACCGTGAAATCCTCGGTGTTCCGGCACGCCGTGCGCATGGGGCTGGCCTGCCTGTTTGGCTTTGTGGTGGCCAAGTGGGTGGCTTTCGGGCATCACAGCTACTGGATTGTGATGACCTGCGCCTTCATGCTCAAGCCCGGCTTCAGCCTGACCAAAGAGCGCAACTACCAGCGCGTGCTGGGCACTATTGGGGGCGGTGTGCTGGGCGTGCTGCTGCTATGGCTGATAACCGAGCCCACCCTGCGCTTTCTGCTGATGGTGCTGCTGATGATTGGTACTTACAGCTTTCAGCGCCGCAACTATGTGGTTTCGGTGTTTCTGATGACGCCTTTCCTGCTGATTATGTTCACTTTCCTGGGGCTGGGATTTCTACCGCTGCTGAAGGAGCGGGTGCTGGATACCCTCATTGGGTGCGCCATTGCCGTGGCCGCTGGCTATCTGCTGTTTCCTACCTGGGAGGCCAACCAGCTCCGCCAGTTCATGCGCGACGTGGTGGAGGCCAACCTGCGCTACCTGCAGCAGCTGGCCGACCGGCTGGCGGGGCGCCCGCTGCAGCTCACCGAGTATAAGCTGGTGCGCAAAGCAGTATACATCAGCTCGGCTAACCTGTCAGCGGCGTTTCAGCGCATGCTATCCGAGCCGGAAAGCAAGCGGCAGCACAGCGAAGAAGTACAGCAGTTTGTGGTTCTTAATCATATCCTGTCCTCTAACATAGCTACTCTGGGCGCTACGCTCACCAGTCAGCCCGGCGCTAAGGTGCCGCCGGAACAGCAGCGCCCTCTAGGCCAGGCCATGGCGGCCCTGGCCACCAGCCTGCGCCGTCTGGACCCAGCTACGGCTGTCCCCCCCATCGAAGCCGCCTCTCCCGAAACCGCCACGCCACCGTCTGGCACGCGCACCGCCGATGATCAGGTGCTCACCGAGCAGTTGGCCTTCATCCGCCAGCTGAGTCAGGATATCAGCAAAGTGACAGAGGCAGCGCTGGCCTGACCAAAAGTTACTGGCCCTACCCAAGACAGGGGCATTCTGGTACTCCCGATAGAAATTTGAATTATCTAAATATTACACCTCTACGATGCTGGAAACATAATTTGGGCCTCAGCTCAGAAAGCCTGCCAAGCCAGAAACAGCGGTGGAAAACGGGGCGTACACCCTCCTTTATCTTTCACCCTTTAAGCTGGTAGTTATGTATCACCACGTGAAGAAGCTAATGTATACGGTTCGGGTAGGTACCCCCGATCCACGATTTGGCAATATGCTGCTGGAGCAGTTTGGCGGCGCCAATGGCGAGCTGGCCGCGGCCATGCAATACACCATTCAGGGACTAAACTGCGACGACCCCGGCCGCAAGGATTTGCTCATGGATATTGGCACCGAGGAGCTCAGCCATCTGGAAATTATCGGCACCCTGGCCCGCCTGCACCTCAAACCCACCAAAGAATCCCGGGAGCTGGCCGAAGCCGACCCGCTGGTTGCCATTGCCGGTGGGGGCGGGGTTAACCTCTTCAACTCCCAGGGCAACCCCTGGACTGCCGACTACCTTAAAATTACGGGCGAGCTGGATGTAGACCTGCGCAGCAACATTGCTGCCGAGGCCCGCGCCAAAATCGTGTATGAGCGGCTGATTAATTTCTGTGACGATGCCGGCACCAAAGATGCCCTGCAGTTCCTGATGACCCGTGAAATCACCCACATGAAATCCTTTATGCTGGCCCTCGACAGCATGGGCAAAGACCCGCTGGAAGTAGGCCTGCTGGCGCCCACCCCCGGTGTGGTGGATAAATATTTCAACGCCTCTACCGGCACCGGCCAAAACGGGGACCGGGACTTGCGCGGCCCCTGGAATGAGGAAGCTTTCTTCAACTTCGTGGAGTCGCCGATGAAGCCTGCCAAGATGGAGGATCAGGTAACGCAAAAAGATATTGCGCAGGAAATCCATAAGGCCGTGCGGTAATTCGCTGGCCAGCTAATCCAAATTAGGACAACCACAAAAGGCCTCCCAAAGTACCTATTTAAGCTTTGGGAGGCCTTTCTCTATTGATTAATGCCTGGTGGATAAACCGGATTTAGGCGCTGGCACTATTCAAAATAGCCAGATCATCAGCAGATAAGCGCAGATGCAAGGCAGGTAGCAGCTCCTCTATCTGGGCTACGCTGGTGGCGCTGGCTATGGGCGCCGTAAGGCCGGGCTGGGCCATAATCCAGGCCAGGGCTATCTGGGCAGGCGTAGCCTGATGGCGGGCGGCCACGGTATCCAGCCCAGTCAGAATACGCAGGCCTTTTTCGTTGAGGTATTTCTGTCCTACGCCACCACCACGGGGGCTTTTCTGCAGGTCGGCTTCGGTGCGGTACTTGCCCGTCAGAAAACCGGAAGCCAGACCATAGTAAGGAATTACCCCAATTTGCTCCTCGCGGCAGAGCGGCAGCAGCTCCTGCTCAAAAGCGGCCCGATCATACAAATTATACAGCGGCTGCAGGCTCTGGTAGCGCGGAAAACCGTGGGCCTCACTGGCCTTCAGCGATTCGCGCAGCCGCTCCGCCGTGAAGTTGGAAGCCCCAATGGCTCGTACTTTGCCTTCTTTTACCAGCTGGGCATAGGCTTCCAGGGTTTCCTCTACCGGCACGGTTGGATCGTCTTTGTGCGACTGATACAAGTCGATGTAGTCGGTTTGCAGCCGCTTGAGGGAGCCTTCTACAGCCCGCAAGATGTAGTTTTTGGCGAGGCCTTTGTTTTCGGCATTCACCTCCCAGCCTACTTTGGTGGCAATGACCACTTCGTCGCGGCGGCCGCGCTGCTTTAGCCACTTGCCAATTACGGTTTCTGACTCGCCACCCACATGGCCCGGCACCCATACGGAGTACCCGTCGGCGGTGTCAATGGCATTGCCGCCACCGCCTACAAAAGCGTCCAGCACCTGAAAGGAAGTAGCTTCATCGGCCGTCCAGCCGAAGACGTTGCCGCCCAGCACCAGCGGGGCAATATGCAGGCCTGAGCGGCCCAGTTCACGGTATTGCATTCGATAATTAGTTAATAGGGTAAAGCCTCTAAACCCGCTAGAGAAGCTCCACAGTGGGCAATACTACCACAGTCCATTGCGGGGTGGGTCGGGTAGTCGCTCATATACGTGGTAGCCGTAGGGTGGTAACAGCACCTTCGAGCCTGACCCCAGCCGCAGTACCTGGCCGCTGAACAGCTCCCGGTATACGCCCGGGCCCAGGGTGGCCAGCGCCAGCTGATGGGGCTGGGCGTCCATGTTTACAGCGGTGAGTACACCTGACTTGCCTTTACGACGCAGAAAGGCATAGGTGCCCTCTGGGGAAGTCAGGCGCGTAAACTGGCTACATGGGTCGCCGTTGCGCAGAGCTGGATGACGCTTTTTCAACTGCAGCAGCTTACTATAGAAGTCCTGTAGCGGGTAGCCATTCCAGGGGATAGTGTCTTTATCAAAGAAGCGCAGCCGTTTTTTCAGGGCCGCCTCCTGGCCGCTATACACCATTGGAATGCCCGGCAGCAGCGCCGTTAGCACGGCCTGCGGCAAGGCATTCTTCCCCAGCCGCTCATACTCTGTGCCATCCCAGCTGTTGATGTCGTGGCTGCTGGTGAAGTACATCAGATAGGTGTTGGCCGGGTAGCGGGTGCGCTCTACCTGGCGGTACTTATCCAGAGCAGCTATTGGCTGCTGGCCCCGGCTGATGCTATCCAGTAGGTAGCGCATACGCAGGGCGTAGGTAGCATCGAAAGCTTTTTCCAGCATGCCGGTGTTGGGGTTGAACTCGCCTTTTTTCAGGAAGGGTGGGTCGTGCAGCTCGTCCCATTCCGCCAGCATAAACACCGGCTTTTGCTTTTCCAACTCCTGCCGGGTGTGGTTCCAGAAATCCATGGGCACCAGGCCCGCTACGTCGCAGCGGAAGCCGTCCAGGTCGGCCTCGCGCACCCAGAAAGCCATGCTTTCCGTCATGTAGCGGCGTAGTTCTGGCTTGGAGAAATCAAGGTCGATAACGTCCTGCCAGTCAGAAACGGGCGTTACAAACTGGCCTTTGGGACCTTTGGTAAACCATTCGGGGTGCTCTTTCGCCAGCTTGCTGTCCCAGCTGGTGTGGTTAGCCACCCAGTCCAGAATAACATGCATGCCCCGCTTGTGGGCTTCCGCCACCAGGTGCCGGAGGTCGTCCATGGTGCCAAACTCCGGGTTGACGGCCCGATAATCCTGAATGGAATACTGACTGCCCAGCGTGCCTTTGCGGTTGAGCTGGCCGATGGGCTGCACCGGCATCAGCCACAAAATGCCCACGCCCATTTGCTGCAGGCGGGGCAGGTGGGCTTCAAATGCCCGGAAAGTGCCCTCCGGCGTGTATTGGCGGACGTTTACCTCATAAATACTGGCCGAATCGGCCCAGGCTGGGTGCTTAATAGTGTACTGCGGCGGTGCGGCCGGTGCGCAGTCGGTTTCAGAAGTAGAAGAGGAGTTGCAGGCTGCAAGCAAGCTCAGCAGGCCCACCAGCAGCGGCAGACGAAAGGTGACCATGCGGGAAATTATCAGTTTTCGCGCAGTACCGAAGTGTGTTAGACGAAATACATAAAACTGCTTACCCCAGCCCAATGCTGTTTCGGCAGCTTCGGACTGGGGTAAAGCAGTACGCAAAAGCAGGTTACCGGCTCTTGGAGGTACTCCCTGTAGGCGTAAAATGCGGGTCGTAGTGCACGCCGCCAAACAAATACAACATAAGGGCGCGGGAGTAGCGCAAAGAGAAAGGCATCAATAGCACCGTGACTACGGCCACGGCTAAAATGTACACCCACACGTCGGGGTCGTTGAGCAGGTGGTACACCAGAAAGCCCACAACCAGCATAATGCCCGTGGAGAAAGCAAAGCTGATAAACATAGCGCCCCAATAAAACCCGGGCTCCGGCTCATAGCGCAGCCCACACACCGGGCAGGCCTCGGGCATATCGGCGTATTTAGTAAGGTGTAGTGCGCTGTGGGTAAATAAGGGCCCGGTATGGCAGCGTGGGCATTTTTGTGCCAACAAGGCCAGAGGCGTAGATTCTATCTTCTGCATGAATAGCGGTGCGCAAGCGCATTGAACAATACAAAACTACTACGATAGAAGGGGGCTGGTAAGATGCATTTACGGGTTTGTCTGGTACAAATCAATGCCCGCTGTTTGCCTGGTCTTTCAGCTCAGCCTTCCGGTATTGCTCCGGAGTACGCGCGGCGTGTTTGCGGAAATAGCGCCCGAAGTAAGAAGCATCTTCAAAACCCAGGGCATCGGCTATCTGGGCCACGGTTTGGGTAGAGTGCGTAAGCAGGCGCTGCGCCTCCAGCACCACCCGCTCCTGAATGAGCATGCTGGCCGTTTTACCCAAATGCCGTCGGCAAAGAGCATTTAAATGATTAGGGCTCACGTGCAGCCTGTCGGCATAATCCTGCACCGTGCGGGACTGACGAAAATGCTGGTTGAGCTGCAGCCCGAATTCCCGCAAAAGCTGCAGGCTATGCGGATGCTCGTCGGAACCGGGAGCCGCAACTTCAGGGTAATGGCGGGCGGCCAGCTCCAGGAAAATATGGAGGTAAGACCGTATGATATCCTCCTGCTGGGCAGCCGGGGTGGCAGCTTCCCGCCACATTTTTTCTACAAGGGGGCGCAGCTCGTTTTCCTCCCTGGTCAGGTACAACACCGGTGGGAATTGCGGATTGAAAAACGGGTACTCAAAAAGCCGGCTGCCGGGGTAGCGGAACAGGTAAAAATCGGGGGTGAAAAAGATGATGTAGCCCTGTGCATCCGAGGAAAGCTGCCAGTGATGCACCTGCCCGGGCGTCATAAAAAATACACTGCCCGGCTTGAGGTCATACGTCACCAGATCAATAGTATGGGTGCCGTGACCCGTCGTGACGTAAAGCAGCAGGTAGAAACTGTGGGTATGCGGCGTGCTCACCCCGGGGAAGTTGGCCAGGTGCCGGTCCAGGCGCTCCAGGTAGTATGCCCGCCGGGCGGGGCGCTGTGGAAACGAATCAAGGGCCAGAACCGGTACGCCGGGGTTTTTCATAAGCAGGAGGGAGGCACCGCAACCGCAGAGCCAAGCAGATCAGCAGACCGGAAAGAAACAAACAATCTGCCGGAAACCCAGTACAGTACCTCTGGTACGTCCTACCTGCATATGATGCTTGCCAAACTGCTTTTTCTGATTCGCCGTTTCCTGCACACGCATTGGGTGCTGCTGGCCTTGCTGCTGTTCAGCTTTGTGGGCCCCTGGATCATCTTTGTGGAAGTAGCAGAGGATATCTGGGAGTCGGGCGGGTTTTTCGGCGACAAAGCTATTCTGGAGTTTATCCACGGCTATGCTACGCCCACATTGGATAAAGTAGCCCTGGCGCTAACCAACGCCGGCGGACCGCCGCCCATGCTCACCACCGGCTTTGTGCTAACCGCAGGCTTGTTTCTGTGGCGCCGCCGCACCGATGCCTTGTTTTTTGCCCTTTCCGTGGGCGGTGCCATTATGCTGAATCTGCTGGTGAAAGCAGCCTTTGGCCGTCCCCGTCCCGCTTTATGGAACTCCGTGGCGCCCGGTATTTATTACAGCTTTCCCAGCGGCCACGCCATGGGCTCTATGGCGCTGGCGGCGGCCATTGGCTTTCTGGTGTGGCGCAGCTCCTGGCGCTGGCCCATCTGGATTCTGGGCGGGCTGTTTGCGCTGGGAGTGGGCCTTTCGCGCATGTACCTGGGCGTACACTATCCTTCCGATGTGCTGGCCGGTTGGGTAGGCTCCCTGGGTTGGGTGGGTGGCCTGCATATTCTGTTTTCGCCCGCTTTTCAGCAGCTGCGGGCCTGGTGGCACCTGGGCGAAGCATACTGGGAAAAAGGCCGGCAATACCTCAAACGGAACGGTCATTAGCGCAGCAGCACCAGCCGTTGGTGCTGCCCGTTCATCTCCGCCCAATACACCCCGCCGGGTACAGGTTGGCCCAGCTGGTCATCAGCGTTCCAGGTGATGGTGTGCGAGCCGGCAAAGGTTTCAGTAGGTAGGGATTTTACGATTTCGCCGGCCGCATTTTTAATAACCAAGGGATATTGCCCCGCTACAAACAGCGTGTAGGGCAACCGCACGCTGCCGCTAAAGGTGCGGTTGTTGGGCGCTTCCAGCGTCACTACTTCGGGCGCCGAGTTGGTGGCGGGTGTGGTATTGAGCTGCAGACCCGGAATGGAAATAACGACCGGCTGCTTGCTCAACGGAAAGCGCAGCCGCAGGCTTTGCGAAGCGGCATCGTACTGCCAGGCGGCTGCGGGCAGCGCAGTGTTTTGAAGCAGTACTGCGGCGGGTGCTGTCGCCACGCGAGGAATCAGCAGCTCCACCGTACGCTGGGTGGGCGCGCCGGGGTAACTGCCGTGCACGGCCACGCGCAGGGAAGTGCCAGTTGCCGTGACGTTGCCCGCAAAGGCTATGAGCTGATATGCGTTTTGCTGTTGCGCCAGCGCCGATTTACCATCGTCCTCATACATGGTAAAGCTCGACTGCCCCACGCAGGGGTCAGCGTAAAAGCGCACCCGCAGGGTATCGGTGCGGTAACGGGCAGTGGTGTTTACGTAGGGTGCCATGGGCAGAATGGCCCCGGAGCGCACCAGCACCGGAATGCGGGCCAGCGGGGCTGTGCGGCCCACTGTCTGGCTGCCGGGGAGGGTCTCGTGGGTGTGAAAATCAATCCAGTTGCCGGCAGGCAACACCACGTTGCGGCGGCGCTGGCCGGGCTGGATAACAGGCGCCACCAGTAGGTTGGAGCCTAAGAAATATTGGTCGTTGATGTTGGTGAACTTCGGTTTGTTCTGAGCGAGGAAGCGTTTTTGCTGGCGCTTCTGCAGCTGGTTGCTGCCCCACAGGCTGGAGGCTTTAGTGCTCCAGCCCCAACTAGTTTCTGATTCTATGGCATCAAGCGACTGGGCCGAATCCGGTTCTTCCGCGGAGGCCTCCAGTAAAGGTTCGTTTCGCAGCTGGGTTTCGCCGAAATTCATGGGGCGGGTGAGGGGCGTCCCGGTCACGCTGTTTTCCCAGGCCAGCGTGTAGAGGTAAGGCAATAGCTCATAGCGCAGGTGGGTGAAGTCGCGCACGGCACTCTTGTAGGGCTCCGGAAACCAGTAGGGCTCCGGTGGCACACCGGAACCGTGGGGCCGCAGAATGGGGCCGAGGCTGGCCATTTGCAGCCAACGGGTGTACAGCTCCGGGTCGACGGTATTGCCGGCAAATCCGCCCGCATCGGAATGCATGTAGCCCACCCCGCCCAGGCCCATGCTCAGCATAATGGGCACCTGCGCCTGCAATCCGCCCCAGGAGCGGCTCACATCCCCTGACCACGGAAATACGCTGTGGCGCTGCATACCTGCCCAGCCCGAGCGGCCCAGATTAAACAGGCGCTCCTGCGGGTAATGCTTCGCGTAGCCTTCGCTGATAATACTGGCCCAGGCCTGCCCGTAGGCATTGTGAATGCGGCGCGTGGGGCCGGCATCATACACCATATCGGCGGGTTGGTTTTCCGGCTCGCCCAGGTCGCTCCACCAGCCGCCTACGCCGTCCTGCTTCAGCCGGTCATACTGCTGCCACATCCACTCGCGGGCCTGGGGCTTAAACATGTCCATGAGGGTGGCCGGCCCCGCCCAGAATGACTCTACCGTGTAGGGCTGGCCGTTTTTGTCGCGCCCTACCAAGCCCTGCTTGCGCACAAAGGCATCATTACGGGAGGTGCGCATGATGTAAGGCTCCGTTATCAGAATAGTTTTTACACCCGCGGAGTCCAGGCGGCGAATCATGCGCTTAGGGTCAGAGAAGTTGGGTTGCTTCCACTGAAAGTCGCCCTGCCGGGTGGTGCCGCCAAACCAGTACAGGTCCAGCACCAGCCCATCCAGGGGAAACCCTTCGCGCCGCATACGGGCTGCCACCTGGTACATTTCCTGCTCCGACTGATACCCAAACCGGCTTTGGATAAGGCCCATGGCCCAGCGCGGGGGCAGCGGTTGCCGGCCCGTCAGGGCAGTGTAGCGACTCAGCATTTCGGGGTAAGAACTACCGCTAATCAGGAAATAGGCCATATGCCGGAGGCCTTCGCCGGTGTATTCCAGCGTGTTTTTCTCCGTAGCGCCCAGATCTAAGGTGCCCGGTGCGTGGTTATCGAAAAACAGCATATAACCCCGGCTGCTGACTATGGTAGGCAGGCTCACGTTCAAAATCGGTTCCCCATTCTGGTAGCCGTAGTGCGCTTCGTTGTAGAGCATGATGCGCCGGCCGCGGCGGTCCAGGGGAAGGGCGCGGGAGCCGGTGCCGTATAAGTGCTCATCTGGTGCAAGCTTAAAGCTGACGCCGAGGCCAGCCGGGGTGCCGGTAGGGGAGGCGTCACGTTGGAAAGAGCCGCTCACTTCGCCCAGTAGGGTTTTGCCAGCCTGTAGAAAGCTGACGCGCAGCGGGCTTTTTTGAATGATGACAGTAGTCGTGCCATCGGTTTGCCATTCCAGCGTTTGAGCCGTGGCGCGGACATTACCTGCGTTCCGGGGCTGTTGAGTGGCTGGCAGCGCGTCTTTCTCCGGGCTTTCCTTCCCGGCCCCCGACCGAAACCATGTACTGGCAGGCTGTACTACGCTCACTGATGGAATTTCCTGCACGGGCTGCCCCGCCGGAAAATACTCTACCCGTACTACCCCCTCAGCCCACGGACGTACCTGAACCGTGCTGCCGTTGCTACTGACAACTGTGAGGATTCCGGCCTGGTAAGTATGACTTTGGTAGTTTCCTGTCCCAACGGCGCGCCCGGGCATTTCCTTTTGGCCAAACGGGTCCTTCCGGGGCGGTCCGCCTCCTTCCCGCTGGGCTACAGCCGTAAGCGAAACCAACAGGAACAGCAGGGGAAATACGCGGCGTACGCTACGGAGCATAGAAACAGAGCTTAATGAGCAGGCCAAGATACTGCCCCGGATACGGCTACGGAAGCCTCCCCGAAAACAACTCACCATCAGTAGCACAACAGCATTCCACTTCGAGGCGTAAAGAGCTAGCCAATCATTCCCAAAATCTCCCTAGCACTATGGACAACCACGCCGAACACCTCGAAAGAACCGTCATTGCCCTCACCGATGGTATTAACCATGGGTTGCATTCTCACCTCGAACCCGCACTGGAAAGCATTGATGGCTGGGTTGAAACGCTGCAGAACAACCACGGCAGCGCTGCTATGGTAGCTGAGCTGCAAAGCCTGAAAGGCTACCTGCAGAACGGCGACACCCTGGAGCTCAGCCAGTCCTTACAGCGCCTGGGGCAGGAAACCTCTAAAATGGCAGCCCACCTGCACAATAACCTCGGCGACCAGCTCCGGCACCTGGGCCAGACGCTCATTATGGCTGCCGGCAATATGAAGGTTTCTCACTGAGTGATGTTGGCTTGTGCTGAAAAAAGGCCGCTCTGCAACAGAGCGGCCTTTTTATTATAGATAAGCCTGAGTTTACTGCACATACTAAACAGTCAACTCAGCTCAGCATGGCAGGCGGCTATTGCAATTTCAATAGCCCTGCGCAGAATCATCCCCACGCGGGTCGGCGCCGCCTTCCAGCTTGCCGCCGGGCAGCACCCGAATAATATCCAGACGGCCCCAGCGGCCACGTGGGTTCAGGTTGTAACCGCGGGCGCGGAGCGTATCCTGCGCGGCGGGCAACAGGGCATTATTTTCTACGTCAATCTGGTCGGGAATCCATTGGTGATGCAGACGCGGCGCGGCCACTGCCTGTTGGGCGTTCATGCCGTAGTCAATGACATTCAGAATGCTTTGCAGCACGGAGGTAATGATGGTGCTGCCGCCCGGTGTGCCGGTTACCAGTTCCACCTTGCCATCTTTGGTCAGAATAGCCGGCGTCATGGAGGATAGCATGCGCTTGCCAGGTTGAATAGCGTTGGCCGTACCCCCTACCAGACCATAAGAATTAGGGGTGCCGGGTTTGCTGCTGAAATCGTCCATTTCATTATTCAGCAGGAAGCCACCACCTGCTACTACTACTTTGCTACCGTAGCCGCCATTAAGAGTGGTCGTGCAGCTCACGGCATTGCCCTGGGCATCTACAATGCTGTAGTGCGTGGTCTGGTCTGACTCGTAACCTGGCAGACCCTTGCCGGCAGTCACTTCTTTGCTAGGGGTGGCACGGTAGGGCAGAGTAGTAGCCATGCGTAGTTTGTTGTAGCTGGGCTCCAAAAGCTGTTGCACCGGTACGCGGCCAAAGTCCGGGTCGCCTAGGTAAGTGGCGCGGTCGGCGTACACGCGGCGTTCGGCTTCCGTAATCCAGTGCACAGCCTGCGGCGAATGCCAACCGGCTTCCCCCAGATTATAGGCCTCCAGCATTTGCAGCATCTGCAAAAGTGCCACGCCGCCGCTGCTGGGTGGCGGAAAGGTGAGCACCTGATGGCCACGATATTGCCCGTGTAGGGGCGTACGCCATTTGGCCTGGTAGCTCAGCAAATCTTTTTTGGTGATAAGACCCTTGCCCTGCTGCATTTCCGCTACAATGCGGGTGGCGGTTTCACCCTCATAAAAACCCGCCCGTCCCTGGTCGCGAATTCGAGCTAGAGTAGCCGCCAACTCGGGGTATTTAATCCTGTCCCCGGCTTTCCACTCACCTTGCTCACGCAAGTAGGTCGGTAGATGGGTGGCATTGAACTTACGGAAAGCCTCCTGGTTACTATTCAGACCCGCTGCTTCTTTCTCCGTTAGTGTAAGACCTTGTGCGGCCAGGTCCACAGCGGGCTGCACCACGTCTTTCCACGGCAGCTTTCCCAGTTTTTTGTGAATTTCTACCATGCCGGCCACCGTGCCGGGTACGCCCACGGCCAAATGGCCCAGGGTGCTACGGTCGGGTACTACGTTGCCCTGCGCATCCAGGTACATATCCCGGGAAGCAGCCGCCGGCGCCGTTTCACGAAAATCCAGAGCACCTTCGCTCCCATCGGCCCCGCGGTAAAGCAGGAAGCCGCCACCCCCGATATTGCCGGCCGCTGGCAGGGCCACGGCCAGCGCAAACTGTACGGCCACGGCCGCATCATAGGCATTGCCGCCTTTTTGCAAAATTTCTACCCCAATGCGGGAAGCCTCCGGGTGCGCCGATACCACCATAGCTTTGGCCGTAACCACGGGCGTAGCAGCTGGTATGGGGGCGGCCAGGGAAGGAGTAACCGTTGAGGTAACGGGCGCCTGGGCGGTGGTGCAGGCAAAGAAAGCCGCCAGCGCAAGCGGCAGGGAATATCGTTTCATACCCGGCGAAGATAAGGAGTGTCGAGCCTATAAAGGCAGATACCTTCTAATGCTTTAGTTGTAGTTGGGATGGTTATAGACTATAAAAACGGACAATTAAACTCTTCTACTGGGTCCCAAAATTCTCTTGGCCTTGCAAATGACTTTGTAACTTTGGCTTTGACTGGAGGGTATGCAGGCGGAACATTATCACAGGCTACCTCCTTTAAAATTGGCTCCGCTGAATCTTGGGAAAAGTTAACATTAACAGTTTTCAGTACTGCAAGTGCTATATATGACACATGGAATTAAACAACAACTTTGTCCGGTAATATAAAATGGGGATTAAGATTTCAAACGGAATAGCAGAAGCCTATTTCAATTCGGAAAAAAAATCTTCAAATAAAATGATTTTCGTACTGGGGCCTGTAGGGCTTTTAATGCTATTGTTTAATGCGTATAATACTTTTGGGAATTCAGAATACTATATTTACATAGTAGTTTTGTCGGTGAATATTGTTTATTTCTTGATATATCATTCGCAAATTGTTATAAAAGGAAAATACATGAATTCTTTAATCAGTGAGTTTATGTATAAAGATGATATATGGATATTTAAAACTTTTGACTGGTACTTCAGGAAAAGGCAAGTAATTGTTGTAAATAAAATTATTGAGGTTAAAAATTTAAATAAAAGTTTGTTTGGGAGCAAATTAGAAGTGCATAAATTAACGGTATTGAGTGATGGAAAAATTAAATATATTTTTATTTTCCCCCAATCATTTGAAAATTTAGAGCAAATATATTTAAGTACTTTCAATAAATAAATTCATATTTAAAAAAAATAAATAGGAGTGCGCAGCTGTGCGCCTCGGAAACAAAAACATGACCTCTTTTAGGAAAGCACTATCATAATCCCCCGCTCCTCGTAGTTTTGACCCAAACCCGACCTGCCATGAATACGGAACTGACTGACGTAGTACCTTCTACTCCGCACCTGCCCCTGGTGCAGCAGGATGCCTGGCTGGCACCTTATGAGCCCGTGTTGCGGGCCCGTTTAGAGCGCCTGGAGCAGCGCCTGCAGGAAATTAACCAGCAGTATGGCTCACTCACCAAGTTTGCCTCCGCGCACCAACGGCTCGGGCTTAACTATGACCCCCGCCGCAAGGGCTATTGGTTCCGGGAATGGGCCCCGGCTGCACAGGGCCTGTTTCTGGTTGGTGACTTCAACCAGTGGGACCGGCAGGCCACGCCTTTGCAGCGCGGGCAGGATGGCGTATGGGAAGTATTTCTGGCGGATAAAGACTACGGCCAGCGCCTCACGCATGGTAGCCGCTACAAGGTGCACGTGGTCACGCAAAAAGGCGGCAAAGACCGGCTGCCGGCCACGCTGCGCCGTGCTGTGCAAGACGAGCAGTCCAAGGATTTTGCCGCCCAGGTGTGGCGCCCCGAAACCCAGTTCACCTGGACCGACCAGAAATTTCGCATCGCCAACTATGTGCGGGAGCCCTTTATTTATGAGTGCCACGTGGGCATGGCCACGGAGGAAGGCCGCACGGGTACTTATCTGGAATTTGCCGAAAATATCCTGCCGCGTATTCAGGCCCTGGGGTACAACTGCATTCAGCTGATGGCCGTGATGGAGCATCCGTATTACGGCTCCTTCGGTTACCACGTAGCCAATTTCTTTGCCGCTTCTTCCCGCTTTGGCACCCCTGAGGAGCTGAAGCATCTCATCAATGAGGCTCACCGTCGCGGCATTGCCGTGCTGCTGGACGTGGTACACTCCCATGCCGTGAAAAATGAGGCGGAGGGTCTGGCTGATTTCGATGGCTCCGGCGCGCAGTACTTCCATCCCGGCAAGCGCGGCGAGCATCCCGGCTGGGACTCCAAACTTTTTGATTACGGCCGGCCCGAAGTGCTGCAGTTCCTGCTCAGCAATCTGCGCTACTGGCTGGAGGAGTTTCACTTTGATGGCTTCCGCTTTGATGGGGTTACCAGCATGCTCTACCACCACCACGGCGAGGGTGTGGGCTTTGGGCATTACGACCAGTATTTTGGCCCGGAAGTAGATGAGGATGCCATCCTGTACCTGCAGCTGGCTTCTACCTTGGTGCATGACTGCAAGCGCAGCGCCCTGCTGATAGCCGAAGACATGAGCGGCATGCCCGGTCTGTGTCGTCCCATCAGCGAAGGGGGGGTGGGCTTTGATTACCGCTTGGCTATGGGCATTCCGGACTACTGGATTAAGCTACTAAAACACTCCCGCGACGAAGACTGGAACCTCCACGACCTGTGGTATGTGCTCACCAACCGCCGCGTCGGCGAGAAAACCGTAGCCTACGCCGAAAGCCACGACCAGGCCCTGGTTGGCGACAAAACCCTGGCTCACTGGCTGATTGACGCCGCCATTTACACCCACATGCACAAGGACGACCCCGACCCGGTGGTGGCCCGTGGCGTGGCGCTGCATAAGCTTATCCGCCTGCTCACGCTGGCGCTGGGCGGCGAGGCATACCTCAACTTCATCGGCAACGAGTTTGGCCACCCGGAGTGGGTGGACTTCCCACGTCAGGGCAACGAGTGGAGCTACCACTTTGCCCGCCGCCAGTGGAGCCTTTCTACCAACCCCGAGCTGAAATACCAGTACCTGCTGGCCTTCGATAAAGCCATGGTTACCACTGCCCGCAACCAGCGCCTGCTGGCCGCCGGCCCGGCCCACGAGCTTAACATCGACAGCAACAACCAGGTCCTTATTTTCGAGCGCGCCGGGCTGATATTCGTCTTCAGCTTCCACGTAGACCGCAGCGTGTTCGACTACCGCTTCTTCGTGCCCCAGGCCGGCCGCTACCGCATCATCCTCAATTCCGATGATGCCCAATTCGGCGGTTTCCAGCGCGTAGACGATGGCCTGACTTATGAAACCTTTGCGGAGGATGGAGTAAACAAACTCAGCCTGTATGTGACCAGCCGCACGGCGTTAGTGCTGCAGCGCATTGGCTAAAAGCAGAACCCGTATCAAATCAAAGGCCCGCTTCAGTTAAGAAGCGGGCCTTTGATTTGATGTGTGACTAACGTTTTGCTACGGTTTGCGGCCGGAGGCAATCCGGTCCAGGGCATCCTGCACGCGGCGGGCGCGGGTTTCCGCTTTCTTAGCCCGCTCAATGCCCTGCGCAAACTCTTTGCGGTGAGTATAGGAAAGATCGTCAAAGCGCTGGCGCAGACCGGCCCGGTCCAGGGCCATGGCTAGCTCCTCGGGCACAGTCACGGTGCGCTCTTCGGTATCCCGGGACAGGGTGATATGCACCGACTGACTCCAGGATTTACCAATGGCATTGCGGATCTGCTTAAGCACCAACAGGGCGTGGTTGCCATCGCCCATAGGAGAAAGGCTGCCGCGGTACGGGAAACCATCAATAGTAGCACGTATGGGCAGCAGGCCGCGCACGCCGTAGGTGGCTTCTACGTTGAAGGGAACCAAGACGAAAACGCCGCCGGTTTCGGCATCCAGCTCCAGGGGGGCATCAAAAGTGTGTTCGGGAGTCAATACTGTATGGCTAATGGGTACTGGTAACAAGCGGGCAATTTACCACTCTTCCGGTTCTGGTGCCGCGCCTCCGCTGAGAGGGAGTCAGCAGAGTTAGGCTGGCTGATGCCGGTTAGCTTTGAGCTGGGCCACTTCCAGCACATGCTGCATAACCCGGGATACTTCTTCCGCATTCACCTCGCCATGCTGCACGTGGGTGCGGTGCAAAGGTATGTTATAGTGTTGGCGCAGCCGATGGCATAGTTCCTCCGAATCCACCAGAATTAAATCGGCGCGGCGCAAAGCCAGGCGCTCCAGCTCCTGAATCCACCCCCGGTCATCGGTCGTATTACGGTCGGAGCAGAGGGAATGCACGTGCAGCACCAGCGGACGGCCCGTGCGCTGCCGAATTTCCATGGCGGCCAGCCAGGTGGGCCAGTCGGCCGCGTAAATCACCTGAAAAGGTTTCTCTGCTACCAGAGGTGTAGCAAAGCGGGCGTATTGTATGACCCGAAAATTGAGACTGGCCCCATCGTTTACGCCACTGCTGAGAATGGCCAGCGCATGGTCGGGTGTGGTCCGCTCAGCATTGGGCGGCAGCAGGCTCCGGAAATCGGCCGGTTTTGGAGCCGGCTCTGCTGCCAGCGGCATGCCCTGGTCCAGGTCATTGGCTTCGTCGCCTTTCGGCTCGCCTATGCTGTCAAAGCCTGCCTCCAGTGGATCAATGAGAAGCTGAGAGGAAGGCCCCCCGTCTGTCGTAAAAGCAGCGCCTTGGCTATTAGCGAAAGGATCCTGCTCGGTGGGAGTCGCACCCTGATACGGAGCTGCCGGGCTTTCCCAACCCTGGCGCTGGGTAACAGCACCGCGCTCCTGCGCAATAGCCGCTTGTAGCTCTTCTACACTCAGGTTACCAATTGCGGTAAGCTCGGCGCCGGCTATGGGTTCGGTAGCGGCGGGCAGGGAGGGGAGCACCACGGTCAGGTCAGTGTGAGAGGACAGAGTACGGGCCAGCCCCAGCGGCGCGGGTACCGAGGGCAGCTGGTGGTACGTGTCGTCCCAGCCCAATAGCAGTACCTTTAGGGGAGAGGTTTCCATGAGGAAGCGTTGAGGGTAGGCGAAAAGTAAAAAGCCGCCTATATACGGGGAAACGGCTTTTTGGCAATCTACGATTAATGATAGGTAAAATTCCTATGATTCGTTTTTACCTTGCGTAACGAAGCTCGTCTGTCCGGCCCGTCCGGACATTTTTTTGCCCCGTACTCACACCTTCATGGCCGATACAATTCAGGATAATAATTACATGATCAACGACCTGGTGTCGCGGAAGCAGGAGCTCTTCCCCGGCAAGGTCATTTCATCCCAAACCACTGACGAAGGTTTTCTTTTTTCTTGTGATAATGGCGTGCAGCTGATGCTGTACGTGGTAACCGATAAAATTCTGCGCTTTCGCTACGCGGCGGAAGGTCGTTTTGAGGCGGATTTCAGCTACGCCGTACCCGCCGACCAGCCCCGCCGCGAGCTGGAATTCCTGGAGTTCAAGGAAAAGCCCGACCACTACCGCATCACCACTGAGCGCCTGATCTGCACCGTGAGCAAGGAAAATGCCGGGGTGCGCATTCTGGACCGCTCGGGCACGCTGCTTTCCGCCGACGAAAAGGGCTTCCACTGGGAGTACGACTACGAAACCGGCAACGATATCGTGAAGATGAGCAAGCAGGTGCAGAGCGGCGTGCACTACTATGGCCTCGGCGACAAGCCCGACAACATGAACCTGCGCGGCAAGCGCTACCAGAACTGGGGCACCGACACGTACGGCTACGTAAAAGGCTCGGACCCACTCTACAAGAACATTCCGTTTTATCTGGAGCTACACCAGAAAATTGCCCACGGCATTTTCTTCGATAACTCCTTTAAGTCCTTCTTCGACTTTGCCGCGGAGCGGGCCGATGTCACCAGCTTCTGGGCCATGGGCGGCGAGATGAACTACTACTTCATCTATGGCCCCACGCTCATGGAAGTCACCCAGGAGTATACCCGCCTCACGTGCCCGCCCGAGCTGCCCCCGCTGTGGGCGCTGGGCTACCACCAGTGCAAGTGGAGCTACTACCCCGAGAGCAACGTGAAGGCCATTGCCCAGGGCTTCCGCGACCGAAAAATCCCCTGCGACGCGCTCTACCTGGACATCGACTACATGGATGGATTCCGGTGCTTTACCTGGAGCCCCACGCACTTCCCCGAGCCCAAGCGCATGGTGCAGGAGCTGGCCGAAGATGGCTTCAAGACCATCGTCATCATCGACCCCGGCATCAAGATTGACCCCAATTATTCGGTGTACACCGAGGCACTGGAGAACGACTATTTCTGCCGCCGCGGCGACGGGCCCCTGATGAAGGGCTCCGTGTGGCCCGGTCTCTGCAACTTCCCCGATTTCACCCGCCCCACCGTGCGCGAGTGGTGGGCTGGCCTGTTCAAGGGCCTCATTGAGGAAACCGGCGTGAAGGGCGTGTGGAACGACATGAACGAGCCGGCCGTGTTCGAGAAAGGCACTTTCCCGGATGACGTGCGCTTTGATTACGACGGCCACCCCGGCACGCACCGCAAGGCGCACAACGTGTACGGCATGCAGATGGCCCGCGCCACCAACGACGGCGTGAAGCGGTTTGCTTACCCTAACCGCCCGTTCACCATCACGCGCAGCACCTACGCCGGTGGGCAGCGCTACTCCTCCGGCTGGACCGGTGACAACATTGCCTCCTGGGAGCACCTTTGGCTGGCTAACATTCAGTGCCAGCGTCTGAGCATTTCCGGCTTCTCCTTTGTGGGCTCAGATGTTGGTGGTTTTATTGACACGCCGGATGGCGAGCTGTATGTGCGCTGGGTAGCGCTGGCGGCCTTCCACCCGTTCTTCCGCACCCACTCCAGCGGCGACCACGGCGACCAGGAGCCCTGGTCTTTCGGGCAGGAGTTCTGCGACCTGGCTAAGTCGTTTATTGAGTTGCGCTACCGCCTGCTGCCCTACATGTACACCACCTTCTGGCAGTACGTGCAGGAAGGCACGCCCATGTTGCGCCCCTTGGCTTTCCTCGACCAGAACGACACCGACACCTACCTGCGCATGGCCGAGTTTGCGCTGGGCGACCACCTGCTGGTGTGCCCCATTACGCAGGCCGGCGCCGATGGCCGCTGGATGTATCTGCCTCGCGGCAACTGGTTCTACTACTGGACCGATGAGCCCAAAGGCGGCGGGGCCGAAGTATGGGCCAGTGCTGGTTTAGACCGGATTCCATTGTTTGTGCGCGCGGGTGCTGTTATTCCTTTCTACCCCGTCATGCAGTACGTGGGTGAGAAAGTGGTGGAGCAACTCACCCTGCACGTGTACTACACCGAAGGCGACGAGGTGAGCGTGCTCTACGAGGATGGCGGCGAAGGCTACGGCTATGCCAAAGGCCAGAGCACTACGCGGCACTTCCGGGTGCACGGAAACGATAATAGCTTCAGCCTGAAGCAGGAAATTACGGGTCCCTTTGAGCCTACCTACGAAACCTACAGCGTGGTCCTGCATGGCTTCCCGTTCGCGCCCGCCATGGTAACTGTAGATGGCCAGCCCGTGGAAGCTACACAAGGCGTAACCGAAGCCGGCCTCGCGCTGCCCCATGTTATTGTATCGGCAGGTTTTGGAGAAATAGTAGTTCAATAGTCAGCCCAGACCATCCTGATTCTAAAGCAACAGCGCCCGGCCATTGGTCGGGCGCTGTTGCTTTAATCAAGTAACGCTCCTGGCTAAAGTGTGTCTTCTTTTTGCAGACGCTGGTAATTCTAGCTAAGCATACAGCAGGCTGCTGCCTCAGATATTCTCCCGCAGATACTGATACACTTGCTCGTTAGAAAGCAGCGTGCCGTGGTGCTGTTGCGCAAAAGTGCGCGTGCTTACTTGCACATCGGGCGGCAGGGCAGGGTCACCAAAAACAAGGCCGACGGCGCTGCCGGCACCCACCAGTCCGTCGCCAAAGTAATGCGCCAAGGCCGATGCGGTGGATTTCAGCAGGGAGCCTACCAGAATATGGTAATGCACGCCGGCTAGTGGCGGCACCAGGGTGCGCGGGGGCAATAGGTCGTCGGCGTTTGGGTGCTGCCAGTCTTCATCCACCAGCCGGGCATGGCGTAAGTCCTTAATGCCGTTGCTGCGCCGGTCCAGCAGCTGGCTCAGGAAACGGGTGGGGCGCAGATTGATTTTGCGCAGGGCCATGGAGGTGAGGTAGCTGTTCTGCTCCAAAAAAGAGCCCTCATTGGGGACACCCAGCAGAAATACCGTTTTCAAATTCTCTACCCAGGTGGCAGAAGCAATTGGGTTTTCAACTGGCTCAAAGGCCAGATCTGATGCTGCCGTAGTTTTTGGCTTCGAGCCATAATATCCTGCGGAACGGATGACCAGACCGCCCATGCTGTGGCCCACCAGCACCAACTCCTGTGTGGCTTCCGGAAACGTAGTTGCCAACTCCGTGAGGAGCTGGCTGAGCAGGCGGCCGTTCTGGGAGATGTGCAGGCCGGAATTGAAACGCACATACAGGCAGTGCACCGACAGTTCCTGTTGCAAATTAGGCCCATAGCGGGGTGTGGCACCGGGGCCGGTTTGCCAGATTAGCTCGTCGCCCATCAGCCCGTGCAGGAATACGACGGTTCTGTGGCGGTCAGGGGAGAGGTGCAAGTGGGCAACTGGTACATCGGCGCCATGGCGGCGGAAGCTCATCTGAATGGCCCGCGGGTCGTGACGTTCGGCTAGTTGGTCGCCGAATGCGCCGTTGAGCACCGGCAGGGTAAAGTGGCGGTTGGCCTGGGTGGTGTGGTAGAGGTAACTCAGGCCATCGGCGGGCAACCCGGCCGCCCGGCGCGCCGCCGCGCCCAGCTTCTGCCAGCGGGAAGGCGGCGTGGGCTCGGAGGCATCTTCAGCGGGTGGAACGAGGGGAGGAGTATCGGGCACAGTAGCAGCGGTATAAAGCAAATTTACGGTAGAAATGCCCGGCGCGTCTAAGCAACTATCTTAGGTAGTGGGCGGCGGGGAAAGCCGGCTCCAGATGCCTAACGCTACCCCAGCCAGCAGGCCTAAAAGCAGCCCACCCAGGTGCGCTGCATTGTCTACGTGAGGCTGTTGTAGGCCATAGGCCAGGCTGGTGGCCGTTACAAAGAGTGTGTTAACCAGCAAGGCCAGCCGCTGGGGGCGCGTGAGGTGCCGGGCGCCCGTAGCCACTAAGGCCAGGAGCAAGCCATACAACCCAAAAATTGCCCCGGAAGCTCCCACGCCGTTTACACCACTGGCATGCCACCATAGGCTGAGAACATTGCCTGCAACCCCGCTAAGCAAGTACACCAGCAACATGCGCCAGCGCCCTACCAGCGGCTCGGCCAGGACGCCAATAAACACCAAAGCATAGCTGTTGAGCAGCAGGTGCGCAATGCCGCCATGCAGAAAGCAAGCCGTAAACAGCCGCCACCACTGCCCGCGCAGCGTGAGAGGAGAGAAGTTGGAACCCCAGTTAATCAGGTCGGTACCGTCGGGGTGCAGTGGGTTTACGCCTTGCGCTACCATCAGCCCAAAAACTGCCAGATTCAGCAACAGCAACAGGGGCGTAATAAAATAGCTGCCGCCGGGCCGGAAAACCCGGCTGGCCTGCTTCCACCAGGAAGGCTCACCGGCCTCTTCCTGCTGAGGAGCTGGCTTAGAATGACGGGGCTGGGGCAGGTCAGCAGGTACCAACCCGCGCCGCTGCAACTCCAGCAATGCGGCGTGACCCAGCTCCGGGGGGTAGCGCCGGGCGTGCTGCGCCAGATACAGTAATTCAGCATCACTGAGGCGAGCAAAATCGGTGGGCTGGTCTTCGGCTGGCAGCATAGAGGTACAGAACAGCGTAGCCAGCCGAAGGTTGATTTGCCGGGCGGCTGGTTATTTACCCAGATTCATGTGCAGGGTAGTGGCTTTGCCCTGTAGCTCATTCAGCATTTGCGGTACCGGTGCCAGGGCCACCCGCACCTGCTTATTTATGGGCGGGTTGCTGAGCTGGTAGTTGCCGCGCATCAGGGTCAGGGCCGTCATTTCGCGCTGGGCTATGTCCTTCATCAGGTCCACGCGGGCTTGCATAATGGGCTTCAGGTTGTGGTTATATACCAGCACACTGGTGAGCTTGTGCCATTCCTGAAGGGTTAAATCAGTCTGGACGGGAAAGTTTGCATCCAGACGGGCAGCGGCCACTTCCTTGTTTAAATAGGCCGACTGATGCTCGGCATTCCAGAATCGGCGGGCCAGAATCAGGTACTTGCGCGTGGCCTTTTCGTCTCGGCGGGCTGAGGCCGGGAGCAACCGCTCCATTCGCTGCACGCTGGCCTCTGTTTGGGCCTCAAAGTTAGGAATGGGGCGCGAGGCCACCGTTTCCAGAACAGCTGGGCCGGAAGTGGTGGAAGAACCGGGTTTAGCCGGCATATACCACCAGTAAAGCGCAGCGCCACCTACTAGTAGCACCACCGTCATTACGGCCGACCAGTTAATGCGAGACCCGGAATCCGTGTCCCACTCTATCTGGTTATCCTGGGCTGTAGCAATGGCTAGGTATGGATTAATGCCCCGTTGGCGTAGTTCCTGTTGAGCGGCGGTTACTAAGGTCTCGTGGTATAAGCTTGGATTGCGGATCAGAAATAGAAGTTCATCCGTCGTTTTCTGTGTTAGAAAATCAGAGCCCGAAGCACTGGAAGTTGACATTAGTGAAAAGAATAGATAATGGTTAAACAATAAGGCGGCAAGATACTGGAAAGCCGTGCTCAACCACCCGGCGCAGGCCGCGTATAGCCAGAAATACTTAGGTCTCACTTATATCCCAATAAGCCCTATGCAACCCGACGACACTCCCCAGCCACCCCTCGACCAGGACACCAGTAATCATGATCGGGCCCGCGACTTCCAGCCGGAAGGGCGCCAGGCACCGGGCACCGGCGAAGCCCTGCGGGGCCTCAACGCTGATGACAGCTCCGGCAGCGGCGGTACCGAAGGCGGCCGGCCCATTAAAGGCAAGAATGTGAGCCGCAGCACCCAGTACGACACGCCCGGCAATGCTGCCGAAGGCGACGTAGGCGGGGGCACAACCAGCAGCGGTACCGGGGTTTCAGGCGGCGAAGGCGGCCAGGTGACCCTGTAAACTCTCTTTCACCCATTTGTTTTCTTCTACATGCAAAACGACCCACAGCCCACCGACAATACGCAGCCAAATACCCCTCAGGAATCGGCGAAGCCCAATACCAACCAGCAGCCAGCTAAAGGCCAGCCGGAGCATACCAGCACCCAGGAAGATATGGGGGATGGTGAAGGCATCCGGGGTGGCTACGGCAACTCAGACCAGACCAATGGGATGGAAGGCGGCGAAGAACCTCAGCCGCACAACGACCTCACGCGCCGCGGCGTAGGGGACTAACTTAGTTCGCCAGCTACAGCCTGCCTGCAACATTGCCAATGACGGCGGCATCAACTATGCCGAAAAGCATAAGGCAGGGTAGTATTCTTTGCGCATAGGATTAATCAACGCCCAGATAGATTTTCTGCCTGGGCGTTGATGTATAGCTACTTATCGAAATAATTTCAGGTAAAATTGACTTTTGCCCAGGTACCAGGTATCCGGTAGTTACTAAGTAGGAAATAGGACAGAAATAAAGGGCATTGTTGAGCTTTTTCTCGTTATACCGCCCGGCACTGCGTAATTTCGAGGCTTATTCCTCGTTTGGTGCTGATGCTTCGTCTACTTGCTGCTGGTCGTGTTGTTTTATTTGGTTGGATGCTGGTGTTGGGGCTCATGGCTTATGGCCCCCAAGGAATTGCACAATCTCTGCCGCCCAAGCGCGAGCTGCGTGGTGTCTGGATTGCCTCAGTAGAAAATATAGACTGGCCCAGTTCCCGCACCCTCACTGCCGAGCAGCAGCGCCGCGAGTACCAGCGCATGCTGAATGCCGAGCAGCGCGCCGGAATCAACGCCGTATTTGTGCAGGTGCGCCCAGCTTCCGATGCCTTTTACAAATCCGAGCTGGAGCCCTGGAGCAAGTGGCTCACCGGGCAGCAGGGCCGCGCCCCCAGTCCCGAGTACGATCCACTGCCTTTTCTCATTGACGAAGCCCACGACCGGGGCATGGAGTTTCACGCCTGGTTTAATCCCTACCGGGCTTCGCTGGATTCAGTAACGCGCCGGCTGGCGCCCAACCACCAGTTTCGGCAGCATCCGGAGTGGTTTATTCGCTACTCAGGCAAGCTGCTTTACAACCCCGGCCTGCCGGAAGTGCGCAACTATATTACCCAGGTAATTCTGGATGTGGTACGCCGCTATGATATTGATGGCGTGCACTTTGATGACTACTTCTACCCGTACCCGGAGCCCGGTCAGGTCATTCACGATGAAGCCGCCTTTGCTCAGTACAACCCCAATAACCTAAAGCTGGCCGACTGGCGCCGCCAGAACGTGAACCTGCTTATTCAGCAGGTGCATGACTCCATTCGCAGCACCAAGCGTTGGGTGAAGTTTGGCGTCTCGCCGTTCGGCGTTTGGATGAATAAATCCGGCCACCCCGATGGCTCCGATACCCGCGCCGGGCAGCCCAGCTACGCCAATCTGTATGCCGATACGCGCCTGTGGCTGCAGCAAGGCTGGGTAGACTACATTGTGCCGCAACTCTACTGGAGCAGCAATTTCCGGCTGGTGCCCTACGCCACCATTCTGGAGTGGTGGGCCCGCAACCATTATGACCGGCACCTGTACATTGGCCAGGGTGCTTACCGCATGCTGGAAAGCACCCGCTCCGATACCACCTGGCGGAACCCGCGTGAGCTGCCGCGGCAGGTGCGCCTGAACCGCTCCTTTCCGGCTGATGTTAGTGGCAGCGTGTTTTTCTCGGCCAAATCCATTATGGCCAACCCGCTGCACACCACCGATTCTTTGCGTCTGAACCTGTTCCGCTACCCGGCACTTATCCCCACCATGCCCTGGATGGATGCTGTGCCGCCCCGCCCGGCCCAGAACCTGATGCTCACTCGTGCCGGTGGCCCCGTTACCTTGCGCTGGCAGGCCGGCCCCCAGGCTACCGATGGCGACGATGCCCGCTACTTTGTAATCTACCGCTTTGCTGAAGGCGAAACCCCTGGCCCCGATGACCCCCGCCGTATCCTAACGCTGCTGCCCCGGCGCCCGGATAAGCCCTTGGTGTGGCAGGATACTACTGCCCGCCCCGGCCGGGAATACGCCTACTACGTTACGGCCGTGGATCGGCTGCATAATGAAAGTGCTCCGGTACGCGTCACTACGCTGAAAAATGATCCGGAAGTGCTGGTGGCGGAAACGCCAGCGGCTCCGGCTTTGCCAGAAACCTTGCCCGGAGCTACACCTGGCGCTACGCCACCAGTAACCACGCGGCCTCCGGCCCGGCCGGCTCCTTCGCGGCCCACTGTTGGCAGCCGACCATCTTCATCTACGGCCTCCAAGACCAAAGTCAAAATCAAGCACAAGCGCCGGCAGGGAATATTGGGGCGGATATTTGGCGGCTAAATTATTGGCTACTGCTACGTAACTTTAATCTGAGTCAATAAACCGGCTGTTCCCAGGACTTAGAACGCAGCTCTCATGCAAACTACTACCCAAGCTGCTGTTTCTACCACGGGCATTCAGCCACTCCAGGAGGCTTCCCAGCCCGGCCGCCTGATATCCCTGGATGTCTTTCGGGGCATAACGGTGCTGGTAATGCTGCTGGTAAACCACCCCGGCGACTGGGGCCACATCTACGCGCCGCTGGCACACGCGGAGTGGCATGGCTGCACCGTGGCAGATCTGGTCTTCCCCTTCTTTCTGTTTATTGTGGGCGTATCGGCAGTATATGCTTTAGATAGCAGCCGGCAGGAGCCGGAGCGCCGCCGTACGGCTATGCGCCGCGTGCTGCGCCGGGCCACGCTCATTATTGCCCTGGGCATTCTGGTAGCGCTCCTGCCATACTTTGAGTTTGCCACGGTACGCCTGCCGGGCGTGCTCCAGCGTATTGGGGTGGTATTTGGCGTATGCGGATTTTTGTTTCTGTATACTACCCGCCGCCAGCAAATTGCGCTGGTTGCGGGGCTACTGGTGGGCTACGCCATTTTGCTGCAATGGGTCCCGGTGCCCGATTTCGGCCCCGCTAACCTGGACCCGGCAACCAATCTGGGCGCGTGGTTAGACCGGCTCATCTTCACCGAAAATCACCTCTGGAAGCTTAGCCGTACCTGGGACCCGGAAGGTTTGTTGAGTACGCTGCCGGCTATTGCTACTGGCCTGCTGGGCATGCTCACGGGGGAGTGGCTGCGCCGCCCACGTCTGGAGCCTGCCGTGAAAGTAGTGTGGCTATTGATTGATGCGGGTCTGCTGATTGTGCTGGGACTGATTTGGAGCTACTGGTTTCCGCTTAACAAAAGCCTTTGGACCAGCTCTTACGTGCTCTTTACCGGTGGGCTGGCCGTAGCGGGCCTGGCTACGCTCTACTGGCTTTGCGATGTGCAGGGCTGGCGACGTCTGGCCTTTCCGGCACAGGTAGTAGGTGTAAATGCGCTGCTGGTGTTTGTGGGCTCTACGCTGGTGGCCCGCACACTCAACCTGTGGCAGGTGGCTGGGCCGGCCGGCAAAACCATTAGCATGAAGGACGGGCTGTATGGGCAGTTTTTTACGCCTTACTTCACCTCTCCTTACAATGCCTCTTTGGCCGGTGCCGTGGTATGCATGCTGATCTGGTATGTAGTGCTGTGGGTGCTGCACCGGCGGAGTATCGTTGTAAAGCTCTAGCCAACTCCCCTGGGCCGTTTATTTTCCGGACCTTGTAACGAACTTATCTTTTCCACATCCTATCAGAGTTCATATGTCTTTGTTTGATTTCCCGGCCGCCCGTTGGGGTGGCGCATTATGCGCAGCAGGTTTGCTGCTGTTTTCCCCGGCTCTTCTGGCTCAAAATACCACGGCAGCCTCGGCTACTCCTGCACAAACAACCATTTCTGCCGGGCAACGCAAAGCCGCTGAAACGCTGTTGGAAGTCATGCAGTCTGAAAAGACTATCAACCAGAGTATTGATATGACCCTGGCCATGCAGGTGCAGCAAAACCCCAACCTGCAGAAGCTGGAGCCTGAAATGCGCGCATTCATGAATAAATACATGAGCTGGGCCTCGCTGAAGGAGGATATGGTGACACTTTACGCACGGGAATTCACCGAGAAAGAGTTGCGCGACCTGACGAAGTTCTACCAGTCGCCGACGGGGCAGAAGTATGTAAGCAAGCAGAACCTGCTGCTACAGGCAGGCATGCAGTTGGGACAGCGCCGGGTGCAGGAAAACCTGCCGGAACTGCAGCGTATGCTGGAAGAGAAAATGAAAGCACAGGAATAACCGTTTTCTGCCTAAAGCAAAACGGCGCTACCCAAGTGGGCGGCGCCGTTTTGCTTACTTATCAATTCCGAAGGCTGCTATCAGCCACCCAGCACATATCCTTCAAAGTCTTTGCGTAGCTGCGTTTTGAGAAGCTTACCGGTAGCCGTATGGGGCAGCTGCTCCACAAATTCTACGGCATCGGGTTTCCACCAGCTGGCCACTTTGCCTTCGTAAAAGTCCAGCATCTCCTCAGCAGTTACTTCATGGCCGGGCCGGACTACAACCACCAGCAACGGCCGTTCGCTCCATTTGGAATGCGGGACACCGATAACGGCTGCTTCGGCCACTGAGGGATGCCCCACAGCCAGGTTTTCCAGCTCAATGCTCGAAATCCATTCACCGCCGGATTTGATGACATCTTTGGAGCGGTCGGTTATTTGCATAAAGCCGTTGGGGTCGATGGTGGCCACGTCGCCGGTGCGGAACCAGCCGCTTTTCGTCAGCTCGCCGGGCTCCCCGGCCCGGAAGTAGTCGGCTACAATAAAAGGGCCGCGCACCAACAGGTCGCCAAAGGCTACGCCGTCGTGGGGCAGTTCACGGCCTTCGTCGTCCACAATCTTCATATCCACCCCAAAAATGGCGCGGCCCTGCTTGGTCTGAATAGCAAACTGCTCATCGGGGCTTAGGCTCAGCTGCTGACTTTTGAGGGTGCAAACGGTGCCCAGCGGCGAGGTTTCCGTCATGCCCCAGGCATGCCGGATTGTAATGCCCAATTCATCATGAAATGCCTTCAGCAAGGCCGGAGGGCAGGAGGCACCCCCTACAATCATCTTATTGAGGGTGCTGAAATGCAGTTTTTTATCCCGCATAAACTGCAAAAGCCCAAACCAGATAGTAGGTACCCCGGCGGAAAATGTTACTCCTTCATTCTCAAACAGCTCATATAGGCTGGCCGCATCCAGACCGGGGCCGGGCAGCACCAGTTTGCAGCCAATCATAGGTGCCAGATACGGAATGCCCCAGGCATTGACGTGGAACATAGGCACTACAGGCAGAATAACGTCGCGCGCGGAGCAGTTAAAGCAGTCGGGCATGGCGGCGGCATAGCTATGCAGCAGCGTGGAGCGGTGCGAGTAAAGGACACCTTTGGGTTGGTCAGTAGTGCCGGACGTATAGCACAGGGATGAGGCCGTGTTTTCATCGAAGACAGGCCAGGTAAATTCGTCGCTATGTGCCGCCAACAGGTCTTCGTAGCAGCGCACTTCACCGGGCAGCGTGGTAGCCTCCGGCATATGGGCACGGTCGGTCATCAGCACCCAGGCCTCTACTTTTGGGCATAAGGGCGCTAGTTTTTCTACCAGCGGTAGAAAAGTAAGATCAAAGAAAATCAGCCGGTCTTCGGCGTGGTTGATGATGTAAACCAACTGCTCCGGAAACAGCCGCGGGTTAATGGTGTGGCATACCGCACCCATGCCGGATATGCCATAATACAGCTCAAAATGGCGGTGCGTATTCCAGGCCAGCGTGCCTACCCGGTCGCCCCAACTGATATCCAGCCCAGTAAGAGCATTGGCCAGCTGCTTGCTGCGGCGGTGCGCGGCAGTATAGGTGTAGCGGTGAAAGCCGCCTTCTACCAGGCGTGTTACTATTTCCGTATCGGCGTGCCACTTGGCGGCGTGCTCAATGAGCCCGGCAATGCGCAGGGGCTCCTGCATCATTAATCCTAACATATATAGCGGTGGGTTTGGGGAGGCTATAAGCTAAGGAGAAATGCGGAAGTAAGCCAAGGGGGAGCAGGACCCTACCCTATGGGAAGCCTATTAAAAAACAGCCCCATGCTTTGGCAAAGGCATGGGGCTGGCTTAGCGGAATCAAAAGAGTTTTAATTCTCTTCCGGAACGGTGCTTTCTACTTCCAGATGCCGGGGCTTGCGAATAGCATCAATAGCCAGCTGCTGAATCTGGGTCCGCACGTTTAAGTCTGAGAGCTTATTATTGCGGCGCGTAGGGTTCACGCGGTTGGAAAGAAAAATATACGTCAGCTCATACTGCGGGTCTACCCAGAAATAGGTACCCGTGAAGCCGGAATGCCCAAAGCTACTGGCGCTGGCATCGTGGGCAGTGTTGCCGGCCGGCGGGGTGCTGGGCTTGTCAAATCCCAGGGCGCGGCGGTTCTGGGGGCAGAACTGGCAACGGGTATATTCAGCCAGCGTTGCTTCTTTAATAAGCTGCTGATTGCCATAGCGGCCACCGTTAGCATAGAGCTGCACCAGCTTGGCCAGATCGGTAGCCGAGCCGAACAGGCCCGCGTGCCCGGATACCCCGCCCAGCAGTGCAGCGCCCTCATCATCTACAGTGCCATGCAGCAGCTGCCGGCGGAACAGGGAGTCATACTCTGTGGGTACAATACGGCTAAGCGGGAAGCGCCGCGTCGGATTGAAGCCCAGTGTGGTAGCCCCCAGGGGCTGATAGAAGTTTTCCCGCAGGTACTGGTCGAAAGGTTTCCCGCTGAGGCGTTCTACTAACAAGGGGTATAGATAGAACGACAAATCAGAGTACACATAGCCCGGCTTGGCATTCAGCGGCGACTTCCCAATAGCTTTGATAAGACGCTTGGGTAAGTCGCGGCGGGCCCACTCGTTGTGGGCTATCTGCAAGGGGAACAAGGCAGACGAGTCGCGGCGCACATACCACCACTTTAGCTTGCCGTTTTTGCGTACGTAGCTTTTCCAGAAAGGAATCCAGGCCTGCAGGCGCGCTTGGTGCGTGAGTACGTCGCGCAGCTTCAGGTTGGCTTTATCAGTTTTGCGCAGCTCGGGGAAATAGTCGCCCAAGGTTTTATCGGGGCTGAATTTGCCTTCATCCTGCAGCTTCATCAGTGCCGGAATGGCAGCCGTTACTTTGGTAAGCGAAGCCAGGTCATAAATATCGGTATCCCGCACAAGACGGGCAGTTTTACCGGCTTCAGGGTAGGTTTGGGTGCCGTAGCTTTTGCGCAGGACTACCGTGCCCCGCCGCGCAATGATAATTTGAGCGCCGGGCGTAGCGTGGGCAGCCAGCGCCTGCGCCATCACGGAATCCACGCGGGCTTCTAGGCGCGGGTCCATTTCCACATCCTCAGGCGCCCCAAAGCGAAGCCGCGCGCCCCCTTGTAAAGGCAGTCCGGCACCGTAGGCGTATTTGTCTGATACCGTCACGGGTAGGCGCCCGGTAGCGCTGAGGCCACCAAAAATCAGCTCAGCAACTTTCTCCTGGGCATTTCGGCTTTCCTGATATGCTATGATTACCGCGTCGGCGCGGTCCAGGTCACGCACTTTGGCCGCTGCGTAGGCTGAGCCAAATACGCTGACCACCATCCGCTGTTTAGCGGCGCCCAGCTCACGCAGCAGCACATTGGTTTCGGGGGTTATACCGAAGCTGGTGGCCGGCTGGCGACCCAGGTTGCTTAATCCTACCAGAATGGTATTGTAAGGCCGTAGCGCCTCGCGCATTTTCACCAGCTCGTCCAGCGTAGGCGTGGCGGGTAGCCAGAAGTGGCGCACCGGAGCATACACGGCCACCATACGCTGAAAATCAGTGGTGTCTTTGGTGCCGATAGTAAGGGTAGCCAGCCGGAGCGTATCCAGGCGGGGGAGGGGCAACAGGTTTTTCTGGTTGCGCAGCAAAGTCACGCTCAACTCCGAAAGGTGGCGGCTGAGGTACTGGGCATGGGCCCCGTTGAGGTCCTGGTAGATGTTTTTGAGATTGATAGGCTGGTACTTGTCCAGCCCCGCCCACTGCTTTAAAGCCAACACCTTGCGGCAGCGCCGGTCTATATCCTCCTGGCTCAATTCTCCGCGGTTGATGGCCGCGCGCACCATTTGCAGGGCCAGTGGAATGTTTTTCGAGAACTCCAGAATATCGTTGCCGGCTTGCAGGGCGCGCACATCGGCCTCGCCGGGCGGGTATTTGCTGATGACGCCCTTCATGTTCATGGCATCGGTGAAGATAATGCCTTCAAAGCCCATTTTGCGCTGCACCATGTCCGTGACAATAGGGCGGGAAAGGGTGGAGGGGGTACCGGTGCTATCCAGGGCCGGAATGTTAAGGTGGGCAATCATCAGGCCACCCAGGCCGCGCTGCATCAGGCTGCGGAAGGGGTACAGTTCCAACGTATCGAGGCGGCGCTGGTCTACGCGCACCAGCGGCAAGGCCAAGTGAGAATCGGTATCGGTGTCGCCGTGGCCGGGGAAGTGCTTGGCTACGGCCAGAATGCCCGCGTCCTGCATTCCCTTCATATAGAGGTAGCTTTTCTCCGTCACGTTCTGCCGGTCTTCGCCCCAGCTGCGGAAGCCAATAACGGGGTTGGCGGCGTTGTTATTCACGTCTACTACCGGCGCGAAATTGACGTGCATGCCCAGCCGCTTGAACTGCGCCGCCACTTCCTCGCCCATATCATAGAGGAGCTGGTTGTCCCGAATACCGCCCATGCTCATTTGGAAGGGAAAGCGCACCACACTGTCCAGGCGCATGCCCACGCCCCATTCGGCATCCATGGCCACCAGTAAGGGCACCCGGCTCTGACTTTGGTAGCGGTTTAGCAAGCGGCTTTGGCGCGCGGGCCCACCCTGAAAGAAAATCAGGCCCCCAATGCCGTACTGTTGGATCAAGGTCGAAACCGAATCCTCATCAATACGCTGACGGTTGGAATAAGCCGCCACCATAAACAGCTGGGCCACGCGCTGGTCGGGCGTGAGCGTCTGCATCACCGAATCTACCCAGCGCGAGCTGCTGAGCTGCGCGGCAAATGGCACTGGCAGCTTGCCCGGCTGTCCGTTCACTGCCTTTGCCACTACCAGTGCAGGTTTGGGCTTAGCTGCCGGAACAACCTGTTCTGGCCGGGGAACGGCCGTGGCGGGGCGACTGCGGCGCACCGGTGCCCGGCGGGCTACCGTATGCGTGGTTTTTTTGCGGGCCGAAGATTTCTTCCGGCGTTGCGCCGAAACATCTGCCGGGGCTAGTAGCAGCAGCGCCAGCAGCAGAAAAGAGAGGTAGCGGAACAAAGGCAAGCGGCTTGGGCGAAGGATGAATTGCGAAGTTAGGGGAATGTGCTGCTTTCGCCGACGGTACCCAGCTTAGAGCGGCGCAGTTACGAAGAGGTAGCGGCTTATTTCTTTATCTCGATATCCTCCGAATAAAACTCAACGCCCTCATCTCCCTTCAGCGCCGCCGAAACCAGCAGCTTGCGGTGCTTCTGCCGGAACCGGAACAAGGCATAGTGCTTCTGATTAACCAGCGGCCCTACGCGGTATTGGTTGGGCTCGCCGGTATTCTGTGTGGCCGGGTGCGTTAGGCCACTGGAGGTTACCTCATAAATGGGCTGCTCCAGGCCGGGTAGGGTTATTTTGGAAATTTCACCAATGTGTCGGTCGCCGCTGATGAGCAGCACGCCTTTGGTTTTGGTAGAAACCAGCAAATCCAGCAGGCGTTTGCGGGCGGTAGGGAAGTTGGCCCACTTTTCATAGACGTGCTCCTGCGGCAGGAACTGAATGCCCGAGGCAATGATGTGAGCATCGGCATCGGAGTTAGTGAGCTGCTGCTCCAGCCACTTCCATTGCGCCTCGCCCAGAATGTCGCCGGTCAGATTGGGGTGGTACACTTTGTTGGCGTCGCGGTAGAGCGTATCCTGAAAGTAACGGTCATCCAGCAGAATTACTTTCACCTTCTTGCGGCCCACTTTATAATCGTAGGCGGCATAAATACCCTCCTGCTGGCGGCGTGGGCTGCCGGTGGGCTCCTGCAGAAAGTCCAGCGTTACCTGCTGGCTTTGCTTTTTAAAGGGGTAGTTCTTGTCGCCATCGTTGCGGCCATAGTCGTGGTCGTCCCAGGTACCGATGATGGCCGTGCCCTGCTCACGCAGGTGGCGGTAGCCCGGCTGATTGAACTGGGCATCGTACTTCTGGCGCATCACCTGCATGTCGTCGGTGTCGCCATAGATATTATCGCCCAGCCAGATCCAGACTTGAGGCTTATCTTCCGCAATATCATCCCAGAGCGGCTGGGGCAGGTCGTGGCGGTTGCAGGAGCCAAAGGCAATGCGCAGTTCTTTTTTGTGCTGCGCCAGCACGGGCGTACCAACACTTATATATAAAGAAGTCAGCGCGGCAAGTAGCAGGGTTGGTTTCATCAGCAGGGGTACAGTAAGTGGCAGACCAGTCAGCAAAGGAAAGGCAAAGATTATCTTTCTGGGTATGATAGTTGGTTTGAAAACTATCCGGTTCGTTTTTTGTAAAAGCCACACATGTTACCGGGTAGTACTTACGTTTAGTGTTTCTCGATTCTTTTCACTTCAATACTGGCTGTTTTGATTTATCGGTCTTCGCTTTTTCTTCGTCATTCCTATTCCGTGGCCGCCCGCCTGATAAGTAAGCCACTGGGTTTATTGCTGGGCTTGGTGCTGCTGGCTCAATTTGCGCAGGCACAGGTACTGCTACGCGGTACCGTTATCGATAAAGATACCCGTGAGCCGCTGCCGTTTGTAAGCATTGGTGTAAGCGGCACCTCATTGGGTACGGCCAGCAACGAAAACGGAGAGTTTTCTATCAATTTACCTTCCTTGCCACGCACGCTGGTGTTTTCGGAGCTCAGCCACCAGCGCGACACGGTGCGGGTTACTTCCGCCGCCGAGCCCTTGGCGGTTGCCCTGGCGTCGGCCTCCATTACCCTGCCCGAGGTGAAAGTAGGCAGCTATGCTTTCCAGCTGGTAGACCGTGCCTATCGGCGGCTGCAGAACAGCTATGATCAGAAATTCTACGGTAAAGCCTTCTACCGCCAGATTACGCGCATTGGTGGAGAGCCTACGGAACTGCAGGAAGTTATCTGGAACGTGAAATCGAATAACTCCCGCATTGAGGGTACCGCTATTGCGCAGGGCCGCTATGCCGGCAAGCAGGCGCTTACCAGCTTCAGCAATTTCTCGTTGTACACCCGCTCCTTTGGCCTGTTTGACCCTCGGGCCGACAGCACCAAATCCCTGGCGCTGCTTAGCCCCAACACCTTCAAAAATTACCTGCTCGAAATCAAAGGCATTGTTGCCGGTCCCGACTCTACTAAAGGGGGGGTAGCCGAAATAACCTTTGAAACCCGACCCGAACTGACCAGATACGAATCAAAAGGTACTATTTGGGTAGATACGGATACTTACCAGGTGCTGCGCTACCAAATGACCACGCCCAACTTCACGGCTACGTCCAGCAACCCCAACCAGAAGTTCCGCAACCCAGAGCTGCAGATTGAAATGGCTTTTCAGGATGCCGCAGGGGCCACCGGTTCCACGCCGCTATCCTATATGAAAACGAATCTGCGGGCAGAGCTGACCAGCACCGGCAAAGCGGCTACTCCCATCAACGTGCAGTCGTTTACTTTCTTCTACGATACCACGCCTACGCCTACCGGCATTAAATACGCCCCGGCCGGAACCAAAGACCGTGACCTGGATGCTATTCGGAGTATCAAATATGATCCGGAGTTCTGGGCCAACAACCCGGTAGTGAAGCGCACACCGGTGGAAGATGAGGTTATTGCGGCTTTCGAGCGAAAAGGCGCATTTGGCACTATGATCAAAAAATAGCCCCTCCTTTATTGTAAAAAAGCCCGCTGGTATTCACCAGCGGGCTTTTTTTATGGTCTTCGGTCAATGCTGCCCTGCACGGTATCTGAGTTAGTGTAGAGAAATCTAAACTAGGAGACCAAGCAGGAAATAGGCGTCGTACGGTAATTTGTGTATTATCGATATAGGTATAATTAATATTATAATATTACAAATAAGCTTGTTCATGCATGAGCTAAGTGTTATATTAATAGGAGAATTCAGGCGAATAATTGAACTGTAAAGTTGGCTGGTGATGAAAGCAAATCTACTCTCTCTTTTCCTATTGGTTGGAGCGCTGTTTGGCGCATACACACAGGGGCAGGCGCAAACCTATTATTATAGTACTACCTCGGCAGCCTTACTGCCAGGTGCTACCTTACAGTGGAATGCTGCCGCTTCCTGGACCAAATCCAGCAGCCCTGCCGGATTACCTATGCCCGATGTTCCAACATCTGGGTGGAATAATGTTGTGACCATAGATCGTAAAGTCGAATTGACTGCTGACTATGAAGTGGGCGGCGCGGATGGCAAAATATCCATAGGCAGTTTAGGGGAATTAGTTGCGACCGGCAGGACTTTGAAGTTTGTAGAGCAAGCAAAGAGAGCCGTCCAAAGATTCTCTATTGCCAGTGGTGGTAAAATAACCGCGGCTACTCTGGAGTTTTATAAATCCGATGCGTCTATCAGATCGGCCACTACGCTGGACTGCAATCTGTTATTGAGCAATCAGTCTACGTTTGCTATTTCCTCCAATGTGGTGGTGAATGGTGACCTGGTGGTTTATAACGGCAACACAGATGCCACTACGCCCGACATTGATGAAGGACTGGGGGAAGCCAGCTTAACTGTAATGGGGCAGGTATTAAGTCTGAACAATGGTCCAATGAAAGGATTGTTTGCAGATAATATCACGGTATGTGTAAAAAGGGGAGGAGGCTGTGGCCGAAATACCCTGGATAGCCGACTGGTAGTCAATACCAACGTGGAAATCCCCAATAATGGCTGCCCCCCACCTTCATTGCCCGTGGAGCTAAACAGCTTTACAGCGCACTATGCTAGTGGCCAGGTGCAGCTAACCTGGAGTACCGCCCTGGAGCGGGCTTCCGCCAGCTTCACCGTAGAGCGCTCTACCGATGCCCATGCTTTTCATTCGATTGCCCACGTACAGGCGGCCGGCCAGTCCAGCACGCTTCAAAAATACTCTGCCACGGATGCATCGCCGGTAATGGGCACCAACTACTACCGGCTTCGCCAGACAGATGCCGATGGCACCCAAGCCTTTTCTCCGGTAGTGGTTGTGGAAGCCACTGTTCATAAGGCAGAACTCCTGGCGTATGGACAGGCAGGCAGCGCAGCCCAAATACATGTAGCGTTACACACGCCGGGCGAATGCAGGCAACTGCGCGTGGTAGATAACCTGGGACGTATTATCTACAGTGAAGTAATTCCGGCCGCCGTTAAAGGAATTCTACAGCGTCAGATTCAGTTGGGCCAGCGCCCCACCGGTATTTACACGGTTCAGGCCCTAACTGCCACTGGCCTTCTCACACAACGCCTATTGCTGCAGGAATAAGGCTTCCAAACCTGAACAACATGCCAAGGCCCCTCCAGATGATTCTGGAGGGGCCTTGGCATGTTGTCGGAGCCGAGAAAAAATTTATTTAATAAGCAGATTGGGGAACATTTTATAGATTTTTTTTGTCGCCATCATACAAATACTTGTAAAATAAGTACAGTTTTTGTATAGCATTATAAACAAACTGGACAGCTTCAGGCTGTTTAAGTTCTGTTTCTAATAATTAAAATATTTATATATATAAAATTGATCGAATATATTTTTATTGGTAATTTTTGATCTAAAAATAAGCGTTGTCGTATAAATATCAAGCTTTTGCGATAAAAAGTTTGACTTTAACTACGACGAACATGAAAACCAATATACTCTCTTTTGTCCTATTTTCTCTGCTGAGCTTCGGGCTTCATACAGGGACAGCCGCGCAAACGGTTTATACCACCACTGCCACTGGCGGTACTTGGAGCGACCCGGATACTTGGACCGTTACCGGCACGGCTAACGCAAACAGAGTGCCCACCAATCAGGTAGTAAACGGGCGAGACGTCAGCAATAACATCATCATCATTAATGCTCCTGTACAGCTGGATAGGGACTATACCGTATCGGGCAACAATGGGATAATATTAATTGGAACCGCAGGTTCTATTGAGGAGGCGGCCTCTACTCCCGGGCGCGCCTTAAACTTTGGCCAGCAGACAGGCGCCGATCAGCAGCGGCTGCTGGCCAATGGTAGCGTGGAAGTAACCTCCATGAGCTTTTTGAAGGCTGATGCCCTGATTAACGCTCCACTGACAGCTAAGTGCAGTATTTCCATTTCCAACCAGTCCACGCTCACGGTAGCTTCCAATGTTAGCATTGAAGGGGACCTGATTGTACGTCAGGGCAACCCCAGCATTGAGGGAACCGGAGCCCTGGAAATTGATGGCTGCGTGCGCACCCAAAGCCGGGGAAACCTGAATGGTTTGTTTGGGCCCAACCTGCGGGTATGCATACAGGGGCAGGATAATGCCTGCTCCGCTGCTCCTGAGCCAGGCCTGGATTGCAACCCCAATGCTTTGCAGGCTATTGCCATTAATGGCTGTGCCCCGCTGCCTGTTGAGCTGATTAATTTCTCCGCTAAATATGTAGATGAGCAGGTACAGCTCAACTGGGCTACGGCCATGGAACGGGCCTCGTCCAACTTCACTGTAGAACGCTCACAGGACGGCCGCCAGTTTGAAGCTGTTTCCGTAGTGCCTGCTGCCGGCCAGTCCTCTTCTACACTCACGTACAGCTCCGTAGATAAAACGCCCCGCGCTGGTACCAGCTACTACCGCCTGAAAGCCACTGATACCGATGGTACCTTCTCCTACTCCAGTGTAGCGGTAGTGCAGGTTGGCAAAGGCAATCAAACAATGACTGTGTATGGTAATCTGTCGTCGTTGAATCTGGATTTGCGCAGCCCGGGCACCTGCCGCGCCATTCGGGTGCTGGATAGCATGGGCCGGGTAGTATATACTGAACAGCTGGCGGCAGAAACCGCTGGTACTTTCTCCCGCACTATTCCGTTGCGTACTTCGGTAGCGGGCATCTACATTGTGCAGGCTATGACCTCTACCGGCATGATGAGCCAGAAAATCCTGCTGAATTAAACCACACAAATTTCCCGCTGATAAAACCCCGGTACCTCCGAAGCATGTCTTCGGAGGTACCGGGGTTTTAGGGGATATGGCCACCGCATTTCTGGCTTTAGCTACTGCCTTTCGCCGCAAAATCTGCTAGCTTTCGTCTCTATTCACCCTTTCAACTCTCCCCGGATGAAACACGTAACCTTAGCGGCTCTGCTGGCCGGCACCCTGCTGGGTAGCTGTAGTCAGCAAACGCAACCACAAGAGGCCGGCGCAACGGCCAGCACGGCTACTGACATGAAAGATATGGCCACGCTTTTCGATAGGTACTGGGAAGAAAACAGCCGGCTTTTCCCGCTTGATGCTACCGCGCAGGGCGACAACCGCTACAACGACCAACTGCCCAACGACGGCACCCAGGAGTTTCGGGAAAAGCTGCGCAGCACCTACCAGTCTTACCTGGATCAGCTGGCTAAATATGACCGGGAGAAGCTGTCGGAAAATGATAAAATCAGCTACGACATCTTTAAGTATGATCTGGAAACCAAGCTGGAAGGCCTCAAGCTGAACACCTGGATGATGCCCTTTCAGCAGTTCTGGGGGCTGCCTCTCACTATGGGGCAGTATGGCTCCGGCGAAGGCAACCAGCCGTTTAAAACCGCGCAGGACTACGACAACTGGCTGGGCCGCGTGCGGAGGTTCTCCGTTTGGGCCGATACCGCCATCAGCAACTTCCGCCAGGGCATGAAAGCTGGCGTAGTGCTGCCCAAAGCTCTGGTGGTAAAAATGGTGCCGCAAATGACGGCTATGGTGGTTACCGACCCCACCAAGAGTCTGTTCTACGGCCCAATCAGCAAGATGCCGAAGGACATAGCCGAAGCCGACAAAAAGCGGATTACGGAAGCCTATAAGCAAGCTATTCTGACGGAACTGGTGCCTACCTACAAAAAGCTGGGCGACTTCCTCAAAAATGAATACCTCCCCAAGGCCCGTACCAGCACTGGTATTGCGGCCATTCCCCAGGGCGCGGAAGATTACCGCTACGACGTAAAATACTGGACCACCACCGATAAAACGCCCGAGGAGATTTACCAAACCGGTCTGAGCGAGGTAAAGCGCATCCGCACAGAGATGGAGAAGGTAAAGGCGCAGGTAGGCTTTAAAGGAGATTTGCAGGCATTCTTCAAGAGCCTGAAGTCCGACAAAAAGCTAATGCCCTACAAAAAGCCGGAAGAGGTGCTCAACGCCTTCCGGGCTATTCAGGCCACCATTGACCCTAACCTGAAGAAGATGTTCGGGCGCACGCCCAAAACGCCATTCGAAATCCGGCAGACAGAGGCCTTCCGCGCCGCCTCGGCCTCGGCAGAATACAACCAGGGCAGTCCGGATGGCTCCCGCCCGGGTATTTTCTACATCCCTATTCTGGATGCTACTACCTTCAACATTACCTCCGGCATGGAGTCTTTGTTCCTGCACGAGGCTATTCCCGGGCACCACTACCAGATTTCCCTGCAGCAGGAAAATACGGAACTGCCCAAGTTCCGCCGCTTTGCCTGGTACGGCGCCATGGGCGAAGGCTGGGCGCTGTATACCGAAAGCCTGGGCAAAGAGCTGGGCCTCTATACCAACCCGTACCAATATATGGGGGCTTTGGGTGATGAAATGCACCGCGCTATCCGGCTGGTAGTAGACGTGGGCATGCACACCAAAAACATGACCCGGGAGCAGGCCATTAAGTATATGATGGAAAATGAAGCCATAGGCGAAGACGGCGCCACGGCCGAGATTGAGCGCTACATGGCCATTCCGGGTCAGGCGCTTTCCTATAAAGTAGGTGCCCTGAAGATCAGGGAACTGCGTACTAAGTACGAGCAGCAACTCGGCACTAAGTTCAGCCTGAGTAACTTTCATGATGAGCTGCTGAAGGACGGTGTAATGCCCCTGGCCGTGCTGGAGCGCAAAATGGACGCCTGGGCCGCTGCCCAGAAATAAGCACTACAGGAATTAATGCCTTATTCATAAAAAAAACGCCCGCCAGATATTCTGGCGGGCGTTTTCAGTAAGATGGAGCCGGTGGCTACTCTTCCCGGGTAGAGGCTTGCTGCTCGGTAGACTGGCTAGGCATACGCTGTACCGGGGAAGTGGGGTCGTTGGGGGAGCCCTTTATGGCCGCGTCGGTAGAGGTTTTCTGGTCTGCGGCAGAGCCGGTGCCAATAGGCGTCTGGGCATCTTGGTCCTTACTAACGCTATCCAGGTTGGTGTCGGTAGAACGCGCCGGAGGGGCATTGGTAAAGTCTTCCGTGGTTTGCGGGTCTTTGCCGGGGCTGTTGCTCCGGTCGCAGGAAGAAAGGGCGGTGGCAGCCACCAGAGTTAGTACTATATGAGGCAGGTGTTTCATAGGAAAGGATAACTTGATGAACAGGATACTCGGCCTTTGTATACGGCGGGAAGGAACAGGAAGATGGGGCTGCCAGATTTTTCCGGCTCAATAGCCTTATGCCACCCATTCTGGGCTAGTCATGGTTTTGTCGGTACCGCCGGGGCACAGGTGCATAGCACTTCCCGGGTAGGGCGCGCCACCTGATAATTCGGCAGAGAAACCTCTTTCATATACACCACAGCCAGTTGCCGAATGGGGGTGTGCGGCAGCTTTTCCTGCCAGATGCGCAGCATATAGTTGCAGTAGTACGGGCGCATATAGGCGTTCTGGATGAAAAGGTAGTTCTCGGAGTACTTGCGCCATCGGTCATTGGCAAACAGGCTTACTACCGAGGCCGGCTTGGCATAGCTAACGGGCGCCCCATGCCGGTTTAAATCAAGGTGCTGCCCGGTGGCGGTAGTGGCCTCCAGAATGTACCAGCCATCATCCTTAAAAACCGTGGGTGCAAACATGCCCCAGTGCTGATCCAGCCGAACCAGATAAGCTAACCAACGGCTTTGGTCTGAAAACAACCTGCGCGTTGGGGCCACACTATCCGCATTCCACCAGCAGATATATACCAGCAAGCCTAGCACCAGCCCCTCGCGCAGACTACGCACCAACTGCCGGCTGCTACCGGAGCCATGCCAGGCAGCGCTTACCTGCAGACGGAAGGGGCGGGGCCAGGCTGTCAGGCGGGCGCGCCAGGCAGCTGTATTTTCGGCGGCGCGTTGCTGCAAACGCTGGAGTGGCGGCAATACGCGCCGCTCCAGCACGGCCAGCGCTGCTGCAGGTAGCAACCCCAGCAGCGAGGCAATATTGATCAGGTAAAACAGCCCCACAAACAGGGTCAGGCTGATGCCTATATGAAAGAGAAGAAGCACCGTAATAAACACCATGCGCCACCATGCCACCCGAAATGGGATAAACAGCACAAAGGGCAGCAGCATTTCCGTGTAGTAGGCACCAAACGTGAGTACCCGCAGTAACTCTCCGTATGGATACAGCAGGCGCCCTACCGGCATTAAAATCTGGTCCAGGCTTAGAGCATAGTACAGCGCGGTGCCTTCCTGGGTCCATTCCGGCCCACTTTTTAAAAGCGCCGTGCACCAGTACAGCATGGCCAGCTGCACCATGTAGGCTACCGTGGCCGCGCTGAAATAGGAAAACGAAGCAGGTAGTGGCTTATGGCGGGCATCCAGTGAGTAGCAGCGGCCCCAGGGCAGGAAAATTCCCCAGAACAGGAGCATACGCAACAGGTCGTCGCCCCCCTGCGAAATGAGCGGGTTGCGGTTCTGCACCGATACAAGCAGCAGCCACGAAAGTACCGTCATCAGGCGGGTATGATACCCTAACAGCAGGGCGCCGGCTACTCCCGCCGCAATTAAAAACAGCAGAGCCTGCACCTGCCACAACCCGCTAATGGTATGCAGGGAAAACTGATAGGGCGTCCAGCAATTGGCAAACAGCGCATGCAGCGGCAGCACGCCCATGTTGGCGTAGTGCGCTTCCAGGTCCGTACTGCGAATAGCTAAATCCGTCAGTAATACGGCAGCCAGTGCAATGCGCATGAGCCCCAGTGCCCGCACATCCAGCACAAACGGATTCTGGAAGAAAGCAGAGGCACGTGGCATAGAAGGCCAGGGCAGGGGGCTTAATGGAAAGGGAAAACGCAACGCGGCAGCTTACCAGAATACACTTATTCTGAGAAGCTGCCGTGTATGCCTTTATAAAAGGAGGGCTTGGCTATTCAACGCGCCTTAGCGGGTAGTAGAGCCACTGGTGGTGCCAGAAGTTGTGCTGCTGGTGGTAGAGCCAGTAGTAGAGCCCGAAGTAGTGCCGCTGGTTGTTCCGGAGGTAGTTCCGGTTGTTGTGCCGGTAGTGGAACCCGTGGTAGTGCCAGTTGTAGAGCCCGTGGTGGAGCCGGTAGAACCGGTGGTTGTCCCATCCATGCCCGATGTTGTTCCGGACGTAGTGCCTGATGTAGATGTACCGGAGGTGGAAGTGCCGGAAGTGGTGCTCATATCACTGCCCGAAGAGGGAGAGGTGCCGCTATCCGTCGACATACTCTTGTTGCATGAGCTTAAAGACAGGCCAGTGGACAGCACGAGTACGGCTGACAGCTTAGCCACGGAGGCAAATGACTTTTTCATAAAATAATCGGTTAAGGAAGGAGAAAAAGGAACACTGGAAACCAACAGGGAAAGACATTTTCCCATCATGCGGGTTTCTATAAGTAGGGAATAATGTGCTTGTTATACGAACCGTTGAGCCGTATGATTCACTTTTATTCTTTAATAAATACTGATTTCGCCAAATTGGCGCACTGCCGGTATCCGTATTTTTAACTGGCAAACCTTCTTACTATTCCATAAAAAGCAGATTATAGAGTCTGGACAGGTTTACAGGACCTATATAAATGGCTTCATGCTAGGCCAAAATGTTTCCTTCTTCAGTACTATTGATTAAGCAAACTATTTTCCACCCCCTGTAGCTCCATGACGGCTTTCCCGGCAATTATTTTGTTTGATGGCGTCTGTAACCTCTGCAATAGTTTTGTGCAGTTTGTCATTCAGCACGACCCGGCTGGCAACTTCCGCTTTGCGGCCCTGCAGTCGCCGGAAGCGCAGGCATTACTGGCTGCCCAAGGCCATGTAGTACCCGTTGGCGAGCCGCAGTCAGTGTTGCTACTGGAAAACGGGCAGCTTTATTCGCATTCCACCGCCGCACTGCGCATAGCCCGGCAGCTAACCTGGCCCTGGCGCTGGAGCTACGCCGCCATCTGGCTGCCTCAGCGCCTGCGCGATGCCGTGTACCGCTGGGTGGCACGGCATCGATATCAGTGGTTTGGCAAACAGGATGCCTGCTGGCTGCCCACCCCGGAGTTGCGCGCCCGTTTCCTGGCAGGTTAGCGCAGGCCCCGCGTTTTGTTATTTGCCAGTACCTTACGACGCCTCTTCCACCCAACTCCCTTCTGCATGCAAGCACTAGTTCTTGAAGGCATCAGCCAGCCCCTACAGCTCCGCGACGTGCCTACGCCCACTGCCGGCCCCGGACAACTCCTGGTTCACCTGCACGCCGCGGCCCTCAACCACCGCGACGTCTGGATTCAGCACGGCCAATATGCCGGGCTCCGGTTTCCGTGCATCCTGGGTTCCGATGGAGCAGGCGTCGTTTCCGCCGTTGGGGAGGGAGTTGATCCACAGTGGCTGGGCCAGAAGGTGCTCATCAACCCGGGGCATAACTGGGGCGAAAACCCCAGGGCACAGGGCCGTTCCTTTGCCATTGTAGGTTTGCCGGAGCAGGGCACGTTCGCCGAATTCCTGAGCGTACCCTTACAATATGTGCACCCCATGCCGCAGCATCTGAGCTTTGCCCAAGCTGCGGCCTTGCCTCTGGCTGGCGTAACGGCCTATCGGGCCACCTTCACCCGGGCCGGTCTGCAAGCCCAGGAGCGGGTGCTGATTACGGGCATAGGTGGTGGGGTAGCTTTGCTGGCCATGCAAATGGCCGTGGCCCGCGGCGCACAAGTGTGGGTCACTTCCGGCTCCGACGAGAAAATAGCCCGGGCCGTAGCCTTAGGTGCGCAGGGTGGCATCAATTACAAAACCGAAGGCTGGGCCATGACAATAGCCAAAGAAGCCGGTGGGCCTTTCGATGTAATTGTGGACAGCGCTGCTGGCCCTGCTTTTGCCCAACTGCTGGATGTGGCTGCTCCCGGCGGCCGTATAGTGTTCTACGGGGGTACCTTGGGCACTATTCCGCAGGTACCGCCCGCCAAAATATTCTGGAAGCAGCTCTCTATTCTGGGTTCTACCATGGGTACCGAGCAGGATTTCGCCGAGTTGCTGGCTCTGGTTACCGAGCATCAATTGCATCCCGTGGTAGATGAAGTGTTGCCGCTTGCCGAAGGCGAAGCCGCTATGCGACGCATGGATAATGGACAGCAGTTTGGCAAAATTGTATTGCAGATTTCACATGAATAAATTTCTGGAATATTATTTATAAACTATTGAAAATCAACATTATAACTTGCAATATTTTGGAGTAATATTCGCTGAAAAATGAATGAAGAGAGGGGCTTTTCTGTTATAAAGCGTACGATAATTCAATCAGGACTCTTCGCTCTTCCCTATATGAAATCAGCTGCTGATTACCTCAATGCACCGGTTTTCTACCTGACCTACCCAACCGGGGAACAGGCAGAATCGGCGCCGGTTGTAACTTATGATGATGCACTGCGGGCCATTGAAACTGCCCTGGCCGATGCGGAACAATACCGCTACTTGTTGATGCGCGCTTTGCGCCGGAAGTCCCCGGATGCGGCCGAACAAACCACCACGGCGCCGGTAGTTTCCATGGTGCCCTTTTATTCGGAAGATGATATGGCCGCTTAAGTGCCTTTTTATTTCACATACCAAATGCCACTGCTGAGCCTGTTTCAGCGGTGGCATTTGGCTTAAACCCTCGGCTGGCCCGCCACTTTACTGCCCAGAAGCTGGGCCAGCGCCACCGCCTGCTGCCTCAGCTCCGGCACAGCAGTCGATTCAAAATATGCGGGCCGACGACTGGGGCCAAGTGTGAAATACACCGGTGAAACCGATCCGTCGGCTGTAAGCAAGGCGCCGTGCTCATCCGTAACAATGCCTAACCGCAAGGCATCAGGTACCAGTTGGCCGGCTTCCCGCAGGCTTAGTACCAGGGGGTCCTGAATGCGGGTGTAGTCCAGCAAAGGCCCGGTGCAGGAAACCACGTGCTGCGCCGTCAGGACAGCAGTACTTCTCTTTCGCCGAATGTGGACGGCCAGCTCAGGGCCCTGCGAAACCAGATGCTGTACCCGGCCCTGGTATACTTGTACTTGGCCGGCGGCCATCAACTGTTCTATAATGGCGGCATTCTGCGGCGGGCTACGATGCCGGATGGTAGTCCAGAGCGAAGAGACGTGGCGGAGAAAACGGGCCTGTTCCGGCAAAGGCCAGTTTGCCCAAATGTTGCCCAGATCAGGCCGGAGCGAATCCAGCACCGGCCGCCAGTCAATGCCTTGTGTGGCCGCTGTGCGCACGCGCCGGCGAATAGCGGCCACTACCTCACCTACCGTTTTTAATTCCTGCAGCTCAGTAGTGTAAAAACTGGGATAGGTGGGTTCTGCCGGGCCATGCGTACTAGGCCAGCGCCCGTGTCCCGAAACCACGGTGATAGGCGCACGGTGGCCGTCGGCGCGTAGACCGAGCAATACATCCACTGCGGTAAGGCCAGAGCCTATCAATAGCACAGAATCATCCAAGCCAATGGAGCGCAAGGCCCCCTGTGCCCACGGGTTGCCATGAAAGCCTGGGTGGTTGCTGTAGCCATCAGCCGGACGAGTGGGTGGTAGTGGCGGAAAATTGCCCAAAGCCAGAACAACATAGTCGCTGGATAAGCGTGTGCCATTGGCCAGCTCCAAAACCGCTGATTTTCCATCCGGGGCTAAAGTAGCGGCAGTAGCCGCGGTATGATGTACCGTAACCCGAATGCCATTTATAGGAGAATGGCTTATAATCGTAGTTACCAACTCCTGTATATAATGCCCATAGGTTTCACGGGAACAGAATTCCTGCTCACAGGCTGGCGTGTGGTTTGTCTGTAGCCATTCCACAAAGTGGCCCGGATTTTCCGGGAAAGCACTTAGTTGAGGACTACGCACATTCAGCAGATATTCTGGTCGGCGGGCAGTGTAAGCCAGCCCCGGACCAGCAATAGGGCGTGGCTCTACTAGGTGGATATCACAGGCAAATGGCCCGCCTGGTAAATGCGCCAGCTGTACCGCCAGCATGGAACCCGAAAATCCCCCGCCCAAAATCGTTATGGTCTTTCGTTTCACTGAGGTGAGTTCAAGAAGGGTGGGAGAGTTTGGGCGGATAAAATGGGAGAAAAGATTCTTACTAAAAAATCAAGGGCATAAGCCAATAAGCTAATTGTGGTTCTTCCCGCCTGCAGCTTGTGCCCTCAAACGAACCGCCCGGCCGTGCGTTGCGCACAGCCGGGCGGCTAGATGTAAAATCGAAGCAAATGGCTCTGGTTTAGTTAGCCACCCTGATTAATAGTAGGCGCCTGTTGCCAGATAATTGCGCACATAATCATTGATGCCATCTTCCAGGCGGGTGAAAGGCCGGTCGTAGCCAATGCTGCGCAGCTTGCGCATATCAGCCTCCGTAAAGTACTGGTACTTGTCACGGATGTCCTCGGGTGTGTCTTTGAACTGGATGTCAGCCGTCATATCCAGCGCGGCAAACGTGTTCAGGGCTAAATCCAGGAAAGTGCGGGCCTCGCCGGTGCCCAGGTTGTAGATGCCGGAATGCTGGCGGTGATGCAGCAGGAAGTAGCACACTTCCACCACGTCCTTCACATACACGAAGTCGCGCATCTGGCCGCCGTCAGTATAGTCGGGGTTGTGGGAGCGGAACAGCTCCATGGAGCCTGTGCGCCGAATCTGCTCAAACGCGTGCAGAATCACGGACGCCATGCGGCCCTTGTGGTATTCGTTGGGGCCGTACACATTGAAAAACTTCAGGCCCGCCCAGAAAAACGGCTTTTCTTCCTGCTCCACGGCCCAGTTGTCAAAGTCATTCTTCGACTCGCCGTAGGGGTTCAAGGGGCGGTACAAAGGCAAAAGCGCATCGTCCTGATCAGAATAACCCAGCGTGCCCGAGCCGTAGGTAGCGGCCGAGGAGGCGTATACCAGCGGCAGATGATAGCGCACACAGGCCTGCCACATCTGCTTGGAGTAATTCAGGTTGAGCAGGTCCAGTACGGCGCGGTCCTGCTCGGTGGTATCGGTGCGGGCGCCGAGGTGGAAGATGAATTCCACTTCCTCGTGGTTTTTATCGAGCCACTCAAAAAACTCGTTGCGGTCTACGTACTCGCGCAGGTGCTTGCCCTTGAGGTTGGCCAGCTTGCGCTCCACTGAGAAATTATCCACCACTACAATGTCGTTGAAGTTGGCGGCATTGAGGCGGGTTACAAGGCAGCTGGCAATAAAGCCGGCCGCTCCGGTCACAACTATCATAGGGCTGAAATTTTGCCTAAAAGTAGGCATTATCCACCGTCTGCATTTCCTCGACTGACGAGTACTTGACTTGGCGCGCTACCTTTGCCCATGCTTCAGTTATTTCTACGCGTGTTTCGGGCGCTGCCTTTGCTCGGGTTGCTCGCCTGCCAGCCCGATAAGCAGCCCGCCACTACTGAAAATGCCGCCCGGCCCCAGCAGCTGACCGACGACCTGGGCCGCAACCTTACTGTGCCGGCCCAGCCGCGCCGTATTCTGGCGCTGGCCCCGTCCATGACGGAAATGCTGTACGCCGTAGCCGATACCGCCACCATCATAGCCCGCACCCAGGTCTGTGACTTCCCACAGGCAGCCCTGCGCAAACCGGTGGTCAACAGCTATCCGCTGGATCTGGAGCGCCTGGTAGCGCTGCAGCCCGATGTAGTCTTCACCATTGAAGGCATTACCTCCCAGGATGATGCGGCCCGCCTGGAAAAGCTGGGCATTCCGGTGTATTATCAGCGCTACAACAAGGTAGAGGATATTTTCAAAGGGCTGCAGGACCTGGGCCGCATTCTGCACCGCGAGCCACAAGCCCGCCACCTCACCGATTCCCTCCGCACTGCGCTGAAAGCCATAACCGAGGCGGCACCAGCCGGGCCGCGCCCCCGGGTGCTGGCCATTACCTGGCAGGACCCCATTTATGTATATGGCCAGAACACCCTGTTTACCGATAAAATAAGGCTGGCCGGCGGGCAAAATGCCGTGGTTGAGTCTTTCCCGCAACCCTACCCGGCCCTCACGCGCGAGTACATTCTGCAACTGAACCCCGATGTGTTGCTGGGCGGCCGCTTCGGGCAGCTGGACAGCACGTTTTTCAAGAATTATCCGGAGTTGCGCCGCATACGGGCTTACCAGAACCGCCGCGTGTTTGCCGTCACCGGCAACCTGATGGAGCGCCCCAGCCCGCGTGTGGTAGAATCTATTCAGGAGCTGCAACGCTTGTTGCGGCAGCCGGCTGCCCGGTAATTCCACCGGCTGGTGTTACTTCACGCTATGAATCAACGTGCCGCCATTTGGCTAGTGCTGGGCCTGGTGCTGCTGGTGGTACTACTGGCGCTGGGTTTGCGCGTGGGCAGCTACTCGGTAGACTATGCCCTGGTGCGCCGCGCGCTGCTGCACTACAACCCTACCGACCCAGCCCAGCTGGTACTGGTGGAGCTGCGCCTGCCCCGCTTGCTGCTGGCGGTGCTGGCCGGCGCGGGCCTGGCTGTGAGTGGTTACCTCATGCAGGCCATGGTAAACAATGCCCTGGCCGACCCCTATCTGCTGGGCACTGCCTCCGGCGGGGCCTTAGGTGCTATTCTATGCTTTTCTTTCCTGCCCAGCGTTTTTCTGGGTGGCTTCTACTTGCCGCCGCTGGCGGCCTTGGCCGGTGCCCTGGGCACTACGCTGGTAGTAGTAGTGCTGGGCATGCAGCAAGGGCAATTGCGGCCGGCGCAACTGTTGCTAGGCGGCGTAGCTATTGGTTCCCTGACTACCGCCATAGGCGGGTTGCTTACTTTTTTGTCTGACACTCAGGAAAAGCTGCGCTCCGTGGCATTCTGGGCCATGGGTAGCTTTGAGCGGGCCGGCTGGGAGTTGCTGCCTTATCCGGCCGTGGCGCTGGCAGTGGTATTGGGGCTGTTTTTGTTCCTGCAGAAAGACCTCTCCATTTTATTGCTGGGGGAGGAGCGGGCCCAGGCCTTGGGCGTGGATGTAGGCCGTACCCGCTGGATCCTCATCATTGCGGCCTCGGGGCTTACGGGCTGTGTAGTAGCCTTATGCGGGCCTATTGGGTTTGTCGGGCTCATGATTCCGCACATCACGCGCTGGCTGTTGGGCGTCACGGGCCGGGCCAACCTTTGGGTGTGCGCAGTGCTGGGGGGCAACTTTCTGTTGGCCTGCGACCTGCTGGCCCGCGTACTCTACCCACCTGCCGGCTTACCCGTAGGCATCGTTACTGCCCTGTTTGGCGTACCGTTCTTCGTATATTTGCTGCGAAAAAAAGAAGGATTCAGGGTGTAGGGGTTACCAGTAGCAAGTATTGGTGCTGCCTATTTCTAACCGTATTACCTGTATTGGCTGGCCGATAATGCCAGTTCGCAGGCCCTGAGTTCTACCACTCAATACCCCACAGAATGATTTACGTTAGCCGGCAGGAACACTTCAACGCGGCCCATAAGCTATATAACCCTAACTGGAGCGAAGAGCGGAACCGTGAGGTTTTCGGCCCCTGCGCTAACACCAACTGGCACGGTCATAACTTCGACCTCATCGTGACGGTGAAAGGCAAGCCCAGCCCCGAAACCGGCTTTGTAGTCGACCTGAAACAGCTCAGCCAGCTGATTCGGGAGCATATCATTGCCCAGGTAGACCACAAAAACCTGAATTTGGACGTGCCCTTTATGGCCGGCAAACTGGCCAGCACAGAAAACCTGGTGCTGGCTTTCTGGGAAATTCTGCAGCGCCAGCTCCCCACTATCACCGACGCCCACCTGCACTGCATTAAACTCTACGAGACGCCCCGCAACTTTGTAGAGTATTACGGCGAAGCATAGTTCTGAAGTTGAGTGAGCCCGCAGGCTCTGTTCAACCTCCGAATTCATCATTCAGAAGCAACCCAATGAAGTATTACCTGATAGCCGGGGAGCGTTCCGGCGACCTGCACGCCGCCAACCTGATGCGTGAGCTAAAGCAGCAAGACCCCCAGGCTGAGTTTCGGGCATGGGGCGGCGACATGATGGCGGCCGAAGGCGCGGAATTGGTGCACCACTACCAGGAAATGGCCATTATGGGCTTCCTGGAAGCGGCTACCAGTATCCTCAAGTTTCGCGGCTTTCTGAAAGAGTGTGAGCGGGATTTGCAGGCCTGGCAGCCGGATGTAGTAATTCTGGTAGATTATGCCGGCTTCAACATGCGGGTAGCCAAGTTTGCCAAAGCCGCTGGTCTGAAAGTGTTCTATTACATTTCGCCCAAAATCTGGGCCTGGAACCAGAGCCGAGGCCACAAAATCAAGCAGCTCGTCGACAGGATGTTTGTTATTCTGCCCTTCGAGCAGGAGTTCTACAAGCGCTTTGAGTATAAGGTAGACTACATCGGCAACCCCACGGCCGATGTGGTAGCCGACCACCAGCCATCAGCTGATTTCTACCAGCGTAATAATCTGGACCCCAACCGGCCCATTATTGCCGTATTGCCGGGCTCGCGTAAGCAGGAAATCGAGGAAATGCTCTTTGAGATGACGGCCATCATCCCGCCGTTCATGGATTACCAGTTTATTGTCGCCGGCGTCGATAACCTCGACGCAAACTACTACGCCAACTTCGAGCGCAATAACGTCCGTATCCTCTTCAACCAGACCTACGATATCCTAAGCCACGCCAAAGCCGCTATGGTTACCAGCGGCACTGCCACGCTGGAAACCGCGCTATTTGACGTGCCACAGGTTGTGTGCTACCGCACCAGCGCTGTGTCTTACGTTATCAGCAAGGCTGTTATTAAGGTCCCTTATATCTCCTTAGTCAATCTGATTGCTGAGAAGGAAGTGGTAAAAGAGCTGATTCAGGGCGAATTCAACTCTCGCAAACTGGTGCAGGAATTGAAAAAGATTACTACTGACGAAGCCTTTATTGCCAAACAGAAAGCAGATTATGCAGAACTGCGGGAGAAGCTGGGCCGCAATAATGCAGCTAAGAAAGCAGCGGAGTTGATGGTGGGGTACTTGAAGTAGTTATGCCTACTCCATCAACAGAAAGGCCCGGCAGATGAATCTGCCGGGCCTTTCTGTTGATGCAAATGGTAATTACGCTGCGCGCAACTGCTTCAGCGGAGAACTATCAAACTTGCTGCGGGCATATTCCAGATCAATCACCAGTTCTTTCACCCCTTCTTCCGAAGGCATGTCAAACATGGCGTCCGTCATGATGCTTTCACAGATGCTGCGCAGGCCACGGGCACCCAAGCGGTACTCATCGGCTTTCACCACAATGTACTCCAAGGCTTCTTCTGAGAAGGTCAGCTCTACGCCTTCCATATCGAAGAGGCGCTGATACTGCTTTACAATGGAGTTCTTGGGCTCCGTCAGGATTTTGCGCAGGGTGGCGTGGTCCAGCGGGTTGAGGTGCGTGAGCACGGGCAGGCGGCCAATCAGCTCCGGAATCAGACCGAAAGCTTTCAGGTCCATAGCCGTTACGTAGCGCAGGAAGTTGTCCGTATCAATCTTCTCTTCCAGCTGCGTTTTGGCAAAGCCCATGGGCTTCGTGTTCAGGCGGCTCTTGATGATGCGCTCAATGCCTACAAAGGCGCCGCCGCAGATAAACAGGATGTTCTCGGTGTTCACCGTAATCATCTTCTGCTCGGGGTGCTTGCGGCCGCCGTGCGGGGGCACGTTCACGGTAGTGCCTTCCAAGAGCTTCAGCATAGCCTGCTGCACACCCTCGCCGCTCACGTCGCGCGTGATGCTGGGGTTATCACTCTTGCGGGCAATCTTGTCGATTTCGTCGATGTAGACGATGCCGCGCTCGGCCGCTTCCACATTATAGTCCGCAGCTTGCAACAGACGCGTCAGAATGCTTTCTACGTCTTCGCCTACATAGCCGGCCTCAGTCAGTACCGTGGCATCCGCAATGCAGAAGGGCACCTGCAGAATGTTGGCCAGCATGCGCGTGAGGAAGGTTTTACCGGTGCCGGTTTCACCTACCATAATAATGTTCGATTTCTCAATCACCACGTCGTCCTTCTGCGGTTTCTGCATCAGGCGCTTGTAATGGTTGTATACGGCCACGGACATCACCTTTTTGGCTTCGTCCTGACCTACTACATACTGATCAAGGTACTCCTTCATCTCGCGCGGCTTCACGAGGTTGAACTTCGGTGCTTTCGAGTTCGACCGAATTTTATTCTCCTCGTTCAGGATTTGCTGGGCCTGACCCACACACCGTTCGCAGATGTGGGCGTTAATGCCGGAAATCATGACCGAGACGTCTTTTTTGCTCTTACCGCAGAAGGAGCACGTAATATCTGCCATTGGTTGAAGGACTCTCAGGATAGGGGTATAGGTTGCTCCGCTTTTCGGGGAGCGGGCCCAAAGGTACGAAAACGCAAACGCCCTCTGCACGAAAAAAAGTGCCGGTTCATTGTCTTTCTACTTTAAAGCAAAAAAGTCCGCCATTGGTTTTCAGGCCAATAGCGGGCTTTTTCAATATAGTCTGGTCCTGATAGAGAATGGTGAAATCCTTGTCAGGAGGATGAATTCAGCTTACGCAGCCGACTTCTTTTCCAGCACTTCGTCAATCAGGCCGTACTCTTTTGCCTCATCAGCACGCATCCAGTAGTCACGGTCGGAGTTGTCGTGAATTTCCTGGTAGGTTTTGCCGGTGTGCTGCGCCAGGATGTCGTACAGCTCCTTCTTAAGCTTCAGAATCTCGCGGGCCGTGATTTCAATATCCGACGACTGGCCTTGCGCACCACCCGAGGGCTGGTGAATCATGACGCGGGCGTGGGGGAGGGCAGAGCGCTTGTCTTTGGCACCACCGGCCAGCAGTACGGCACCCATAGATGCCGCCAGACCGGTGCAGATAGTGGCCACATCAGGGTTCACATACTGCATGGTGTCATAAATACCCAGGCCGGCATATACCGAGCCACCGGGCGAGTTGATGTACAGCAGGATGTCTTTCTTGGCATCCACGGACTCCAGAAACAGCAACTGGGCCGTAATGATGTTAGCAATATAGTCGTCCACGGCCGTACCCAGGAACACGATGCGGTCCATGATCAGGCGGGAGAAAACGTCAATTTCAGCAAAGCGCGTGGGGCGTTCCTCAATTACGGAGCGGGTCATGCCGGTAGGCATAATCAGCCCGCCGCGCACCTGGCCTTCCACGTGTTGCAGATATTGGTCAACACCCAGGCCGCTGAGGCCCTGGCCCTTCACGGCAAACTTGCGGAATTCTTGTTTATTCAGCATGATAGAAAAGAGGGAAGTAGATGTGTTAAAGCGAAACCGATGGGCAACAAAAAAGCCCATACGGCAAGTAAGGGCTTTTTTGTTGGTTTGAAAACCGGGCAGTGAGGGATTAGCTCGCTGCCTGATTGCGGAAGTCCTCAGCCGAAATCGGTTTGTCGTTAACAACAACTTTGCCGCGGAGGTTTTCCAGCACTTTCTCTGCCAGAATGGCTTCGTACTCGTTTACGTAGTTTTTGCCGTTCTCCTGACGCAGGTAGTTGTCAGCAAAACCACGCATCGACTCGCGCATCTCGTCGGTCACCTCGGGCAGGTTAAACTGGCCCATGATCTTCTCCAGAGTACGGTCAATGATTTCGTCGTTCGACACCTTCAGGCCCTGTTCCTCAACTACTTTGTTGCGGATCATGGACCACTTCAGCTCGCGCTCATAGTCATTGTAGTGCTCTTCAACCTGCTCGGCCGTCAGCTTGCCTTCGTTGGCACGCAGCAACCACTTCTTGAAGAACTCCTTAGGCACCTCAATGGAAACCGAATCAATCAGCTTGTCGATGATCTGGCGGTTAACCAAATTGTCAGACTCCCGGTCATAGTTCTCCTGCACCGTGCCGCGCACTTTCGCGTCGAAATCTTCTTTCGAAGTCACCGCGTCTTTGCCGAACACTTTGTCGAACAGGTCCTGGTTGTGCTCAGCGTTAGCGGTGCGCGTGATTTTCTCCACGTTCAGCACGTACTCGCCGCTTACTTCCTTGGCCTCGTCCTTCGTCATGCCCGAGAAGTTGGCAATAGCCGAAGCATCGCCCCCGAAGGCATCCTGTAGATCAAAGGTGATAGAGTCGCCGGGCTTTACGCCTACAAACTTGTCAGCACCGTTGGTTACTTTGTTAATGGGCAGTAACACGGCACGGCCTTCGCCTTCCTCGTCAGCCTTTTTCAGCTTACCAAACAGGTAGTCGCTGGCTTCGGAGGACTCTGGATTGGTGGTTTCGCCAAACTGGCGGCCAATCTGGTCGTAGGTTTCCTGCAGGGTAGCCTCGTCGAGGTCTACCTTGTGGCGGTCTACGGAAATAGCCTGGTCGGCGGGTAGCTCGAAATCGGGCAGCAGGCCCAGCTCGAAGGGGAATTCAAACTCTTTCTGAGAGTCGAAATCTACATTCGTCGCTACGGGCAGGGGCTCGCCCAGAATTTTGATGTTGTTTTCTTTGATATAGCCGTCTACTGCTTTGCTCAGCATAGCATTCAGCTCATCAGCCAGAATGCTTTTGCCGTACATCTTGCGAACCAGCGTAGCCGGTACTTTACCCGGGCGGAAGCCTTTGATTTGCGCTTTTTTGCTGTATTCCTTCAGCTTGCTCTCTACGGCGGGAGCATAGTCAGCCTCCGTGATTTTTACTGTCAGGATGGCACTCAGCTGGTCGTCGTTCTTGTTAAGGGTAATGTCCAAAACGGTCGTCGGTTAAGGGTAAACGTAAGAATGCGTAAGCATCAGCCTGGTCAGACGTCCGTTCCTACGCATGCTGGACGTCCTTGAAAAACAAACCCCCAACTGGTTGGGTTGAGGGTATGAGAGGGGGTAAAGAAAAATACTAAGTGCGGATGGAGGGACTCGAACCCACACGCCTTGCGGCACCAGATCCTAAGTCTGGCACGTCTACCAATTTCGCCACATCCGCTTACGAAGCCGTCCGCCTCGGGGCCGCAAAGCTACACAAGCTGGTCGGAAATTCAAACGGTTCCGATAAATGTGTAAAAGGTATCTGCAGAAAAAAGCAACACGGGGCATTTCAGGCTGTTGCCGCCCAAAACCCGGCTTCGGCTTCGTACTTTCGCATTCTCAGTACTTTCCGCGGTGCTTCGGTACCGCCCCGCATACATGGCCACTCACATAGACCCCGAGGTAGAACGCAACGAAATTCTGCGCGCCTACCGCCGCCTGCTTCGCACCGCCAAGCCGTATCTGCATGGCAATGATGCCAAGCTGATTAAAAAGGCCTTCAATACTTCCCTGGAAGCTCACAAGGACATGCGGCGCAAGTCCGGGGAGCCGTATATTCTGCACCCGCTGGCCGTAGCACAGATTGTGGTAGAAGAAATCGGGCTGGGTACTACCAGCATTGTAGCGGCTCTGCTGCACGATGTAGTAGAGGATACGCCCTGGGAAATAGCCGACGTTGAGCGCGAGTTCGGCGACAAAGTGGCTCGCATTGTAGACGGCCTCACCAAAATTTCGGGTGTTTTCGAGTACGGCACTTCCGAGCAGGCCGAGAACTTCCGCAAGATGCTGCTCACGCTCTCAGAAGATGTGCGCGTCATCCTCATCAAAATAGCCGACCGTTTGCACAACATGCGCACGCTCGACTCGATGCCGCGCCACAAGCAGCTCAAAATTGCCTCCGAAACAATTTACCTCTACGCGCCGCTGGCCCACCGCCTGGGCCTGTATGCCATTAAAAGCGAACTGGAAGACCTGTACCTGAAGTACACGGATACCGAGGTATATACTGAGCTGGTCAACAAAGTCCGGCAAAGTCGCGCCTCTCGCAACCGCTTTATTAAGGAGTTCGTGATGCCGATTGATGAAGAGCTGAAAGCTCAGGGCTTCAGCTATGAAATCAAAGGCCGCCCCAAAAGCATCTATTCCATCCTGAAAAAAATGCGCAAGCAGAACATCACCTTCGATGAGGTGTATGACCTGTTTGCCATTCGGGTAATTCTGGATGTGCCCTTTGAGCAGGAAAAAGCTGCCTGCTGGCAGGTATACTCCGTGGTAACGGATTTCTATCAGCCTAATCCCGACCGTCTCCGCGACTGGGTAAGCACGCCCAAAGCCAACGGCTACGAAAGCCTGCACACCACCGTCATGTCCCGCACGGGCCAGTGGGTGGAAGTACAGATCCGTAGCCGCCGCATGGACGACATTGCTGAGAAAGGTTACGCGGCCCACTGGAAGTATAAAGACACCGGCTCCATATTGCCCGAGTCCAGCCTGGAGGCTTGGATAAACAAGGTGCGCGAAATGCTCGAAACCAATAACTCCAGCGCTTTGGAGTTCATGGACGAGTTCCGTCAAAACCTCTTCGTAAAAGAAGTCTATGCCTTTACACCCAAAGGCAAGCTCATCATCCTGCCGGACAAAGCCACCGCACTGGATTTCGCCTTCGATATTCACACCCACATTGGCTTGCAGTGCCTCGGGGCCAAAGTGAACCAGAAGCTGCAGCCACTCAGCTACCAGCTTCACAACGGCGACCAGGTAGAAATCCTGACTTCACAGAAGCAGCGCCCCACGGAGGAATGGTTGAAATACGTCATCACTTCCAAGGCCCGTTCAAAAATCAAGGATTACCTCCGCGACGACAAGCGCAACAAAGCCGAAGATGGCCGCTTCCTAGTAGAAAAACGCCTGGAGATGTTGGGTATCGAGCCCACGCAGGATAACCTGAACCGGTTGCTGGCGCACTTCAATACCTATAATCTGCATGAGTTCTACTACCGGCTGGCCATTGGGCAGATTGACGGGCGTGAAATCAAGGAAAGCATTTTCGACCCGGCCGTGGAGCTGCCGCGGGTGCCCTCTAGGCTGGAGCCGAAAGCCTTCGACCATGAAGTGCAGAAGATTCGGGGTGTGAATGCCAACATGCTGGTTATTGGCGAGCAGACCGAGAAGTTCGACTACACCATTGCGCCCTGCTGCAACCCCATTCCCGGCGACGACGTGTTCGGCTTTGAAACCGAAAAGGGCATTGTCATCCACCGTACCTCCTGCCCCAAAGCGGTAGAGCTGATGTCCAACTACGGCAACCGCATTGTGCGCGCCAAATGGACGGATCAGTTGGAGCTGGCTTTCCTGGCCGGTATCCGCATCAAAGGCTCCGATAGGGTAGGGCTGGTAAATGATGTTACCAAAATCATTTCCAACTCCCTGAAGGTAAACATGCGCTCCATCACCATTGACTCCGATGATGGTCTTTTCGAAGGCCAGATCATGGTTTTCGTGAATGATACGGACCACTTAAACAAGCTCATGCACCGTCTATCGAAGGTAAATGGGGTTTTGCAGGTAGAGCGTTTTGCCTCATAGTATAAAACAGTATTCAAAGTTTAAATAAGTATAAGAAGTGTCAACAGAGCAGAGTCTCACATGGGTTTGGCTTGGTTAAAGCAGAGTTCATCCGGTGCTTACTCCGTACTTTTGTTACTCCTTATATATAGGTAGCGCATGCTGGATCAGGAGAAGTTTGAAGAAGTGAAGAAAATCTTCACGGCGTACTTAGAAAACAAAGGCCTACGGAAGACCTCTGAGCGGTATGCCATTCTGGAGGAAATCTACTCTCGCACCGGCCATTTCGATGTAGAAGAGCTGTTTGCCGGCATGAAAACGCAGGGCCTGCAGGTAAGCCGGGCCACCGTATATAATACCCTGGATTTGCTGGTAGAGCACGGCTTGGTGAGCAAGCACCAGTTTGGCCGCAATCTGGCGCAGTATGAAAAAAGCTATGGCTACCGCCAGCACGACCACGTCATCTGTACCGAATGCCATAAAGTAGTTGAGTTCTGCGACCCACGCATCCACGGCATCCAAACCATGGTAGGCGAGTTACTCAACTTCCATATCTTGCATCACTCTTTAAATCTGTACGGTGTGTGCGGCGACTGCCGAGCCCAAGCCGCCGCCCGCTCTCAAGCCGAATGAAAACTGAAGCCGCCGTCCAGAACGGCATCCTCTACGTGCGCCTTAGCGGCGACCTGATCGGTTCTCCCGACACCCAGCCTCTCCTCCAAACAATCAACGACCACCTCGGCGACGACGTTATCCTCTGCGCTGTGGACCTGTCAAACGTGCGGTTTATCAACAGCACCGGTATTGGAGTCCTGGTATCCATCCTCACCAAATTTCGCAATCAAGGCGGCGAGTTAGTCTTGATTAACCCCTCCGAGCACATCCGGAAGCTGTTGGTCATCACTAAACTCAACGCCATTTTCACTATTGCAGCCTCCGATGCGGAAGCCGCTGAACAATTGAAAGCCGTAAGCTAATGCCAGTTGACGTACTAGTCGGATTACAGTGGGGAGATGAAGGGAAAGGTAAAATCGTAGACGTACTAGCGCCCACCTATGATGTGGTGGCCCGCTTTCAGGGAGGCCCCAACGCTGGCCACACCCTTACCTTCGATGGCATTAAGCACGTTCTGCACCAGGTTCCATCGGGTATTTTCCATCCCCACATCCTCAATGTAGTTGGCAACGGCGTAGTGCTGGACCCCTCTGTTTTCCGTCAGGAACTGCAAAAGCTCACCGACCGGGGCGTTGATTGGAGCCAGAACCTCTACGTTTCCAAAAAAGCCCAGCTTATCCTGCCTTCCCACCGTGCTTTAGACCGCATCAGCGAAGAAGCTCGTGGTGGAAGTAAAATTGGCTCCACCCTCAAAGGCATCGGTCCCACGTACCAAGACAAGATTGGCCGCACTGGCCTGCGGGTAGGCGACATCCTATTGCCCGACTTCCAGGAACGCTACCAGGAAACCGTAGCCCGGCATGCTACCCTAGCCGCTTTCCACGGCAAAGAGCTGGAAATTGAAGCTTTTGAAGCAGATTTCTTCTCCGCAGTAGAGTTTCTGCGCACCCTGCAGCTCACCGATACCGAGTATCTATTAAATAAGCTGCTCAGCGAAGGCAAGAATATCCTGGCCGAAGGTGCACAAGGCTCCTTGCTGGATGTTGATTTCGGTACCTATCCCTTTGTCACCTCCTCTAGCACTATCGTTGCCGGCGCCTGCACTGGCCTGGGTATTGCCCCGCGCCATATAGATAAGGTATATGGTATCAGCAAAGCTTACTGCACCCGCGTAGGCAGTGGCCCTTTTCCAACAGAGCTCCTGGATGAAGTAGGGGAGGAGATTCGCAAAGCCGGCCGCGAGTTCGGCGCTACCACCGGCCGCCCCCGCCGCTGCGGCTGGATTGATTTGCCCGCTCTACGCTACAGCATCATGCTCAACGGCGTCACCGAAATCCATTTAATGAAGGCCGATGTCCTTGATGAGTTCGATGAAATTCGGATATGCACGCATTACCAAACCCCCAATGGTGAGCAAACCGACCGCTTCCCGGACTTTGGCGAGCTGCAATACATGACCCCTGTGTATATCAGCATGCCCGGCTGGCGCACCGTTCTCCAGGATATAACCGATCCAGCAGCGTTGCCCACCGAGTTGCTCGCCTATATACAGTTCCTGGAGCAGCAATTAGATGTTCCCATCCGTATCGTCAGCGTCGGACCAGATAGGGTAAGCACCCTTCATCTAAACTAATACCTTCTGAAAGGCGAGTATTGCAAAGCGCGATACTCGCCTTTTTCATTCTCTCCATGTACACCTTATATATAAGGAGTGTAAAGTAGCCCTATATAGAAGGTATTCCCTTCTTATAAATGGAAGCACCTTAATAAAGATAGAGTGCTTACCCCTTAGCAAGAATAGACAGGTCAAACGGGAACCGAACTATTCACCGCTTATTCATTGTATCAGGCACTCCTATATATAAGGTCTGTTTATCGGTCTCTGAGGTATGTTAATAGGCCATGCAAGCTTACTAAGCGAAAGGCCTAAGTTTTTTTGTGAGGTGAGTGAACTAAATCGACCCGTCAATCGGTTAGTCCTCAGGGCGGTAGCGAAAGCAAGACAACCCATGCCAACCTAGCCTGCCGATTTCTTGGGAAGGTCGTTTGGAAAAGCGGGAGAAAGGCCGCACTTTTGCACTCCCAAACCGGAACGCGGCAGGGCAGGCAGGCATCAGGCCACTGGAAAAAGTTTTGAGCAGGGA